>NZ_JBHJWZ010000001.1:1061897-1078540 GCF_042267145.1 Microbacterium sp. NPDC056044 | reverse complement strand
GTACTGCAGGGGGGACCCTGTGGGAGAGTAGGACACCGCCGGACACCCATTCACGGAATGGCCACCCATCGCAGGGTGGCCATTCCGCGTTAACAGCCCGTATTCGCGCTCGGTAGACTCGAGGGATGCCGGCGCTCGACCTGTCTCTGTCTTCTGTCGAACTCACTCGCGTCATCTGCGACATTCCGAGTGTCTCCGGAGATGAGAAGACCCTCGCCGATGCGATCTTCGCCGAGATCTCCGCGCTCGACCACCTCGAGGTGTACCGCGACGGGGACACCATCGTCGCCCGCACCCAGCTGGGCCGGGCGCAGCGCGTCGTCATCGCCGGCCACATCGACACCGTCCCCATCAACGCGAACGTGCCGACCAAGGACATCGAGGTTGACGGCGCCCCGTTCATCTGGGGACGCGGCACCGTCGACATGAAGGCGGGCGTGGCCGTGCAGCTGAAGCTCGCCGCCGAACTCGCCGACCCCCGCGTGGATCTCACCTGGATGTGGTACGACCACGAGGAGGTCGACGCCGACCTCAACGGTCTCACCCGGCTGGCGCGCACCCGGCCCGACCTGTTCGCCGGTGACTTCGCCATTCTCGGTGAGCCGTCGAACGGCGAGGTCGAGGGCGGCTGCAACGGCAACCTGCGCGCGATCGTCCGCACGCACGGCGTGCGCGCGCACAGCGCCCGCGCCTGGATCGGCGAGAACGCGATCCACAAGGCGGCGCCGATCCTCGAGCGCCTCGCTGCCTATGCGCCGCGCGACGTCGCGGTGGAGGGCCTGGTCTACCGCGAGGGGCTCAATGCCGTGCGCATCAGCGGAGGTGTGGCGGGCAACGTGATCCCCGACCTCTGCGAGGTGGAGGTGAACTATCGCTTCGCGCCCAGCCGTGATGTCGCCGAGGCGGAGGCCCACGTCCGTGAGGTGTTCGCCGGGTTCGAGGTGGACGTCGTGGACGCCGCGGCCGGTGCGCGGCCCGGGCTCGACGCGCCGCTCGCGCAGGAGTTCCTCGCGGCCGTCGTCGCAGAGCCCCGGCCGAAGTACGGCTGGACCGATGTCGCCCGGTTCAGTGCACTGGGCGTCCCCGCGGTCAACTACGGTCCCGGCGACCCGCACCTCGCCCACCACGACGAAGAGCGCGTGCCCGTCTCGCAGATCGAAGCCGTCGAGCGGGGCCTGCGCGCGTGGCTGGCGAGCAGCTGACCTCGTCGCCGGTGGCGCGCCCGTCCGCCGCGCGGACCGCGCTGCGCGTGGCGGCGATCTACATCGCAGCCAGGGTCGTCACCACCCTGTTCCTGTTCGCGGCGACCCAGCTCTCGGGCTTCACGTCCCGGATGGGCGCCGACGCCCGCCTCGGCGACACCGTCGTCGCGTGGGACGGCCAGTGGTACTGGCTGGTGGCCGTCTCCGGCTACCCCGGCCAGCTGCCCCTGACCGACTCCGGACAGGTGGCCGAGAACGCGTGGGCGTTCCTTCCGATCTATCCGTGGCTCGCGCAGTGGGTGTCGGTCCCGTTCGGCATGTGGCAGACCGGGGCGCTCATCGTCTCGCTCACCGCCGGGTACGGGGCATCCGTCGCCCTCTACTACCTGCTGCGGTCGCGGCTGGACGAATCCGCGACGCTCTGGGCGGTGGCGTTCTTCGCCAGCGGGCCGCTCGCGGCGCTCTTCCATGTCGGCTACGCCGAGGCGCTCAACCTCTTCTGGCTGTTCTGCGCACTGCTGGCGGTCGTGCGGCGGCGCTATCTGTGGCTGTACGCCCTGATCCCGCTGATGGCGTTCACCCGACCCGGCGTGCTGGCGTTCGCGCTGTTCCTGGCGCTCTTCGGCATCTGGCGCTGGTTCACGCGATCCCGCGAGCCGTTGCGTGCTCCGGAGATCGTCCACATCATCGCCGCCGGCCTTCTCGCGGCGGTGGCGGGCTTCGCTTGGCAGTTCATAGCGGGCTGGGCGACCGGCACGCCCGATGCCTACCTGGCCACCGAGATGGCGTGGCGGCGCAACTGGATCCTGGGCGACGCCACGTTTACTCCGTTCGAGCCCTTCCTCGAGGGCGTGTCGTACTGGTTCGAGACGATCTGGCACCTTCCGCTCGTCCTCGGCTACGTCCTCGTCGGTGGGGGACTGCTGCTCATCGCTGCAGCGCTGATCGCCTTGCCGCAGGTGCGCCGGCTCGGCATCGAGATCCGCCTGTGGAGCGCGAGCTACCTCGTCTACCTGCTGCTGGTGTTCTTCCCGCAGACGAGCATCTTCCGGCTGCTGGTGCCGCTGTCGCCGCTGTGGGGCGCGTTCGCCGTTCCGCGCTCGCGCGTCTGGCGCATCGGCGTGCTCGTCGCGTGTCTCGTCGGTCAGTGGTGGTGGATCTACAACATGTATGCCCTCGGCAGCACGAACCTCCAGGTCCCATGACGCCGGATGACGGATGCCGCTTTCCCCAGGCGTGCCCGGGGCGTCGGCCCTCACGATAAACTCGACGTGCAGACCATCGATGAAAAGGAGCCGCAATGGCAGCCATGAAGCCGAGAACCGGAGACGGGCCGATGGAGGCCGTGAAGGAGGGTCGACTCATCATCGTGCGCGTGCCGCTCGAGGGAGGCGGTCGTCTGGTCGTCTCGGTGAACGACGCTGAGGCCAAGGAGCTCTACGACGTCCTGGGGGGCGTCGTCAACGCCGCGTAATCGCTCGTTACGCGAATGGCCGGTCCGATCGGACCGGCCATTCGCGTCTTCGTCGGCGCGTCGTCAGGACGTCGCGACGGTCGTCAGCTGCAGGAGTCCCTCGCCGGTGATCGACAGGGCGCCGATCACCGCCGGCGATGCCTGCGTCTCCTGGATGAGCGAGCGGTACGCGGTCGTGACCGCGTCGCGGCGCACCGGATCGGCGACCGCGCCACCGGCGAGCACACGGGGGACCAGCACGGTCCCGCCGGCGCGCACGAGGCGCAGTCCGTGCTCGACGTACTCGATGACCCCGTCGGGGTCGGCGTCGACGAGCACGATGTCGTAGGACGCCTCGTTCATGCGCGGCAGCACCTCCGAGGCGCGGCCGGTGATGAAGCGCGCGCGGGCCGGAGGGATCCGGGCCTCGGCGAACGCCTGGCGGGCGGCGCCGAGGTGCTCGGGCTCCTTGTCGATGGTGGTGAGGGTCGCGCGGGGGGAGCCGTGGAGCAGCCACAGGCCGGAGACGCCCGCACCCGTGCCGATCTCGACGATGTTGAGCGCCTGCGACACCGCGGCGATGACCGCGCACTGAGCGCCGATCGCCGGGCTGATCGGTGCGGCGCCGAGCTCGAGCGCGTGCGCGCGGGCGCGCGCGATGTGCTCCGGCTCGCTCGTCGCCTCGTCGACGAACCGCTGGTTCGCGTTCTGCTCTCCCATCGGAATCCTCCGCCCGCCAGCCTACGCGGCCCCGCGGCGCTGGCCGCACAGGCACGGCGGTAATCTGAAGGCATGATCTTCGGCCTCACGATCGAGAAGCTCCTGCTGATCGGACTCGTCGCGGCACTCATCCTCGGACCCGAGCGGCTGCCGCGGTATGCGGAGGCCCTCGCGGGGCTCACCAAGCGGGCGCGGGAGTGGGTGACGACCGCGCGGACGCGCGTGCGCGACGAGATGGGCGAGGATTTCGACGACGTCGACTGGCGCACACTCGACCCGCGTCAGTACGACCCTCGCCGCATCATCCGCGAGGCGCTGCTCGATGACGCACCGGTGGCGAGCGTCACGGCCGCACAGCCGCAGGCCACGCCTCCGACGACGCCGGTGCGGACGCCGTATCGCGTGCCGATCGAGGGCCCGACGCCTTACGACACCGAGGCGACCTGACGCGCGCCGCGCTCAGCGCGGGCGGAACGGCAGGGAGCGCCCCGAGAGTCCACGCGGCGTCTGCGCGAGCGTGTCCGCGAGGCCCGTGATGGCCCGCGCCGCGAGGTCGCCGGGGTGCGCGATGACCGCCGGGGTGCCGGCATCCGCGTCCGTCCGCAGTGTCGCGCTGAGCGGGACCGACGCCAGCACGGAGACCGCGGCGTCCGGCTGCGAGAGCGCTTCGGCGACCGCGGCGCCGCCGCCGGAGCCGAAGACGTCGATCGTCGTGCCGTCGGGAAGGGTCATCGCGGCCATGTTCTCGACCACGCCGATGACGCGCTGCCCGGTCTGACGCGCGACGATGCCGCTGCGGACCGCGACGTCGGCCGCAGCGGCCTGCGGCGTCGTCACGACGAGCACCTCGGCGTTGGGCAGCAGCTGCCCGACCGAGATCGCGACGTCGCCCGTGCCGGGCGGCATGTCGAGCAGAAGCACGTCGAGGTCGCCGAAGTACACGTCCGTGAGGAACTGCTGCACGGTGCGATGCAGCATCGGCCCGCGCCACGCGACGGCGCCGACGGGGGCATCGCCCTCGGCGCGGCGCAGGAACATGCCGATCGAGATGACCTTCACGCCGTGCGCGACGGGCGGCAGCATGAGCTCGTCGACGCGCGTGGGCTGCGGCACGGTGCCGTCGGCCGCGACGAGCCCGAGCTGGCCGGGGATCGAGAAGCCGTGCACGTCGGCGTCGATGAGGCCGACCGCGAGCCCGCGCGCGGCGAGCGCGGCGGCGAGGTTCGCGGTGACCGTCGACTTGCCGACGCCGCCCTTGCCGCTGGTCACAGCGATGACGCGCGTCAGCGTGCCGGGGCCGAACGGCATCTCGCGGGAGCGCCCGCCGCGCAGCCGCTCGGTGAGGGCGTGCCGCTCGGCCGGCGTCATGACACCCACCTCGAGCGCCACCTCCGTGATCCCGGGAACGGATGCTGCGGCCGCGCGCACATCGGTCGCGATCCGGTCCGCCGCGGGGCAGCCGACGATGGTCAGGGCGATCGCGACGTGCGCGGTGTCGCCGTCCACCGAGATCTCGCGGACCATGTCGAGCTCGCCGATGGGGCGGCGCAGCTCGGGGTCAGGGACGGCGCCGACAGCGGCGCGGACGGCGTCCGCGGAGGCCGGGCTCATCGGGCGGCGCCGTCTTCGACGTCGGCCGAGCTCTCGAGCTTCTCGAGCATGGCGCGCAGCTCGCTGCGCAGCACGTCGCGCGTGAGCACCTGGTCGGCGAAGTCGTTGACGGCCATCCGCAGCGCGACGACCTCGCGCGCGAGGTACTCGGTGTCGGCGAGGTTGCGTTCGGCGCGCTGCCGGTCCTGCTCGATCTGCACGCGGTCGCGGTCGTCCTGGCGGTTCTGCGCGAGCAGGATGAGGGGTGCGGCGTACGACGCCTGCAGCGACAGGATCAGCGTGAGCAGCGTGAAGTTGGTCGCCGCCGGGTCGAACTGGAGCTGCGGCGGCATGAAGATGTTCCACGTCAGCCACACGGCGACGAAGATCGTCATGCCGATCAGGAAGCCCGACGTGCCCATCGCGCGGGCGAACGCCTCGGAGAAGCGCCCGAAGCGGTCGCTGGACGGCTGGGGAGAGCGCTGCAGCATGCCCGAGCGGCCACGGGGCGCGTCGAGCGACGGCTGGCGGGTGTTGCGGGCCATCAGCGCCTCCTGGGAATGCTCGCGGTCGTGGTCGGGACGGATGCCGGGCGTTCATCCTCCTCGGCATCGTGCGATCTCCAGTCCTCCGGGAGGAGATAGTCGAGCACGTCGTCCACGCTGACCGCGCCGACCAGCCGATGGGCCGGGTCGACGACGGGCAGCGAGACGAGGTTGTACGACGCGAGCAGCCGCGCGACCTCGGCGGCGGAGGCGGTCGCGGGTACCGGGTCGAGCGTGTCGTCGATGATGGCGCCCAGCCGCTCGTGCGGCGGGTAGCGCAGCATGCGCTGGAAGTGCACCGTGCCGAGGAGACGCCCGGTGGGGGTCTCGTACGGCGGAAGGGTCACGAAGACGGCGGCCGCGAGCGCGGGGTGCAGCTCGTGTCGGCGGATCAGGGCGAGAGCCTCGGCGATCGTCGCGTCGGCGGAGAGCACGATGGGCTCGCTCGTCATGAGGCCGCCGGCGGTGTCGGGACCGTACTTGAGGAGCGCGCGGACGTCTTCCGCCTCTTCGGGCTCCATGAGCTCGAGCAGCTCCTCGCGCTGATCCTCGGGCAGCTGCCCGAGGACGTCGGCGGCGTCGTCGGGCTCCATGGCGTCGAGGATGTCGGCCGCGCGCTCGTCGTCGAGGGCCTCGAGGATGTGAACCTGCTCCTCTTCGGGCATCTCTTCGAGGGCGTCGGCGAGCCGGTCGTCGGGAAGCTCCTCCACGACCTCGAGCAGTCGCTCCTCGGGGAGATCGAGCAGGGTGTTCGCGAGGTCCGCGGGCCGCAGCTCGGAGTAGGTCGCGACGAGCTGTTCCGCGGACTGCGCCTCGCCGGGCATCTGGCTCTCGCGCACGGCGTCCCAGTTCGCGAACGTCGTCGGGCCCTTGGCGAAGGGGGAGGCGCTCGTCTTCGGCTTGCGGAGGAACAGCTGCCCGACATCCCACTCGCCGAGGCGGTTGCGCTCGATCGCCACGTCTTCGATCACCGCGGTGCCGGAGCCGTCGGCGAAGAACACCTTGCGGCCGAGCAGCTCTGCCATCACGCGCACCTCGCCGCCGCGCTGCTGGAAGCGGCGGACGTTGATGAGCCCGGTCGTGATGACCTGCCCCGTCGCGATGGAAGTGACGCGGCCGATCGACACGAAGACGTTGCGGCGACCGGGGATCTCCACCACGAGCCCGATCACGCGGGGCGGATCGTCTTTGCGGTAGATGACGACGACGTCGCGGACTTTGCCGAGACGGTCGCCGGCGGGGTCGAAGACCGAGCACCCGGACAGGCGCGCGACGAAAACCCTCTGCGTGCTCACACGTCCCAGCGTAGTCCGCGTGCCGTGGGAGGATGGGGAGATGACCATGATGGGAGGGCGCTCTCCGCAGAGTTCCGAGGCAGTCGGACCGACCGTGGCGAGCTTCCCGACGTACGAAGCCGCGCAGAAGGCGGTGTCGTCGCTCATCGCCGCCGACATCCCCGCGCGCGACATCGCGATCGTGGGGCTCGGGCTCCGCTCGATCGAGCGCATCACCGGCCGCCTGGGTTACGCGTCGGCGGCGCGTTCCGGTGCGGTGAACGGCATCCTCCTCGGCCTCCTCTTCTCGGCGATCCTCGTGATCGGCTCGCCGTCGGTGCCGATCCAGGCGTTCGTGGGCGTCCTCTTCGTCGGCATCGCGATCGGCATGCTGCTGAGCATCGTCGCCTACTCGTTCGTGCGCCGCCGCCGCGACTACGCGTCGGTGATGCAGGTCGTCGCCGACCACTACGAGGTCACCGTCACCGACAACAGCGTCGGCCGCGCGCGTCAGGTGCTCGGCCCCCAGACCGTGTCCGCACCGGCGGTTCCCGTCGCGCCGGCGGCGGTTCCCGTCGCGCCGACGCCGGTCGAGCGCCCCGCCGAGCCGCCCAAGTACGGCGAGCGGGTCGCGCCGAAGGCCGACACCGAGCCCCCAGCCGGGGACGAGGCGCCCGCCGCGCCGGAGCAGTCCGCCGATGCGGCTCGTGCGGTGGATGCCGACGCCGCAGCCGCTGAGCGGGAGCCCGCGACGGCCGACGCCCCGCGCGCCGACGACAGCGAGCGCGCGTGAGCGCAGACGGCGCGTCCTCGCGGATCGCCGTCGCGCTTCCGAACGGAACCGCCGAGGTCTCGGCCGACCTGGTCATGCCGTCGTCGGCATGGGCCTTCGCGGCCGTCGCGCACGGCGCGGGCGCGGGGTATCAGCATCCGTTCCTCACCGGCTTCGCCGACGCGCTCGCGGTCGAGGGCGTCGCCACGCTGCGCTTCAACTTCCCGTACACGGAAGCGGGAAGACGGATGCCGGGACCCGCGGCGCACGCGATCGCGACCTGGGCGGCGGTCCATGCCGACCTGGCGGGCCGCGCGGCCGGCGTGCCGGTGTTCGCGATGGGCAAGTCGTACGGCGGGCGGATGGCGTCGATGGCCGCGGCGGAGGGTGTGATCGACCCGGCGGGCCTGGTGTACCTCGGCTATCCGCTGCACCCGCCCGGAAGTCCCGACAAGGCCCGCACCGCGCACCTGCCCGACGTGCGGCAGCCGCAGCTGTTCGTCGAGGGCACGAACGACCCGTTCATCGACCCTCATGCACAGCTCGAGGAGGCCGTGGCGTCATGCCAGGTCGCCGAGATCGCCTGGATCGAGGGCGGCGGGCACTCGTTCGAGGTGAAGGGACGCAAGCGGCCCGCGGCCGAGATCGCGGCCGACCTCGCACCGCTGGTCGCGCAATGGATGCGCCGGACTCAGTCCGGAGCGGGACCGACGTAGCGCCCGCGCGGACGCAGGCGCATCGGGCGCTCGTCGTACTCGTCGACCGCGTGCGAGATCCAGCCGGCGATCCGGCCGATCGCGAAGATCACCGAGCCGGCGTCAGCGGTCATGTCCGCCCAGAGCGTGAGGGCCGCCAGCGCGAGATCGAGGTTCGGCCGGAGTCCGGCACGGTGCTCCACTTCGGCTGCGACCGCGTCGACCGCGGCGAGCACGTGCTCGCTCGCCGGCGTGTCCCGCAGCAGATCGAGCAGCACCGTGGCCCGCATGTCGCCGCCGGCATACAGCGGCTGACCGAAGCCCGGGATGCCGCGCCCGCCGTCGCGGACGGCGCGTGCGATCGCCGTCGCGGGCTCCTCTCCCTCGCCGACGGCGCTCAGCAGCTGCGCCGCCGCGCGGCTCGCGGTGCCGTGCAGCGGCGCGTCGAAGGCTCCGAGCGCGGCGCTGACGACGGCGTACCCGGACGCCCGCGCCGACGCGGCGACACGGGCGGCGAGCGTCGAGACGGCCAGGTCGTGATCGATGACGAGCACCAGTGCGGCGTCGAGCAGCCCGGGCCCGCCGGGCCGGTCACGAGGAGCGAGGGCGCGCCACAGCGTCTGCGCCACGCCGCCCGGTTCACCGGTGCCCGCGAGCGCGGCGGGCAGGCCGGTCACGAGCCGGGCGCCGGCGCGCACGAGCTGCGCCGGATCGGGATCGTCGCGCAGCGGGTCCGTCGCTGCGAGCGCCGTCACCGCGACCTGCAGACGGTCGAGGGGCGTCGCGGCCTCGCCCAGCGCGGCGATCGTGCCCCGGGCGATGGCGAGATCGGACGCTGTGGGGGAGCGCAGCGACGGCACGTCCCACAGCCATGCCACGACCTCCTCGAACGAGGACTCGCGCGCGAGTCGCGCCGCCGACCGCTCGCGATAGTGCAGCTCGTCGTCATCGATGTGGGCGAGTCGCGTGTCGAGCACCATGAGCGGCGTTCCCGGCGCGGGCGACCCCGGGGCGGCGACCGAGGAGCGGCGGCGGCGGCGCGCGAACGCCTCGACCTCGAGCGGATCGAACGACGAGCCCGCGGCGTCGCGCTCCCGTGACAGCAGTCCGCGCGAGACGTACGCGTACAGGGACTCCGGCTTGACGCCCAGGCGCGCGGCAGCCTCGGCCGCGGTGAGTCGGGGGAGGTCGCTCATGATGTTGATCCGATCAAGATTGACGAAAGCCTGATCAAGTTCCGACACTGACTGTAGCGGGAGTGAGCGGCCACGGCGGCCGTCCCGGACCCCGAACGAGGAGCTGACATGACCACGACGACACGCCCCACCCCGATCGACGCGCCGCACGGCCTCGCCGGCGTGATCGTCGCCGACACCGCGGTGAGCGATGTCCGCGGCGCGGAGGGCTTCTACCAGTACCGGGACCGTTCTGCGATCGAGCTGGCCGAGACGGCGACCTTCGAAGACGCGTGGCAGCTCCTCGTGACGGGCGAGGACCCGACGGATGCCTCGCGCCCGGCGTTCGCCGCGCGCATCGTGGAGTCCCTCACGGCGTGGAGCGCCGACGTCGACGCTGTGGTCGACCTGGTGTCGTCGGCGACGCCCGACGTGCTCGCCGGGCTCGCAGCCGCCTGGCCGCTGCTCGGCGCGAGGCGCAGCATCCGTCCGCTCTACGATCTCGATGAGGACGAACGCCTCGCCGACGCGGTCGCGCTGGCCGCGGCGACCCCGGTCCTCGTGGGGGCGCTGTGGCGTCGCGCCCAGGGCGAGGCCAGGCTGCCGGTGGTCGAGGACCGCGGCGTGGTCGCGAACTACCTGCTCCAGGTGACGGGCGTCGTGCCCGACGCGGCGACCGAGAGCGCCCTCACCGCGTACCTCATCGCCGTCATGGACCACGGCTTCAACGCCTCCACCTTCACCGCCCGGGTCATCGCCTCGACGGGAGCGGATGCTGCCGCCTGCCTCGTCGGGGCGCTCGGCGCGCTGACCGGGCCGCTGCACGGCGGCGCGCCGTCCCGCGCGCTCGACGGTCTCGACGAGGTCGGTTCGGCGGACGGGATCGAGCCGTGGATCCGCGGGGAGCTCGCTGCCGGCCGCAAGCTCATGGGATTCGGTCACGCGGTGTACCGCACCGCGGATCCGCGCGCCGAGCTGATGAAGCGCGTCGCCGCGCGTACCGGCGGCCCGCGCGTCGAGCTCGCCCTGCGCTTCCAGGAGAGCGCCGAGCGGCTGCTCGCCGAAGCGAAGCCGGGCCGCGAGCTGCACGCGAACGTGGAGTTCTGGGCCGCGCTCGTGATGGAGCGGTGCGGGATCCCGCGCTCGATGTTCACGCCGACTTTCGCGATCGCGCGCACGATCGGGTGGACGGCGCACCTGCTCGAACAGGCGCGAGACCCGAAGATCATCCGCCCCTCGGCGCGCTACGTGGGGCGTGCGGTGCGCAGGCCGGCGGCCTGAGCGGGCTAACGCCCGGCGGCGTACCCCTGCATCCCGCGCGGGTTCGCCGCACCCCACAGCACGCCGGTGGCCGAGTCCCGCCCGACGGTCGACACGCGGCCGAGCGCCCAGTCGCCGGCGCGAGTGACGCGGTGGCCGCGTCGCTCGAGCCCCTCGATCACCGCGTCGCCGAGACGGTTCTCGACGACCGCGCCCGCCGGTGTCCAGGTGCGGGGCCAGAACGACTCCGGCATCGACGTGGTGTGCAGTGCCGGAGCGTCGATCGCCTGCTGCGGCGCATACCCGCCGACGATCATGCGCAACAGCGCCAGCAGCTGCCATTGGTCCTGCTGGTCGCCGCCCGGCGAGCCGATCGCGAACTCGGGAGCGCCGTCCCGCAGCACCAGGGTGGGCGTGAGCGTCGTCCGCGGGCGCGTGCCCGGGACGAGGGACGACGGATGCCCCGGCTCGAGCCACGTCATCTGCAACCGTGTGCCGAGGCAGAACCCGAGCGCGGGAATCGTCGGCGAGGACTGCAGCCAGCCGCCCGAGGGCGTCGCCGAGACGATGTTGCCCCACCGGTCGATGATGTCGAGGTGGCAGGTGTCGCCGCGCGTCTCGCCGGTCTTGGCGACGGTCGGCTCGCCGGTTCCGACGGCGGGCGCGTCGTAGGTCGTGCGCAGCGGGGGACGGAACGGCGCGCGTCCGGGCAGGGCGCCGGGCCGGAACTCGGCCGAGGCCTCCGCCGTGATCAGCGACCGCCGCGCATCGAGGTACTCGGCCGACAGCAGTGCGTCGAGGTCGACGTCGTCGTCGCCGAACCAGGCGTCGCGGTCGGCGTATGCCAGCTTCTGCGCCTCGAGGATCGTGTGCGCGCCCGGCTCCTGCGACGGGTCGAGCAGGTCGTCGGCGAGAGGCTCGAGCATGCCCAGCGTCTGCAGCAGCGCGGGTCCCTGCGTCCAGGCGCCGGCCTTCGCGATCGTGCGGCCACGGAACTCGCGGGTGACGGCGGGTTCGTAGCCCGCGTCGAAGCCGGCGAAGTCGTCCGGCGTGATGACCGCCGCGTGCACGCCGCCGCCGGAGTGCCGGTGAGGCTGCGCCAGGAAGACGGATGCCTCGTGCGCGACGATGCCCGTCTTCCACTCGCGCCGCGCGGCGTCGATGCGGGCGGCCCTGCCCACCGGCCCGTCGTCCCGCACGGTGCACGATGCGTGCACGAGGGAGTCGAGCACGGCCGCGTACGCCGGGTTCTGCACGATCTGCCCGGCGACCGGGATCTCGCCGCCCGGCAGCCACAGGTCGGCCGACGTCGTCCAGTCGTCGCGGAAGAGGTCGGCGACCCGCGCGATCGTGGCCGCGGCGCCCGCGACGAGCGGGTGCCCGTCGCGCGCGTAGCCGATGGCGTACGCGAGGACGTCGGCGATCTCCCACGTGCCGTGGTCGCGCAGCAGCAGGAGCCAGGCGTCCACGGCGCCGGGGACTGCCGCCGCGAGGCCTCCCGCGCCCGGGGTGAGGTCGAGACCCTGGTCCCGGTAGTGCTCGATCGTGGCGCCGGCGGGGGCCGGACCCTGGCCCATCACCACAGTCGGGGCCGCAGCATCCACTTCCTGGAAGATCCCCACGAGATCGCCGCCGGGGCCGTTGAGGTGGGGTTCGACGACGTGCAGCACGAAGGCGGCGGCGACCGAGGCGTCGAAGGCGTTGCCCCCGCGCTCGAGCACGGCCTGCGCCGTCGCGGTCGCGATCCAGTGCGTGGACGCGGCCATGCCGAACGTGCCCGTCAGCGTCGGGCGCGTCGTGAAGGACGCGGGCGGGGTGTACGCCATGGGTCAGCGGCCGCCGCGGGCGATCCAGGCCTCGACCTCGTCCGCGGTACGCGGGATCGCGGCCGACAGGTTCACCGGGCCGTCCGCGGTCATGAGGATGTCGTCCTCGATGCGCACGCCGATGCCGCGGTACTCCTCGGGCACGGTGACGTCGTCGATCTGGAAGTACAGGCCCGGCTCGATCGTGAAGACCATGCCCGCCTCGAGGATGCCGTCGTAGTACATGTCGCGACGCGCCTGCGCGCAGTCGTGCACGTCGATGCCGAGGTGGTGGCTCGTGCCGTGCACCATGTAGCGGCGGTGGTGCCCGCCCTGATCGGCGTCGAGGGCCTCCGCGGCGGTGACCGGCAGCAGCCCCCACTCGGCGACGCGGGTCGCGATGACCTGCATGGCAGCTTCGTGGATCGAGCGGAACTTCACCCCGGGCCTCGCCACCGCGAACGCGGCGTCGGCCGCCTCGCGCACCGTCTCGTAGACCTTGCGCTGCACCTCGGTGAAACGGCCGCTCACCGGCAGGGTGCGCGTGATGTCGGCGGTGTACAGGCTGTCGACCTCGACGCCCGCGTCGATGAGGATGAGGTCGCCGGGCACGACGGCGCCGTCGTTGCGCGTCCAGTGCAGGTAGCACGCGTGGGGACCGGATGCCGCGATCGTGTCGTAGCCGACCGCGTTGCCGTCGCTGCGGGCACGCTGGTGGAACACACCCTCCACGACGCGCTCGCCGCGGGGGTGCTCCACGATCGCCGGGAGGTTCGCGACGATGTCGTCGAAGCCGGACGCCGTCACCTGGACGGCGAGCTCCATCTGGCCGATCTCGTACGCGTCCTTCACGAGGCGCAGCTCCGAGACGAACCGCGTGAGGTCGTCGTCCTCGTCGAGCACCGCGTCGCCGTCACCGGCCTCGAAGTCGTCGATGTGCGCCGTGGCGATGCCGAGATCCGACGCGACGCCCGCCAGTGCGGGTCGGGGGCCGATCCAGAACTCGCCGATCGAGGCGTCCGAGTAGAACTCGCTCGTCGTGCGGTCCGCGCGCTCGCGGAAATACACCGTGGCGTCGTGGCCGCCGGAGCTGCGAGGCTCGAACACGAGGACGGCGCCCGGCTCGGCGTCGGAGGCCCAGCCGGTCAGGTGCGAGAACGCGGAGTGCGCGCGGAACGGGTAGTCGGTGTCATTGCTGCGCTGCTTGAGCTCGCCCGCGGGGATCACGAGCCGCTTGCCGGGGAACGCGGCCGACACGGCGGCGCGACGTGCCGCTGCGAAAGGCGCCTGCGGACGCGCGGGAGGCGCCGAATCGGGCCGCTCGGCCCAGCCGGTCGAGATCGTGTCGAGGAAGCCCTGACCGTACGGCTGGCGCCGGTTCGTGCTCGTCGAGGGCGGGGTCGAGGTCTCGGTCTCGGTGGTGCTCGTGGCGCCGGGGGACTGCTCGCTGGCTGCGCTGCTCATGCTCCCCAGTCTCGCACGCGTGTGCGAGGCCGGACAGTTCAGCCGGCGGGGTCGTACTGGACGATGAGCGGCCGGTGGTCGGAGCCGGAGTCGTCGAGGGAGCGCAGCACGAGCGAGCCCGTCGCCTGCCATTGCTGCGTGGCCATGACGTGGTCGATCGGGGCGCCGAGGATGGCCGGCAGGTCGGCCGACCAGGTGCCGAGCGCGCCGTTGCCGGTCTCGACCGCGGCATCGCTGCAGTGGCCGAGGGTGGCGCCGTCGAGCCCCAGCCCCGCCATGTGATCGACCGTCGCGTTGAAGTCCCCGGCCATGATCACGTTGCCGTCGCCGCACTGGTCCGCGAGCCACTGCAGATCGTCGCGCCAGTCCTGCATATAGCTCGGGCGCGGGGCGACAGCGTGCACCGCCACGACGATGGGACCCTCGCCCGAGACGGGCATCGCGACGGCGCTCGGCACGGTCGAGGTGTTGCTGGTGCCGTCGAGCGAGGACTCGATCACGGCGTAATCGCCGAGCTCGGGCGAGATCAGCAGCGTCGTGGAGCCGGCATCCCATTCCGTCGACGGATCCGACGCGTGGTGCGCCCACATGCGATGCCCGAGATCCCGCATCGCGATCGCGACGCTCTCGCCTGTCTCGATGGTGGTCTCGGGGAGCGCGACGATGTCGGCGTCCATCGCGACCGCGATCTTGGCGATCGTCTCGGGCGGCGTCGCGGCGCCGGCGGTGTTCCACGTCATGACGCGGATGGACGCGTCGGTCTTCGCGGGGAGCGGGTCGCTGCCCAGGCCCCCGCGGGACGTCAGCACCGCGACGTTCGCGACGGTCGCGAGCCCCGCCACGACGGCGATGGAGAATGCGAACACGCGGATCGGGCGGGCGATCGCCAGGAGGAGCGCCAGCAGCGCGACGGCGGCGAACGCGAGGGCGAGGATGCCCCGGAACGACACGATCTGGGCGATGGGGAAGTACCGCTCGAGGCGGAAGAAGCCCGGGAACGTCAGCACCGCTGCGGCGATCGCCGACAGCACGGTGACGAGGATCCCGAGCAGGCGAAGCACGACCGCGACTCTATGCGAGCAGGCTGTGAGATCCGTCAGCGCACAGGGCGTGGCGCGTGCTAGCCCCGCGCTACGCTCGGAGGATGCCCAGACTGCAGCGGTTCGAAGGACCGAGCGACCTGCATCTGCACTCTGCCAACTCCGACGGCACGCAGCCGCCCGCCGAGGTCATGGCCTCCGCGCACCGGCACGGCGTGCGCACCGCGGCCCTCACCGATCACGACACCACGTCGGGCTGGGCCGAGGCGGCCGAGGCCGCGACCTCGCTCGGCATGACCTTCGTCCCGGGGATGGAGCTGTCGGCGCGCCATGAGTGGCGCAGCGTCCACGTGCTGGCATATCTGCCCGACCCCGACGAGCCGGCCCTGCGCACCGAGACCGCCCGCATCCGGGCGTCGCGGCTGGACCGGGCCCGGCTGATGGCCGACCGCATCGCGCGCGACTACGACCTGGTGTGGGACGACATCCTCGAGCAGACCACCGACGGCGCCACCGTCGGGCGGCCGCACATCGCCGACGCCCTGGTGGCGCGGGGCCTCGTCCGCGATCGGGCCGAGGCGTTCGCCGGCATCCTGAGCCCGCGCGGCGACTACTACGTCGCTCTGTACGCGCCCGACCCGGTCACCGCGGTGGGACTCGTCGCGGGCGCCGGGGGAGTGCCCGTCATCGCGCATCCCGCCGGGCGCGCCGGACTGCTTCCGATGCGCCTGCTGGAACGGATGCTGGATGCCGGCCTCGCCGGGTTCGAACTGGGTCATCGTGAGAACCGCGACCCGGCGCTGTCGACCCTGCGCGACCTGTGCCGCGAGCGCGACCTCATCGTGACCGGCTCCAGCGACTACCACGGTCTGGGAAAACCCAACCAGCCAGGCGAGAACACCACGACCGACGAGATGGTCGCACGCATCATCGCCCGCGCCACCGGAAGCGCCCCCGTCTACCCGTGAGGGTGGACGAGGGCGCTCCGCGACCCGGATGCCGGGTCAGACGATGACGGTCCGCACGCGGACGATCAGCTGAGGGCCTTGGCCTTCAGTGCGTCGTACTCGGCCTGCGTGATCGTGCCGGCGTCGAGGAGACCCTTCGCCTTCGCGATCTCCTCGGCCGGGCTGGCACCGGCGCCCGCAACGGACTTGATGTAGGCGTCCTGCGCGCTCTGCAGCTGGGAGGCCTCCTTCGCGCTGCGCTGGGCCATGCCGTTGCCGCGCGCGATGAGGTAGACGAGCAGCGTCAGGAAGGGCACGAAGATCAGGAAGATGATCCAGACGGCCTTCCACCAGCCGCTCAGCTTGTGGTCGCGGAACAGGTCGGCGATCACGGCGAACAGCGCGAACAGGTACGCCATGAAGAAGAAGATCCAGAGGAACCACCAGATGATGTCCCAGAAGGAGCCCCAGAAGCCCTGGTACTCATAGCCGGTGGTGACGGCCTCGATGATGCGCATCGTGTGCCTTTCGTGAATGCGAGGTACCGGCGCCCTGTGCGCCGTCTGCGCTCACCATAGCGCTGTCGCGGGGGGGGGGGGGGGGGGCGGGGGGGGGGGGGGGGGGTGGGTGGGGGGGGGCCCGGGGGGCGGCCGCGGGGGGCGCCCCCCCCGCCCCCCCCGCCCGCCCGGGCGGGGGGCCCC
>NZ_JBHJWZ010000001.1:463456-1061887 GCF_042267145.1 Microbacterium sp. NPDC056044 | reverse complement strand
GGCCGTATGACGGCGCCGCGACAGGAGAGATGCGTAATTCAGGCGCCGACGGTGGCGCCGCCCGCGGGGGCCGCCCCGCCGCCGCTGCCGCCACGGCGGCGACGGCGACGCCGGGGAGCCGGCTTGCCGTCGTGGTGCTCCTTGCCCCCGCCGTCGTGCGTGCCGCCGCCGTCGGTGGAGCGGTCGCCGTCGGCCGCGGCCGGGGCACCGTGCTCGGAGGTTCCGTCCGTGCCGCCCTCCGCTGTCTGGAACGTGGAGCCGACCCGCTCGGACGAGCCCGACCGGCGACGGCGACGCCGGCTGCGCGGAGCCTGGCCGTTCGTCTCGACCTCGGCCGCAGCATCCACCGCCCGCTCGGGCTGCACGCGGACCGCCTGGGTCTTCGGGGCCGTCACGATGCGGCCCTTCGTGCCCGCCGGGATGTCGAGGTCGGAGAAGAGGTGCGGGCTCGACGAGTACGTCTCGACGGGCTCGGGCTGGCCGAACTCGAGCGCGCGGTTGATGAGGGCCCACTTGTGCAGGTCCTCCCAGTCGACGAACGTGACCGCGATGCCGGTCTTGCCGGCACGGCCGGTGCGGCCGGCGCGGTGCAGGTACGTCTTCTCGTCGTCGGGGATGGTGTGGTTGATGACGTGCGTGACGTCGTCCACGTCGATGCCGCGGGCGGCGACGTCGGTCGCGATGAGCACGTCCTTCTTGCCCGCCTTGAAGCCGGCCATCGACCGCTCGCGCGACTCCTGGCTCATGTCGCCGTGCACGGCGCCGGCGTTGAAGCCGCGGTCGCTGAGCTCGTCGACGAGCTTCTGCGCGGCGCGCTTGGTGCGCGTGAAGATCACGGTCTTGCCGCGACCCTCGGCCTGCAGGATGCGGGCGATGACCTCGTCCTTGTCGAGCGAGTGCGCGCGGTAGACGAGGTGGCGGATGTTCGCCTGCGTGAGGCCCTCGTCGGGGTCGGTCGCGCGGATGTGGATCGGGTTCGACATGAACCGGCGCGCGAGGGCCACGATCGGGCCGGGCATCGTCGCCGAGAAGAGCTGCGTGTGACGGACCGCGGGCACCTTCGAGAAGATCTTCTCGATGTCGGGGAGGAAGCCGAGGTCGAGCATCTTGTCGGCCTCATCGAGCACGACCTCGGTCGCGTTCGACAGGTCGAGCAGGCGCTGATTGTTGAGGTCGATGAGGCGGCCGGGCGTGCCGACGACGATCTGCGCGCCGGCCTTGAGCTGGTCGATCTGCCCCTCGTACGCCTTGCCGCCGTAGATGGCGACGACGCTCGTCGAGCGGCCCGAGGTCAGCATGTCCATGTCTTCGTACACCTGCACGGCGAGCTCGCGCGTGGGGACGACGATGAGGGCCTTGACGCCGTGGGAGGGCTCCGCGCCGAGGCGCTGCACGACGGGGATGCCGAAGCCGAAGGTCTTGCCGGTGCCGGTCTTGGCCTGGCCGATGATGTCCTGGCCGGGAAGGCCCAGGGGGATGGTCTGCTCCTGGATGGGGAACGCGTCGACGATGCCCTTTGCGGAGAGCGCGTCGACGATGTCCTGATCAACGCCGAGTTCGGCGAAGGTCGTCACGATGGGTGCCTGTCCGGCAGTGGGATGCTGCCTGGGTTCATGCCCGGGCGCGTGAGCCGGCCTCTGCGAGGTCGCCGCGCGGGCGGAAAAGCGATCCACGCCCTTCTTTCCCACAGGCGCGGGCGCCCCGATCCGACGCCGGGGCCGACACCCACGATACCCGAGGACCCCCGCGCGAGCGTGGAGGCGGTGTCCCCTCGTAGGCTTTCGTCCATGGTGAAGTGGTTCTGGCAGCGCCGCGACACGGGGCGCAAGCTGCAGCTGCGCTCTCGTGACGAGCTGAGCGGCGGCAATCGCGTCGATTTCGAGGAGCTCGCTCCCGACATCGACACGTTCCTCGGTCAGGCCGCGTACCTGCAGCTGGGCTTCTTCGAGACGCTCACCGAGCTCATCCAGACGATCCCCGAGCTGGGCGAGAAGGAAGCGGTGTCACGCGCCGCCGGCGCGGCGCTGACGAAGCACGAGGCGCTCGTGGCGCTGATCCGCGAGCGCGGCGACGACCCCACCGAGATCATGCGGCCGTTCCGCGAGCCGCTGGACGCCTTCCGGGCAGCCACGCACGGTGTTCGGTCGCAGGAGACGATGCTGTCGGTGCACATCACGGCCGGCATGCTCGACGATTTCTACCTCGCCCTGTCGGCGAGCTATGGCGACACGGGCGACCGGGTCGCCCGGATCCTGCAGGCCGACGACGACCGTCAGGCGATCGTCGAGCTCATCTCGCAGGCGATCGCGAGCGACCCCGAGTGGAAGTCGCTGCTGGCGCTGTGGGGACGCCGCCTGGTGGGCGACACCCTGCTCATCGCGCGTGCCGCACTGCGGCCCACCGATCTCGGCCCGGCGGCCGAGGAGAAGGTCGAGCCCGTCTTCACCGAGCTCATGGCAGCCCACTCGCGTCGCATGGACGCCATGGGCCTGGCCGCCTGACAGGCGAGATGGATGCTGCGCCGCGGGCGTGGCATCCATCCCGCGAAGTCCGCGCGGGGCCGGCGCTCAGCCGATGCCGAGGCGGGCCTTCTCGCGGGCGTCGTGGGCGACGCGTGCGCGCGAGACGAGGGTGATGGCCGGGTAGGTGACCACCATCGGGGCGATGAGCGCCGCGAGCCACGGCCACGGGGTGTCGATGCCGACGCCTGCCCAGGTGAGGATCGACCATGCCGCACCGGCCGCCACGGCGCCGATCATCGGGGCCAGGACGACGCCCCGCGTCAGGCGCTGGTGCAGCTGGAAATGAATGCCGATGCCGACGACCGCGCCGACGATGAACGCGATGAGGATCTGCATGTCGTGAGTCCGCTCAGGCGACGAAGCCGACGCGGCGCGACTCCTCGGAGCCGAGCTCGATGTAGGCGAGTCCCGCGGTGGGGACGATGTACGAGTTGCCCTTCGCGTCGGCGAAGGTGACGTGCGTGGCACCGGCGTCGAGCGCTGCGGCGACGGACTTCTTCACGTCGGCGGCCGGCTCGTTGGTCTCGAAGTTGAGCTCGCGGCCGGTGTTCGCGATGCCGATGCGGATCTCCACGTGACTGACCTCCTGCGCGGGGCGACGGTTTCCAGCTGGAAGGGCTGAGGGCTCCCGGGCGCATGGCCACTCTACGACACGGTGGGACGGCGTCCGGCCGCCGGCGGCACGCTCTGGGCGAACGCCCGATGTCGTGCCTTCGTATTAGCGTCGAGGGGTGACTTCGGGCAGGGCAGACCAGACGGCGTACCGCCCCGACGCGCCGCAGCAGGCCGTGCTGCAGCTGCCGTCGGAGGCATCGGGCGTCGTGGTCGGCGCACCGGGCAGCGGCAAGACCGAGACGCTGATCGCACGCGTCGCGGCGCTCATCGACGGCGGCATCGACCCCGATGCGGTGCTCGTGCTCACGCCGTCGCGGCAGACGGCGACCGCCCTGCGCGACCGGCTCGGCCTCGCGGTGCGCGTGGCCACGACCGGCCCGCTCGCGCGATCGGTCGCGTCGTACGCGTTCCAGATCGTGCGGGCGCACGCCGTCGCGGCGGATGCCGATCCGCCGCAGCTCCTCACCGGCGGCGACGAGGACCAGATCATCCGCGACCTCCTCGAGGGCGATGACGAAGACGAAGCGGCCGGCGCCGTGCGCTGGCCCGACTGGCTCGGCCCGGCGATCCGCGGCACGGCCGGATTCCGCACCGAGGTGCGCACGTTCCTCGCCGAGTGCACGACGCTCGGCATCGAGCCGCGGCGCCTGCGCGAGCTGGGGGAGCGTCACGGGCTGCCGGCGTGGGTGGCGCTGTCGTCCTTCTTCGTGGACTACCTGCAGGTGCGCGGCGCCATGCGCGGCGCCCACCGCGATGCGGCGGGCCTGGTCCGCGAAGCGGTCGGGCTGCTCCGGACCGCTCCGCCGGGAAGCCCGGCCGTCGACCGCGTGCGCGTCGTGCTCGTCGACGACGCGCAGGAGCTCACGCTGGGCGGGGTCGAGCTGCTCGAGGCCGCGCGCGCCCGGGGCGCCGCGGTGCTCGCGTTCGGCGACCCCGACGTCGGGTCGGGTTCGTTCCGCGGCGCGACGCCCGAGAACTTCGCACGACTGGCCGCGTCGCTGGGCGCCGTGCACGTGCTGTCGGAGGGCCATCGCGGAACGGCGTGGCAGCGCGAGCTCGTCGGCCGGGTGACGCAGCGGATCGGCGCGGTCGGCGTGGTCGCGCACCGGAGCGCGACGTCGGGCGCGGAGCCCGACGACGCGGTGCGCGTGCTGACGCTGCGCTCGGCGGCTGAGGAGTACGACGCGGTCGCGCGCGTGCTGCGCGAGCGTCACGTGCACCAGGGCGTGCCGTGGCATGCGTGCGCGGTCATCGCGCACGACACCCGGCAGGTGGCCGCGCTCGAGGCGGAGCTGTCGGCCCGCGAGGTGCCGGCGCGCTCCAGCGGTCCGGGGCGTGCGCTCGGTGCCGTGCGCCCGGTCGCCGACCTGCTGCGGCTCATCGAGCTGGCCTCCCGCGACGAGTGGACCTTCGACGACGTCTCCGCCGCGCTCGTGGGCACGTACGGGCGGCTCGACGTGATCGAGCTGCGCCGGCTGCGCTCGGCGCTGCGGCACGCCGAGCTGCGGCGGGTCTTCGAGGGCGCAGCGACCGGCGAAGGCCCCGAGGACGCCGGGGGCGCCGACGTCGCCGAGCGCTCCGGCCGCGACCTCGTGCTGTCGGCGATGCGTCAGCCGCTCGAGTTCGATCTGCTCGACACGCGCGAGGCTCGGCGCGCGGCGTCGCTGGCCCGCACGCTCGCGGTGCTGCGCGAAGACCTCGACCGGGGGGCGACGGCGCACGAGCTGCTCTGGTCCGCGTGGGACCGCAGCGGCCTCGCCCGTGCCTGGGGCGAGCTCGCACGCGGCAACGGCCCGCTGGCCGAGCAGGCGAACCGCGACCTCGATGCGCTCGTCGCGCTCTTCCAGGCCGCCAAGCGATTCGTCGAGCGGTCGCTCGACGCCGATCCGCGGGTGTTCGTGCGCTCCATCCTCGACAGCGGCGTCGCCGAGGACCGCCTCGAGGCGCCGACGCGCGACGACAGCGTGCGCATCATGACGCCGGCCGGCGCCCTCGGGCTCGAGTTCGACACCGTCGTCGTGGCCGGTGTGCAGGACGGCGTGTGGCCCAATACGCGCCTGCGCGGCAGCCTCCTCGACACGTGGCGCCTGACGGATGCCGCCACCCGCGCGGACGGCGAGACGCTCGGCGCGTTCGACCGCCGCCGGGGCGCGATGCACGACGAGCTGCGGCTGCTCGCCCGTGCGCTCTCGCGCGCCACGGCGCAGGTGATCGTCACGGCCGTCGACGACGACGACACCGGCCCCAGCGTGTTCTTCGAGCTGCTGCCCGACCCCGAGCCCTTCGAGCTCGACCACCCGGTGTCGCTGCGCGGACTCGTGGCACGGCACCGCCGCACGCTCACCGCGGCGGGGCCGCGTGCCGCCGCCGTCCCCGCGTATTCCGCCGCACCGGCGGCACGCGCCGCGCAGCAGCTCGCGCTCCTCGCGGACGCCGGGGTTCCGGGCGCGTCGCCGCAGGAGTGGTACGGCGTCGCCGGGCCGACGTCGTCGGGGCCGCTGCGGGATCTCTCCCGGGAAGACGTCCGCGTCTCGCCCTCGCGGCTGCACGCCCTCGAGGAGTGCGAGCTCAACTGGGTCATCGGCGATCTCGGCGGCGACCCGGGCGGCACGACCGCCGGTCTGGGCACCATCATCCACGCGGCGCTCGAGCACGCGGCCGGCCACGACGAGGCGGCGCTGTGGGCAGAGGTCGAGTCGCGCTGGGGCGAGCTGACTTTCGAGGCCGAATGGCGCGATCGCGCCGAGCAGACCCGGGCCCGCGATCTGGTGCGGCGCCTGCACCTGTACCTGCGTCGGTTCGACGACAGCGGGGGAACGCTGATCGGCGCCGAGCCGCACTTCGAGGTCGTGATCCCGCTGGACGACGACGGCGTGCCGCACCGCCACGAGCCGGTGCCCGGTCCGGATGCGGAAGACCGGGAGCACCGCGTGATCCTGTCGGGCTACATCGATCGTGTCGAGCTCACGCCGGAGGGAACCGTCGTCATCATGGATCTCAAGACAGGCAAGCGCGAGCCGCAGACCGACGCCAAGGTGCTCGACAACCCGCAGCTCGCCGCCTACCAGCTCGCGTTCGAGTCGGGTGCGATCGCCGAGGCTGACGGCCACGAGCCCGGCGGCGCCAAGCTGCTGGTGCTGCGGCCGACGGCGACGAAGTCCGACTACGTCACGCCGTGGCAGCCGCCGTTCGACGACGAGCGCCGCGACGCGTTCGTCGGCCGCATCCGCACGGCGGTCGCGGTCATGCGCGGGGTGAGCTTCACCGCACCGTACGAGGAGCACTGCCGCGACGAGCACTCGTACGGACTCTGCCGTATCCACACCGTGGGCCCGGTGAGCGCCTCGTGACGATCGTGCAGGGAGCCGGCCCGCAGCCGGGGGCCGCAGCATCCGTGTCCCCGTCCCCCCTCCTGTCTGCACGGGTGATCGCGTCCGCCCTCGGGCAGTTCCCGCCCACCGACGAGCAGGTCGCGGTCATCGAGGCGCCCCTGGCGCCCGCGCTCGTCGTCGCCGGCGCCGGCAGCGGCAAGACCGAGACGATGGCAGCGCGCGTCGTGTGGCTGGTCGCGAACGGCATCGTGCGGCGCGATGAGGTGCTCGGCCTCACGTTCACCCGCAAGGCCGCAGGCGAGCTCGCGGAACGCATCCAGAAGCGACTCGCGCGCCTGGCCGAGTTCGAGCGACGCGGCCTGCTGCCGGCGCTGCCCGCGCTGGCGGCCGAAGGACGGCTCGACGTGTTCGGCGAGCTCGAGCGATCCGGCGTCGACGGCGCACGCGCGTCGGCCGAGCGGCACCGTCTGCTCGACGCGCTCGCGTACGGCGTCGACGCCGTCGCGCAGGACTCCGTCGACGACGCGCTGCTGCACCGGCCGAGCGTCGCGACGTACAACAGCTTCGCCGATCAGATCGTGCGCGAGCACGCCCTCCGGATCGGGCGGGATGCCGAGGCCGCCGTCCTGTCGGAGTCCGCGGCGTGGCTCCTCATGCGTCGCGTCGTGTTCGCCTCCGACGACCCGCGGCTCGAGGCGCGCGGCGAGGCCGTGCGCACGATCGTCGACGCGGCGCTCCGGATCGCCCGTGACGGCGTCGACAACCTCGTCGACTTCGACGCGCTCGCCGCGTTCCCCGCGCGCTTCGGCACCGTGCGCGAGCTGCCGTCGACGAATCGGCGCACCACGGTGTACGCCGATGTCGCCGACGCGGCGGACCGGGTGGACGCGCTCGCCCTCCTCGCCGACCTCGCGCGCGAGTACGCCGCAGAGAAGCTCCGGCTCGGGGTGATCGACTTCTCCGACCAGGTCGCCGGAGCCCTCGAGGTGGTCGCGAGCCACCGCGCCGTCGCCGACGAGCTGCGCGACCGCTACCGCGTGGTGCTGCTCGACGAGTACCAGGACACCTCCGTCGTGCAGACCGACCTGCTCGCCGCCCTCTTCGCCGGCACCGGCGTGATGGCGGTCGGCGATCCGCATCAGGCGATCTACGGCTGGCGCGGGGCCAGTGCGGGCAACCTCGGCGGCTTCGCCGCGGCGTTCTCGCCCGGCGGCGACTGCGCGCAGTACTCGCTCCTCACGAGCTGGCGCAACAGCGCCTCGGTGCTGTCGGCAGCGAACGCGGTGCTGGCGCCGCTGGCCGCATCAGCGACCGTGGCGGTCGGCGAGCTGCAGCCACGGCCGGGCGCGCCGGCCGGTGTGGTCGAGCTCGGGTTCGACACCGACCTCGACACCGAGGCCGACCGCGTGGCGGAGTGGTTCGCGCGCGTGCGCGCCGAGCGCGCCGACGGCGGCCGATCGACCACCGGGGCGATCCTGTTCCGCAGCAAGAAGCACATGGTGCGCTTCGGCGACGCGCTCGGGCGCCGCGGCATCCCGCACCGCATCCTCGGCCTCGGCGGACTGCTCTCGACCCCCGAGGTCGTCGACGTCGTCTGTGCGCTGCGCGTCATCAGCGACCCGTCCGCGGGCTCGGCGCTCATCCGCCTGCTGTCGGGGCCGCGGTGGGCGATCGGCCTGCCCGACCTGCGCGAGCTCGCGGCGCTCTCCCGTCGCCTCGCACGCCACGACACCGCGCTGCAGCCGCTCGCGCCCGAGGTCGTCGAGCGCATCCGGGGGAGTGCCGGCGACGACGACGGCTCGCTCGTCGACGCGCTCGACTTCGTGCTGCGGCAGAAGCCCGACCACGGCTGGCTGGACGGGTTCACGCCCGAGGCTCGCGTACGGCTGCGGGACGCCGCCTCCGTCCTCGCGGGACTCCGTCAGGCGAGCGCCATGCCGATCCCCGAACTGGTGCGGCTGATCGAGCTCGAGCTGCGCCTCGACATCGAGCTCGCGGCGAACGAGTCCCGCGGCCCCGCGCGCATCGCGTCGGCGCAGCTGCGTGCGTTCGTCGACGAGGTGCACGCGTTCCTCGCGGCCGACGAGACGGGCTCGCTGTCGAGCCTGCTCGCGTGGCTCGACCACGCCGAGCAGCTCGACGAGTTCGCGCCGCGCACCGAGCCCCCCGAGGACGACGTCGTGCAGCTGCTGACGATCCACGGGTCGAAGGGCCTCGAGTGGGACGCCGTCGCCGTCGTGCGCCTCGTGAAGGACGAGCTGCCGAGCGCCCCGCGCGACACCAAGGCGTGGCTCGGGTTCGGCGTGCTGCCGTACGCGTTCCGCGGCGACTCGGCGTGGCTGCCCGCGCTCGGCTGGCAGTCCGCGACGACCCAGCAGGAGCTCAAGGAGGCGATCGAGACGTTCGTCGAGGCGAATCGAGCCCGCCAGCTCGAAGAGGATCGCCGCCTGGCCTACGTCGCCGTCACGCGCGCCCGCGACCACCTGCTGCTCACCGGCGCGACGTGGTCGGGCACCAAGCGCCCGCGCACGCGCAGCACCTTCTTCGCCGAGATCGCCCAGGCGCTCGACGTCGCGCTTCCCGACGACGAGCCCGGTGACGACCCGTACCAGGGGGAGCGGCGCGTGCTGCAGTGGCCCATCGATCCGCTGGGCGCCCGCCGCGCGACCGTCGCCGACGCCGCGGCGACAGTCGACGCCGCCCTCGCGGCGCCGCGGGCGGAGGTGGATCCGCAGGCGGCGCTGCTGCTCGCCGAACGCGACGCGCGGCGCGCGCGCCCGGTGCACACGGCGCCGACCCGCATTGCGGCGTCCCGGTACAAGGAGTACGTGGCCGACCTCGAGGGCACGCTCGCCGACATCGCGCGGCCGATGCCCGAGCGACCGTTCCGCCAGACGCGCCTCGGCACGCTCTTCCACGCGTGGGTCGAGCAGCGCTCGGGGCGCTCCGGCCTGGGCGGCTCACTCGACGACGCGCTGTGGGAGACCGACGAAGACGCCCCGGGCACCGAGGCCTCCGTCGAAGACGCCGCCGCGCTGGCCGCACTGCGCGAACGCTTCCTCGCGTCGGAGTGGTCGCCGCTGCAGCCGATCGAGGTCGAGACCGAGATCGACTTCACGACGATCGGTCCCGATGGCCGCGAGCACATCGTCATCTGCAAGCTCGACGCCGTGTACCGGCGCGAGGACCGCGGCGGCCGCATCGAGATCGTCGACTGGAAGACCGGCGTCGCGCCGCGCACCCACGCCGAGAAGGACGAGCGGATGCTGCAGCTCGAGCTGTACCGGCAGGCCTATCACTCGAAGCACGGCGTGCCCCTCGACGAGATCGACGTCGCGCTCTATTACGTCGCGGAGGACGTCATCCTGCGCAGCTGAGAGGCCTCCGCGCGAACGAGGCCGCCCCGCCGCGGTGGCGTCTCAGTCCGCGAGCCAGCGGCGCAGTGCCGCTTCGGACGCGCGCTCCGCTTCGGCCGCGGCATCCACCCCGCCGTCATGCTCGCGCGCGGTGGCGATGCCCGGCGCCGCCGGCTCACCCTGCGTGCCCGCGGCGCCCGCCGCGCCCGGCAGTGCGATAGGCGCGGTCGAGAGGTCGTCGTCGGGGTGTCGCGCGGGCGGCTCCGCCGGCGCGGCGCCGGCGTCGACCGTGCGGAACGCGGCGAGCTCGTCGGCCGAGATCTCCTGCGTGTCGAAGGACTCGGGCGCGGCGGGTGAGACCGGCCCGGTGTGCGGCAGGCGGGCGTCGTCCTCGTCGGCGAACCACTGCGCCAGCTCTTCGGGGTCGTACGCGTCGGTCTGCATCGACGTGTCGATGGTCGGCGCACCGGCCGCTCCGGCGCCGGGCGTGCGTTCGAGCAGCGCGATCGCGTCGTCGACGTCGAGCGCGTCGTCGGCCGCGATGTCGTCGCCGGCGACGCCGCCGGCGAGGGATTCGAGCAGCTCCACGGCGTCGGCCACGATGTCGTCGCGGTCGGCGTCATGCCCGTGCACCAGCCACTTCGCGAACTCGAGCTCGGCGTACAGGCGGGAGCGCTCGCGTGCCCGGGCGTCGGGGGCACGGCCGCTGGCGGCGACGTAGGCGGCGTAGACGTCTTCTGCGGCGTCGGGCGCGGACGCGAGCCACTGCAGATCCGTCGCGGGGTCGCCGATCGACAGGCCGTGCCACTCGAGGAGCCCGGTCACCGTGGGCACACCGTCGAGGTCTTCGAACAGGAACGACGCGGCTCCGGCGCCGCCGAGCACGACGGCTGATTCGAAACGCCACAGTTCGTCGGCGTCGACGGCGCGGTGCCAGCGCTCGGCCAGGGCGACCGGGAGCCGTCGGGTCGCGACCGCCCGCTCGATCAGGCGCGTGACGTCGGCACGCACCTGCTGCGGGGTGCGGGCGGGAAGCCCCTCGGCCTTGACGATCGAGTGCGGCAGCGCATGGAGCGCGGCGAGCGCCGCGCCGAGCGAGGTGGCTGCGCCCCGCCCGGGCGGCAGGTATGCCGCGTCGACGCGGTAGCCCGGAAGGAAGTCCACGACGACGACGCGGGTGTCGCCGAGACCCGTCTCGCCGAGCAGCTCAGGGGCGCGGAAGGGAAGGAGGCCGCGCACGCCCGGGGTGAGCGCACGGAGTGCCCGCACCTCGGCCGCGAGCTCGGGGGCGGACGACGGGTCGGCCGGAACCCGCACGACGACGCGCCGCCCGTCGTCGAGGTCGGCGACCGCCGTGTCGTATCGTCCGGCCGCTCCCTCGGTGAGGGCGCCGACTCCGACGACGCCGACCCGCGGGAGAGCCGACGTGACCGACGCGGCTAGAGTGAGGGGTGAGCGTGCCATGTGCCCAGGGTAGGTCGGTCGCGCTCGTCCGTCCCCGCGCCACGCCCGGCCCTGAACGACGAAGCGGAGCATGTTCGATGACGGCGCCCGACAGCACGAGCCGGAATCCGCTGGCGCATCCCGGACTCGACCGCGCGGCCGATGAGAGGCTGATTCCCGGCCTCCTCGACGCTGCGAAGACGGATGCCGCGTCCCGCGTCCTCGTCATCGTCGGCGACTCCGCACCCCTCGCCGCGACCGAGTCCCTGCTGTGGCTCGCGCCCGCCGACACCCCCGACGGCGCCGAGTGGGCCTTCCTCGGGCGCGACGACGACGGCGCGGCGCTGCTCGCCGCGGTGTTCGCCTCGCAGGACGACGAGCTGTTCGAGGCCCCGGCGGGCTGGGCCGGCCTGCGCACGGTGGGTGCGCTGCTGTCGCCGCGCGACGCCGGCGCGTTCGTCGAGGCGCTGAGCCTCGGCCGCTGGCTCATCGACGCCGCGTTCTGCCCGGCGTGCGGCACGCTGGCCCTCCTCGGCGATGCCGGGTGGTCGCGCCGCTGCCCGAACTGCGGCCGGCAGCACTTCCCGCGCACCGACCCGGCGGTGATCGTCGCCATCACGAGCGCCGACGATCCCGACCTGCTGCTGCTCGGCTCCAACGCCCTGTGGGGCGCCGACCGGTTCTCGTGCTTCGCCGGCTTCGTCGAGGCCGGCGAGTCGCTCGAGGCGGCCGTGCGGCGCGAGGTGGCCGAGGAGTCCGGCGTCGACGTCGGCACGGTGCTCTACCGCGGGTCGCAGGCGTGGCCGTATCCGCGCTCGCTCATGGTCGGCTTCCTCGCCCAGTCCCGCGACGATGCGGCGGCGCGCGCCGACGGCGACGAGATCGCGGCGATCCGCTGGTTCACCCGCGACGAGATCGGGCGCGCGCTCGCAGGCTTCGGCGATGTCGTGCTCCCGGGCCGGGCGTCCATCGCGCACCGGCTCATCGCCGACTGGCACGCGGAGCGCGTGTGAGCGCCGGTGCCCTGGCAGGGCTCGACGAGCATCAGCTCGAGGCGGCGACGGCGCTGCGGGGCCCCGTGGCGGTGCTGGCCGGCGCCGGCACCGGCAAGACCCGCGTGATCACGCATCGCATCGCGCACGGCGTCGACACCGGGGCGTACTCGCCCGGACGCGTCATGGCCGTGACCTTCACGACCAAGGCCGCCGGCGAGATGCGCGGCCGCCTCCGCGCGATGGGCGTGGGTGGAGTATCGGCCCGCACGTTCCACGCGGCCGCCCTCGCACAGCTCAACTTCTTCTGGCCGACGCTCGCCGGCGACACCGCACCCGGCATCATCGACAACAAGGTGCGCATGCTCGCCCACGCCGCCGACGGCATCGGGCTCGCGCCCGACGTCGCGACGCTGCGGGACGTCGCGTCCGAGATCGAGTGGCGCAAGGTCTCGATGCTGAGCGTCGAGGCGTATGCGACAGCGCGCCCGAACGGCGTGGGCCGGCTCGGGGTCGACCGCGTCGTGGCGCTCCAGCACGCCTACGAGAAACTCAAGGACGAACGCCGCCAGCTCGACTTCGAGGACGTGCTGCTGGCGTGCGCGGGCATGCTCGAGGCCGAGCCGCAGGTGGCGAAGGCCGTGCGGGAGCAGTACCGCCACTTCACCGTGGACGAGTTCCAGGACGTCTCGCCCCTCCAGAACCGGCTGCTCGAGCTGTGGCTGGGCGACCGCCGCGACCTCTGCGTGGTCGGCGACGCGAGCCAGACCATCTACTCGTTCGCGGGAGCCGACGCGGCGTACCTCCTCGACTTCCCGTCGCGCTACGAGGGCGCCCGGGTCGTGCGTCTCGAGACGAACTATCGATCGGATGCCCCGATCCTGGCGGTCGCGAACGAGCTGATGCGCGGGCGTCCCGGCGCCCTGCACCTCGCGCCGCCCGACGACCGTGATACCGGCGCCGATGCCGCGCCGATTCCCACCGTGACCGCGTTCGAGGACGACCGGGACGAGGCCCGTGCGATCGCCGCGCGGATCAGCGCGCAGATCGCCGACGGCGCGGATCCGCGCCACATCGCGGTGCTCTACCGCGCCCACGCGCAGTCGGCGGAGCTCGTGGCCGCCCTCTCCGACGCGGGGATCGCGACCACGGTGCTCGGCGGACGCCGCTTCTTCGACATGCCCGAGGTGCGGCAGGCTGTCATGGAGCTGCGCGCCGCATCGGTCGCCCCCATCGAGAGCGGCTTCGTCGAGACCGTGCGCGACATCCTGCGTTCGCGGGGCCTCACCGACGAGCCGCCGGAGGCGGGCGGAGCGCTCCGCGACGCGTGGGAAGCGCGCGCGGCCCTGCTGCGCCTCGCGCAGGAGGCTCCCGACGGCACGACACTGCGCGCCTTCGCCGACGAGCTCACCGCGCGCGCGAAGGCCCATGACGAGCCGGCGATGCGCACCGTGACGCTCGCGACGCTGCACGCCGCCAAGGGCCTGGAATGGGACCACGTGCACCTGGTCGGAGTCGCGGAGGGCCTGCTCCCGATCTCGTACGCGACGACGTTCGAAGAGGTCGACGAGGAGCGCCGCCTCGCGTACGTCGGCATCACGCGAGCCGGGCGAACGCTGTCGCTGTCGTGGGCACGAGGCGTACGGGAGCGGCAGCCGTCGCGGTTCCTGCGAGAGATCGGCAACGGCACTCTGCGTGCGGGCGGTGCGAGCGCACGTGCCGGTGCAGCGAGCCGGCGCGCAGGGTCACCGACCGGGTCCGGTCGGCCGAGGGGGTCCGCGCGCGCTCCGCAATGAGGCGCCCGGCGACGATCCCCGACTCCCACAGCACCGCCGGCTCGCTCTCGACGGCACGGCCGAGCAGCTGTGCCGCCACCACCGGCCACGACGGGTCGCCGTCGCGTCGGTGAGCGGCGACGCAGGCGAGGCACGCGCTCCGGCCCGGCTCGACGAACGGGCCGACGTCCGCTCCTGAACCGGTGAGGACGACGGGCACATGGTCGAGGTCCGCGCTCATGAGTGCGGTGGCGGCGCCGGGCGCCACCACGCGGTGCACGACGAAGACGACGGCCGCAGCATCCGTCCCGCCGTGTCCGATCGGATCGAACCGGTGGGCGACGTCCACCTCGAATCCCTCGGCCGCGAGGCCGGCGGCGACCGCCTCGCGATGCTCGTCGGGCACCTCCTCGGCGCCGTGGACGGTGACGCGACGGTGCGCCGCGGCATCCGTCACGAGCGCCCGGCGGATGCGCGACAGGAACCGCGCCGCAGCGGCCGCGTCCGGTGCGCCCAGCGCCTGCGCGAACGGCACCGCCGCGCCGTCGGGGATGCCGTTCTCGAGTTCGCGCAGCAGCCGCTGCTGCCACGGCTGAGGATCGTCCACCACGGCGATCGCCTCGGCGCCGAACTGGATCGTCGAGTCGGTCCGCCACACCGGGGGATACGAGGGGTCGAGTCGCAGCATGCGCCCGATCCTGTCGCATGCATCGGGGTGCGCGGCCCCTATCCACAGGAGCAGTCCCCGCTCCGCCCGCTTCCGGCCGCCTGGGGAGGAAGCGGTGTCCCCCCCGGCTTACACCGGCCGGTGGTCGTCGGGCGCGCCGCCCTCGTCGCCCGGGTCGTCACCCTCGGACGGGGGAGCGGATGCCTCGTCCCCGGCCGGTGCGCCGGGCTCCTCGCCGGCGAGCAGGCGTGCCAGGGCGTCGTCCATCTCGTCGCGCACCGGCTCCTCGCCGCGGGCGCGGGCCTCGAGGCGGGCGACGAGCGCCGCGGGATCGTCGATGTCGGCCGCGCTCGGCATGAGGTCGGGGTAGTCCCACAGTGCGTCGCGCGCGGCCGGGCCCACAGCATCCGTCACCGCACGCCACATCGCGGCCGCCTCGCGCATGCGGCGCGGGCGGATCTCGAGGCCGACGAGCGAACCGAGCGCACGCTCGGCGGGACCCCCGACGGCGCGGCGGCGACGCACGGCCTCCGCGATGCGCTGCGCGGAGGGAAGTCGCGACGTCGCGTCCTCGGTCACGACCTCGACCCAGCCTTCGACGGTGGCGAGGAGGTTCTCGAGGCGCGCGAGCGCCGCGTCCTGCGCCTCGGAGCGAGCGGGCAGCAGTGCGCCGCTCTCGATCGCCCTGCGCAGCTCCTCGGGCTCGGATGGGTCGAACCGCGTCGCCAGGTCTTCGAGTGCGTCGGTGTCGACGTGCACGCCGCGGGCGAAGTCGGTGACCTGCGAGATGACGTGCAGGCGCAGCCAGCGCGCGTGCCGGAACAGACGGGCGTGGGCGAGCTCGCGGGTGCCCACGTACAGGGCGAGCTGGTCCTCAGGCACCTCGAGATCGCGCCCGAAGTCCGCGAAGTTCTGCGGGAGGATCGCGGCCTCACCGTCCGGCATCAGCGGGATGCCGACGTCGCCGCCGCTCACCACCTCTTTCGACAGGTTGCCGACGACCTGGCCGAGCTGCGACGCGAAGAGCGAGCCGCCGACCGTGCGCATGAGACGCCCGGCGCCCTGCACGAGCCCCTGCATGTCTTCGGGAGCCTGCTCGCTCAGCGCAGCGGTGAGCGCGTCCGCGATGCTCGTCGCCACAGGCGCGGCGAGCTCCTGCCAGACCGGCAGCGTCGCCTCGACCCAGGCGCCGCGTGTGAGCGTCGCCGGGGGCGACGAGAGTTCCGAGATCGTCGTGGCCTCGCTCAGCCACAGCGTCGCCAGCGCGAACGCCTGGTCGAGGTCGGTGCGCTGGCCCGCGGTCACACCGAGGCCCTCCTGGTTGGCGATGTGCAGCGCCTGGCGCTTGGCCATGTCCCAGGAGATGCCGGTCTCGTCGGCGCCCTCGAAGGCGCCCTGCAGCTGGCGCATGACCGCCTGCATCATCGCCGGGTCGATGTTCATGCCCGACAGCCGTGAGAGCTGCTCGGGGTCGAAGTCTCCCGCCGCGCCGCCGAACAGCTGGCGGATGAGCTCTTGGAAGTCGTCCTCGGGGCCGGGGTCGCCCCCGCCAGTGACGTCGTCTGCCACTTCAGCCGCCTTTCAGCCGGTCGATGAGGTTGCGTTCTACGCTAGTCGCAGCATCCGTCGCACTCCCCGGCAGGGACCCGTTACGCCTTACGCCGGTCGCGAACGACCAGGCGCATCAACGACAAGGCACGGAAGAGAGGTCCCGCGTGGCCCTGTTCGACGAGAACACGACGATCGAGCCCGCTCCGCGGCCGCGGATGTCCCGCCGCACGCTCGCGGGGGTGTGGGCGCTCGCGGTCGCCATGGTGGTGCTGCTCGTCATCACGTTCCTGCCGACGTCGTACGTGATCCAGCGCCCCGGACCCGTGTACAACACCCTCGGCACCGCGCAGAACGCCGACGGCGAGGAGGTGCCCCTGATCTCGGTCGAGGGCGCCGAGACGTACCCCACCGACGGCTCGCTCGACCTCCTCACCGTGCAGGTGCAGGGCAACCGCGAGCACACCCCGTCGTGGTTCGAGCTCGCGATGGCGTGGTTCGACCCGAGCCGGGCCGTGATGCCGATCGACTCGATCTTCCCCGCGGGGCAGACCCCCGACCAGCGCAACGAGGAGAGCGCGCAGATGATGGTCGACTCGCAGCACGAGGCGACCGCGGCCGCGCTCACCGAGCTCGGCTACGACGTCGGGGCGACCTTGTCGGTCTACTCCGTCATCGACGGCGCGGCCGCCGAAGGGGTCCTCGAGCAGGGCGATCTCATCCTCGAGGCGAACGGCCAGGAGCTGACGGATGTCTCGGCCCTCCGCTCGGTCGTCAACGAGGGGGAGGGCGCTCCGATCGAGCTCGTCGTCGAGCGCGACGGGGAGCAGGAGACGGTGGAGGTCACCCCGAAGGAAGCCACGGGCGACGACGGCGAGAGCACCTGGCTCCTCGGCGTCAACCTCACGACGGACTACGACTTCCCGATCGACGTCACGATCCAGCTCAACAACGTGGGCGGGCCGAGCGCCGGCATGATGTTCGCGCTCGGCATCATCGACACGCTGACCCCGGGCGAGCTCAACGGCGGCGAGCAGGTCGCCGGCACGGGCACGATCACGGCGGACGGCGAGGTCGGCCCGATCGGCGGCATCCGTCAGAAGATGTGGGGCGCGGTGGATGCCGGGGCCCAGTGGTTCCTCGCCCCGGAGGCGAACTGCGACGAGGTCGTGGGCCATGTCCCCGGCGATCTGCGCGTGTTCTCGGTCGAGGACCTCGACGACGCGCTGGCGGTGCTCGACGCGGTGAGTTCGGGCGGCGACCTCGACGCGCTCCCGACCTGCACCGTGAAGTGAACGGGCCGATCGTGCCCGAAACGTTGCACGTTTCTTAGAGTTCGCCCAGCAAGGACAAGGCGGGTGCCGAGAATCGCCCGCCTAGGATGGGAACGTGACCACGACCTCCGCGCCGAATCCGGCCACACCCTCTCGCACCCGACGCGTCATCGCCATCACCCTCGCGATCATCGCCGCGCTCGTGGTGGCCTTCTTCATCTTCGCCAGTCTCTTCGCGGACTGGCTCTGGTACGACCAGCTCGGGTTCTCGGAGGTGCTGCTGACCCAGTGGGTCGCGCGCGTCGTGATGTTCGTGGTCGGGTTCCTGGGCATGGCGGTGCCGGTGTGGCTCGCCATCCAGCTCGCCTACCGTCTGCGTCCCGTCTACGCGCGGCTGAGCTCCCAGCTCGACCGCTACCAGGAGGTCGTCGAGCCGCTGCGCCGGCTCGCGATGTGGGGCATCCCGATCTTCTTCGGCTTCTTCGCCGGCTTCGCGGCCTCCGCGCAGTGGGAGACCACGTGGCTGTGGTTCAACGGCGTCGCCACCACGACCACCGACCCCGAGTTCGGGCTCGACACCGGCTTCTACATGTTCGCGATGCCGTTCTGGAGCTCGCTCATCGGCTTCGCCTCCGCGGTCCTGCTGATCTGCCTGCTGGTGACCGCGCTCGTGTCGTACCTGTACGGGTCCGTGCGCATCGGTCAGCGCGAGCTGCGCATCTCGAAGTCGGCGCGCATCCAGCTCGCGGTGATCGCGGGCCTCTACCTGCTGGTGCAGGGCGCGAGCCTGTGGCTCGACCGCTTCAAGACGCTCGTCGAGCCCGGCGACCGCATCACCGGCCCCGGCTACACCGGCGTCAACGCGATCATCCCCGGCCAGACGATCCTCGCGTTCGCGGCAGTGATCGTCGCGATCCTCTTCTTCGTGACGGCCGTCATCGGCCGCTGGCGCTACCCGCTCATCGCGACGGCGCTGCTCGTGGTCTCGGCGATCGTGGTGGGCGTCGGCTACCCGTGGGTCGTCAACACCTTCCAGGTGCAGCCGAACCGCTTCGCGCTGGAAGAGGAGTACTACCAGCGCAACGTCGACATGACCCATGAGGCGTACGGCGTCGACGGGCTCGACCAGCAGGACTTCACCGCGGTGACGGACGTCACCGCCGGCCAGCTGCGCGACGACGCGGCGACGACCGCCCAGGTGCGCATCATGGACCCGGCGATCATCTCGCCGAACGTCCGCCAGCTCGAGCAGTACCGCTCGTACTACCAGTTCGCCGACCCGCTCGACGTCGACCGCTACGACATCGACGGGGTGTCGCAGGACACGGTCGTCTCGGTCCGCGAGCTCAACCTCGCGCAGCTCGGGAACGCGGCCGACTGGCAGAACTCGGCCGTCGTCTACACGCACGGCTACGGCCTCGTCGCCGCGAAGGGCAACGACCGCACGAACGAGGGCGACCCGGTGTTCCTCGAGCGCGGCATCCCGGCGACCGGCTTCCTGTCGGACCAGGAGGACTTCCAGCCTCGCGTGTACTTCGGCGAGTACTCGCCGACGTACTCGATCGTCGGCGCTCCCGAAGGAGCCGACCCGGTCGAGCTCGACTACCCGTCGGGCGCCGACGGCTCGGGCGAGACCAAGACGACGTTCGACGGCGAAGGCGGCCCGAGCCTGGGCAACGTCTTCAACCGGCTGATCTACGCCCTGAAGTTCCAGGCCGAGCAGATCCTCTTCTCGGACTACGTCAACCAGAACTCGCAGATCCTCTACGACCGCAACCCGCGCGAGCGCGTGCAGAAGGTCGCTCCGTACCTGACGCTCGACAACGACGCCTACCCGAGCGTCGTCGACGGCCGCATCGTGTGGATCATCGACGGGTACACCCTGAGCGCGAACTACCCCTACTCGTCGACGGTCAGCCTGACCTCCGCGATCTCGGACTCCTCGAACCCCGCGCCGCGATTCGCGCTGGACGACATCAACTACATCCGCAACTCGGTGAAGGCCACGGTCGACGCGTACGACGGCTCGGTCAAGCTGTACGCGTGGGACGAGAACGACCCGGTGCTGCAGTCGTGGCAGAAGGTCTACCCGTCGACGGTCGAGCCGATCAGCGAGATGTCGGCCGACCTCATGAGCCACGTGCGCTACCCCACCGACCTGTTCAAGGTGCAGCGCACGATCCTCGGCGTGTACCACGTCGACGACGCGCGGTCGTTCTACCAGAGCGACAACCGCTGGCAGACGCCCGCCGACCCGCAGGAAGAGGCGCAGCTGCAGCCGCCCTACTACCTGACGATGCAGATGCCCGACCAGGACCAGCCGACGTACTCGATGTTCACGTCGTTCATCCCCGCGGCCACGGCGGGCAACGCCCGCAACGTGCTGATGGGGTACCTGGCGGTCGACTCGAACGCCGGAAGCGAGGCGGGCGTCAAGAGCGAGGACTACGGCAAGCTCCGGATGCTGGTGATCGACGCCGAGAAACCCGTGCCCGGTCCCGGCCAGGTGCAGAACACGTTCAACTCCGATCCGCAGATCTCGGCGCAGATCAACCTGCTCAAGCAGGGCCAGTCGGAGGTGCTCAACGGCAACCTGCTGACGCTTCCCGTCGGCGGCGGTCTGCTGTACGTGCAGCCCGTGTTCGTGCAGTCGTCTGCGGGCACGAAGCTGCCCAAGCTGCAGAAGGTGCTCGTCTCGTTCGGTGACGACATCGCGTTCGAGGACACCCTGAACGAGGCGCTCGACACGCTGTTCGGCGGCGATTCCGGCGCGGAGGCGGGTGACACCGACGTGCAGCCCACGCCGGGCGCGACCCCCGCCCCGACTCCGGCGCCCACCCCGACCGAGCCGACGACGCCGACCGAGCCCACCGACGCGTACCAGGCGGCGCTGCAGGACGCGCAGCAGGCGATGCTCGACCGCCAGGCGGCTCTCGAGAAGGGCGACTGGGCGGCCTACGGCGCGGCCGACGAGCGACTCACCGCCGCGGTCGAGAAGCTCATCGAGCTGGGCGGCGGCCAGTAGCCTGCACGCACGAAGGCCGGCCCCTCGGGGCCGGCCTTCGTCGTTCCCGGGTCAGGCGCTGAGGACCGCGTACCAGATGAGCAGCAGCGTGACCGCGAAGCCCGAGAACTGGTTGAGCCACAGGAAGCGGCGCCATCCGTTCGTCGCGGCGGCCGCATCGGCGTCGGCGATCGAGCGATAGGGCCACACGGTCACGAGGTACGGCACGGCGAGAACCGCGGCGAGCGGTCCCGGCCACGTGGTGGCGAGCATCGCCGCGCCGGCGGCGGCGTAGCACGCCAGCGCGAAGCGGACGGTCCAGCGGGCGCCGCGCGCCGTGGCGATCGACGCGATCCCGGCTTCGCGATCGGCCGCGACGTCCTGCACGGCGCCGAACGCGTGCGAGGCCACGCCCCAGAGCGCGAACGCGGCGATGAGCGCCACCAGCGGCCACGTCCATGCCGCGCCGGCGAGCACGAGCCCGTACACGGCGGGGGAGAAGAAGTGGATGCTGCTGGTCGCCGAGTCGAAGAAGGGTCGCTCCTTCAGCCGCAGCGGCGGGGCGCTGTAGAAGACGACGAAGAAGAGGCTCGCGGCGAGGACCAGCCACGAGAGCGCCGAACCGACCACCGCGAGGTAGGCCACGAACGGCACGCACAGCAGCGCGGACGCCCACAGCGTCACCGGGTGGATGCGCCGGTCGAGCACCGCGCCGTGCGCGCCGCCCTTGCGGGGATTGCGCAGGTCGGACTCGTAGTCGAACACGTCGTTGATGCCGTACATCGCCAGGTTGTACGGCACGAGGAAGAACAGCGTCCCGATCACGAGGGTCAGGTCCACCTCGCGGGTGGTCATGAGGTACGCCGCCGCGAACGGGTACGCGGTGTTGATCCAGCTCACCGGCCGCGAGGCGACGAAGAGCTGGCGGACGACGGCGCCGGCGCGCAGGGGCGGTGCGGAGGTCATGGCCGCACCTCCTCGCGCCGGGCACGCGCCGGGGCCAGCAGGGTGAACACCGCCGGCACGAGGAACGCCGCGCACACCGGGTAGGCGAAGTCCTCGATCGGAGCGAGTCCGATCCGCACGCCCGAGATCAGTGCCTCGGGGTACGTGAACAGCCCCGCGGCGATCATGACGTTGTCGAAGACGGCCGTGAGCGCGACGAGCACGACGGCGGCGATGACGGATGCCGTCATCCTGCGTCCGAAGCCGGGTCGCCGCGCCGTCAGCAGCACGACGACGGCGGTGATCACGACGAACGGCACGACGATGAGGGAGTAGGTCATCGGGCCGCCTCCGAACGCGAGGGCGCAGCATCCGTCGTCCGTCTCGCCATCAGGCGCATCCCGCCGGACCACACGACGAGCGCCAGGTAGCTCAGGAACGCCAGGAACACGGGCTCCTCGAGGGGCAGGTGCGGAGCGAGGTCGATGCCGAGCAGCAGAGCGCTGTCGCCCTTCACGAAGACGCCCGTGGCGATGCCGACGGCGTCCCACGCGAGGAAGAACGCCGTGCCGATGCCGACGGCCAGGGCCGTGCGGCCCGGCGAGCGCCACGCGGCCAGGCGCCAGCGGCGATCGAGCAACAGCACGCCGGCGGCGGAGACGAGGATGGCGGCGAGGTAGAGCCCTGGCACCGTCACACCCTCGCCGGCTCTGCGAGGGGACCGGGGGAGCGATCCCCTCGCAGCCGCTTGACGACGAGCTCCGCCGAGATGAGGCACATCGGCAGCCCGATGCCCGGCAGCGTCGACGACCCGACGTACGACAGGCCCTCGACCTTGCGCGAGGCGTTGCGAGGCCGGAACACCGCGCTCTGCCCGAGCGTGTGCGCGAGCCCGAGCGCGTTGCCGCGCCACGCGCCGAGGTCCGTGGCGAAGTCGCCCGGCGCGACGGTGCGACGCACCACGACGCGTTCGGCGAGATCGGGGATGTCGCACCACGCGGAGATCTGGTCGATCACGCGGTCGGCGGCCGTCTCGATCGCCGCGTCGCCGTCGCCGCCGATGCCCCCGTGCCCCAGCTGGGGATCTGCGGGCACGGGGACGAGCACGAAGAGATTCTCGTGCTCCGGCGGCGCCACGCTGGGGTCCGTGGCGCTGGGACGGCAGATGTAGAGCGACGCCGGATCGGGGATCCGCGGGCGGGGGCCGAAGATGTCGGTGAAGTTCTCGCGCCACTCCTGGGCGAACAGCAGGGTGTGGTGCGCGAGCTGCGGCAGCGGCCCCTCCACACCCAGCATGACCAGCAGGGCGCCGGGGCTGGGGGTGCGGGACTCCCACCACTCCTCGGGGTAGGTCTGCTCCGCTCGCGGGAGGAGACGCGTCTCGGTGTGGTGCAGGTCCGCGCCCGACACCACGAGATCGGCCGGCACGCGGTGGCCGCCCGCGAGCTCCACACCGGTCGCGACACCGCCCTCGGTCGTGATCGAGGTGACCCGCTCGCCCGTCTCGATGCCGACCCCGGCTGCCTCGGCCAGCCGTGTGATCGCCTGGACGAGCTCGGTGAACCCGCCGCGGGGATAGAGCACGCGATCGCCCAGGTCGAGGTGGCTCATGAGGTGGTAGAGGCTGGGCACGCCGTACGGCGATCCGCCCAGGAACACCGCCGGATACTCGAGGATCTGCCGCAGCCTCGGGTCGGTGAACCGTCGCTCGACGTGGCGTGCGAGGCTGCGGGTGAGGAGCGGCGCGAGCCGCGGCATCCGCTTCAGCAGTGCCGGGTCCCGCAGGCCCGCCGTGGTCTCGTACGTGTCGTAGAGGAACCGCGACACCGAGAGCTCGTACGCGTCGGCCGCCGAGTCGAGGTAGGCGTCCAGGCGCGCGCCGGCGCCGGGTTCCACGCTCTCGAAGAGCGCGGTGGCCTCGGCGCGTCCGGAGCGCACGTCGAGCGGGGCCAGTCCCGTCGACGGGTCGGAGTAGACGCGGTACGCGGGATCCAGCGGCACGAGATCGAGCTCGCGGTCCGCGGTCGTCCCGAGCAGCCGGAAGAAGTGATCGAAGACCTCGGGCATGAGGTACCAGCTCGGGCCGGTGTCGAACCGGAACCCGTCGCTCTCCCACGACCCTGCGCGGCCGCCGAGTTCGTCGCGCGCTTCGAACAGCGTCGTGCTCCAGCCCTCGGTCGCCAGCAGCGCCGCCGCAGCCAGCCCGCCGACGCCGCCGCCGATCACCACAGCCCGACGCGGGCCGTCGACAAGGGTCACGCGTGCACCTCCCGCGGGGCGAAACCGAGCAGCGCGCGGGCCGCGAGACGCGCCTTCACGGCGTCGGGCACCCGCACCCGGTCTCCGGCGCCGTCGGACGCGCGCAGGCGCACCGCGAGCTCCGCGAACAGGTCGTGGGCGGCGGTCACCGCGCGACGGCAGTCGGCGGGAAGCGCGGGGATCGCGCTCGCCGCGACCGCGAGATCGCGGTCGATGCGGTCGAGCACGGCGGCGCGCTCGCCCTCGGCTCTCGACAGGCCGAGGTAGTCGCGTCCGAGCACTGTCTCGTCGTGGCGGAGATCGCGCAGGAAGTTGACGTCCTGGAACGCGGCGCCGAGACGACGCGCCCCGTCAACGAGATCGGGGGAGGGAGCGACCGGATGCTGCGCACCCGCGTTGACGAAGACCTGCAGGCACATCAGCCCGACGACCTCGGCCGAGCCGTAGACGTAGGCGTCGTGCGACGCCGCGTCGTGGCGGAGCGTGGCGAGGTCGGTGCGCATCGACGCGAAGAACGGGCGCACGAGATCGGGGCCGATGCCGCACTCGCGCGCCGTCGTCGCGAACGCGTGCACCACGAGGTTGGAGCTGAAGCCGCGCTCGATCGCCGACAGGGTGTCCTGCTCGAGCTGGTCGAGGATCTCGCCGGCGACCTCCGGCGACAGCCCGGCCTCTTCGGCGGGGCCGTCCACGATCTCGTCCGCGATGCGCACGAGGGCGTAGACGTTCCGCACGTGCGGCCGCGGACGCGGGCCCAGAAGCCGGCACGCCAGCCCGAACGACGTCGAGTAGCGGGCGATCACCGTGGCCGCAGCATCCGCCGCCGCCTGGTCGTAGAGGGCGAGCCCGGTGTGGGTGGCGCTGCGCACGGTGCTCATGGGATCCGTCCTTCGATGCCCTCGGCGAGGGTGCGCAGCAGGGCGCCGGCCCGGTCGGGGAGTGCGGGGTCGTGCGAGGCGGACCGCACCTCAGCCAGCGCCTCGTCGACGAGCTCCTTGAGTCGCTCGCGGGCGCCGGTCTGCTCGAGGACCGCCTGCGCCTCGCGCACGGCGACGGGGCCCGTGCGCGCGAGGGCGAGCGCCTCGTCGACGCGGGGCGCCGCGTCGGACTCGCGGGCGAGTGCGACGAGCGGCGTGCGCTTGTTCTCCCGAAGATCGGGCCCGGTGTCGCGGCCCGTCTGCGCCGTGGTCCCGAACGCCCCGATGAGGTCGTCGACGAGCTGGAAGGCGAGGCCGAGACGACCGCCCGCCTCGCCGAGCACGCGCAGCGCGTCGCCGTCCGCACCCCCGAGCAGCGCTCCCGCCTGCAGCGGTGCGCGGAACGTGTAGACCGCGGTCTTGTTGAACGCGGTGTCGAGGGTCGAGAGGCGGGACGGATGCCGCGCCGCGACGCTGTTCTCGACGTCGGCGAGTTCGCCGGCCGCCGAGATCAGGATGACGTCGTCGAGGAGCGTCAGGAGGCGATCCCGGGTGGCGTCGTCGGTGTGGGCCATGGCGACGAGGCGGAAGGCCTCATGGAGGAGGATGTCCCCGGCGAGGATCGCCGCGGCGTCGCCCACCAGGGCCGCGCCGTCGGCGTCGGCGCCGTCGTCCGCGGCACGGCGGCGGAACTCGCCGCCGATGTTGGGCACCCCGCGCCGCATCGTGTCGTGGTCGATGACGTCGTCGTGCACGACGAACGCGGTGTGCAGCAGCTCGAAGGCGGCCGCGACGGACAATGCGGCCGAAGCGTTGGCGTCGTCGGTGCGGAACGCGTCGAACGATGCGGTGACCAGCGCGGGGCGCAGGCGCTTGCCGCCCTGCGCGGCGCGTGTGATCGCCTCGCCCAGCGCGCCGAACGCCGGGCCCATTTCGGACGCGCGCTCACGGATGCGCGCGAGCGCGCCGTCGATCGCGATGCGGAGGTCGGGATCCGCCGCCGCGGGGATCATGACGCGCGTCTCTCGCGCGCGGGCGTCTCGAACAGGTGCAGCTGCCGGGCCTGGAGCACGAGCCACGGGCTGAAAGCCCAGGGTGTGGCCTCCAGCGACACGGCGAGTGCTTCGGGCTCGACCCACTGCATGTCGACGGCCTCGAGCGGGTTGAGCACGGGCTCGTCGTCGGTGTAGGCCGTGTACACGGGGCAGACTTCGTGCTCGACGATGCCGTTGGCGTCGGTGGCGCGGTAGCGGAATAGGGGGAGCGCGACCCGCAGATCGCTCAGCGTGAGGCCGAGTTCGAAGTCCGCGTGGCGGCGGACCGCCGAGATCACGGGCTCGGCCGGACGCGGATGCCCGCAGAACGAGTTGGTCCACACGCCGGGCCACGTGCGCTTCGTGAGAGCCCGGCGGGTGATGAGGACCTGGCCTTCGCTGTTGAGCACGTGGCAGGAGAACGCGAGATGCAGGGCGGTGTCTGGGCCGTGCACGCTGGATTTCGGCGCCGTGCCGATGGCGCGGCCGTCATCGTCGAGCAGGACGACGTGGTCGGTGTCGGGCATCATGGCTTCCTCTCAGATTGCTAGCTAAACTAGCAATACCTCTTGTGCGATGCTACAACGGGTCGGAAGGAACTTCCACGATGTCCGAACGCTGGTTGCCACAGACGGAGCATGAGCACGCGGTGATGCGTGTGCTCACGTCCATCCGTGCCGTCAGCGACGCCATGGAGCGCATGCACAGCGGCATGAAGGGCGACATGGACATGAACGCCACGGATGTCGCGGCGCTCCGGCTGCTCATCATCCGCGAGCGACAGGATCGATCGGTGAGCCCGCGCGACATCGCCCGGCATCTGCGCATCTCGACCGCGTCGACCACGAAGCTCCTCGATCGTCTGGTCGAGTCAGGTCATGTCGAACGGATGCCTCATCCCACCGATCGTCGAGGGCGCGTGGTCGTGCTCACCGACGATGCGCGGGGCACGTTCTTCCGCGTGTTCGGCGAGAAGCTGCGGGCGATGCGCGCGATGGCGATGCAGTACGACGAGGCGGAACTCGCGGTGGTCGCGCGCTTCCTGGATGATCTCAGCGGCGCCATGGATCCGGAGCCCTGACGGCGGCATCCGCTCCGCTCGTGGCGGCCGCGGATGTCTGCGCCGCACAACGAAGGAAGGGCGCCCCGTGACGGGACGCCCTTCCTTCTTTTCTGTTGCGGGGACAGGATTTGAACCTGCGACCTCTGGGTTATGAGCCCAGCGAGCTACCGAGCTGCTCCACCCCGCGGCACAAGGAATAGCCTAGCACGGGGTTTGAGTGCTCGTGACCACGGGGCGGTCGGGTTGCCCCGATCGCGCACCGCGGACCAGGATGAACGCATGCCCACCGAGCGCGATGCCGACCCGCGGGACGACCGTGTCGACGGCCGCGACGAGACCCCCGAAGAGCGCGCCGACCGCAATTGGAGCGAGGTGCTGCAGGAGGTGCGTGTGCTGCAGACCGGCACCCAGATCCTGACCGGCTTCCTGCTCGCGCTGGCGTTCCAGCCGGCATTCGGCGATCTCACCGGCTCGCAGAAGGCGTTCTACCTCGGGCTCGTGGTGCTGTCCGCGCTCAGCTCGATCGTCGCCCTCGCGCCGGTCGCTCTCCACCGGGCGCTGTTCCAGCAACGGGCGAAGGCCGAGGTCGTGCGCTTCGGGCACGTCGCGCTGGTCGTCGCACTCGGGACCGTCGCGGTGCTCCTCGTGGGCGTGGTGGCGTTCGTCTTCGACGTCGTCCTCGGAGGGTCGGCGTTCTGGTGGGCGCTCATCCCGCTCGGGGCGCTGGTCCTCGGGCTGTGGCTGGTGGTGCCCGCGATCCTGCGCGCACGCCGTCGCACGAACGGAGAACGCCGATGACCGACACCCTGCCGATCGCGGTCGCGCAGTTCGCGCCGACGGCCGACACCACGGTGAACCTCGAGTCGATCGCGCAGCTCGTCGCCACCGCATCCGTCCGCGGCGCGCGCGTCGTGGTCTTTCCCGAGTACTCGAGCTACTTCGTCGACCCGTTCGACGAGTCGCTCGCGCAGAACGCGCAGGAGCTGGACGGGCCGTTCGTCGCCGCGCTGACGCGACTCGCCGCCCAGCACGAGACGACGATCGTCGCCGGGCTGCTGGAGCGCGCGAGCGACGGCGCGCGCGTGCGCAACACCGCGGTCGCCGTCGACGCGACGGGACTGGTGGCGCACTACCGCAAGCTGCACCTGTACGACGCCTTCGGGCAGCGGGAGTCGGACTGGGTCGAGCCCGGCGAACCGGGCGAGGCGCAGACGTTCGAGCTGGGCGGACTGCGGTTCGGCCTGATGACCTGCTACGACCTGCGGTTCCCCGAGGTCGGGCGCCTGCTCGTCGACGCCGGCGCCGACGTCTTCGTCGTACCGGCGGAGTGGGTGCGCGGTCCGCTCAAGGAGCACCACTGGCGCACGCTCCTGCATGCCCGCGCGATCGAGAACACCGTGTTCGTGGCCGCAGCCGATCACCCGCCGCCGCTCGGCGTCGGCAATTCGCTCATCGTCGACCCGCAGGGCGTCGAGCTCGCTGCCGTCGGCACGTCGACCGACGTCGCGGTCGCCCACCTCGACGTCGGGGCGATCGAGCGTGTGCGCCGCGTCAATCCGGCGCTGACGCTGCGGCGCTTCGGCGTCGTGCCGCGCTGACCCCCGGGGGCTCAGGCCACAGTCACGCCCGGCTCACGCGAGGCCCGCGAGACGGGAGGCCGCCTCCTCGAGCACCTCGACGCGCTTGCACGCCGCGAAGCGCACCAGGGTGGAGTACTCCGCACGCCGGTCCGGCGTCGCGAACGCCGTGAGCGGGATGGCGACGACCCCGGCGCGCTCGGGGAGGGCGCGGCAGAAGGCCGCAGCATCCGTCGCCCCCAACGGCCCGGCATCGACGACGGTGAAGTACGAGCCGGCGGGCGTCGAGACGTCGAAGCCCGCGGCGCGCAGCCCGGCGCCGAGCAGGTCGCGCTTTGCGCGCAGCGCGGCCGCGATGCCGCGGAAGAAGTCGTCGCCCAGGCGCAGGCCGGTCGCCATCGCCGGCTGGAACGGGCTGCCGTTGACGTACGTGAGGAACTGCTTGACCGCGAGCACCGCGTCGACGAGATCGGCGGGGCCCGAGATCCAGCCGATCTTCCAGCCGGTGGTCGAGAACGTCTTGCCGCCGGACGAGATCGTGAGCGTGCGCTCCCACGCGCCGGGGAGCGTGGCGATCGGCACGTGCGGCTGGTCGAACACGAGGTGCTCGTACACCTCGTCCGTGACGATGACCGCGTCGTGGCGCTCGGCGAGGCGCACGATCTCATCGCGGACCTCGGCGCCGAAGACCGCGCCGGTCGGATTGTGGGGATCGTTCACGAGGATGACGCGGGTGCGGTCGCTCACCGCGGCGCGCAGCTCGTCGAGGTCGGGCTGGAAGTGCGGCCACCGCAGCGGCACGGTGACGAGCCGCGCGCCCGACAGCGCGACCACGGCGGCGTACGAGTCGTAGTGGGGCTCGAACACCACGATCTCGTCGTCCGGGCCGTCCAGCAGCGCCAGGAGGGCGGCGGCGAGCGCCTCTGTCGCACCGGCGGTCACCAGCACCTCCCGCGCGGGGTCCAGGCTCAGCCCGTAGAACCGCTCCTGGTGCTCGGCGACGGCGGACAGGAGATCCGGGATGCCGCGGCCCGGCGGGTACTGGTTGTCGCCGTTCGCGATGGCCGAGCGGGCGGCATCGAGCACCTCGGCCGGGCCGTCCTCGTCGGGGAAGCCCTGCCCGAGATTGATCGCGCCGGTGCGCGCCGCGAGGGCCGACATCTCGGCGAAGATGGTGGGGTGGATCGACCCGTCGGAACCGACGAGTCCGGCGCCCGCGGCCGTGCGGCGCCATGCTCCGGGGATCTGTCGCATCGCTTCACCGTAATACCGGGCGGGCTCATCCCTGTTGCATAGGCGAGTCCCATTCGCGACATAAGAAACGCACAGCATCGGTGGGCACAGTGGTGAGTGCTTGGCAGAAGGAGCAACCATGAGCGACATCCAGGGCGATCGCCCGGAAGACCAGACCCCCGCCGTCCCCTCGCAGTCGGCCGCGGAGGCCGCCGCGCAGACGCCCGCCCAGCCCGAGACCCCGGCTCCCGCCGCGGCCGCGCCGGAGGCCGTTCAGCCCACGCCGCCCACCGCGCCCTCCCAGTCCGCCGCCCCCGCCGCGACCGAGCCCGCCGCTCCGGTGGCGCCCGAGCAGCCCGCGCCCCACGCCACCCCGGCCGCGACCGCGGCTGCGCTGCCGCCGGTTCCGCCGGCGCCGGTCGCGCAGCCCGCGGCCCAGGTGCAGCCGACGGCCCCGACCCAGCCCGTGCCGCCCGCCGGCTACCCGGCCGGAGCGCAGGCCTACGCCCGTCCGCAGGGCTACGCCGGGCAGCCCGCGCCCTATCCCCACTCCTACGCGGGCCAGCCCGGGCCCGGCGCCCCCGGCGCCGCGTTCGGCGTGAACCCCGCGGACGCCCAGCCGACGCTGCCGATCGCCGGCGCGACCGGTGCGGCGCCCACCGCGACGAAGGCGCCGAAGAAGTCCTCGGGTGCCGGCAAGGTCGTCGGCCTCATCGTCGCCGCCGCCATCGTCGGCGGTGCCGCGGGGCTCGGCGGTGCCTACGCGGGCGTCACCTGGTTCGCCCCGGTGAGCGCATCGCCCGCCGCCGGCCCGAGCACGGTCACCGTCAACAACACCGACTCGGTCAACCAGACGACCGCGATCGCGGCGAAGGTCGTGCCGAGCGTCGTCACCATCGAGGCGACCGGCTCGTCGGCCGCCGGCACCGGTTCGGGCGTCGTGCTCACGAAGGACGGCTACGTCGTCACCAACACGCACGTCGTGACGCTCGACGGCGCCACCGGTGACGCGGCGATCCGCGTGACCACCTCGGACGGACGCGTCTACGACGCCGAGGTCGTCGGCACCGACCCGATGTACGACCTCGCCGTCATCAAGCTGAAGGATGCCGAGGACCTCACCCCGATCGAGCTCGCCGACTCGAGCAAGCTCAACGTCGGCGACACGACGGTCGCCGTCGGTGCACCGCTCGGCCTCGCGAACTCCGTCACCGAGGGCATCGTCAGTGCGCTCAACCGCTCGATCTCGATCGCGTCATCGGCGGCGCCGGACAGCGGCGACAGCGGCGACGGCCAGGACCAGCAGGATCAGAACAACCAGCAGGGCCCGTTCCGCTTCGACTTCGGTCAGGGCGACCAGCAGTCGGCGGCCACCGAGAGCATCTCGATCTCGGTGATCCAGACCGACGCGGCCATCAACCCGGGCAACTCGGGCGGCGCGCTGGTCGACTCCGACGGCAAGCTGATCGGCATCAACGTCGCGATCGCGACCGCGGGCGGCTCGTCCTCCGACGGCTCCGGCTCGATCGGCGTCGGCTTCTCGATCCCCTCCGACGTCGTCAAGCGGATCACCGGTGAGCTCATCGAGAACGGCGAGGCGACCCACGGTCTGCTCGGCGCGAACGTGAAGGCCGCGGCATCCGTCGAAGGCTCCACCATCACCGGCGCCTACATCGACGCCGTCAGCGACGGCGGTGCGGCGGCGGCTGCGGGCCTCCGCAAGGGCGACATCGTCACCGGCTTCAACGGCGTGCCCGTCACCGACGCGACCGACCTCACGGCGCAGGTGCGCGCCGCGGCGGCCGGCAGCAAGGCCGAGGTCACGTACGTCCGCGACGGCAAGACGCAGACGGTCGAGGTCACGCTGGGGTCGCTCCAGTAATCCACACCTCCCAGGGACGCCATTTCGCAGCAGGTAGGCTCGCGGAATGGCGTCCTTCTCGTTCGGCGCGGGGAATGCCCGAAAGCTCGCGACGATCCCGCTGTACACCGCCGGGCGCCTGCTCACGCTCCTGGTGCCGCGCTCCCGCGACGAGTGGGTCATCGGCTGCGCGGTCGGCATCGGCGACGGCGCGCTCGCCCTGTGGGAGGCGGCCGCCGCCGACGGGCGCAGCCCGGTATGGCTGGTCGCCTCGGCGACGGAGGCGGCGGATGCTGCGGCCCGCGGCATCCGTTCCGTGCCGAAGCGTTCGCTGCAGGGCCTCTGGCGCACCGCGCGCGCCCGGGTGGTGGTCGTGACGCACGGGTTCGGCGACGTCAACCGCTATGCGGTGTCGGGCGCCTTCGTCGTGCAGCTGTGGCACGGCATCCCGCTCAAGCGGATCGGGGTGGACTCTCCCGAGACGCTGCGGCTGCCGGGCTTCGTCGCGTCGACCCCCGCCGCCGGCGCCGTGCGGGCGCTCCTGCGCACGATGTACCGGGGCGCAGCCCGCCGCATCCGGGTGCTCCCGGCCGCCTCGCACCTCGTACGCGGCCGCCTCGAATCCGCTTTCGCGCTCCCCGACACGAGCGTGCCGGTGACCGGCGAGCCTCGCGTCGACGTGCTCTCGCGCGGCGCCGCCGACGATCGCCGCGTCGCGGCCCGCGCCGCGATCGGCCGCGTCGTGCCGCGGGCCGATCCGTCGAGCCGCTTCGTGCTCTACGCGCCGACGTGGCGCGACGGCGCGATCGACCCCGCAGTGCCGGACGCCGAGGAGTGGTCGCAGATCGTCGAGGTGCTCCGGCGCCACGGCGCGACGCTCCTGGTGCGCTCGCACCCGCTCGGCACCGGGGACTACGCCCCGCCGTTCCCGACCGACAGCGTGCACTCGCTCGGCAGCGACCTCGTCGCCGACGTGACGCCCCTCCTGCCGGGCCTCGACGCCGTCGTGACGGACTACTCGTCGCTCGCGTTCGACGCCTCTCTCGTGCCGCTGCCCACGCTGTTCCTCGCGCCCGACGTCGAGGAGTACGCGCGCCGGCGCGGCTTCTACGGCACCTATGCCGACGTCGCCGGCGACGACTGGGCGATCGACTGGACGCAGGCGGCGGCCCAGCTGGACGCCGTGCTCGGCTCCGACGACGAGCGTGCGCGCCGCGTCGCACGGGCCGTCGCGCTCGACGCGCGGGTGCACGCGTTCCGCGACGGGCGCAACGCCGAGAGGGTGTACCGTGCGATTCTGGCCGGAACGGTCGACGACCGCCCGAGGGAAGGATCCGGATGACCGACGCGCGCTTCACGACGGAGGGGAGCCCCGCTCTCGTGCTCGCGGGCTCGGGGGAGCGGCCCGATTCCGTCGAGATCGTCGGTGCCCGCGCTCGCGTCGCCGCACGGCTCACCGGCCGCGGCAAGACGTGGACGGCGACGCTGCCGCTGCGAGCCGGCCGCTGGGGCGGACCGGAGCTGCCGCTGCCGGCCGGCTCGTACGAGGTGCGGATCGCGGATGCCTCGGGCCGAGGCATCCGTCCCCCCGAAGCCCTGCCGCTCACGCAGCTCGGGACGCTCCGCGCGAGCCTGGAGGGATGGACCCTGCGCATCGGCCCCCCGATCGACCCGGCCTACGACTCGGGCGAGGGACAGGACGCGCTCGAGCGCCGCTACGCGACCCGGCCCGCGACCGGGTTCGAGAACGCGGTGTTCTTCGAGAGCTTCTACGGGCGCAACGCCAGCTGCAACCCGCTCGCGATCGACCGCGAGCTCGCCCGCCGCGCTCCCGGCGTCACGCGCTACTGGAGCGTCGTCGATCTGTCGGTCGCCGTGCCCGACGGGGCGATCCCGGTGGTCGAAGGAAGCCCCGAGTGGTGGCGCGCCCGGGGCGCGGCGCGGCTGCTCGTCGTGAATGACTGGCTGCGTCGGCGGTTCGCGCGCCGCAAGGGCCAGGTCGTCCTGCAGACCTGGCACGGCACGCCCCTCAAGCGCCTCGCGCTCCATCGCCCCGGCTTCGACCCGCGCCGCATGGCCGCGGTCGCCCGCGAGTCGCTGCGATGGAACGTCCTGCTCGCGCAGAACCCGTACGCCGCGCGCATCCTCGGCAAGGCGTATGCGTTCCTGACCCGTCCGATCTGGGTCGAGGGGTATCCCCGCAACGACGTGCTCACCACCGGCGACGGCACGGCGACGCGCGAGGCCCTCGGCATCCGCCCGGGCGAGCGGGTGCTGCTGTACGCGCCGACGTGGCGCGACGACCGCGACCAGATCGTGGACTTCATCGACCCGGTCTCGCTCGCCGCCGCGACCGACGCCGTGGTCCTGGTGCGCGGGCACTCGCGCACGCTGCTGCCCGGACGTGACGCCGAGGGACCGCGCGTCATCGACGTCACCGGCTTCCCCGACACGTCGCTGCTGCTGCTCGTCGCCGACGCGCTCATCACCGACTACTCGTCAGTGATGTTCGATTACTCGGTGACCGGCAAGCCGATGTACTTCCTCGTGCCCGACATGGAGCACTACCGCGGCGAGCTGCGGGGGTTCTACTTCGACCTCGCCGAGCATGCGCCGGGGCCCATGGTGCGTACGCAGGACGAACTGGTGGCCGCGCTCGCCGCCGACGACACGGCGACGTACGCGGGGCGGTACGCCGAGTGGCGCGACAAGTTCAACGCGCGCGACGACGGGCACGCCGCCGAGCGGGTGGTCGCGCGGATCCTCGACCAGGGCTTCATCGAGGCCTGACGACGGGCTCCGCTCGTCAGGGCAGGGGCGTGTTGCGGCTGCCGAGACGCGACGTGTCGACGGTGTCGTGGGCACCGCCGACCACCCCGAGGAGGAATCCCCAGCCCCACGCGAGGTGCATCGAGGGAAGCACGGCGGCCGTCCACAGCTTGTCGCGCCAGCCGCGGCCCCCGCCGGGCCCGATCGCCACGGCGACGATGAGGAGCGCGTAGGCGAGCACGGGAAGATAGACGACGGATGCTGCCACCGACCACCATCCCTGCAGAACCCCGGTGAGCTGCAGCACGCCGACGACGAGGGCGACGAGGATCGTCACCACGAGCGCCGGCGGGGCGAAGAAGCGGAGCGAGTTGCCGCGGCCGAACCGGCGGACGAGTTCACCGCGCCAGCGACCCGTCGCCGAGAACTGACGGACCAGCCGCGCCCAGCTCTCTCGAGGCCAGTAGGTGACGGCGAGAGCGGGGTCGAACCAGACGCGGTAGCCGGCGCGCCGGATGCGGAGGTTGAGCTCCCAGTCCTCGCCTCGGCGGATGCTCTCGTCGAACAGCCCGATCTCTTCGAGCACCTCGCGGCGCATGACACCGAGGTAGGCCGACTCGGCCTCGCCCTCCTGCGTGCCGCCGTGATACGCGCCGCCGCCGAGGCCGATGGGGGAGTTGTACGCGCGGGCGACGGCCCGCTGGAACGGCGTGCGGCCGTCCGCGCGCATCACGCCGCCCACGTTCGCGGCGCGCAGGCGGTCGAGGGTCGCCAGCGCCCGCCGGGCGTATGTCGGGTCGAGCTCGGAGTGCGCGTCCACGCGCACCACGGTGGGGTGGCGCGCGGCGCGGATCGCGAGGTTGAGGCCGATGGGGATGTCGGCGCCGGGGTTCTCGACGAGCACGATGCGGTCGTCGCGGGCGGCGAGCTCAGCGGCCAGCGCGCTCGTGCCGTCGGTCGAGGGGCCGAGGGCGAGGATCAGCTCGGTGGGGCCGGGGACATCCTGCGCGAGCACGGTCTCGACCGCGCGCTCCAGGTAGTCGCGCTCATTGAGCACCGGCATCACGAAGCTCACGCCGGAACCGGGGGGAGGGACCGGAGCGTCCCTTCGCCCGTGTTGCTCGACATGCACCCGTCGATCATGTCACGTGAGCCCTGGGTAGGCTGGGTGAGTGGGTCTGGTCTCGGATGGAAAGAAGGCGGTCGCGCTCGTCCGCAAGGCGGTGCGCAATCGTTCGGCCGTGATCGACGTGCGGCGCACGCTCGCGGCGAGGCCGAAGCATCCGCCGTTCCAGTACCGCGTGGCCGTCTACTTCGCCGACGGCGCGGTCAACATGTACCAGATGCGCCAGTGGTACAAGCCGCTCGCGGACCTCGCCAAGACCTGGCCGGTCGTCGTGCTGAGCCGCAGCGCCACCGGAGCCGAGGCGCTGCTCCACGACGACGCGCTCCCGGTCGCCTTCGTGCCGACGGTGCGCGACCTCGAGCGGTTCATCGCCAAGCAGGACATCCGCGTCGTGCTGTACGTGAACCAGAACACGCGCAACTTCCAGATGTTCCGCTACGGCCGCCGCTGGCACGTGTTCATCAACCACGGCGAGTCCGACAAGATGTACATGACCACGAACCAGTACAAGGCGTACGACTACGCGATGATCGCGGGCGACGCCGCGCGCGAGCGGCTGACGCGTGTGCTGTGGGACTACGACATCGAGCGCCGCACGATCGAGATCGGCCGGCCGCAGGCCGACCACTATTCCGGCACGCTGCCGTACACGCCCGACGAGCGGACCGTGGTGCTCTACGCGCCCACGTGGGAGGGCGACCGTCCGTCGGCGCACTACGGCTCGATCGCGACGCACGGCGAGGCGCTCGTGGGCGCACTGCTGGCCACGGGCCGTCACCGCGTGATCTACCGGCCCCACCCGCGCTCCGGCGTCGTGAATCACGAGTACGGCGCCGCGAACAAACGCATCATCGCGGCTCTCTCCGCCGCGAACACGGCCGACCCCTCGGCCCGCCACGTCTTCGACGACGGGCCGGAGCTGGGCTGGCAGCTCTCCGCCGCCGACGTCGCGATCGTCGACATCTCCGCCATGGTCTACGACCGGCTGGCTGCCGACAAGCCGCTCATGATCACGCGTCCGGCCGACCCCGCTGCCGCGATCGACACGCACGGCTACCTGTCGGCCTGCGAGTGGCTGGCCACGGAGGACGCCGCCGACATCGTCGCCCAGACCGAGCGCGTGCTGGGCGACCCCGAAGCCGTCGCACGGCTCGAGGAATGGGTCACCCACTACTTCGGCGACACCGCTCCGGGGGCCGCGACCGCGCGGTTCCACGGCGCGGTGCAACGGCTCATGGACGACTGGGACTCCTGGTACGCGCGTTCGGTCGCCGATACCGAGGACGACGAGCCCGAAGACGAGGCGGAGCTCGACGACGAGAGCTGAGCCCGCAAGGCGGCGTCGGCGGCGTCAGGCCACCGGGGCGGGGCGCTCGACGAGCCGCGCGATCGCCCGCAGCGGGATCGCCACCCACGTCGGCCGGTTGCGGGCCTCGTAGATCGCCTCGTACACCGCCTTGTCGAGTTCGAGCGCGGCGAGGAGCGGATGCCGCGGGTCGAGCCCGCCCGCAGACGCGGCGTACCCCTCTACGAACGCTCGGCGGGCCTCGCGCGCCCACGTGCGCACCGCGTCGGCGGAGCGATCGGGATCGTCGAGGCGCAGCGACCCCGCGACGTAGTCGAAGGAGCGGAGCATGCCCGCCACATCACGCAGCGGCAGGTCCGGCTGCGTGCGCTCCGCCATGGGGCGCAGCGGCTCGCCTTCGAAGTCGACCATGATCCACCCCCGGTCGGGGGAGTGCAGCACCTGCCCGAGGTGGAAGTCGCCGTGGATCCGCTGCAGCGGCGGCCACGGCACCTCGAGCGCCCGGCGGTACACCGCCGCCGCGGCATCCCGCTGTCCGGCGATCTCGGGAACCTCCGCCATCGCGATCGCGAACCGCCGCTCCCACGTGGCGGCCGTGGCCTCGCGGTCGGCGGCGGTCGCGCTGCGTGTCGGGAAGCACTCGGCGAGGGCGAGATGGACCTCGGCCGTCGCGGCGCCGAGCGCGTGCGCCGCATCGCGGAAGTCGTCGCCTCTGGCGGCGGCCTGGAGCGCGACGCGCCACGCGTCCTCGACACCCGGCAGGAACTCCTGTGCGCACGCGAGCGAGCCCCGCACCGTGCCGTGGGCGGTGGCGAGGTCGGGCCACGTGCCCTCGATCGAGCCGATGGGGCGTGGCACATGCGGCGATCCGGCGCCGGCAAGTGCCTCTTGAAGCTCGATGTCGGGGTTGAGGCCCGCGTGCAGCTGGCGGTAGACCTTGCAGATCACGGGAGCGCCGTCGCCCTCGTAGATGAGCGACGTGTTCGACTGCTCTCCCGTGATCACGCGTGACGTGGCGCGGGCGGGCGCGCTGCCGGTCGGCGCCGCTCGCCCGATCGCCGTGGTCTGCGGACCCCGTGCGGTGCCGCCGAGCGAGATCAGGCGCAGCAGCGCCTGCGCGTAGGCGGGATCGAAGGGGCCGTCGATGAAGGTCGTGCCCGGCACCGGGGTGCCGATGACGTGGTCGGGTTCGGCGTCGACGGTCTCGGTGGCCCGCTCGACGACGGGGATCTGGTACAGCACGGCGGGCAGTGCCCCCTCGTCGGCGACCAGGAACGTGCGGATGCGCGCGCCGGCATCCAGGTCTTCGGCGTCGCCGGAATCGACGGGCAGATCCCACCACGAGAGCAGCCGCAGGCTGGGCGGACGCCCTTTCGCGGCGTACCACCGCTGCCGCGGCATCCACGCCGCAAGGCACGCCAACGTGCTGTCCATACCTGCGAGCGTATGCCCGTCACGCAATGCGTGTCGATAGGTGTTGCAAGCGCTTGCAGTACCGGGCGTCGTTCTGCGGGCGAGCGTTCACCGAGGATCGCTCCTTGGGAGGAGCGGTCTCCTACTCGTCCTCGCCGGACTCCTGCGACTGCACGATCTCGATGACCGGAGCCACCGGGATGACGATCGACTCGACGGCGCCTCCGCCGCCGCCCGCGAGGTCGCCGAGTCCCAGTCCGCCGAGATCCACGGAGGCGGCGTCCGACAATCGTTCGGCCTGCGTCTCGGCACGCGTCGGTTCCGACGGCAGCCCCGCCCACTCGGTGGGCTCTTCCGGAAGTTTGCTGAACAGACCCATACCGCCATTGTCACCCCGGCGACGCGTCCGAGGGGCCGGGTCGCGAACACGGCCGCCGGCAGGGCTCCAGAACCGGCGTCAGTCCTGGGTGGGAGGCGGTGCCTCGATGGCGTCCGGCGTGCGCCGGATCACCCGGGCCGTGATGCGCCGCGCGCCCGACGCGCCGCGGGCGACACCGCCGACGACCGCTTCTCCGGCGCGACGGATGCCGCGACCCGCGAGCCGTTCGATGCGGTCGGCGCCCGGGCGCGGTTCGAGTTCGGCGGGCAGGAGCGCGGGAGGCACGCCGAACGCGCGGCGCGAACCGGTGAGCACGCGTCGGCCCAGGATGTTGTTGCCCGCGCCGCCGATGGCGGCGCCGATGCCGAAAGGCAACGCCTTGCCGATCCATGACGCGCCGCCGCGCGCGGCGAACTGGCGGATGAAGGTCGTCTTGAGCCGGTCCACGAGGGGGCCGACGGCGGCGCGGGGGAGCGACTTCGTGATCAGCTCGCCCCAATAGCCCGAGCGGGAGGGACCGCGCCCGGCGGCCTGGCCTGCGAGCTGGGCGACGAGGTCGACGCCCTCCTTGCCGAGCATGAGGGTCAGCACCAGGGCGCGCGCCCGGTCGGGATCCGACACCGGGATGCCATGCACCTCGGCGACCGACTGCGCGAAGAGCGTGGTCGCCTCGAGGAAGGCCACCGTCTCGACGCCGCTGAGCGCCAGCGTCACGCCCGTTCCGATCCCGGGAACGACGGCCGTCGCACCGACGGCCGCGCCGCCGGTCGTCACCGCTGCGAGATAGCGCCGCTCGAGGATGCGGACGATGTCCGCGGGGGAGGAGTCCGGATGGCGCAGGCGGATGCTGCGCAGATGCGCGAGCACGACCGGCCGCTGGATGGCGAGCACGCGGTCGAGCGCGCGGATCGTGAAGGGGTGCTCCTCGGACCCGGTGGGCGGCAGACCTCCCTGCCACGGCGCGTCGCCGGGGAGGGAGTGGATCTGGTGCACCTTGTCGGCCATCGCGCCGAGTCTATGCGGCCCGGCCTGAACGCAGGCCCGGGGTTGACAGCCTCGGCGCGATCGGTCAGACGAAGAGGTTGGCGCGCTCGAGGTCCTCGGCGAAGTCCACCTCGACCGCGTACAGGTCCGAGATGTCGAGCGGCTCGAGCAGCACGCCGTCCTCGGCGATCGCGAGCTCGAGGCCGCGCTCGAAGTAGTCCTGGTCGTCGACGCGCGTCAGGTGGCGCATGAACGCCTTCTTGTCGCGGCTCGAGATGTAGTTGATGCCGACGGCCTCGCCGATGCCGCCCTTGACGGTCTTCGAGAGCTCGTCGATGAAGCCCTCCGACGTGACGGTGTACTTGACCTCTTCGTCGCTCACCTTGGACGTGTTGACCGTGACGAACGACTGGTCGCGCTCGATGAGGTCGATCGCACGGCCGAGCACGCGCGGGTCGAAGACGACGTCGCCGTTCATCCAGAGCACGCCGCCCCTGCCCGTCTTCGACAGGGCGCGGAGCAGGCTCTTGGAGGTGTTGGTCTGGTCGTAGCGGTCGTTGTAGACGTAGTCGACGTCGGGGAACGCCTCGACGATGGTCTCGGCGCGGTAGCCGACGACGGTGGTGATCTTGGCTTCGCGGCCGAACGCGGCACGGATGTTGTCGTGCTGCTGCTGCATGATGCTGCGGCCGTCGCCCAGCTCGGTGAGGGGCTTGGGCAGGCTGCGGCCGAGACGCGAGCCCATTCCGGCTGCGAGGATGACGGTCTGAAGGATCAAAATCTGCTCCTGAAGTGCGTGATTCACTGCCGGTTCACCGGCGCGACACCCCTTCGTGCCTCGACCATGGTAGCGATGAGGGCTGGGAAGGCGCATAATGGGCGGCTCCCGTTGCCGATTTGTGACATAACGCGAATGCCGCGACGCGGCGAGACGAACTCGGCCGCGATCAGGCCCGCTTGATACGTTGGTTCAGTGACAGCCTCCCTCCCGGTGCCGAATGACATCGATCCGGAAGAGCCGGACCGTCACTCCAGCGCGCGCGTCGTACGCCTCGCCGATACGGTCCCACCGGCTCCCGACAAGCCCCGCCGCCCGCCGCGCAAGCCGCGCACCGACGACGGTTCGAAGCCCGCAGCCGCGCCGCGCAAGAAGCGCACGCCGGCCGCCTCCAAGGCGAAGCCGAAGCCGGCGCCCGTTCCCGATCCGGGGCCGCCGCCGCCCCTCCCGAGCGACCTCGAACTCGCGGCGAGCGCCGCCGCGGCCATCGTCGTTCCGCCGCGCCCGCCGCTTCCGGCCGCCGACGAGGCTGCGCAGACGGATGCTGCCGAACAGGCGCCGATCGAAGACTCGGCGCCCGCCGACGACCAGGCCGACGGCGCAGCAGTCGCGATCGAGCCCGAGGAATCGATCGCAGCCGAACCCACCACCGAGCCGGATCCCGAGCGCGCGGCCGAGCCCGAGCCGGAGGTCGCCGCCGAGCCTGAGCCCGAGTCTGAGCTCGCCGCCGAGCCGGCCGCCTCCGACGAGCACGAGCCGGACGCCGAAACCGCGACTCTTGCCGAAACCGCGGCGGTGGTCGATGCTGAGCCCGTGGTCGAGTCCGCGCCCGTGGCCGAGCCCGCGGGGGTCGTCGAGCCCACGCCCGCGGTCGAGCCCTCCGCCGAGTCCCCGGTCGCGATCGCCGAGGCGCCCGCCGAGCCGGCCGACCTGAAGCCCGTGGCCGAGCCCGTGACGACCATCGACCCGGAGGCGCTGGCCGCAGCGGTCGCGCTCGATGCGGCGGCACCCGCGGTCGCTGCATCCGGGAACGCCCTCGTCCTCCGCGGCGTCACCAAGCGCTTCGGCAGCACCCACGCCGTCGACGGCATCGACCTCACGATCCCGGCGGGCACGTTCTACGGCCTCGTCGGGCCGAACGGCGCCGGTAAGACGACCACGCTGTCGATGATCGCGGGTCTGCTCGAGCCGGATCGCGGCACGATCGAGGTCGGAGGGGTGGATGCTGCGGCCAAGCCCCTCGCCGCCAAGAAGCTGATGGGGGTGCTGCCCGACCGCCTGCGCACGTTCGACCGGCTGACCGGCCGGCAGCTCCTCTATTACTACGGAGTGCTGCGCAAGCTTCCGCCCGCCGTCGTCGAGAGCCGCACCGCCGACCTGGCGCGCGCGTTCGATCTCGAAGACGCCCTCGGCCGCAGCGTCTCGGACTACTCGGCCGGCATGCTCAAGAAGGTCATGCTCGCCGGAGCGCTGATCCACTCGCCGCGGCTCCTCGTGCTCGATGAGCCGTTCGAGGCGGTCGACCCGGTCTCGAGCGCGATCATCCTCGACATCCTCTCCACCTACGTCGCCCACGGCGGCACGGTGATCCTCTCCAGTCACGGCATGGACCTCGTCGAGCGCGTCTGCACGCGCGTCGCGGTCATCGTGGCCGGCCAGGTGCTCGCGGAGGGCACCGTCGACGAGGTGCGCGGCGAGTTGACGCTCGAGCAGCGCTTCGTCGAGCTGGCCGGAGGGCTCAGCGACGTGGAGGGCCTCGAGTGGCTGCACACATTCTCCGACTGAGGCTCGCGCTCCTGCTCGGCACGTTCCGCGGTCACGCGGGGCATGTCGCGCGCGTGGTCACCGGACTGGTGATCCTCGTGGCCGCCACCGCCGCCGCCTGCTGGGCACTTCTGACGCTGCAGGACGCGTCGACCGAGGAGGTGCTCGCCGTCACCGTGCTCTGCGGCTCCGCCGTGACCCTCGGCTTCGCGCTCGCGCCGCTGTTCGGCTCCGTCGAAGACCCGCTGGACCCTCGGCGGTTCGCGCTGTTCGGTCTTCCGCGCGGGAGCCTCGCGCTCGTGCTCGCGGTCGCGGGCTTCCTCAGCGTGCCGATCCTGGTACTCGTCGCCGTGGCGGTGTGCTCCGCCATCGTGTGGGCGGATCACGGCGTGGCCGCGGTCGTCGGTGTCGCGAGCGTCGTGCTCGGGGTGCTGACGTGCGTCCTGCTCGCCCGCGTCTGCATGGCGCTGGCGTCGCTGTTCCTGCGCGACCGGCGCTCGCGCGAGCTCTCGGGCGTGTTCGTGCTCGTGGTGCTCGTGGTCGTGGTGCCGGTCGGCGTCTTCCTCGCCTCGCTCGAGTGGGAGGGGAGCGTGCCTCCGCAGCTGCTCGAGGCCGTGGACTGGCTGGCCCTCACCCCGTTCGGCGCCGCGTGGGCGCTGCCCGGCATGGTCATCACGGGCGGGGACGCGTGGCTGTCGGCGCTGATCGCGGTCGGCACCGTCGTGCTGCTGGGCATGCTCTGGATGTGGGCGGTCCGGCGGCTGCTCACCACGACCGAGCGTCCCGGCACCGGGCGTGAGCGTGGGGGCCTCGGCTGGTTCGGCGTCGCGCCGGGCACGCCCGGAGGGGCGATCGCGGCGCGCAGCCTCGTCTACTGGTTCGGCGACCGGCGCTACGTCGTGAACGCCCTCGTGATCCCGTTCGCCGCCCTGATCACGGTGGTGCCGCTGCTCATCGCGGGCGTCCCGCCCGAGCTCGTGGCCCTCGTGCCCGTCCCCTTCGCGGCGCTGTTCCTCGGCTGGCTGCCGCACGACGACCTCGCCTACGACTCCACGGCGATCTGGATGCATATCGCGAGCGGCGTGCGCGGCGTCTCGGACCGGCTCGGCCGGCTCGTTCCCGTGCTCCTGGTCGGCGTCCCGCTGCTCGCCCTCGCGATCCCGGTGGCGACTCTGCTGCACGGGCGCTGGGCGATCCTGCCGGCGCTCACCGGCGTCTGCGCGGCACTGTTCCTGTCGGGTCTCGGTTTCTCGAGCATCTCGTCGGCGGTCGCGCCCTACGCGGTCTCGCGGCCGGGCGAGAGCCCGTTCCAGCAGCCGCAGCGCACCAGCGCGAGCGGCGCGATCGCGCAGGGCAGCGTCATGGCCGGAGCTCTCCTCGTGTCGGCACCCGTGCTGTGGTGCGGCTGGCTCGCTCTGCGAGGAGACACGGATGCTGCCAACACGGCGCTGTGGGGAGGCCTGGTGATCGGGCTCGGTGTGCTGGTCGTCGGCATCGGCATCGGAGCCGCCGCGTTCGAGCGTCGCGGCGGGCGGCTGATGGAGTTCGCCGAGTCCACCTGACTCGCGGGCGCCCCATCCCGGTCCGCCCCGACTACACTGGCAGACCATGAGCACCCCGCTGGACAGCCCCGACCAGGGCGGTATCGCGACCCTCGATCGCGAGCTCGAAGAGCTCCTCAAAGAAGAGAACATCGAGCCGGGTGACCACGAGCGGTTCTCGCACTACGTGAAGAAGGACAAGATCCTCGAGTCCGCCATCACCGGCAAGCCGGTGCGCGCCCTCTGCGGCAAGAAGTGGACCCCGGGCCGTGACCCGGAGAAGTTCCCGGTGTGCCCGACCTGCAAAGAGATCTACGAGTCGCTGGGCGCCTGACCCCGCCGCCGGCCGCGGTCACTCGGCGTCGGCGTAGACCGTCGGGATCGCCGGGTCGGACCGGCTGAGCGCGAGCCCCCGCACCGGGAGTTCCTCCCGCACCCGCGCGTGGTGCGCCCGCGCGGCTTCGACGCCTGCGGCACCTTCGTAGGCGGCATCGGGCGCTCCGTCGACCACCAGCGGAACCTGCAGCGCGCGGGAGTCCGGGTGCGCCGATGCGGTGTCCAGCGCCTCGAAGCCGTCGGAGACGACGATGAGCTCGCTCGTCGCGGTGCCCGCGTCGAGCGTGCGGAACGCCGCCTTGCGGCCGCCCTTGGAGGCCTTGTCTGTCGACGCCTTCGCCACGCCGACCCAGCCGCCGTCGGAGCCCTGGCGGGCGACCAGCTTGTAGACCATGCCGGCGGTCGGTGTTCCCGAGCCCGTGACCACCGACGTGCCGACGCCGTAAGAGTCGACGGGTGATGCCGCGAGAGCCGCGATCGCGTACTCGTCGAGGTCGCTCGTCACCGTGATCCGAGTGCCGGCGGCGCCGAGCCCGTCGAGCTGGGCGCGGACCTCGGCCGCCACGGTCGGGAGGTCGCCCGAGTCGATGCGGACGCCGCCGAGACCGGTGCCCGCGACGCGGATGGCCGTCTCGACGCCCTCACGGATGTCATAGGTGTCGACGAGGAGCGTCGTGCCGACGCCGAGCGCCTCGATCTGCGCGCGGAACGCGTCCTCTTCTGTGTCGTGCAGCAGGGTCCACGCGTGCGCGGCCGTGCCCATCGTGGGGATGCCCCAGCGACGCCCGGCCTCGAGGTTCGAGGTGGCGCTGAAGCCGGTGATGTACGCGGCGCGTGCCGCGGCGACCGCCGACCACTCGGCGGCGCGTCGCGAACCCATCTCCGCCAGGGGCCGGTCGCCGGCGGCGATGCTCATGCGGGCGGCGGCGGTCGCGATCGCGGAGTCGTGGTTGAGCACGCTCAGCGCGAGGGTCTCGAGGACGACGGCCTCGGCGAAGGTCCCCTCGATCGTGAGGATGGGAGAACCCGGGAAGTAGAGCTCGCCTTCGCGGTAGCCGGTCACCGAGCCGCTGAACCGGTAGCCCGCGAGGAAGTCGAGGGTCGCAGCATCCACCACCTTCTCGTCACGGAGGAAGCGCAGCTCGTCGTCGCCGAAGCGGAAGTCGCGGATGAGCGACAGCAGCCGGCCCGTGCCGGCGACGACGCCGAAGCGGCGCGCGCCGGGCAGGCGCCGGCCGAACAGCTCGAACACGCATCGGCGGTGGGCGGTGCCGTCGCGGAGTGCGGCGTCGAGCATCGTGAGCTCGTAGCGGTCCGTCAGCAGTGCGGTCGAGGCGGCCATGCGGGTCAGCCTAGTGACACGCTGGCGTAGGGTGGATTCTCGTGAACGACGCGCCGATCGGAATCTTCGACTCCGGGGTCGGCGGGCTCACCGTCGCACGCGCCGTCTCGTCTCTGCTGCCGCAGGAGTCGATCCTGTACATCGGCGACACCGCGCGCTCGCCCTACGGGCCGAAGCCGATCGCCGACGTCCGCCGCTACGCGCTCGAGGTGCTCGACGACCTCGTCGCCCAGGGCGTGAAGATGCTCGTGATCGCGTGCAACACCGCCTCGGCGGCCATGCTGCGCGACGCCCGCGAGCGCTACGACGTGCCGGTGGTCGAGGTCATCAACCCCGCGGTGCGCACCGCGATGTCGACCACGCGCAACGGCCGCGTCGGCGTGATCGGCACGGCCGGCACGATCAGCTCCGGCGCCTACCAGGACATGCTCGGGGTCAACGAGCGCCTCACGGTGTTCGCGCAGGCGTGCCCGCGCTTCGTCGAGTTCGTCGAAGCGGGTGTCACCGGTTCGCCCGAGGTGCTCGCCGTCGCCGAGGAGTACCTCGCGCCGCTGCGGGCCGCCGACGTCGACACACTGGTGCTCGGCTGCACGCACTACCCGTTCCTCGAGGGAGCGATCAGCTATGTGATGGGCCCCGACGTGAGCCTGGTGTCGAGCGACAGCGAGACCGCGAAGGACGTCTACCGTCAGCTGGTGTCGCGTGACCTCCTCGCCGGCCCGGACGCCGAGGCCCGCCACGTCTACGAGGCCACCGGCGCGTCGGCCGACGAGTTCCTGCGCCTCGCGCACCGCCTGATGGGCCGGGAGGTCACCGCGGTGCGCCTCGTGCAGACCGGCGCGATCGACCTTCCCCACGCCTCGAACCCCGCCCGCCGCCTCGGCTGAGGCATCCGTCCCCCTCCGGAGGAGAACCGCATGACCGACATCACCCGTGCCGACGGCCGTTCCGTCGACCAGCTGCGCCCCATCACGATCGAGCGGGGCTGGTCGAGTCAGGCGGAGGGGTCGGCGCTCATCTCGTTCGGCAACACCAAGGTGCTGTGCACGGCGTCGTTCACGAACGGTGTGCCGCGCTGGCTGACCGGCAAGGGCAAGGGCTGGGTCACGGCCGAGTACGCGATGCTGCCGCGCGCGACCAACGAGCGCAACGACCGCGAGAGCGTCAAGGGCAAGATCGGCGGCCGCACGCACGAGATCTCGCGCCTCATCGGCCGGGCACTCCGCGCGGTGATCGACACGAAGGCGCTCGGTGAGAACACCATCGTCATCGACTGCGATGTGCTGCAGGCCGACGGCGGCACGCGCACGGCGGCCATCACCGGCGCCTACGTCGCCCTCGCCGACGCGATCGAGTGGGGTCGCCGCAAGAAGTTCATCGGCCAGAAGTCGCAGGTGCTGTTCGACTCGGTCGCCGCGGTGTCGGTCGGCATCATCGACGGTGAGCCCATGCTCGACCTCGCGTACGTAGAGGATGTGCGCGCCGAGACCGACATGAACGTCGTCGTCACCGGCCGGGGCCTCTTCGTCGAGGTGCAGGGCACCGCCGAGGGTGCGCCGTTCGACAAGCGTGAGCTCGATGCCCTGCTCGAGCTCGGCGTGAACGGCTGCGCCGACCTGCGCACGCACCAGCTGGCCGCACTGCAGCCCGCGGGGGAGTGACGGATGCCCCGGATCGTCCTCGCGACCCACAACCCGCACAAGGTCGAGGAGTTCCAGGCGATCGTCGCGGCGACGCGTCCTGACCTCGAGGTCGTCGGGTACGACGGCCCCGAGCCCGTCGAGGACGGCGTGACCTTCGCCGACAACGCACTCATCAAGGCGCGGGCGGCCGCCGCGCACACCGGGCTGCCGGCGCTCGCCGACGACTCGGGCGTGTGCGTGGACGTGCTCGGCGGGTCGCCCGGCGTCTTCTCGGCATACTGGGCCGGGCACGCGAAGGATGCCGTGGCCAACCTGAACCTGCTGCTCGACCAGCTCTCCGACATCGCCGATCCGCACCGCACAGCGCAGTTCGTCTCGACGATCGCACTCGTCGTGCCGGCGGCCGACGGGGAGGCTGTCGAGCACGTGGTTGAGGGCGTCTGGCCCGGGCGCCTCGCGGCGGCTCCGGCGGGCACGGGCGGCTTCGGGTACGACCCGATCTTCGTGCCCGACGGGCAGGAGACGGGCGCCGAGCGGACGGTCGGAGAGTGGACGGCCGACGAGAAGAACGCGGCATCCCATCGCTCCCGCGCCTTCGTGGCGCTGGCGAAGCTCCTCGCGGACCTCTGACCTCCGACCTCTGACGCCGGGGATCAGCGCCGCTCCACGACGGGCAGCTCCACCACCTGGGAACGGCCGGGTTCGGAGTGCAGCGTGAACCCGGCCCGCCCGCTGGAGCGGTAGAGCGCGGGGAACGCACCGGTCAGCGGATTGCGGGGCGAGAGCTGGCGACCGGCGACGTGGAGCCGCAGTTCGTCGCCGGCGCGGAAGAACGTCGCTGACGGAGCGAACTCGATCTCGACCTCGGTGGCGGTGGCGCGCGCGTCGATCCGGCGAAGTCCCGTGGTGACGAGATCCCGGCCGAAGCCGTACGAGCCTTCGAAGGGGACGAAGCGCCCGCCGCTCCACTTCGAGAGCCCGACGAAGATCGAGACCGGCCCGGCGACCGCCGCGCTCACCCACAGCCGTACGCTCGCGTCGCCGGTGACCTCGGTGTCGGCGGCGAAGACCCACGAGAATCGCGCGGCGCGTCGCCTTCCCGCGGCCACCGATACCGATCCGCCGGAGACCGCTGCCGACGACAGGCGCCCACCGTCGGCGAGGTGGAGCCGCAGCGGCCGGGACTCGGGCGGCCAGCGCTCCTCCTCGCGGACGGCATGGACGAGATCGCCGCGCTCGCGCACCTCCAGCCGCACCCGTGGCAGCGACCACGGTGCGCCCTTCAGGTGCGTGTCGAGGAAGGCGTGCTGCACCGTCTTGGCCTCGTCGCCGTAGAAGGCCGCCCACTTGCCGGTGCGATGGGTGAACAGGTGGCGGTCGGTCGACCCGGCCAGGGCGAAGGCGCGGAAGCTGCCGCGGGTGTGCAGGTTGGCGTCCGAGAAGCTGCCGCAGACGAGCATCGGGGTCTCGATCCGGCTGAGGTCGGGCGCCAGCGAACGCCACCAGGCGTCATCGTCAGGACGCGCCACGGCCTCTCGACCCAGATCGGGGGACATGCGCGCGCCTCGACGGACGAGGGTGGTCCACAGTCGGGAGAATCCGATCTCGCGCACCCCGCCGGGGTAGAAGAAGTCGCGATACGCGTCGGTGAAGCCCTCCCAGGGGACGATCGCACGCAGATGCGGCGGGCGCAGCGCCGCGGCCTTGTACTGCGAGATCGCCAGGTACGACACGCCGAGCATCGCGACGCCGCCGTCGCACCAGTCCTGCGCGGCGATCCACTCGATCGCGTCGTAGACGTCCTCCGCCTCGGCGTCGGTCATCAGCGAACCCACGCCGTCCGACCGGCCGGCCCCGCGCACGTCGAGGTTGACCACTGCGTAGCCCTGCGGGACCCACCAGCCAGGGTCCGGGGCCTCCCAGCTGGTCTCGTCCGAGATGTGCACCGGGGAGGTCTGGCGCAGGATGCGGAACTGCGGATTGATCCGGTAGCCGCGGCCCGTGCGTCGGGGCAGCGCGTCTTTGCCGTAGGGGTGCGCGCAGAGGATCGCCGGCATCGCGCCGCCGCTCGCCGGCAGGTACACGTTCGCCCGCAGAATCGTGCCGTCGCGCATCGGCACCTCGACGTCGCGCCGGATCCGCACGTCGGCGCCGATCGGCGTGACGACGACGGGGGGACGCACCGCCCGCGCCACGCGCCGGCGGGCATAGGCGAACGCGCCGCGGCGGTGCCAGGGGCGATCCGTCGCTGCATCGACGCCGTGCTCCACGTCGCGACCGTATCAGGCGGCGCCCACCCCCGCCGACAGTGAGAATCAGACTCATTCCCGACTGGGCGCAACGGCGCTGCGCGGCGGGGCGCCGGGCTTAGCCTGAGGTCATGCACGATCACGCGCCGACCGGGATCCGCGGGGCGGGCAACCGTCGCCTGCTGGGGATCTCTCTCGCGATCACCGCCACCGTCATGGTGGTGCAGATCGTCGGCGCGGTGCTGTCGGGATCGCTGGCGCTTCTCGCCGACGCCGCGCATATGTTCACGGATGCTGCGGCCCTGGTGATCGCCCTGATCGCGAGCACCGTCGCGGCCCGGCCCGCGAACGACCGGCGCACCTTCGGGTATCAGCGCGCCGAGGTCTTCGGTGCGCTCGTCAACGGCGTGATCCTCATCGTGCTGTCGGCGTGGGTGGCGTTCGAGGGCATCTCACGCCTGCTGCACCCGGGCGAGACCGAGGTGGCGGGCGGGCTGATGCTCGTCGTCGCGATCGTGGGACTCGTGGCCAACGGGGTGGCGATGTGGCTGCTCAGCGCCGCGCAGCGGCGCAGCATCAACGTGCGCGGCGCCTACCTCGAGGTGCTCGGCGACCTCATCGGCTCGGCGGCGGTGATCGTGGCCGCGCTCGTCATCGTCACCACGGGCTGGTACCAGGCCGACGCGATCGCGTCGCTGTTCATCGCCGCGATGATCATCCCGCGGGCCATCGGCCTGCTGCGCGAGGTCGTGTCGGTGCTCGCCGAGTCGGCGCCCCAGGGCACGCACGTGCACGAGATCCGCGAGCACATCCTCGCCACCCCCGGAGTCGTCGACGTGCACGACGTGCACGTGTGGCAGCTCACGCGCGGGGCACCGGTGTTCACGGCACACGTGGTCGTCGAGGGGAGCGCGCTCAGCGACGGTCGGGCCGCCGGCATCCTCAGCACCCTGCAGTCGTGCCTGTCCGACCATTTCGACGTCGAGCACTCGACGTTCCAGCTCGAGCCGGCCGGCCACGTCGAGCACGAAGCCCACGCATAGCGCGCGCCGTCAGTCCTCGCGTCGCACCTCGGACGGGGACTTGTCGGGCCGCAGGCCCCGCCATCGCGGGTGGCGCAGGATGCCCCCGGGCGTGAACTCGCCGTACTCGACCTCGCCGACGAGGTCGGGCCGCACCCACAGGGCGTCGCGCGCGTCGAGGGCCGGCACGCCGACCAGCGGGTTCTCGTCGATGCGCAGCGGCGTCAGCCGCTTCAGCAGCGCGGTGAGCGTCGAGTCGCTGAAGCCGCTGCCCACGCGGCCGGCGTACTGCAGGCCCTCGTCACCCGGAATGCCCAGCAGCAGCGAGCCGAAGGTGCTGCTGCGGCCGCCCTTGCCGGGACGGATGCCCGCGATCACCACCTCCTGCGTGCGCGTGTTCTTGACCTTCAGCCAGGACTCGGAGCGGCCGCCGCGGAGATACCGCGAGGCCGGGTCCTTCACGACGATGCCCTCGAGCCGCAGCCGCCCGCTCGTGTCGAGCGCCGCGTCGACGTCGTCGAAGACGGGCGGCACGGTGATCGGATCGATGGATGCCGCGGCCACCGCCTCGAGCACATCACGCCGTTCGCGCAGCGGCAGGCCGGCGAGGTCGTCGCCGTCGTGCGAGAGCACGTCGAAGAGGTAGTAGCGCACGGGTGTGCGCCGCGCGACGCGCGCGATGTCGCCGGCGTGCTCGAGGTTCATGCGGGTCTGCAGCAGCGGGAAGCTCGGCCGGCCGTCGGGTTCGAGGGCCACGAGCTCGCCGTCGACGACGCACGGCTGATCGCCGAGGCCGGCGTCGGCGGCGGTCAGTTCGGGGTAGCGGTGGGTGACCTCGTTGCCGCTGCGTGCGAAGAGCCTCAGGCGCCGGCCGTCCCACGCGCCGACGGCCCGGATGCCGTCCCACTTCATCTCGACCCAGGGGTCTGCGTCGTCGCGGTCGGCCCACCCCCGGGCCGCGAGTCGCGCCTGGGCGGGCGTCGCGCTCGTCGACAGCATCGGTCTGAGGCCGGCCGCGGGCGGCGAATCCGACGCTCCCGCCGCCCGGCCCCCCGCTCCGGAATCAGGCGATGAGGCGAAAACAGGCCGGTCCGGCGCAGATCCTCCTGATTTCGCCTCATCGCCTGATTCGGGCACAGGTGGGCGGCGGGGGGCGCGGGCACCGCGGGGGGCGTCAGCCTGGGGGCTGGGCTCGACGACGGCGCCGTCCGGCTGAGGGCGGCCCGCAGCATCCGTCTTCATCCGATGCAGGAGCCAGCTCGACTTCTCGCCCTCACCCGCGGTGCGGATGAGCGCCAGGCGCACACGCCCCAGGGGGCCGCCCGGGCGGCCCTCGAGCGTCGCGATGACCTCGTCGTCGCGCCACTTCTCGAGGTCGTAGCGTCCGTCGTCCCAGATCGTCACGGTGCCGCCGCCGTACTCGCCCGCGGGGATCGTCCCCTCGAACGTGGCGTACTCCATGGGGTGGTCCTCGGTCATGATCGCGAGGTTGTTGCGCTTGTACGAGTGGGGGACGCCGCGCGGTACCGCCCAGCTCACCAGCACGCCGTCGTGCTCGAGGCGGAAGTCCCAGTGCAGGGCGGTCGCGTGGTGCTCCTGGATGACGAACCGGGGCAGCTCGCCGTGGGGCGTGGCGCCCAGCGGGTTCGCGGGCACGGGCTCGGGGGTGCGGTCGGCGCTGCGCTTGGAGATGTAGGCCGACAGCGGGCCCGACTCCGCGTCGCGGCCCCCGGCGTGGAAGCCGAGCGCCGCCATCGGATCGCCGATGGTCTCGATGCGATCGAGCACCTCGGTGAACTCGAGGTGCCTCAGCGCCGGATCGTCGAGCTCTTCCCACGTGCGCGGCGCGGCGACAGTCGGGTGCGGTCGCCCGCGCAGCGAGTAGGGCGCGATCGTCGTCTTGGACCCGTTGTTCTGGCTCCAGTCGATGAGCACCTTGCCCTGCCGCTGCGCCTTCTTCATGCTGCTGACGACGAGCTCGGGGTGGTCGGCCTCGATCGCGCGGGCGAGCTCGTTCGCGAGCGCCGACGCCTGCTCGGTCGACTGGCCCGGCGGCAGCGCGGCGTACAGGTGGATGCCCTTGCTGCCGCTCGTGACCGGATAGGGCTCGAGCCCCATGTCGAGCAGGATCTCGCGCGCCCAGCCCGCCACCACGGCGCACTCGGCGAGGCCGGCACCCGGTCCGGGGTCGAGGTCGAGCACCAGCCGGTCGGCGGGACCGCGACCGCCCGTCGCGTCGAACCTCCACTGCGGCACGTGCAGCTCGAGGCTCGCGACCTGCGCGAGGTAGACGAGCGTCGGCACGTCGCCGATGAGCGGATACTCCTTGGTGCCGGTGGAGTGGGGGATCGGCATCCGTCGCACCCACGACGGCGCGCCCCGCTCGAGGTCCTTCGCGAAGAACACCATGCCGGGGTCGTCCTCCGTGCCGACGCCGTCCGGCCAGCGCTTGCGGGTGACGGGACGCCCCACGACGTGGGGGATCAGCACCTCGGCGATGCGCGAGTAGTAGTCGATCACCTCGCCCTTGGTGGTGCCGGTCTCGGGGTAGAGCACCTTTCCGAGGTTCGTGATGCGCAGACGGCGGCCGCCGATGCGCACCAGCTGCTCGTCGCCCGCCATGGGCTCAGAGTATCGGCGCGGCGTCGTGCAAGGGGTGGCCGGTTGTCTGTGCCCTGGTGTTCACTGGTGGGGTGAGAGCGATCTGGAAGGGTGCCCTGACGTTCGGGCTCGTCAACGTGCCGGTGAAGGTGTACTCGGCGACTGAAGACCACGACGTCTCGCTGCACCAGGTGCACAACAAGGACGGCGGGCGCATCCGCTACCAGCGGATCTGCGAGATCGACGGCGAGGTCGTTCCCTACTCCGACATCGACAAGGCGTACGACGACGGCGAGAAGACGGTGGTCCTGACGAAGGAGGACCTCGACTCGCTGCCGGCCGAGCGCAGCCGCGAGATCGACGTCGTCGAGTTCGTGCCGAGCGAGCAGATCGACCTCCTGACGCTCGACCGCGCGTACTACCTCGAGCCCGATTCGGCCTCGCCGAAGGCCTACGTGCTGTTGCGCAAGACTCTCGAGCAGACCGACCGCACCGCGATCGTGCGGTTCTCGCTGCGGCAGAAGACGCGGCTCGCGGCGCTTCGCGTGCGCGACGACGTGCTCGTGCTCCAGACCCTGCTGTGGGCCGACGAGGTGCGCGAGGCCGCGTTCCCGTCCCTCGACGAGACGGTGCGGATCTCGGCGAAAGAGCTCGAGCTGTCGGCCTCTCTCGTCGAGAGCTTCTCGAGCGACTTCGATCCCGAGGAATTCAAGGACGAGTACCAGGAAGAGCTGCGCACCCTCATCGAGGCGAAGCTCGAGAAGGGCGACGCGCTCGACACCTCCGAGACCTTCGGCGAACAGGAGGAAGAAGTGACCGGCGGCGAGGTCATCGACCTCATGGCGGCGCTCCGCGCCAGCGTCGAGAAGTCGCGGGCGGCACGAGAGGGCGGTGCGAAGGCCTCGTCAGGGAAGACGGATGCTGCGGCCCCCGCGAAGACGGAGCGCAAGTCATCTGCGAAGAAGCCCGCGGCGAAGAAGAAGCAGGCCTCCTGACGGACGGAGGCTCCGCCCGGCTCAGGCCTTGGGGGCCTCGCCGTGCTCGGGACCCCGGTCGAACACCTCGGGGTCGAGAACGAGCGCCTCGGCCTCGGCGTGGTCGGTGACGACGTCCTCGCCGGCGGCCGCGGCCTTCTTGGCCTTGCTGCGCTCGCGGAGGTAGTGCCACAGCGTGACGAGCGCGGTGCCGCCGACGGCGACCAGCAGGATGAGGTCGATGTAGTTCTCGACGAACGTCGCGACCGGCGGGATGTAGCCCAGCAGGTAGCCGAACATCGTGAGGCCGAAGCCCCACAGCACCGCGCCGATGAAGTTGTAGAGCGTGTACTTCCACTTGTTCATGTGGCCGACGCCCGCGGCGACGGGGGCGAAGGTGCGGACGATCGGCACGAAGCGCGCGAGGATGATCGTCAGGCCGCCGAAGCGCTCGAAGAAGGCATTGGTGCGTTCGACGTTCTTGACGCTGAACACCCCCGATTCCTTCTTCTCGAAGACCGCGGGGCCGCCCTTGTGGCCGATGTAGTACCCGACCTCACCGCCGACGAACGCCGCGAGCCCGATGAGCAGCGAGACCACCCAGATGTTGACGCCGAAGATGTTGCTGGTGTGGGTCAGGAGGCCCGAGATGACGAGGAGGGTGTCGCCCGGGAGCAGGAACCCGACGAGGAGCCCGGTCTCGGCGAACACGATGAAGCAGACGACGGCGAGAGCCCACGGGCCTGCCCATTCGATGATGGCGGCCGGATCCAGCCACGGGATCAGAGCTGTGGGAACTGCGTGCACGATGGTCGTCCCGTCGTCAGTCGGCGGAGGAAGATGCGAGAACTCGCGTGCGGAAGGTGGGACTTGAACCCACACGCCCGGGGGCACAGGAACCTAAATCCTGCGTGTCTGCCAATTTCACCACTCCCGCGAGGCTCTCAGTCTACTGAGGCGACTGGAGGTCGGCTGTGGGGCTGGCCCCCGTTCCGGCCGGGGGATCAGCGGCGGATGCCGAACAGGAAGTAGCTCGCCGGTCCGATCCAGTTCACGAGGATCGCGGGGATCCACGCGGCCTTGGGCCCGCGCACCTCGTCGGCGTCGCGATGGGCGAGATCCCAGAACGCGAGGAACGCGAACGCCACCTGCACGATGCCGAGCACGCCGAGCCCCGCCTTGGCCGCAGGGGCCATCTCCGTCTTCGTCATCGTCGTCCCTTCGTCGGTGCTTCCATCCTGCCCCCGAACCGTGCCCGCCGCATCTGTGGATAACTTTCGGCTGGCTCGGCGGCGAATTGCGAGGATGCTCACGTGACTTCCCCCGCCGCCCCCGTCGCGAACCTCGTGGCGGAGCGCGTGCGCGAGCGACTGCGGGCAGAACGCTCCGATCCGACGCGGGATCCCGAGTTCGCGGCGCAGGTCGCGCGCGCCGAGGTGCGCCGCCACAACGACTTCGCCCTCGCGCGGGGGCTTGCGCCCGTCGACGACGAGACGGCGTGCGTGCGCGAAGTGCTCGCCGCGGTGTCGGGCTTCGGCCCGCTGCAGGCATACCTCGACGACGCGACGGTCGAAGAGATCTGGATCAACGCACCCGACCGCATCTTCGTCGCCCGCGGCGGGGTGCACGAGCGGACGCCGCTGATGCTCACGGATACGGCGGTGCGCGATCTGGTGGAACGGATGCTGCAGTCCAGCGGCCGTCGGGTCGACCTGAGCCAGCCGTTCGTCGATGCGTCGTTGCCCGACGGCAGCCGCCTGCACGTCGTGATCCCCGACATCACGCGGCGGCACTGGGCGGTCAACATCCGCAAGTTCCTGCCCGCCTACCGGGATCTCGGGCGGCTCGTCGCGGCCGGGTCGATCGCCCCGGAAGCGGCGACGATGCTGCGCGATGCGATGATCGCGGGGCAGTCCGTGCTCGTCTCGGGCGCGACGCACGCGGGGAAGACCACCCTGCTCGGCGCGCTCATCGCGGCATGCCCGCCCGAACACCGGATCGTCACGGTCGAGGAGACGTTCGAGCTCGCGGTCGCGGCGCCCGACCTCGTCTCGCTCCAGGGCCGGCAGCCGAGCCTCGAAGGCACCGGCGAGGTGACGCTGCGCCGCCTGGTGAAAGAGGCGTTGCGCATGCGTCCCGATCGCCTGGTCGTCGGCGAGGTGCGCGATGCCGAGGCACTCGACCTGCTCCTCGCCCTGAACACCGGCGTTCCCGGCGCGGCGACGATCCACGCCAACTCGGCGCGCGAGGCGCTCGGCAAGCTCGCCGCCCTGCCGCTGCTGGCCGGGCGCAACATCGACTCGAGCTTCGTGCAGCCGGCGGTGGCAGCATCCGTCCATCTCGTGGCGCACTGCGAACGCGACACGAGTGGAGCGCGACGCGTGGTCGAGATCGCCGCGCCGACCGGCGTCGCCGACGGTGTCATCAGCGCGCGCACCCTCTACCGGGCGGGCGCCGCGTGACCTTCGTGTGGGGCGCGGTGCTCGCCGCCGGACTCCTGCTGACGCTGTCGCCGTGGCTCTGGCCCGCTGGCGCACATCGCCGCCCCGCCGCGGCACGGCGCGGCCGGGTCGCGCGCCTGCTCGAAGACGCGGGCATCGCGCGCGTGTCCGTCCCGTCGATCGTGGTGGTCGCGGGCGTGTGCGCGGCGGTGGCGGCGGCGGTGGCGTGGCTCATCGCTCCGGTCGCGGCGCTCGCCGCCGTGGCCGCGGTCGCGGGTGGGCTCGCGCCGTTCGGGTGGCTGCGGGCGCGCCGGTCCAAGCTGCTGCGCACGCGGCGCGCGCTCTGGCCCGACGTGTGCGACCTGCTCATCGCGTCGGTGAGGGCGGGGATGTCGCTGCCCGACGCCGTCGCGAGCCTCGCTGATTCCGCACCCGCCGAGCTGCGCCCCGCATTCGCGGCGTTCGCCCGCGACATGGCGGCGTCGGGGCACTTCGACTCGAGCATCCAGCGGCTCAAGACCACCCTGGCCGACCCCGTCGCCGACCGCATCGTCGAGACGCTGCGCATGGCTCGACAGGTCGGCGGCACGGAGCTCACGACCGTGCTGCGCGCACTCGCCTCGTCGGTGCGCGCCGACGCGGCGCCGCGGGCCGAGGTCGAATCGCGGCAGTCGTGGATCCGCGGTGCGGCCGTGCTCGGCGTGATCGCGCCGTGGGTGATCCTCGCGATGCTGGCGATGCGTCCGGAGGGCGCCCGCGCGTACGGCAGCCCGGGCGGCATCGCGCTCATCCTGGTCGGCGCCGCCGTCTCGCTGGTCGCCTACCGGCTCATGATCCGGCTCGGGCGGCTGCCCGAACCACGGCGGTGGTTCGGATGACCGGGTTCGCGATGGGCGACGTCGCCTACGCCGTCGTGCTCGGCACGGCGCTCGGCGTCGGGGTGTGCCTGCTGGTCTCCCTGGCGCCGAGGTGGGGTGCGCCGAGCCTGGCGCGGCGGATCGCGCCGTACATCCGCGACGTCACCGATCCGCGGGGCCTCGACGTGGCGACCCCCGCGCGCGGAGGCTCGTCGTTCGCGTGGACGGCGTTCGCCGAGCGTCGGCTCGCGCGGCTCGCGGGTGGCGACGCGGTGCTCACGCGGCGCCTGCATCAGGCGGCCTGGACCATCGACGCGGCACGCTTCCGCGGGCGCCAGCTCGCGTGGGCCATCGCGGGACTCGCGGTCGGCGGCGCAGCGGTCGTCCTCTTCGTGCTGGTCGGCCGCGGTTCGCCCGTGCTCGGCCTGCTGCCCCCGGTCGCCGCGGTTGCTGCCGCATTCGCCTACGACGCGTGGCTCACGCGCGCGGCGCGGGCGCGGGCGGCCCGCATCGAGGACGAGCTGCCGACGGTGCTCGAGTTCCTCGCGCTGTGCCTGTCGGCGGGTGAGGGCATCCTCGACTCGCTGCGTCGCGTCAGCGACGTCGGCGCGGGGGAGCTCACCGCCGAGCTCCGGGGCGTCGTCGTCGCGGTGGGCACGGGCTCGCCGCTGTCGGAGTCGCTGACCCGCCTCGCCGCGGGCCTCGAGATCCCCGCGCTCACACGGGCCGTCGATCAGCTGGTCGCAGCGATCGAGCGCGGCGCCCCGCTCGCGCACGTGCTGCAGGCGCAGGCGATCGACGCCCGCGAAGACGCCAAGCGCACCCTCATCGAACGCGCGGGCCGGAAGGAGATCTACATGCTCTTCCCGCTCGTGTTCCTGATCCTGCCGCTCAGCGTGCTGTTCGCGGTGTTCCCGGGGATCTTCATGCTTCGACTCGGACTCGGCTGACGGCCGGAAGGAGAAATGATGAAAGCACGGATGCTGCGCCTCACGGCCCGCCTGCGGACGACGGCGCGCGAGCTCGGCGACGACGAACGGGGCGACGTGCCCGGGTGGGTGCTCATCACCCTGATGACCGCCGGGCTCGTCGTGGTGATCTGGGCGCTGGCCGGTCCCGCGCTGGCGGATCTGTTCGAGCAGGCGATCAGCCGCGTCTCCGGGCTCTGACGCCGTGCGCGTCGTGCTGGGCCGCGCGATGTCGGGTGTGCGTGCCCGGTTCGACGCGGACCTCCGCGACGACGCCGGGGCGAGTCCCGTCGAGTTCGTGCTCGTCGGGACCTTGCTCACGATCCTCACGCTCGGCGTTCTTCAGTTCGGGCTCGCCGTGTACGTCCGCAACGTCGTGCACGACGCCGCCGTCGAGGGGGCGTATCACGCGGCCCTCGCCGACACGACGCTCGCCGATGGGGCTCAGCGCACACGCGACATCGTGGACCGCGCGATCGGCGACGGATACGCCACCGCCGTCACCGTGGAGGAGACCGCGTCGCTCGGCCAGCAGACCGTCGAGGTGCGCGTCCACGCGACGCTCCCGCTGGTCGGTCTGCTCGGCGCGCCACGAGGGCTGGAGGTGACGGCGCATGCTCCCGTCGAATCGTTCGACTGACGCGGCAGACCCGCTCGGCGACGACACCGGCTCGGCCGCGCTCGAGTTCATCCTCGTCGGGCTCCTGCTGCTCGTGCCCCTCGTCTACCTCGTCGTCGCGCTCGGACTCGTCCAGGGGCAGAGCCTCGGCGCCGAGGCCGCGGCACGTCACATCGCCCGCGCCGTGTCGACGGCGAGCGACGTCGACGACGCCCGTGCCCGCGCGGACGCCGTGCTCGCGGCCGTGTCGGAGGAGTACGGACTCGACGACGTCGACCTCTCCATCGAGTGCACGCCGGCCGGCGCCGCGTGCCCGCGGGCCGGTGCGACGCTGCACGTCAGCGTCCATACGACGGTCGCCCTGCCGCTCGTGCCGCCGGTGCTCGATCTCGACCGCCTCGCCGCGATCCCCATCGAGGCCTCGGCCGCGCACAAGGTCTCGCGCTTCTGGAGCGAGCGGTGATCGCGCGGATGCGTCGTGTCGCGGCCCAGCACACCCGCACACGGGATGCCGACGACGACGGCAGCGTCCTCATCCTCACGCTCGGCTACGCGGTGCTCGCGATCGCGGTGATCCTGGTCTGCACCGCCGCGACCAGCCTCTATCTCGCGCAGAAGCAGCTCGATGCGGTGGCGGATGCTGCGGCCCTCGCCGCTGCGGACGGCTTCGACCTCTCCGTGGCCGGCGGCGAGCCCGTCGCGAGGCTCACCGACGAGGGGGTGCGCAGGGAGGCCGAGGCGATGATCGGCGCCGTGAGCCAGGACGCGCGCCTCCTCACGGCGTCGACCCCCGACGGCGTCTCGGCACGCGTGACGGTCGCGGGGCAGTGGCATCCGCCCATCGTCACCGTGTTCGTTCCCGAGGGTGTCGCCCTCGAGTCGACGGCCACGAGCCGGACGGCGCTGCGCTGACGCGCCGCGCCGCGCCGAGCCCGGTCACGCCTCGGCGTTCGCCGCGGCACGGGCGGCGAGCGCGACCGCCTCCATGCGAGAGTGCACGCCGAGCTTGCCCAGCAGGTTCTGCATGTGCGCGCCGACCGTCTTGATGCTGATGCCCATCGCTGTGGCGACCTGCTTCTGCGACATGCCCTCCGTGGTGAGCGCGAGCACCTGCCGCTCCCGCGGGGTCAGCGACGAGAGACGTCGGAGGTCCGCCGTCGCCCCGCGCACGGGGCGGGTGCGCTCGATGAGCCGTCTCACCCTGGCGAGGAACTCCTCGGGATCCATGGACTCCGCCGCATAGTCGTCGGCGCCCACGAGCAGGCCGGCGACGACGTCGGCGGGTGTGGTCCGGTCGGCCGACACGAGCACCGCGGGCAGCTCCGGCCCGTAGCGATCCCGAAGCTCCCGCAGGAACCCGCAGCCGCCGTCCTCGACCTCGAGGATCGCCACCGCGGGCGCCACGCCGTTCAACGAGGCGGCGGCATCCGTCGCCCGCGCGAAGGCCAGGGCGGGCAACCCCAGACGCCCGAGCAACGCGGCATAGGCCCCCCCGGACGTGGTCACCGGCGACCACGAGGGCGAATGCCTCTTCCACGCTCACGATTCCTCCCCGAACCGCGCCTCTCGCCGGGACGAAGACCTGGGCACTTCCTCGATTCCCCTGGGAACTCCCCGATGGTCGCGTCCCCGCGCGGTTCACAGCCTAGAACTCGCACGGGCCGGGGGAAAGGGGCGGACCGTGCCTCGGCCGCAGGCCGGTGACGGCCGTGGAATGGGGTTCCACGGCCGTCACCGCCAGCTGCGTGAAGGGATCAGCGGACGCCCTTGGCCGGTGTGGCCTCGAACGCCTTCTCGATCTCCTGCGTGAACGTGTTGCCCTCGGCGTCCTTCGCCGTGACACGGAGGTCGACCCAACCGCCCTTGTCGGACACCGGGATCTGGGCCGAGTAGCCGCTGACCCACGCGCGCGACGCGGCGAAGATGTACCCGTCTCCCTCGACGCCGCCGGTCGGGGCATCCGTCTTCGCGTTCTTGAGCTTCACGGGCACCCACGCGCCGCCCGCGGCGCGGGCCTCGAGCGTCGCGTCGGTGATCTCGCCGGCCGGAGCGGTGCCGGCCACGTGGCCGAGCTCGAGCCCGAGCGGGATCGGCGCGCCCTTGCGGCGGCCCTCGCCGACGCGGTTCTCGTCGTTCACGTCGACGTCGTAGTACGCCTGGATCAGCGGCAGCAGCCGGTAGTCCCAGTCGCCGAGCGTGCCCGATGCCCGGAAGCTCCAGTCGCTCACCGTCTTCGTCGAGCCCGCGAGGTGCGACCCGTCGTGCGTAGCCGTGCTGACGACGCGCCAGGCGTGTTCGCCGTCGGGCAGCTCGAAGACGTTCGCGCCCTGGTGCTCCCTCTGGGCGAGGAGTTCGCCGTCGAGGTAGATGTCGGTCAGCTGCTGCACGGTCGACGGTTCCATCCATGTGTCGAACGTGCCGGTGTGCTCACCGTCGCCGCCGTCGGCCCAGCTCGGGATGTTGATCTGCGCGTAGTCCGACACGAGGTAGGGCACCCAGAACCCGGTCCCCACGTACGGCCTCACGACGCCGCCGTAGTAGTCGGCCTCGGTGCGCTCGCCGCGGTCGTAGGTGCGCTTGATGTCGCGCATCTCCCATCCGACCGAGGTGATGAACGCGCCCTGGTACCAGCGCAGTCCGTCGGTGTTGACCCACTCCTCGCGCTCGAGTCCCCGCTGAGTGCGCAGCGGGAACCCGCTGCCGTACTCCGCGCCGGGCACGAAGTCGTACCGGAACTCGCCGATCTCCTCGGGCTGCCCGATGTAACGGGTGTCGATGCGGGCCAGGTCCTTGGCGCTGTGCCGGTAGGCCAGGTGTGCCGGGATCTCGCCGTCGCCGAAGTGGGCGATGTCGTAGGTCACGTCCGACGTCGGCACGCCGACGGCCGAGAGCGTCACCTTCTTGTGGCCGCTGAGCGTCTTGAGCAGCTCACGTCCTTCGACGCCGCTGATCGCGGCGACCGGGATCGAGACGTCCGTCGTGTAATCCTCCGAACCGACCCATTCGCTGAGCTCGCCGTCGCCGTCGTTCACGACGATCAGCAGCTTCGCCCCGGCAGCGGCCGCGTTCGCCGCGCGAGCGGAGGCGGAGACCTCCGCCGACCGGGTGACCACCGCGATCTTGTCCTTGACGCCGGCCGCGGCGAGCTCTTCGGCGCTGCCCTTGCCGGCGTTCACGGCTGCCGCCTTGAACGAGCCGTCGAGGAACGTCGAACCGATCTGCACGATGAGGTCGAGAGGAGTCCTGCCCGCCGAGACGGTCAGCATCGGCGTCTGCAGGCGCCAGCGCGTCGCCCACGAGAAGTCGGCGTCGTCGACCTTCATGGGCTGCGCCCACATCTCGTCCGTCCACACCGGCATCATCGCGCTCGCGACGAAGTCGTCGACGGTCACGTCCATGCGGCGGAACACCTGGTCGAGCCCCTTCTTGCCGACGTCGACCGTCACCTGCTTCGCGGTGCGCGCGTCAAGCGCGACCGTGCGGTTCTCATCGAGCGTCAGGGTCGGCTCGCCGACGAGGACGCTGGCGATCGTGTCGGGCGTGCGGTTCAGCTCCATGAACGACATCACCGTGTAGTCGCCCTTCATGAGGCGCAGCGTCGTCTCGCCCTCCACGAGCACGGGCTCGGCCCACTGGGTCGCCGGATCCCACAGCATCGCGTAGGTCGTCGTCGGGTCACCGTCGAAGTCCGTCGCGGTGAGCGTGAGGTCGTACCGCTCGGCCTCCGCGATCGTGCCGAGCGCGGTGCGGGCGACGGGCTCACCGTCGACCGATGCGACGAGCATTCCCGACAGCTGGGTACCGGCAGGCACCTTCGCGGGGTCCACCGTCAGCGTGACCGAGCGGCTCTCGCCCGCCGGGATCGTCAGCGCGTCGACGTCCATGGTGAGCGCGTCGAACGCGATGCCCGCCGACAGCGGCCCCGGCTCGCCACCGCCGGCTCCGGGCGTGGTGTCGCCGAGGTTTGCGGCGAGGGTGACGGTGGCCGCAGCATCCGTCCGATTCGTGTATTCGATGGTGCGTGAGACCGGCGTCGGCGTCTCGCCCCAGTTCAGCATGCCGAAGTCGCCGGAACCGGCGGCGATGACGGGCGCCTCGAGCGCGGCGGCGACGTTCACGACGCCGGTGCCGCCCTGGTAGGCGGTGTAGCCCACGTCTGTCGTGGTGCTCGCGATGGCGGCCTTGAGCTGCTCCTTCGTGTACCCGGGGTTGGCGCTCAGCAGGATCGCCGCCTCGCCCGCGACGTGCGGCGTCGCCATCGACGTGCCGCTCATCGCGATGTAGGCGCCTTCGCCCCCGCTGTCGGCGGAGCGGGCCGCGGTCACGTCGTTGCCGGGACCGGTGACATCGGGCTTGAGGGCGCCCGATCGCGCGAGCGGGCCCTGGCTCGTGAACCACGACAGGGCGCCCGACGGGTCGTCGACCGAACCGACGGTGAGCGCCTGCTCGGCCGAACCCGGTGCGCCGATCGTCTCGGGTGCTGCGGCGTTGCCGGCTGCGACGACGAAGAGCGCTCCGGTCTCCTTCGAGATCTGGTTGAGCGACTCGGCCATGAGGTCCTTGCCGTCGGAGGCCTGCGTCGAGCCGAGGCTCATCGAGACGATCGGGGCGTTCTGACCGGCCCACTCCATCGCGTCGATGATCCACGAGTCCTGCCCGTACCCGTCGGCGCCGAGCACCTTGCCGACGAGCAGCTGCGCGCCGTCGGCTACGCCGCGGTGCGTGCCGCCGCTTGCGGCGCCCGTGCCTGCGATCGTCGAGGCGACGTGCGTGCCGTGGCCGTTCGGATCGCTGTCGACGTCTTCGCCGGGCACGAAGCTCTTCGAGTCGGCGCTCACGTGACCCTGCAGGTCGGGGTGGGTGTCGTCGTAGCCGGTGTCGAGCACGGCGACGGTGACGCCTTCGCCGGTGTGGCCGGAGGCCCAGGCCTCGGGGGCGTGGATGTAGGGCACGCTCGAGTCGAGCGTCGCGCGCACCTTGCCGTCGAGGTGGATCGCCTCGATGCCTCCGCCGAGCGCCGGCGTCGCCGAGAAGCTGCGGGCGGTGGGAGCGGTGAGCGCCTGCCACGCGGATGCCGCGTCGCTGTGCCCGAGCGTCGCGGCGGCGCCCCCGATGCTCTCGAGCGGAGCCTGAACCTCGAGGCCCGGCACCGGCGCCGAGAAGGTCCGCGCGCCCGCGCCGCCCTGTTGCACGATGACCGGCGTCGCGTCGACCGTCGCGTCGTCGTAGCCGTACTCGATGAGCAGCGAGACGTTGAACAGGTCGGCGTCGAGTGCCCCCGAGGCCAGGTAGGGCAGCGCGGCGTCGGGGACGACGTGGAGGTCGCCCGCCGCCTCGTAGGTGCGTGCGCCGGCGCCGTCGACAGCGGTGTCGATCGACACGGCGTGGGTACCGTCGCTCAGGTCCGTGACGGTGACGCGGTCACCCGTGATCAGGGTGACCGAGTGGGAGCTGCCGGCGACCGCCCGTGTGGGGGAGACGTCTGGGGCGGAGGTGGCGGCCGCCGGCAGGGTGGTGAGCCCGATGCCTGCGATGCCGATCGCGAGGCCGCTTGTGGCGGCGACGATCGGTCGCAGGCGCGGGCCGAAGGGCTGGGGTCGTGACATTGCGCGAGCCTCTCGGTGTGGGGATCCGTGTAACCCCACCTTCCTGCGCCGAGTGCATAAAGTGGATGGCGGAGAAATGCCATGGCCTGCATCCGCCAGGGGCGGCGGGTGACGATGAGTCGCGTGGAGAAAGCCGTGCTCGATGCTCTCGGCCTCGATGAGGCCCACACCGCCGTGTACCGCTGTGTGGTGCAGCAGCCGTCGGCGTCGACCGCCGAGATCGCCTCGGCGCTCAGCATGTCGCTGCCGCGCACGCGCCCGATCGTCGCCGAGCTCGAGCGCCTCGGGCTGCTCGCGCGGCAGGCCGCGCGCAGCGACCGGTTCGTGGCGTCGCCGCCGTCGATCTCGCTGCGTCCGCTGCTTCTCGAGCGCGAGCGCGGCCTCACCCGCGCGCACGAGGCGCTCGTCGAGCTGAGCGACCTCTACCGTCGGTCGGCCGAGCAGCGCAGCGTCGCGGATGTGGTCGATGTCGTCATCGGCGACGACGCCGTGCGCCAGCGCGTGGCGCAGCTGCAGGCCGCGTCGGTCGAGCAGGTGCGGGTGCTCGTGCTGCACGAGGTCGCGTTGCTCAGCGGTGAGGAGAACGTCGAGGAGGACCGCGCTCTCGCCCGCGGCGTGCGCTACCGCGTGATCGTCGAGAACGCGGTGCTCGAGCGCCCGGGCTTCCTCACGGCCGCACGGGAGATGGCCCAGATCGGCGAGGAGATCCGCGTGCTGCCGACGCTGCCGACGCGCATGTTCATCGCCGATGACCAGATGGCGCTCGTGCCCATGCACTCGCAGGGCGAGGACCAGGGCTTCGGTGCCCTGCTCATCCACCCCAGCGGCCTGCTCGACCTCGTCACCTCGATCTTCGAGGAGTACTGGCGGGCCGCCGCCGAGTTCCTCCCGATCGCGGCCGTGCCGGCCACCGACGACGTGGACGGCGACCTCCTTCGCCTGCTTCTGCTGGGAGTGACGGATGCTGCGGCCGCCGCGCAGCTCGGCATCTCACTGCGCACCGTCCAACGCCGGGTGGCCGAGCTGATGGACACCGCCGGCGTGACCACGCGCATGCAACTGGGCGCGGAGGCCGTGCGGCGCCACTGGGTCTGACGCGGCCGTCACCAGCCGTGGGCGTTGAACCACTCGCGACGACGCCGGGTCTCAGCATCCGTCTCGCTCTCGTCCGACGTGTCGTGCGCCGCCAGCCGGCCGTTCTCGAGCGGGAGGAACCGCAGGCACACCGGGCACAGTGCGCGGCCGTCGGGGAAGCCGTCGGCGAGCCTTTCGGCGGGCTCGCCCGGCTCGCCCGACCCGGGGCAGTGCGCGGGGTCGGATCCGGCGTCGGTCCACATGATCGTCCGGTGGCGGTGCAGTCCGGCGTGACCGAGCGGCCGTGTGCAGCGCCGCCCGTCGTTGCGGCTGCGGCAGAACGTCACGACGTCGTTCACGGGCGTGCCCGCGGCACATAGCGCGGCACCCACCGCACGAAGGCGAGCGCACCGACGAGGCCGATCGCGCCCATCATGCCGGTCGCGATCGAGAGGGACGCGACCGCCGCGATCCCCGACACCAGCAGCGGTGCGACCGCGCCGCCGGCGTCGGTGAGCGTGCGCCACGACCCGAGGAACGGCGCCGGATCGGCCTTGGGTGCGACGTCGGCGCCCAGGGTGAGCAGGATGCCGCTCGACAGGCCGTTGCCGACGCCCAGCACAGCGGCGAACATCGCGAACCACATCGCCGCCTGCGGCAGGTCGTGCGTGAACGCGAGGGCGACGAAGCCTGCGCCCATCAGGATCATGGCCGGGAGCGCCGCCCACAGGCGACCGAAGCGGTCCATCACCTGCCCGCTCGCGTAGAAGAGCGCGAAGTCGATGGCGCCCGAGATGCCCACGACGAGCGCGATGGTCTGCGCGTCGAGGCCGATCGACACGCCCCACAGGGGCAGCACCACCTGCCGCGCAGAGCGGACGGCGGAGAGGGATGCTGCGGCCAGGCCGAGGGTCGAGAGCACACGGCGGTGTCGCCACATGGTGCGGATCACGCCGGTCCCGGGACCGCTGGTGGCGGAGGTCGCGGTGCGCGGCAGACGGATGGAGCCCGTGACCGGCTCGCCGGTGTCCTCGGTGTCGAGCGCGGCATCCCGCGCCGTCTGCTCCTGGGGCTCCAGGAACTGCTTCTCGGGGTCGGGACCGAGGAGCACCAGCAGCACCGTGGCCACGAGGCATCCACCGAAGAACCAGATCGTGGCGTGCTCGTCGCCGAACAGGGCGAGGAGGCCGGCGGCGACGAACGGTCCCACGAACATGCCGAGGCGGAACGTGCCGCCCAAGAGCGACAGCGCGCGGGCGCGGAACGCCACCGGCACGCGCGTCGTCATGAACGAGTGCCGCGCGAGGCCGAAGGCCGCGGCGCAGAAGCCGATGAGCAGCACCGCGAGCGCGAAGACGCCGAGCGAGGGAGCGAGCGCCATGCCGACCACGCCGCCGAGGGAGACGACCCCCGCGACAGCCATCGTGAGGCGCTCGCCGATGCGGGCGACCGCCCAGCCGGCCGGGATGTTGCCGCAGAGCTGCCCCACCACGAGCGCCGAGGCCACGAGCGCGGCGGTCGCGACGTCGGCCCCGAGCTGTGCGGCGATGACGGGGATCAGGGGGATGACGGCGCCCTCGCCGAGCGCGAAGAGCACGGTGGGGCCGTAGACCATCGGGCCGAACCGCCACAGCACGTCCCGGGCGGTGGGGGAGTCGGCGCGATCGGTCACGTGCATCCACGTTACGCTGGAGTGTCATGCTCGACTTCGATCCCTCCGCCGATATCCAGGCCCTGCGTTCCACGTTCGCCGACATCAAGGCCGTGGTCGACGTCGAGGCACTCAACTCCGACATCGCGCGCCTCAGCGAGGAGGCCGGCGCCCCCAACCTGTGGGATGACGTCGAGAAGGCGCAGAAGGTCACCAGCGCCCTCAGCCATCGTCAGGCAGAGCTCAAGCGCATCACCGACGTCGAGCAGCGCCTCGACGACCTCGATGTGCTCGTCGAGCTCGCCAACGAGATGGACGACGAGGATTCCGCCGAAGAGGCGCGCCACGAGATCGCAGAACTCGAAGACATCGTGAGCCAGCTCGAGGTGCAGACGCTCCTCGACGGCGAGTACGACGAGCGCTCCGCCGTCGTCACGATCCGCTCCGGAGCGGGCGGCGACGACGCCACCGACTTCGCCGAGATGCTGATGCGCATGTACCTGCGCTGGGCCGAGCGTCACAAGTACTCGGTGAAGGTGATGGACACGTCGTACGCCGAAGGCGCCGGCATCAAGTCGGCGACGTTCGAGATCGACGCGCCCTACGCCTACGGCACGCTCTCGGTCGAGGCCGGCACCCATCGCCTCGCGCGCATCAGCCCCTTCGGCTCCGCCGACAAGCGCCAGACCTCGTTCGCCGCGGTCGAGGTGATCCCGGTGATGGAGGAGGCCGTCGAGGTCGACATCCCCGAGGGCGATCTGCGCGTCGACGTCTTCCGCTCGTCGGGCCCCGGCGGTCAGTCGGTCAACACGACGGACTCGGCCGTGCGCCTCACACACATCCCGACCGGCATCGTCGTGTCGATGCAGAACGAGAAATCGCAGATCCAGAACCGGGCGGCCGCCATGCGGGTCCTCCAGACCCGACTGCTGCTGCTGAAGCGCGAAGAAGAGGCGGCGAAGAAGAAGGAGCTCGCGGGCACGATCACCGCGAGCTGGGGCGACCAGATGCGCTCGTACTTCCTCTACGGCCAGCAGCTCGTCAAGGACCTCCGCACCGGCCACGAGGTCGGCAACCCCGCCATCGTCTTCGACGGCGACCTCGACGGCTTCATCTCGGCCGGCATCCGCTGGCGCAAGCGCAAAGACGACGACGACTGACACAGCCCGCACTCGGCGAACCGATGCGCAAACGATGAGTGTCGCTGGACCGGGTGCCGGGGCATCCGCATAGGCTCGTTAGGCCATGATCCGGTTCGAGAACGTCACGAAGCGCTTTCGCGGCACTTCCAAACCTGCCCTGAGCGACGTCGATTTCGAGGTGCTGCGCGGGGAGTTCGTCTTCCTCGTCGGTGCGTCGGGGTCGGGAAAGTCGTCCTGTCTGCGACTCATCCTCCGCGAGGAGACGCCGTCCGAGGGACGCGTGGTCGTCCTCGGCCGCGATCTGCGCACGTTGTCGAACCGCAAGGTGCCGTACTTCCGGCGGCATGTCGGCGCGGTGTTCCAGGACTTCCGGCTGCTGCCGACGAAGACCGTGTTCCAGAACGTGGCGTTCACGCTGCAGGTCATCGGTTCGTCGCGCGGCTTCATCCAGCAGGCCGTGCCCGAAGTGCTCGCGCTGGTCGGCCTCGCCGGCAAGGAGAAGAGGTTCCCGCACGAGCTCTCGGGCGGTGAGCAGCAGCGCGTCGCGATCGCCCGTGCGCTGGTGAATCGGCCCCAGATCCTGCTCGCGGACGAGCCGACCGGAAACCTCGACCCCGCGACATCCATCGACATCATGCAGCTGCTCGCGCGCATCAACGCCGGCGGCACCACCGTCGTGATGGCGACGCACGAGGCCGGCTTCGTCGACCAGATGCAGCGCCGCGTCATCGAGCTGCGCCACGGCGAGATCATCCGCGACGAGCGTCACGGCGGCTACGGCGACCGGTCGAGCCTGCCGAGCCTGGCTCCCGAGCCGGAGCGCGGCGCCGCCGCGGTCGCCGCCCTCACCGCCGTGCTCGAGGTGCAGCGCGAGGCCGCCATCGCCGCCGCCGCGGGCCTCGATCCCACCGCTGTCGAGGACGACGACGAGCTCGTCGGTAGGCAAACGGATGCTGCGCCCTCGCCCGCTTCGCCCTCCGCCGGTGTGGCCGCGGCAGCCGCAGCAGCGGCCGCAGCCGTCGCCGTCACGGCGGCCGAAGCGCAGCAGGCCGAGGCTCTCGCTCAGGCCCTCGAGGCGCCGGTGATCGAAGACGTGCCCGCGGCCGAGGCATCCGTTCCCGCGAAGCCCACGCATACGCAGCCGATCCCGCTCGTCGACGCCGTCGAGCTGCAGGTCGAGGAGCTCGGTCTCGCCGGCCGCCTGGGCCTGGACGACACGAATCGCGACGACGAAGTGGGGCCCACCTCATGAGGTTCGGACTCATCATGTCGGAGGCGTTCACGGGCCTCCGGCGCAACGTCTCGATGGTCGTCTCGGTCGTGCTCGTGACCTTCGTGTCGCTGACGTTCGTCGGCGCGGCGATCCTCATGCAGATGCAGATCGGCACGATGCGCGACTTCTGGGTCGAGCGCGCGCAGGTCGCCGTGTACATGTGCACGAGCATCTCGACGCCCGCGACGTGTGCGGCGGGCGAAGCCACGCCCGAGCAGGTCGACGAGGTGAGCGGCAAGCTCGAGGGCAGTGCGCTCGCGCCGCTGATCCGCGATCTGACGTTCCTCAACCACCAGCAGGCCTACGACGAGCTCCTGCAGATCGCCGGCGAGGAGAACGCGAGCGTCATCACGCCCGAGCAGGTGAACGAGACGTTCCGGATCACCCTCGTCGACCCCGAGCAGTCCGACGTCATCATCGAGGCGTTCAGCGGCATGCAGGGGGTGGAGCTGGTCAAGGACCAGATGCAGTACCTCGATCCCTTGTTCTCGGCGCTGACCATCGCCACCTACATCGCCATCGGCATCGCGGTGCTCATGCTCATCGCCGCGGTGCTGCTCATCGCGACGACGATCCGGCTCTCTGCCTTCGCGCGAAGACGCGAGCTCGGCATCATGCGCCTGGTCGGGGCATCCAACCGCTTCATCCAGACCCCGTTCATCCTCGAGGGCGTCATCGCGGCGCTGCTCGGCTCGATCCTCGCGAGCGCGGCCGTGATCGCCGGCGTGCACTTCGGCGTCAACAACTACCTGCGCAACCGCGTCGACTTCGTCACCACCTGGGTGGGCATGGCCGACGCGTGGATCGTGGTGCCGATCCTGATCCTCGTCGGAGTGGTGCTCGCGGCCCTGTCGGCGAGCTTCGCGATCCGCAGGTGGCTGCGCGCGTGATCGCCTGCCCCGCCGCAGGGGTAGACTGACAGGCTGCCGTCCGGCGTGGACGGCATCAGCGAGGAGACATCATGCCCAGGGAACGCGGGGAGAAGGTCGTGGCGACCAATCGTCGCGCGCGCCACGAGTACGCGATCGAGAAGACGTACGAGGCCGGCCTCGTACTGACCGGCACGGAGGTGAAGTCGCTGCGCGAAGGCCGCGCGAACCTCTCGGACGGCTACGCGTACATCGACAACGGCGAGGCGTACCTGGACGCGGTGCACATCCCGGAGTACTCGCAGGGTCACTGGACCAACCACTCGTCCAAGCGCACGCGCAAGCTGCTCCTGCACAAGGAGGAGATCGTGAAGCTCTCGCATGCCATCTCGGCGGGCGGCTACACGCTCATCCCGCTGAAGCTCTACTTCTCGGACGGCCGCGCCAAGGTCGAGATCGCCGTCGCCAAGGGCAAGCGCGAGTTCGAGAAGCGCCAGACGATCCGTGAGCGCGAAGACAAGCGCGAGGCCGAGCGCGCGATGCGCTCACGCAACCGCCTCGGCGAGTAGAGACCTCAGCTCACCGGAGCGGCAGCATCGGCCGCGCCGTGCGCGGCCTGGTCGCTGAACGCCGTCTTCGGCACGAAGCACAGCAGCACCGCGGCGGCCAGCGCGGTCACGCCGCACACGAGCCAGACGGTGATGTAGCCCGAGAACGATCCCGCCGTGCCCTCGGTCGCGGCGCCCGTCGCGCCGTGCAGCAGGGCGATGCCGAACACGCACGACGCGATCGCGCCGCCGACGGTCTTGACCGAATTCGTGAGGCCGGTCGCGACACCCGTCTGGGTGGGAGGAGCGGCGGATGCTGCGGCCGCCGGCAGCGCCGCGACCAGAGCGCCCGAGCCGAGGCCGACGACGACCATGTTCACGATCACCTGTGTGTACGTGTCGTGGAACGGCAGGAACATCAGGAAGCCGATGCCGACGAGGGTCGCCGCGCCGATGAGGGTGAGTCTCGGGGCGGTGAGCCGGGCGATGAGCGGGAAGAGCAGGGCGCCCGTGATCATGGCGATCAGGTACACCCCGATGATGAGCGAGGTCTGGAAGCCGGTCGTGCCGAGGCCGTAGCCGTAGACCGACGGGTCGGTGCGGGCGAAGGTCGACAGCGGCGCCTGCGCACCGAGCACGCTCACGCCGAACAGGCCGGCCGTGAGGAAGACCGGTCCGAGTGCGGGGGAGCGGAACATGCGCACGTCGATGAGCGGATCGTCGTGGCGCAGCTCCCAGAGCACGAACGGCACGACGAGCAGCACGCCCAGCGCCGTGACCAGCCACGCGATCGGGTCGGCCGGGCCGCTCAGGCGCAGCAGGCTCAGGCCGCCCGTGAACGCGATGAGCGCGAGCGAGATGAGCACGAGCCCGACGTTGTCGAGGCGGCCGCCGGTGGGCTCGGGCGATTCCTTCACGCCGAACAGGATCACGAAGAAGCACGCGACCACGAGCAGCGCCGGCACGAGCAGCACGATCCACAGCGGCAGGCTGTCGATGAGCATGCCGCCCACGAGGGCGCCGGTGATCGCCCCCGCCTCGAGGGCGGCGACGAGGAATCCGGCGGCACGCGCCGTGATCGTCGAGCGGCCCTCCATACGGCGCGAGCGCGACCAGATCAGCGCGATCTCGAGAGGCAGCCACACGACGTAGAAGCCCTGAATCGCCCAGGCCGCGAGGAACACGCCGAACGAGTCTGTGAACGGCAGGACGAGGGATGCTGCGGCCGTGATCGCCGTCGAGATCACCAGCATCCGCTTGTGCCCGACCATGTCGCCGAGCTTCGCGAAGGCGGGGACGACGAGGGCGGACAGCATGAGCTGCGTGCCCTCGAGCCAGTTCACATCCGCGTCGTGCACGCCCAGGTGGCGGGCGATGTCGGTGAGCATGGGCGTGTAGAAGCCCTGGATCACGCCGCTCGTGAACTCGACGAACGCCAGGAAGCCGACGACGCCCGCGAGCGCGCCGATCGTCACGCGTGAAGACACGGCACTGCGCGCCATCGATGCTCCTTCGCTCGGGCCCCAGACCCGCTCACTGCGTCCGCCGTGGATCATGTCGAAGGCGGGTGCGAATCACTCTAAGCGCTGCAGGAGGGTGCGATGGAACAGCTCGCCCCGCTCGAGGGCCGCGATCTCGACGCGCTCGTCGACCCCGTGGATCGACGCGCGCTGCGCCGAGCTCATCGCCAGCGGCGCGAAGCGGTAGACCGCAGGCGAGAATCGGTGGAAGTGGCGGGAGTCGGTGGCCGCCATCATCACGTACGGCACGGTCGCGGCGTCCGGGTGCGATGCCTTCACCGCCGCCGTGATCAGCGCGAACTGCGCGTTCTCGGTCGACGACTCCGGTGACGGGCCGTCGCCCTCGAGCACCTCGACCTTGACGTGCCGATCGGCGATCCGACGGCGCACCCGCTTGACGGTGCTCTGGACGGATTCGCCCAGCGCGATCCGCAGGTTGAGCGTCGCCGAAGCCTGCGAGGGAAGCACGTTCGCGGCCGTGCCGCCGGACTGCATCGTGGCGGCGACGGTGGTGCGCACGAGCGCCGCGGGTTCGCCGCCCATCGCGGTGAAGACGCGCGCGGTGAGCCAGGGCGCTCTCGACAGCAGGCGATACAGAGCGCGAGGGATGCCGTCGGCCCGCGTCGCGAACAGCTCGAGCATGCGCGTGACCGCTGCCGGGGTGCGCGCGGGGAAGGTGGCGGGTGAGAGCCGTTCGACGGCGCGGGCGATGCGACGGACGGCGGTGCGCGCCGGCGGCGCGGAGGCGTGGCCGCCCTCGCCGCGCGCACTCAGCCGCAGCGTCAGCACGCCCTTCTCGCCGACGCCCACCATCGCTGCGCTCCCGCGGACGAAGGGGAGCGGGGCGTCGACGACCGCACCGCCCTCATCGAGGACGAGCCACGGCTCGACGCCGCGATCCCTGAGTGTCTCGGCGATCACGCGAGCCGCGCCGCCGAAGGTCTCTTCGTCGCCGCCGAGGGAGAGGTACACGTCGCGCGCCGGCGTGAAGCCCCCCGCGAGGAGGTTCTCGACGGCGTCCATCACCACGACGAGCGGCCCCTTGTCGTCGAGCGCGCCGCGCCCGTAGACCCAGTCGCCCTCGATGCGCCCCTCGAACGGCGGGTGGGTCCAGGCGTCGCTCTCGTCGACGGGGACGACGTCGAAGTGCGCCATCAGCACCGTCGGCTGCGCGGACATGCGCCCGGGCCAGCGATACAGGAGTCCCAGCTCGCCGATGCGCTCCCGCTGGAGGTGCTGGTGCACGAGCGGGTAGAGCTCGACGAGCAGGTCGGCGAACGCGTCGAACGGCGCCTGCCCGCGCTCGGCACGCTCAGCCGACACCGTCGGCAGCTGGATCATGCGGGAGAGCCGCTCGGCAATGCCCTCTCGAGGCACGAGGTCGGTTCGGGCAGTTGTCATCGGGCGGCGAAGCGGGCTTCGACGGCTGCGGAGATCACGATGTCCTCGGGCTGGAGCTGCACCGCGGGGCCACCGCCGGCATCCGCCGCGAACGACGCCTTCGCCATCATCATGCGGGGTGCCGGCGCCATCTCGGGGGCGTTCGGCCGGGCGAGCAGGCCCACGTCGGCGAGCTCGACCGCCGTGACGTTCGCGAGGCCCAGGGCCCCCGCGTAGGCCGTCGCGCGGGCCACGGCTACGCCGACGGCCTCGGTCGCGACATCCCGTTCCACTGCTGCGCGCGTCTCGGGCGTGAGCTTCCACTCGATCCAGCCGAGCTGCACGCCGTCGCGCTCGGCGACCTCACCGGCCCACCACGACAGCACGGCGAAGTCGGTGAACGTGACGGAGAAGTCGACGGTGGCGTAGTGGACCGGTGCCAGGCGCTTGCCTTCGTTGTTCCAGGGGCGCTCCGACCACACCGACACGCGCTGGCTCGTCCACTCGGTGACGGTGCCTGCGGACTTCCGCGAGGCGAGGTCGTCGCGCACCGGCTCGGTGAGCGCGGCCATGCGCTCGACGACGGCGCCGCGCTCGGGTCCTTCGGCACGGATGGTGAGGTGCGCGATCGCGCGCTCGGGGGCGATACGGGTCTCATGCTCCCCGCGGACGGTGATAACGACGTCGCTCATGACCGAGACTCTACGTGTCGACGTGGCCGGCGGGAAACGTGCTCAATTCCGGGCCGAGGGCGGACCCGTGACGTCATTCGTCTCCGCCTTGGTCATCGCGTAGATGATGGCGTCACCGGTGAACAGATACGTTGCGCCGTAGCCGTCGTCGTCCTGAACCCAGTACTCGGTCTTGTGGGTCAGGTATTCGCCGCGCTCCTCGGATTCGACGAACCACGTGGAGCCATCGCCGTTCGTGTGTTCGGCCACCAGCGCATCCCAGTCCGACCGCTCGGCGGGTGCCCAGGCGTAGGCGAGGATATTGTCGGTTCCGACAGTCGGATCGGCCTGCCAGCGACACTGGATGCCGTCGACGAAGGTGGGCTCGGGCTCGTCGATCTCAACGGGAACCCACGTCGTCGTGAACGAGGCCGACATGATGTTCTCGCACGTCGGCTCGGCGCGTGATGGTGCTGCGGCGCGCGTGGGCGCCGGTGTCGCAGTCGCGGTCGGCGCAGCGGCAGCCGGCGCATCGAGCTCGGGCGTGCTCGCGATGACGCCCGGCGCGGCGGTGCACGCAGTCGTCATCAGGAACGGGAGGAGAAGTGCTGCGAGCGCGGCGGATCGTCGATGCGGCAAGGCGTGGCTCCTGATCTGAGATCGTCCACTCACTCTAGGGTCGTCGGTCGACCTGGAAGATGCCTCGACCTGACAATGCTCGGATCGTTACGCGCACAGCGGGGGAGCGCTCAGTCGGGGAAGATCTGCCCCACGGGGAGGCGCTTCTCGGCCTGGAACGCGTCCTCGGTGCGCCCGCGGGCCCAGTAGGCAGACAGCGACAGGTCGGCCCGCGTGACGCCGCGCTCGAGCAGGAGCGGCCGCAGCGCCTTCATGGCGCCCCGCTCGCCGTGCGCGAACACCTGCACGCGGCCGCCGGGCCAGGCCGCAGCATCCACCGCCGCGACAAGCCGGGTGCCGGGGGCGTCGTGATCCTCGTCGACCCACTGCACGGCGGCGCCGTCCGGCACCTCGACGCGGTGCACGGGCGAACGCGTCTCGATGATGGTCGTGACCGCGGCGTCCGCCGGGAGGGCCTCGAGGGCCGACCAGATCGCGGGGATCGCCGACTCGTCGCCGATCAGCACGTGGTGGTCGGCAGTGAGATCGGGGGAGTAACCGGCGCCCGGTGACGACATGGTGAGCCGGTCGCCCGGCTTCGCGTTCGCGGCCCAGGGGCCGGCGACGCCGGTGTCGCCGTGCACGACGAAGTCGATGTCGATCGTGCCCGCTGCGGCGTCCACGCGCCGGATCGTGTACGTGCGGATCGTCGGCAGCTCGTCGAAGGGCACGGACTCGCGCAGCGCCGCGAGGTCGTAGGGCGGCTGGAGCGTGCTGCCGGCCGGCGGGAAGTACAGCTTCGCGTACTTGTCGGTCTCGGGCCGGTCGGCGAAGTCCGCGAACTCGTCGCCCGCCAGCGTCACCCGCACGAGGTCGGGCGAGAGCCACGTGCTCCCGGTCACGAACAGGGTGGTCTGGGGGCGCACGGCACGAGGTGAGGTCACCCTTACATGCTAGGCAACGGATGCTGCGTCCCGGCCGGAGTCGGCGCGGAATGGCGCAGCGGCGGCATCCGTTGTATCCTGATGTGCTCGGATGCTTCGGCGCCCGGGTCTTGGCAACTCCACAGTGTGACAGCGGCCCTTCGCGAGAAGGACACCTCGAAAGAGGCAACGGGGATGATCGGTTTCGACATCGCCTGTGAATCTGCGTGAAGCGGGCCGAGGATGCAGGGTTATCTCGTAAACGCTCCTTGCAAACCAATAACTGCCGAAAAGAAGCAGTCCGCGTTCGCCCTCGCTGCCTGAGCAGCGAGCCCGACGCCGTCAATCCGTGACTGATCCCGTCACGGGTATTGGCGTCATCTAGGGATCTTGCTGCGTGACGACGCCTGAGCGTCACGCGGGACTCTTATCAGGCTGGGCTCGTCGACTTAGGTGTCTGTGACAAAGGTCGGAGCCGAGTAGAACGCTCGCACAGACTGCGCCCGGAGAAACCGCAGTTACCCAGCGATGGACGGGGGTTCGATTCCCCCCATCTCCACTGCCGTTGTCATACAGAGTTGGAGCCCCGGCTCCCGCGAGCGATCGCGGAGGCCGGGGCTTTTCCTATGCCTTCGGGGAGTGTCAGGCCCCGGCGATCCACACGGTGGTCTCACCCGGAAGCCGGCGCCCCTCGACAGGCCCGCTCGCGAGCGAGACCTCCGTCGCGATCGGCAGCTCGAAGGGCTCGGTCCCGAAGTTCGTGATCACCGTCCACCCGTTGGGGCGGCGGAACGCCAGCACATCCTCGCGGCCGGTGTCGACCCACTCGAGCGTCTCCCCGGTCTGCAGCACGTGGCGCAGCGCCAGCGCGTCGCGATACAGCGACAGCGTCGAGGCGGGGTCGGCGTCCTCCACCGAGACCGCGGACTCCGCGAACCACGCGGGCTGCGGCAGGTGCGCGCCGCCGTCACCGAAGCCGTACGAAGACCCCGAAGCCGACCACGGCAGCGGGACGCGGCATCCGTCCCGTCCGATGTCCTCGCCGGGGCTGCGGAAGAAGGTCGGGTCCTGCCGCTCGGCGTCGGGGATCGCGGCCACCTCGTGCAGGCCCAGCTCCTCGCCCTGATAGACGTACGCCGAGCCGGGCAGCCCGAGGACGAACAGCGTCGCCGCCCGGGCCCGGCGCAGTCCGCGTTCCGCATCGAGCACGGGCTCGGTGCCGCCCGACAGCAGCCATTCGTTGCCATGCTTGCGCGTGGGGCGGCCGAAGGCGTCGCGTTCGGCGTTGGGCAGGCCGTACCGGGTGGCGTGGCGCACGACATCGTGGTTCGACAGCACCCAGGTCGTCGACGAGCCCGAGAGCGCGGCGAGGTCCAGATTGTCGCCGACGATCCGCCGGAATTGGGCGGGGTCGAAGTCGGCCTCGAGCAGGTCGAAGTTGAACGCCTGGCCGAGGCTCTCTGCACTGGCGTAGAGCGGGATGCGCGACGGCTCGACCCACGCTTCGGCGACGGCGGTGCGCGGCGGGTCGTACGAGTCGAACACCTGTCGCCACTCGGCGTAGACGTCGTGGACGTCGTCGCGGTCGATCATCGGGTGGTTCCCGTCGCGAGGCATCGCGTCGAGTGCGGCCTGAGAGGGGAGCGGGTCGACGAAGTCCTTCGTGAGCATGTGGGCGACGTCGATGCGGAAGCCGTCGACACCGCGGTCGCTCCAGAACCGCAGCGTCTTCACGAAATCGGCGCGCACCTCGGGGTTGGACCAGTCGAGGTCGGGCTGCTCCACGGCGAAGTTGTGGAAATACCACTGCCCGTCGGAGACGCGCTCCCACGCCGGCCCGCCGAACACCGACACCCAGTCGGCGGGCGGCTCGGAGCCGTCGGGTCCGGATCCGTCGCGGAAGATGTACCGTGCGCGGGCCGCCGAGCCACGACCCGCGGCGAGCGCCTCCTGGAACCAGGCGTGCTGATCCGAGGTGTGGTTCGGCACGATGTCGACGACGACCTTGATCCCGGCGTCATGGAGCGCAGCGAGTAGCTCGTCGAAGTCGTCGAGCGTGCCCAGCTTCGGGTCGACGTCGCGGTAGTCGGCGACGTCGTAGCCGCCGTCGGCCAGCGCCGACGGGTAGAACGGGCTCAGCCAGACCGCGTCGACGCCGAGTTCCTTCAGGTACGGCACGCGGGACGTGATGCCGCGGAGGTCGCCGATGCCATCGCCGTCGGCGTCCGCGAAGCTTCGCGGATACACCTGGTAGACGACGGCCTGCCGCCACCACGCGGGCGTTTCGAGGTCATGCTGGTCGGAGGGGAAGGGTGCGGGGTGCACAGTCGTCACGGGGACGCTTTCCTTTCGGGGTGGTTCCGGTGGGTGGATGACGGATGCCGCGGGCTCAGCCCTTGACGGCTCCTTGGGTAACGCCTTCCATGACCCATCGCTGGGTGAACAGGTAGACGACGATCGCGGGGGCCATCGCCATGAGATACGAGGCGAACGACACGTTGTAGTTGTTGCTGAACTGGGTCTGGAAGATGTTCTGGACGACCGGCAGCGTCTGCGATGCCGGGTCGGAGATGATCAGCGACGGCATCATGAAGTCATTCCACGATGCCAGGAACGCGAAGATCCCGACAGTGGCGCTCATGGGCGCGAGAAGCGGGAAGATGAGCCGCCAGAACGTCTGCCAGGTGGTGGCGCCGTCGATCCGGGCGCTCTCTTCGAGCTCTCCCGGGATCGACCGCAGGAACGCGGTGAACAGCAGGATGCTGAAGCTCAGCTGGAACATGATGTGCAGGATCGTCACACCCACCGGGTTGTCGAGGCCGGCGAGGCCCGTCAGCTGGATCTGGGGGAGCGCGACCACCGGGAACGGGAGGAACATCGCCGCGAGCAGGTAGTAGAACGAATACCGGAAGAGCTTGCGGTCCCAGTTGCGCGAGATGGCGAAGGACGCCAGCGCCGCGAGGATGATCGTGCCGGCGACGGAGAAGGCGGTCACGAGCAGTGAGATCGTGAACGCGCGGGGGAAGTTCGTCAGCTCCCACGCCGCCACGAACCCGTCGATGCTCCACGGTGCCGGAAGCGAGAACGCGTTGCCGTCGACGGCCTGGCCCTGCGTCTTGAACGCCATCGAGATCGTGACGTACAACGGGATCAGCACAGTGACGGCGCACAGGATCAGCACGATGGTGCCGGGCCAGTTCACGCGCTCCATCGCGAAGCGCGAGCGGGCGGGCTTGCGTGCGGAGTCGCCGTCGAGCACACGCTCGGCGTTGAGGTCCTCGATGGCGAGGGCGGCTTGCGTGGTCATCAGAACACGTTCCTTCCGCGAGTGAGCCGGAGTTGGAGGAGCGAGAGGATCAGCGCGATGACGAAGAAGATCGTCGCGTTGGCCATCTGGTAGGCGTAGTCGCCGCCCGAGAAGCCCGTGAAGATCGTCATCGCGATGCTGCGGGTGGCGGTGCCGGGACCGCCGTTGGTGAGGCCGACGATGATGTCGTAGGCGTTGAGGAAGTTCTTGAAGCCGAGGATGACGTTGATCACGACGTACCCGGCGACCAACGGCAGGGTGATCCGCAGCAGCTGCTGCGTCTTGCCCGCACCGTCGATGTCGGCCGCCTCGTACACGTCGCCCGGGATCGAGAGGAGCCCGGCGATGTAGATGAGGAGGGTGCCGGGGATCGCCTGCCACGCGGTCACGATGACGATCGCGATCCAGGCGAGATCCGGATTCGCGAGGATGCTCTCGCTCAGCCACGGGATGCCCCACGCCTGCCCGAGAGCGGGCACGGAGTTCGAGAAGAGGAAGTTGAAGACGTAGGCGATGATGATGCCGGAGATGACCATCGGGATCACGAAGATCGCCCGCAGTCCGGTCTTGAGACGCACCCGCGACACGAGCCCCACCGCGAGCAGGAACGCCAGCGCGTTGACGACGACCACGGTGACGGCGGCGAACCCGAACGTGAAGAGGTAGCTCTGCAGGATCGCCGGGTCGGTGAAGACCGCGACGTAATTGATGAGTCCGACGAATTCCCAGTCGCCGAACCCGATCGAGTCGGTGAAGCTGAAGAAGATGCCGATCACCGCGGGGATCGTGATCGCGAGCGTGAACAGGACGAGGGCGGGGAGCAGGAAGAGGTAGTAGACCCCCTCCACGCGCCGGTTCGCGCGCGGCATCGTCGCCGCGCCGGCGCGGCGGCCGCTCTTCGGCACCGTCAGGGTGGCTGTGGTGGTTGCCATGAATGCGTTCCTTTGTGTCGCGCTATCGGCGCATCGCCAGTCGGGCCCAGTCGGCGTCGAGCGTGCGCAGAGTGCTCTCGACGTCGGCCCCGGTCACGATGCCCTGCATGTAGTTGTCGGTGGGGATGGTCAGCGGGATCGCCTTCGAGGCGCCCTGATAGAACTTCGCGGCGTCGTAGTACTCCTTCATGCCGAGGATGCGCTCGTCGGTCACCGGCGCGGCGTCGGTGGTCGTGCCGTAGCCGAGGAAGGCCGCGTTGTACTGGTCCATCACGTCCTTGCGGAACAGATAGCTGAGGAAGTCGCGCGCGCCCTCCTTCTGGTCGGATGCCTCGGGGATCCACGCGGCGAGGTCGATGTTGACCCGCACCCGGTTGTCGTCGGGGTCGTCGGTCATCGGCAACGGAAACGTGCCGAGGTCGAGGTCGGGGTTCGTCTTGTCGATCTCGCCGAACGCCCACGGCCCCTGCAGGTACATCGCCGCCTCGCCCTTTGCGAAGGCGAGGTTGCCGTCCCCGTAGCCGCGGCTCGCAGCATCCGGGTTCGTGTATTCGCTGGTGAGCTGCGTCATGCGCTCGACCGGCTCGCCGAGCGTCTTCTCGAACGACACCGGTGAGTCCGGGCCGACCTCGGTGCCGAGCGCGTTCATCTCGTCGTAGAACGAGGCGACGTCGACCTCGCCGCCGACGGCGTAGTCGAACCAGCCCTGGCCGACCGTCCACGGGTCTTTGAAGGTGGCATAGAACGGCGTGATGCCGGCAGCCTTCAGCGTGTCGCAGACCGCGAGGAGCTCGAACCAGGTGGTGGGGACCTCGAGACCCTGCTCAGCGAAGATCTGCTTGTTGTAGATGACCGAAGCCGCCATCACCGAGTAGGGCAGCACGCTCGTTCGGCCGGGGTAGGTGGCGTACTGGTCGACGAGGTCCTGCACCTCGGGCAGGATGCGATCGGCCTCGGGCATGTCGCTCAGATCGCTGAGCGCGCCGCGTTCCATGAACCGCGCCATCTCCATGTTGTAGTTGAGCAATCCGAGGTCGGGCGGGTTGCCGCGAAGGAAGCCCGCCTGAAGGTTCGAGGACGTGTCGAAGACGACCTCGACCTCGTCCTGGCCGGCGTTGTACTGCTCGATGAGATCGCGGAAGTAGGGGATCGCCTCCGGCTTGCTGAGGTGGAATCTCACCTCGGCGCGCTCCGACGATGCGCCGGTACAGGCGACGAGCGATGCGCCGACGACCGCGACGGCGAAGGCGGCCGCGCTTGCGCGGCGGAGGATGACGGATGCTGCAGGCACGTCGTTGTCCTTATTCCGTAGGTTGCAGGGGTGTTGGTTCAAGCAGTAGATTTACTCGCCGAATCAACTCGGTGTGGACCATAATGCTGAGGAACGCGTGAAAGGTCAAGACCTCGATGCCACAATCGCTGCTCACCCCCACGGCACTGCGTCGTGCGAGTCTCGACGCCGTGCTCGGCTACGCCTGGGAGGCCGACGCCGTCACCGCGTCCGACGTGATCGAGAACGTGGGGCTCACCCGGTCGACCGCCATCGATGTCGTCGACGAACTCGTCGAGCGCGGGCTGCTCGCGGAACTGCCGAACGCCCGTGCAGCGGGGGAGTATCAGAAGGGGCGACCAGCGCGGCGATTCTCTTTCCTCGCGGACGCCGGATACGTGGTCGGCGTGGATGCGGGGCGTGCGCGACTCACCGCGACGGTCGCGGATCTGCGCGGAGAAACCCAGGCTGTGCGGCATCTGGCGGCGGATGGCTCTCGAGATTCGGCGGAGGACCGGCGTCGCGACGCCGTGCGCGTGGTCGACGACGCTCTCGCGGCAGCCGGGATCACCCGATCGGAAGTCTCAGCCCTGTGCGTCGGCGTTCCGGCGCCCGTCGACCGCAACGGCTCGTCGCCGCCACACCGTGACGACTTCTGGCGCCGCATGAACCCGTCCTTCTCCGAGCTGTTCGGCCGATGGGCGCCGATCGTGCAGGTGGAGAACGACGCATCGCTCGCAGCGGTGGCGGAGCGCGCCGTCGGTGCCGCGGTCGGCTGCGATGACTTCGTGACCCTGCTGGCGGGCGAGCGTCTCGGTGCGGGGGTCTGGGTCGACGGCAGGCTGCTCCGCGGTGCACACGGTGGTGCCGCGGAGATGGTCGCGTTCGATCATGTCGCGGGCGTCGAGGGCGCGTGGGGGCTCGGCTACCGGGCGGCTGAACTGGCACGTCGCGCACTGGCGAAGGGATCCCTTCCGTCGTCGAGTGCGCTGCGAGAGCTCGATCCGGCGGTGATCGACGGCAAGACGGTGCTGACGCTCGCGTCGCACGGCGATGCGGGCGCGATGGTCGTCGCGCGACAGGTCGGTGAGACGCTCGCGGTGATCGCGGGCGTGCTGGCGAGTCTCTTCGACTCCCGACGGATCATCGTGTCCGGCGCCGTCGCCGCGGGTGCCGCGCCGGTGATCGAGGCAGCGCTCGCTGCCCTGCCGCAGGAGCTCGACCTGCCGGCACCCGAGATCGTGGCATCAGAGCTGGGCGCCGACATCGTGTCGGTCGGCGCCGTGCGCGCCGCCGTCGAAGCGGCGCGCACGGGTGTGCTGGATCTGCCCCGGTTCGTCCTGGCTAGCTGACCTCCCAGAACTGCCCGAGCTGTTCGGCGATGGTGCCGGCCTGGTCGTACCCGGCCTGCGCGGCGGCCGGCCGTGTCGCCGGGTTCATCATGTTGTCGCCGAAGGCGGTCCGCGACGCCGCGTCGGGAACCACGGTCTCGACGCGACTGCCCTGCGCTCGCAGCTCGTCGACCTGCGTGGCCAGATGCGTGCCCCACTCCACCGGGGTGAAGGATCGCCCGCCGAGCGGCGACAGCACCAGCACCCGCTCGTGGCGCGCGGCGAGATCGGCGTTGTCGGCGTTCGACCGATAGCCGCCGTCGATGTACCGCGCGTCGCCGATCTCGTAGGCGAAGCCGCCGGCACAGCTCGCCGCTACGGCGTCCACCAGGTCGACGCCGCTGTCGCGGTCGAACACGGTGGGCTCGCCCGTGCGGGCGTCGACCGCGGTGATGAGGACGCGCTGCCGTGGCCACAGCGCCGTCGGCAACCGTGCCGCGACGGTCGCCCGCCATTGCGCAGAAGTGAGGGGCGCAGCATCCGTCTCGAATTCCTGGCCCATTCTGCGGCGCCAGTCATCCGCGTCGGAGGCGGTCGCGATGATCTCCTTCATGCGGTCGAGGTGGCGGGTCTGCAGGCTCGGCCCGGCGGGACGAGGGTGTGCACCGGAAGGCGCAGGCCGTGGCGGCGGGGTGATCGTCGCGGCGAACAGGTCGGCGGCGCCGGCGCCGGTGATCTGCGCCGCCGCCGTGGCTCCGGCCGAGGTGCCGACGACGAGGTCGGTGTCGGTGACGTCGATGCCGGCGTCAGCCAGGCCGGCGATGACGCCGATCAGCCAGGCGTTGCCGGCGGATCCGCCACCGCCGAGCACGAGTGCGCGGCTCGGAGCGGAGTGCGATGAGGAGGGTGAGTTCATGGGAGTCGCCTTTCGCGATTGCGTGTCGGGCGCTCCCGGTCGGCTAACTCGGCCGTCGGATCGTGCGCTGCGGGGGAGCACCCCATGGGGATACTGCGTTCATGGGTCTCACCTCCCGTCATCGTTCACGATCGCGCGCAAGCTTCGCACGTCGGCGGGGCGGCCGCAAGCCGGAGGGCAGGCCGGCGGCCTGCCCTCCGGACGTGCCTGCAGCGCCGGTCATCGGCCCACTGGCTGAAGGTGGTGAGCAGACCCGTACTGAGCCACATTGAGACCGAGCAGCTGGCCCTGCACGTCGGCGTGGTGGAAGTGCAGGCCGGCCCAGATGCGGGCGTCGATCAGCTCCGACAGCGGCTGCGAGAACGTCTGGAACGTTCGAACTCGCGGCGCGTCGGTGGGGAGGAACGTCGAGGTGCTCGTCATCCGGAACCCACCCGCGATCACATCGCCGAAGAACATGCGAAGGATGGCAGCGTGGGCGCCGTCGTTGCAGTTGTGTCCTGACGGGTGCTCGGGGTACGGCGCCGTGATGAGCGCCGTCCAGCCAGGCTCGGCCGTCGTCCCGTTGTTGCCGTCTTCGTTCGCCCGCGGAATCGCATTCCACGGCCTCCAGAAGTCGTAGTGGTACTTGTCCGCCCAGCACGCGATCAAGGCGTCGGCGCCGCTCAGGTTCTGGAGCGCCAGGAGCCGAGCGGCGTCGGTGGCGCCGAGCTTGTTCGCGGTGATGAGCTGGCGGGCGACCTCGTTCCACGCGAGGATCGGCGCCCACTGCCACCATTGCGCGACGTACGTCTGAGCGGGTGTCCGCGTGGATCCTGTCGCTCTGCCGAGCATCTGCACCTGGTTGACCTCGGCCGCGTACTGCGGGCTGTCGAGGGCGAGCGGCGGAGCCGAGCGGAACTGGGACGCGCTCTCGACGAGGAAGGGCTCGACGCCGCCGGCCCAGGGCGTCGGGTCGAGGATCTCCTGTCCCATCGCGTTGAGCAACGGCGACCAGTGTCCGGGCCGCGGGTCGCGCACCCACTGCGACGGGCCGAAGCGCCCGTCGTTCGCGCGCGCCTGCAGCATCGCGTCCGCCGCTGCGCTTCCGGCCGAGACTCCCTGCTTCTTGAAGGAGTTCTCAGCGATGGGGTCGACGGACGCGGCGTATTGAGCGTCGAGGGCGGCGAGCAGACCGGCCCGGCCGGGGAACGGCGCGATCTCGGGCGCGGTCGTGACGAGGGCGTGGAGCACGTCGTACGCTGCGGTGGCCACCGCCGCCTCGATCGACGCCTTCGCGCCGAACCGGTGCGTGAGCAGGTAGGGCCGGTACCGCTTCGGGCCGATCGCGCTGACCGCGTCGTACACGGCGCCCTGCGTCATCGCCATGTTGATCTGATACGCGGGCGGCGCGCCGCCGTCAGGTCCGGGGAGGGCGGCGAGCGTGTTCGCCGCGATCTCGTTCCAATGGACGACCGGCGTGGCATCGGTGCTGGTCGGCGGTGCTGCTGATGCGCCGGCGGCTCCGAGTGAGACCGACGCGATGAGCGCGGCCGCGATGATGGCGATGGATCGACGAGTGTTCATGACCAACCTCACAAGTGGGGATCTGAGGCGCAGGCTCGGGGAGCCTGCCTCACTGTCCCACCGCACCGCGTGGCCGTCGATTGGGCATAGCCCTTAGGGAGAACCGGCGGTCTCCCTCTACGCCGAGCATTTCGGCCCGCGCGGATAACCACCTCCTTCATCCGGGCACACGCCGACGGTGAGCAGGTAGGAGACGAGCAGGGACCGGCTGCCGCCGGCCGGGGCGACCATGGGATTCTCCGTGAGCCACACCGCGTAGACCACGGGTACCGTGAACCGCCCTCCGGACACGAACGCGGCGGTGCCCTCCCTGAAGGGGACGAGCAGCGCCGGGTGGCAGTCCCAGCGCTCAATGCAGAGCGGCTCGGCGCGATCCGCGATTCCCGGGCACGGCGACAGCCCCGCCAGTTCGCAGTACTGCGTCGCCCACGTCACCAGGCGATGCGCGCCGGTACCGGGCCGAAGACCGAACCCGATCGGGTCGACCGTGACCAGGTCCGAGCTCTGGGGAGGCGACGGCTTCGGCGACGGCGCCGCGGTGTAGGCGGACGGTGGTTCCACCACCGCCCCTTGGGATCGTGACGGCGGCCTCGTCGCCGAGGGCGCGCTGCACCCCGCTAGAAGCAGTAGCGCCCCCAGTAGCACGACCCATCTACCCCAGGCGAGCACGGGCATCTCCCTGAGCGCGACGCTAGACCCGGACAAGTGGAGGCACAAGATCGCCGATACCGCTCCGATACTGCATCGCGGACACGATCTGTCCGCGTCAGGCGGCATGATCGAGACACAGGGGAGGGACCGACCGGTCCGCACCCCGACAGACGTCCGAAGGAGGACGAAGCAATGGCCAGAGCCGTGTGGTTCGACATCCCCGTCGCCGACATGACGCGCGCGATCGCGTTCTACGAAGCGCTCACCGCCGAGAAGCTCATCCGGCTCCCGGTCGGTTCCGAGAAGGAGACCGCCATCTTCGCCGCAGCGGACGGGGGCGCGGCGGGATGCCTGTTCGCGGCACCGGAAGACGCGCCGTCGCACTTCGGGTCGCGGGTCTACCTCGACGCGGGCCCGTCGATCGACGCGTGGCTGGCGCGGGTCGAGCCGGCGGGCGGGCGCATCCTGGTGCCGAAGACCGAGATCACGGGCGGTCGCGGTGTCTACGCCTACGTCGAGGACAGCGAGGGCAACAGGATCGGACTGAACTCGCCGGCGTGAGCCGGGTCGGCGCCGCGCGCGGGCGCTGAGAGGATGGTCTGATGACCGCAACACTCGTGGCGCGCGGCCTCGCCGGCGGCTACGGCCACCGCACCCTCTTCGACGCGCTCGACCTGACCGTCGCGCCGGGCGACGTCGTCGGCGTCGTCGGCGCGAACGGCGCCGGCAAGTCGACGCTGCTGCGCCTGCTGGCCGGCATCGGCGAACCGCAGGCCGGCACGATCTCGCTGTCGCCGGCCGACGCGTTCGTCGGCTGGCTTACGCAGGAGCACGAGCGCGTCGAGGGCGAGACGGTCGCCCAGTACATCGCGCGCCGGACGGGGTGCGCGCAGGCGACGAGGGACATGGATGCTGCGGCCGCCGCCCTCGGTGACCCGACGCTTGCTCCGCCCGGCGTCGATCCCGCCGACGCCTACTCCACGGCGCTCGACCGCTGGCTGGCGAGCGGCGCGGCCGATCTCGAGGAGCGGCTGCCGGCCGTGCTGGCAGACCTCGGCCTGGACCTCGGCGGCACGCCGGTGGACCAGGCGACGATGACCGGGCTCTCGGGGGGCCAGGCGGCCCGCGTCGGGCTCGCGGCCCTGCTCCTCTCGCGGTTCGACATCGTGCTGCTCGACGAGCCCACCAACGACCTCGACCTCGACGGCCTCGAGCGGCTCGAGGCATTCGTGCGCGGCATCCGTGGCGGTGTCGTGCTGGTGAGCCACGATCGCGAGTTCCTCGCGCGCTGCGTCACGCGCGTGCTCGAGCTCGACCTCGCGCAGCACTCGAACCGTGTCTACGGGGGCGGCTACGACTCCTATCTCGAGGAGCGCGCGACCCTTCGCCGGCACGCCCGCGAGAAGTACGACGAGTTCGCCGAGAAGAAGGCCGACCTGGTCGCGAGGGCGCGCACGCAGCGCGAGTGGTCGAGTCAGGGTGTGCGCAACGCGATGAAGAAGTCGCCCGACAACGACAAGATCCGTCGCAAGGCCAATACCGAGTCGAGCGAGAAGCAGGCGCAGAAGGTGCGGCAGATGGAGAGCCGCATCGCGCGTCTGGAGGAGGTCGAGGAGCCCCGCAAGGAGTGGCAGCTCGAGTTCACGATCGGCGCCGCGCCCAGATCGAGCACCGTCGTCTCGACGCTGAGCTCGGCGGTCTTCGAGCAGGGCTCGTTCATGCTGGGGCCGGTGTCGCTGCAGGTGAACGCGGGGGAGCGGATCGGCATCACGGGCCACAACGGCGCGGGCAAGTCCACACTGCTGCGAGCGCTGCTGGGACGCCAGGCGCCGAACGCGGGCACGGCGAGCGTCGGCGCGAACGTGGAGATCGGCGAGATCGACCAGGCCCGGTCACTGCTGGTCGGGTCGCAGGCGCTCGCCGCAGCGTTCGGTGGACTGGTGCCCGACATGGAGTCCGGCGAGGTGCGCACGCTGCTCGCCAAGTTCGGTCTCAAGGCCGACCACGTGGGCCGGCCGGTCGACGAGCTGTCGCCCGGCGAGCGCACGCGAGCGGCCCTCGCTCTGCTGCAGGCACGAGGGGTGAACGTGCTCGTGCTCGACGAGCCGACGAACCACCTCGACCTTCCGGCGATCGAACAGCTCGAGCAGGCCCTGGAGTCCTACCGCGGCACGCTGCTGCTGGTGACGCACGACCGGCGCATGCTCGATGCCGTGGAGCTCGACCGCCACTGGCGCGTCGAAGCCGGACGCGTCACTGAGCTGTAACCGCGCCCGCGCGGGTTCGCGCCCGCCTAGCGGCCCTGGCGCTTCTTGTACGGCTTCGGCTGGCCCTTCACGATGGGCGCGCGGCCTTTGCCCTTGGACGCCTTCGCCTTGCCGCCCGCGGGAGCCTTCGGCGGGGCGGCCGGAGCCGGGGCTTCGGCGATGCGGGTCCTGGCCTCTTCGAGCAGGAGCACGCCCGCCGGTGTCAGCGACCAGTTCGGCTTGCTGCGGGTGAAGAGGGGGTGCCCGACCTCGGTCTCGAGCTTGTCGATCGTCGAGTAGAGCGACGCGAGCGGCACGCCGAGCGCGTCGGCCGCGCGCGGCACATGGACGTCGTTGTCGGCGATGGCGACGAACCGCTTCAGCTCGATGATCTTCACGGGCAACCTTCCGCCTCCGAGGGACACGTCAAGTCTGCCGCAGTGCGCCGGCTCCGTCGGCTCCCGCCGCGCGCCGCTCGCGCCTCACGCGGGGGGCCGCGGCGCCGCCCGGGAGCCCCGCGATGTCGAGGATCGCCTGGGCGAAGGCGTGGGGCGCCTCCGCAGGCAGGTGATGACCGGCATCCGGAATCTGTCGATGACGGCGAGGGCCGGTGAAGAACCGATCGTGCTGCGAGCCGTCAGAGGCGGGGAAGTTGCCGTCGGCGGTGCCGTCGAGCGTGATGGTCGGCACCGTGATCGACGGCAGCGTGGCCAGGCGGCGCTCGAGGTCGACATGCTCGGGCGCTCCGGGCTCGAGCCCCAGCCGGTGGCGATAGGAGTGGATGACCACGTCGACGTAGTCGGGGTTGTCGAAGGCTGCCGCCGCACGATCCAGGACGGGCTCGTCGTAGGCCCAGGCGGGGGAGTTGCGCCGCCAGATCACGTCGGCGACGCCCCGCGGGTCGCTCGCGAGGCCGGCCCGGCCGCGCTCGGTCGCGAAGTACCAGAAGTACCAGAACCCCGCTTCGAGCGGCGGGGAGAGCGGGATGCCGGCTGCCGAGATGTCTTGGATGAGGTACCCGTTCACCGACACCAGGCCGCCCACGCGCTCGGGCCACAGCGCGGCGACGATGCACGCGGCACGAGCACCCCAGTCGTAGCCGGCGAGGATCGGCCGCTCGAGGTGGAGCGCATCGATGAAGGCGAGGAGGTCGGCGCCGAGCGCTGCCTGCTGACCGGAGCGCACGGTGCGGTCTTCGCGGAAAGACGTCGGGCCGTGCCCGCGGAGGTAGGGGACCAGCACGCGGAAGCCGGCCTCCGTCAGCAGCGGCACGACGTCGACATAACTGTGGACGTCGTAGGGGAAGCCGTGGAGGAGCACCACCGGGTCGCCGCCGCGGTCGCCGGCGTCGATGTACGCGATGTCGAGTTCACCCGCGTCCACGGTGCGGACCGGGCTGGTGAAGGTGGTGAGCATGGCGGACTCCTTTCGATGGGAGGCGGCGCCCCGGAGACCGGACCGTCGTCCGGGGCGCCGCCGGTCGATCACGCGGCGATCTCCTGAGAGGCCAGGTAGGCCTTGCCGGCTTCGGCGATGGTCGCGGCCACGGCGGCGGGCTGCGACACCGAGATCGCGTGCGACGCACCGGCGATCTCGTGCGTGCCGCGCGAGCCGGCCCGCTCGGCGCCGGCGCGGTGCACGGCGACGGGGATGTTGAGGTCCTGGTCGCCGAAGACGTGCCACGACGGAATGTCGCGCCACGCCGGACGATCGGTCGCCAGGCCCTCCGAGAGCGCCGCCTGCGTCACCGGACGCTGCGTCGCCGCCATGAGCGCAGCGACCTCGGGCGAGACGTCAGCGGCGAACTGGTGGTGGAACAGCTCCGGACGGATCGCGTACTCGTCGCCCCCGCTCGACACCGGGTACGCCGCGAGCGCGTCGCCGAGGGTGCCTCCGGGAGCACTGTTCGAGAGCTCGAACGCGCTCTGGCCGGTCTCGGGAACGAACGCGGCGACGTAGACGAGTCCCACGACGGCGTCGGTGCCCGAGGCCGCCTCGGTGATGACGAGGCCGCCGTACGAGTGGCCGACGAGGACGATCGGACCCTCGATCGACGCGAGCACGTCGCGGACGTACGCCGCGTCGCCGGCAAGGCTGCGCAGCGGGTTGGCGACCGCGATCGCGCGAACGTCGTGCTGCTGCAGCTGGGCGATGACGCCGTTCCACGACGACGACTCGGCGAAGGCGCCGTGGACGAGGACGATGGTGGGCTTCTGAGCGGTCATGTCGAGTTCCTTTCGAGGGTGGGTCGTGCGGTCTTGTGAGCTAGGACCGGGAGGGCGCCGGAGTTGTGACATGGACGGCGCGTTGCGCGCAGCGGGAGCCGCCGGCATCGGGGAGACTGGCCCGATGCCTCTCGTCGATCACCTCGGCATCACCGTCGAGGATCTGCCCCGCGCGGTCGCACAGTTCGACCCTGTGCTCACGGCCCTCGGCATGGAGCGCACCGACGGCGACAACGGGGTCGCGTGGTATGCCGAGGACGAGACCGAGCTGATCCTGTTCCCCGCCAGGGAGGAAGGAACCGGTCCGCATCGCCACGGCACCATCGGCTGGCAGCACCTGGCGTTCGCGGTGGGCTCCCGCGCCGACGTGGACCGGCTGCACGCCACCGCGCTCGCCGCCGGCTGGAGCGCGGTGCGTGAGCCGAAGACGTATCCGCGATTCAACGAGCGCTACTACGCGTCCTTCGTCGAGGACGACAACGGCATCCGCATCGAGTTCATGCACAACCCTCCCAAGCCCCAGTCGGACTGAGCCCTCGACGACTTTGCGTCGACCTGTCACAGATCGCTGTCGCATCCGGTCTCAGCTGGAAACGCGCGCGTTTCCGGGCGCGCAGGAGCAGAGAGGGTTCGACATGAGGATCGCTGTCATCGGGGGGACCGGGCTGATCGGCTCGAGAGTCGTCGCCGCGCTCGAAGCCACCGGGCACGATGTCGTCGTCGTGGCGCGCGCGGTGGGCGTGAACTCCTTCACCGGCGAGGGGCTCGAGCAGGCGCTCGAGGGCGCGGAGACGCTCGTCGACGTGTCGAACTCGTCGTACACCGACGAAGCGGGCGCCCGCGAGTTCTTCTACGGCTCCACGCTCAATCTCCTCACCTACGGGGCGGCCGCCGGGGTGGCGCACCACGTCGTGCTCTCGGTCGTGGGCACCGATCGCCTCGCCCGCTCCGAGGGCGGATACTTCCAGGCGAAAGCCGAGCAGGAGCGTCTGCTGACGGCATCCGGTCGTCCGTATTCGATCGTGCACGCCACGCAGTTCTTCGAATTCATCCGCAGCATCACGGATGCCGCGACCCGCAGTGGCATCGCCCACGTGGCGGACGCCCTGATCCAGCCCATGGCCGCCGACGACGTGGCCGCGGCGGTCGTCCGCGCCGCACTGGCACGGCCCACGGGCGAGATCACGGAGCATGCCGGACCGGAGGTGTTCGAGCTCGGGTATCTCGCGCAGCGCGAGCTCCGGTTCCGTCGCGACGAGCGAGAGGTCGTCGCCGACCCGCTCGCGACGTACTTCGGCGCGCAGCTCGACCGGTTCGAGCTGCTGCCCGGGGCCGGTGCGATCATCGCACCGACCCGGTTCCACGACTGGCAGGTGGCGCCGCGCGACGCCGGCGACGCGCTTCTGCCGTCCGTCACGGGCGTACGCTGAGCGCGGCGATGGGAGCGGCAGACGCAATGGGCGAGACCACGGCACGCGTGAACGACCGGGACGACATCACGCTCGCCGTCACCGTCTTCGACGAGCACCGACGACGGATCTTCGGCATCGCATATCGCATGCTCGGCACGGTGGCCGATGCCGAGGACATCGTGCAGGAGACCTGGATCCGCTGGCAGAACGCCGATCGCGCCGACATCCGCGAGCCCGGTGCTTTCCTCGCGACGGTCGCCACGCGGCTCTCGATCAACGCCACCCAGTCCGCGCATGCCCGCCGTGAGACGTACATCGGGCCGTGGCTGCCCGAGCCGGTGAACACCGACGCCGACCCCGCTCTCGGCGCCGAGCGCGGCGAAGCGCTGCAGTATGCGATCCTCCTCGTCCTCGAGAAGCTCACACCGACCGAGCGTGCCGCGTACATCCTGCGCGAAGCGCTCGACTACCCGTACGAACGGATCGCCGACATCATCGGCGCCACCGTCGCGAGCGCGCGCCAGCTCGTGAGCCGTGCCCGCAAGCACCTGGAGTCGGCGCGCAGAGCGGAGGTGGCTGCGGCCGAGCAGCGGCGTCTCCTCGAGGCGTTCCTCGTCGCGGCGCAGAAGGGCGACGTGACCGACCTCGAGCGGCTGTTCGCCGAGGACGTCGTCAGCTACACCGACGGCAACGGCGCCAAGCTCGCCGCGCGCATCCCGGTGGCCGGGCGAAGTCGCGTCGCCAAGTTCATCGCCGCGTTCTCGAGCCATTTCTGGACCGGCAAGCAGATCGGCTGGGTCGAGGTCAACGGCCGGCCGGCAGCCACCCTCTCCGAGGACGGCAAGGTCACGACCCTGGTCACGGTCACCGCGGCGGAAGACGGCATCCGTCGACTCCTGTGGGTGATGAGCCCCGACAAGCTCGGGCATGTCGCCCAGGTCGGGGCGTGACCAGGCGACCCGGCTCGTGGCTGCACCGTTCCGCGCGGAACTCACCTTCGAGCGCCGCGCAGCACGAACGCGTCGTGCGCGCGCTCGTCGACGTTGCCGAGACCGGTGATTCACGTGCGATGAAACGGATGCTGCACCCCGGCGTCGCGCTCACAGTCGACGGCGGCGGGGCCGTGGCAGCGCCGGTCGCCACGGTCGAAGGTGCGTCGGGAGTCGCGGCGTATCTCGGCGAGGTGCTGCTCGATGCGGCCGCGTCGCTCCGCGTGGAGTCGGTGAACGGCGTGCCCGGAATCGTCGTGTGCCGGGAGGGACGGGTGACCGGGGTGCTCAGCCTCCGCGTCCGCGGGCGCCTCGTTCTCGAGGCCTGGCTGGTCGTCAACCCGGCGAAGCTGGCGCGCTGGCGGTGCTGACGGCGGGCCTGTCACAGATCGCCGGCATGCGTGGTCATAGCTGGTGAGCGCCGCCCCCGCGCTCCCTGAACGAAAGGCACATCATGGCAAAGATCGTCGTCATCGGAGGCTCCGGGCTCATCGGCTCGAAGGTCGTCGCGAAGCTCACGGCGCACGGGCACGAGGCCGTCGCCGCGTCGCCGAACTCGGGTGTCAACACCATCACCGGCGAGGGCCTCGCCGAGGTGCTCGAGGGCGCGGACGTGGTGGTCGACGTGTCGAACTCGCCGTCGTTCGCCCCGGCGGACGTGATGGAGTTCTTCACCACCTCGACGCGGAACCTCATCGCCGCAGCGCGGGAGGCCGGCGTGGGGCACTACGTCGCGCTCACCGTGGTGGGCACGAACCGTCCGAACACGATCTCGTACTTCGCGGCGAAGACCGCCCAGGAGGAGCTCATCCGCGAGTCGGGCATTCCCTACTCGATCCTTCACGCGACGCAGTTCTTCGAGTTCATCACCGGGATCGCGGGAGTGTCGGGCAACGGCGACGCGATCCACCTGCCGGGCAACCTCGTGCAGCCGATGGCCGGTGAGGATGTCGCGACCGCGGTCGCCCGCACCGCGGCGGGTACACCGCTCAATGCCGACGTCGAGATCGCCGGTCCCGAGGTCATGGGTCTCGACGAGATGGTGCGGCGCGGGCTCACCTTCCGCGGCGACGCGCGCGAGGTCGTGACCGACGCCGACGCGCCGTACTTCGGCGCCCGCATGGAGGAGCGCACGCTCATGCCCGTCGGCGGTGCGCAGGTCTTCGAGACGTCCCTCGAGGAGTGGCTGCCCGCGAACCCGCCCCGCAGCTGACCGACGCGAGGTGAGAGGTCCGGGCGCCCGAGGGTGCTCGGACCTCTCGCGGTTGGGCCGCGTCCAGGCCCGACCTCCTCCGGGATCGGAGTGTTCGCTGACGCTCGCGCGAAGGCGGCGGTGCGGTCCGCGTGAAGACGAGCCGGAAGTTGCCCTTTCAGCGCAGCGGCGCGCCTGTTCGTGGGGGTCGATCGGATGCGTGGAGCGGCGGTTCCTCCCCAGGTGGCCGGTTCTCCCGCACTTTCGGAGTTGTCCACAGAACCTTTGCTGATCTGCTGTTTTGTGGTGTGTCCGATGTCGGAGGCCGTCAGCAGAATGGGGGGTATGAACTTCCCGCTGGCCGACCTTGAGGGCGTCGCCGATCTGCTCGGCGACATGCTCGGTGGGGCGCTCGGCGGTCAGGCGCAGCGGGGGTTGTCGCACCGCGAGCTGATCGATGCGTTGGGGGTGGTGGAGCGGCTGGGGCGGGTGGTGGATGCTGCCCGGCTGGCGTTGGCCGGTGAGGTCGGGCGTCGTGCCGATTCCGAGTTCGGTGACGACGCCATCACCCGGCAGTTCGGGGTCGGGTCGGCACAGGAGCTGGTGGAACGCAGCACGCTGGTGTCGGCGGCAACCGCGCGGGCGCGGTTGCGGGACGCGAAGGCGATCACGGGGCGGGTGACGTTGACGGGGCAGACCCGTCCGGCGCCGCTCGAGCATGCCCGTGCGGCGTCAGCGACGGGCCGGTTGAGCGCGGACGCGTTGACGACGATCGTCGACGCGCTGCGGCCGTTGCTGGGGCGGTGCGGGGTCGAACAGATCGAGGCGGCCGAGATCGAACTCGTCGCCGCCGCCGTCGGGGACACGGGGGCGCCGGGGTGTGGGATCCATGAGTTGAAGATCATGGCGACGACGTGGGCGCTGTTCCTGGACCCGGACGGCACGCTGCCCGATGAGGAGTACGCGCAGCGGGCGCGGGGGATCCGGATCGGCCGCCGGTCGTATCGTGGGCTGCGGCGGATCTCCGGTGATGTCAGCGAGGTCGTCGCGGCGCAGTTCGACCGGCTCGTCGATGCGCACCTGAACCCGCGGGTGCAGGGTCGTGGGCCGCGGTTCGCCGACCCGGCGGCCGAGGATGGCGTATCCGGTGAGGCGCAGGAGCGGGTGCTGGATCCCCGCACCGTGGATCAGAAGCGGCACGACGCGTTCGCGTCGATCCTGTCCGCGGCGGCGGGCGCCGCTGCGATGCCGACGCTGGGCGGTGCCGCGCCGACGTTGATCGTGACGACCACCGCACACGACCTGGCAGACCCGGGCGGGGTCGCGTTCGTGGAGAGCGCGGGCGGGCCGGTGCCGGTGCCGGCAGCCGCGGCCCGGCATGCCGGCTGTCACGGCACGATCCACCGGCTCACCCTCGCCGAGAACGGGGCGATCACGCAGCTGCAGGTCGAGGACCGGGTGTTCAACCATTGGCAGCGCAAGGCGATCGGCGCCCGCGACGGCGGCTGCATCACGCCCGGCTGCACGGTGCCCGCGGCGTGGTGCGAAGTGCATCACGTTGTCGACTGGGCGCGGGACGGGCCGACCACGGTCGACAACGGCGTGCTGCTGTGCTGGTACCACCACCACGGCCTCGAGGCCAGCGGGTGGGAGATCCGCATGGTCGACGGCATGCCCCAGCTGCGACCGCCGAGCTGGATCGACCCGCAACGACGATGGCGCGGACCCAACCGGCTGCTCCGCCACGAACTCACACACGCCAAACCCGCATAACCCGCCCCGACCCGGCAACCCCCCACCCGCCCACGCACGGGGTGGGCGTGAGACCGGCCCGCCCCGCCGGGGAATGCGAGCGGCGGGTGCGCGGCTATACGTTGCGGCGGCTGCACACCCGGCGGCCGTGAAATACGTAAGGAGCACCACCGTGCGCGCACTCATCCACTCCGCTTTCGGCGATCCGACCGAGGTTCTCGAGGTCGCTGAGCGACCTCTGCCCGAGCCGGGTCCTGGGCAGGTGCGAGTGCGCACGGTGCTGTCGCCGATCCACAACCACGACCTCTGGACCATCCGCGGCACGTACGGCTTCAAGCCCGAGCTTCCCGCCGCCTCCGGCACCGAGGCGGTCGGCGTCGTGGACGCGCTCGGTGAGGGTGTTGACACCCTGAAGATCGGCCAGCGCGTCGCCACCGGCGGCACGTTCGGCGTCTGGAGCGAGTACTTCGTCGCCAAGGCCGCGGGACTCGTCCCCGTGCCCGACGCGGTCAGCGACGAGACGGCCGCCCAGCTGATCTCGATGCCGTTCAGCGCGCTGAGCCTGCTGGACTTCCTCGACGTGCAGCCGGGGGAGTGGATCGTGCAGAACACCGCCAACGGCGCGGTCGGCAAGCTCGTCGCGCAGTTCGCCGCGGCGCGCGGCGTGCACGTGCTTGGTCTCGTGCGCCGCGACGCGGGAGTGGACGAGCTGGCCCGGCTCGGTATCCGCGACGTCGTGTCGACCGAGTCAGACGACTGGCGCGAGCGCGCCGCCGAGATCCTGGGTGAGAACGCGCCGCGCGCGGCCGTGGACTCCGTCGGCGGCGAGGCGGCAGGCGACCTGCTGGCGCTGCTCGGCGAAGGCGGCACCCTGGTGTCGTTCGGTTCGATGGGCTCGCCCAAGCTGCAGCTGTCGGCGGGCGACCTCATCTTCAAGCAGGCGACGGTCAAGGGCTTCTGGGGCAGCAAGGTGAGTCAGACGATGGATGTTGCCACCCGCGGTGCGCTGTTCGCCGAACTGGTGCAGCGCATCGGTTCGGGCGAGGTCGCATTGCCGGTCGATGCCGTGTTCCCGTTCGAGCAGGCGCGGGAAGCCGCCGCCGCGAGCGCCGTGCCTGGTCGCGACGGCAAGGTGCTGCTGCGCTTCTGACCCGACGAGGGGCGCTGCGGCGCCCCTCGTCGCCCCGGATCACGGAGTCGTGGCCGACCAGTCGCGGGCGTACTCCGGGGCGAGCCCCTGCCGGACCGCCGCGGCGAACCGCTCGTAACCCTTCTCGTTGAAGTGCAGCCGGTCGGGGCCGAACAGGGTCCCGTCGATCGACCCATCGGCGTTGAGCAGCGTCGGGGCCGTATCGATGAACGTGAAATCGCCGGTCTCGCGGGCGCGCTCCGCGAGCATCGCGTTCGCCTGCTGGATGTCGGAGCGGACGCCGGCCCGCGCGGGAGCCTCGGTGACGGCGACGTAGTAGACGGTCGCCCCGGGAAGCTTCGCGCGGGCCTCGGCGATGTACTGCTCGATGAGTCCCACGGTGTGCTCGGCCGACTTCGTGTACAGCGGGATCCCGCCCATGTCGTTCGAGCCGATGTACAGCACGAGCGTGCGCGGCGCGAACGGCACCACCATGCGGTCGAAATAGGTGAGGTGATCGATCACCTTCGTCCCGCCGATCCCGATGTTGGTCGTCGGCAGCGGCGCGAGATCTTCGGTGGAGGTCTCCCAGAACTCGAAGAACGAACTGCCGCTGAGCAGCACCTGGCCCTGCGGGTAGCCGTCGGAGAAGCGCTGGTCGATCGCATCGACGCGCTCTTCGTACTGTGCGGGATCGTCGTGACCGAAGTACCAGAGTGTGATCGCGCCGCCCACGACGGCGAGGACGATGACCACCGCGCTCGCGAGGAGCGTGATCCTCAGCGCGCGCCGCTTCTTCCGCCGAGGTCCGGTCACCGGCGCGGCCGGTGACGCGTGGGCTGAGGTGTCGAGCATCGGGACTCCATCGTCGGCAGATCGTGCGCACGGCCACTAGCGCGCACTAGTAGAGCCAGGGTAGAGCGGCGAGCTCACACGCGCAAAAGCAGACTGCGCCGATCAGGCCTCGGCGAGAACAGTCGTCAGGGCCGTGATCACGCCGTCCTCGACGGCGATGATGTCGATGCCGCGCACCACGGGCGCGCCGACGGGACCGAACGCCCACGGCTGCGCCCCCGTCGTGGCGGACACGTAGGCCGGGCCGTCTTCGACGAACGCGAACTCCGCAGGTGCGCCGCCGAGAAGGTCCGCCGCCTTGGCGAGCAGCGCCTCGATGCCGACGACAGCCCCCTCGGGATCGGTGAAAGCCACATCAGGCGAGAATGCCTGCGCCGCGGCAGCACGTCGCTGCGCGGCATCCCGGTTCCCGAAGACGTCGTGGAGGTTCACACGGAGGAGTTCTGCGACTGTGCTCATGGCAGTTTCGAACCATGAGGCGTGCGCGGTTCTTCCCGCGACCGCTCAATCCACCGGCGGGACGCGCCGCGGCACGCGGGGCGCGGGCGGCGGCGGCACTTCCTTCGCTGCGATGACCGCGCCGCGCGGGATGCGCTCGACGCCGCGCTTGCCGTCGACCACGATGACCTCGGCGTCCGCACTGAGGAGTTCGCCGAGCGCATCGGTCGCCTGCCCGGTGGGCAGGATGTAGCGCACGACCACCCGGTGGCCCGGCTCGGGCAGGTTCACCATTGGCCGGGCGCGTAGTCCTTGAGGAAGACGCCGAACAGGTCTTCGCCCGCCTCGCCGCGCACGATCGGGTCGTAGACGCGGGCCGCGCCGTCGACGAGATCGAGCGGGGCGTGGAATCCCTCCTCGGCGAGGCGCACCTTCGTCGGGTGCGGGCGCTCGTCGGTGATCCAGCCGGTGTCGACGCTGGTCATGAGGATGCGGTCGGTCTCGAACAGCTCCCGGGCGCTCGTGCGCGTCAGCATGTTCACCGCGGCCTTGGCCATGTTGGTGTGTGGATGCCCCGGCCCTTTGTACCCGCGATTGAAGACGCCCTCCATCGCGCTGACGTTGACCACGTACGTGCGCCGCGCGGGGCTCGCCGCGAGCGACGCGCGCAGCTTCGACACGAGCAGGAACGGCGCGGTCGTGTTGGCGAGCTGCACCTCGAGCATCTCGAGCGGATCGACCTCCTCGACGCTCTGCACCCACGAGTTCGTGTGGTCGAGGTCGGGGATGAGACCTCCGGCGTCGATGGCGGTGCCCGCGGCCAGGCGCTCGAGCGAGCTCGAGCCCGCGGCCATTGCCTGCTCCGTCAGCTCGTCGGCGCGGGCGGCGGCCGCCGCGAGGATCGGGTGCGCGGTCACCGAGCGCTCCAGGGCCTGCGGGTGCCGGTCGTTGGTGTGGCCGAACGTGACGAGTTCGGGGAGCGGGCCGTCGGGGAGGGGCGCGAGCTCCGCGTCGACGAGCGGCTGATACGCGCCCGGCGAGCGGCGCACCGTCTGGGTCGCGTTGTTGATGAGGATGTCGAGCGGGCCGGCGGCCGCGACATCCTCTGCCAGTCCGATCACCTGGGCGGGGTCGCGCAGATCGATGCCGACGACCTTCAGCCGGTCGATCCACTCCGGCGAGTCGGGCAGGCTGCTGAAGCGGCGCACGGCGTCGCGGGGGAAACGCGTCGTGATCGTGGTGTGCGCGCCGTCGCGCAGCAGTCGCAGCGCGATGTACATGCCGATCTTCGCGCGGCCGCCGGTGAGCAGTGCCCGCTTGCCGGTGAGGTCGGTGCGCGCGTTGCGCTTGGCGTGGCTCATCGCCGCACACGTGGGGCAGAGCTGGTGGTAGAACGCGTCGACGACCGTATACGGCTGCTTGCAGATGTAGCAGGCGCGAGGCTTGAGGAGCGTCCCGGCGGTCGCGGCAGTGGTGGACGAGCTGATCGGGATGCCCCGGGTCTCGTCGTCGATCCTGTCGGGCGCGCCGGTGGCCGTCGCGGCGACGACGGCGCGGTCGGCGGAGGCGATCGCCTCGCGGATCTCGCGGCGCCGCACCTTCTTGACGGCCTTGAACATCGCGGCGGTCGCGCGGCGGACGGCCACGTAGTCGGGATGCGCCTCGTCGACGCCCGGCATGATCGCGAGCACCCGCAGGGTGGTCGCCAGATCGTCCGGGTCGATGCCGCTCGGCGGCAGGTCGGAGGGCGCGGGGGAATCGGGAAGCACACGTGATTCTACGCCGGGCGAGGTCGGCCGTTCCTGTTAGCGTGCCTTCGTGAGCACCTCGAACCCGGCATCGACGTCGACGCGCAGCATCCGTGTCTCCGCTGCGGTCATTCTGAACGATCGTGACGAGCTGCTGTTGGTGCGCAAGGCCGGCACGACCGCGTTCATGCAGCCGGGCGGCAAGCCCGAGCCGGGGGAGACCCCCGCCCAGACGCTGAGTCGCGAGCTGTTCGAAGAGCTCGGGCTCGCGGTCGAAGCCGACTCGCTGAGATCGTTGGGCCTCTTCACCGCGGCCGCGGCGAACGAGCCCGGGTTCCTCGTGGAAGCCGACGTCTTCGTGGCCGACATCGGGGACCAGGTGCCGCAGATCGCGGCCGAGATCGAAGAGCTGCGCTGGGTGTCGCGGGCGGGGGCCGGCGAGCTCGAGGTCGCGCCGCTGGCGCGCGAGAACTTCCTGCCGGGCTGATTGCCGGGCAGATCCGGGTTCAGCCGGCCATGGCCTCGTGGACGTCGGTCTCGAACGTCGAGCCGTTGAGGTCGAGGTAGAGACGGCGCTCGGTGATCGACACGGTCAGGGTGTTCCGGCGCTCGAGCACGGCGGTGGCTGAATCGAAGAAGCCGGGGTCGAAGCTGTAGAGCTTCACCTCGTCGGCGCGGTGGATCTTCTTGCCCGCCCACGGCACCGCCACCTTCGCCGGATCGCGGTGTGTGTACACCGCGACGCGCGCACCCGCCAGGCTGCCGGTGTGCAGTCGTGCGGCGTCCGGCGCGCCGACCTCGATCCATGCGACGAGCGCGCCGGTGAGGTCGCGCACGAGCACCGCGGGCTCGTCGGTCGCCGAGATGCCCTCGCTGAACGCGATGCCCTCTTCGTACTCGAGTGCATACGCGAGCACCCGCGTGAGCATGAATGCATCGGTCTCGGACGGATGCCGCGCCACGCGGAGGGAGAGCTCTTCGTAGACTCCGCGATCGACGTCGGCCAGCTGGACATCGAAGGTGTACATCGTCACGCCGATCGCCATGAGAATCGAGCCTACGCGTTGTCAAGGGATGTAACGCATGTTACAGTCACCGCATGACGACTGATACATCCGTGTCTTGGCTGCTGGTCATTCCCAAGGTTCCGGCCGAACCGTCGCGCCATCGCGTGGCAGTGTGGCGGGAGCTTCGTCGCGTCGGAGCCGTGCCCGCGGCATCCGGCGCGTGGACCGTTCCCGACCTGCCGGCGTTCACGGAGGCGCTCCCGACCGTGCGCGAACTCGCCGAGCGCGGCGGCGGATCGCTGGCGGTCCTCACCGCCGCCTCGCACGGGGACGACGACATCGCCGTGCTCCGCGATGCATTCGTCGCCGCCCGCGTCGACGAATGGGAGGAGTTCATCGCCGACTGCGGCAAGTTCTCCGACGAGATCGACCGCGAGATCGCCAAGGAGAAGTTCACCTTCGGTGAGCTCGAAGAGGAGGAGCAGAGCCTCGAGCGGCTGCGCCGCTGGCACCGCGACCTCCGCCGGCGCAACGTCGTCGAGCTCGACATCGCCGCCGCGGCGACGCAGCGCCTCGACGACGTGACGGAGAAGCTCGCGGGCTACGCCGAGCAGGTGTTCGCGGCGAACCTCCCCGGCACGCCCCAAGGCTGACCGCATGCCGGGCTGGGCGCTGATCGTCCTCTCGGTGGTCGGCGGGCTCGTCGTGGTGTGGCTGGTCCTGCTGCTGATCCTGTGGCTGCAGCAGCGCCGAGCGGGCCGCAACGTGGACTGGCGCCAGATCATGCGGCTCGTCGCCGACGTCGTCGTGCTGCTGAAGCGGCTGGTCGCCGACCCTGAGGTGCCCCGGGGCACGCGGTGGTGGCTCGGCGGGCTGCTGGTGTATCTGCTGCTGCCGATCGACCTCGTGCCGGACTTCCTTCCTGTGCTCGGGTACGCCGACGACGCCATCATCGTCGCGATCGCGCTGCGGTACGCCATCCGCACGGCGGGCAGATCCGCCATCGAGCGCCATTGGCCGGGCACCCCGGAAGGGCTCGCGAGCCTGCTGTCGTTGGTAGGTGCGCGCTGAGTCGCGCGGCGGGTACTCGCCCGTCTTGAATGCGCTCCCGCGCGCGAGGACAATGTGCCCTGTCATCGCGGCGAACGCGAGGTCTCGTTGGGAGGAGGCCACTCGTGGAGCCTTCGGAGGGAGCCGGTGGAGGAGAACTCGAAACCCTCCAGCGCGGCTACGCCGATGCCACGGAGCAGTTCGCCGCGCTGAACGAGGTTCTGCTCGCGCTCGGCCGGTCAGCCTCCGACCCCGACGCGGCGCTCGACACGATCGTCGAGAGCGCGCGCAGGCTCTGCCGCTCCGACGCGGCCCAGGTCTACCTCATCGACGGGGACTACTTCGCGCTGTCGTCGTGGGTCGGCGTGCCCGACGCGCTCGTCGACCACATCACGGCTCACCCGTTCCGCATCGACAGGGCGACGCTGCTCGGGCGCGTCTCGAGCGAGCGGAAGCTGCAGCAGATCCCGGACGTCCTCATCGACGCCGAGTACGGCCGGCAGGACGCGCAGGAGCTCGGCCACTACCGCACCCTCATGGCGGCGCCGATGCTGCTCGACGACGAGGTCGTCGGCGTCCTCTCGCTGTGGCGCACGCAGGTGTCGCCGTTCGACGAGAGCGCCCAGGCCGCCGTGCAGGCGTTCGCGGCGCAGGCGGCCGTCGTGGTGCGGCAGATCGATCTGGTGCGCGCCCTCGAGGATCGCACCGTCGAACTCGCGCGCAAGGTCGACCAGCTCGAAGCGCTCAGCGAGGTCGGCGAGGCGGTGAGCTCGAGCCTCGTCCTCGATGAGGTGCTCACCACGATCATCATGAACGCCGTGCGCTTCGCCGGCTGCGACGGCGGCTCGATCATGGAGTACATCGAGAGCGAGCGCGCGTTCACGGTGCGCAGCGCGTACGCGAGCGACCGCCTTCTCGAGCGCCTCCGCACGATCAAGCTCGGCCTCGACACCACGCTGGTGGGTCGCGCCGCGAGGGAGCGGCATCCGATCGCCGTTGCCGACCTCGACGACGTCGAGCTCGACACGCACCTGCGGCTGCTCCACGAAGACGGCTGGCGCTCGATGGTCGCCGTGCCCGTGCTGCGGGGCGACCGGATCGTGGGCGCGCTCGTGGTGCGCCGGCGCACGCCCGGCGAGTTCTCGCCCGACACCATCGACTTCCTCGAGAACTTCGCGGGTCAGTCGGCGCTCGCCGTGTGGAACGCGCAGCTGTTCCGCGAGCTCGAGACGAAATCCGCTGAGCTCGAGGTCGTGAGCCGCCACAAGTCGGAGTTCCTCGCGAGCATGTCGCACGAGTTGCGCACCCCGCTCAACGCCGTGATCGGCTTCTCGGAGGTGCTCCTCGAGCGCATGTTCGGCGAGCTCAACGACCGGCAGGACGAGTACCTGCGCGACATCCTCGGGTCGGGCCGTCACCTGCTGCAGCTGCTCAACGACATCCTCGACCTGTCGAAGGTCGAGGCCGGGCGCATGGAGCTCGAGCCCTCGACGTTCTCGCTGCGCTCCGCACTCGAGTACGGCGCGTCGATGGTGCGCGAGCGGGCGGCGAGACACGGCATCCATCTCGCCGTCGACGTCGACGACGATCTCGACACCGTCGAATCCGACGAGCTGCGCGTGAAGCAGGTGCTCGTGAACCTCCTGAGCAACGCCGTGAAGTTCACGCCCGACGGCGGGCGCGTCACCGTGACCGCGCGCGGAAGCGAGCACGAGATCGCCGTCGCGGTGGCCGACACCGGCATCGGCATCGCACCCGCCGACCGCGAGCGCATCTTCGAGTCGTTCCAGCAGGGGAGGCGCGGACTGCAGAGCGAAGAGGGCACGGGGCTCGGTCTCACGCTCTGCCGGCGGATCGTGGCGATCCTGGGCGGGACGATGTGGCTCGAGAGCGAGGTGGGCGTCGGCAGCACCTTCGGGTTCACGATCCCGCGACGTGTGCCGCTCGAGGCGCCCGCCGTCGGCGACGGCGCGGGACGGGCGACGATCGTCGTCGTCGAGGACGACCGCGCTTCGCTCGACCTCATCTCGGCGTACCTCGACGGACTCGGCGTCGACGTCGTCATCGCGCGCGACGGCGACGAGGGCCTGTCGGCGATCCGCCGCCACGCTCCCGCGGCCGTGCTGCTCGACATCCGTCTGCCGCGGACGGACGGCTGGGAGGTGCTGAGACGCGTGCGGACGGATGCTGCCACCGCCGCGGTGCCGGTCATCGTGGTGTCGATCGTGGACGAGCGGGCGCGCGGCCTCGCGATGGGCGCGTCGGCGTACCTCGTCAAGCCCGTTCACCGTGACGCGCTCGTCGGCGCGCTGCGTGGCGTCGGAGCGCTCGCCGGCGCGGTGGCGGCTGCGCCGGGCGGAGGGGAGTCCTCGTGAACGATGGCCTGCGGGTGCTCGTCGTCGAGGACAACCCGCTCAACCTCAAGCTCGTGCGCGATGTGCTCACGGCGTCGGGCTACGAGGTGCTGCCCGCGGTCACCGGCGAAGAGGGGGTCACGCTCGCCGCGACGTGCGAGCCCGACCTCGTGCTGATGGATCTGCAGCTGCCCGACTTCGACGGCTACGAGGCGCTGCGGCGGCTGCGGGAGGATCCCGCGCTGCGGGCCGTGCCCGTGGTCGCGGTGACGGCGTTCGCGATGCGCGAGGATCGAGAGCGAGCCAGCGAGTCCGGCTTCGACGGCTACCTCGAGAAGCCGATCAGCATCCGGGATCTGCCCGCCCAGGTGGGCGCGTTCATCGGCAGGGGACGCGCTGATGCCGGATGACCCGATCCTCGTGCTCGCCGTCGACGACCTCGAGCAGAACCTGCGGCTGCTGGACGCGGTGCTGAGCCCGCGCGGCTTCCGCGTCATCACGGCGGCCACGGGCGAGGAGGCTCTCGCGCTGCTCGAACGGCATGACGTCGATCTCGTGCTGCTCGACATCATGATGCCGAGCATCGACGGATACGAGGTGTGCCGGCGCATCCGCGCCGTGGCGCGCTGGCGGTTCCTGCCGGTCGTGATGATCACGGCGAGCGGCGACCAGGAGAAGCGCCACGCCCTCGAGGCCGGCGCCGACGACTTCGTGAGCAAGCCGTTCGACCAGGCCGAGCTGATCGCACGCGTCGCATCCCTCGCGCGGCTCAAGCGCTACCACGACACGATCGAGCGTCAGGCTGCCGAGCTCGCCCGCTGGAACGTCGAACTCGAAGCACGGGTGGCGAGCCAGGTCGACGAGCTCGAGCGGGTGAACCGGCTGCGCCGGTTCCTCTCGCGGCAGGTCGTCGATGTGGTGCTCGACAACGGCGACGAGACGGTGCTGGCGAGTCACCGTCGCGACATCGTGGTGGTCTTCTGCGACCTGCGGGGCTTCACGCCCTTCGCCGAGTCGAGCGAGCCCGAAGAGGTCATGGGCGTGCTCTCGGAGTACCACGCGGTGCTCGGCGAGCTCATCGACCGCTACGAGGGCACGCTCGAGCGCTTCACGGGCGACGGCGTCATGGTGTTCTTCAACGACCCGCTTCCCCTGGACGATCCCGCCCGGCGCGCGATCGAGATGGCGATCGAGATCCGGGATCGGGTGGGCGACCTCATCGCCGTCTGGCACCGGCGCGCGATCGACCTCGGCATCGGGATCGGCGTCGCACAGGGGTATGCGACGCTCGGCCGAATCGGCTTCGAGGGGCGGTTCGACTACGCCGCGATCGGCAGCGTCACCAACCTCGCCGCGCGCCTCTGCGCCGCGGCGGCTCCCGGGCAGATCCTCGTCGCGCAGCGCGCATTCACCGCCGTGGAGGACCACGTCGCCGCGAGTCCGGTGGGCCAGCTCGACGTCCGCGGCTTCAGCCGGGCCGTCCGCGCGTACGCCGTGGACGGCATCCGTCATCCCGAGAATCGAGTCGCACCATGACCCTCACCGATACCGCGCCGGCGACGCTGTCGTCGCTCACCGAGGCCGAACGCGACGAGCGCTTCGACCGCCTGCAGGAGCGGATGCCGCAGGTCTGGGCATCGATGCAGCAGAACCTCGAGGACGAGTCCGTCATCGTCGTGCCGTCGCTGACGGTGGGCAGCCGTGCGACCTCCGCGGCGATGGTGCAGGCGTACGAGGAGCGCTTCCTGTTCCTCCTCCTGCTCTTGCGCCAGCCGAGGCTGCGCATGACCTACGTCACATCGCAGCCGATCGATCCGCGGATCATCGAGTACTACCTCGCCCTCCTGCCGGGCGTCATCCCGAGCCACGCACTCGCGCGGCTCACCCTCATCGCGGTGGGCGACGGCACGCACCGCACGCTGAGCGAGAAGGTGCTGGAGCGACCCCGGGTGCTGGCCCGCATCGCCCGCAGCATCCCCGACCGCGGGCGATGCCACCTCATCCCGTACAACACGACCGAGCGCGAGCGGGATCTGGCCCTGACGCTCGGCATCCCGATGTACGGCGCGGACCACCGGCTCGCCCCGCTCGGCACGAAGACGGGCTGCCGGCGGCTCTTCCGCGACGTCGGGGTGCAGCATCCACTCGGCGTCGAAGATCTGCGCAGCCGTGACGATGCCGTGCACGCGATCGAGAGGGTGCTCGACGCGAAGCCCGCGGTGCGGCAGATGATCTTCAAGCTCGACGAAGGCGTGTCGGGGTCGGGCAACGCGCTCGTGGACCTCGCCGACGTCGGGGAGCTCCCGGGCGACGCCCGGCGAGCCGCGATCGTGCAGCGTCTCGAGACGATGCGGCCCGAGGTCGAGACGCTGACCCCCGCCGACATGCTCGATGCGCTGCCGACGCGCCACGGCATCGTCGAGGAGCGCATCGTCGGCGAGGAGATCCTCAGCCCGAGCGTGCAGCTGCGGGTGCTGCCCGATCGCACGATCGAACTGCTCTCGACCCACGACCAGCTGCTCGGCGGCCCGAGCGGGCAGAGCTACCTCGGCTGCGTGTTCCCCGCGGACCCCGCGTATTCGCGACTCATCAGCGAGCCGGCGCTCGCGGTCGCCCGCCGCCTCGCCGACATGGGCGTGCGGGGACGGTTCGCGCTGGACTTCGTGGTCGTGAGGGATGCTGCGGGGGACTGGTCGTCGTGGGCCATCGAGCTGAATCTCCGCAAAGGCGGAACGACGCATCCCTTCCTGACGCTGCAGTTCCTCACCGACGGCCGCTATGACGGGGACGAGGGTGCGTTCGTCACGCCGGAGGGCGTGCACAAGCACCTCGTCGCGACCGATCACCTCGAGGGCGACGACCTGCGCGCGCTCTCGGTGGGGGACCTCTTCGACGCCGTGGCTCGCCACAACCTGCACTTCGACCGTTCCCGGCAGGAGGGCATCGTCTTCCACATGATCAGTTCGATCACCGAACAGGGCCGCATCGGCATGACGGCGGTCGGCGACACGCCCGAGCGCGCCATGGCGCTCTACGAGCGCGGCGGCGAGGCGCTCTTCGAGGAGGCTGCCCGGGCACGCGCCGAGGAGGCGCTGCCCGGGTGACCCGTAGACGAGGGAGGCGTCAGCTCTGCGGCCACTCGATCAGCAGGAGGTTCTGCTTCGTGTCGGCGACCTTCACCTGGCCGGACGTGAAGATGTAGGTCATGCCGTACCCATCCTCGTCGGGGGCGATCGCCGTGTCGGCGCTCTCGGTGATGTAGACGCCGGCCGCGTCCTCCTCGCGCAGCCAGCCCTGCGACTCGAGCTCCGCCTGCAGATCCTCGGCATCGGCGTCGTCGAGAGGCGCCCAGCCGAACATCTGGCCGTGGTCGCCCGCGGGGCCGTCGAAGTTCGCCCACATGCACTGCAGGCCGTCTTCGATCTCGGTGCTGCCGATGTACAGCGGCGACGCCTGCGAGCTCCAGCCCACCTTCTCGAACTCCGCCACGACCGACTCGCCGATGATCGTGGTGCAGGTCGGGTCCTCGGTCGAGGCGGGCGCGGGCTCGGGCGTCGCCGAAGGCGCCGGCGCCGCGGTGGTCGGCGTCTGGGCGTTGCCGGTCGGTTCGGGCGCCGCTTCCGGGCTTCCGGCACAGGCCGACAGGAGCACGGCGGACAGGGCGAGGGCGGCGGCGGTGCCGAGGATGCGGGTGGCGAGCATCAGAGAGTCTCCGTGGGGGAATGGGAGGCGGTCGGGTGTCAGGCGGTGCGGGATCGGGCCCAGTGGGATCAGGACAGAGGGATCAGGCGGAGTGGAGCAGGTCGAGGTAGGCGGAGTGGAGCACGCGATTGGTGGCGAGCGACGAGCGCTGTGCCAGGGAGTCGTCGCCGTCGAACGACGTGAACTTGCCGCCGGCCTCGGTCACGATCGGCACGAGCGCGGCGATGTCGTACTCCTTGACGCCGAACTCGGCGACGAACTCGAGGCGACCCTCGGCCAGCAGCATGTAGGGCCATGCGTCGCCGTAGCCGCGATCGCGCCAGACCGACGCCGTCAGGCGCTCGAGGGCGTCGAGCTTGCCGGCGTCGCGCCACTGCCCGATGCTTTGGAAGCTGACGCTCGAGTCCGCGATCGCATGCACCGTCGACACCGCGAGGCGCTTCGTCTCGCCCGTCGGGGTGTTGGTCCAGGCGCCGAGCCCGCTCGCAGCCCACCAGCGCCGGCCGATCGCCGGCTGGCTCGCCACGCCCACGCGCGGAACCCCGTCGATCGCGAGGGCGATGAGGGTCGTCCACATCGGGATGCCCTTGAGGTAGTTCGCGGTGCCGTCGATCGGGTCGATGATCCACTGCCGCGCCGAATCGCCCGTGACGCCGTACTCCTCGCCGAAGACGCCGTCGCCCGGGCGCTCGGTCTCGAGCAGGTCGCGCAGCGCGCGCTCGGTCGCGAGATCGGCTTCGGTGACGTGGCTCGCGTCGGCCTTCAGACGCACGTCGAGATCGGCGGCATCGAAGCGGGACATGGATGCTGCATCCGCCGCATCCGCCAGCCGCAGCGCGAGATCGAGATCGGCCCGGAGGTCTCCCTCGAACGGCGTGTCGAACGTCGAAACGGGGGAGGGGGAGGTCACGGAATCAAGGATAGCCGGGGCGTTCCCGCCTCGATTTCACGAGACGCGATCGTGATGCTAATGTTGATCCTCGTTCGCCTCTAAGTGAACAACGCACCTCTAGCTCAATCGGCAGAGCAACTGACTCTTAATCAGTGGGTTCTGGGTTCAAGTCCCAGGGGGTGCACCACACCAGAAGGGCCCCGGAATCTCCGGGGCCTTTCTGCTGTCCGGAGTCATGTCCCGCGCAGCTCTCTCGCGATCGTCCGGGCGGCCGCCCTCGCGTCGAGGTTGATCTGCAGCAGGAGGGCCTTCAGCGGACTCCGCACCCCCACGAACCGCAACCCCGGGGCGCGCGGATGCGCGCGGCCGCCGGTCGACGTCGGCCCGCCGTGCACGTCGAGGATGCCGAGGTGGCCGACGACGGGCTGGAGTCCCGTCGAGTAGCCGGTGGCCGCGATCACGGCGTCCGGGGTGAGCCGGGCGCCGTCCGCCAGGACCGCCTCGCCGCCTTCGAACCGTTCGAGCGCGGGGACCGCCCTGACCGTTCCCGCGCGGAGCGCCGCCAGGAGGCCGACGTCGATCGTCGGGGTGACCGCTGTCGCACGCTGCTGCGCGACGAGGCCGGAGCGCGCGGGCGGCATGCCGTAGCGGGTGAGGTCGCCCACCACCAGCCGCTGCAGGAGCCGGTTCACCGGGTCGGTGGCCCACGCCGGGAGGAAGTCCATGGGGATCGCGACGAGCGTCGTCGGGATCGGGCCCAGCTGACGGGGGACGATGTTCGGCGGTGTGCGCACGGCGAGATGCACCTCCGCAGCACCTTGCTCGGCGAGATCCGCGGCGATCTCGGCGCCGGAGTTTCCCGCGCCGACCACGAGCACGCGACGGCCCGTAAAGCGCTCGGCGTCGCGGTACCGCGAGGCGTGGAGGACCTCGCCGGCGAACGTGTCCTGCCCCGGCCAGTGCGGCTCGATCGGGCGGTTGCTGTACCCGGTGGCGAGGACCACCTGCCGCGCCGTGATGTCGCCGTCGGAGGTGATCGCCCGCCAGAGGCTCCCGTGGCGCTCCAGGCGGTGCACCTCGACCCCGAACCGGGGATCGAGCTCGTGCACCCGCGCGTAGACGCGCAGGTAGTGCGCGACGTCATCCTTGGACACCCAGCGACCGAACCGGCGCGGCATCCGCAGTCCCGGCAGCGCGGACTGGATCCGCGGAGTGTGCAGATGCAGGCGCTGGTATCGCCGCTGCCAGGTCTCGCCGACCGCCCCGCCGTCGTCGACGATGGTCGCGGCGATGCCCCGACGATGCAGGCAGGCCGCCGTCGCGAGCCCCGCCGGGCCGGCGCCGATCACGAGCACCTCGGTGTGCGAGTCGTTCACATCCCAGACGCTAGTGATCGGCGGCCGACGGCGCGACCACCGTTTCGTCAGGCCGCGTCGCCCACGAGCACGGCGGCGGCCTCGTCCGCCGCATCCGCTTCGCGCTCGTCGATGCGGGCGAGCGCGCGCCGGCCGAAGAGGATCGTCGCGGTCGCGATGAGGACGGATGCCGCGGCGAAGAGGTACGGCACGGTCGGGCCGTACAGGTGCCACAGGAGGGCCGCGATCGGGGGAGCGGCGGCGCCGCCGAGGAAGCGGACGGCCGAGTAGGACGACGATGCGACGGAGCGGGGGAGGTCGGTCGCCTCCATGACGGACTCGGTGAGCACGGTGTTCATCACGCCGAGGAGGAGTCCGCCCACGATGATGGACACGACGAGCGCGGCCGCGTCGTCGACGAGGATCCCTGCGAGGACCAGGTCGATCGCGAGAAGCGGCAGCGTCACGAGCATGACGGTGGTGCGGGCCATGAACCGCAGCAGCAGCGGCGCGACCCACACGCTCGTGATCGCGAGGGCGACGCCCCAGCCGAAGAACGTGAAGCCGATGCCCATCGCGCCGAAGCCGAGCGGGAACGGCGAGAAGGCGAGCAGCACGAAGAACCCGATGTTGTAGAACAGCGCCGCGACGGCGAGCACCGCGAGCGACGGGATGCGCAGCGCCGTGAACGGCGCCGACAGCGACACCGGCACGGGCTTCTCGCTCCGGCCTCGCAGCAGCACGAGCACCGCGACGAACGCGACCGCCATGAGCACGACGACGCCGAAGAACGGCCCGCGCCAGCTGATCTCGCCGAGAAGGCCTCCGAGCAGCGGGCCGATCGCGATGCCGAGACCCAGCGCGGCCTCGTAGAGCACGATCGCCGCCCCGCTGCCGCCGGACGCGGCGCCGACGATCGTCGCCAGCGCGGTCGAGATGAAGAGGGCGTTGCCGAGGCCCCACCCGGCCCGGAACCCGATGATCGCGTCGACGCTGCCGCTCAGCGAGCACAGCAGCGCGAACACCACGATGAGGCCGAGCCCGATGAGCAGCGTCGCCTTCGCGCCGATGCGGCTCGAGATCCAGCTCGTGATCAGCATCGCGAGGCCGGTGACCAGGAGGTAGCTCGTGAACAGCAGCTCGGTCTGCACCGGGCTCGCTTCGAGGGACGCGGCGATCGCGGGGAGGATCGGGTCGACGAGCCCGATGCCCATGAACGCGACCACGCAGGCGAACGCGACCGCCCACACCTGCGCGGGCTGGCGCCAGACCGATCCGGTCGTGCCGTGCGCGCTCATCGCGTCGCCTCCACGGCGGCCGACGAGCGCGTGCTGTCGAGCGTGCGGGTGAGGACGGATGCCGTGACCCGCAGCGCGTCCCATTCCTCCGGCTTCAGGTCCGCGAAGTGCGGGGCGAGCGCGGCGGTGAGCTGCAGCATCCACGTCTGGAGCGCTTCGAGGCCGAGCGGAGCGACCTCGACGACCGTCGCGCGCGAGTCCGCGGCATCCGTCCTCTTCGCCACCAGTCCCTGATCGGCCATCTGGCCGACCAGACGCGTCATGCCGGGCTGCGTCACGCGGCTGAGGCGGGCGAGCTCGCCGATCCGCAGCGCACCGTGGTCGCGCAGGATCGTGAGCGTGCGCCACTGCGCGGAAGGTGTCTCATTGGCGGTCTCGAGCGCCGCGACGCGGGTCAGCGTGTGGGCGGCGACGATGAGGGTCTCGATGTCCTGATCGTGTGTCACCGAAGAAGCATACCTCCGATATATACCTACGGTATGCAAATCACGGAGCACACCTTCGTCGCGATTCGGTAACGACAGCGAGAGGGCAGGCTCGCCGACTTGACCTCGGCGACTCTTGTTCCTAGATTGCAAGAACCTGAATCGGATCTCATGTTTGAGCTCGAAGCACCGATTCACGCACCAGATCCTTCCAATGGGGAAAGGCACGCACATGCGGGTTACGAAGAAGTTGCTCCTGGGCTCCGTGGTCGTCACGGCAGCGCTCGCCCTGGCGGCCTGCGCGCCGACGACGGGGACGCCGTCCGGCGAGACCACCGACAGCGGAGTGTCCGAGGTCACCGTCGGCATCGTCACGAGCGAGTCCGGACTGCTCGCCGGCTACGGCAAGCAGTACCTCGACGCCTTCAAGGCGGGGCTCGACTACGCCACCGACGGCACCGGCGAGATCGACGGCACGACGATCAACGTCGAGTACCGCGACGATGCCGGCGACCCCGACAAGGCCGTCACCGCCGTCAAGGAGCTCATCGGGTCGGGCGTCGACATCGTCGCGGGCACCGCGTCGTCGGGCGTCGCGCTCGCCGTCGCCGAGCAGGCCGCGCAGAACCAGGTGCTCTACATCTCGGGCCCGGCTGCCGCCGACGCGATCACCGGCATCAACGACTACACGTTCCGCTCGGGCCGCCAGAGCGCGCAGGATGTCGCCACCGCGGGCACGTTCCTCGACGACATCGAGGGCAAGACCGTGACCGTGTTCGCGCAGGACAACGCCTTCGGTCAGGGCAACGTCGCGGCCGTGCAGGCGATCCTCGGCGGCCAGGGCGCCACCGTCGGCTCCGTGCTCGTCGCGGAGGACGTGACCGAGTTCACGCCGTTCGCGCAGCAGGTGCTCGCGGGCGCTCCCGACCTCGTGTTCGTGGCCTGGGCCGGTGCGACATCGGGTGCGATGTGGCAGGCGATGAGTCAGCAGGGCGTCATGGACGAGATCCCGGTCGTCACCGGCCTCGGCGACTCGGCGACGTTCGGCGCCTACGGCGAGGCGTCCGAGAAGATCAGCTTCCTGAACCACTACTTCGCCGACGGCCCCGACAACGACGTCAACACCGCGATGGTCGAGGCGATCGAAGAGGCGGGCGGCACGCCCGACCTGTTCAGCCCCGACGGCTTCAACGCGGCGATCATGATCGTCCACGCGATCCAGGAGGGCAAGGGCGACGTCGACGCGATGGTCGCGGCGCTCGAGGGCTTCGAGTTCGAGGGGCCGAAGGGCACGATGACGGTGCGCGCGAGCGACCACGCCCTCATCCAGGAGATGTACCAGGTCAAGCTCGTCGCCGACGGCGGCGCCTTCGTGCCCGAGCTCGTCGACACGGTCTCGGCCGACGACGTCGCTCCCGCCGAGGCCGAGTGATCCGGGGCCTCGCCAAACCATGAGCACCACAGTCCCGTCCGCGCCGGTGCCCTCCGCGCACCCGGGCGAGTCCGCGCGCCGCGGCTCTCCGCTGAAGATCGAAGGCCTCGGCCTGCAGATCGGCGGCGCGACGATCCTCAAGGACGTCGAGCTCGACGTCGCCGCCGGCTCCCTCGTGGGCGTCATCGGTCCCAACGGCGCCGGCAAGACCACGCTCTTCAACGTGATCTCGGGCCTCATGAAGCCCACCGCCGGCCGCGTCGTGCTGGACGACCGCGACATCACGACGGCGTCGGTGCCCGCACGGGCGCGGGCGGGACTGGGGCGCACCTTCCAGACCTCGAGCCTCTTCCCGAAGCTGTCGGTGCTCGAGAACGTGCGCCTCGCGGCCCAGGTGTCGCTCGGAGGCTCGGGCTCGCTGCTGCACTTCCCGAGGCGGACGGATGCTGCGACCGAGCTCGCGCTCGACAAGCTCGACGTCGTCGGGCTCGGCCACAAGCGCGAGGCGCTCGCGGGCGACATCTCGCACGGCGACAAGCGCAAGCTCGAGATCGCGGTGCTGCTGGCCACCGAGGCGAGCATCGTGCTGCTCGACGAGCCCATGGCGGGCGTCGCCTCGGGCGACGTCCCCGGGCTCGTCGAGAACATCCGCGACATGCAGCGGGAGAAGGGCTGCACGCTGCTGATGGTCGAGCACCACATCGACGTGCTGATGGGGCTCGTCGAGAAGGTCGCGGTCATGTACTTCGGCACGATCATCGCCTACGACACCCCGCAGCGGATCATGGAGAACCCCCTCGTGCAGAGCGCGTACCTCGGCACCGGATCCGCGGGGGAGGCGGCATGAGCACCCCCGTACTGACCGTTCGGAACCTCCGCTGCACGATCGCGGGGCAGCAGGTCGTCGAGGACGTCTCGTTCGACGTGCCCGCTACCGGCATCACCGCGGTGCTCGGCCGCAACGGCGTCGGCAAGACGTCGTCGCTCCGCGGCATCCTTGGCCTCATCTCGCGGCGCGGCGAGGTCACCCTCGATGGCGAGCGCATCGACGGCCTGCCCACGCACCGCATCGTGCGGCGCGGGGTCGGCTACGTGCCCGAGGACCGCGAGGTCTTCTCGAAGCTCACCGTCGCTGAGAACCTCGCGCTCGCCGAGCGCCAGCGCAACCCGCGTCGCGAGTTCGTCGCGGAGCTCTTCCCCGACCTCGTCGCGCGCCGCGACCAGCCGGCCGGCACGCTCTCGGGCGGCCAGCAGCAGATGGTGTCGGTGGCGCGGGCGCTGCTGAACGACAATCGGCTGCTACTCGTCGACGAGCCGACCAAGGGACTCGCCCCCAAGATCGTCACCGAGGTCGCCGACGCGCTGCAGGAGGCGTCGAAGACCGTCCCCATCCTTCTCGTCGAGCAGAACCTCGAGGTCGTGCGCCGCCTCGCCGATGACGCCGTCGTCATCGCGGGCGGGCGCGTCGCGCACGTCGGAAACGCGCGCGAGCTCCTCGACGACGAAGACCTCACCCGCCGCCTGCTCGGCGTCCACGTGGAGCACGCTTCATGAGCACCCTCGTCCTCACCCTGATCACCGGCGTCGGCCTTGGCGCGCTCTACTTCCTCGTCGCGAGCGGGCTCAGCCTCATCTACGGCCTCATGCACGTGCTCAACTTCGCTCACGGGGCGTTCCTCACCCTGAGCGCGTTCATCGGCTTCATGGTCGCGCAGGCGCTCGGCACCGACTCGTGGGGATCGTTCCTGCTGTCGGTCCTCGTCGGCGCCGGCGTCGGCGCCGTGTTCGCGACGCTCACCGAGCTCGTGCTCATCCGCCCGCTGTACGAGCGCCATATCGAGCAGGTGCTCGTCACCGTGGGCCTGTCGTTCGCGGCCGTGGCACTCTTCGAAGGCATCTGGGGCACCGACCCCATCCACATCGGCGGTCCGCCCTGGCTCACGCAGACGACCGAGGTGCTCGGCGCCCGCATCCCGAACACCTACTGGGTGCTCATGATCGCCGCCGTGCTCGTGCTCGCCGCTCTCGTGCTGTTTCTGCAGAAGACGCGCTACGGCATGATCATCCGGGCCGGCGTCGAGAACCGCTCGATGGTGACGGCCCTCGGCATCGATGTGCGGCGCTCGTTCACCCTCGTCTTCGCCATCGGCGGCGCTGCCGCGGGAGTCGGCGGCGTGCTCGCGATGCACTACTCGACCTTCGTGTCGGCGCACCTCGGGCAGACGCTCCTCATCTTCGCGTTCATCGTCACCGTCGTCGGCGGCCTCGGCTCGCTCACCGGTGCGGCGGTGGCATCCGTCCTCGTCGCAGTGCTCCAGCAGTTCGCGAACTTCTATCTCGGCGGCACCGGCGACTTCATCGTCGTGATCCTGCTGGCACTCGTGCTGCTGGTGCGCCCGACCGGACTCCTCGGGAGGAAGGCATGACCGCCGCGACCACGTCGGAGCGCAGCATCCGTCGCTTCCTTCCCGCCGTCGTCGGAGTCGCGCTCGTCGCGTTCATGGCGATGCTGCCGCTTCTCAACCTGTCGCTGCCGGGCATTCTGCCGACGCCGACGTACCTGCCGGGCACCCTCGCGCTGCTGTCGCTGTGCATGGTGTTCGCCGCGCTGGCGCTGTCGTACAACCTGCTGCTCGGATCGGGCGGGATGCTGTCGTTCGGCCACGCGCTCTATTTCGGGGCCGGCGCGTACGGGCTGGGCATCGCGCTCGAGCACTTCGGCGTGCCGCTCTGGCCCGGCGTGTTCATCGCGCTGATCGGCGGCATGGTGATCGCGCTCGTGACGGGCGCCGTGTCGATGCGGGTCTCGGGCATCCCGTTCGCGATGGTGACGCTGGCGTTCGCGCAGGCGGGGTCGGTGCTGGTGCGCCGCAACTCGCAGGTCACCGGCGGCGAGGAGGGACTGAGCCTCAACACGGCGCAGGTGCCCGACTTCCTCATCGGCGTCGTGAACACGCGCAACCTGTATTGGTTCACCCTCGCCGTGCTCGTCGTCGTTTACCTCGTGGTGCTGTGGGTCGACACCTCGCGACTCGGTCACCTCGCCCGCGCCACCCGCGAGAACGAGCAGCGCGTGCGCGTGCTCGGGCTGTCGCCGTACCGTGTGCGGCTCATCGTGTTCGTGATCGCGGCGGGGCTCGCCAGCCTCGCGGGCGTGGCCTACATGCTGCTGCAGTCTGGCACCGTGCCGCGATCGGTCTCGGCCGACCTCACGATCACGGTGCTGGTGATGGTGGTGCTGGGTGGCGTCGGCTTCCGCTGGGGTGCCATCGTGGGCGGTGTGCTGTACACGCTGCTCGATCAGCGGCTCACGGTGCTCGCAGGATCCGACGCGATCGCGGGGCTTCCGGACTGGCTGCGGATTCCGCTGTCGGAGCCCCTTTTCCTCCTCGGAGTGCTGTTCATCGTCGTGGTGATGTTCCTTCCCGGCGGCATCGCCGGCACGATCGACGGCGCGGTGCGCCGGCGTCGCGGCGAGAAGGTGCGCGGGTCGCTGCGGCAGCTCGACGACGCCGAGCAGGCGCCCGAGACCGCCGACGCGCCGGCGGAGGTGCGCGCATGACCTGGACGGCAGACCCCGACATCGACGACGGGCCGCACACCATCGGGCGGTGGATCGTCGACACGGCCACGCGCTCGCCCGAGCGCATCGCGATCGACGACCGCGGCGTGACGACCGACTACGCGACGCTCGCCACACGCTCGACCGGCCTTGCCGACACGCTTCGGCAGGCGGGCTACGGCCCCGGCGACCGCATCGCCACGGTGTCGGGCAACTCGACCGACCACGTCGTGGCCTTCTTCGCGTGTGCGATCGCCGGCATCGCCTTCGTGCCGTTGTCGTGGCGGCTCACACCGCGCGAGCTCGCCGACGTGCTCACCCGCTCCGAGCCCGCGCTGGTGCTGATCGAGGACGAGCACGCGGCGCTCGCCGGCGAGGCGCTGCGCATCGCCGCCGTCGCCCCGACGGTCTCCGTGCTCGGCACGACGGGGGTCGAGGCATCCGTCCCCCGCGCCGCGCAGCCGCGCTCGCACCGGCTGGTGCGCGACGACGACCCGCTGCTCGTGATCTTCACGTCGGGGAGCGAGGCGGCGCCGAAGGGCGTGGTGCTGACGCATGCGAACTGCTTCTGGAACAACCTCGCCCTCGCGCAGGCGCTGCCGCTCACGCAGGACGATGTCGTGCTCGCGATGCTGCCGCAGTTCCATGTCGCGGCGTGGAACTGCCAGCCGCTGCTCGCCTGGTGGGTCGGCGCGACGGTCGTGCTCGAGCGGTCGTTCCACCCGGCGCGCGTGCTGCAGCTGATCGCGGACCGCGAGGTCACGGCGATGATGGGCGTGCCGACGCAGTACGCGATGCTCGCCGGCGATCGCGATTGGATGACGACGGATGCTTCGTCCCTGCGTCTCGCGCTGGTCGGGGGCGCGACGATGCCGGTGTCGCTGCAGGAGGCGTGGACAGCCCGCGGCATCCCGCTGACGCAGGGGTACGGGCTCACCGAGGCGGCGCCGAACGTGCTGCACCTCTCCGCCGCCGAAGCCGTCGAGACGCCGGGCGCCGTCGGGCGGCCGTACCCGCACGTGTCGGTGCGGATCGTCGACCCGGCGTCGGGGCTCGCGCTCGAGGGCGAGGCCACCGGCGAGCTGTGGGTGCGGGGCCCGAGCGTCTTCGCCGGCTACCTCGGCGACGACGACGCGACAGCCCGCGCGATGAGCGGCGAGTGGTTGCGCACCGGCGATCTCGTCGCGCGGGATGCGTCCGGGGTGTACCGGATCGTCGACCGGCTGAAGGACATCTTCATCTCGGGCGGCGAGAACGTCGCCCCGGCCGAGGTCGAGTACGCGCTCTGCCTGCATCCGCTGGTGGACGCGGCGGCCGTGGTCGGCGTACCCGACCCGGTGTGGGGTGAGCGCGGCGTCGCGTTCGTCGTGCCGGTGGCGGGGGCTGCGCTGTCGGCCGACGAGCTGCTCACGCACGCCCGGCGCAACCTCGCGGCGTTCAAGATCCCGGTCCATGTCGAGTTCGTCGACGCGCTGCCGCGGTCGACGATCGAGAAGCTGGCTCGTTCCCGTCTGCGCGGACGAGCCGGCGCGCTGGTCGAACCTGTCCCGGGGCGGGAAGATCGTGCGGGGGAGCGAGCGCGCGACGTGATGCACGAGCGCATGAAGGGGGAATCCCGATGAGCATGTCCGACGAACTCGTCGACCGGGAAGAGGAGCTGGTGTCGTCCGCGACCGGACGCCCGCTCACCAAGCGCGGCGAGGCGACACGGCGGCGCCTGCTCGAGGCCGCGGAGCTCGTGTTCGCCGAACAGGGCTACCACGAGGCATCCATCGTCAAGATCACCGAGCGTGCCGGCATCGGCCTGGGAACCTTCTATCTCTACTTCGACAGCAAGCAGTCGATCTTCGAGGCGCTCGTGCTCGACCTCAACCGCCGCGTGCGCCACTCGATGTCGGAGGCGATGGAGGGGGCATCCGGTCGCCTCGAAGCCGAACGCGCGGGGTTCGCCGGCTTCTTCCGGTTCACGGCGGAGCACCCGGCGCTGTACCGCGTCGTGCGCGAGGCCGAGTTCGTCTCGCCCGAGGTGCTGCGCATGCACTACACGCGCATCGTCGAGGGCTACGAAGCGGGCCTGCGCGCCGCGCAGGCGACCGGCGACGTGGACCGCGCGCTGGACCCCGAGACCACCGCATGGGCGCTCATGGGCATGGGTGAGCTCATCGGCATGCGATTCCTGCTGTGGGAGCGTGACGCCGACGGCAAGCCCCCCGCCGAACTGGACCCGGCGGTGTTCGCCGGCATGACGCGGATCCTCGACAACGCGCTCGCGCCGCGAGCGGGAGAGACGGAGTGACGGTGGAGAACGATCTCGCGGGCAAGCGCGCGCTGATCACCGGCGGCGCGAGCGGCATCGGTCTCGCATGCGCGCACGAGTTCGCTGCGCGCGGCGCGCACGTCATCATCGCGGACCTCAACGCAGAGGCGGCGAAGGATGCCGCCACCGCCGTCGGCGGCGAGTCCTGGGCCGTCGACCTCGCCGACACGGCCGCGCTCGACGACCTGACGCTCGACGTCGACATCCTGGTGAACAACGCGGGCATCCAGCGGGTCGCGCCGATCACGGAGTTCGACCCCGACGCGTTCCGGCTCATCGTGCGGCTCATGCTGGAGTCGCCGTTCCTGCTCATCCGTGCGGCCCTGCCGGGCATGTACGAGCGGGGCTGGGGGCGCGTCGTCAACATCTCGAGCGCGCACGGCCTGCGGGCGAGCGCGTTCAAGTCGGCCTATGTCTCGGCCAAGCACGGGCTCGAGGGCCTGTCGAAGGTGACAGCGCTCGAGGGCGCCGCGCACGGCGTCACGAGCAACTGCATCAACCCCGCGTACGTGCGCACGCCGCTCGTCGAGAAGCAGATCGCCGACCAGGCCGTCGTCCACGGGATCCCCGAGAGCGAGGTCGTCGAGAGGATCATGCTCACCGAGAGCGCCGTGAAGCGGCTCGTCGAGGCCGATGAGGTGGCGTCGCTCGCGGGATGGCTCGTCTCCGACAAGGCGGGCATGGCCACGGGCGCCTCGTACACGATGGACGGCGGATGGACGGCGCGGTGAACCACGAGTACCGGAAGATCGACGTCGCCGTCGACGGCGGGCTGCTGCGCGCCGGCGTGTGGGAGCCGCTGGACGGCGGACCCGACGCGCCGACGGTGCTGCTCGTGCACGGCGTGACGGCCTCGCACCTGGCGTGGCCGTTCGTGGTCGAGAGGCTCCCGGGAGTGCGCGTCGTCGCGCCCGACCTCAGAGGACGCGGCCGCAGCAACGGGATCTCGGGACCGGCCGGCATGACGGCACACGCCGCCGACCTCGCGGCGCTGCTGGACGCGCTCGCGATCGACCGCACGCTGGTCGTCGGGCACTCGATGGGCGGCTTCGTCTCCGTGGTGTTCGCGCACCTGTTCCCCGAACGGGTGTCGCGGCTGCTGCTCGTCGACGGCGGGCTGCCGCTCGACGTCCCTGCCGGGCTCGCCACGGACGAGCTGGTCGCCGGCATCCTCGGCCCGACCGCGGCACGGCTGTCGATGAGGTTCGCGGGCACCGAGGCGTACCTCGACTTCTGGCGGCAGCATCCGGCGTTCACGGGCGCGTGGACCCCGGAGCTGGAGCGCTACCTCGCCTACGACCTCGTCGACGACGGCGAGGGCGCATTCCGCCCAGCGACGAGCTATGCCACGACCGCCGACGACACGGTCGACATGAACACCGGCGAAGCCCTGCCGGCGGCGCTGGCCGGGCTGCGGCATCCGTCCCGCCTCCTCACCGTGCCCCGCGGCCTGCAGGACGAACCGCCCGGGCTGTACGCGCCGGAGCACCTCGCACGGCTGCTCGCGGCGTACCCCGCCGTCGACCATGAGCGTGTGGAGGGCTTCAACCACTACACGATCGTGATGTCGCCGTCGGGCGCCGAGGTGGTCGCCGCCGCCGTCCGGGAGGAGCTGGCCGCCGTCGCTGCCGTCGCGTGACGGTCAGCGGGTCGCCGCGATGCGGGTCGTGAGCTGGTGCGCGTGCGCCAGCAGCGTGCGGCCGAGCTCGGGGAGGCGGTCGGGCCCGAAGCGGAATTCGACCCCGGTGAGGCTCAGCGCCCACTGCGGGTGGCCCTCGCGTGTGAAGACCGCGGCGCCGAGGCCGAACGAACCCTCGACGATGAGCCCGGGGTTCACGGCGTAGCCCCGTTCCTGCGTGTCGCGCAGGCGCGTGCGCAGGCGCATCTCGCTGTGTGCGGAGCCCCACTCGGTGGACAGCTCGGGGTGTCGCTCGAAGTAGGCGTCCACATCGTGGGGCTGCAGGAAAGACAGGATCGCGAGACCCGCCGACGCGACGCCGAGCGGGAACCGCACGCCTTCCGAGAGCACGAACGAGCGGATCGGGAAGCTGCCCTCCTCGCGCAGCAGGCACACCGTCTCGTCGCCGCGGCGCACCGACAGGAAGGCGCTCTCTTCGGTGCGCACGGCCAGTGAGCGCACGATGTCGCGCGCGATCGCGGTGATGTCGTATCGGGATGCTGCGACCGTGCCCATCAGGTACAGCTCCGGTCCCGGCATCCACCGGCCGGTGCGTTCGTCCTGATCGACGAGGCCCTCATGGCGCAGCGCCGTCAGGAGACGGTGCGTCGTCGGACGCGTGAGGTCGGCGCGGCGGGCGAGCTCGGCCACCGGCATCCCCTCCGCGCCGCCCGAGGTCACCAGGCGCAGGAGCTGCGCCGCGCGTGCGATCGACTGGGCCCCGGGAACGGTGCGTCTGGAAGCGGTGTCCACAATATGGACGCTAACCCGCACGCTGGCCACATGGCAAGCGCAGAGGTGGTGCGCGGATTCGCACCGTCGCAGGATGGACGAAGAGCGACCGGATTGCGAAGGAGCAGCATGATCGACAAGACCTGGGGGTCGGCGGCCGAAGCCGTGGCCGACATCCCCGACGGCGCGTCTCTCGCGGTGGGAGGGTTCGGGCTCTCGGGCAATCCCATCGCCCTCATCGAGGCGCTGCTCGCGCAGGGCACGAGCGACCTCAGCATCGTCAGCAACAACTGCGGCGTCGACGACTGGGGCCTCGGAGTGCTCCTCAACGCGAAGCGCATCCGCAAGATGACGTCGTCGTACGTCGGCGAGAACAAGGAGTTCGAGCGGCAGTTCCTCTCGGGCGAGCTCGAGCTCGAGCTGACGCCGCAGGGCACGCTGGCCGAGAAGCTGCGCGCCGGCGGGTCGGGCATCGCCGCGTTCTACACGCAGACCGGTGTCGGCACGCAAGTCGCCGAGGGCGGACTGCCGCGTCGCTACGCCGCCGACGGCAGCATCGCCGTCGCGTCGCCGGTCAAGGACGTGCGCGCCTTCGACGTGGCGGGCACCTCCCGCGACTACGTGCTGGAAGAGGCGATCGTCACCGACTTCGCGCTCGTGCACGCGCTCAGGGGCGACCGTCACGGCAACCTCGTCTTCAACAAGGCCGCGCGCAACTTCAACCCGCTCGCCGCGATGGCCGGCCGCGTCTGCATCGCCCAGGTCGAGGAGCTGGTGGAACCGGGCGAGCTGGAGGCCGACAGCATCCATCTCCCCGGCATCTATGTGCACCGCATCGTGGAGGTCGGATCCGACATCGAGAAGCGCATCGAACGGCGCACGGTCTCGGTCGCACAGGCCGCCGCGCGCGAGATGCCGGAAGGAGCCTGACATGCCGCTGAACCGCAACGAGATGGCCGCCCGCGCCGCCCGGGAGCTCGCCGACGGCGCCTACGTCAATCTGGGCATCGGCCTGCCGACCCTCGTGCCGAACTTCGTGCCCGAGGGCGTCACGGTCGTGCTGCAGTCCGAGAACGGCATCCTCGGCGTCGGCCCGTACCCCACCGAGGAGCACGTCGACCCCGACCTCATCAATGCGGGCAAGGAGACGGTCACGACGCTGCCCGGCGCCGCGTTCTTCGACTCGGCTACGAGCTTCGGCATGATCCGCGGCGGCAAGATCGACGCCGCGATCCTCGGCGCCATGCAGGTGTCGCGCACGGGCGACCTCGCGAACTGGATGATCCCCGGAAAGATGGTGAAGGGCCCCGGCGGCGCGATGGATCTCGTGCACGGCGCCGCGAAGGTCATCGTGCTCATGGAGCACGTCGCCAAGGACGGCTCGGCGAAGATCGTCGACGAGTGCTCGCTGCCGCTCACCGGCCGCGGCGTCGTCGACCGCATCATCACCGACCTCGCCGTCATCGACGTCACCGACGAAGGCCTCGTGCTCGTCGAACTCGCCCCCGGGGTGACCGTCGAAGAGGTCGTCGCCGCGACCCAGCCCGAACTCACGATCTCCGACGAACTGAAGGTGGAAGCATGAACCAGGATGACGTCGTCATCGTCGCCGCTGCCCGCACCCCGCAGGGCCGCATGAAGGGCCAGCTGGCGCCGCTCACCGCGGTGCAGCTCGGCAGCGCCGCGATCAAGGGCGCGCTCGAGAAGGGCGGCATCCCCGCCGGTGCCGTCGACGCGGTGCTCGTCGGCCAGGTGCTCGCGGCCGGTGCCGGCCAGAACCCCGCGCGCCAGGCGGCAGTCGGTGCCGGCATCGGCTGGGACGTCCACGCCGGATCGATCAACAAGGTGTGCCTGTCGGGCCTCACCGCGATCATCGACGGCGCGCGCATGCTCGCGCTCGGCGACGCGACCGTCGTGGTCGCCGCCGGCATGGAGTCGATGACCCGCGCGCCGCACCTGCTCATGGGCTCGCGCGACGGCTGGGCGTACGGCTCGATCGAGGTGCTCGACCACATGGCGTACGACGGTCTCACCGACGTGTACGACCGCGAGAGCATGGGCGCGTCGACCGAGCGTCACAACGAGCGCTTCGAGGTCACGCGCGAGGCGCAGGACGCCGTCGCCGCCCGGTCGCACCAGCGGGCCGCGGCCGCGCAGGCCGAGGGCCGCTTCGACGCCGAGATCGTGCCGGTCGAGATCCCGCAGCGCAAGGGCGACCCGGTCGTCGTGACGAAGGACGAGGGCGTCCGCCCCGAGACCACCGTCGAGACTCTCGCGGGGCTCCGTCCCGCGTTCGCCCAGGGCGGCTCGATCACGGCCGGCAACTCGTCGCAGATCTCGGACGGCGCGTCCGCCGTCGTGCTGACGACCCGCTCGCACGCCGACGAGAACGGCTGGAACGTGCTCGCGGTGGTCGGGGCCTCGGGCCAGGTCGCCGGCCCCGACAACTCGCTGCACTCGCAGCCTGCCCGCGCGATCGAGAAGGCGCTCGCCAAGCAGGGCATCGCCGCGTCCGACCTCGACATCGTCGAGATCAACGAGGCGTTCGGCGCGGTGGTCGTGCGCTCGCAGGCCGAGCTCGGCCTCTCGGACGACGTGGTGAACCCGCACGGCGGCGGCATCGCGATCGGGCACCCGATCGGGGCATCCGGCAACCGCCTGGTCGTGCACGCCGTGCACGAGCTGGTCCGCCGCGGCGGCGGCACGGCGGCGGTCGCGCTCTGCGGCGGCGGCGGCCAGGGCGACGCGCTCATCCTCACGCGCTGATCCGCTGCCCTGCGCACCCACACGCAAGAAGCGCCACGGGACCGTGACGGTCTCGTGGCGCTTCTCGCGTGTGGTCAGCGCTCGAGGCGGCGCTTCAGCAGCTTCTTCTCGCGGCCGTGCACGGGGGAGTCGTTCGCGATGAGCTCGCCGCGGGTCGCGCGGCGCACGTCGACGATCGCGCCGATCGCGAGCGCCAGGGAGATGCCCCAGCTGAGCCACGCGAGCGCCATGCGCCACGTGAACGGCTCGTTCTCGCGGAGTCCCCTCATCAGCGTCAGCCCGCCGGTGATCGCGGTGAGGATGCCGGTGCCGAAGAGGTACTTGCGCATACGGCCCACGTTAGCGCGGCGCACACGGACGTCGCGCCCCTTGACATGGTGTCGTCGCGCGCGTCAAGGGGACTCGGGCGGGTGAGCGCCGCTGTTAGCCTGAGCGTGCCGAGTCCACGAAACCGTCAGGAGACCGCGTGACAGAGCCCACCGCCCCCGCAGCCGACCTCGTCGTCGTCGCCAACCGTCTGCCCGTGGACCGGGTGATGGACGGCGCGGACGAGGGCGGCTGGCGCCGCTCGCCCGGAGGCCTCGTCACGGCCCTCGAGCCGGTGATGCGGCGCGCCGACGGCGCGTGGGTGGGTTGGCCGGGCCAGCCCGACATCGAGGTCGAGCCGTTCGAGTTCGAGGGGACGCACCTCGTCCCCGTGGCGCTGAGCGCCGAAGAGGTCGAGCTCTACTACGAGGGCATGTCGAACGACACGTTCTGGCCGCTCTACCACGACGTCATCGCGGCGCCCCGGTACCGGCGCCTGTGGTGGGACGCGTACGTGAAGGTGAACCGCCGCTTCGCCGAAGCGGCCGCCCGCGTGGCCGCCGACGGCGGCACGGTGTGGGTGCAGGACTATCAGCTCCAGCTCGTGCCGCAGATGCTGCGGGAGGCCCGCCCGGATCTCACCATCGGCTACTTCCACCACATTCCCTTCCCGGCATACGGCCTCTACTCGCAGCTGCCGTGGCGCCGCCAGGTGCTCGAAGGGCTCCTCGGCGCCGACGTCATCGGCTTCCAGCGCGTCGCCGACGCCGGCAACTTCGCGCGCGCGGTGCGCCGCCAGCTGCGCTATCAGACCAAGGCGACCGGCATCACGGTGCCCGAGCCGGACGGATCGACGCGCAACGCGCTGGCGAAGGCGTTCCCGATCTCGATCGACACCAGCTCGTACATCGAGCTCGCTTCGCGTCCCGACATCCAGGCGCGCGCGGCCGAGATCCGCGAGAGCCTCGGCAACCCGAAGAAGATCCTGCTCGGCGTCGACCGGCTCGACTACACGAAGGGCATCCGCCACCGCCTCAAGGCGTTCGGCGAGCTGCTCGAAGACGGCCGCATCGACGTCGAGGACGTCACCCTCGTGCAGGTCGCGAGCCCCAGCCGCGAGCGCGTCGAGGCGTACATGCAGCTGCGCGACGAGATCGAGCTCACCGTCGGCCGCATCAACGGCGACCACGACACGATGGGGCACACCGCGATCCGCTACCTCCACCAGGCCTACCCGCGCGAAGAGATGGTGGCGCTGTTCCGCGCCGCCGACGTGATGCTCGTCACCGCCCTCCGCGACGGCATGAACCTCGTCGCGAAGGAGTACGTCGCCGCACGCACCGACAACCGCGGCGTGCTGGTCCTGAGCGAGTTCGCAGGCGCCGCCGACGAGCTGCCGAGCGCGATCCGCATCAACCCTCACGACATCCACGGCATGAAGGAGGCGATCATGCGCGCGATCGAGATGCCCGCCGCCGAACAGGGGCGGCGCATGCGGGCGCTGCGCAAGAAGGTGGTCGAGAACGACGTCGCCAGCTGGTCGCGGTCGTTCCTCGATGCGCTCGATTCCGCCCGTACGGCGAAGCGCGCCAAGAAGGCCGGCTCGTGACCGCCGCGGACGACGCGATCGCCCGGGTCGCAGCATCCGATCGCCTTCTCGTCGCCCTCGATTTCGACGGCACGCTGTCGCCGCTCGAGGACGAGCCGATGGACGCACGGATGCTGCCCGCCGCCCGCGATGCCGTCGACGCGGTGGTCGCGGCGCCCGACACGATCGTCGCGTTCGTCTCGGGGCGCAGCCTCGTCGACCTGCGCGTGATCGCCGAGCACGACGACGCGTCGCAGGTGCTGCTGGCCGGCTCCCACGGCGCGGAGTTCTGGATCCCGGGCGAGGGACTGGTCAGCCACGGCGAGGACGCGGCCGACGTCCTGCTGCGCGACACGCTGCGCGGCCACGCCGAGGACGCCACGGCGCACCTCGACGGCGTCTGGATCGAGCCGAAGACGTTCGGGTTCGGCGTGCACACGCGCCGCGCGAGCGCCGAGGCCGCTGCCGAGGCGAACCGTCTCGTCGACGAGATCGTCGCGGCGGAGGCGCCGCACTGGCGCCGCCGCACGGGGCACAACATCGTCGAGTTCGCGTTCCGGCACGAGGGCAAGGACTCCGCGATCGCGGAGCTGCGCGAGCGCGTCGGCGCCACGGCGGTGCTGTTCGCCGGCGACGACGTCACCGACGAAGACGCCATCGCGAGCCTCGGCGCTGCCGACCTCGGCGTGCGCGTGGGGGAGGGGCAGACCTCCGCGACGGTGCGCGTCCCCGACATCGCGGCTCTCGCGGCACTGCTGCAGCAGCTGGCCGAAGCGCGTTCGCGGGTGCGGGCATAGGCCGTCGGGCAGGGCGCCGTCACTCGGGACGAGCGGTACCTGCCACGGGAATACACTGAGTCAATGGCCCAGCCCGATTCGCCCGCTGCTGACAACTCCATCGACATCAAGCCCCGCAGTCGCGTCGTCACCGACGGCATCGAAGCCACGACCTCCCGCGGCATGCTCCGCGCGGTCGGCATGGGTGACGCGGACTGGGACAAGCCGCAGATCGGCATCGCCTCGAGCTGGAACGAGATCACTCCCTGCAACCTGAGCCTCGACCGGCTCGCGCAGGGCGCCAAGGAGGGCGTGCACGCCGGCGGCGGCTACCCGCTGCAGTTCGGCACGATCTCGGTGTCGGACGGCATCTCGATGGGCCACGAGGGCATGCACTTCTCGCTCGTCTCGCGCGAGGTCATCGCCGACTCGGTCGAGACCGTCATCATGGCCGAGCGCCTCGACGGCTCGGTCCTGCTCGCCGGCTGTGACAAGTCCATCCCCGGTATGCTCATGGCCTCGGCCCGCCTCGACCTCTCGAGCGTCTTCCTGTACGCCGGCTCGATCGCACCGGGCTGGGTCAAGCTGTCGGACGGCACCGAGAAGGACGTCACGATCATCGACTCGTTCGAGGCCGTGGGCGCATGCCTCGCCGGCAAGATGAGCGAGGCCGACCTCAAGCGCATCGAGTGCGCGATCGCCCCGGGCGAAGGCGCGTGCGGTGGCATGTACACCGCCAACACGATGGCCTCCGTCGCCGAGGCGCTCGGCCTGAGCCTGCCCGGCTCGGCCGCGCCGCCGTCGGCGGACCGCCGTCGCGACTACTTCGCGCACCGCTCGGGCGAGGCCGTGGTCAACCTGCTGCGTCAGGGCATCACGACGCGCGACATCCTCACCAAGGAGGCGTTCGAGAACGCGATCGCCCTCGCGATGGCGCTCGGCGGCTCGACGAACGTTGTGCTGCACCTGCTCGCCATCGCCCGGGAGGCCGATGTCGACCTGAGCCTGCACGACTTCAACCGCATCGGCGACAAGGTGCCGCACGTGGCCGACATGAAGCCGTTCGGAAAGTACGTCATGAACGACGTCGACCGTCACGGCGGCATCCCCGTCATCATGAAGGCGATGCTCGACGAGGGCCTGCTCCACGGCGACGCGCTCACCGTCACCGGCAAGACGCTCGCCGAGAACCTCGCCGACCTGAACCCCGACCCGGTCGACGGCACCGTCATCCACTCGTTCGACGACCCGATCCACGCAAAGGGCGGCATCACGATCCTGCACGGCTCGATCGCCCCCGAGGGTGCGGTCGTGAAGTCCGCCGGCTTCGACGCCGACGTGTTCGAGGGCCCCGCCCGCGTGTTCGAGCGGGAGCGCGCCGCGATGGACGCGCTCGAGGCCGGCGAGATCGCCGCGGGCGACGTCGTCGTGATCCGCTACGAAGGCCCCAAGGGCGGCCCCGGCATGCGCGAGATGCTCGCCATCACCGCCGCCATCAAGGGCGCAGGGCTCGGAAAAGATGTACTACTCTTGACGGACGGCAGATTCTCAGGCGGCACAACCGGCCTGTGCATCGGCCACATAGCACCCGAAGCGGTGGACGCTGGTCCCATCGCCTTCGTGCGCGATGGTGATCTGATACGGGTCGATATCGCGGCTCGCACTCTCGACCTACTCGTCGACGAGGCTGAGCTTGACTCCCGCCGCTCTGGCTGGGAGCCGCTTCCCCCGCGCTATACCCGTGGCGTCCTTGCCAAGTACTCCCGACTCGTGCGCTCCGCTGCGGAGGGCGCGACCACCGGTTGAGCCTGGCTTCCGACATCCGCCTCCGACCCACTTCAGAGGAAATCACCATGTCAGCCGACACCGCCGCGGCCGTTCCCCGGCCGCCAGCCCGCACCGCCTCGACGCCCGTGCTCACGGGCGCGGAAGCGGTCGTCCGATCGCTCGACCTGCTCGGGGTGACCGACGTGTTCGGTCTTCCGGGCGGCGCGATCATGCCCGTCTACGACCCGCTCATGGACGACGACGCCGTGCGTCACATCCTCGTCCGTCACGAGCAGGGCGCCGGTCACGCCGCCGAGGGCTATGCCGCGGCATCCGGTCGCGTCGGCGTCGCACTCGCGACGTCGGGTCCCGGCGCCACCAACCTCGTCACCGCGATCGCCGACGCCTACATGGACTCCGTGCCGATCGTCTGCATCACGGGGCAGGTCTTCTCGACCCTCATGGGGACGGACGCCTTCCAGGAGGCCGACATCGTGGGCATCACGATGCCGATCACGAAGCACTCGTTCCTGGTGAAGCGCGCGGAGGACATCCCCGGCGCGATCGCCGCCGCGTTCGAGATCGCGTCGACCGGTCGCCCCGGCCCCGTGCTCGTCGACATCACGAAGGACGCGCAGCAGGCCGAGGTGCCCTTCGTGTGGCCGCCGAACATCGACCTGCCGGGCTACCGGCCGGTCACGAAGGCCCACGGCAAGCAGATCCAGGCCGCGGCGCAGCTCATCGCCGACGCCAAGAAGCCGGTGCTGTACGTCGGCGGCGGCGTCGTCCGGGCCCGCGCGTCGGAGGAGCTCCGCTCGCTCGCCGAGACGACCGGTGCCCCGGTCGTGACCACCCTGATGGCGCGCGGCGCGTTCCCCGACTCGCACGCGCAGCACCTCGGCATGCCCGGCATGCACGGCACGGTGCCGGCGGTGCTCGCGCTGCAGGAGTCCGACCTCATCGTCGCGCTCGGTGCGCGGTTCGACGACCGCGTCACGGGCAAGGCGGCGCTGTTCGCCCCGCACGCCAAGGTCGTGCACGTCGACATCGACCCCGCCGAGATCTCGAAGATCCGCACGGCCGATGTGCCGATCGTCGGCGACCTCAAGGACGTGCTCGTCGACCTCGACGTCGCGTTCCGCGCGGTCAGCGGCGGCACCGCCCCCGACATCACCGAGTGGTGGTCGTTCCTCGACGGGCTCCGCGACGAGTTCCCGCTCGGCTACACGCAGCCGACCGACGGGCACATGGCGCCGCAGTACGTGATCCAGCGCATCGGCGAGCTCACCGGCCCCGAGGGCGTCTACGCCGCGGGCGTCGGCCAGCACCAGATGTGGGCCGCGCAGTTCATCAAGTACGAGCGCCCCAACGCCTGGCTGAACTCGGGCGGCGCCGGCACGATGGGCTACTCGGTGCCCGCTGCGATGGGCGCGAAGGTCGCCGAGCCCGACCGCGTGGTGTGGGCGATCGACGGCGACGGCTGCTTCCAGATGACCAATCAGGAGCTCGCGACCTGCGCGATCAACAACATCCCGATCAAGGTCGCGATCATCAACAACTCGTCGCTGGGCATGGTGCGCCAGTGGCAGACGCTGTTCTACGACGGCCGCCACTCGAACACCGACCTCAACACGGGCCACGGCACGGTGCGCATCCCCGACTTCGTGAAGCTGGCGGAGGCGTACGGCTGCCTCGCGATCCGCGTCGAGAAGGAAGAGGACGTGGATGCTGCGATCCAGACGGCGCTCGAGACGAACGACCGTCCCGTGGTCATCGACTTCGTGGTGAGCGCCGACGCGATGGTGTGGCCGATGGTGCCGCAGGGCGTGAGCAACAGCTTCGTCCAGTACGCGCGGGACCACGCACCCGCCTTCGACGAGCAGGAGGACTGAGACATGACGAGTCACGTGCTGAGCCTCCTCGTGGAGGACAAGCCCGGTCTGCTGACGCGCGTCGCGGGCCTGTTCGCCCGGCGCGGCTTCAACATCGAGTCGCTGGCGGTGGGTGTCACCGAGGTCCCCGGACTCTCGCGCATCACCGTCGTCGTGGACGTCGACGAGCTTCCGCTCGAGCAGGTCACCAAGCAGCTCAACAAGCTCATCAACGTCATCAAGATCGTCGAGCTCGACCCCACGGCATCCGTCCAGCGCGAGCACATGCTCGTGAAGGTGCGCGCCGACAACCAGACCCGGTCGAACGTGCTCGAGGTCGTCAACCTCTTCCGCGGCCAGATCGTCGACTACGCGCCCGACGCGCTCGTCGTCGAGGTCACCGGCGACAAGGGCAAGGTCGACGCGTTCCTGCGCGCGCTCGAGCCCTTCGGCATCAAGGAGCTGGCGCAGTCCGGCCTCGTCGCCATCGGCCGCGGCGGCAAGAGCATCACCGAGCGCGTGCTGCGCGGCTGAGCGCGCGGCATCCATTACTTCCAGAACCGATCAATCAAGGAGAAACACGAAGATGGCTGAGATCTTCTACGACGCCGATGCCGACCTGAGCATCATCCAGGGCAAGAAGGTGGCGATCGTGGGCTACGGCTCGCAGGGTCACGCGCACGCCCAGAACCTTCGCGACTCGGGTGTCGAGGTCGTCATCGCCCTCAAGGACGGCTCGAAGTCGATCGAGAAGGCACAGGACGAGGGCTTCGAGGTCAAGTCGGTCGCCGACGCGGCCGAGTGGGCCGACGTCATCATGATCCTCGCGCCGGACCAGCACCAGCGCGGGATCTTCACCGACAGCATCAAGGACAAGCTGACCGCGGGCAAGACGCTCGCGTTCGCGCACGGGTTCAACATCCGCTTCGGCTACATCGACGCACCCGAGGGTGTCGACGTCATCCTCGTCGCGCCGAAGGCCCCGGGCCACACGGTGCGTCGCGAGTACGTCGCCGGCCGTGGCATCCCCGACATCATCGCGGTCGAGCGCGACGCCTCGGGCACCGCGTGGGCGACGGCTCTCTCGTACGCGAAGGCCATCGGCGGCACCCGTGCCGGCGTCATCAAGACGACCTTCACCGAAGAGACCGAGACCGACCTGTTCGGCGAGCAGGCCGTCCTCTGCGGTGGCGTGTCGCAGCTGGTCCAGTACGGCTTCGAGACCCTGACCGAGGCGGGCTACCAGCCGCAGATCGCCTACTTCGAGGTGCTGCACGAGCTGAAGCTCATCGTCGACCTCATGTGGGAGGGCGGCATCGCCAAGCAGCGCTGGTCGGTCTCCGACACGGCCGAGTACGGCGACTACGTCTCGGGCCCGCGCGTCATCGACCCGCGCGTCAAGGAGAACATGCAGGCCGTGCTCGCCGACATCCAGTCGGGCGCGTTCGCCAAGCGCTTCATCGACGACCAGGACAACGGCGCCGTCGAGTTCCTGGAGCTGCGCGAGAAGGCCGCCGCCCACCCGATCGAGGCGGTCGGCAAGGACCTGCGCTCGCTCTTCGCGTGGAAGCAGCAGGACGCGGACTACGTGGAGGGCTCGGCCGCTCGCTGATCCCGCTTCATCCGAAGGCCCGGTTCTCCTCGTGGGAGCCGGGCCTTCGGCGTTGCGGGGCGCCAACGAGGACTGCCGCGCCAGCGACGTGCGGAGACATCGGATGTCTGTGTCAGGATGGGAGCACACACAGACGGAAGGCGAGTGGCACGAGAATGCGACAGCAGTGGTTCGACGAGGCGCGGTTCGGGATGTTCGTGCACTTCGGCCTGTACAGCGGGGCGGCACGGCACGAGTGGGTGCAGAACTACGAGTTCCTGACCGACGAGGACTACCTGCCGTACTTCGAGAACTTCGACCCCGACCTGTTCGACGCGCGGGCGCTGGCCCGCCGCGCGAAGGAGACGGGCATGGCGTACGTGGTGCTCACGACGAAGCACCACGACGGGTTCGCCCTGTGGGACACCGCGGTCAGCGACTTCAACTCGATCACCGCGTGCGGCCGCGACCTCGTGCGGGAGTACGTCGAGGCGCTGCGCGCCGAAGGGCTGCGCGTGGGGCTCTACCACTCGCTGCTGGACTGGCATCACCCCGACTTCACGGTCGACTGGAACCACCCGCGACGCGCTGACAAGGACGTCGCCGCCCTCAACGAGGGCCGCGACATGGCGCGCTACCGGGAGTTCCTGCACGCGCAGGTGCGGGAGCTGCTGACCGACTACGGGCAGATCGACTACCTGTTCTTCGACTTCACGTACCCCGAATCGATGGACGGGCTCGCCGGCAAGGGCCCGGAGGACTGGGACGCCGAGGCGCTCCTGGCGATATGCCGCGAGCTGCAGCCCGAGATGCTCGTCAACGACCGGCTCGGCATCCCCGGCGACTTCGTCACCCCCGAGCAGTACCAGCCCACGTCACCGCTCGTCGTCGACGGCGTGCCGCAGGTCTGGGAGGCCTGCCAGACGCTGAACGGCTCGTGGGGCTATCACCGCGACAACACCGACCAGAAGTCCGCGACGCTGCTCGTGCAGATGCTCGCCGACTCGGTGTCGATGGACGGCAACATGCTGCTGAACATCGGTCCCGACGGGCGAGGGGCGATCGCGCCGCGCGACGAGCGCACGCTGGCGGAGATCGGTGAGTGGATGCGGCTGCACCGCGGTGCGATCGTCGGCGCGGGCCACGCGGCCTTCGAGCCGCCCCGGGAGGGCGTGTACACGCGGCGCGGCCGCAAGCTCTACCTGCACCTGCTGTCGTGGCCGCTCGGCTTCGTGCACTTGCCGGGGCTCGCCGGAAAGGTCACGTACGCGCGGCTGCTCGACGACGGCTCGTGGCTGCGCACCACGGCCGCGGATCCGACTCGGAAGGCGGTAAACATGACGCCGGCGGGGGAGGCGGAGGGCACGCTCACCGTGCACCTGCCGGTGCGGCGGCCCGACGTCCTCGTCCCCGTGGTGGAGCTGACGCTCGCCGAAGACTGACGCCGGTCAGGCGGTGGGCAGCTCGAGGTTGTCGAGTGCCCACCGCGCGGCGCCGTGCAGGATCGCGTCGGCGCGCGTCTGCGCCGCCTCGATGCGCAGCTGCTGGGTCGCCAGCGGGTGGCAGGCCTCGTAGACGCGGCTGCGCACCGCGGCGATGAACGGCTCGGACGCGCTCATGCTCCCGGTCAGGAACACCGCGTGCGGGTTGAAGAAGTTCACCACGCCCGAGAGCGCCTGGCCGAGGTGCGTGCCCGCCGTGCGGACGATGGTGGTCGCCTCCGGCTCGGCGTCACGGGCCAGCGCCAGCACGTCGGCGGTGGTCGCGACATCCGTCCGCCCGCGCTCGCGCATCTGGCGCACGAGGCTCGCGCCGCTGGCCACCGTCTCGAGGCATCCGGTGTTGCCGCAGGAGCAGGGGATGTCCCCGCTGCCGTCGATGCGGGTGTGCGTGATGTCGCCCGCCGCGCCGGTGGCACCGCGATGGACGTGGCCGTCGACGATGATGCCGCTGCCGATGGCCGTGCCCGCCTTGACGGTGATGCTGTGGCCGTTCGCGCCGAACTGTGCGCGATGCTCTCCGAGCGCGGCGAGGTTCGCGTCGTTGTCGACGGCCACCGGGACGCCGTAGCGCCGCCGCACGTACTCCGGGACGCGGAAGCCGGGCCAGCCGGGCATGCGGGACGGCTGGGTGACGGTTCCCCTGTCGATGTCGACGGGGCCGGGAAGGCTGATGCCGATGGCGCGGATCGCGGTGTCGGCCGCGAGCTCGTCGAAGACCTCGCAGACGGCGTCGAGCGTCGCCTCGGGGCCGTCGGCCAGGGCGACCGGGATCGTGCGCGTCTCGCGCAGCTCGCCGCTGAGCGTGTGGGCTCCGATGCGGGCGTGGCCGCCGCCGAGGTCGACCGTCAGCACGACGCCGGACCCCTCGTCGATCCCGAGGAGGCGCGGGCGACGGCCGCCGCGCGACGTGCCGTCGCCGCGCTCGGTGACGAGCCCCGCGTCGATCAGCGACTGCACCCTGAGGCTGACGGTCGACGGCGCGAGCCCGAGCGCTGCGGCGAGCTCGCTGCGAGAGCTCGCCTGGTCGCGCGCGATCAGATCGATGATCCGCCGGGACAGGTCCTCGTCGGCGGAAGAGCGGTCGGTGTCGGGGGTCATGGTCCCTCTCGAGGTGTGGCCGGCCTGTGTGTTTCCGAGTTGTGACGAAGTATCACACGCCGATAAACATCCGATGTTCGGGTTGCGTCACCGATCGAAACCTGCGAGGGTGACTTGCGACACAAGCTTACAAGGTTGGTTCGAGACTCGAAATAACCCTGTACGCAACTGGCTGCCAGAGGAGGCATTCGATGAAGAAGTTGCGCGTCGGCGCGGTGGCCGCAGCCACCGGCGTAGCGGTGGTCCTGACGGGGTGTGCGAGCGGTTCGGGCGGAGCAGGCTCCACCGACGGCAAGCCCACGATCGTCGTCGACATGTGGTCGGGCAGTGAAGCCGACACGACGGCGCTCGAGAAGCAGGTCGCGATCGCGCAGGAAGCGAACCCCGATGTGACGATCAAGCTCCAGACCGCGCCGTGGAACGACTTCTTCACGAAGCTCACCACCAACATGGCGAGCGGCAACATGGCTTGCGTCACCGGCATGAGCGGTGCCCAGCTCGGTGGCTTCACCGGCGGGTTCCGCGAGCTGACGGCGGACGACCTCGAGACGGCGGGGCTCGACTTCGCCGACTTCAACCCGGGCGCCGAGGGCATCCTGAGCTTCGAGGGCGGCCTGTACGGCGTTCCCTTCGACGTCGCGACGATGCTCGTCTACTACAACCAGGACATGCTGACCGCCACCGGCGCCGCCACGCCCGAGATCGGGTGGAGCTTCGACGACTTCGAGGACATCGCGACGACGGCCACCGCCGACGGCAAGTACGGCTTCGGCATGGGCATGGGCGGCTACCAGTGGATGTCGATGCCCATCGCCCTGTCGGGCAAGCAGCCCGCGTCCGAGGACGGCACGCTCCACATCGACGACCCCGACTTCGTGGACGCGGCGTCGTGGTACTCGGGCCTCGTCACCGACCTCGGCGTCGCGGCACCCGTCGCCTCGGCGTCCGACACCGGCTGGGGCGAGAACCAGTACACCGGCGGCAACGCCGCGATGGCGGTCGACGGCACCTGGAACGCGGTGAGCTACCTCGACAACGAGTCCGGCTTCGCCGCCGGCATGGCGCCGCTGCCCGCGGGCGCCCACGGCAACTCGGGACCGATCCTCGGCTCGGGCTACGGCATCTCGAAGACGTGCGACAACCCCGAAGCCGCGCTCAAGGTCATGGGGTCGCTGCTCGGCAAGGACGCGCAGGACTACATCGCATCGTCGGGCCGTTCGTACCCGGCGCGCACCGCCTCGCAGCCGCTGTACTTCGACTCGATCGACGAGCAGTACCGCGAGCAGGTCCAGACCGTCTTCGAGTCGGCCTTCGCGACCACGGTGCCGCTGTACATGACGAAGAACTGGGAGAAGCTCGACAGCTACATCCAGCCGAACCTCGTCAGCGTCTACAACGGCCAGATGGAGATGTCGGACCTGCTGGAGACCGCCCAGGCGCAGTTCGGCAACTGACCGGGTTCGTCCTCGAACCCTCGTACGTGAGCAAGAGAGCAGAGCAATGACGACCACGACGACGACACGTCGCGGGTCGCTCGCCAGGGCCGAGGCCCGCCAGGCGCTGGGCTTCGCAAGCCCGGCCCTGGTGGGGCTCGCCCTGTTCACGATCGTGCCCGTGGGGCTCTCGATCGTGATGAGCGTCTACGACTGGCCGACGTTCGGCGACCGCACCTTCAACGGCGTCGAGAACTACGCCAAGCTGTTCACCAGCAGCCCGGACTTCTGGCCCGCGCTGCGCAACTCCGCGGTCTACACCCTGCTGTACGTGCCGCTCAGCATCGCCCTCTCGCTCGCCCTCGCGATCGGGCTCGGGCCGCGGATCCGCGGCCGCGGGGCGCTCCGCGTGCTCTTCTTCATCCCGGTCGTCGTGCCCATGGTGGCCAACGTCCTGGTGTGGAAGATGATGCTCCAGCCCCAGGGGCTCTTCAACGGGCTGGCGCAGAGCTGGTTCGGCATCACCCTGCCGAACTTCCTCGCCGATCCCTCGTGGGCGATGATCATGGTGGTCGCCATGAGCGTGTGGCAGGGGCTCGGCTACAACATGCTGATCTTCTCGGCGGCGCTCGAGCAGCTTCCCGAGAGCGTGCTCGAGGCGGCCAGCATCGACGGCGCCCGGGGCTTCCGCCTCGTCTGGAGCGTCATGATCCCGATGATCTCGCCGTCGATCTTCTTCGCCACGATCATGACGATGATCACCGCCCTCCAGGTGTTCGCGCAGCCGCAGCTGCTGACCGGCGGCGGCCCGGGCAACGCGACGAAGCCGCTCGTGATGTTCATCTGGGAGCAGGGCTTCACGTTCGGCGACCTGGGGCTCGCGGCAGCGGCGGCATGGATCCTGTTCGCGATCATCATCCTCATCACCGGCATGCAGTTCGCCGCGCAGCGGAAGTGGGTGCACTATGAGCACTGACACCGAGACCGACAAGGAAGCGTCGGCGATCGAGCAGACGCTGCTGATGACCTCCGACGACGAGTTCGTCGAGGAGCAGCCCGCGCGCCGCCGCACGGCGCCCCGAACGGTCGGCGAACGCATCCGCCTGGTGCTCGCGCACCTCTGCATCTACCTCGCGGCGCTGATCTTCGTCGCCCCGCTCGTCTACGCCTTCTTCTCCGCGCTGAAGCCGAATGAGGAGATGTTCTCGATGCCGCCCACGCTGGTCGGCTCGCAGATCAAGTGGGGCAACTTCGCCGAGGTGTTCGCCTACGGCCCGTTCCTCACGTACATCGGCAACTCGCTGTTCGTCGCGGTGGCCGGCACCCTCGTCGTCCTCATCGTGTCGACGACGGCGGGCTACGCGTTCGGGCGACTGCGCTGGAAGGGCCGCGATGCGGTCTTCGTCCTCTTCCTGGCCACGCTGATGGTGCCGGCCGAGGTGCTGGTCATCCCGATGTTCCAGGTGATGCAGTGGTTCGGATGGGTCAACACCTACCAGGCGCTCATCTTCCCGTTCGCGTTCACCGCGTTCGGCACCTTCCTGATGCGGCAGTTCTTCCGCGGCATCCCGTTCGAGCTCGAGGAGGCGGCGCGCGTCGACGGATCGGGTCCGGTGCGCACCTTCCTGCAGATCATCCTTCCGCTGTCGAAGTCGGCGGTCGCGGTGCTGGCGGTGTTCACGTTCCTCTCCTTCTGGAACAGCTACCTCTGGCCGCTCATCGTGACGGTCGACTACGCGACGCTCGGCACGCTCCCCGTGGGCCTCGCCAGCTTCTCGGGTCTCACCGGCACGCGCTGGGACCTGCAGATGGCGGCCGCGATCATCTCGATGATCCCCACCACGATCCTCGTGATCGTCCTGCAGAAGCACCTCGTGAAGGGCATCGCGATGGCCGGGCTGGGTGGCCGATGAGCGGGCGTGCAGCGACCCCGGCCGTCGTGGCCGGCATCGACATCGGGGGCACGAAGACCGCCGGGGCCCTCGTCGCCGCGGACGGCACCGTGCTGGCGCGGGCGACGCGCGACACGCCCGCCCGCGCCGGCGGCGACGCCATGGCCGAGACGGCGGCGCTCCTCGTCGAGGAGCTCGCCGACGACGCCGGCGTGCGTCCCGATGCCGTCGGCGTCGGCGCGGCGGGCGTCGTCGACCCGCAGAGCGGCGCGATCCGCGCCGCGTCCGACATGTTCGTCGACTGGGCGGGCTTCCCGCTCGGCGAACGCCTCGGCGACCGCCTCGACATCGAGGTGCGCGTCGAGAACGACGTGAACGCCTTCCTCCTGGGCGAGACCGCCTGGGGCTCGGGGCACGGCAGCGACGTGCTCGGTGTCATGCTCGGCACCGGTGTCGGGGGCGCACTCGTGCTCGACGGCCGGCTGCGCCACGGTCCGTACGGGGCGGCCGGCGAGATCGGCCACACCCCCGGGTACAGCGACCTGGTCTGCACCTGCGGCCGCACCGGCCATCTCGAGACGCTCGCGTCGGGCACGTCGATCGCGCGGCGCTATGCGGCCGCGACCGGCGGCGACACCCGGTCGGCCCGCGTCGTGGCCGAGCGGGCGCGCGCGGGCGACCCCGCAGCCCGGGCCGTCTTCGACGACGCCGGTCGCGCGGTCGCGCTCGCGTGCATCTCGGCCGCGACCCTCGTCGACGTGCCGCTCGCCGTGGTCGGCGGCGGCGTCGCGTCGGCGTGGGACCTCCTCGCGCCGGCCGTCGAGGCCGCGCTCCTCACGGATCCGCCCGTCTCCGGCGCTCCGCTGCGCATCGTTCCCGGGACGCTGCGCGGCGACGCGGTGGTGCTCGGCGCAGCGGCGCTGGTCGCAGCATCCGATCATTCCCTCCTCTCCGCACAGTTCTCAGAAGGTGAGCTTCTCCGTGACGTCGCGTCCTGACCACGACCAGATCTGGAAGGGGCCGCTGAGCGCGCTCCACCCGGCCGGACTCGCGCGCCCGCGCATCGGGATCGGCGGCATCTCGATCGAGTCGAGCACGTTCTCGCCGCACATCTCGGGCGATGAGGCGTTCACGATCCGCACCGGCGACGAGCTGCTCGCGTACTACCCGTTCCTCGCCGAAGGCATGGCATTGCGGGATGCTGCGACCTGGGTGCCCCTGACCCACGGGCGCTCCCTGCCCGGCGGGGCGGTCGCCCCCGAGACCTATGCGCGCATGAAGCAGGCGATCGTCGACGGGATCCGCGCCGACGGCCCGTTCGACGCGTTCTTCTTCGACATCCACGGTGCGATGAGCGTCGTCGGCATGGACGATGCCGAGGGGGACCTCGCGACCGCGGTGCGCGAAGCGCTCGGTCCCGACACCCTCGTCTCGACGTCGATGGACCTGCACGGCAACGTCTCGGACGCGCTGTTCGACGCCGTCGACCTCATCACGTGCTACCGCATGGCGCCGCACGAGGACTGGATGAACACCAAGCAGCGCGCGGTGCACAACCTGCTCGAGCGGCTGCGCGGGGCTGCCGGCGCCGACCCGGACGCGCGGCGCCCGTACAAGGCGTGGGTGCGCGTGCCCGTGCTGCTGCCCGGTGAGAAGACGAGCACGCGCCTCGAGCCGGCGCACGGTCTGTACGGCGCGATCCCGGATGTCGAGGACCTCGACGGCGTCGTGGACGCAGCGGTGTGGGTCGGCTACGCGTGGGCCGACGAGCCCCGGTGCCACGCCACGGTGATCGTCACCGGCGATGACCCCGCCCTGATCTCCCGCGAGGCGGAGCGGCTGGGGCAGCGGTACTGGGACGCCCGCGCGGACTTCGTCTTCGTGGGCCCGACGGCGACGCTCGACGAGGCGCTCGACCAGGCGCTGGCCGACGACGCGCCGCGGCCGTACGTGATCTCCGACTCGGGCGACAACCCCACCGCGGGCGGAGCCGGCGACGTCTCGTGGACGCTCGGCCGCCTGCTCGAGCGGGCAGACCTCGAGGACGCGTCGCGCACCGTGATCGCCGCATCCGTCTTCGATCCGGAGGCGGTGCGCGGCGCGTGCGAGGCGGGGATCGGCGCCACGGTCACCCTGCACGCCGGCGGACGCGTCGACCCCGGCCCGCGCGGACCGGTCGCGCTGACGGGCGAGGTGTTCTCGATCACCGACGGCGATCCCGTGGCGGGCACTCAGGTCGTGGTGCGCCGCGGCGCCGTGCACGCGATCGTGACCGAACGCCGCAAGCCCTTCCACCACCTCGACGACTTCCGCATGCTGGGGCTCGACCCCGCGACGGCCGACGTCGTGATCGTGAAGATCGGATACCTCGAGCCCGAGTTGTACGACCTCGCCGCCGAATGGACGCTCGCCCTCACGCCCGGAGGTGTCGACCAGGATCTGCTGCGGCTCGGCCACTCGCGCCTGCGACCCGGTACCTACCCCTTCGCCACGACCGACGACGAGCCCGACCTCGCAGCGCTGGTCACCCGCCGCCGCGGCATGGAGGCGCGCGCATGAACTTCGAGACCCGCACCGGCCCCGACCTCGGCGCGGCGGCACCCGAGTACCCCGAGACGCCGGTGCCCGAGTGGTATCGCGACGCGAAGCTCGGCTTCTTCGTGCACTGGGGCCTGTACTCGGTGCCCGCGTGGGCACCGGCGCATCCTCCCGGGGGCGTACCGACCGAGGACGCCTACGCCCACCACCAGTACGCCGAGTGGTACGCGAACACCGTGCGCATCGCGGGGAGCCCGACGTGGGAGCGGCACCAGGAGCGGTACGGCACCGGCACGAGCTACGAGGACCTCGCGGACCAGTGGGACGCGAGTGCGTTCGACGCCGACGCCTTCGTCGGCGCGCTCGTCGACGCGGGCGCGCGCTATGTCGTGCCCACGACGAAGCACCACGACGGCTTCTGCCTGTGGAACACCGCGACGACGAGCTTCAACGCCGTCCGCCGCGGCCCGCGCCGCGATCTGATCGCCGAGCTCCACGACGCGACGCGCCGGGCGGGCACGCGATTCGGCGTGTACTTCTCGGGCGCGCTGGACTGGCACGTCAGCGACTACCCGCCGATCGAGTCCGACACCGACCTGTTCCGGTTCCGGCGCGCCGACGAGTGGTTCTCGCGCTACGCCGCCGCGCAGCTCGACGAGCTCGTCGAACGCTTCCGTCCCGATCTGCTCTGGAACGACATCGAATGGCCGGACGGCGGCAAAGGTCGCGACGATCACGCGGTCGCCGCGTTGCTGCGTCGCTACCTCGCCGCCGTGCCTGACGGCACCGTCAACGACCGCTGGGGCGTGCCCCGGCACGGCTTCCTCACGCGCGAGTACACGCACGTCGCCGACATCGTGGACGAGCCGTGGGAGTCGACGCGCGGGCTCGGGTACTCGTTCGGGTACAACCAGGCGGAGGACGCGCGTCATTCGCTGTCGGGCGCCGCGCTCATCCGACTGCTCGCCGACGTGGTGAGCAAGAACGGCAATCTGCTGATCAACGTGGGCCCGCGTGCCGACGGCTCGATCCCCGAGCTGCAGGCGCAGGCCATGCGCGAGCTCGGCGCGTGGCTGCGCCGAGACGGCGAAGCGATCTACGGCACGCGCCCGTGGGTGCGCGCGTACGAGGAGACCGGGGCGCCGCGCGCTTACACCGCCGGCGACGGCGTCGTGAACGTCATCGCGCTGGATCCCGCCGCCGGCGAGATCGACCTCCCCGACGAGCTGTCGCACGGGCGCGGACAGTGGGCGGGCGGCGCGGAGGGGGCGTTCGAGCGGTCCGCCGACGGCCGCGTGCGCGTCGCGATCCCCGCCGCGCTGCGCGCCGAGCCCGCGACGGCGCTGCGGGTCGTGCGGTGACGGCCGCCGTCGTCGAGGTCGCCGTGCAGGACGCCGCCGGCGCCCGCGTCGCGATGGACGCCGGAGCCGACCGGCTGGAGCTGTGCCAGGCGCTCGGCGTCGGGGGCCTCACGCCGTCGATCGGACTCATCGAGGCCGTGTGCGACGCGGTGGGCGCCGCGCGCGTCAACGTGCTGGTGCGACCGCGCGGCGGCGGATTCGTGTACGACGCCGACGAGGTCGCGGTCGTCGCGGCCGACATCCGCGCGTGCGTCGCCCGCGGCGTGGGCGGCGTCGTGGTCGGCGCGCTCGATGCGGACGGCCGCGCGGATCGCGAGGCGCTGAAGCGGTGGCGGGATGCTGCGGGCCCGGCCGCGCTCGTCTTCCACCGCGCGATCGACGCCTCGCCGCGCAGCGCCGAGGTGTTCGAGGCACTCCTCGTGGCCGGCGTCGACCGTGTGCTCACCTCGGGCGGTGCGGCCCGGAGCATCCAGGGCATCGACCGCCTCGAGGCCTACGCGCGGCTCGCGGGAGCGGATCTCGAGGTGACGGCGGGCGGGGGAGTGGCCCCGGCCGACATCCCGCACCTCGTGCACGCCGGCGTCGACGCCGTCCATCTCTCGGCGCGTCGGCGGGCCGGGCTCGGCGCGCCTGCGGGCCCGGGCGGTGGCACGGACGGCCATGACGTGACCGATCCGCGGATCGTGGCGGAAGCGGTGGCCGCCGCTCGTCGCTGATCGCGGCGGGCTCACCCCAGGAGGATGTCTGCGCAGATCGGATGCTGCGCCCCGAGGTCGCCGAGATACGTCGACCATTCTTCGGCGGTGAGCTCGCGGCCCGCGATCCGGCACGCGGCCGCGGCGTGGGCGTCGGGGTCGAGCGTCCAGTGCGCGACGTGGCGCGCCCCCGAGGCGAGGAAGCCGGTGCCGTCCGCGTCGGGCCAGACGATCGTGGCGCTCGCATTGGAGGGGATCCAGCCGCCGAGCTGGCGGCGGGACTCCAGATCGATCACGGCGATCCCCGGATCGCGCGACCACGCGAGGAGGGTGGACCCGGCGGTGCTCAGGTCCATGCCCTGGTTGACGCCCGCGGGAAGGGGGCCGAGCGGCTCGAGGTCCAGAGTGTAGCGGCGCAGTTCGGTCATCGTGTTCGCGACGATCTCGCCGGCGTCGGTGACGGTCGACCGCGACGAGGTCGGCAGGCCGGCGGCGCGCTGCGTGCCGTCGTTGTCGTAGACGGCGGTGAGCCACCCGTCGCCGATCCACATCGTCGCGACGATACCGGAGCCGTCCGGCAGCGGAGTGAGCGTCTGCAGCCCGCCGTCGAGGGCGATCTCGCCGTCGAGTCTCGCCAGCGTGCGGGCATCGATGCGGACGACGTGCTGGGGGCCGTTGGGATCCCCGTCGACGGAGAGGACGAGCCCGTACAAGCTGTCGCCGCCGGGCGCCGGCCAGTACGCGACGATGTCGTCGACCTGGGGAGCATCGAGGATCCGCCGACCGGCCACGTCGAAGACCACCCGGTGCTCGGCGTCGGCGGCGGGGTCGTAGACGATCACCGAGAGGACGCCGGGGCGGATCCAGCTCGTGTCGACGGCTGTGCCGTCGTCGACGCCGGGGAGACGGACGATCTCGTCGAGTCGGCCGACCGGTGCCTCGTTCCGCATGTCCCAGAGCAGCAGGTCGCGCTCGAACACGTCGGCAGCGGCCTGGCTGTTGAGGACGATATAGCGCCCACCGGGGTCGGGCCCCGTGGCGGCGACCATGCGCGGCGGCCCGATCGATCGGCTGACCGGCCCGCCGTCCGCCGCATCGAAGCGCGAGATCATCGGGGTGACCGAGGCCATGACGATGACCTCGTCCTGCGCGGCGGTGAGCGCGATGTCGCCGCCGCCCTGCTGGTGTTGCACGACGCCGCCGACGAAGGCACCCGACTCGAGATCGCGGCGCAGCAGCCTGCCGTCAGGGCTCAAGCAGAAGAGCAGCTGCTGCACCGGGGAAGCCGCCATGCTGCGGCAGTCGTCGGCACCGATGTGGTCTCGTCGCCACAGTTCCGTGCCGGTCGCGGCGTCCACGGCGGCGACCATGCGGATGCCGTCCGTAACGATCACGTCCGGCGTCGCGACCACGCTCCAGCCGCCCGCCTCCGCGGGCACCGTGAAGGACATGGTCGTCGCGAGGGTGGCCGGATCCAGGAGCGCGCCGTGCCCGTCGACATCGGTCACCACGATCCTGCCGTCCGGGGTGAACGACGAGGTCGCCAGCGAGGGAAGGCTCTCGAGCGGCCGGTCCGCCGCGAACGGCACGCGGGTGACGACGCCGTCGCCGGTGCGCACGACGACCACGGTGCCGTTCGATGCCCAGGTCACCAGACGCCCGTCCGGGGAGATCTCCACGCTCTCGCCCCATTCGGGCACGGCGATCGGCCGGCCGATGCGCCGACCCGACTCCACGTCGAAGACGTGCAGCAGCTCGTCGCGCTCCATATCGTCGATCACGTCCTCCGCCGGGATCTCATCGGCGTGCTGCATGACGACGATCGTGCTCCTGTCGGCGCTCACCCTGACCCATGGGCGGACGAGCTGCTTCATGGCCGGGAAGTCGTCCGCGATGGGGCGCATCACCGCTCCGCTGGTCAGGCTGCGGATCTCGAGCACGGACTTGTCGCGCACGACGGCCACCTCTTCGGTGCCGGGGATCGGCCATGCGCCGATGCGCTCGTCGGTGCCCGCGACGAACACGCTGCCCTCGAAGCCGCCGGCAGTGGTCACCGATGCCATCAGCGCATCGCGGGTGCGGGCGTCGTCGGGCCAGCGGTGGTAGGCCTCGACCGCCATCAGCGCGGCGACATCGCGGTCTGTGCCGACCAGGCTCTTCGCGCGGCTCGTGATCGCCTCGACCAGCTGTTCCTGTCCCGCGGCTGCCGCGTCCTGCCCCCGGACGACCGCGATGCCGCCGGAGATGAGGGCGACGACGAGCAGTGCGCCCGCGCCCGACAACGCCCACCGCAGCCGGGTGTTGCTGCGCGACTCCCGCGCCGCGTGGTCGGCGAGCGCGCGCATCTCGTCCTGCTCGTAGGCGGTCGAGGCCGCCACGTACTCGCGCTCCACATCGGTCAGATCCCCGGCGGAGGCCTCGAGCCATTCGGCCGCCGCCTGGAGCCGCGCACCGCGCAGCAGGTCCTCGTCGCGGCGGCCATCGGCATCCCACAGCTCCGCCGCCGTGGCGACCGACGCCATGACACGGGCTCCCTCGACGTCGTCCTCGAGCCAGCCGTCGAGGCGCGGCCACGCCTCGGCGACCGCCTCATGAGCCACGACGACCGTCTCGCCGTCGATCGTGAGCAGGCGCGCAGCGACCAGGCGGTCGAGCACATGGCGTCGTGCGTCGTCGGTGACGAGCGGCTCGAGGTGGGCGACACGGCGTACTGACGCGCCGTCGGGCGGACGCTGGACGAGCCGGAGCAGCAGCGCCCGGCACGCGGTCGCCTCCCGGTCGTCGAGCGAGCGGTAGAGGGTCTCGGCGGACTGCGCGATCCCTCCCGCGATTCCGCCGGATGCCTCGTACCCGGCGACCGTCATCGTCGAGCCCTCGCGCCGCACCCACGTCTCGACCAGGGCATGCGAGACGTGGGGCAAGGTCGCGCGGCGGTCCCCGGCATCCCTCACGATCAGTTCCACGAGTCCTGCTTCGAGGCGGAGCCCCGCGCGTGCGGCGGGGCGCTCGATCGCCTCGCGCAGTCCGTCGGCGGACAGCGGACCGATGGCGTACACCGCTCCGCCCACCAGCGCGCCGACGTGCGGCAGCCCGGTCGCGCGGTCGAGGAAGTCGCTGCGCAGCGTGATGATCACCGCTGCCCCGGCGGCCAGCATTTCCGCGACGAGCAGGCACAGCTGCGCCTGCTCGGGCTCGGCGAGCTGAAACACCGCCTCGGCCTGGTCGACGATCACGAGGTCGGCGATGTCGTGCTCGGCGATCCGCGCCCGGAGGTCGACGGCGGCGTCCCGCCCCGCAGTCACGACGGCGACGCGCCGGCCTTCCGCGGTGCGCGGGAGCACCCCGGCCAGCACCAGAGAGGACTTGCCCGACCCGGACGCCCCGACCACCACGAGCATCTCGCCGGGGCGGATGCGATCGCGGATCGCCTCGATCTCGCGCTCGCGGCCGAAGAAGTCCTCGGCGTCGGCGGGGGAGAAGGCGGTGAGCCCGCGATACGGGCAGGTGTCGCTGACGCGATGGAGCGCTCTGACCGCGGCGAGGGAGGGATCCTGGCGGAGGATCGACGACTCCAGCGCCCGGAGGCGCTGCCCGACGTCGATGCCCAGTTCGTCGGCGAGGCGTTCGCGCGCGGCGCGCACGGTCGCGAGGGCTTCCGCCTGACGCCCGGCGCGGTAGTTGGCGATCGCGAGGATCGCCGCGCGGTCCTCGCGGAGGGGTGCCGCGCGCACGAGGCGCTCGGCGTCGGCGATGACCGCGCGGTGCTCGCCCTCCGCGAGGCACGACTCGAGCAGCTCCTCCTGCGCGCTGTCGCGGATCGCCGCCAGCCGTTCGGCCTCGGCCGCGGCCGGCTCCCATTCGTCGAGCTCGGCATATGGCTCGCCGCGCCACAGCCCGAGGGCACGGCGGTAGGCGTCGACCGCGCGGTCGTGCTCGTCGTGCAGGGCGTGCTCTCTCGCCGCCGAGACCAGACGCTCGAACTCGAACGCGTCGATCGTCGCCGGATCGAGGCCCAGGGTGTAGCTGGAGCCCCGCGTCACCACCGCGGAGCTGCCGAGCCCGGCTCGGATGCGCGCGACCGACGTCTTGACCTGCTGGGGCCAGGTGCGCGGTGCATCCGTGCCCCAGCAGGCCTCCGCCAGTTCCCCCGGCGCGACGGCGCGCCCCGTCCGCACGATGAGTGCAGCCAGCATCACCCGCTCCCGCGGACTCAGCCTGCGCTCGGTCCCCGTGTCGAGCGGCCCCAGGACCCTGATGGCCATGGATGCAGTGTGATGGCCGGGATATCGGGCGTCAACGGTTCGCGCCTCCGACGGATACCGGCTGGATACCGGCAGCCGTGCCCCGCGGATACCGGCTCAGTCGCCGGCGGCCGACCCGAGCGCCGCACAGGTGGCCACCTGCGCCTCGCCGGGGAAATAGGTCGACCACTCGTCGGGGGTGAGTTCTCGACCGGCGAGCGCGCAGGCGGAGCCCGACTGCTGTCGTGTGCGCAGGTCCCAGACACGGATGCCGTTCGGCAGCGCTTCGATGAGCCGTTCCCCGTCTGAGGTGAGGAATCCGCCGGCGATGCGCGTCGCGTCGGCGGTTCCGTCGACCGGGCTGGCGAGCGCGATGTTGCCCGCCACGTCGTACAGCGTGAGGGTGTTGTTGTACCCGACGTTCAGGAGCGTGCGCCCGTCGCCGCTGACCCCGATCCGGTTGCCGCCGCCCGCCGCCCGGGCGAGAGCCGCGATGGGCTCGAGGGTGCGGATGTCGTACGCGCGTGCATAGTCCTCCGCGACGCCGATCACGCGGTCGTCGTCGAGGGCGAGGCTGCCTTCGAGGCCGAAGAGGCCGCGGGCGATGAGCGCTCCCGTGGCGATCTCGAAGACCCCCGTCTCGTAGACGGCGCGCTTCGTACTCCACCAGTTGAGCACGACGCGAGTGCCGTCGGGGGTCTCACTGACCGACTTCACGTCGGTGAAGCCTTCGGGGATCGTCATGATGGGTCCGAGTGCCTCGCCCGTCGACGGATCGAAGGCCACCACGCCGCCCGGCCATGCGGCGAAGGCCGGCATCGCCCAGCCGCCCGGGTAGACGTTCACCGAGTCCGGCAGATCGCGGATGCGCAGCGGGATCTCCTCGCCCGTCGCGACGCGCTCGAGCGTCGGCCGACCCCATTGACGCTCGTACCGCGCGAAGAGCGGACCCGGCTCGCGCTCGGTGAAGCGGGCGACCACCCCGCTGCCGAGCGGCACGATCCGCGCCGACTCCTCGCCGACGGGGACGTCGCGGTCGATGTCCCACAGTTGCATCGGCCCGCCGCCCGACGGCTGCGTCACGACGAGGGGGCTTCCGGCCTCGGGGCCCTCGAGAAGTTCACGTCCTTTCGCGACGACGTCCGCACCGGCACCGCCGCCGTCGATCCGCCAGCGCAGCCACACCGCCGGGACGGTGGGGAAGGCGATCAGCGATTGATCGTCGATGCTGTCGAAGAACGCCTTCCGGTTGTACTGCAGCGGCGCGGCCGGGCCGACGGGCTCGCCGGTGTCGAGATCGAGGATTGACACCCCTCCGTATGATCCGCAGGCGATCGTGTCGGGGCTCGCGAGGTACACGGACACACAGCTCACCGTCCCGTTCACGTGCTGACGCCACACGATGGTCCCATCGGGGGCGATGCGCGCGCTGCCGTCCCACCCCGCCGCCACCAGCCCGCCTCGACCGTCGGTGATGAGCCCCTCGGTCGATCTGTCGTCTTCGAGCGCGATCCTCCGCACCAGCGCGAGCGTCGTCGTGTCGTAGAGCCGGATCTCGCGGCCGGCGCCCACGGCGACGAGCTGGTCGTCGATCACGGCCGGCGGGGCGTAGAACTGCACGTCGTCCATGGGGGACTCGCTGGACGGCGCCCACCCGCTCGATGCGCGAATGGTCCCCGACGTGACGTCGATCGCCAGGAGCTCAGCCGAGTTCGTGTCGGCCACGAAGAGGGTGCGGCCTTGCGCATCCCAGGTGGCCGGGGTGGTCAGCACCGTGGGAACGATGTCGATGGGCGGTCCGGATCGCCCTGTCGCGAGGTCGATGACGGAGAGCTGGGTCCCGCAGCATCCGGCCCCGGTCTGCGGATCGGGTGGGACGAACACGCTGATCGCCGCCATGGTGCCGTCGGGGCTGACGGCGACGCTGCGCTCGGATGCGCCCTCGGCAAGCGGCAACCGGGTATCCAGCGCGCGCAGCGAATCGCCGGTCGCGAGATCGACGATGTCGATCACGGACGCGGTGGGATCGGTGGGAGCCACCGACGCCCGAACCGCCGTGCCGGTGCCCGGGATGACGTCCAGCCACGGCACGGAGGCGCTCTCTCCGTGATGCACGGCGACGACTCCCCCCGAGTTCGTCACGACCCCCCAGAGCGCGGACCGCGTCCTCGGGTCGTCCGGCCAGCGGCGGTACGCCTCGGCCGCGAGCAGCGCGGCGACCTCGCGATCGTTGTCGATCAGCGAGAGGGAGGTCGCCACGAGCGCCTCGACGCTCGCGTTCTCGGCGGCGACCTGTGCCTCCCCACCCCGCACGACCGCGAGGCTTCCGCCGACGACCGCCGCGACGAGCAGCACTCCTGCCCCTCCGACCGCCCATCGCAGCCGCCGGTTGTTGCGCTTCTCGCGGGCGGCGCGCTCGCCGAGCTCGCGCACCTCGTCCTGCTCGCGCTCCGCCGACGCGTCGAGCAGCTCGCGCTCGACAGCAGTGAGATCGGGCCGTGTCTCGTCCCTCCAGTCCAGGGCGGCCTGCAGTCGAGCGCCCCGCAGCAGGTCCTCCTCGCGCCGGCCGGAGCCGTTCCACAGCTCCGCCGCGGTCGCGACGGCCGACACGAGCCGCGCGCCCTCGGCGTCCTCCTCGAGCCAGCCGTCCAGTCGTGGCCACGCCGTCGCGACCGCTTCATGCGCCACCGTCACCTCGTCGCCGTCGGTGGCGAGCAGCCGCGCGCCGACGAGGCGGTCGAGCACTCTGCGGCGTGCCGGATCGGCGATGAGCGGAGCCAGCTGAGCGGTGCGCCGCACCGAGGTGCCGTCCGCACCGCGGTGCACGAGGCGCAGCATGAGGGAGCGGCACGCCTCGGCGGCCTCGGGCTCGAGCGAGCGGTAGAGGCTCTCCGCCGACTGCGCGATGGCGCCGACGATGCCACCGGATGCCTCATATCCGGCGACCGTCAGGGTCGCGCCCTCCCGGCGGATCCAGGTCTCCACCAGCGCGTGCGAGACGTGCGGCAGGGTGCCGCGGCGGTCGTCGGCGTCCCTCACGATCACTTCCACGAGTCCGGGTTCGAGTCGCAGGCCCGCGCGGGTGGCCGGGCACTCGATCGCCTCGCGCAGCCCCTCGAGGGTGAGCGGACCGATGGCGTAGACGCCGCGGCCGATCCGTGTTCCGATGTGCGGCAACCCTGTGGCGTGATCGAGGAAGTCGCTGCGGAGGGTGAAGACCACCGCCGACCCGCGCTCGAGGACGCTCGCCACGAGCGCGCACAGCTCCTCCTGCTCGCCTTCCGTGAGTTGGAACACCGCCTCCGACTGGTCGACGACGACGAGGTCGACGGCGCCCCGCTGCTCGAGCCGCGCCCGCAGCCGCGTCGCGGCCTCGCGCCCGGCGGTGACGACGGCGACGCGACGGCCCTCCGAGGCGTGCGGGAGCAGGCCCGCGAAGACCAGCGACGACTTCCCCGAACCGGACGCCCCCACCACCGCGGTGAGCGTTCCCGGCCGCACCCGCTGCAGCAGCGCCTCGACGTCGCCCTCGCGCCCGAAGTACTCGTCGACGTCCGCGACCGAGAAGGCGGCGAGGCCGCGGTACGGGCACGCGTCGCTCACGCGGTGCAGCGTCTTGACGAGGGTGAGCGTCGGATCCTGCTGCAGCATCGACGCCTCGAGCTCGCGCAAGCGCTGCCCGACGTCGATCCCCAGCTCGTCCGCGAGCCGCGTGCGCGCGGCGCGCACGGTCGCGAGGGCTTCCGCCTGACGCCCGGCGCGGTAGTTGGCGATCGCGAGGATCGCCCAGCGGTCCTCGCGGAGGGGTGCCGCGCGCACGAGGCGCTCGGCGTCGGCGATGACCGCGCGGTGCTCGCCCTCGGCGAGGCGCGCTTCGAGCAGCTCCTCCTGGGCGCTGTCGCGGATCTCGATCAGACGCTCGGCCTCGACCGCCGCGGGGGCCCAGTCGACCAGGTCCACGTAGGGCTCGCCGCGCCAGAGGTCGAGCGCTCGCCGGTAGGCGTCGACGGCCCGGTCGTGCTCGTCGTGCAGGGCGTGCTGTCGCGCGCTCGAGACCAGGCGCTCGAACTCGAACGCGTCGATCGTCGCGGGGTCGATCCCCAGCGTGTACTCCGAACCCCGGGTCACGACGGCGGCGCTCCCCAGCCCCGCCCGGATGCGGGCGACGCATGTCTTCACCTGCTGCGGCCATGTCCGCGGCGGATCCTCGCCCCAGCACGCCTCTGCGAGATCGCCAGGCGCGACGGTGCGTCCCGCTCGCACGATGAGTGCGGCGAGCACCACCCGCTCCCGCGGGCTCAGGGTCTGCTCGGTCCCCGTGTCGAGCGGCCCCAGAACCCTGATGGCCATGGATGCAGTGTGATCTCCGCGCAAACACGCGTCAACGGCATCCGTCCCCGACCAGTACCGGACCAGTACCGGGCGCACCCGATTCCGATACCGGATGCCGCGATTCTGGGTTCACCGGCCCGGCGTATCACCGCACCGCGACCGCGACTCACATCACACAACCCTCGCCAACCCGGGCGAGCATCAGGAAAGGAACGGCCATGGACGGGAGCACCCTGACCTTCACGGCCGACCGGCTCGATCGCGAGCGGGCGGCCGCCCTGGATCGCGAGAATGAGATTCTCCGCAGCATCGCGGACCGCGGTGCGACGGTCACGCCCGAGAGCCCGGCGTCTCATGTCATCGCCGGCCTCGGCGTGTGGTTCCGCCACCTCTTCACGAGGCCGCGGCAGGTGCGATTCTCGTGAATCCTCCGAGACCCGCCGCCCGGGAGCGCGGCGGGTCTCGCCATGTCTGCGGGCGGGTGATCGCCAGGGCTAGGCTCACGACATGCCCGCATCACGCCCTGTCGAGATCGCCGTCCAAGACCCTGCCGGAGCGCGCACCGCGCTCGCCGCGGGAGCGGCTCGTCTCGAGCTGTGCCAGGCCCTGGACGTCGGCGGACTGACCCCGTCGCTCGCGACGCTCGAGGCCGTGCTGGCGGCGGTCGATCCCTCGAACGTGAACGTGCTCGTGCGTCCCCGTGGCGGCGGCTTCGTCTACGCGCCCGACGAGGTCGCTGTCGTATCGGCCGACATCCGGGCGTGCGTGGATCGTGGCGCGGGCGGCGTGGTCGTCGGCGCCCTCACGTCCGCGGGCGGTCTCGATGTCGATTCCCTGCGCAGATGGCGGGATGCTGCGGGCCCGGCGACGCTCGTGTTCCACCGCGCCGTCGACGCCGCCGCCGATCCGTCGGCGGTCTTCGACGCGCTGGTGGCCGAGGGCGTCGACCGCGTCCTCACCTCGGGCGGAGCGCCGCGCTCCATCGACGGCCTCCCGATGCTGACGGCGTTCGCCGAGCGTGCGGGCGACGTCGAGGTCATGGCGGGCGGCGGCGTGCGGGCGGCCGACATCCCGGCGCTGTTCGCGGCCGGTGTCGATGCGGTGCACCTGTCGGCGCGCTCGCGCGCCGGTCACGACGCGCCGTCAGGCCCGGGCGGCGGCTCTGCGGGGCACGACGTCACCGACCCTGCGCTCGTGGCGGAGGCCGTCGCCGCCGCCGGCTGAGGCAACCGTCCTGCAGCTGTACACCGGATGATCGCCGCCGCGCCCGTGCCGGTTCACCTCGCCGGGTCACGGTCGCCTCGTGCGCGCCACGAACCGTGTGACCACATTCCTTGCGGCATCCGTCGTCCTCGTCGGGGTCGCGGTCTCCCTGGGTGGCCCCGCCGGAGCGGCGGCGTCAGCCGCGGCGGCGCCGGCCGCACCCGCGGCGGCGACGACGCGGGTGTCACCTGCGGCGACGGCGTCGGGCACGGTGTCGCTCGTCGAGGTGTCGCCGGCCGGTGTGCGCGGGCGGGACGCCGGCTTCTTCGAGCTCGCGAACCCGGGCGATCGGCCGGTCGACCTCACCGGGTACGGGGTGTTCCGCTGCGACGACGAGGGGCTGCGCGCCCGGTCGACGGATGCCGAGGCCGATCTCGCCGGCGTCATCCTCGCCGCGGGGGAGCGGCGCGCGTTCCCCACTGCCCGCCTCGCGGAGCGCGGGTACGGTCTCATCGTCGTCGCGCCCTCCGGCCAGACGGTCGATGCGCTGGCGGTCTACTCCGACGACCCGGCGCCGACGACGTCGGAGTGCGGCGGCGGGGTGGAGCTTCCGGTGACGACGGCCGCCGCGCTCGGGGAGAGCTGGCAGCGCGTCGGCTCCTCCGACGCCCGGTGGGTGCGGGCGGTCGCGACCCCCGGCGAGGCGAACCGCCTCCCCGAGGGCTCCGCTGAGCTGGTGCGCGTCTCGGAGATCGCCGCGGCGGGCCCGGCCGGCCGCGGCGACGGCCTGGTCGAGCTCGTCAACGACGGCACGGCAGGTGTCGACCTCGCGGGGTGGCGGCTGTATCGCTGCACCGCGAGCGGCGCCGCGCCGACCGAGGCGCTGCAGCACGTGTTCGCCGCGGGCTCCACGCTGGCGCCGGGCGAGCGGCTCGTCATCGGCGGACCGGCGTTCGCCGGCGAGCCCGACGTGCGCGTCGGCACCTCGCTCGCCGACACCGCGTACGGCGCCCTCCTCGTCGACGCCGACGGGCGCCGGGTCGACGGCGTGGGCGTGTCGTCGCGGGAGGACACCGCCTGCCAGAGCGGGCGCGACAAACTCCCCTCGACGCTCGACTACCGCACCGGCCAGAGCTGGCAGCGTCAGGCAGACGGGGGCTTCGCGATCGCACCCCGCACGCCCGGCGAGCCGAACGCGGCGACACCCGCCGACGCCGAGCCCGCCGTCGCCGCCGCGTTCGTGTACGGCGACCGGCCCGGAGTCGCCGTGAGCGAGATCGCGACGGATCCCGAGATCGACGGGACGCCCCGCCGCAACTTCGTCGAGCTCGCGAACTTCGGCTCGCGCGCGGTCGACATCTCGGGGTGGATGCTCATCGCGTGCGGCGCAGACGGCTTCCGCCGGTTCGACGACCTCGCCGTCGTGGCCGAGGGCACGGTGCTCGGCCCCGACGACACGTGGACGGCCGCCCTCGCCGGCACGCCTGCCGCCGGCGGCGCCGACGCCGCGTACGACGAGGCGCTCGAGCTCGAGGGCGCGGGCGTGTGGGTGCAGGACGCCGACGGGCGCCGCATCGACAGCGTCGGGATCTATCACCGCAACGAGATGGACAGCAGCGTCGACCGCGAGAGCGCCTGCACGAAGGGTCTCGCCCTGTCGACGTTCGCGGTCGACAGGCTCCGCGGCGAGACGCTGCAGCGCATCGCGTTCACCGGCGACGACGCGAGCGACTTCGCACCCGCTCCCGCGACCCCTGGCGGTGCCGCCGCACCTCGCTCGCGCTCGACCGGCGACGTCATCGAGCGCGCGCTCGACCGCGCCCGCATGGACGCCGCCGATGCCGCGCCCGGCCGGGCCGCAGCATCCGGAGCCGTTCTCCGAAGCGCGGACGAGGCGCCTCTCGAGGTGATCTCGGCGTTCGCCGGGTCGTCGGTCTCACCGCTCACGAGCCGCACCGCGCGCGGCGAGCGGCAGGTCTCGACCGCGGCGCTGACCGCACGCGACGACGCGTACGACCTGCCGTACGTGCGGATGCGGGTGCGTCTTCCCGATGGCGGCGGCACCGTCGCCTGGACCGGCCGCACCGTCGGGCGCGCCGAAGTGCGTCTGTCGGTGTCGGCTCCGGCGGCGGGGCCCGCCGGCCAGGCGGGGTGGCGCACGCTCGATGACGCGGCAGGCGCCATGACGGCTCCGGATGCTGCGGCCACCGCACAGGTGAGGCTCGAGGGCGTCGTGCGCGGCGAGGAGGTCGCCGGCGGCACCGCCGACCTGCTGGTGCAGGTCGTGCCACGGGCGGCATCGGCGGCCGCGGACGCGGACGGGATCGCCGATCCCGCGGACTACGACATCGCGGTCGGGCACCTCACCGACACGCAGTACTACTCCGAGGCGTACCCGGAGGTCTACGCCGGCGAGGTCGCCTGGCTCGCCGAGAACGCCGACGCCCGCAAGCTCGCGTTCGTCACCCATACCGGCGACCTCATCCAGAACTGGGTCGATCCCGGCCAGACCGAGGAGCGCGCGCGGCGCGAGTACGAGGTGGCGTCGCGGCTGCAGGGCGTGCTCGACGCGAGCGGCGTCGCCAACAGCGTGCTCCCGGGCAACCACGACAACAAGCGCGGCGTGAGCAACGACCTGTTCAACGAGTACTTCGGCCCCGAGCGGTATCGCGACCGGCCGTGGTTCGGCGGATCGCTCAGCCCCGACGACAACAGCGCGAACTGGTCGTCGTTCGAGGCCGGCGGCGCGCGGTTCGTGATGATCTCGCTGCCCTACGCGTACGGCGAGCGTGAGATCGCGTGGGCGGAGAATGTGGTCCGCTCCCACCGTGACGCGAACGTCGTCATCTCGACGCACGAGCACGTCACTCCCGCGACCGCCACCGACGATGCGGAGCGCTCGACCACGTCGCGGTGGCTCTCGCGCGGCGACCTGCTGTGGGAACGCGTCGTCGCGCCGCACCGCAACGTCGTGCTCGTGCTGTCGGGGCACTTCCACGGGCTGGGCGCGATCGTCACCGAGAACGCCGGCGGCATCCCCGGACACACCGTGCTCGAGGCGCTCGCGGACTACCAGGAGTTCCGTACGCCCACGGGCGAGCGCGCGACCGGATTCCAGCGGCTCCTCCAGGTCGATCTCGCCGCGGGCGTGCTGGCCGTCGACACCTTCTCGGTGCCGCTGAACGCGACCGCCAGCCACCCGTACGACTACACGCAGTTCCTTCCCGACGACGGCGACGCGGCAACCCCGTCGAACGAACGTCCGTGGCGCATCCTTGCGCAGGGCCTGCAGCACCGCTACACCGAGGAGGACGACGCCTTCGCCGTGCCGCTCGCACTGCAGTACGCGAAGGCGATCGAGACGGATTCCGTGGCCCTCGTGCGCGGCTGAGGTATCAGGGCGAGGCGAGCGGGCCTCGCACGCGTGAGGGGCCGCGCGCCCCGCACACGACCAGACCAGAGGAGCTGTCATGAACGTCGAACCGTGGAGCACCGTCGGACCGGGATCGTCGGCGGCGATCGTCCCCGGCATCCAGTACCTGCTGCGAGCGCACGGCCATGCCGTGCCGGTGAGCGGCACGTACGACCCGGCCACGACGGCAGCGGTCACCGCGCTCCAGACCGCACAGGGCGTGCCGGCCGACGGCATCGTCGGGCCCGTGACCTGGCTGCACCTCGTCGTCGCGGTGCAGCAGGGTTCGACCGGCGACGCGGTGCGGGCCGTGCAGCAGTTCGGGCTCGCGCGGTCTCCGGGGGAGCCGCCGCTCGTCGTGGACGGGAGCTTCGGCCCGATCACGAAGGAGCGGGTCGAGTTCTTCCAGGAATCGTGGGGGCTCACCCTCGACGGCGTCGCGGGACGGGAGACCTGGTCGTTCTTCAGCACGTTCATGCCGGGCGAGCGGCCGTGGGCGCTCGTGAAGCAGGGCTCGTCGCAGGCCACGAACTGGCGGGTCCTGGCCGCGCAGCACCTGCTGCGCGCCCGCGGTGCGACGATCGCGGCCGACGGCGCCTTCGGCCCGCTGAGCGGCGAGGCCGTGCGGACCTTCCAGCAGACGCTGCGCGCCGTCGAGATCTCGACGACCCTCGGGCAGCTGGACTGGCCGAGCCTCATCCTGACGGTGAAGCAGGGCGACGGCCCCGCGGGGCCGAAGGGCGAGGCGGTGCGCGCCGTGCAGACGCTCCTCGCCGGGCTCTCCGTCGACGGTGACTTCGGCCCGGCCACGAACGCCGCGGTACGCGAGTTCCAGCAGCTGTTCGCGCCGCCGGTCGACGGGATCGTGGGTCCGGTCACGTGGCACACGCTGATGCTGCGCCTCTTCGAATGAGCGACCGCAGCTCGGGCGCCGCGCCCACCGAGGGTGGCGCCCGGGCTCGCCGGGCAGCGGGACTACGCTGAGAACGTGACGACCGGACGCGACGACGACGCCCTCACCTGGGACGGCGACGACGATCCCACGCTCGACCACGGCGCCGCCGGCGAGCCCGATGACACGCCGGGCGACGAGGCCGACGCCCCGGCGCAGTCAGCGCCGGGCGAGCTCCCGAAGGGCTATCGGGCCGTCGGCAAGGGCAGCGAGACGCTGGATTCCGCGCGCGCGCCGGCCGCAGCATCCACGTCCGACACGTCCTCCGCAACGGCAGACCGCCAGCCGATGGGCAACGGCGCGCTGATCGCATTCGGCGTGCTCGGCGGCGTCTACGCGCTGTACGCGATCGGCTGGCTGATCGGCGGGCTGCGCCTGCAGGGCCGGGCGCAGTACCTCGTGACGGACGTGATGTACCAGGGGAGCCTCTGGCTCGCCGTGCTGGCCCCGCTGCTCTGGTTCGCCACGACGCTCCTGCTGACCCGCGCCTCGCGCGCGTGGCTGCGGTTCGTGTGGCTCGCGGCGGGAGTCGTGCTGCTCCTGCCCTGGCCCTTCGTGATGATCGGGGCGATCGGACAATGAGCAACGAGACGATGGATGCTGCGACCCCGGCCGCGAAGCGCGGCAAGACGCCCACCTGGCTCGTGGCCGTGATCTCGGGTGCGGCCGGCCTGTTCTACGCCTACGCGGTGTGGAACGCGATCGGCAACCTCGTGATCACGCTCCAGACGTTCGCGGGCGCGGGGGTCACGCTCAACGCCCTCGGGTGGTTCATCTGGATCTTCGCCGCGGTGTTCCCGCTGCTGGTGTGGGGCGCCGCGTTCGCGATCGGTTACCGCCGCGCGCCGCACGAGATGCTCCTCGTGATGCTCACGGGCCTCGCGCTCGTGGCGGTGTTCTGGCTGAACGTCGTCGCGTACACGACGCTCAACTCCGCGTCGTTCCTGGGCTGAGGCCGCCTCCGGCCGTCACACGGTCGGGGGCGTCGTCGTGCGGGCGGTAGGCTGGCACAGGCCTCGCCCCCCCGACGGCGTGCGGCGCGGCATCCGGTTCTGCTCCGCGCGTTCGCGCACCGCCCCATGAAGGAACACCCGTGCCGAAGCCTGTCGTCCTGATCGCCGAAGAGCTCTCTCCCGCCACGATCGATGCCCTGGGTCCCGACTTCGACGTGCGCAACGTCGACGGCACCGACCGCCCCGCGCTGCTTTCGGCCCTCGCCGACGCCAACGCGGTGCTGATCCGCTCGGCGACCAAGATCGACGCCGAGGCGATCGCCGCGGCGCCCGTCCTCAAGGTCGTGGCGCGCGCCGGCGTCGGCCTCGACAACGTCGACATCAAGACCGCCACCACCGCGGGCGTCATGGTCGTGAACGCGCCGACCTCCAACATCATCTCGGCGGCCGAGCTCACGGTCGGCCACATCCTGAGCCTCGCGCGCCGCATCCCCGCCGCGCACGCGTCGCTCGCGGGCGGCGCATGGAAGCGCAGCTCGTACACCGGCACCGAGCTCTTCGAGAAGACCGTCGGCATCATCGGCCTCGGCCGCATCGGCGCGCTCATCACGGCACGTCTGCAGGCCTTCGACGTGCGCGTCATCGCGTACGACCCCTACGTCACGAGCGCCCGCGCGCAGCAGCTCGGCGTGCAGCTGGTGACGCTCGACGAGCTGCTCGAGCAGAGCGACTTCGTCACGATCCACATGCCGAAGACGCCCGAGACCACGGGCATGATCAGCACCGAGCAGTTCCGGCGCATGAAGCGCTCCGCCTACGTGGTGAACGTCGCCCGCGGCGGCCTCATCGACGAGGAGGCCCTGTTCAAGGCGCTCACGACCGGCGAGATCGCCGGCGCCGGACTCGACGTCTTCACGACCGAGCCCCCGGTCGAAGGCGGCTCGGCGCGCATGCTGCTCGACCTGCCGAACGTCATCGTCACGCCCCACCTGGGCGCGTCGACCGAGGAGGCGCAGGAGAAGGCCGGCGTGTCGGTCGCGAACTCGGTGCGCCTCGCGCTCGGCGGCGACCTCGTCCCCGACGCGGTCAACGTCGCCGGCGGCGTCATCGACCCGTACGTGCGCCCCGGCATCCCGCTGGTCGAGAAGCTCGGCCAGATCTTCTCGGCGCTCGCGCGCTCGCCCCTCACGAGCCTCGACGTCGAGGTGCACGGCGAGCTGCAGGGCTACGACGTCAGCGTGCTCAAGCTCGCCGCCCTCAAGGGCGTCTTCACGAACATCGTCAGCGAGACCGTGTCGTACGTGAACGCACCGCTGCTCGCCGAGCAGCGCGGCGTCGAGGTGCGCCTGCTCGTCGACGACGACAGCCCCGAGTACCGCAACGTCATCACGCTGCGCGGCGCCCTGTCGGACGGATCGCAGCTCGCGATCTCGGGCACGCTCACCGGCCCGAAGCAGGTCGAGAAGCTCGTCGGCATCAACGAGCACGCGATCGAGCTGCCGATCGAGACCAACCACGTCGTCATGCTCTACACCGACCGTCCCGGCATCGTCGCGATCTACGGCCAGAAGTTCGGCGAGGCGGGCATCAACATCGCCGGCATGCAGATCGCCCGTCAGACCGCCGGTGGCCAGGCGCTGTCGGTGCTCACGGTCGACTCGCCGGTTCCCGACGCCCTGCTCGACGAGGTGAGCACGGCGATCCAGGCCGACCTGTTCCGCCAGATCGAGATCACCGAGTCCTGATTCCACGGTGGATGCCGCGTTCCTGAGCCCCCGCAGCGGGCAGGGGACGCGGCATCCGTCGTCTTCGTGAAGCTGACGTCACGGACGCGCGGCGCGCTCGACGAGCGCGACCAGGGCGTCGAGGGCCTCGCCCTGCGGGACGGGGCCCGGGATCGAACCGCCTGACAGGGCGTTGTTGAAGTAGAGGCCGTCGCTCACGAGCATCACGAGGTCGAGCGCCGTCGCGTCCTTCGTGTGGGGCTCGAGCACGGCGGCCCAGTCGTCGCGGATGTGCCGCAGCGCGTCGCTCGCGACCGCGTTGCCGCCCTGCGCGAGGCGCGACGTCGCCAGGATCGCTCGGTCGATCGGGTCGTTCGCCATGACCGACGTGTGCAGGAAGTAGGCGATCGGCCCCTCCGGGGCGGCCGCCATGAGATCGACGTCGGCCTGCACGAGCGCGCGCAGCCGTTCGATCAGCGCGGACTCGAGCACCTCCTTCGTACCGAAGTGGTACAGCAGGCCGCCTTTGGAAACGCCGGCGACCTTCGCTGTGGCGTCCATCGTGGCCGCGCGCTCGCCCTCGTCGATGAGGATCTGCTCGAAGGCGTCGAGCACCTTCTCACGGGCCAGGGGAGGACGACTCATGGCCTCGATGGTATCGACGGATGTCCGGGCATCCTGTTACTATACCGGCTGGACGGTATAGAAATGATGACTCTCACTCAAGAACTCTCGCTCGCCGACGCCCAGGGCCGGAAGGTCGGCTGGCGCGGCTGGGCGGCGCTGGTCGTGCTCATGCTGCCGGTGCTGCTCGTCTCGGTCGACAACACGGTGCTGAGCTTCGCGCTGCCGTCGATCGCCCTGGAGCTCGGCCCGTCGAGCGCCCAGCAGCTGTGGATCATCGACGCGTATCCGCTCGTCCTCGCGGGCCTGCTCGTCACGATGGGCACGCTCGGCGACCGATTCGGACGGCGACGGATGCTGCTCATCGGCGCCACCGGATTCGCCGCTGTCTCGGTGCTCGCGGCCTTCGCGCCGAGCGCCGCATGGCTCATCGCCGCCCGCGCGGCGATGGGCGTGTTCGGTGCGATGCTGATGCCGTCGACGCTGTCGCTGCTGCGCAGCATCTTCACCGACCGCGACCAGCGGCGTCTCGCGATCGCCGTGTGGGCGTCGATGTTCTCCGCCGGCGCCGCGCTCGGCCCGATCGTCGGGGGCCTCCTGCTCGAGCACTTCGAGTGGGGCTCGGTCTTCCTCATGTCGGTGCCGGTGCTCATCCCGCTGCTGGTGCTCGCGCCGCTCCTCGTGCCCGAGAGCCGAGACCCGAAGCCGGGCCGTATCGACCCGATCAGCATCGCCCTGTCGATGGCCACGATGATCCCGATCGTCTACGGCATCAAGGAGCTCGCGGTGCACGGGTTCACGGTCGCGGCATGGCTGCCGGTGCTTCTGGGCCTCGGCTTCGGCGTGCTCTTCGTGCGCCGGCAGCTGCACGCCAAGACCCCCATGCTCGACATGCGGCTGTTCGGGCTCGGCACGTTCAGCGGTGCGCTGCTGGTGAACCTCTTGAGCGTGATCGCCCTCGTCGGCTTCCTGTTCTTCGTCGCACAGCACCTGCAGCTCATCGTCGGGCTGTCGCCGATGCAGGCCGGGCTCGCGCTCGTGCCGGGACTCGCGATGATGATCCTGGCGGGGCTCGCTGTCGTGCCGATCTCGAAGAAGTGGCCTGCGCGCATCGTCGTTCCGGCGGCGCTGGTCTTCTCAGTGGGCGGTTACATCGCCGTCGCCTTCGCGACGGGCCCCGACAGCGTCGGCACCCTCGTCGCCGCGTTCATCGCGCTCGGCATCGGCATCGGCGCGGCCGAGACCGTGTCGAACGAGCTCGTCCTCTCGAGCGCGCCGCCGGCGAAGGCGGGGGCGGCGAGCGCCGTGTCCGAGACGGCGTACGAGCTGGGTGCCGTGCTCGGCACGACGGTGCTCGGCGGCATCCTGACGGCCCTGTACCGCTCGAATCTCGTCATGCCGGACGGAGTGACGGATGCTGCGGCCTCGGCCGCGTCCGAGACGCTGGCGGGTGCCGTGCACGCGGCCGACCAGATCGGCGGGGTGACCGGCGCGGCGCTGTTCGAAGCGGCGGCGACGGCGTTCGATGCGGGTGTGACCGTCACGGCGCTCATCGGCGCGGGCCTCGTGGTCATCGCGGGGGTCATCGCGGCCACTACCCTGGGAGGGTCCCGCAAGAAGTCGTAGGAGCACCATGTCGCGTGTCGTGAAGCTGGCCGTCATCCCGGGTGACGGCATCGGTCCGGAGGTCATCGCCGAAGCGGAGAAGGTGCTCGACGCCGCGACCGCGGGCAGCGGCATCCACTTCGAGAAGACGCGGTTCTCGCTGGGTGCCGCGCGCTTCCTCGAGACCGGCGACACGCTCACGCCCGAGGATCTCGAGGCGATCAAAGCGCAGGACGCGATCCTGCTCGGAGCCGTCGGGGGAGTCCCGGGCGACCCGCGCCTGAAGGACGCGAACATCGAGCGCGGGCTGCTGCTGAAGCTGCGCTTCGAGCTCGACCACTACGTGAACCTGCGCCCCTCGAAGCTGTACCCGGGCGTTCCCGGGCCGCTGGCTGCACCGGGTGACGTCGACTTCGTCGTGGTGCGCGAGGGCACCGAGGGCCCGTACGTCGGCAACGGCGGATCGATCCGCACCGGCACGCCGCACGAGGTCGCCAACGAAACGTCGGTCAACACTGCCTTCGGTGTGGAGCGCGTCGTGCGTTACGCGTTCGAGCTGGCCGAGCGCCGCCGCAAGAAGCTCACCCTCGTGCACAAGACGAACGTGCTCGTGCACGCCGGCGGCATCTGGAAGCGCCTCGTGGACGAGGTGGCGCTCGAGCACCCGGACGTGACCGTAGACTATGTGCACGTCGACGCGGCCACCATCTATCTGGTCACGAACCCGGGTCGTTTCGATGTGATCGTCACCGACAACCTCTTCGGCGACATCCTCACAGACCTGGCCGGCGCCGTCACCGGTGGCATCGGCCTCGCAGCCTCGGGCAACATCAACCCCGACGGCGCGTTCCCCTCGATGTTCGAGCCCGTGCACGGTTCGGCGCCCGACATCGCAGGACAGCAGAAGGCCGATCCCACGGCCGCGATCCTCTCCGTCTCGCTGCTGCTCGATCACCTCGGGCTCCCTGGCGAGGCCCAGCGCGTCACGACCGCCGTCGAGGAGGATCTCGCCGCACGCGGCTCGGCGTCGCGCACCACGGCGCAGATCGGCGACGACATCGCCGCCCGGCTCCAGGCGTAACCTGGAACCCGCAAGCGCCTCCACCCTCGCGGAGAGATCCGCACGAAAGCACAGGCCGTCATGACCCTCATCGATTCCGACCCCGACACCGGACTCGCCCCGCTCGAGTTCACCGTCAACCGCAACCTGCAGGCGAAGACCGCCGTCGAGCGCGAAGCGATCCTCGCGAACCCCGGCTTCGGCACCAGCTTCACCGACCACATGGTCGACATCTGCTGGTCGACCGGGGGCGGATGGCACCGCCCGCGCGTGCAGCCGTACGGCCCGCTGTCGCTCGACCCCGCCGCGGCGGTGCTGCACTACGGCCAGGAGGTGTTCGAGGGCATCAAGGCCTACCGGCACGCCGACGGCTCGATCCACACCTTCCGCCCCGACCAGAACGGCCGGCGCATGCAGCGCTCCGCGCGCCGCCTGGCGCTGCCCGAACTGCCGGTGTCGTACTTCATCCAGTCGCTGCGCGAACTCGTCGCCATCGACGGCGCGTGGGTGCCGTCGGGGGACGACCAGAGCCTGTACCTGCGGCCGTTCATGTTCGCCAAAGAGGCGTTCCTCGGTGTGCGCCCGGCGCACAAGGTCGGCTACTACGTGATCGCCTCGCCCGCGGGCGCGTACTTCAAGGGCGGCGTGCAGCCGGTGTCGATCTGGCTCAGCGAGGACTACGCCCGCGCCGGCAAGGGCGGCACGGGTGCGGCCAAGACCGGCGGCAACTACGCCGCGAGCCTGCTGCCGCAGTCCGAGGCCTACGAGAACGAGTGCGACCAGGTCGTCTTCCTCGACCAGGACCGCAACGTCGAAGAGCTCGGCGGCATGAACGTCGTCTTCGTCTACAAGGACGGCACGATCGTGACCCCGCAGTCCGACTCGATCCTCGAGGGCATCACCCGCGACTCGATCCTGCAGCTCGCCGCCGACCGCGGTCACAAGGTCGAGGGCCGTGCGGTGTCGTTCGACGAGTGGCGCCAGGGCGTCGCGTCCGGCGACATCGTCGAGGTCTTCGCGTGCGGCACGGCAGCCGTGGTCACCCCGATCGGCGCGCTCAAGGGCAAGGACTTCTTCGACGCGCAGCCCACCGGCGAGCTCGCGCTGTCGCTGCGCGAAGAGCTCACCGACATCCAGTACGGCCGCCGGGAGGACAAGCACGGCTGGCTCGTGCGCCTCGACGGATAGGGTGAGCGGGTGAGGATCGCGCGCTTCAGCCACAACGACGCCATCAGATTCGGGATCGTCGACGAGGGCGAGCTGGTCGTCCTCGCGGGCGACCCGATGTTCGCGGGGTACGAGACCACGGGGGAGCGCGTGCCGCTCGCCGACGTGGCGCTGCTCGCGCCGGTGATCCCGCGCTCGAAGATCGTGGCGGTCGGCCGCAATTACCGCGACCACGCGGCGGAGCTCGGCAACGACGTGCCCACGTCGCCGATGCTGTTCTTCAAGCCGAACACCTCGGTGATCGGGCCGGGCGACGCCGTCGTGCTGCCGCGCGGCTCGGACTTCGTCAGCTTCGAGGGCGAGCTCGCCGCCGTCATCGGGCGCATCGCGAAGAACGTCCCGGTCGAGAACGCCCTCGACTACGTCTTCGGCTACACGATCGCCAACGACCTCACGGCGCGCGACTGGCAGAAATCCGACGGCCAGTGGGCGCGCGCCAAGGGGTTCGACACGTCGTGCCCGCTGGGCCCTGCCATCGAGACCGACTTCGACGTGAACGGCCCCGCCGTCATCACGACGCGGCTCAACGGCGAGGTCCGGCAGCAGGGTCCGATCAGCGACATGATCTTCTCGCTGGCCGACGTCATCGCGTTCGCCTCCGCCGCCTTCACGCTGCTCCCCGGCGATGTGATCCTCACCGGCACCCCCGCCGGCGTCGGTCAGATCAGCGCCGGTGACACCGTCGAGGTCGAGATCACCGGGCTCGGGACGCTCCGCAATCCCGCCCGCGATGCCTGAGACCGGATCCGATCCGGAGGTCGACCTGGCGCCGACCGCGCACGAGGTCGCTCGCGTCCAGCGACGCACCGTGTGGGTGCTCTCGGGCGGGCAGGTGCTCGGCGGGCTCGCGTTCGGTGCGACGCTGTCGCTGGGCGCGGTGCTCGCGGCCGACCTGTCGGGCGAGGATGCGTTCTCGGGGCTCGCGGCGGCCGCTGTCACGTTCGGCACGGCGCTGACGGCGGTGCCGCTGGCGGCGATCGCCCGCCGCCGGGGCCGGCGCCTGTCGCTGACCACGGGCATGGCCGTCGCCCTCATCGGCGTCGGCCTCGTGATCCTCGCCGTCGCGCTGCGCTCGTTCCCCGTGCTGCTCGCCGGGTTCCTCGTCATCGGCTCGGGGCAGGCCGCGAACCTGCAGTCCCGTTTCGCCGCAGCCGATCTCGCGACGGATGCCTCGCGCGGACGCGACCTGTCGATCGTCGTGTGGGCGACCACCATCGGCGCCGTGCTCGGCCCGAACCTCACCGGTCCCGGCGAGATGCTCGGCGGTGCGATCCGGATGCCGCCGCTGACCGGGGCGTACCTGTTCACCCTCGTCGCACAGGGCCTCGCGATCCTGCTGTACCTCGTCGCGATGCGGCCCGACCCGCTGCTGCTCGCGCAGCGCGTGGTGGCCTCCGCCAAGGCGGGCAGCCGCGCGATCGCCAAGGCTGATCGTCCCGTGGCCGCGCGGTACGCGATCTTCGCGGTGGCCGCGGCGCACGGCACGATGGTCTCGATCATGGCGATGACGCCCGTGCACCTCGCGCACCTGACACACGAGTCGTCCGAAGCGGCGACGCTGTCGATCATCGGCCTCACGATCAGCCTGCACATCGCCGGCATGTACGTTCTCTCTCCGGTGTTCGGCATCCTCGCCGACAAGGTGGGGCGCGTGCCGACGATCCTGATCGGTCAGGCACTGCTCGCCGCGGCCCTCCTCACCGCCTCGTTCGGGCAGGAGTCGACGACAGCCGTGACCGTCGCGCTCGTGCTCCTGGGGCTGGGATGGAGCGCGTCGACGGTCGCCGGCTCCACACTCCTCACCGAGTCGTCGTCGGAGGAGCTGCGCACGCGGCGACAGGGCATCAGCGACTTCACGATGAGCATCGTCGGCGGCGTCGGCGCGATCACCGCCGGCGCGCTGCTCGGCTGGATCGGCTACGGCGGCCTCGCGCTCGTCGTCATGGTGCTGGTCGCCGCCTCGGTGCTGCTGTCGCCGCTCGGCTGGCGTGCGTCGACCGCGCGATCGCCCGAACCCGCGTCGGGCGCCTGACGCGCGGCACGCGGTTCGCCGTCGCGCCGAAGGTCAGTGACCCAGCGCCGCGAGCGCGAGGTCGACGTCGTCGACGTCGTTGAACACGTGGAACGCCACCCGCGCGCGGCCCGACCGGCCCGACGCCGTGATGCCGGCCGCGGTGAGCCGCGCAAGGTCGCATCCCTCAGGGTCGTCCCACGTGACGATGGCCGACGCCCGCTCAGGACGTGCCAGGCCGAGGCCGGTGCGGAACGCCGCGGCGAGACCCGTCGCGTGGGCGTACAGCTCGGCCGGATCGAGGGCGGCGAACAGTTCGAGGGCGGGCGCGGCCCCGACGAACGCCTGCCACGCCGGCGACACGTCGAAGCGGCGCGCATCGGGGGCGAGTTCGACCTCGGCGCCGTAGCACGACGACCACGGGTCGTCGCCGGCGTACCAGCCGGCGTTGAGCGGTGACATCCGTGCGGCGAGCCGCTCCGACACGGTCAGGAACGACACGCCCCGCGGCGCGCACAGCCACTTGTACGCGTGGCACACGACGGCATCGAAGAGGGATGCCTCGACCCGCAGCCAGCCGACCGCCTGGGTCGCATCGCACAGCGTGAGCGCGTCGTGCGCGGCCGCCGCGGCGGCGATGGCCGCGGCATCCGCCACCTCTCCGGTGGCCGACTGCACGATCGAGAAGGCGACGAGCGTCGTCGACGGCCGCACATGCGCGGCCAGGTCCGCCAGCGGTGCCGTGCGCACCACGAGCCCCCGCCCGGAGTGCACGAACGGCAGCACGAGGGACGAGAACTCGCCCTCGGGGACGAGCACCTCCGCGCCGTGGGGGAGTGCCGACGCCACCATGCCCGCGGCCACCGAGGTCTGCGAGCCGATGGCCACGCGCTCGGCTCCCACTCCGACGAGCGACGCGAACAGCGCCCGCGAGCGCTCGACGGCCGCGCAGTACGCGGCGAGGTCGGGTCGCCCGGCGGCTGACGCGTCGAGGTCCGCGAGGACGGCGCGACGCGTCGCACGGGTCGGCAGGCCCACGGTGCACGCGGCGAGGTAGTCGCGGCCGCCGTCGAACTCGCCCCGCGCGGCGGCGAGGCCGGAGGAAGCGGCGATGGTCGGCATGTCTCCAGGATGCCCCGCGCGAATGCGGCTGTCTACGGCGGGTGTTTCATGCTTCACATAACGGCGGCTTATGATTCACTCATGACCGACGCGTGGGACGAGGATCCCGGCTTCGACGCGCGCGAGCTGCGGGTCGTCAAGGCGATCGCCGACGAGGGCTCGATCACGGCGGCCGCGCTCGCCCTCGGCTACAGCCAGCCGGCGGTGAGCCAGCAGCTGAAGCGGCTCGAACAGCGCGTCGGCGTGGCGCTCGTCGAACGGGTGGGCCGGAGCGTACGCCTCACCGACGCCGGCCGTATCCTCGCGCGCCACGCCACGGTGGTGACGACGGCATTGGATGCTGCGGCCGGCGAGCTCGCTGAGCTCCGGGGCCTCCGCTCCGCACGTGTGCGGCTGGTCGGCTTCCCGTCCGCGTCGCCCACGATCGTGCCGCGGCTCCTCGCGGACCTCGCGCAGCGGCATCCGGGAATCTCCCTCACGTACGTCGAGGCCGAACCGCCCGAGGCCGTCGAAGCCGTGCGCGAGGACCGCACCGACATCGCGCTCACCTTCAGCTACCCCGGCGATCGCGACGACCCGCACGGCTCCAGCGCGCGCGGGCTCGCCGTGCACACCGTCGGCGCCGACGAACTGCTCGCCGTGCTGCCCGTCGGGCACCCCGCAGCGGCCACCGGCACGCTCGAGGTCGCGACGCTCGCCGACGACGACTGGATCGCCGGCTGCCCGCGCTGCCGCGGCCACCTGCTCGAGCTGTGCGGGCGCGCCGGGTTCGCGCCCCGGATCGCGTTCGAGACCGACAACTTCGTCGCCGTCGAGGGGCTCGTCGCGCAGGGGATCGGCGTCGCGACGCTGCCGCGCATGGCGGTCGAGTCCTTCCCGCAGCTGCCGGGCGTCGCCGTGGTGCCACTGCCGGCGGGGGAGCAGCGGCGCATCCACACCGTGACCGCGCGCGGCGCCGACCGCGTGCCGGCCGTGCGTGCCACTCTCGATGCCCTCGCGCGGCTCATCGCCGGCGCCGCGGACGAGCCCGGCGGCGCAGCATCCCGCAACTAGACTTACGGGCGATGTCTTCTTCGCCTGATCCCCGCACCACGACTGCCACCGGCACCGACGTCCGCGTCCGGTTCTGCCCCTCGCCGACGGGTCTTCCGCACGTCGGTCTCATCCGCACGGTGCTGTTCAACTGGGCGTACGCGCGTCACACCGGCGGCAAGCTGGTGTTCCGCATCGAAGACACCGATGCGGCGCGCGACAGCGAGGAGAGCTACCACCAGCTGCTCGACGCCCTCCGCTGGCTCAAGATCGACTGGGACGAGGGCGTCGAGGTCGGCGGCCCGCACGCCCCGTACCGCCAGTCGCAGCGCCACCACATCTATCGCGAGGTGCTCGACAAGCTCGTCGCCGCGGGCGCCGTGTACGAGAGCTACTCCACCGCCGAAGAGATCGACGCCCGCAACGAGGCGAACGGCCGCGCGAAGCAGCTCGGCTACGACAACTTCGACCGCGACCTCACCGACGAGCAGAAGGCCGCGTTCCGCGGCGAGGGCCGCGAGCCCGCCTGGCGCCTGCGCGTGCCCGACGAGGACCTCACCTACGTCGACCTCATCCGCGGCGAGGTCACGTTCCCCGCGGGTTCGTTCCCCGACTTCGTGCTCGTGCGCGCGGGCGGCGTGCCGCTGTACCCCTTCGTGAACCCCGTCGACGACGCGCTGATGGGCATCACTCACGTCATCCGCGGCGAGGACCTCATGCCCTCGACCGCGCGGCAGCTCGCGCTCTACAGCGCCCTGGTGGATGCCGGCGTCACGACGTTCATCCCGCGCTTCGCGCACATGCCGCTCGTGCTGGGCGAGGAAGGCAACAAGAAGCTCTCCAAGCGCGACCCGAAGGCCGACCTCTTCCTGCAGCGCGACAAGGGCTTCATCCACGAGGGTCTGCTCAACTACCTCGCGCTCCTCGGCTGGTCGATCGGCCCCGACCGCGACGTCTTCTCGCTCGAGGAGCTCGTGGCGGCGTTCGACATCGTCGACGTCAACCCGAACCCCGCCCGCTTCGACCAGAAGAAAGCTGAGTCGATCAACGGCGACCACATCCGGATGCTGCAGCCCGGCGATTTCGCCGACCGGCTGGTGCCGTACCTGGCCGCGGCCGGGGTGGTCGACGCGGAGCCGACGCCCGCGCAGCAGGCGATGCTCGTCGCGGCCGCGCCGCTCGTGCAGGAGCGCATGCAGCTGCTCGGCGACGCGCCGGGCCTGCTCGGCTTCCTGTTCTCCGACGTCGTCGCGTATCAGGACGACGCCCTCGCGTCGCTCCCCGCCAACGCGAACGAGGTGCTGGTCGCCTCGGTCGGCGCGCTCGAGCTGGTGCCCGATACCGAGTTCACCGCCGCCGCGGTGCAGGACGCCCTCGCCGGCGCCCTGATCTCGCCGGTGGAGGAGGGCGGTCTCGGCCTCAAGCCCCGCGTGGCCTACGGACCGCTGCGCGTCGCGCTGAGCGGCCGCCGGGTGTCGCCGCCGCTCTTCGAATCGATGGAGCTGCTCGGCAAGTCCGAGTCGATCCGCCGCCTCGGAGCACTGCTCGACGCGCGCGGGTGACTGCTCGGTTTGGAGCAGGTGCCGGGGTGACGTAGACTCTATCCTCGGCACCGCTTCGGCGGAAACGCCTTGGGGTATGGTGTAATTGGCAACACGGCTGATTCTGGTTCAGTTGTTCTTGGTTCGAGTCCAGGTACCCCAGCCAACGAAGAAACCCCCGCTGAGCGGGGGTTTTTCGTTTTCTCCCACGATGGATGCCGCGGCCTCATGCCTTAGCGACGACCTCGGTCGCAGCATCCCGTCCCAGCGCGAAGTAGGCGGGATTGTCGTCGCTGTGGGCCAGCAGTATGAGCACGACGGCGGCCGCCCACGCCCGGGCGCGGACCCATGTGCCGGCGTCGTACCGTGCGCCGGTCGCGGCGATGAAGCGCTCACGCCCGGCCGGGTCGAATGCGAGCCACGCGACGGCCAGGTCGTAGGCGGGGTCGCCGGCGGTGACGTCGCCGAAGTCGATGATCCCCGCGAGTGCGCCCTCGTTCGCGACGAGGTTGCCCGGGTGGAGGTCGCCGTGGATCCAGACCGGCCCGTGATCCCAGGGCTCCGCCCGGAGGCCGGCGCGCCACACCGCGTGCAGGGCATCGGCCGACTCGTCGTCGAGGAGGCCGCCGCGCAGTGACTGCAGCCGCTCCTCGACGGCGTCCGCGCGGGCGGCGAGGGGAACGCCGCGGAACGGATTGACCGGGTGGTCGACCGGCGCATCCGTGTGCAGCGCCATGAGGGCGCGGGCCAGCGTGCCGGCCCACACGCCGCGTTCGGCGGGCGACTGGTCGAGCGCGCTCATGCCGTCGATCCACGGAACGACCGACCATGCCCAGGGATAGCCGCTGCTCGCGACGCCGGCGACCAGCGGTGCGGGAACGCGCACGCTCAGCGGTGCGAGCCGCGTGGCTACGCCCGGGAGGACCGCCTGCTCGTGGAGCACCAGCGGCGCGGCCATGGCACGGCGGGGGAGCCGTACGGCGTGCTGGGTGCCGAGCCGCCACACCTCGCTGTCCCAGCCCTCGGCCACCTTGCGCAGCGGGAGGTCCCCGGCGTCGGGGATCGTGTCGGCGGCCTGCGCGGCGAGCAGCCTGCGGATGAGTGTGGCGTCGATCGAGACCTCGGCGGCGGGCTTGTCGGGCATTGTACGAAGCTACTCTCTTGTGTTCATGTTGGAACGTGTTGTAATGTGTGGGAATCCAACGGAGGGTTGTCCACATGTACGCGACGGAGCGCCACGAGCAGATCGAGCTCCTGCTGGCCGCACAGAGCCGCGTGAGCGTCGTCGAGCTCGCCGAGCGGTTCGACGTCACGACCGAGACCATCCGCCGCGACCTCGACCATCTCGAGTCGGCGGGCGCGCTGCGGCGCGTGCACGGGGGAGCGGTGAGCCGCGAGCGCGCCAGCACGCGTGAGCCCTCCCTCGCCGAGCGACTCCAGCACCACGGCAGCGCCAAGGCCGCCATCGGCCGGCGCGCCCTCGACGCGCTCGGCGCCGACTTCACCGGGTCCGTCTTCCTCGACGCCGGCACCACCACCGCGGCCGTTGCCTCGGCGCTGATCCCGCGCCTCGCGACCGCGCGGATCGAGGTCGTGACGCACTCGCTCACGCTGGGCAACACCCTGGCCGGCGTTCCCGGCGCCTCGCTCTCGCTGGTTGGCGGGCGGGTGCGCGGCCTCACCGCCGCGGCCGTCGGCGCCGACACCGTGCGCGCGATCGGCGCGCTGCGTCCCGACGTCGCGTTCATCGGCACCAACGGCGTCTCGGCGACCTTCGGGCTCAGCACGCCCGATCCCGATGAGGCCGCCGTCAAGCGCGCCATCGTCGAGTCGGCGTGCCGGGTGGTCGTCGTGGCCGACGCCGAGAAGCTGGGCGCCGAGCTGCTCGTCGGCTTCGCGCCGCTGTCCGACATCGACGTGCTGGTGACGGATGCTGCACCCGACGCTGAACTCGCGTCCGCGCTCGCGGACGCCGATGTGGAGATCTGGCTCTCATGATCGTGACGCTCACCGCCAACCCGTCGCTCGACCGCACCGTGATGCTGCCCGCCCCGCTGCAGGTCGGCGATGTGCAGAGCGCCGCGTCGGCACGCGAGGACGCGGGCGGAAAGGGCATCAACGTCGCCCGCGCGATCGCCGCGGCCGGCGAGGACTGCGCCGCCGTGCTGCCGCTCGCGCCGGGCGATCCCTTCGATGCCGCACTGCGCGCCGCCGCCCTCGACGCGCGCCGGGTTCCGGTCCGGGGCAACGTCCGCGCGAACATCGCGATCACCGATCCCGCCGGCGTCACGACGAAGCTCAACCTCCCGGGTGCCGAGCTGTCGGCGGACGAGGTCTCGGCCGTCGTCGACGCGGTGGTCGCCGCATCCGTCGATGCACGCTGGCTGGTGCTGGCGGGGTCGCTGCCTCCCGGCGTCGCCGAGGACTTCTACGTGCGTGTCATCCGCGCCGTGCGCCGGGCCCACGGCGCGGACGCGCCGCTTATCGCGGTCGACACCTCGGGCCCGGCCCTCGGCGCGGTCGTCGCCGACGGCATGCCCGATCTCATCAAGCCGAACGACGAAGAGCTCGCCGAGCTCGCGGGCGTCGCGATCGATGGCAGAGACCCGCAGTCCGTGCTCGACGTGGCCCGCGCGCTCGTGCCCACCCGTGTGCGCGCCGCCCTCGTCACACTCGGTGCGTGCGGCGCGATGCTCGTCGATGCCGACGGCGCCTGGGCGGCCACGCCGCCGCCGATCCAGGTCGTGAGCACCGTCGGCGCGGGCGACAGCTCGCTCGCCGGCTACGTGCTCGCAGCGACCCGCGGCGCCGACCAGGGCGAGCGGCTGCGCCTTGCAGTCCGGTACGGGTCGGCCGCAGCATCCCTCCCCGGCACCAAAGCGCCGGCTCCCGCAGACCTGCCGACGGGCGACGTGCCCGTCACGCGTCTCGCCTGAACCCCACCCCACGACCGCAGGAGGTCACCGTGTCCGACACCATCACCCCAGGCCTGGTCAGCCTCGACGTCCCACTGGGCGCCGACAAGGCCGCTGTCATCCGCTCGCTCGCCGCGCGCGTCGTCGCGCAGGGCCGCGCGACCGACGCCGAGGCGCTCTACGCCGACGCGTGGGCGCGCGAGGAGAAGGACGAGACCGGGCTTCCCGGCGGCATCGCCATCCCGCACGCGAAGAGCGCCGCGGTGACGACGCCGTCCCTCGCCTTCGCCCGGCTGAACCCGGGCGTCGACTTCGGCGCGCCCGACGGTGCCGCTGACCTCGTCTTCCTCATCGCCGCCCCGGCCGACGCCGCAGAAGCGCATCTCGCGGTGCTCTCGAAGCTCGCGCGCAGCCTCATGCAGGAGGACTTCACGTCGGGACTGCGCGCCGCCGCGACCGACGACGACGTCGTCGCCATCGTGCAGACGGCGATCGGCGAGCGGGAGGCCGCGCCCGCGGCACCCGCCGCTGCCGCGACGGCTGCACCGGCCGCGGCCGGCCTCGACGTCGACGGCCGGCCCGCCCGCGTCGTCGCGGTGACGGCGTGCGCGACCGGCATCGCCCACACGTTCATGGCGGCCGACGCCCTCACCGCCGCCGGCAAGAAGGCCGGCATCGACCTGGTCGTCGAGCCGCAGGGATCGAGCGGCTACCAGGCGCTTCCCGCCGACGTCATCCGCAACGCCGACGCCGTGATCTTCGCGACCGACGTCGACGTGCGAGAGCCCCAGCGGTTCGCCGGAAAGCCCGTCGTGCGCTCGGGTGTCAAGCGCGGGATCGAGCAGCCCGATCAGCTGATCGCAGAGGCCGTCGTCGCCGCGCACGACCCGTCGGCCACCCGCGTCGGCGGCGACGCCGACGTCGTGTCGGCTGCTCCGGCCGAGACGATGTCGTGGGGTGCCCGCATCCAGCGCATCCTCCTCACCGGTGTCAGCTACATGATCCCGTTCGTCGCTGGCGGCGGTCTGCTCATCGCGCTGGGCTTCCTCATCGGCGGCGTCAACGTCAACGCCGACGGCGCGGCGTTCACCGTCATCACCGACAACGCGCTGTGGGCGCTTCCCGACGGCGGGCTCGCACAGTACTTCGGGTCGGTGTTCTACGTGATCGGCGTGACCTCGATGGGCTTCCTGGTCTCGGCGCTGGCGGGCTACATCGCCTTCGCCATCGCGGATCGCCCCGGCATCGCTCCCGGGTTCGTCGCCGGCGCGATCGCAGCGCTGATGGGGGCCGGCTTCATCGGCGGCATCATCGGCGGTCTGCTCGCCGGGTTCGTTGCCTGGTGGATCGGACGCCTCAACGCTCCGCGCTGGCTGCGCGGCCTGATGCCGGTCGTGATCATCCCGCTCCTGGCGTCGATCGTCGCGTCCGGCCTCATGATCCTGTTCCTGGGCCGGCCCATCGCGACTCTCATGGTCGGCCTGAACGACTGGCTCACGGGCCTCGCCGCAACGGGCGCGATCATCCTCGTCGGCGTGATCCTCGGCCTCATGATGTGCTTCGATCTCGGCGGTCCGGTGAACAAGGTCGCCTACGCGTTCGCCGTCGCGGGCCTCGCCTCGGCCTCGGCGGAGAACACCACGCCGTACCTGATCATGGCGGCGGTCATGACCGCCGGAATGGTCCCGCCGCTCGCGATGGCGCTCGCGTCGACCGTGCTGGCGCGCAACATGTTCCCGCCGGTCGAGCGCGAGAACGGCAAGGCGGCGTGGCTGCTCGGTGCGGCGTTCATCAGCGAGGGCGCGATCCCGTTCGCGGCGGCCGACCCGCTGCGCGTCATCCCGGCGATGATGGCGGGCGGCGCGGTCACCGGTGCGCTGAGCATGGCGTTCGCGGTCGAGTCCCTGGCTCCTCACGGCGGCATCTTCGTCCTCTTCGCGATCAACCCGATCTGGGGCTTCCTGATCGCCCTCGCGGCGGGCACGGTCGTCTCGGCACTCACGGTGATCGCCCTCAAGAAGTGGATCGCCCCGAAGGAGCTCGAAGAGGCCGAAGCGCGCGTACCCGTGGCGGCCTGAGGTCGTCGTCCGCCAGAATCGGAAGCGTCGACCGCCGAGGTCCGACACAGACAGGAGAGAACCATGGCAGAACGTCAGGCCACCATCGCCAGCAGCTCGGGACTCCACGCCCGCCCCGCGAAGCTCTTCGTGCAGGCCGTGCAGGCGCAGTCCGTCCCGGTCACGATCGCGGTCGAGGGCGGTGCCGACCTCAACGCCGGCAGCATCCTGTCGCTGATGGGCCTCGGTGCCTCGCAGGGGACCGTCGTGACGCTCAAGGCCGACGGCGACGGCGCCGAAGAGGCGCTCGACGCCCTGGTCGCCCTGCTCGAGACGGACCTCGACGCCCAGTAAGCCCCGAAGGAGGTGACGACGGATGCCGCGGATCGAAGCTGCCGCGGCATCCGTCGTCCGCGTCCTGCGGGGTCGCCCCGCATCCCCGGATCAGATGTCGGTGCTGTCCCCGGGGTTGAGCATGACGAGCTTCCCGCCGTCCTGCTCGGCCGCCCAGCCCAGGCGCACGCGGCCCATGTCGCGACCGGCGACCGACAGGGTCATGTCGTGGGTGCCGAAGACGCGCCGCGGCGCGACGGCGAGCACGAAGTCCATCGCCTCGCCGATCTTGAGCCACGGGGCGCCGACCGGCGATGCCAGGAGCTTCACCTTCCGGCCCTTCGGCACCGCGTACGAGTCGCCGGGGTAGTAGAAGTCGTCGTTCACGAGCACTCCGACGTTGTCGACGACCGGGATCGACTCGTGGATCACGGCGTGCCGGCCGCCGAAGAACTCGAGGCGGAACGGCTCGACCTCGACGACGTCGCCCGGGTGCACGATCGTGATGTCGTAGCCGGCGGCCGCCTTCGACACGCCCTCGGGCGCGAAGATCGGCGTCCCCGGGAAGGTCCCGAGGATGCGGTCCAGGTGATCGGGCGTCCAGTGGTCGGCGTGCTCGTGCGTGATGACGATCGCGACGACTCCCTCGAGTTCGCCGAGCGGGGCGGTGAACGATCCCGGATCGATGATCAGCGTGCGGCCGGTGTCGACGAGGGTCAGGGTGGCGTGCTCGAACTTCGTGACTCGCATGCGTCGAGTCAAGCGTTCCGGCGGCGCCGGAGCAAGCGAACACCGGCGGCGCGCCGATACCCGTGTCGATTTGGAGAGGGCACGAGGCCCGTGGCATAATCGAACGGTTGCCTGAATGGCCCCATCGTATAGCGGCCTAGTACGCCGCCCTCTCACGGCGGTAACGCGGGTTCGAATCCCGCTGGGGTCACCAGTCAGGCAACAACGTCGCAACCTCGGTTGCGGCGCGCTGTACGGCCCCATCGTATAGCGGCCTAGTACGCCGCCCTCTCACGGCGGTAACGCGGGTTCGAATCCCGCTGGGGTCACACACGCGACAGAGCCCCCGAGTCCACCAGGACCCGGGGGCTCTTCGTCGTTCAGCGCTCGGCGTCGACCGACGAGGGAGGCGGGGTCGCAGCATCCATCCGCCGACGGCGACGATTGCGGACCAGCCGGACGGCTCCCCACACCAAGAACGCGATCACGGCCGCCACGGCGAGCCACGGCAGGAGGAAGCCGAGCGCGACGACGATGCCGTTGAGCGTCGCGACGAGACCGTTCCAGCCGGCGGCGAGGCCGTCGCCGAACCCGGCGGGATCGGCGGTCACCGGCTCGACCTCGGGGACGACCGTGACAGACAGCGTCGACATGGCGACCTGGTCGTCGAGCATCTCGAGCTGCTGCTGGTAGGACTCCAGCGTGGCCTGGCGCTCCGACAGCGCCGATTCCGCCGCGATGAGATCCGCGACGCTCTGCGCCTGGCCCATGAGCTCGGTGAGACGGTCCACGGAGGCCTGCGCGGCGTCGATGCGCGCCTGGAGGTCCACGGTCTGCTCGGTGACGTCCTGACGGGACAGGGTGGTCGCCGTCACCTCGCCCACGTCGTCGAGCTCGTCCACGACGCTCTGCAGCTGGTCGGCGGGAACGCGGACCGTGATCCAGGCGCCGTCGGTCGGGTACGGGGAGGGCATGGTGTCGTAGACGATGCCGCCGTCGGCGGGACGGACCGGGTAGACGGCGCCGTTGCTGCCGACGCTCATCGACTCGACATAGCCGTCGTGGGCGACCGCGGAGTTCGCGACGGCGCGCGTGGCCGCCCCCACGTCGTCGGCGGTGACCGTGGCAGAGGCCGTCGTGATGATGTCGCGGTCGGCCGCGGCGGCGCCGGCGGCTCCCGCGGCGTCTTCGGCGCCGGACGTGTCGCCCGCTCCCGGCACGACGGTGAGGGGGCCGGACTCGCGCGTGTCGGCCCCCGACGAGTTCGTGGAGTACGAATCGGCCGGGGCGACGGGTGCCACCGCGGACTCCTCGCCGGTGCCGCCGGAGGTGCTGACCAGCGAGCCCACCGACGGGGCGATCACGGCCGCGACGGCGATGACAGCCGCGGCGGCGCCACCGGCGATCCAGAGGCGGCCTCGTCGCACGCTCCGCGCGGACTGCCGGCTGCGCTCGCGCGCGATGTCGGCGAAGAGCGCGTCCTCGATCTCGTCGATGCGCTCGGCGCTGAGTTCGGGCAGGCGAGCCGCAGTCTCGGGTGCGGGGGAGTCGGGGCCGGGGGTCCCGGAACCCGGGTGCTGGGTGCTCATGTGCTCTCCTTCACGACGGTCCGCAGGCGTGTGCGGATGCGGGAGAGACGGTTGCGGACGACGCCGTGCGCGACGCCGAGCTCGTCGGCGGCGGCCTGGTAGGCGTAGCCCTCGGTCGCGCACAGCCGGAAAATGGCGCGATCCAGCTCGCCCAGCACCGCGACCTCGTTCAGGATCGCCTCTGCGAGCCGGTCGTCGATCACCTGCTGCTCGACGTCGACGGTCGAGGGCAGCGTCTCGTCGGCGGCCGCAGCGGTGTGCTCGCGGTCGCGCCGCTGCCGGCGTACGCGGTTCGCGGACTGGAACCGGCAGATCGTCGCGAGCCAGGGGAGCAGGGAGTCGCCGGCGAGTTCGAGGCCGGGGAGCTTGCGCCACGCGACGAGGAACGTCTCCTGCGTGACCTCCTCGGCGTCGGCCGGGTTGCCCACGAGCCCGTGGGCGAGCCAGTACACCGGACGCACATACGCCCGGTACAGCGTGCGGAAGGCGTGCTCGCTCCCGCCCGCAGCCAGCACCACGAGTTCGGCGTCGCCCGGCAGGTCCTCGCCCGTCATCCCCATCCTCCGAATTGTCTCTCACGGTGTCAGTGTCCGCACCGCCGGGATCGTCTCACAGGGGCCGATCGCAGCACCCCGGAGGCTGTATTCTGTTGCGAGCGAGAGGGAGTATCCCGACACCGCGCATCCGTCATCACGGGTCCCGACCGAGCGACCCCGGGTGCGCGCCGCGGGCCGATCGGCCGGCGGGGGAGAGACTTTCGGATTCCACCGACCCCGATCGCCCCTTCGAAAGGCCCTGAATGGACCTCGAACTCCCCCTGTGGTTCGAAATCGGATCCCTCGTGATCCTCACCCTGATCCTGGTCGCGGACCTGCTGCTGATCCTCAAGCGGCCGCACATCCCCTCGACGCGCGAGTCGACGCTGTGGGTCGTCTTCTACGTGACCCTCGCGCTGATCTTCGCCGGGATCATGTGGATCGTGGCGGGGCCCGAGTACGCCGGCCAGTTCGTCGCCGGCTGGCTCACCGAGTACAGCCTCTCGATCGACAACCTCTTCGTCTTCGTGCTGATCATGAGCCAGTTCGCGGTGCCGCGGCGGTATCAGCAGGAAGTGCTGATGGTGGGCATCATCATCGCCCTCGTGCTGCGCGGCATCTTCATCATGGTCGGCGCCGCCGTGATCGAGGAGTTCAGCTGGGTCTTCTACATCTTCGGCGCGTTCCTGGTGTGGACGGCCTGGCGTCAGGCCTTCCCGGGCGGCGACCACGACTCCGACGTGAAGCAGGAGAACTTCGTCGTGCGCATGCTCCGCCGCACGATCGACATCAGCGACCACTACGACGGCGCGAAGATCCGAACGATCGTCGACGGCAAGAAGATGTGGACGCCGATGATCATCGTGTTCGCGGCGATCGGCGTCACGGACCTGCTCTTCGCGATCGACTCGATCCCCGCGATCTTCGGCATCACCCAGAGCGCGTTCATCGTGTTCACGGCGAACATCTTCGCGCTCATGGGCCTGCGCCAGCTCTACTTCCTGCTCGGCGATCTGCTCGACCGCCTGCGGTACCTGCACTACGGCATCGCGTTCATCCTCGCCTTCATCGGTCTGAAGCTCGTGTTCCACGCGATGCACGTCAACGAGCTGCCGTTCATCAACGGCGGCGAGCCGATCGAATGGGCTCCCGAGATCTCGACCTGGATGTCGCTCGGCGTCATCGTCGTCTCGATGCTCGTGGCGACGGTGGCGAGCCTCGTCGCCTCCGCACGGGAGAAGAAGATGCCGAACGCGGATGCCGCGGCCGCCGTCGTGGCGGACGAGAAGGGCACCCCGCCCACGGTCGATCAGCCCCGTTCGGACGACGCTCGCTGATCTCCTTCCTCAGCCGTATCCCTCGGACCGCCGACCGTCGTCGGCGGTCCGAGGCGCGAGAGGCGCCGGGGAGACGGCAGATGACGGCGGCGGCACGGGTGCCCGATTCGGCGGTGGTAGCCTGGGCACGTGCGGATCGCTCGCCTTCTCCTTAGCGGCCGCGACGAGTCCTAGTCCCCAGGCCTCCCTCGTCGCGGAGTTCGTCGCGGGCCCCACCCCTTTCGGGCGCAGTCCCACAGAGGAGAACGACTAGCAATGAGCACGACCGATGCATCCGGCATCCCCGACCGTCCCCGTACCCTCGCCGAGAAGGTGTGGGACGACCACGTCGTCGTCCGCGGCGAGGACGGTCAGCCGGACCTGATCTACATCGACCTGCACCTGGTGCACGAGGTCACCAGCCCCCAGGCCTTCGACGGCCTGCGGGCGGAGGGCCGCCCGGTGCGGCGCCTCGACCTGACGATCGCGACCGAGGACCACAACACCCCGACGCTCGACATCGACAAGCCGATCGCCGACCTCACGAGCCGCACGCAGATCGAGACGCTGCGTCGCAACGCCGCGGAGTTCGGCGTGCGCCTGCACTCGCTGGGTGACAAGGAGCAGGGCATCGTCCACGTGGTCGGCCCGCAGCTGGGTCTCACCATGCCGGGCATCACCGTGGTCTGCGGCGACTCCCACACCTCGACGCACGGCGCGTTCGGCGCCATGGCCTTCGGCATCGGCACCAGCGAGGTCGAGCACGTGCTCGCGACGCAGACTCTGCCGCTGAAGCCCTTCAAGACCATGGCGATCACGGTCGAGGGCGAGCTGAAGCCCGGCGTCTCCGCGAAGGACATCGTGCTGGCGATCATCGCCAAGATCGGTGCGAACGGCGGGCAGGGCTACGTGCTCGAGTTCCGCGGCAGCGCGATCCGGTCCCTCTCGATGGAGGGCCGCATGACGATCTGCAACATGTCGATCGAGGCCGGCGCCCGCGCCGGGATGGTCGCCCCCGACGAGACCACGTTCGCGTACGTGAAGGGGCGTGAGCACGCCCCGACCGGTCAGGACTGGGAAGACGCCGTCGCCTATTGGCGTACGCTCCCCAGCGACGAGGGCGCCGTCTACGACGCCGAGGTCTTCCTCGACGCCGCCGAGCTCGAGCCGTTCGTGACATGGGGCACCAACCCGGGTCAGGGCGTCTCGCTGAGCGCGTCCGTCCCCTCGCCCGACGACTTCGCCGACCCGAACGAGCGCGCCGCCGCCGAGCGCGCCCTCGAGTACATGGACCTCGTGCCCGGCACCCCCCTCAAGGCCGTGCCGGTCGACGCCGTCTTCATGGGCTCGTGCACGAACAGCCGCATCGAGGACCTCCGCGCGTTCGCCTCGGTCATCGAGGGGCGCAAGAAGGCTGACGGCGTGCGCGTCATGGTCGTCCCGGGGTCGGCGCGCGTCCGGCTCGAGGCCGAGGCCGAGGGCCTCGACAAGGTCTTCGTCGAGTTCGGGGCCGAGTGGCGGTTCGCCGGCTGCTCGATGTGCCTGGGCATGAACCCCGACCAGCTCGCACCAGGGGAGCGCTGCGCCTCCACGAGCAACCGCAACTTCGAGGGCCGCCAGGGCAAGGGCGGCCGCACGCACCTCGTCTCGCCGCTCGTCGCCGCCGCCACCGCGGTCATGGGCCGCCTCGCGAGCCCGGGCGATCTTCCCGCGCCCGTCGCGGCCGCAGTCGATTCGGAGGTCTGACATGGAGAAGTTCACGACGCACACCGGCATCGCCGCGCCGCTGAAGCGCTCCGCGGTCGACACCGACCAGATCATCCCCGCCGTGTACCTGAAGCGGGTCACCAAGACCGGCTTCGAGGACGCGCTGTTCGCCAACTGGCGACAGGACCCCGAGTTCGTGCTCAACCAGCCGGCGTACGCGGGCGCGAGCATCCTCATCGCAGGCCCGGACTTCGGCACCGGCTCGAGCCGCGAGCACGCGGTGTGGGCGCTGCGCGACTTCGGATTCAAAGTGGTGCTGAGCCCGCGCTTCGCCGACATCTTCCGCGGGAACGCGGGCAAGCAGGGACTGGTCGCCGGGGTGATCTCCGAGGCCGATCTCGAGGCCGCGTGGGCCGCCGTCGAGGCGGATCCGGGCGTGTCGATGACTGTCGACCTCGGGGCCCGCACCGCGCGGATCGGCGCGCTGGAGATCCCTTTCGAGATCGACGATTACACTAGGTGGCGGCTTCTCGAAGGGCTCGACGACATCGGGCTCACACTGCGCGACGCAGACAAGATCGCGCAGTTCGAGGCTCGCCGAGAGGCGTGGCGGCCGCGGACGCTTCCCGTTCCGTGACCCGGGCCGGGCGCCCACACCCCGGGCGCCCGACCGTCGCAAGCCCCCTCTGCACACCAAGTGAGGACCACCGGATGAAGCCGCTCCTGAACGTCGCCGCAAGCGAAAGCACCACTGTCGAAGCGGGAGAACAGGAAGTGACCGGTGAAATCCTCGCCATCCGCGGCGGCCGGCCCCTGACGGGCCGCGTCGAGGTCAAGGGCGCCAAGAACCTCGTCACCAAGGCGATGGTCGCAGCGCTCCTCGGTGAGACGGCCAGTGTGCTGCGCGACGTCCCCGACATCAGCGACGTCCAGGTGGTCCGCTCGCTCCTCGAGGTCCACGGCGTCCGTGTCGTGGACGGCGAGGAGGAGGGCACGATCCACCTCGACCCGAGCGGGGCCGTGGCCGCGCACTTCGAAGAGATCGACGCGCACGCCGGGGCCTCCCGCATCCCGATCCTGTTCTGCGGGCCGCTGCTGCACCTGCTCGGCGAGGCGCTCATCCCCGATCTCGGCGGCTGCCGCATCGGGGACCGCCCGATCAACTTCCACATGGACGCGCTGCGCGCCTTCGGCGCCGTGGTCGACAAGAGCTACGAGGGCATCCGCATCACCGCCCCCAACGGGCTGCACGGCGCGAACATCGAGCTGCCGTACCCGAGCGTCGGCGCCACCGAGCAGGTCCTGTTGACCGCGGTGCGCGCCAAGGGCGTGACCGAGCTGCGCAACGCCGCCATCGAGCCCGAGATCATGGACCTCATCGCGGTGCTCCAGAAGATGGGCGCGATCATCTCGTACGAGCCGAACCGCGTCATCTTCATCGAGGGCGTCGACTCGCTGCGCGGCTACGACCACCGCGCGATCTTCGACCGCAACGAAGCCGCTTCGTGGGCGTGCGCGGCACTCGCGACCGACGGCGACATCTTCGTCGGCGGTGCGCGCCAGCAGGAGATGCTGACGTTCCTCAACGTGTTCCGCAAGGCCGGCGGCTGGTTCGATGTCCGAGAGGACGGCATCCAGTTCCGCCGCGGCGGTGCGCTGAAGCCGGTCGTCGTCGAGACCGACGTGCACCCCGGCTTCATGACGGACTGGCAGCAGCCGCTCATCGTCGCGCTCACCCAGGCCGAGGGCGAGTCGACCGTGCACGAGACCGTGTACGAGAACCGGCTCGGCTTCACCGAGGCGCTGAACCTCATGGGCGCCGACATCGTCGTGCACCGTGACGGCATCGACGCGCCGGGGCGGCGCGTCCCGCGCCGTGCCCTGGAGCAGGCCGCCGTGATCAACGGCCCGACCCCGCTCCACGGGGCGGACGTCGTCGTGCCCGACCTCCGCGGCGGGTACAGCTACGTGATCGCGGCCCTGGCCGCCGAGGGGGAGTCGGTCGTGCGCAACGTCGGGATCATCCGTCGCGGCTACGAGAAGTTCTTCGCCAAGCTCGACCAGCTCGGCGCCGACTTCGACGTCATCGGTTGAGCCGGTGACCACCGATCGCCCGCGCGCCTCGACGGAGAAGACGCGACCGAGTGTCTTCTGGCCGCTGGCCGGGCTCCTCGTGCCGCTTCTGAGCCTGCTGTTCAAGCTCGAGATCGAAGACGGCCGCAAGCTTCCGCGCGACGGCGCCTACGTGCTCGCGCCGAACCACATGAGCGAGATCGACCCGCTCGTGGTCGCCCTGGCAGTGTGGCGCCTGGGCCGCGCGCCCCGCTTCATGGCGAAGGAGAGCCTGTTCAAGGTGCCGGTGCTCGGCTGGGTGCTGCGCTCGACCGGAATGATCCCGGTCGCGCGTGCGACGTCGGCCGCCGCCGCACGCGCCACGCTCGAGGCGTCCGAGACGCTCGTGCAGCACGGCCGCGGTGTGATCGTCTACCCGGAGGGCTCGCTCACGCGCGAGCCGCACCTCTGGCCCATGCGCGGCAAGACCGGTGCGGTCCGCCTCGCCCTGGCCGGCGGCATCCCGGTCATCCCGATGGCGCAGTGGGGCGCCCAGCAGGTGCTCCCGCGCTACGGCAAGCTCAAGCTCTGGCCGCTGCGCCGCCGCGTACGCGTGATCGTCGGCGACCCGGTCGACCTCTCGGCGTATGCGGGAGCGGCCTCGTCGCAGACCGCGCTCGTCGAGGCGACGGACGCCGTCATGGCCGACATCGCCGGCCTGCTCTCGCACCTGCGCGGCGAGCCCGCGCCCGCCCAGCGGTGGAACCCGGCCGATCACGGCCAGAAGGAGACGGGAAGACTTGAGCCGTAGGCAGGATGCCGCGCGCCCGCGCGTCGCCGTGGTCGGCGCGGGCAGCTGGGGAACGACGTTCGGCAAGATCCTCGCCGACGGCGGGGCCCACGTCACCATGTGGGCGCGGCGGCCGGAGCTGGCCAGCGAGATCCAGGAGGGCAAGCGCAACAGCGAGTACCTCCCCGGCATCAACCTGCCGCGCGACATGCACGCCACCCACCACCTGTCCGAGGCGCTCGAGGGCGCCGATCAGATCTACCTGTCGATCCCGAGCCAGGCGGTGCGGCAGAACCTGAAGGCCGTCCGGCCGCTGATCGCGCAGAGCGACGTGCCCATCGTGTCGCTCATGAAGGGTGTCGAGCGCCGCACCGGCCTGCGCATGAGCCAGGTGATCGAGCAGGAGCTTCACTGCGACGCCGCCCGCATCGCCGTCGCCTCCGGCCCCAACCTCGCCCTAGAGATCGCCCGCGAGCAGCCGACCGCCGCCGTCATCTCGTCCACGAGCCAGGAGACCGCGGAGGCGGTCGCGCGCCTTGCGCGCAACCGGTACTTCCGCACGTTCGTGAACACCGACGTGATCGGCACCGAGTTCGGCGGCGTGCTCAAGAACCTCATCGCCGTCGCCATCGGCATCGTCGACGGCGTCGGCTACGGCGAGAACACGAAGGCCTCGATCATCACGCGCGGCCTCGTCGAGATGACCGACTTCGCCGTCGCGTTCGGCGCGCAGCCCGAGACCCTCCAGGGCCTCGCGGGCCTCGGCGACCTCATCGCGACGTGCCAGTCGCCGCTCAGCCGCAACAACACCGCCGGGCGACTGCTCGGCCAGGGCTATCGCTTCGACGACGTCGTCAAGCAGATGAATCAGACCGCGGAAGGGCTCGCGTCCGTCGCGCCCATCCTGCAGCTGGCGCGGGAGGTGGGCGTGCAGATGCCCATCGTCGAGCAGGTGAAGATGGTGCTCGACGGCACCATGAACCCTCGCGACATCGCGCCCCATCTCACGACAGACGACGACACCCCCCAGGGCGAGAGGACGACGAATGGACAAGCCGGCGGTGGCGGTGCTCTTTGGCGGTCGATCCAGCGAGCACTCGATCAGTTCCGCAACGGCGGGCGGGGTGCTGCGGGCGATCGACCGTGACAGCTACCGCGTGATCCCGGTCGGGATCACGCGCGAGGGTGTCTTCGTCCTCGAGGACGACGACCCGGCCAAGTTCGCGCTCGACGCCGAGAGGCTCCCCGAGGTCGTCGACAACGGGACCCGCATCCTGTGGCCCGAGGTCGGCGAGCGCGCGCTCCGCGTCCGCCGCGCCGACGGCACGGTCGACGAGCTGGGCGACCTCGACGTCGTGCTGCCGATCCTGCACGGGGTCCACGGCGAGGACGGCACGATCCAGGGTTTCTTCGACACGCTCGAGATCCCGTACGCCGGCGGTGGCGTGCTCGATTCTGCGCTCTGCATGGACAAGCACTTCATGAAGATCGTCCTGCAGGCGGCGGGCGTGCCCGTCTCCCCGTGGGTGACCGTGACGCAGGAGCGCTGGGAGCGCGACCCGGACGGTGTGCGAACGGATGCCGCGGCCCTCGGTGAGCCGACATTCGTCAAGCCTGCGCGCGCCGGGTCGAGCGTCGGCGTCTCGAAGGTCCACGACGCGTCGGAGCTCGACGCGGCGCTCGCCCTCGCGTTCGCCGAGGACGACAAGGTGCTCATCGAGTCGGCGATCGTCGGCCGTGAGGTCGAGGTCGCGATCCTCGAGGGGCGCGGCGGCGCCGCGCCGCGCGCATCGCTCCCGGGCGAGATCGTGCTGACGACCCGCGAGTTCTACGATTTCGAGGGCAAGTACCTCGGCGGCGACGGCGCGGAGGTGGTGTGCCCCGCCGACCTCACCGACGCCGAGATCGCGGCGATCCAGGAGCTCGGCGTCCGCGCCTTCCAGGCGGTCGACGGCAAGGGCCTCGCGCGCGTGGACTTCTTCCTCGCCGCCGACGGGCTGTACGTCAACGAGCTGAACACGATGCCGGGCTTCACCCCGATCTCGATGTTCCCGAAGTGCTGGATCGCGTCGGGCATGTCGTACCCCGAGCTCATCACCGAGCTCGTCGACACCGCCCTCGAACGCGCAGGGCAGACGACCGGGATCCGCGCCGCTCGCTGAGCGCCGCCGTGCTCGGGCGTCAGGCGGCGGGAGTCGCCTCGCCCCGGTCGAGGCACTGCCCGTCGACAGGCAGCACGCTCACGATCGGCGACAGGGCGTCGAGCACATCGCGGCTCGACACGCCTTCGCCGTTCTCGTCGGCTGTCGTGTCGAGGTAGATCTCCACGGCGGGGGTGCGGCCGAACGTGGTCACGCGGAACCTCGGTGCGTCGGAGTCGTCGATGATCCAGTCGACCCCCGAGACGTCCTGGCAGGGGAGCGTGGTCGGTCCCGGCGGCTCGACGCCGCACGTCAGCAGCACCTTCGAGTCTCCGGGCACGCCCCACGCGCCGGTCGCCTGCGCGTCGGTCCACAGTCGCGCCTGGCCGCTGACCGACCCCGGCAGGCGCGAGGCCACCTCCGCGCACAGCGGGTCGTTCGCCGACGGCGCCGGGTCGAGGTCGACGGTCGTGGTGCAGCCCGTCAGCCCGACAGCGGCCACGATCGTGAGTCCGAACGCGACGAGAGAGGGGAGAGCACGCACGCTTCCAGGCTAACCCGGCCGCGCGGCGGGCGACGCCCGCACCGGTAGCGTGGTCGTGTGGGCGACGAGCGCAGGGATCCGACGGTGGGCGAGCTCAGCGAGGGGCGCATCCTGGCCGCCATCCTCGAACGCCTGGGCGAGTCGAACGCCCTCGTCGGCCCGGGCGACGACGCCGCCGTCATCGCCGCCGCCGACGGCCGTGTCGTGGCGACGGTCGACACGCTCGTCCACGGCCCCGACTTCCGCCTCGCGTGGTCGAGCGCGTACGACCTCGGCTACAAGGCGGCTGCCGTCAACCTCGCCGATGTGGCGGCCATGGGCGCGACGCCCACCGCGCTGCTGGTGGCCCTCGCGATGCCCGATGCGACGCGGCTGTCGTTCGTCACCGGCATCGCCGACGGCCTGCGCGCCGCGTGCCGCGATCTCGCGCCCGGCTGCCGCGTCGAGGGCGGCGACCTCACCGTCTCCGACACGCTCACGATCGCCGTCACCGCTCTCGGGGCGCTGGCCGGTCGTCCGCCCGTGCTGCGCTCGGGCGCCCGGCCCGGCGACCTGGTCGCCGTGGCGGGCGAGCTGGGACGCGCGGCACGGGGCCTCCGGATCCTTTTCGAGCGGTTCACGGATGCTGCGGCCCACCCGATCCCGGTCGACGAGAGCCACCTCGACCAGGCGGAGCTCGCCGATCTCGTCGCTCAGCTGCGTCCGTCGCCGCCGGTGTGGCTCGGCCCCGAGGCAGCGGATGCGGGCGCCACCGCGATGATGGATGTGTCGGACGGCCTCGTGCTCGACGCATCGCGGATGGCCGCAGCATCCGATGTCACGATCGCGCTCGAGTCGGCGGCGCTCGGACGCGACGTCGCCTCGGCGCTCGCGGGCGGCGAGGACCACGCGCTGCTGGCGACGTTCCCGGCGAACCGGGCACTGCCGCACGGCTTCGTCCGGGTGGGGACGGTGCGGGCGCGCGGCGACGTCGCCGTGCTGGTCGACGGCCGGCCCCACGATGGGCGGGGCGGATGGGATCCCTACCAGGACTGGGACGCGGGCACGGGCTGAGCCGCGTGGCTCACTCCGACGTGGTCGCCCACCACATCGCGGTGTCGCCGTAGCGCTTCGAGCGCGTGGCGACGAGGCCGTCGGGCAGGCTCGGCTCGGGGGAGCGCCGGGCGCGTTCGATCACGACGTCCGCTCCCGTCGCGAGGAGCGGCACGAGGAGCGCCAGCGTCGACGACAGCTCCGTCTCGCCGACGTCGTAGGGCGGATCGAGGAAGACCAGGTCGAACGGGCCGCGGGCGGAGCGCAGGAACGCGTCGGCAGCGGCGCGGTGCACGCGGATCGCGGCATCGGCCCCCACGGCTTTCGCCACGCGACCGGCGTTGCGCTGCACGATGGTCGCCGCGCGCGGGGACTTCTCGACGAGGTCGGCGGATGCCGCGCCGCGGCTCACCGCCTCGAGCCCGAGCGCGCCCGAGCCGGCGTAGAGGTCGAGTACCAGGGCACCGCGCAGCGCGTCGGCGGACTCCAGCGCCCCGAAGAGGGACTCGCGCACGCGGTCGCTCGTCGGCCGGGTGCCGGCGTCCGGCACGTCGAGCACGAGCGAGCCCGCACGGCCGGCGATGATGCGCGTCACCCTCTCACGATAACGGTCCGCCGCGGTGCGGCCCCGTCGGGGGCGCCCCTGACACCGAGGAGATGATCGTCGCCCGCGGCGGGGTGCGGATCCACCTCTCCACGTGAACTGCAACGGGCGTGCGTTCCTCTCCGAGATCGTGGAGTCGATCTTCGCCTGAGGAACGGGACGTCGCCGGTCGCTCCTAGACTCGTGGCGTGGCCTCCTTCACCCTCGACTCGAGCCTGGGCGGCGCGATCGGCGGAAAGACGGCGGCGGCACTCGAGCGCGCCTTCGGCATGAAGACGGTGGGCGACCTGCTCGTCCACTATCCGCGGCGCTACGCGCGCCACGGTGAGCTGACGCCGATCTCGACCCTGCCGCTCGGCGAGCCGGTGACGATCGTCGCCGAGGTGCGCCGCGTCAGCGAACGCCGCATGAAGAACCGCAACGGGTCGCTGCTCGAGGTCGTGATCAGCGACGGCAACGGAGAGATGTCGCTCACGTTCTTCAACCAGTCGTGGCGGGTGCGCGACCTGCAGCCCGGGCGGCAGGGCATCTTCGCGGGCAAGGTGGGCATCTACAAGGGCGCGCAGCAGCTCGCGCACCCCGACTACGAGCTCTTCGACGACGCCGACACCGCGCGACTGAAGGTCCAGGCGAACGCGAACCTGCCCATCCCGATCTATCCGGCGACGAGCACGGTCGCCAGCTGGCAGATCCAGAAGATCGTCGAGCTCGTGCTCGACGGCCTGGGGGAGGTGCCCGAGCCGTTCCCCGACGACCTGCGCGCGCGGCACGGGCTGATCGACGCCCGCACCGCGATCGAGCACATCCACCGTCCGACCGACTTCGCCGAGATCGAGCCGGCGCGCGCCACGCTGCGCATGCAGGAGGCCTTCGTCCTGCAGGTGGCGCTGCTGCAGCAGCGCCAGTTCGTTCGGGCGCTCTCGGCGACCAGGCGCGCGCCCGGTCCGCTGCTCGAACGGTTCGACGAGGCGCTGCCGTTCCCGCGCACCCCCGACCAGATCACGGTCGGCGACGACGTCACGCGCGACCTCCAGGGCGACTGGCCGATGAACCGGCTTGTGCAGGGCGAGGTCGGCTCGGGCAAGACGCTGGTGGCGCTGCGCGCAATGCTCCAGGTCGCCCAGTCCGGCGGCCAGTCGGCGCTCATCGCGCCGACGGAGGTGCTCGCCGCCCAGCACGTCCGGTCGATCGCACGCATGCTGGGGCCGAAGCTCGCTCCCGAGCTCATGCCCACGCTCCTCACCGGGCAGCTCCCCGCCGCCGAGCGCCGCAAGGCGGCGCTGCGCGCCGCGTCGGGGCAGGCGCTCATCGTCGTCGGCACGCACGCGCTCCTGAGCGAGAGCACGACGTTCGCCGATCTCGGACTCGTGGTGGTCGACGAGCAGCACCGCTTCGGCGTCGAGCAGCGCGAGTCGCTGCGCGCCAAGGGATCCTCGCCGCACGCCTTGGTGCTGACGGCGACGCCCATCCCGCGCACCGTCGCGATGACCGTCTTCGGCGACCTCGACGTCTCGACCATCCGCACGATGCCGGCCGGCCGTGCCGGCATCGAGACCCACGTCGCGCCGCTGGCCGAGCACTCGAGCTGGTTCGCCCGTGTGTGGGAGCGCATCGCCGAAGAGGTCGCGCAGGGGCGTCAGGCCTTCGTGGTGTGCGCCGCCATCGACGCCGAGAAGCTCACCAAGGACGACACCGCCGACGAGCCCGCCGGTGCCACCGGCGGCGAGGCGAGCCGCACCCGCTGGGGCGTCGTGCAGGTCGCGGACCTGCTGTCGAGGCATCCGTCCTACGAGAGCATCAGGGTCGAGATCCTGCACGGCAAGATGCCGTCCGACGAGAAGGACGCCGTCATGCAGGCCTTCGCCCGCGGCGACGTCGACGTGCTGGTCGCGACGACCGTGGTCGAGGTGGGCGTCGATGTGCCGAACGCCTCGACGATGGCGATCCTCGAGGCGGACCGGTTCGGTGTGTCGCAGCTGCACCAGCTGCGGGGGCGCGTCGGGCGCGGCGGAATCCCCGGGCTCTGCCTGCTGGTGACCGAGGCGCCGCGCGGCACTCCTGCGCGCGATCGTGTGGATGCCGTGGCCTCCACCCTCGACGGCTTCGCGCTCGCGGAGGTCGACCTCGAGCTGCGCGGTGAGGGCGACGTGCTGGGCGACGCGCAGTCCGGCGCGCGGTCGTCGCTGCGTCTGCTGCGGGTCGTGAAGGACGCCGACATCATCGCCGAGGCCCGGGTGGAGGCCGAGCGGGTGCTGGCCGACGACCCCGCGCTGCTGAAGCAGCCGGGTCTGGCGGCAGCGCTCGAGCGCAACGTCGGGATAGCCGAGCGCGCGGCTCTCGCCAAGAACTGACGCGTCGGGCCGCCCTCGCGCGTCCCACTAGGCTGGACCGCATGAGCAGCCGGATCGCCGTCGTCCCGGGATCGTTCGATCCGCCGACCCTCGGTCATCTGGACGTGATCCGCCGCGCCGCGTCGTTGTACGACCAGCTCCACGTGCTCGTCGTGCACAATCCCGGCAAAGAGGCGCTGCTGCCGATCGCGCAGCGTCAATCGCTCCTGGAGCAGTCGATCTCCGAGGGCGAGATCGAGGGCGACGTCATCGTCGCCTCGTGGAGCATGGGCCTGCTGGTGGACTACGCGACGGAGGTCGGCGCGGGCGTGCTGGTGAAGGGCATCCGCTCGCAGGTCGATGTGGCGTACGAGACGCCGATGGCGATCGTGAACCGTCACCTGGCGCACGTCGAGACCGTGTTCCTGCTGCCCGACCCCGCTCACGCGCTCGTGTCGAGCTCGCTCGTGCGTCAGGTCGCATCGCTCGGCGGCGACGTCTCGCCGTACGTGCCGCCCGCGGTGGCGCGGTTCCTCGACACCGGCGCGCGCGGCATCTGACCAGGAACCGCGGCTAGGCTGGAGCCGTGGTCAGAAAGCATGTGACGGGTCCGTTCGTCCTCCCGGTCCGAGACATCGTCCACCGCTCCGGCGAGATGCGCGAGCACACCCTCGACGTCCCCGCTCCCGCGAAGTGGGGCGAGGGTCTCGTGGCCGTCCCCGAGGGCGAGCCCGTCGTCGTCGACGTCCGCCTCGAGTCGGTGCACGAGGGCATTCTCGTCTCCGGAGAGGTCGACACGGAGTACACCGGCATCTGCAGCCGGTGCCTCATCGACATCGCCGAGGGGCTCAAAGTCGAGTTTCAGGAGCTTTTCGCGTATCCTGGGGAGGAAGAAACTGACTTCGAGGTTCAAGACGACCACGTGGATCTTGAAACTCTGGTCAGGGAAGCGGTCGTCCTGTCGCTTCCGTTTCAGCCGGTGTGCCAGCCGGATTGCCCCGGACTCGATCCGATGACGGGTGAGCGTCTGGCCGAGAACGCCGGAACGCCGCAGAGCGAGCCCCTCGATCCACGATGGGCCGCGCTCCAGGACTTCACCACGAGCCACGACGACGAATCACCGCGCCCCCGCGGCTGACAGCGGCGTCGAGAACACAGAAGAGAGCTAGCCATGGCAGGTAACCCCCCGAAGCGGAAGGTCTCCCGCTCCAACACTCGCTCGCGTCGCGCGCAGTGGAAGGCCGAGGCCCCCACGCTCGTCAAGACCGTCGAGAACGGCAAGACCGTCTACAGCCGTCCGCACCAGGCGAAGGTCGTCACCGACTCGCAGGGCACCGAGCTGTTCCTCGAGTACAAGGGCCGCAAGGTCGCCGACGTCTGATCGTCGCGCACGGTCTGACGTGACTGACGTCGCAGCCGAGCGCTCCACGCTCGCAGACCTCACACAGAAGCTCGGAGTCGTCATCGACCCCGAGCTTCTGTCGCTGGCGCTGACGCATCGTTCGTGGGCGTACGAGAACGGGCAGGTCCCGCACAACGAGCGTCTCGAGTTCCTCGGCGACTCCGTGCTGGGCCTCGCCGTGACGGTGCGCCTGTTCACCGGCCACCCCGAGCTCGAAGAGGGCGCCCTCGCGAAACGGCGCGCCAGTGTCGTCTCGACGGTGGCCCTCGCCGAGATCGCACGGGGGATCGGCCTCGGTGCGCACCTCAAGCTCGGCCGCGGCGAGATCCTCACCGGCGGGCGCGACAAGGACTCGATCCTCGCCGACACCATGGAGGCGATCTTCGGCGCGACCTACCTGTCGACGGGACCGGATGCCGCGACCGGCCTGGTGCTGCGGCTCGTGGAGCCGCTGCTCGCCGACCCCGAGCGCTACGGCGCGGCGATGGATCCGAAGACGGCACTGCAGGAGCTCGCCGCCCACGGCGGCCTGCTGCCGCCGGCGTATGAGGTCACCTCGACCGGACCCGACCACGATCGCCGCTTCACGGCGACCGTGACGGTGGGGGAGCTCACGGCGGAGGGCGCGGGCACCAGCAAGAAGCACGCCGAGATGGCCGCCGCGCTCACGGCCTGGCGCGCACTCAGCGGGCGTGCCTGAGCTTCCCGAGGTCGAGGTCGTCCGCGCCGGCCTCGCCCCCGCTGTCACCGGCGCCCTCGTGATCGGCGTCACCGTCCTCGACGACCGGGCGCTGACCCGGCACGGCGGAGGCGGTGACGACTTCGAGGCGCGCCTCACCGGACGCGTCATCACATCGGCCGCGCGGCGCGGGAAGTTCCTGTGGCTCCCGCTGCAGACAGGCGTCGCCGACGCGCCGGCGTCCGAGGCGGTGGTCGGCCACCTCGGCATGAGCGGCCAGATGCTCCTGCGCGCTCCGGGGGCGGCGCCTGAGCGGCACGAGCGCGTGCGCATCGATCTCGCGCACCCCGCGCACGGCGAGCTGTCCGTCGTCTTCGCCGACCAGCGCACCTTCGGCTCGCTCGCGATCGACGAGCTCGTGGCCACGCCCGACGGCGCGCCCGGCGGTTACGGGTGGGACGAGGCATCCGTCCCCTCTCAAGTGGCGCACATCGCGCGCGACCCGCTCGATCCGGCGTTCTCGGATGCCGTCTTCCGGCGCACGCTCGCGCGCAAGGACTCGGCGATCAAGCGCGTGCTGCTCGACCAGACGGTCGTGAGCGGGGTCGGCAACATCTACGCCGACGAGTCGCTGTGGGCCGCGCGCATCCACCCCGAGACGTCGGCCCGCGCTCTGCCGACCCGCGCGGTGAATCGCCTGCTCGGCGAGGTGCGGCACGTGCTCGACAAGGCGCTGGCCGAGGGCGGCACCAGCTTCGACGCGCAGTACGTCAACGTCAACGGGCAGGCCGGATACTTCGCTCACTCGCTCAACGCGTACGGGCGCACGGGCGAGCCATGCCCCCGGTGCGGCCGTCCGATCGTGCGCGTGTCGTTCACGAATCGCTCGAGCCACTTCTGCGCCCATTGCCAGCGAGTGCCGCGCCCGAGTGTGGACGGATCGGGCGCGGCACGCGGCTGAGTGATCTCCGGCGCGGGACCGGGATCAGAGGTCGAGCACCTTCTTCCACGCGCCGGCGTACGAGGCCGGCACGAAGCCGATGGTCTCGTTGATGTCGAGCATGTGCCGGTTCTCCTCGGCGTTGAACGTCGAGACCCGCGGCGACTCGGGCACCAGGTCGCGCCAGCGCAGCAGGTTCGCGCACTTGACGATCGTGCCCAGACGGTGACCGCGGTGCTCCTTCACGACGAGCGTGCCGTACTGCTGCGTCGCGCCGGAACGGTCCTCGCCGATCACGAGCTCGTTGTACGCGGCGACCCGCCCCGTCGGCACGTGGAGCACAGCCGCGACCGACACCGTCATCCCCTGTGCCTTCAGGCGGGCGTCACGACGCTCGACGCGCGCGGCGTCCCAGTGCTGCTCGTCGATGACGAGTCCGCCGGCCGGCGCGTCGGTCGACATGCGCGAGAGCGCGTAGGCGAATCCGTCGACGTGCTCCGGCGGTGTCGGCGACGTCCACTGGATCGGGCGGTACTCGTCGCCCGCGGCTGCGACGGCATCGGCGAGCATGCGCTCCACGAGCGCGAAGTCGCCGGTCAGGTCGAACACGCTGTTGCGCTCCACCTGCTCGAGCGTGAAGCCGCTCGCCAGCTGGAACCTCGTCTGCGCGTCGTCGGCGGGGATCGCGCCCCAGCCCGTGGAGGGCTGCAGACGCGGGCCCGCGGCATCCGGTCGGTGCAGCGTCCAGGTCTGGATCGTGGCGAGTGCACGTTCCCGGGCTTCGCGCTCGACCTCGGCGAGCAGGAGCTCCTCGAGGCCCTGACCGCGGTGCGGCGGATCGACCATGAGGTCGAACTCGACCGTGCTGGCATCCGACTCGTTCGAGATCATGAGCTTCACCGCGCCCAGCACCTCGTGGCCGCGGAGCGCGGCGTACCCGAGCTGGGTCCAGTCGGTCTGGTCCTGCCAGAACCCGAGCATCTCGTCGGGCTCCTCGTGCAGGTAGTCGTGACCGGCGTCCTCGAGGCAGACCGCGTTCGCGATCCGCACCATCTCGAGGAACACACGGGCATCGGCGCTGTCCGTCTTCTCGGGGACGACGATGCGCTGAATGGTCGGCGCGCCCGGCTCGGCCGGCGCGGCCGGCGCAGCGGTCTCGGTCAGGTCAGTCATCGAGCACCTTCTTCCATGCGCCCTCGTAGGCGATGGGCGCGAAGCCGATCGCCTCGTTGATGTCCAGCATGGGCCGGTTCTCCTCTGCGTTGTAGGTGATGACGCGCGCCGAGTCCGGCGCGATCTCGCGCCAGGACAGGAGTCCGGCGCACTTCACGAGCGTTCCGAGCTTGTGCCCGCGGTGCTCTTTGAGGACGAGGGTGTCCTCCTGGTGGCTCGCCTCGGTGCGGTCCTTGCCGATCACCAGTTCGTTGAATGCGCACAGTTCACCGGTCTCGATGTGCTGTGCGGCCGTGACCTGGATGGTGCGTCCCGACGAGGTGTACCGCTCGTCGTGCTCGGCGATCCGCGCGGCATCCCACGTCTCCTCGTCGAACTCGAGCGCAGCCGCGGGTGCGTCGGTCGACATGCGGGACTTCATCCACGCGTAGCCGGCGACGTACTCGTCGGGGGTCGGGGCGGACCACTGGAGGAGGCGGTAAGCCGATGATGCGGCCCGGGCTTCGGCGAGCAGTCGCTCGACATCGTCGAACGACCCGGTCAGATCGAAGGCGCTGTTGCGCTCGACCTGTTCGAGCTTGTAGCCGTGGCGGAGGTAGAACCGTGCCACATGGTCCTCGGGGATCGCGCCGAAGCCGGTCGGCGGTGCGAGCTGCGGCCCCGGCGCCGCCGGGTGCTCGGCCCACGACTGGAGCACCGTGCGACCGTGCTCGCGCGCCGTGCGCTCGACCAGCTCGTAGGCGGCCGAGCCGATGCCGCGTCCCCACGTCTCGCGGAGCAGCTCGATCAGCCAGAAGGCGGCGGTGGAGCCGTCCTCGTGCGGGAAGTCGATGCCGATGCGCCCGACGATCGCGCCGTCGTCGACGACCACCCAGCTGAGCCGGGTCTCGTACTCGGAGGGCCGATAGTGGGGGAGCAGTTCGTCCGCGGTGATCCCGTGGTCGTCGTGACCCGAGATCTCGCGGTAGATGAGGTTGCGCACCCGGACCATCTCGACGAAGTCAGCGGCGTCCGGTGCGTCGATGGTGGCGGGTACGACGAGGGGGCGGAACTCCAGCCCCGTGATGGTGTCCATGTCGTTGCGTCCTTGCGGTGTCGATGCGTGCGGGTGAGGAGGGGGGTCCGCCGCCCGGGTGCGGGCGGCGGCCCCGGTGGCCGTCACGGCCGGGGTGCGAGGCTGGCCTCGCGGAGGTACGCGCGTTCACGCTGCGCGGTGGACTCCTGGTGCCGGTACGACTCGGCGTGCCGGCGGCGGTCGTCCGCGAGCCGCGGGGTGCGGGTGCTCCACAGCAGGAGCCGCAGGCCCAGGTGCAGGGCGAGGCGGTCCAGGAGCGAGATGCGGGTGTCGCGGCTCGGGAGCCGCAGCGTATCGGGAAGGCCCGAGGGGCGCTGCGGCGCAAGGAGAGTATTCATGATCGATTGCTCTTTCAGATGGGAGTGATGCCTCAGGCGGCGCCGAGAGGCGGAGATGCCGTGCCGCAGCACGACGGGACGGGGATGCAGGGGGAGAGCGCTCAGCACCGCGAAGCGGGTGCGGCGCAACAGACGGTCGTCGCCCGGAAACGGGCAGACTCGTCCCCTGCGGGGATCAGATGGCGGCGGGGAAGCGGCCGTTCAGCACTGCGCCGAAGGAGACGGTCCCCGACGCGACGGCACGGTTCGCTCCGCCATCACGGGCGGCGATTCCGGTTGGAGTCATCAGCATCATCGGGGGACCTCCTTTCTCGACTTCAGACGCAGAGAGTGACGTTAGCGGGTGAGGGATACCCGCGTCAAGCTTTCTCGCAGATTCGGTGATCTCATGGCGTGTCGCGACGTCTGTCCGCCCCGCGGCCGGTCGTCCGGGCGCGGGCGCCGCGCTCCGGTAGCGTAGGCGGGTAAACGACCGGGGTGGAGGGCGTGTTCATGCACCTCAAGAGCGTGACGCTCAAAGGGTTCAAGTCGTTCGCGCAGCCGACGACCTTCGCCCTCGAACCCGGCGTGACGTGCATCGTCGGTCCCAACGGCTCCGGAAAGTCGAACGTCGTCGACGCGCTCGCCTGGGTGATGGGCGAGCAGGGGGCGAAGACCCTCCGCGGCGGCAAGATGGAGGACGTCATCTTCGCCGGCACCGCGACGCGCGGCCCGCTCGGCCGTGCCGAGGTGCAGCTCACGATCGACAACAGCGACGGGGCGCTGCCGATCGAGTACTCCGAGGTGACGATCAGCCGCACGCTGTTCCGCAACGGCTCGAGCGAGTACGCGATCAACGGTGAATCCTGCCGTCTGCTCGACGTGCAGGAGCTGCTGAGCGACTCCGGCCTCGGTCGCGAGATGCACGTGATCGTCGGCCAGGGACGGCTCGACAGCGTGCTGCAGGCGACACCCGAAGACCGCCGGGGCTTCATCGAAGAGGCGGCCGGCATTCTCAAGCACCGTCGCCGCAAGGAGAAGACCCTCCGCAAGCTCGATGCCATGGAGGCGAACCTCACGCGGCTGAGCGACCTGGCGGGTGAGCTGCGCCGCCAGCTGAAGCCGCTCGGCCGCCAGGCCGAGATCGCCAGGGAGGCGGCGACCATCGCCGCCGTGGTGCGCGACGCGAAGGCGCGTCTGTTCGCCGACGAGATCGTGGGCCTGCGCGCCGAGCTCGCCTCCCACGCGCAGAGCGAGCACGAGCGGCATGCCGAGCGCATGGTGCTGCAGGAGCGGCTCGACAACGCCCGGGTGCGCATCGAGCAGCTCGAGGGCGACCAGCGCTCCGAGAGCGTGGACCGCGCGCGCCGCGTGTCGTTCGGGCTGGAGCGGGTGCAGGAGCGGCTGCGCGGACTGTACGCCCTCGCGGGGCAGCGACTCGCGCTTCTCGGTGACGCGGAGGACGAGGACCGCATCGAACTGACGACCGTCTCCCAGGCGATGATCGACGAGGCCCGGGCTGAGATCGACGACGTCTCCGACGGCCTCGGCGCGGCGCAGGACGCCGCCGCCGACGCTGCGCGGGGCGTGGTGCGTGCCCGGGCCGAGCTCGACGCCCTCGATTCCGACATCGCCGCGCAGAGCGCGCTCGTCTCGGAGCACGACATGCGCATCACCGCGCTGCGCGGCACGGCGGAGGCCGCGGCATCCGCTCTCGCCGCCGTCCGAACGGCGGTTGAACGCCAGCAGAAGGCGCTCGACGCGGCGCTCGCGCGCCGCGCGGAGGCCGAGGAGATCCTCGCGGGCGTCGACCCCGACCTCGTCCCCGAGGAGTCCTCCGCCGACCACGCCGCGGCCTATGAGCGGGCGCAGCGCGACGCGTCCGAGTCCGAGTCCGAGGTGTCGTCGCTGCGGGAGCGCCTGCACGCCGCCGAGCGCGAGCGCGACGCCCTGACCGCACAGACGGCCGCGCTGAGCCGGGCCCTCGACGTGAAGAACGGCGCCTCCTCGCTGATCTCGGAGGGGCTCGACGGCGTCCGGGGACTCGTGGGCGACGCGGTGCAGGTGAGACCCGGTTTCGAGGCTGCGATCGCGGCCGTGCTGGGACCGATCGCCGAGGGCGTGCTCGTCGAGGACCGCGCCGCCGCGTTCGTCGTCGCCGAGGCCGCACGTGAGGCCGATGCGGGCGTGGTCGACATCGTGATCGCCGCGGCCGGCATGATGCACCCGGCATTCCCCGCACTGCCGGGCGTGGTTCCGGCGCGCGACGTCGTGACCGCACCCGAGGGCGTGCTCGGCCTGCTGTCGTACGTGGTCGTCGTCGACGATCTCGACACCGCGCGCGACGCCGGCCCGGCGCTCGCGGACGCCGAGCTCGGCGGCCCGATCACCCTCGTGACGCGCCGCGGCGAGGTCTACACCGAGTACTCGCTCCGCGCCGGCGCGGGAGCCTCGCGGTCGCGCCTGGAGCTGGCCGCGGAACGGGATGCTGCGGCAGACCGCCGCGACGAGATCGCCGTCGTGGCGGACTCGCTGCGCGCCGCACTCACCGATGCGACCCGCGAGCTCGAGTCTGCCCGCCTGCGGACCAAGACCACTCTCGCGACCCTCCGCGAGCACGACGCCGCCCTCGCGGCCCATGCCGAGCAGGTCAACCGGGCGACGGTGCGACACGAGGCCGCCGTCGCCGAGTGCGATCGCCTCGCCGCCGGCCTCGCCCAGGCGGCCGCGGCGGTCGAGGAGGCCGAGTCCTCGGCGCGCTCCGCTGATGAGCAGCTCACCACGGCCCTCGAGGCCCCGCGTCCGATCCTCGACGCGTCCGCACGTGAGGGGATGCTCGGCGCGCTCGAAGAGGCGCGCGACAGCGAGATGCGCTCACGCCTGGACGTCGAGACGCTGCGCGAACGCATCCGCGCCGGGGAAGCGCGCGTCGTCGCGCTCGAGCGCCAGCGCGAGCGGGAGCGCGAGGCGGCGGCTGAGGCCGCGCGGCGCGCCGTGATCCGACGCGCGCAGCGTGAGATCGCCGCCGGCGTCGCGGGTCAGCTGCCTGCCGTGATCGACTCGGTGGATCGCTCCCTCGCGCAGGCCCGCGCAGAGCTGGCCGCGGCGGAGTCCGAGCGCACGGCCGTGACCGCCGAGCTCGCCGAGCTCCGCAGCCGGGAGACCGGCGTCAGGGAGCGGCTCGCCGGGCTGACCGAGAGCGTCCACACCCTGGAGCTGCAGATCCACGAGAAGCGTCTCCACGTCACCGGACTCCTCGAACGGGTGCAGTCCGAGCTGGGGTTCGACGAGGATATTCTCGTTTCGGAATATGGTCCGGATCAGCCGGTTCTCGTCGAACTGGGCCAGCCCCCTCGAGATGACGACGCTGCTGAGGGCGCAGCATCCGTTCCCTACGATCGTGCGCAGCAGAAGCGGCGACTGCAGGAAGCCGAGCGCAAGCTCGCGCAGCTCGGCCGCGTGAACCCGCTCGCGCTCGAGGAGTTCGAGGCGCTCGAGCAGCGCCACAAGTTCATGACCGAGCAGCTCGCAGATCTCACCCAGACCCGCAAGGATCTGCTCACGATCATCGAAGAGCTCGACGAGCGCATGCAGACGATCTTCCTCGCGGCCTTCGAGGACACGAAGATCGCGTTCGGCGAGGTGTTCCCCATCCTGTTCCCCGGCGGCACGGGGTCGATCACGCTCACCGACCCGGACTCACCGCTTACCACCGGGATCGAGGTGGCCGTGCGGCCGGTCGGCAAGAAGATCGAGCGCCTCTCGCTGCTCTCAGGCGGAGAGCGATCCCTTGCGGCCGTCGCGCTGCTCACCGCGATCTTCAAGGCGCGGCCGAGCCCGTTCTACATCCTCGACGAGGTCGAGGCGGCGCTCGACGACGCGAACCTCGGGCGCCTGCTCGGCGTCTTCGAGCAGCTGCGCGCCTCGAGTCAGCTCATCGTCATCACGCACCAGAAGCGCACGATGGAGATCGCGGACGCACTCTACGGCGTGTCGATGCGGCAGGACGGGGTCTCGGCGGTCGTCGGCCAGCGCATCGCCGAACGCGCCGCCTCGTGACCTGACCCTAGGCTTAGAGGCATGGCAGAGAGCTCCTGGTCGCTCGGACGCGCGCTGCGCGGCATGTTCGTCAAGCCCACGATCGACGAGACGACGTGGGACGCCCTCGAGACCGCGCTGCTCACCGCGGACTTCGGACCGGACATCACCGAGCGGATCGTCGACGAGTTGCGCGAGAAGGTGGAGCGGTATCGCACCACCGATCCGCGGGATCTCCAGCGCATGCTGAAGGAGACCCTCGAGGAGCACTTCGCGAAGTTCGACACGACGCTGCGCCTCACCGAGCGCCCGGCCGTCGTGCTGGTCGTCGGCGTCAACGGCGTCGGCAAGACCACGACGATCGGCAAGTTCGCGAAGTTCCTGCAGCGGTACGGCCGCTCCGTCGTCGTCGGTGCGGCCGACACGTTCCGGGCCGCCGCGGTGGACCAGCTCGCGACGTGGGCCGAGCGCGGCGGCGCGACGATCGTCCGGCCGCAGCAGGAGGGACAGGATCCGGCATCCGTCGCCTTCCAGACGATCGAGTACGCGAAGAACACCGGCACCGAGATCGTGCTCGTCGACACCGCCGGCCGCCTGCACACCAAGGGCGGCCTCATGGACGAGCTCTCCAAGATCCGCCGCGTCATCGAGAAGCAGGCGCCCATCAGCGAGGTGCTGCTCGTGCTCGACGCGACGACCGGACAGAACGGTGTGATGCAGGCCCAGGCGTTCCTCGAGCACGCCGGTGTCACCGGTCTCGTCCTGACCAAGCTCGACGGCTCGGCAAAGGGCGGATTCGTCCTCGCCGTGCAGGAACGCACCGGCATCCCGGTCAAGCTGCTGGGCCAGGGCGAGGGGATCGGCGACCTCACGGGCTTCACTCCGCACGTGTTCGCGGCGTCCCTCGTCGACTGATTCCGCACCCGGATCCGACCGAATCCGCGCCATGCCGCGTTCGGGCTATCGCCGACGCGCTCGTTGCGGTTTCATGGGGTCATGGCGATCGAGCACGACTACTTCGGACTCCTCGAATCGGGGCCTGACGGATCGATCTTCTGGTCGGAGAACGTCGAACTGGGAGACCAGTCCGTCACGGTGGACCTCACTGCTCCCGACCAGGACGACGTGTCGGAGGCGGCCCTCGATGTGGCCGCCGCGCTCATCTCGTCGATCGAGGAGATCGACCGCAGCGCCCGCAACGCGATGGTCAACGAGCTCAGCGACCGCACCAGCGAGGTGACGGAGTACATCCTGCAGCAGCAGGAGGCGCTCGGCGATGCCCTCGAAGACACGCTCGTCGACATCTCGGGCGACGTGCACATCGACGTGATCCGCTCGCTGCAGCTGATGAGCATGACGATCCTCGCCGACGAGCACGGGGGTTCCGACCCGTTCGCGGTGCTCGAGTACGCACTCGACCCCGACGCCACCGACGACGTGCTGCTGGTGAACCTCGATTCCGACGGCGGCGTGCTGTCGGTGACCAGCGCGGACTGACCGCCGCGCCGGGATCGAGACGCGCGGCCGCGCCGGGCCCCGTTCAGACCGCCTGCGCGAACCCGCGCTCGACGTGCACGTCCTCGGCGATGTGCGCCAGGTGCGGCGGGATCTCGCGTCCCTTCGACAGCATCGACTGCGCCCAGAGGCGCCCGGCTCGGTACGACGAGCGCACCAGCGGTCCGGCGAGCACGCCGAGGAACCCGATGCGCTCAGCCTCCTCCTTGAACGCGACGAACTCGTCGGGCTTGACCCAGCGCGCCACCGGAAGGTGACGCGGCGTCGGGCGCAGGTACTGCGTGATCGTGATGATGTCGGTGCCGGCCGCGTGCAGGTCCTCGAGCGCCTGCACCACCTCCTCCGGCTCTTCGCCCATGCCGAGGATGAGGTTCGACTTGGTGATGAGCCCGGCGTCGCGCGCCTGCGTCAGCACGTCGAGCGAGCGTTCGTACCGGAACGCGGGCCGGATCCGCTTGAAGATGCGGGGCACCGTCTCGACGTTGTGCGCGAACACCTCCGGGCGGCTCTCGAAGACCTCGGCGAGGAGAGCCGGGTCGCCGTTGAAGTCCGTCGCGAGGATCTCGACGCCCGTGTTCGGATTCGCGGCATGGATGGCGCGCACCGTCTCGGCGTGCAGCCACGCCCCGCCGTCGGGCAGGTCGTCGCGGGCGACGCCCGTGACCGTGGCGTAGCGCAGGTTCATGCGCACGACGCTGTCGGCGACGCGACGAGGCTCGTCGGTGTCGTAGTCGGCGGGCTTGCCCGTGTCGATCTGGCAGAAGTCGCACCGGCGCGTGCACTGCGAGCCGCCGATCAGGAACGTGGCCTCACGATCCTCCCAGCACTCGTAGATGTTCGGGCAGCCGGCCTCCTGGCAGACCGTGTGCAACTCCTCGGTCTTCACGAGCGAGTGCAGCGCCTGGTACTCCGGCCCCATCTTCGCCCTGGTCTTGATCCACTCGGGCTTGCGCTCGATGGGAGTCTGGGCGTTGCGCACCTCGAGGCGCAGCAGCTTGCGACCGTCCGGAGCGGAGGACGGGGAGACGGATGCTGCGCCCCCTGCGCCGGCGGAGGCGCCGGACTCCGTGCCGCACGCGCTCACGCGGGCACCCCCGCGAAGTCGGCCGCGAACACGCGGCTCACGGTGTCGAGGACGTCGGCGGGGGAGATGTCGGCGCCGGCGATCTCGCTGACCGTCGTGACCCCGGCATCCGTGATCCCGCACGGGATGATCCCGCGGAAGCCGGCCAGCGAGTTGTCGCAGTTCAGTGCGAAGCCGTGCATCGTCACGCCGCGCTGCACGCGCACGCCGATGGCCGCGACCTTGTCCTCGCCCAGCGGGCGGCGCACCCAGACGCCGCTGCGTCCTTCGACGCGGTAGCCGTCGATGTCGAACTCGCCCAGTGCGTCGATCAGCAGCTGCTCGAGGCGGCGCACGTGCGCGACCACGTCGACCGGCTCGGCGAGCCGGACGATCGGGTAGCCCACGAGCTGGCCCGGTCCGTGCCACGTGATCTTCCCGCCGCGGTCGACGTCGACCACGGGTGTGCCGTCGGTGGGTCGCTCGTGACGCGCGGTGCGCGCCCCGGCGGTGTAGACCGGCTCGTGCTCGAGCAGCAGGAGGGTGTCGGGCCGAGCGCCCGCGACCACGTCGTCGTGGATGCGCCGCTGCAGCGCCCACCCGTCGAGGTACGGCACGTAGTCGGGGGAGAGGCCGACGGTCTGGATGTCGAGCATCGTGCTCCTTCGCTCTTCGCTTGTGGCGATTGATGGATCGCGTCCAAGAATACATCGCATCGGGTCGACGAGCTGCCGTGACGGCACCGCCGTGCCGCGCGCTCGAGGGGCCCAATAGGGTGGGCATCATGTCCACCGAGCCGCGCGCGGGGCGCCCCAAGGCGTCGTCGCGCGAGACGATCGCCGAGGCCGCCTGCGAACTCTTCCTGGAGCAGGGGTACGAGCAGACGTCGATCGTCGACATCGCCCGGCGTGCCGGGGTGAGCCGCTCGAGCTTCTTCAATTACTTCTCGTCGAAGTCCGATGTGCTCTGGGCGGGACTCGACGAGCGGCTCACGGCGTTCGAGCAGGGTCTGGTGTCGGGAGGCGGGACGGATGCTGCCGCCGACGTGCGCGCGGCGACGTTGGCCATCGCCGATTCCTTCGCCCCCGACAGCCTCGCGCTCGGCATCGTCAACGCGACGGCCATGGGCCTGGAGGCCGAGTACGAGCGCGACGCCGCGCTGCGCCGCGCCCGCGTGGCGCGAGCGGTCGCCGAGCGACTCCTCGACGGCGGCGCAGACCGCGTGCGCGCCGAGGTCGCCGGAGCCGCGTGGGGCGGCGCAGTCCTCACCGCGATCGAGGCGTGGGCCCACGACGGCGCGGGACGCACGTCACTCGCGCGGTTCCTCTCACTCGCCGCCGATGCGGCCGCGCCGGTGTCGTCGGACGCCCCGGTGGGGGAGGTCGCGCAGCTCCGCGTCGTGGTGCAGGCCGCCGCCTTCGAGCAGACCCTCGCCTTCTACCGCGACGTGGTCGGAATGCCGCAGGCCGAGGCGTACGAGGCCGACGGGGGTGCGCGCGTCGCGATCCTCGCGGCGGGGCGCGCGACGCTCGAGATCGCCAATCCCGCGCAGGTCGACTTCATCGACCGCGTCGAGACCGACGGCGACGCTCCGAGCGACCGCATCCGCCTGGCCCTCGAAGTCGCCGACACACCGACCGCCGTGACGCGTCTGGCCGACGCAGGAGCCGAGGTCGAGGCATCCGCCCGGGAAACTCCCTGGCGCTCGCTCAACGCCCGCCTGCGCGGCCCCGCCGGTCTGCAGCTCACCCTGTTCCAGGAGCTCGGCCCCGCGGAGTGACGCGCCTCGGCGGACGTTTCCCGCCATGCCGGACAGGTACGAGGTGACGACCCCCTCGACACTGGAGGCACGATGACCCCCGATCTGCTCGACGATCTCCTCGATCGCTCCTCGCCCGCCACGCGCGCGGCCGATCCCGCCGACCTGCGCGCGATGATCGGCCCCGCGTCGCGGGAGGCGCGCCGGCCCCGACGCCGGCGGATCGGGTTCGCAGCGGGGGCGCTCGCCGCGCTGCTCGTCGGTGGGGCCGGCGTTGCGGCTGCGACCGACGGCTTCGGGGCATGGACCATCGAGGAACCCGTGGGTGCGGTGGCGTTCACGATGTCCAACGGATTCCGTTGCGAACTGCGCTTCTCGGGGTATCGCAACGGCCCCGACCCCGCTTTCCTCTCCGAGGTCAATCGCACACTCGACGAGTGGTACCGCACGACCGATGTGGTCGGTGAGGCGCAGTCCCTCGTGCCGGAGAGGCAGGAGGAGTACCTCGCACTGAGGTCGCCCGAGGAGCGGACCGAACTCGACCGGCAGCTTGGTGAGCTGTCGCCGGAAGACCGCGCGGAGGCGATCGCTCACAACGCGTTCGCCGATGAGTGGATCGCGTGGACGCTCGTCGTAGCCGATCTCGAGGCCCAGGCGCTGAGGGATGCCGGGTTCTCGGTGCCGGATCCCCGATTCGTCGGCAGCGACGCGAGCTCGCAGATCCAGTGCTTCGAGGGAGACGGCCGGCTGTACGACTTCGGGGCCGGCTCGTGAGCCGGGACGACCGGCGCCTGACCGCGGCGCTGGAGGCGGCATCCGCCGATCTCCTCGCGTATCTCCAGCGACGCGTCGGCCTCGATGACGCCCCCGACCTCCTCGGCGAGACGATGGTCGTCGCCTGGCGGCGCGTCGGCGACCTGCCGAGCGATCCCGAGCAGGCCCGCATGTGGCTGTTCGGCGTCGCGCGCACGACCGTGCTCAACCACGCGCGGGGTGAGCGCCGCCGCTGGGCGCTGGCCGACCGCATCCGTCTCGATCCGGGGACGGATGATGCGGCCCCTGCCGCCGACGAGGGCTCAGAGGTGCGCGACGCCCTCGCGCGGCTCGATCCCGATCTGGCGGAACTGGTGCGCCTCGTGCACTGGGAGCGGTTCTCGATCGCCGAGGCCGCGGACGTGCTCGGGATCCCGGCATCCACCGCCCGCGGCAGGTATGCGAAGGCGAAGGAGGCGCTGCGCGCCGCGCTCGGCGTCGGAGCCGGGGCGCCTCGTCCCTGAATTGTCCTCTGGCAGCCGGCACCCGGACGGTGCACGATGGTGCCCAGCGCACATCGTCGTGGGAGGTCCCCGTGGAATCGGCAGCCGCACGCTCCAGGCATTGCTCCGTCGCCCTCATCGGTGCGACGGGATCGGGCAAGACGATGCTGGCGGAGGCGTTGCTGCTCGGCGCGGGCGCGATTTCTCGACGCGGATCAATCGAGCAGGGCACGACCGTATGCGATCACGAACCCGAGGAGATCGCGCGCCACACGACGCTCGGGCTGACGCCCGCCTGGCTGTCCTGGCGCGTCGACGACCTCGACTGCGGCATCACCCTCCTCGACACCCCCGGCCACCCCGACTTCGCGGGAGCGGTCGACGCGGCGCTCGCCGTCGCCGACGTGGCCGTCCTCGTCGTGAGCGCGATCGACGGGGTGACGGCCGGCGCGCGCGCCGCGTGGTCCGCCGCGGAGGCCGCCGGCGTTGCGCGCGTCGTCGTCGTGACGCAGGAGGATCGGGCGCGGGCATCGTTTCGCACCGTGCTCGATCAGCTGCGCGCGGAGTTCGGCGACCGCATCTGGGCGCTGGAACTGCCGGTCGGGGAGGCGCAGGGCTTCCACGGCGTCGCCGACGTCCTGACCGAACAGGCCGTGCTGTATGACGCCGACGGCGGTCATCACGCGGAGGCGGTGCCCGCCGATCTCGCGGACGAGGAGCACCGCCTGCACCAGGAGGTCACCGAAGAGATCGTGTCGCGCGACGATGAGCAGCTCGAGGCGTACCTCGAGGGCCGCGAGCCGCCGGCCACCGAGCTCGGGCGCACCCTCGCCCGCACGGTCGCCGCCGGCGACGGCGTCCCCGTCGTCGTGTGCTCGGGGGCGACGGGCACGGGCGTCGACCGCGTCCTCGACCTCCTCTGCGAGCTCGCACCCGCAGTGGCGGACCGGGACAGCCGCATCGTGCTGGGCGTCGACGCCGACGGCGGCGGAGGGGGCGAGCACCGGGTCGCGCCCGACCCCGACGGCGACAAGCTCGTCCACGTGTTCCGCACCGTGGCCGACCCGTTCGTCGGTCAGATCGCGATGCTGAAGGTGCTCTCCGGCGTCCTGCGCCCGGGGGACCGCCTGCGCAATGCGACGACGGGCGTCGAGGAGCGGATGCCGGCACTGTTCCGACTGCGCGGCGCCGAGCACCTGCCGGTCGACGCGCTGCGCGCCGGCGAGATCGGCGCCGTCGCCAAGCTCGCCGGCACGCCGTCGGGTTCGCTCCTGTGGAGCCGGCCGCAGACGAATGCGCGTCCCGCGCGGCTGCCCGCGCGGCCGCCCGTGTTCGCGATGAGCCTGCAGCCGGTGTCGCAGTCCGACGACACGAAGCTCACGACGGCGCTCGGCCGTCTGCTCGCCGAGGATCCGACGCTCATCGTCGATCGCACCGGCGCCGACACGATCCTCCGCGGACTCGGCGACACACACGTGGCGGTCGCCGTCGAACGGCTGGCTCGCGTGCTCGGCGTGCATGTCACGACCGGTCCCGCGCCGGTCGCGTACCGCGAGACGATCGCGCACGGCGCGACGGCCGAGGGGAAGCTCAAGAAGCAATCGGGCGGACACGGGCAGTTCGCCGTCGTGATGCTGAGGGTCGCGCCGCTCGCCCCCGGCGTGGGATTCGAGTTCGTCGACTCCGTCGTCGGCGGCGCCGTGCCGCGCTCGTACATCCCGGCGGTCGAGAAGGGCGCCCGCGACGCGCTCGCAGCCGGCGGCACGCTCGGGCACCCCGTCGTCGACGTGCGCGTCGAGCTCTTCGACGGCAAGTCCCACTCGGTCGACTCGTCGGAGATGGCCTTCCGCACGGCTGCGGCGATCGGGGTGAGGGCCGCGCTCGCGCAGGCGGGCGCCGTTCTCCTCGAACCGGTCTCCACGGTCGTGGTGATCGTGCCGGCGGCCGGTCAGGGGCAGGTGCTGACCGATCTGTCGGGACGCCGCGGTCGCGTGGTGCAGTCGGAGACCGACGCGGACGGACGCACCCGGGTCGTCGCCACCGTCCCCGATGCGGAACTCGCGCGCTACGTGCTCGACCTGCGCGCGCTCACCGGCGGTCAGGCGGAGCTGACGATCACCCCGTACGGCTACGAGCGCGCGCCGGAGGGCGCCCGCGCCTGAACGCGGGCGGAAGCCCACGCCGAAGCACGCGGTGCGCTCCCGTAGAATCGGGGCATCATGGCGACTTTCGGCACCCTCTCCGACCGGCTCACCGAGACCTTCCGCAACCTCCGCACCAAGGGCAAGCTCACGCCCGCGGATGTCGACGGCACGGTCCGCGAGATCCGGCGAGCCCTGCTCGACGCCGACGTGGCGCTGCCCGTCGTCAAGGAGTTCACCGCCAAGGTGCGCGAGCGCGCTCTCGGCGACGAGGTCAACAAGGCGCTGAACCCGGCTCAGCAGGTCGTGCAGATCGTCAACGAGGAGCTCATCGCGATCCTCGGCGGCGAGCAGCGCCGGCTGCAGTTCGCGAAGAACCCGCCGACCGTCATCATGCTCGCGGGTCTCCAGGGCTCGGGCAAGACCACGTTCGCCGGCAAGCTCGCGAAGATGCTCGAGAAGGACGGCCACACGCCCCTCCTCATCGCCGCCGACCTCCAGCGCCCGAACGCCGTCAACCAGCTCCAGGTCGTCGCCGAGCGCGCGGGCGCCGCGATCTACGCGCCCGAGCCCGGCAACGGCGTCGGCGACCCGGTGAAGGTCGCCCGCGACGGCGTCGAGGTCGCCCGCCGCCAGCAGCACGACATCGTCATCATCGACACCGCCGGCCGTCTCGGCGTCGACGCCGAGCTCATGAAGCAGGCTGCCGACATCCGCAAGGCGACCGACCCCGACGAGGTCCTCTTCGTCATCGACGCGATGATCGGACAGGACGCCGTCAACACGGCGAAGGCGTTCCAGGACGGCGTCGACTTCACCGGCGTCGTGCTCTCGAAGCTCGACGGCGACGCCCGTGGCGGCGCCGCGCTCTCGGTGGCCTCGGTCACCGGTCGCCCGATCATCTTCGCGTCGACGGGTGAGGGTCTCGACGACCTCGAGGCGTTCCACCCCGACCGCATGGCCTCGCGCATCCTCGACCTCGGTGACATCCTCACCCTCATCGAGCAGGCGCAGCAGGCGTTCGACGAGGAGGAAGCGCTCAAGGTCGCCGAGAAGCTCGCGACCGAGCAGTTCACGCTCGAGGACTTCCTCGAGCAGATGCAGCAGATGCGCAAGATGGGCTCGATGAAGAAGATGCTCGGGATGCTCCCGGGCATGGGCCAGATGAAGCAGCAGCTCGACGACTTCGACGAGCGCGAGATTGACCGCACCGAGGCGATCATCCGCTCGATGACTCCCTCCGAGCGTCGCAACACCAAGCTCCTCAACGGCTCGCGCCGCCTGCGCATCGCCCGCGGTTCGGGTATGACCGTGACCGACGTCAACCAGCTCGTGCAGCGGTTCGAGCAGGCCGCGAAGATGATGAAGACCGTCGCGCGCGGCGGCATGCCGAACATCCCCGGCATGGGCCCGATCCCGGGCGGCGGGCGCCCGGGCGCGTCGTCCAAGCGCGGCAAGCAGCAGAAGGCCAAGGGCTCGCGGTCGGGCAACCCGGCCAAGCGCGCCGCCGAGAACGCCGGCATCGCTGCGCAGGCACCCGAGGCTCCTACCGGTTCCGGCTTCGGGCTCGGCAGCAGCCCGAAGGGCGCGCCGACCGAGGCCGACCTCGCCGAGCTGCAGAAGATGCTCGGCCGCGGCTGACATCGGCTGAAGCGGATGCTGCGGGCCGCAGCATCCATCACCCACGCCCACGCGCGGATGCCCGTCGTGGTCTCTCCGTCCGTCTTCGAATCAGGCGATGAGGCGAAAACAGGCCGGGCCCGCGCTGATCGGGTCGCCGATGAGGCCGTCGACGGGGTGCCCAGCGAGGAACACCTGTTGCCGGACCCCGATGCCCGCCCGTCGCAAGCCGTGGATGAACCGCGTCTCAAGCCCGGAGTCCGAGAGATCCGACGCGACTCTCGCGAGCTCCGCGGCGGCGGGTGAATGCCACGCGACGAGCGACAGAGTCTTCGGATCGACACGTTTCGCGCGGATCGCCGATTCCCAGACTGCGAGCGCGTCATCGCGCGGCACGCACCGAGCAACCTGGAAGAGCACGTTGACGATGGGTTCCTTGGTGCTGAGGCGGCCGATCGGCGCCGGGCCGGGCGCCCAATGAAGACGAAGGCCGGTGGCGTCGAGGCGTGACGCGTTCCCGAGGACCGCGACGTGGAGGTCGGTGTGGTCCGGTGTCCAAAGGTCCGACATCGCTGCAGCGGTGATGCAGGTGGGGCGCCCACCGACGCGGATCGCGGCCACGCGCCGACTGTCCGTGCCGGGGGCCACGAGCCACGAGCGCCGTTCACGCCGTGCGCCGCCGATCGCCACGACCGCCGCGATCTCACGGGCCGAGTAGCCGGCCGCCCGCGCTTCCGAGGTGTGCGCGATGCTGCGTGTGGAGAGCCAGGCTGCGAGCGCGGCGTGGCGCTCATGGTCCGGAACCGGTTGGCGAGTCGAGGCCATGGTGACAGGGTGGACGCCCCCAGCCCGCCGGCGACGCCGCGCGGCGCGACCGGTGGAGAACCCGCGCATGCGCCGGGTTGGGGAGGAACGGCGTTCGACCTGCTCACCCGCACTGCCGAGCGGCTCCACTGGGGTGGTCGGGCGGCGCGGCCGCGCCGCTGTGCGTGCTCGAATCAGGCGATGAGGCGAAGACAGGTCGGTTTCGCGCCGATCGGGCCTGATTTCGCCTCATCGCCTGATGCGGGTACAGCGCTGACGCGGCTGACATCGGACCGGACGGATGCTGCGGGCCGCGGCATCCGTCCGGTCACACGTCCGCCGGGGTCAGTGGCCGAGGGTGGCGAGGTGGTCGCGAAGCGTCGGGCCGGAGCGGAACTCGCCGACCAGGTGGCGCACGACCTCGCGGAGGTCGCCGTCGGCGGCGTCGGCGATCGCGAGCTGACGCGAGTAGCTCGCGCCGCCCGTCAGGATCGCCTGGATGCCGGCGAGCTCACGGGCGCACTTGAGCTCCACGGCGATGTCGCCGACCTGCTCGAGGGTCTCATGCAGGTGCTCGACGACCGGGCGCTGGGTGCCGAGGTGGTCGACGATCACGCGCGCATCGAGGCCGTACCGCGCCGCGCGCCACTTGTTCTCGCGCAGGAACCAGGGCTGGATCGTCTCGAGCGGCAGTCCTTCGTCGAGGCGGCGCGAGAAGTGCTCCACGAGCACCTGCACCAGCGCGGCCACAGCGGCGAGCTCGGGGAGCGTCGACATGCCGTCGCACGCGCGCACCTCGATGGTGCCCCAGCGCGGAGCGGGGCGGATGTCCCACCGCACCTCGCTGGCGTCCTCCATGACGCCCGTGCGCACCATGTCGTCGAGGTATCCCTCGAACTCGCGCCAGTCGTGCAGCGGCCAGGGGAGTCCCGCCGTGGGCAGCTGCTGGAAGACGAGCGCCCGGTTCGACGCGTACCCGGTGCGGTCGCCCGCCCAGAACGGGCTGGACGCCGACAGTGCCTGCAGATGGGGCAGGTAGACCGCGAGAGCGTTGATGATCGGGAACACCTTGTCGACGTCGTCGACGCCGACGTGCACGTGGATGCCCCAGATCATCATGTTGCGTCCCCACCACTGGGTGCGCTGGATCAGCTTGTGATAGCGGGTCTTGTCGGTGACGCTCTGGTCGTACCACTGCGCGAACGGGTGGCTGCCGGCGCACAGCAGGTCGACGCCGTGCGCGTCGGTGAACGTGCGCACTTTCGCGATCGCATCGGCGATGTCGTCGGTCGCGGCCGCGACCGTGTCGCCGACGCCGCTCGTCACCTCGACGGTGTTCGTCAGGAGCTCTCCGGTGACGGTGTAGCGCTCGAGCGTCGAGTCCTCTTCGAGGGCCGCGAGCAGGTCCGGTGCGGCGGGGATGAGGTCGCCGGTCGCGGCATCGGCGAGCATGAGCTCCCACTCGAGACCGACGGACGATCGGGCGGATGTCGCGAAGGGCACCGTCATGCGCACAGTCTGACACGGTGACTCGCGGGGTCCGGTTGGTTCACGGCACAGGAAGACATCTGGTGGGCGGGGTGTTCGCGGGAGCTCCTGCGATATGAAATAATTGTGGGCTGGATCACCTGCTCGACCCTCTATCCAGCGGGGAGATCCTCCTTCAGAGCTTCCGCCGGGTGTGCACCCCACGCTCCAGGCGACCGGTTCAATCACTTTCCACACATTCAGGAGAATCGTGGCTGTCAAGATTCGTCTCAAGCGCCTCGGCAAGATCCGTGCGCCCTACTACCGCATCGTCGTGGCCGACTCGCGCACCAAGCGCGACGGTCGTGTCATCGAGGAGATCGGCAAGTACCACCCCACCGAGGAGCCCTCGTTCATCGAGGTCGACTCGGCGCGTGCGCAGTACTGGCTGTCCGTCGGCGCCCAGCCGACCGAGCAGGTGCTCGCCATCCTCAAGCTGACCGGCGACTGGGGTCAGTTCAAGGGCGACAAGAACGCGGTCTCGACCGTGAAGACCCGCGAGGACAAGGCCGCGTTCGAGGTCGACGCCTCGAAGAAGTCGGTCATCAAGCCGAAGGCTGAGAAGAAGGCTGAGGAGCCCGCCGAGGCTCCCGCCGACGAGGCGACCGACGCGGCCGACGAGGCCGCCGAGTCCGCCGAGTAATCCGTTGCTCGCCGCCGCGCTCGAACACGTCGTCAAGGGGATCGTCGATCACCCGGACGACGTCCGCATCGACTCGTCCACGTCGCCGCGAGGCGATGTGCTCGAGGTGCACGTCCACCCCGACGACCGGGGTCGCGTGATCGGGCGCGGCGGCCGCACGGCCAAAGCCCTGCGCACCCTCATCTCTGCCCTCGCCGACGGCCGCCGCGTGCGCGTCGACGTCGCGGATGACTGAGGTGTCAGGCGAAGAGACCACGGGATCGGGCGCGGACGCCCGGGGCCCCGTGAACGCCGTTCCCCCCGAGGGCAAGACGCAGCTCCGGGTCGGCCGCCTGGTGAAGGCGCACGGCCTGAAGGGCGCGATCAAGCTCGAGCTGTACACCGACGACCCGGAGGGCCGCTTCGTCCCCGGCGCGACGTTCACCCTCCAGGTGCCCGAGTCGTCGCCCTGGCACGGCAAGCCCCTCACGGTGCGCGAGTTCAAGTGGATGAACAGCCACCCGGTCGCCTTCTTCGAAGGTGTCGACGACCGCGACGCGGCCGAAGGGCTCATCCGCGCGATCCTCTGGATCGACGAGGACCTCGCAGCGTCGCCCGCCGAGGAGGACGCCTGGTTCGACCACCAGCTCGTCGGCCTCGATGTCGTGCGCGACGGTGAGATCGTCGGCAAGGTCGCCCGCGTCGATCACTTCCCCTCGCAGGACCTCCTCATCGTGAAGGTCCGCGACGAAGAGGTGCTCGTGCCGTTCGTCAAGGCGATCGTGCCGGAGGTCGACATCGAGGGCCGTCGCGTCATCGTGACGCCGCCCGCAGGACTCTTCGAGGAGATCCCCGGCGAGGCCGACGAGGCTCCCGCCGGATCCGAGTCCGAGTCCGCCGCAGACGGCGACGACTCCACCGACTGACGACTCTTCACTGCCTGCGTCCGCCGCGCGTGCGGCAGATGTGATCTGCGGGAAACACGGCGGGAAACGCCCCGGAACCTCCATCCCGGATCATCGGAGGCATGGGCGAAGTACGCACCGTGTGCTCCTACTGCGGCGTCGGCTGCGGCATCTCGGTGACGACCGCGGACGCCGGGGCGGGGCATCCACTCGCCATCGCGAAGGTGGCGGGCGACCGCGCCCACCCGACGAACGCCGGCCGCCTGTGCACCAAGGGCGCGACCCACGCCGAGCTGATGCAGGCTCCCGGGCGCATGACGACGGCGCACGTGCGGCCCGCGCGCGGCGAGCCGGCGGTGCCCGTTCCGCTCACCGATGCGGTGAGGGATGCTGCGGCCGGCCTCCGCGCGATCCTCGACGAGCACGGGCCCGATGCCATCGCCCTGTACGTCTCCGGGCAGATGAGCATGGAGGCGCAGTACCTCTCGAACAAGCTCGTCAAGGGGTACCTGCGGGGCATCCACATCGAGTCGAACTCGCGGCTGTGCATGGCGTCGGCAGGAACCGGCTACAAGCAGTCGCTCGGTGCCGACGGCCCGCCCGGCTCGTACGAGGACTTCGACCGGGCCGACCTCTTCTTCGTCATCGGCTCGAACACGGCCGACTGCCACCCCATCCTCTTCCTGCGCATGGCGGACCGGCTGAAGCAGGGCGCGAAGCTCATCGTCGTCGACCCGCGTCGCACGACGACGGCCGACCGCGCCGACCTCTTCCTGCAGATCCAGCCGGGCACCGACCTCGCGCTGCTGAACGGCCTGCTCCACCTGCTCGTCGAGGCCGGCGACATCGACGAGGAGTTCATCGCCGCCCACACCGAGGGCTGGGAGCACATGGCCGAGCTTCTCGCCGAGTACCCGCCGGCCCGCGTCGCGGAGCTGACCGGACTGGCCGAGGACGACATCCGCACCGCCGCCCGCTGGATCGGTGAGGCCGGCGAGTGGATGACGCTGTGGACGATGGGCCTCAACCAGTCCACGCACGGCACGTGGTCGACGAACGCCATCTGCAACCTCCATCTCGCGACCGGGGCGATCTGCCGCCCCGGCAGCGGGCCGTTCTCGCTGACCGGCCAGCCGAACGCGATGGGCGGGCGCGAGATGGGCTACATGGGGCCGGGTCTGCCCGGCCAGCGCGCCGTGTTCAGCGCACCCGACCGTGCGTTCGTCGAGGACGTCTGGGGTCTCGAGCAGGGCGCGATCCGCGCGGAGTCGGGCTCGGGCACCATCGACATGTTCCGCCGCGCGGCTGACGGCGAGATCAAGGCCGTCTGGATCATCTGCAGCAACCCCGTCGCCTCGGTCGCGAACCGCAAGACGGTGATCGAGGCGCTCGAGACCGCCGAACTGGTCATCGCGCAGGACGTCTACACCGAGACCGCCACCACCGCCTACGCCGACGTCCTCCTGCCGGCCACGCTCTGGGTCGAGGCGGAGGGTGTCACCGTCAACAGCGACCGCACGCTGACCCTCGTGCGCGACGTGATCCCGGCACCGGGCGAGGCGCAGCCGGACTGGCAGACGATCTGCCAGGTCGCCCGTGCCATGGGCTTCGACGGATTCGACTTCGCCTCGAGCGCCGAGGTGTTCGACGAGATCCGCCGCTTCTGGAACCCGCAGACCGGCTGGGACCTGCGCGGCGTGACGTACGAGCGCCTGCGCGAGACGCCGGTGCAGTGGCCGGCGCCGCCGGACGACGTCGCGACGCGGCATCCGATCCGGTACGTCAACGACGGCGTGAGCCAGTCGCTGCACGTCGAAGACGACGGCACGATCCCGCAGCTCGCGTTCGCGACGCCGTCGCGGCGCGCGCAGTTCCTCGCGCGGCCCCACCTCGCGCCGGCCGAGCTGCCCGACGACGACTACCCCTGGGTGCTCAACACCGGCCGCCTGCCGCACCACTGGCACACGCTGACGAAGACGGGGCGCGTCGCGAAGCTCGAGAAGCTGCACCCGGGGCCGTTCGTCGAGGTGCACCCCGGCGACGCGGAGCGCCTCGGGATCGCGGAGGGAGACCAGGTCGAGGTCGCCTCGCGCCGCGGCCGGTTCGTCGTGCCGGCGGTGCTCACCGACCGCGTCCAGCCCGGCGGGCTGTTCGCGCCGTTCCACTGGAACGACGAGCACGGCGAGTACGTCACGGTGAACGCCGTGACCAGCGACGCTGTCGATCCGCTGTCCGCCCAGCCCGAGTTCAAGTTCGCCGCCGTCACGCTCCGCCGCGTGGGCCCGGCGGTGGGCGGAGCGGGGTCGTCGACCGCGTCCGCCGACGAGGCACTCGCGAGCGCCGGCGTCGCCCTCGCGCCGCCGCAGCTGAACGACCTCGAGGGCGCGTACCTCGCGGGCTTCCTGTCGACCGTGCGGTCGGTGGCGCTCGCGCCGGGGGAGGTGCCGGTTCTCCCGGCCGAGGCCCCGCTCGGCGCCCTCGCGCGCGCGTGGTTCGACGGCGTGCTCGCCGGGGCGTACTCGCGCACGACGATCGGCACGGGGATGCCGGGGGCCCAGGCGCTCGACGAGGTCGTCGTGCTGTGGGGCTCGCAGACGGGCAATGCCGAGGAGTTCGCCACGGCGGCGACGGCCGCACTCGGTGCGCGCGGCATCCCGGCACGCGCCCGCAGCATGGCGGAGCTGCGCGCGACGGACCTCACCGAGGTGCGCCGGCTGCTCGTGGTGACGTCGACCTTCGGCGACGGCGGGCCGCCCGACAACGCCGCGACGCTCTGGCACGAGCTCAACGCCGAGGGTGCGCCCGAGCTCTCGGGGCTCCGCTACGCCGTGCTCGCGCTCGGCGACTCGAACTACGACGACTTCTGCGGGCACGGACGCCGGCTCGACGCCCGCCTGGGGGAGCTCGGCGCGACGGCGCTGCTCGACCGCGTGGACCTCGAGCCCGACGCCGACGAACCGCGCGAGGCGTGGCTCGCCCAGGTTCTCGAGACGTTGGCGGCCGAGGGGACGGCGGTGGCGGCATCCGTCCCCCTGCAGGCAGCGCCTGCGAAGCGCCTCTTCAGCCGTGCGAACCCGGTGCAGGCGCGGCTGGTGCGCAACGATCTGCTGAGCGGGCCCGCATCGCAGAAGGAGGTGCGGCGCTTCGCGTTCGACCTCGCGGACTCCGGCGCGACGTACGAGGCCGGCGACTCGCTCGGCGTCGTGTGCGCCAACGCTCCCGGCGTCGTCGCGGAGTGGCTCGACGCCACCGGCGTCGCCCCGCTCGAGATCGTCGAGATCGACGGCGAGGAGCGCACGTTCGCCGACGCCCTGCGCACGCGACTCGACATCACGAAGACCCCCGTCGACCTGGTGCGCTTCATCGCGGAGCGGAGCGCCGACAGCATGCTCGCGGGACTGCTGCGGCGCGAGAACAAGGGCCGCCTCGACCAGTTCCTGTGGAGTCAGCAGGCCGTCGATCTCGTGCGCGACTTCCCGGTGCGGGCATCCGCGGCGGAGTGGGTCGGCGTTCTCAAGCGCCTGCAGCCGCGCCAGTACTCGATCTCGTCGAGCCCGAAGACCGACCCCGACACCGTCGAGCTCACGGTCTCGGTGGTGCGCTTCGAGACCGACTCCGGCCGCGCGCGCGGCGGCGTGTGCTCGACGTTCCTCGCGGACGGCGACGGCCTCGCGGCCCCGGTGTACCTGCAGCGCTCGCCCGCGTTCCGTCCGCCGGTGGCCGGCGACACCCCGATGATCATGATCGGCCCCGGCACCGGGATCGCGCCGTTCCGCGCGTTCCTGCACGATCGCCGCGCCGACGGCCACACGGGCCGCAACTGGCTGTTCTTCGGCGAGCAGCACGCCGCGAGCGACTTCTACTACCGCGACGAGCTGGACGAGATGCGCGAGGACGGGTTCCTCACGCGCCTGGACGTCGCGTTCTCGCGCGACCAGCGCCAGAAGGTCTACGTGCAGGACCGCATGGTCGAGCACGGCGCCCACCTGTGGCGCTGGCTGGAGGACGGCGCCCACGTCTACGTGTGCGGCGACGCCATGCGCATGGCCAAGGACGTCGACGCCACGCTCGTGACGATCGCGCAGCAGCACGGCAAGCTGTCGGAGGAGGCCGCCGCCGAGTACGTGCGAGGCCTCGCCGCCGACGAGCGCTACGTCCGCGACGTCTACTGAGACCCGTCCACCACGCGACGCACGAGCGCGGGTGGGTGACAGCGCGTATGCACACGCGAAAGAGAGCGGATGCCTCGGGGCCGAGGCATCCGCTCTCCGTCAGAGCAGGTGCGGTCAGATGCGCTGCTTCGCCAGCGACGCACGCGGGATCACGTACACGAAGACCGTGAGCAGCAGCAGGCCGACGTACGCGGCGACGAAGCCGTAGAACGCGGCCTGGTAGCCGCCCGTGGCGAGCTGCGAGGCGTTGAGCACCTGTGGCACGAGGAACCCACCGTAGGCGCCGATCGCCGAGATGAGCCCGAGCGCCGCGGCCGACTTGCGGGTCATCTTGGTGGCCTCCGGCGTGCCGGCCTCGTAGCCGCGCGCCTGCGAGCGTGCGGCGAAGATGCTCGGGATCATCCGGTACGTCGATCCGTTGCCCATGCCGGTCGCGGCGAACAGCACGAGGAAGCACGCGAGGAACACGACGAAGTTGTGCATCGGCAGCGTCCAGACGAGGGCCAGCGCGCCGAGCGCCATGACCGAGAACGCGCACACCGTCACGCGCGCGCCGCCGAACCGGTCGGCCAGGCGGCCGCCGTACGGACGGGCGAGCGAGCCGACGAGCGCGCCGAGGAAGGCGAGCGAGACCGCCGCCTGCCCGACCTGGATCGTCGAGAACTCGGGGAACTGATCGGCGATGAGCTTCGGGAAGACGCTCGCGAAGCCGATGAACGAGCCGAAGGTGCCGATGTAGAGGAGCGCCATGACCCATAGGTGTCCCTCGCGCAGCGCCGCGGCCGAGCTTGAGAAGTCGGCCTTCGCCGACGACAGGTTGTCCATGTAGCGCCACGCGCCGAACATCGCGACGAGGATCAAGGGGATCCACATCCAGCCAGCGAGCGAGATGTTGAGCGTGGCGCCGGCGCCGAGCGTCACCACGATCGGCACGGCGAACTGTGCGACCGAGGTGCCGAGGTTTCCGCCCGCCGCGTTGAGACCCAGCGCCCAGCCCTTCTCCTTCTGCGGGAAGAAGTAGGTGATGTTCGCCATGGAGCTCGCGAAGTTGCCGCCGCCCACACCGCCGAGCGCCGCGACCAGCAGCAGCACGCCGAACGGGGTCTCGGGGTTGGAGACGACGATGCCCAGCAGGACGGCCGGGATGAGCAGCAGGCCTGCCGACACGATCGTCCAGTTGCGGCCGCCGAAGATCGCCACCATGAACGTGTACGGGAAGCGCAGGGTCGCGCCGACGAGGCTCGGCAGCGAGATGAGCCAGAACGACTCCGAGCTCGTGAGCTGGAAGCCGGCGGCCGGCAGCATCACGACGACGATGCTCCACAGCTGCCAGATGATGAACCCGAGGAACTCGGCGAAGATCGACCAGCCGAGGTTGCGCCGCGCGATCGCGCGGCCCGATGCCGCCCAGAACGTCGGGCTCTCGGCGTTCCAGCCGTCGATCCAGCGGCCGGGGCGGTGCGTGAGGGTGACCGGCGCGTCGGCCGGGGCGGTGGTGCGCGATGGTGCAGCGGTATCCGTCATCGACGGGGTGTCGGTCGTGGTCATGGCGCCTCCCTGATTGAGCAGACACTGGGGGTGAGTGTGCGTCCCACGCTAGGAACGCGGTGTTTCGGCCCGCCCCCTCCCACGGTTACCTCTCCGTCACTTCTCGATCACGGATGCCGCGGCCCGAGGTGGACGCCCCGTCACACGTCCGAAACACGCGGGGCTTCTAGACTCGAAGGCATGCGCGTCGACATCGTCACGATCTTCCCGACGTTCTTCGACGTGCTCGGCGTCTCGCTGATCGGGAAGGCGCGGGATCGCGGCATCCTGGACATGCACGTCCACGATCTGCGGGACTGGACCCACGACCGCCACCGCACCGTCGACGACACCCCCTACGGCGGCGGTGCGGGCATGGTGATGAAGCCCGAGCCCTGGGGCGAAGCGCTCGATCAGTTGCTGAGCGACGACGCCGTGCTGCTCGTGCCCTCGCCCGCCGGCGAGCTGTTCTCGCAGCCGATGGCCCGCGAGCTCGCCGACGAGAAGCACCTCGTGTTCGCCTGCGGACGCTACGAGGGGATCGACCAGCGCGTCGTCGACCACTACGCCGCGCGTGGGCGCGTGCGGCTCGTGAGCCTCGGCGACTACGTGCTCAACGGGGGAGAGGTCGCCGCGATGGCGGTGATCGAGGCCGTCTCGCGACTGATCCCGGGCGTCGTCGGCAACCCCGAGAGCCTCGTCGAGGAGTCGCACGAGCTCGGCCTGCTCGAGTACCCGAGCTACACGAAGCCCGCCGAGTGGCGCGGGCTCGAGGTGCCACCGGTACTCCTCAGCGGCAACCACGGCGCGATTGCGAAGTGGCGGCACGAGCAGAGCGTCGAGCGCACCCGCGCTCACCGGCCCGATCTGCTGGCAGAGCCCGACCCCGCGAGCTGACGGGCGCCCGCCGGCACGGCGTCAGGCGGGGTCGATGACGTTGAGCCGGTAGCCGCGCTTGACCACGGTCTTCACCAGGTCGGGAACACCCAGCGATTCGCGGAGCCGGGCGACCGCCATCTCGACGGCGTGCGTGTTCTCGCCCGAGCGCGGCAGCGCAGCCTGGAGCCGCGGACGCGAGACGACGCCGCCCTGCGCGTCGAACAGCGCGGCGACGATGTCGGTGGCGCTGCGCGACAGCTGAATGTGCCGGCCGTCGAGCACGATGCCCGTGCTGCGCAGTTCGAGACGCCCCGCGGAGGTCGGCAGTGACGCCGCACCACCTGCGCCGAAATGCGTGACGACGGCACGCACCAGCGACCCGAGGCGGCCGCGCTCGGCGATGAGCGGCTGAAGGCCGGCATCCTGCAGAGGACCGGCGGTGATCGGGCCGACGGCGGCCATGAGGAGGCGTCCCTCCGCCTCGCGCTCGACGATGTCAGCGAGCACACCCTCGTTCCGTGCCGCGGCGATCCACTCGGCGGCTCCCGGTGCGGAGGTGAACAGCACGGCGTCGACCTCGCCCTGTGCCGCGGCGACGACCGAGCGTGAGACCGCCGCGGGGTCCGGGGGAGGGCCCCAGCGGTAGACCGTCAGGCTCACCACGTCGGCGCCCGCGGTCTCGAACAGCTCGTCGAGGCCGTCGGCGCCCGAGCCGTGGTGCTGCACCGCCACGCGCCTTCCCGAGACACCCTCGGCGAGCAGGTACTCGCCGAGCTCGGCCGACGTCTCGGACTCCGCCACCCAGTCGGCGGTCAGGCCCGCCTGCTGGATCGCGCCCCGCGCCTTGGGGCCGCGCGCGACGATCTGGGCGCGGGAGAGCGCGGCGTGGAGGTCGTCGAGCAGCCCGGCTTCGTCGGCCGCCTCCATCCACCCGCGGAAGCCGACGCCGGTCGTCGCGACGACCACATCGGGCTGCTGCGCGATGAGCTCGCGCGTCGCCGCGATGAGCGCGTCGTCGTCGATGTGGGGCACGATCGTGAGCGCCGGCGCGTGGCGCACCTGAGCGCCGTGGCGCTCGAGGGCCGCGGCCAGCTCGGAGGAGCGACGGTCGACGGCGATGACGATCGTGCAGCCGTCGAGTGCGGCCGAGAGGGTGGGGCGTGGGGTGGAGCTCAAAGGACGATGTCACCTGCCAGTTGGGGGTCGGGAAGCAGCAGCCCGGCGCGGGCCACCTCGCCGACCACGATGACGGCGGGATTGCGCACGCCGGCGAGGCCGGCATCGACGACGACCGACCCCAGGGTACTGCGCGTCGTGCGCTGGTCGCGGTGGTGACCGCGCTCGACGATGGCGACCGGGCGATCTGCGGGGACGCCGGCGTGGAGGGCGTCCGCGACGATGCGCGGCAGCGCGCCGACGCCCATCAGGATGACCGTCGTGACGGTGTCGTCGCGGAGGGCGGCGAGCGTGGCCTCGGTCACCTCCGACGGTCCGTTCATGATGTGCACGGCGCCCGCGACACCCCGATGGGTGATCGGGATGCCGGCTGCCTGCGGCACGGCGACGGCGCTGGAGATCCCCGGCACGACGTCGACCGGGATGCCGGCCGCCAGGCACGCGGCGACCTCCTCACCACCGCGGCCGAAGACGAAGGGATCGCCGCCCTTGAGGCGCACCACGCGCTTGCCCGCCCGGGCGCGGTCCACGAGGAGCTCGTTGATCTCGTCCTGCGGCACCGGGTGGTGGCCGGGGAGCTTGCCCACGTCGACGATCTCGACGTCGGGGCCGACGTGATCGCGGATGTCGGTCGGACCCAGCCGGTCCATCACGACGACCTCCGCTCGCGTCAGCAGGCGCCACGCGCGCAGGGTGAGCAGGTCGATCGGGCCGGGGCCGCCGCCGATGAGGTCGACGCGCCCGACGGTGGTCTTCGCGCGACCGGTCACCGCTCGCCCTCCCACCGCACGAGGACCTGTCCGTCGTCGACCGCGACGGGCCAGACGTGCAGGCTCTTCGGCTCCTTGCCCTGCGTGTCGAGGCAGACGCCGGTGCGCAGATCGAAGACCTGCTTGTACATGGGCGAGGCGACGGTGGGGGCGTCCTGCCGTGAGCCGACGATCCCGCGCGAGATGACGTGCGCGTGGCTGTACGGGTCGAGGTTCGAAACCGCGTGCACACGGCCCGCGGCGCCGTCCGCGCCCCGCAACAGGAACAGCGCAATCTGCGTGCCGCCCAGGAGGGCGGCACGGCCGCGCTCGATTTCGAGGTCGTCGAGGGCGCACACCCGCACCCAGCCGTCGGGAGCGGTGTCCCCGGTCGTCTTCTGCGGGTCGACGAGGGTCATCGGCGCACCTCCAGGGTCGTTCCGGCGATGAGCACGCGCGAGTCGGCGCGCTCGTCATCGGTGGCGGGTCGGGGCTGGCCGCGCTCGGCGGTGTAGGCCAGTGAGGGATCGGGCGTCGTCGGGGCGTTGACGAACGAGGCGAATCGGCGCAGCTTCTCGGGGTCTTCGAGGGTCGCCTTCCACTCGTCTTCGTACGCGTCGAGGTGGGCCGCCATCGCGGCGTCCAGGTCGGCACAGATGCCGAGGCTGTCCTCGAAGATGACCTCGCGGAGCCCCTCGATGCCGCCGTCCAGGTCCTCGAACCACGGCGCGGTGCGCTGCAGCCGGTCGGCGGTGAAGATGTAGTACATGAGGAACCGGTCGATCGCCGTGAGCAGTTCGTCGTCGCTGAGGCCCTCGGCGAGCAGCACGGCGTGGCGGGGCGTGAAGCCGCCGTTGCCGCCGACGTACATGTTCCAGCCCGCTTCGGTGGCGATCACGCCGACGTCCTTGCCGCGTGCCTCCGCGCACTCGCGCGCGCAGCCCGAGACACCGAGCTTGATCTTGTGCGGGGAGCGCAGCCCGCGGTAGCGCAGCTCGAGCTGCACCGCCATGCCGACCGAGTCCTGCACGCCGTAGCGGCACCAGGTGGAGCCGACGCACGACTTCACCGTGCGCAGCGACTTGCCGTAGGCGTGACCCGACTCGAATCCGGCGTCCACGAGCTGCTTCCAGATCTCGGGCAGCTGCTCCAGGCGCGCGCCGAACATGTCGATCCGCTGTCCGCCGGTGATCTTCGTGTAGAGACCGAAGTCCTTCGCGACCTGGCCGATCACGAGCAGTCCCTCGGGCGTGATCTCGCCGCCGGGGATGCGGGGGACCACCGAGTAGCTGCCGTCCTTCTGCAGGTTCGCCATCACGTGGTCGTTGGTGTCCTGCAGAGTGGCGTTCTCGCCCTCGAGCACGTGACCGCGCACGAGCGTCGACAGGATGCTGGCGAGAGCGGGCTTGCAGATGTCGCAGCCGCGCCCGGTGCCGAAGCGCTCGATCACGGCGCTGAACGTGATGAGTCCCGACACGCGCACGGCGTCGAACAGCTGGCGGCGCGACATGTCGAAGTGCTCGCAGATGGCGTTGCTGAGCGCCGCACCGGACTTCGCGAGCTCCGTGCCCACGATCTTCTTGACCATCATCACGCACGAGCCGCATGCCGCCCCGGCCTTGGTGCAGGACTTGATGGCCGCGACATCCGTGCAGCCCTCCTCGTGCACCGCGTGGCGGATCGCGCCCGCCGTGACGCTGTTGCACGAGCACACGAGCGCGTCGTCGGGGAGGTCTCCGGTCGGCGCGGCGACGCCGCCCTCGGGCATGAGGTAGGCGGCGGGGTCGCCGCCGAGCGCGCCGCCGACGAGCGGACGTAGCGACCCGTAGGCCGATGCGTCGCCGACGAGGATGCCGCCGAGCAGCGTCTTCGCGTCGTCCGACAGCACGAGCTTCTTGTAGACGCCGGCCACCGGGTCGGCGTACGTGACGTCGAGTGCGCCCGGCGTCTCGGCGAACGCGTCGCCGAAGCTGGCGACGTCGACGCCCGACAGCTTGAGCTTGGTCGACAAGTCGTAGCCGGGGAAGGATGCCTCGCCCCCGAGCAGTCGCGTCGCGGCGACCTCGGCCATCGCGTAGCCGGGAGCGACCAGGCCGACGCACATCCCGTCGTAGTTCGCGACCTCGCCGATCGCCAGCACGCGCGGGTCGGAGGTTTGGCAGCCGGCGTCGATGAGCACGCCGCCCCGGGGGTGCACGTCGAGGCCCGCGGTGCGCGCCAGCTCGTCGCGGGGCCGCACGCCGACCGTGAACACCACGACGTCGGTGCGCGCATACGATCCGTCGCGGAACTCCAGGCCCGCGACCTGCCCCGAGCGGTCGGGGTCGAGACGCGTGGTGACGGCCTCGGTCTTCACCGCGATGCCGCGCGACTCGATGAGCCGGCGCAGCGCGTTGCCCGCGGGGAGGTCGAGCTGCGCCGACATCAGCCGGTCGGAGGACTGCACCACCGTGCAGTCGACGTCGAGACCCTGCAGGGCGCCCGCGGCCTCGAGTCCGAGGAGTCCACCGCCGATCACCGTGCCGACGAGGGGACGCCCGAGCTCGGCCGACCGCTGCTGGACGAACTCCTCGAGCTTCTCGACGTCGTCGAGCGTGCGGTAGACGAAGCAGCCCTCGAGCCCGAAGCCGTCGACGGCGAGCTTCGCGGCGTACGAGCCCGTCGCGAGGATGAGCCGGTCGTAGGCGACGCTCGTGCCGCTGCGGGTGGTGACGCGGCGCGCCGCGCGATCGATGCGGGTGACCGCCTCGCCGCGGAGGAACCGCACGCGCTCGTCGTCGAGCACCGCGCGCTCGAGTTCGAGATCCTCAGGCGACGCACCCGCGAAGAATCCGGTGAGGCCGACCCGGTCGTATGGGTGACGCTCCTCCTCGCCGATCAGCGTGATGCGCCATTCCTCGCCGGCCCGGCTGAGCAGGCTCTCGACGAAGCGGTGCGCCACCATGCCCGCACCGACGATCACCACGTGGGTGCCGAGGGCGGGGGTCTCGTTCATGCCGTCACCGTACGCCGGTGATGTTGCAGCGGCGTCAGCGTCATGTTTCCGGCTGTTGACACGGTCGCGGTGGGCCATGGCTCCTCCTCGGGGGCGGACGTCTCGGTGACGCTGACGCTACGAGCGCGGTGTTTCATCGCCCGACCACCGGCCGTTACCCCGAGCGAACGTTTCGATCACACCGCCGCCGGAAGGGAAGTGAGAAGAGCGGGACGGCTGCTGCGGCCCGCGGCATCCCTCATCGATAAAGTGGCGGGAGCAACACGGTGGGGGAACAGCGATGCACACGTGGCCGGGATCGGCTTATCCGCTCGGAGCGACGTTCGACGGGAGCGGCACGAACTTCGCGCTGTTCAGCGAAGGCGCCGAGCGCGTCGAGCTCTGCCTGTTCGGCGAGCGCGGCGCCGAGACGCGCCTCGACCTCGTGGAGGTCGACGCGTTCGTCTGGCACACGTACGTGCCGAACATCCAGCCGGGGCAGCGCTACGGCTACCGGGTTCACGGTCCGTACGACCCCGCGAACGGCCTGCGCTTCAACCCCGCCAAGCTGCTCCTGGACCCGTACGCGAAGGCGGTCGAGGGCGCCGTCACGTGGGGCCAGTCGGTCTACGGCTACACGTTCGGCGACCCCGAGTCGCGCAACGACGACGACTCCGCCGCCGACATGATCAAGGGCGTCGTCGTCAATCCGTTCTTCGACTGGGCGGGCGACCGGCGGCCCGGCACGCCGTACTCCGAGACGCTCATCTATGAGGCGCATGTGCGCGGGCTCACCGAACGTCACCCGGCGATCCCAGAAGACATGCGCGGCACGTACAGCGCCGTCGCGCACCCGGCGATCATCGAGCACCTGACGAAGCTCGGCGTCACGGCGATCGAGCTCATGCCGGTGCACCAGTTCGTGAACGACTCCGTGCTCCAAGACAAGGGGCTGTCGAACTACTGGGGCTACAACTCCATCTCGTACTTCGCGCCGCACAACCGCTACGCCGCGACGGGTGACCGCGGCCAGCAGGTGCAGGAGTTCAAGGGGATGGTGCGCGCGCTGCACGCCGCGGGCATCGAGGTGATCCTCGACGTCGTCTACAACCACACCGCCGAGGGCAACCACCTCGGGCCGACGCTCTCGATGCGCGGCATCGACAACGCCGCCTACTACAAGCTCGATGACGACAAGCGCTACTACACCGACTACACGGGCACCGGCAACAGCCTCAACGTGCGCAACCCGCACTCGCTGCAGCTCCTCATGGACTCGCTGCGCTACTGGGTGCTCGAGATGCACGTGGACGGATTCCGCTTCGATCTCGCCTCCGCCCTCGCCCGCGAGTTCTACGACGTCGACCGCCTGTCGACCTTCTTCGAGCTGGTCCAGCAGGACCCGGTGGTATCGCAGGTGAAGCTCATCGCCGAGCCGTGGGACGTCGGCCCGGGCGGCTACCAGGTCGGCAACTTCCCGCCCCAGTGGACCGAGTGGAACGGCAAGTATCGCGACACCGTCCGTGACTTCTGGCGCGGTGAGCCGCAGGCGCTCGGCGAGTTCGCCTCACGCCTCACCGGCTCGAGCGACCTGTACGAGCACTCCGGGCGACGGCCCGTGGCATCCGTTAATTTCGTCACGGCCCATGACGGGTTCACGCTGCGCGATCTCGTGTCGTACAACGAGAAGCACAACCAGGCCAACGGCGAGGACGGCCGCGACGGCGCCGACGACAACCGGTCCGACAACTTCGGCGTCGAGGGACCCACCGACGACCCCGCGGTGCTGACCATGAGGGCCCGCCAGCAGCGCAACTTCATCGCGACGCTCATGCTGAGTCAGGGCGTGCCCATGCTGCTGCACGGCGACGAGCTCGGTCGCACGCAGCAGGGCAACAACAACGGCTACGCGCAGGACAACGAGACGACATGGATCGACTGGGATGCTGCGGACCGCCCGCTGCTTGAATTCACGGCGGCGCTGAGCCGGCTGCGGCGGGACCACCCCACATTCCGTCGGCGGCGGTTCTTCGAAGGCCGTCCGGTGCGGCGGGACGCGGGTGTTCCGATCCAGGACATCGCGTGGCTGCGTCCTGACGGGACCCTCATGCAGTCGGACGACTGGGAGTCCGGCTTCGGCCGTGCCATCGGCGTGTTCCTCAACGGTCAGGGGATCCGCGAGAAGGACCGGCGCGGCGAGCCGATCCGCGACCGCCACTTCATCGTCCTCTTCAACGCGGGCGACGACATCATCGACTTCCGCATCCCGGTGGTCGAGTTCAGCCCCGACTGGGAGGTCGTCATCGACACGGCGGGGGAGCGGGCCGATTCGGCGCTCGTCCGGCCGGGCGACACGCTGCGGCTGGCGGCGAAGTCGCTCATCGTGCTGAGCGAGCACCCGCGGGTCGAGCGTGAGGTCGATCACTCGGTGGCGGCGTCGCTCGCAGCGCTCGCCGGAGCCGGAACGCCCGCGCACGCGCCGCGCGCCGAGCTGCGCACCTGACGCGGCGCGCATGGGCCGGGCGCAGTCGGGCCCGGCGCGTGGGAGTGGGACGCGCGTGGAGGCGTCAGGCCACGCCCAGCCAGGACCGGTCGGTCAGGACGATCGGGCCGTCCTCGGTGATCGCGACGGTGTGCTCGGAGTGCGCGCCGCGGGATCCGTCGGCCGATCGCAGCGTCCAGCCGTCGGGGTCGGTGATGAGCTCGTCGGTGGTCTGGAGGAACCACGGCTCGAGCGCGAGCACGAGGCCGGCACGGAGCGGATAGCCGCGTCCCGCCTTGCCGTCGTTGGCGACATGCGGATCGCCGTGCATCTCACGACCGACGCCGTGCCCGCCGAAGTCGGTGTTGATCGAGTAGCCGTCGCCGTGCGCGACCTGGGCGATCGACGCCGAGATGTCGCCGATGCGGTTGCCCACGGTCGCCGCGCCGATGGCTGCGGCGAGGGCCCGCTCGGTCGTGTCGATCAGGGCGAGGTCCTCGTCGCGCGGCGTGCCCACGACGAACGAGACGGCGGAGTCTGCGACCCAGCCGTCGACCGAGACGGCGAAGTCGAGCGACACGAGGTCGCCGTCGCGCAGCGTGTAGTCGAACGGGAGGCCGTGCAGGACCGCGTCGTTCACGGACGTGCAGAGGACCTTGCCGAACGGGCTGGCGCCGAACGAGGGGTGGTAGTCGATGTAGCACGACTCGGCCCCGGCGCGGCGGATCAGGTCGTGCGCGCGGCGGTCGATCGCGAGGAGGTTCGTGCCCACCTTGGTCTCGTCGCGCAGCGTCGCGAGGGTCTCGGCGACGAATCGCCCGGCGGGCTTCATCGCCTCGATCTCGGCAGGGGTGCGCAACTCGATCATGTGGGGGATCCTCTCGTTCCCCTCCATTCTGTCTGACCCTCGGGCGCGGGGCTGGGAGGATGCTCCGCGGCGCGCGGAAGCGGACCACGGCGCTCCACAGCGGGCGTACCATCAGTGTCATGTGGCTGCGTCGCGCATTCTTCGGCTGGTTGATCCCGGCCGCCTTCTTGCTGCCGCTGTGGCTCCTCGTCGGCTGGGCGGTGTTCAACGCCGGCGGGTGGGCGTTCCTGTGGGTGCTGTTCCTCGCCATCCCCGGCGTCTTCCTGTGGCAGCTCCTCCTCACGCTCCTGGTGCGGGCTCGTGGAACCGTGCGGGCGCACCGCGCCGTGTCGTGGTGGGACGTGCTCGGCTTCACGGTGTGGCACCTGCTCGTCATCTCGCTCGGCTTCTTCGCCGAGGCGTGGTGGGCGCCCGTGATGGTCGTCACGATCCTCGCCGGCGTGGGCCTCTTCTGGCTGGAGCTGTGGCAGCTGTGGAGCGAGGCGCGGCCGTCCCGGTTCGTCCTGCACACCACCGACGGCGTCGCGTACATCCCCGCCCAGGAGAACGAGCCCGAAGCCGCGCCTCGCGAGGTCATCGTCATCACCGAGAAGCAGACGCCACCCTCGAGCTGACTCGTTTTGGCCGCGTGTGCGATCCGTGGCAGAATAGGCGTTTGTGCCCTGACCGGTTCTGCCTCAGGGGAACCAGCTGTACGGCGTCAGCCGGAGGCCTTCGGCACACTCAGTCCTTACCATCCTTCCCGCGGTCGACCTGTGGCGGTCGCAGAGAGAGACGATCATGCAGATCCTCGACGCCGTCGACGCGGCTTCGCTCCGCTCCGACATCCCCGCCTTCAACGCCGGCGACACCGTGAAGGTGCACGTCAACATCACCGAGGGCAACCGCTCGCGTATCCAGGTCTTCCAGGGCGTGGTCATCGGCCGTTCCGGCGATGGCGTGCGCGAGACCTTCACGGTCCGCAAGATCAGCTTCCAGGTCGGCGTCGAGCGCACCTTCCCGGTGCACTCCCCGGTCATCGACCACATCGAGGTCGTGACCCGCGGTGACGTGCGTCGCGCGAAGCTGTACTACCTGCGCAACCTCCGTGGCAAGAAGGCCAAGATCAAGGAGAAGCGCGAGAGCAACTGACGCTCTTCCGCAGCGTTTTCGCGAAGCCCCGGACCCGTGAGGTCCGGGGCTTCGTCGTATTCGGGAGGGGCCGGAGTATGCGACCCTTGAAGGCGGGGTGGCTGCGACCGTCGGCACCCGTGAAGGAACTCATGACGACCGAGAAGTCGGCTCCGGCCGAGCCGGCGCCCGGGCCCGAGCCCGCCGCGACCATTCAGCCGCGTCGCCGGGGCTGGCTGGTGTTCCTGCGCGACGTGGTCGTGATCATCCTGATCGCGGTCCTCGTCTCTCTCGTCGTCAAGACGTTCCTCGTACGGTCGTTCTACATCCCGTCGGGATCGATGGAGGACACCCTCCACATCAAGGACCGCATCCTCGTCGACGAGATCACGCCGCGCTTCGGCGGGTACGACCGCGGCGACATCGTCGTGTTCCAGGATCCGGGCGGGTGGCTGCCTCCCAATCCCGCGCCGGCGCGCCCGCCGATCGTCGAGGGCGTCGAATGGGTGCTGTCGCTCGTGGGCCTCGCCGCCCCCGACAGCGACGACCATCTCGTCAAGCGCATCATCGGCCTGCCGGGCGACCACGTGGTGTGCTGCAACGCCATCGGCCAGATCACGGTCAACGACGTGCCGATCGACGAGAGCGCCTACCTCAAGCTGCCCGGCGGTGAGACCGCAGCCTCGGGTGACGCCTTCGACGTGACAGTTCCCGCCGACAGCCTCTGGGTGCTCGGCGACAACCGCTACCGGTCCAAGGACTCGCGCTACAACACCGATCAGCCCGGCAAGGGCTTCGTGCCGATCGACAACCTGGTCGGACGCGCGTTCCTGGTGACGTGGCCCTTCGACCGCTTCGGGCTCCTCGACTTCCATCACGACGTGTTCGCCGGGGTTCCCGACGTGGAGCCGGAGGGCGGCGGGCAGTGACCGTCGCCGAGCCCCGCCTCACGCTCGAGCGCCGGCTCCTGCGCGAGCACACGCTCGTCATCGCGTGCGACGAGGTGGGGCGCGGAGCGCTGGCCGGGCCTGTCGCGGTCGGCGCGGCGGTCGTCGACGCCCCGCGATCGCGCAAGCGCATCCCGCAGGGGCTGCGCGACTCGAAGCTCGTGCCCGAGCCCAAGCGCGCCGACGTCGCCGCACGCGCGGCATCGTGGGTCGCCGCCAGCGCCGTCGGCTGGGCGAGTTCGGAGGAGATCGACGAGATCGGCATCATGCGCGCGCTCGGACTCGCCTCGATCCGCGCGATCGCGGATCTCCGCGCGCACGGCGTCGTCCCCGAGGACGCCGTCGTCATCCTCGACGGCAACTACGACTACATCCGTCCCGCAGGGGAGTGGGGGCTCACGGTGCGTCCCGTGATCAAGGCCGACCGCGACTGCGCGTCGGCGGCCGCGGCATCCGTCATCGCCAAGGTCGCGCGCGACAGCCTCATGACCGAACTGCACGACGAGCTGCCCGCGTACCAGTGGGCGCGCAACAAGGGCTACGCGAGCCCCGAGCACCGCGAGGCGATCCGCGCGCACGGGATCAGCCGGCACCATCGCGCGTCGTGGTCGATCGCCGACGCGCCGACGCTGTTCTGAGCGTTCGCCACACGCGCACGCGGGTCGCCGCACCCGCTCGCGCCCATAGGATGGATTCACCATGGATGACGAGGTCTTCGAAGACTACGACCGCGAGCTCGAACTCGCTCTGTACCGCGAGTACCGCGATGTCGTCTCGCAGTTCCAGTACGTGATCGAGACGGAGCGGCGCTTCTACCTCGCGAACGAGGTGAACGTCGTGCGCCGCGACACCGAGCACGACTTCTACTTCGAGATCTCGATGGCCGATGTGTGGGTGTGGGACATCTACCGCGCCGACCGCTTCGTGAAGGCGGTGCGGGTGCTGACCTTCAAGGACGTCAACGTCGAAGAGCTCTCGCGCCGCGACTTCCACCTTCCCGAGGAGCTCTCGCTCGACACCTGAGCGGGCCTGACGCCTCCTCCCCAGACCGCTCGTTTCGGGACTTCCCCCGAGTTCTGAACGGATGCTGCGTCCCCGCGTCCGCGCGCCTGCCCACGGGCGCGACGATGCCGGAATGGCAGATAAAGACGTCCTCGGGCGCGCGGGCGAGGATCGCGCGGCCCGGTACTTCGAGGCGCTGGGCTTCATCGTCCTCGCCCGCAACTGGCGATGCCCGCAGGGCGAGATCGATCTGGTGGTCGCCGACCGCTCCGCCGTCGTGGTGGTCGAGGTCAAGACCCGGCGTGGCGAGCGGTTCGGGCATCCGTTCGAGGCGATCGACGGGCGCAAGCGCGGCCGGCTCTGGCGCCTGTCGGTCGCGTGGGCGAGCGCCCACCGCGAGCTGGTCCAGGGGAGGCGGCTGCGCATCGACGCGATCGGCATCGTCGGCCCCGACCCGCGCACGGCCCGGCTCGAGCACCTCGTCGACGTGGAGGTGCCGTGAAGGTCGCGCGCACATGGGCCGTCGCCCTCGTCGGCGCTGAGGGCGAGTGCGTCGAGGTCGAGGCCGACCTCTCGAACCAGCAGCCCGACTTCCGCATCATCGGACTTCCCGACAAAGCCCTCGGCGAGTCGGTCCAGCGCGTGCACAACGCGTGCGCGAACAGCGGCGCGCCGCTCAGCCGGCGGCGCCTCACCGTGAACCTGTCGCCCGCGAGCCTTCCCAAGCAGGGGTCAGGCTTCGACGTCGCCATCGCGGTCGCGTCGCTCGCGACCGAGACCTCGATGGATGCCTCGTCCCTGGCGTCGGCCGTCCACATCGGCGAGCTGGGCCTCGACGGCCGGCTGCGGCCCGTTCCGGGGGTCCTCCCGGCGGTGGTCGCGGCGCGGCGCGCGGGGCACCGGCGCGTCGTCGTGCCGCACGCGAACGGTCCGGAGGCGTCGCTCGTCGAGGGGATCGAGGTTCTCGCCGCCGTCAGTCTCGCGCAGGTGATCGCGTGGCACGGTGGCGACGTCGAGGTCGCCGATGTCGAGCCGGTGGCCCTGCCGGACGACGACGAGGCGGCCGATCCGCCCCTCGATCTCGCCGAGGTCATCGGCCAGCGCGACGCCGTCGAGGCGCTCGTCGTCGCCGCCGCGGGCGGTCACCACCTGCTGATGTGCGGTCCTCCCGGGGCCGGCAAGACGATGCTCGCCCGGCGGCTGCCCGGCATCCTCCCCGAACTCGACGATCGCGCCGCGCTGTCGGCGGCGTCGATCCGAAGTCTCGCGGGCTCCCGCGTCGTCGAGCTGTCGCGCATGCCGCCCTTCGTCGCACCGCACCACAGCGCGAGCGTCGCCGCCCTGGTCGGCGGCGGCACCCGCGTGGTGCGCCCCGGCGCGATCGCGCGGGCGAGCGAGGGCGTGCTGTTCCTCGACGAGGCGGGGGAGTTCACCGCCAGCGCGCTCGACGCGCTGCGGCAGCCGCTCGAGTCCGGCTCCATCACGATCGACCGCGCGGGCGCCCACGCCCAGTTTCCGGCGAGGTTCCAGCTCGTGCTCGCCACCAACCCCTGCCCGTGCGGCGACTACGGGATCCGAGGCGGCACGTGCACGTGCCCGCCGGCGGCGATCCGCCGGTACCTCGGCCGCCTGTCGGGGCCGCTGCTCGACCGCATGGACATCGCACTGACCCTCACCCGCGTCGCCGTGGCGCAGCGCGGCAGCGGACCGACGATCTCTACGGCGGCCGCGAAGGCCCAGGTCGCCGAGGCGCGTGCCCGCGCACACCGCCGCCTCGCCGAGACACCGTGGTCGGTCAACGCAGACGTCCCCGGCACGTGGCTGCGCGAGGGGCCCGCCGCACCGAGCCCGGTCATCCGGCGACCGCTCGACGCCGCCCTCCACCGCGGCGCGCTCACGCTGCGGGGGTATGACAGGGTGCTCCGCGTCGCGTGGTCGCTGGCCGACATCGAGGGGCGCGGCCAGCTCGGGGCGGACCACGTCGGCCGCGCGCTCTACCTCAAGAAGGGGATCGCGCTGTGATCGGGTTCGACCTCGGAGCCGACGCGGCCCGGCGCGCCCTGGCGCCCGCTGGCCTCGACATGGACGACCATGAGGCCCTCGAGCGGTACGCGACAGCGGTGTGGTGCCATCTCATCGAGCCCGGCGATTCGGTGGCGGGGCGCGTCATCGCCGCCCGCGGCCCGGTCGCGAGCCTGCGGGCGGTCATCGTCGGCGACGAGCTGCCCGAGCTGACGACGAAGGAGGCGGCGGAGGGGCGCAAGCGGTGGCTGCCGCGGCTGTCGGCGGGCGCCGTGGCCGACTCGCTCGCCACGGCGGCGGCGCGCGGAGTGAGGCTCGTGACCCGGGCCGACCCCGAATGGCCGACGCAGCTGGATGACCTCGGCGCGCACGCGCCGCTGTGCCTGTGGGTGCGCGGTGACGTGTCGGCGCTCACGCGGCTGCAGACATCGGTCGCGATCGTCGGGGCGCGGGCCGCGTCCGGCTACGGCGACCTGGTGGCGCGCGAGCTCGCGGCCGAGCTGGCCGGCAGCGGCATCGCCGTGATCTCCGGGGGCGCCTACGGCATCGACGGCTCGGCGCACCGGGCCGCGCTTCTGGCGGGCGGCCTGACCGTCGCGCTGCTGGCGGGCGGAGCGGACCGCGCCTACCCCGCCGGTCACACCCAGCTGATCGACGACGTCGCGCGCCAGGGTGTCGTCGCGAGCGAAGTCGCATGCGGATCCGCACCGACCAAGTGGCGCTTCCTGCAGCGCAATCGGCTCATCGCCGCGCTCTCGGCCGCCACCGTGGTCGTCGAGGCCGGGTGGCGCAGCGGCTCGCTCAACACCGCCGGCCACGCAGCCACGCTGTCGCGACCGCTCGGTGCGGTGCCCGGGCAGATCACGTCGGCGACGTCGGCGGGAACGCACCGGCTCATCCGCGAGTACGGCGCACAGTGCATCACGAGCGCCGACGACGTGCGCGAGCTCCTCGGGCTGACAGACGGGGCGGATGCCGCCACCACCGCGGGCGGCGCCTACACCGGAGATGCGACCCGCGTGAAGGACGCGATGAGCACTCGTGTGTGGCGGGATGCCGGCGAGATCGCGCGCCGCGCGGGGATGGCGGCGGACGCCGTGGCGGGCCTCCTCGGGGTTCTGGGGCTCGAAGGAGCGGTCGAGTCGGGCGTCGAGGGCTGGAGGCTAGCGCGAACCGGCGGCTGAGGGACGCGTGGCGGGCGGGGAGGGCGCGTCGCGCGGCCGCCGAGCGCGCGCCCGGGGCCATGCTGGGAGCATGGACATCCCCGACGGAGCGGCGGCGTATCTGCGTCACCTGGCCGAGGTGCGCCGACTCTCGCCGGCGACCGTGCGGGCCTACCGCTCCGACCTCGAGGGACTCGCCGTGGCCTGCGGCGACGTCGAGCTCGCCGCCGTCGATCTCGAGAGTCTTCGCGACTGGCTGTGGCACGCCGTCCAGCGCGGTGACAGCCGCGCCACCATCGCACGGCGCACGGCGGCGGTCCGGGGCTTCTTCGCCTGGGCGACCGAGACCGGCGCGATCGCCGCCGATCCGAGTCTTCGCCTGGTGGCACCCAAGCGCGGGAAGACCCTGCCCAAGGTCGCCACCGCCGACACGCTGAGCGGGATGCTCGACCGCCTCGCGTCGGCGGCCGCCGACGGGGACCCGATCGCGTTGCGCGACCACGCGATGCTCGAGCTGCTGTACGGGGCCGCGGTGCGCGTCTCGGAACTGTGCGGGCTCGATGTCGGCGACCTCGACCACGATCGCCGCACGGCCCGGGTGCTCGGCAAGGGATCGAAGGAGAGGGTGGTGCCGTTCGGGCTTCCCGCGCTGGGTGCGATCGACGCCTATGTCGTGCGCGGCCGACCGGCGCTCCTGGCCCGGCGCGTCGACGACTCGCCGGTTCCGGCGCTCTTCCTCGGCGCGCGCGGCGGGAGGATCGGGCCGCGCGCCGTGTACGACCTCGTGTCACGCCGGCTCGGCCCCGAGCTCGGCGCGCAGGTGGGACCGCACGCGCTGCGCCACTCGGCCGCGACCCATCTCCTCGACGGCGGCGCCGATCTCCGCGCCGTCCAGGAGATGCTCGGCCACGCGAGCCTGGGCACCACGCAGATCTACACGCACGTGTCCAGCGAGCGGCTGACCGCGTCGTACCGCCTCGCGCATCCGCGAGCCTGAGGCAGCGGTCAGCAGCAGGGGAGCAGCACCGCGCGCGGCACGCCGCCCAGCAGGACGAGCGGGTTGATGTAGGCGCCGTCCAGCCGGACCCCGAAGTGCACGGTCCCCGCCTCGGCGTGCCCGCCCGCCGACACCGTGCCCAGCGGCGTCGCGACATCCACCGGCGTCCCGGCGGCGAGGGCGGAATCGACGGGCTCGAAGGTCGACACCAGGCCGTCGCCGTGGTCGACCGTGACCACGCCGCGTCCTGCGACCTGACCCGAGAACGCGACCACGCCGGGCGCGGGGGCGCGCACGACGCCGTCGCCGACGGGCAGCAGGTCGATGCCCCGATGGCCTGGTCCGTACTCGTGCGGCGGTGCGACGAACGGGCGGGCCAGCCGGAACGGCCGCACCGGCCACTGCCAGTCGCGCGCGAGCACCGCCGTTCCGCCGTCGACCGTGGGCCCTGGCTCCGTCGCCTCCGCGTGCGCCACCGCAGCGGGCGCCGCCGCCACCAGGACCGCGACGGCGAAGGCCGTCACGTGCCGGCGAGAACGCCGGCGGGGCCGTCGGCGGCGATGACGGGGCACGGACGGCGACATGACTCCACCCTGACCCGCCGGAGCGCGCCGCCGAGTGCGCCGGCGCAACCCCGTGGATAAGCACCGCGCACGGCCGGTGGGGGAGGAGAAGCGGTCCGGGCGCTGCTGATACACTGGGTGCGCACTCCGCATGTCGGGGTGACTCCGCGTGCCCATAGCGCCGCAAGCCCCGAGTCTGACGAAGGGTGCGGCGCGGCATCCATTCCCAACGGTCCCGGCGATCGCCTCCGAGCGAGCGCAGGGCGGGAATGAGCCGGGCACCAGGCTACGCCGGCCACGAGCCGGCGTGAGAACAACCGCAACAGGCGCGCACGCGCCGGAACAGGAGAACGGCCATGGCCGTCGTCACCATTCGCCAGCTGCTCGACAGCGGCGTCCACTTCGGACACCAGACCCGCCGGTGGAACCCGAAGGTCAAGCGCTTCATCCTCACGGAGCGCAGCGGCATCCACATCATCGACCTCCAGCAGTCGCTGACGTACATCGACAAGGCGTACGAGTTCGTCAAGGAGACCGTCGCGCACGGCGGCACCGTCCTCTTCGTCGGCACCAAGAAGCAGGCTCAGGAAGTCATCGCCGAGCAGGCGACCCGCGTGGGCCAGCCCTACGTCAACCAGCGCTGGCTCGGCGGTCTGCTCACCAACTTCTCGACCGTGTCGAAGCGTCTTGCGCGCATGAAGGAGCTCGAGGAGCTCGACTTCGAGAACCCGGCTGAGAGCGGCTTCACCAAGAAGGAGCTCCTCCTCAAGAAGCGCGAGCTCGACAAGCTCCACAAGTCGCTCGGTGGTATCCGCAACCTCCAGAAGACCCCCTCGGCCATCTGGGTCGTCGACGCCAAGCGCGAGCACCTCGCGATCGACGAGGCGTCGAAGCTCGGCATCCCGGTGATCGGCATCCTCGACACCAACGCCGACCCCGACGAGTTCCAGTACCCGATCCCCGGCAACGACGACGCGATCCGCTCGGTGGGCCTGCTCACCCGCATCATCGCCGACGCCGCCGCGGAGGGCCTCATCCAGCGCCACCAGCCCACCGACGAGACCGCTGACGCGGAGCCCCTCGCCGACTGGGAGCGCGAGCTGCTCGAGCAGGGCGCGCCGGTCGTGACCGACGTCGCCGAGGTCGAGACGGCTGCGACCGAGTCGGCCGCCGACGAGGCGGGCGCCGAGGCCGCTGAGGTCGTCGAGACCGCTGAGGTCGTCGAGGCCGCCGAGGCGACCCCCGCCGAGTAAGGCTCACACACACTCCGCCCCGGCGGGATCGCCCTGATCGCACGATCCGGACGGTCCCGCCGAGGCATCCACGAGAACTCATACAATCAAGGAGCCGCCACCCATGGCAAACTTCACGATCGCTGACATCAAGACGCTGCGCGAGCAGCTCGGCACGGGCATGGTCGACACCAAGAAGGCGCTCGAGGAGGCCGACGGCGACCTCGAGAAGGCCGTCGAGATCCTGCGCCTCAAGGGTGCGAAGGGCAACGCCAAGCGCGCCGACCGCTCCACGAGCGAGGGCCTGGTCGCGGCCAAGGAGGTCGACGGTCAGGTCACGATCATCGAGCTCAACACCGAGACCGACTTCGTCGCGAAGAACGATCGCTTCATCGCCCTCGCGGAGAAGGTGCTCGACGCCGCGGCCGCCGCGCACGCCGACTCGGCCGAGGCCGCCCTCGCCGCCCCCGCCGGCTCGCAGACGGTCGCCGAGCTCATCTCGGACGAGGCCGCGATCATCGGCGAGAAGGTGGAGCTCCGTCGCGTGAACACGCTCTCGGGCGACAAGTTCGAGATCTACCTCCACAAGACCAGCAAGGACCTGCCGCCGCAGGTCGGTGTCGTGCTCGCCTACTCGGGTGACGACGCCGAGACGGCCCGCAGCCTCGCGCAGCACATCTCGTTCGCGAACCCGTCGTACCTGTCGCGCGACGAGGTCCCCGAGGCCGAGGTCGAGAAGGAGCGCGAGATCGTCACCGAGATCTCGCGCAACGAGGGCAAGCCCGAGGCGGCTCTCCCGAAGATCGTCGAGGGTCGCGTCAACGCGTTCTTCAAGCAGGTCTCGCTCCTCGACCAGGACTACGCGAAGGACAACAAGCAGTCGGTCGCGCAGGTCGCGAAGGACGCCGGTCTGACCCTGACGGGCTTCGCCCGCTACAAGGTCGGCGCCTGACCTTCTGAGAAGGCCCGCATCGGCAATCCGATGCGGGCCTTTTCTCATGCCCTTCGGTAGTTTGTGGGAGACGAGAGGACCATAGTGATCAACGAGAACACCGGGCGCCGCCGCGTCCTTCTGAAGCTGTCCGGCGAGGCGTTCGGCGGAGGACAGCTGGGTGTGAACCCCGACGTCGTCAGTCAGATCGCACAGGAGATCGCGGCAGCGGTCGACCGCGTCGAGATCGCGATCGTCGTCGGCGGCGGCAACTTCTTCCGCGGCGCGGAGCTGAGCCAGCGCGGTATGGACCGTGGCCGCGCCGACTACATGGGGATGCTCGGCACCGTCATGAACGCCCTCGCCCTGCAGGACTTCCTCGAGCAGGCCGGCGCCGCCACGCGCGTGCAGTCCGCGATCTCGATGACGCAGGTCGCCGAGCCCTACATCCCGCGCCGGGCGGAGCGCCACATGGAGAAGGGACGCGTCGTCATCTTCGGCGCCGGCGCCGGACTCCCGTACTTCTCCACCGACACGGTCGCCGCGCAGCGTGCGCTCGAGATCGACGCGCAGGAGGTGCTCGTCGCGAAGAACGGCGTCGACGGCGTGTACACCGCGGATCCGAAGAAGGATGCCTCGGCCACCCTCATCGATCGCATCACCTACCTCGACGCGCTGCAGCGAGGTCTCAAGGTCGTCGACTCGACGGCGTTCAGCCTCTGCATGGACAACCGCATGGACATGCGCGTGTTCGGCATGGAGCCCGCCGGCAACGTGACGAGGGCGCTCCTGGGCGAGACCATCGGCACGCTGGTCACGGCGTGACGCGCGCCGCGTCGATAGACTTGACCAGCCCCATCTACGCGAAGGAGACACTGTGATCGCGGACGTCTTGGCCGATGCCGGAGTGCGCATGGACCGCGCCGTCGAGGCTGCGAAGGAGGACTTCGCCACGGTGCGCACCGGACGCGCGAACCCGCAGCTCTTCCAGAAGGTCCTCGTCGACTACTACGGCAGCCCGACGCCGCTCGCGCAGCTCGCGTCGATCAACAACCCCGAGGCGCGCACGCTCCTCATCACGCCGTACGACAAGTCGGCGCTGAAGGCGATCGAGCAGGCGATCCGCGACATCCCGAACCTCGGCGTCAACCCGACGAACGACGGCAACCTCGTGCGCGTCACGATGCCCGAGCTCACCGAGGAGCGCCGCAAGGAGTACGTGAAGCTCACGCGCACCAAGGGCGAGGACGCCAAGGTCCACGTGCGGGGCATCCGCCGCAAGGCCAAGGACGACATCGACGCGCTGAAGGGCGAGGTCGGCGAGGACGAGCTCGCTCGCGGCGAGAAGGAGCTCGACGCGCTCACGCGCGCGCACGTCGACGCCATCGACGAGGCGCTCAAGCGCAAAGAGGCCGAGCTCCTCGAGGTCTGAGGTCTGCCCATGACCGACGCATCCGAGCCGCCGCACGCCGGCGAACCCGCCTCACCGCAGACGCGGCGCGAGGCGGGCGAGGCGCGTCGTGCCGCAGAGCCCCCTGACACGGGTCCGGCGCTGCAGTCGCATCTGCGCGCGGCGCGCAGCGAGCTGGAGGGTCACGTCGCGCAGGCGCGAGCCGACTTCGAAGAGGCGAACGAGCGCATCAAGGAGCGCACGGGACGCGATCTCATCGTCGCGATCCTCATCGGGCTCGCGATCGGCCTCGTCCTGCTCGGGTCGCTCCTGTTCGTGAAGTGGGCCTTCGTGCCGTTCGCGCTGGCTGCGGCGCTCCTGGCGATCTTCGAGTTCTCCCGTGCCCTGATCGCGAGCGGGCGGAGGGTCGATCTCGTTCCGCAGCTCATCGCGGGCGCGGTCGTGGTGCTGTCGGCGTTCTTCGTCGATTCCTGGCTCCACTGGGTGCTGCTGTTCGTCGCGCTGGCGTTCGTGGTCGTCTGGCGACTCGTCGGCCAGATGGCGTCGCACGACGGCCGCACGTACGCCCTGGTGCTCGGCGATGTGCTCATCGCGACCTTCCTGCAGCTGTACGTCGCCTTCCTCACCAGCCTCTGCCTCGTGCTGCTGGCCAAGGAAGGCGGCGAATGGTGGGTGCTGGCGTTCATCATCGTCGCTGTCGCGGTCGACACCGGGGCGTACGCTGCGGGCATCAGCTTCGGCAAGCACCCCATGGCGCCGCGGATCAGTCCGAAGAAGACCTGGGAGGGCTTCGCCGGGGCGGGGGCGGCCGCGATCCTCGCCGGCATCCTCGTCGGGATCTTCATGCTCGGCCTCGAATGGTGGATGGGTGCCGTGTTCGGCATCCTGATCCTCGCGACGGCCACCGCGGGCGACCTGGGCGAGTCGATGATCAAGCGCGATCTCGGCATCAAGGACATGAGCTCGTGGCTGCCCGGTCACGGCGGCGTGCTGGATCGACTGGACTCGATCCTGCTGTCGGTGGTCGCGGCGCTGACTCTTTACTATCTCTTCACTCCGCTGGTGGCATCATGACGGCATCGCAGGCGACCGACCGGACATCGTTCCCCGAAGCACGGGGGCGTGACAAGGGCTATGACAAGGAGCCGGTCGACGAGTTCCTCGCGCGGGCACGCGCGTCGTTCGAGCGCGGAACCGACGCCCTGACGTCGGCCGATGTCCGGCAGGTGGCCTTCCCGTTGGTGCGTCACGGCTACGCGATCGCGTCGGTCGACGCCGCGCTCGGACGCATCGAGGACGCTTTCGCGGCGCGCGAGCGCTCGTCGGCGGTGGCGGCGACCGGTGCGAAGGCGTGGGTCGGCCATACCCGCGAGCTCGCGCAGGAGGTGCTGGACCGCCTGACGCGGCCGGCCAAGCACCGCTTCGATCGTGTGTCGCCCCTGCGCTACGGCTACCGCATCGCAGAGGTCGACCTCGTCACCGACAAGCTCGCGCGCTTCCTCGAGACCGGCGACTCCGTCACCGTCGAGCAGGTGCGCTCGGTCGCGTTCCGCATGCAGCGCGGAGGCTATCGCGAGACGCAGGTCGATGCCGTGCTCGACGCCGTCGTCGAGGTGATGCTCGCCGTCAAGTGAGACGCGCGGGCCGGCGGATGGCGACCGTGCGCGCCGGTATGCGAGAATCGGGACACTGTGACTTCTGGAAACGAGCTGCACCCGACCAGACGCGCCCGACGTCACGAGTTGGCGGCGCAGTCGGCGAGGCCGTCGACGGTGAGCGCCTCCGCTCCTTCCACGCCCTCCTCGGCGGCCCCCAGGCCTGCTCCGCGCTGGTCGCGCCGTCGCGGAGTGGTCGGCGCGTTCGCGGCCTTCGCCGTTCTCGGCTTCGTCGTGGCGTACATCGGTCCGACGGGCCTCGCGCTCGCGCAGGCCAGCGCCGACGAGGAGCCCCAGGTCTCGCTCTACGCCAGCTCGCTGGGTGACGTGCAGTCCCGCGCCGGCGACGAGACCGCAGCCGATCCGGAGCCCGCGGTGCTGGACCGGGGCAACTACACGGTCTATGTGAAGCCGAAGCCCACGCCGACGGTCCAGCCGCCCGCCTCGACGTCGACGTCGTCCGGTGGCTGGCGCCCGCCGTTCGTCACGCCCGACCCGGGCAGCGCGCAGGCGATCGCGTACGACATGGTGCTGGGGCGCGGCTGGGGAGACGACCAGTTCGCCTGCCTTGTCGCTCTCTGGAAGAAGGAGTCCGGCTGGCGCGTCAACGCGTACAACGCCGGCAGCGGCGCGTACGGCATCCCTCAGGCGCTGCCGGGAAGCAAGATGGCCAGCGCCGGTGCCGACTGGGAGACGAACCCGGCGACGCAGATCGCGTGGGGTCTCGGCTACATCGGCGGTCGCTACGGCACGCCCTGCGGTGCGTGGGACCACTCGCAGCGCACAGGCTGGTACTGAGCCGTGCCGCGGTCCAACCGCCGCCGGCACGACTCGGGCGGCGACGACTCGTTCGAGCGCCTGCTGGCCGGCTGGAAGCGCACCGAGATCCGACGCGGTGTCGAGTGGACGGTGCAGCCGGTCTCGGCCGCCCAGGCGCAGAAGCCGTACACCTGCCCCGGCTGCGGTCGCCAGATCGACGTCGGGATCGCGCACCTGGTGGCATGGCGCGCGGACGGCGTGCTGGGCGACGCCGCGGACCTCGCCGCGCGCCGGCACTGGCATCAGCACTGCTGGAAGGTGGCTTGACATGGAGATCCGCGGACCGATGCTGCTCCCCGCGCGCCGCGAGGACATCGAGCTCGAGACGCTCGACGGGCTGACGCTCGTCGGCGAGCTCGCGCTCCCGGAGACCCGCGACCCCGTCGCCACGCTGGTGACGCTGCATCCGCTCCCGACCGCCGGCGGGTTCATGGATTCGCACATCCTCCGCAAAGCGGCGGGGCGCCTGCCCGCACTTGCGGATCTCGCCGTGCTGCGTTTCAACACGCGCGGCACCACCTCGCCTCGAGGAACGAGCGACGGCTCGTTCGACGGCGGCCGTGCCGAGGCGTTCGACGTCGCGGCGGCGATGGACTTCGTCCGCGAGCGCGGGCTTCCGCGCCCGTGGTTCGTGGGCTGGTCTTTCGGCACGGAGCTCGCCCTCAAGTACGGTCGCGACCACGGTGTCGAGGGCGCCGTGCTGCTGTCGCCGCCCCTGCACCGTGCGACCGATGACGAGGTGGCGGCGTGGGCGGGCGACGAGCGCCGTCTGATCGTGCTCGTCCCCGAGTTCGACGACTATCTCCGGCCGGATGCTGCGACCCAGCGCTTCGCGAGTGTGCCGGAGGCCGTCCTGATCCCGGTCGAGGGCGGCAAGCATCTGTGGGTGGGCGAGAACCAGACCCGCCGCGTGCTGACCGAGATCGTGGCGGCCGTCAACCCCGACGCCCTGCCGCTGCCCCTCGAATGGCACGGACCGGCCGCAGAAGGCTGAGCGTCACCGCTCGTTCTGCCGCGGGATGACGACCTGACGGTAGATGATCAGGATGCTGGCCGCCACCGGGATCGCGACGAGCGCGCCGAGCAGGCCCAGCAGCGAGCCGCCCGCGAGGGCCGCGATGACGACCACCGCGCCCGGCACCGCGACGGCGCGCTGCATGATGCGCGGCGAGATCACGTAGGCCTCGATCTGCATGTAGATGAGGTAGTAGATCGCGGCGATCAATGCGGTCGTCGGAGACCCCACCAGCAGACACGTCAGAACGATGATGATCGAGCCGGTGAGCGTGCCCACCAGGGGGATCAGGGAGAAGAAGAACGCGATGACCGCAAGCACGGCGGGGAAGGGCGCCTTGATGATCGAGAGGAAGATCGCGCTGAGAACGCCGTTGACGAGGCCGAGCGTGACCTGCCCGATGACGTAGTAGCCGACCGAGTCGGTGATCTGCTCGCCGAGGTCCATGAACCGTGCGCGCTTGGAAGCCGGGACCAGCTGGTAGACGGCCCGCTTCAGGTTCGGCGTCGACGCCGTGAAGTAGATCGTGAGGATCAGCACGATGAACGCGCCGGCGAAGCCGGCGATGAGTGCGCCGATGACCGAGATGATTCCGCCACCGACCTCGGAGCCGATCGCGCCCACGTCGAGCGACGCGTACCAGTCCTCGATGTAGCCCCACGCCTCGTCCACGTTGAGCGCGGGGAACACCGCGTGGAGCCAGTCCTGGATGGCGCCGACGGGGTCGTCGAATGCGCCCTTCTCCGCCAGATCCTGGATGGCGGTCACCAGCTGCCCGATCTGCTGCACGATGATCGGCACCACCATGAGGATGATGCCGGCGAACGCGGCGAGCACGCCCAGGATCGTGATGAGCACCGCGGCCCAGCGCGGCAGCTTGCGACGCTCCAGCCAGGCCACGATCGGATCGAGGCCCAGCGACAGGAAGAGCGCGGTGCCGACGTACAGCAGGATCGTCTGGAGGTTCTGGATGCCGGCGATGAGCATGAGTCCGAGCCCGACACCCAGCGTTGCGAGAAGCGCCGTGCGGAACGGATTGTGCAGCTTCATCGAGTTCCCCCTCAGATCGACGTGGCGTCGATGCGTGTGTCCGCCCAGGATACGCATCAGTGACGCCCAGTCCCGGCAATGCCACCTCCCACGCGCCTCACAGGTCGTATTCGCTAGTCTGAACTGTCGAATCGAAGGGTTGCGCCCTGTCCGCGCGCCCGGGAAAGGGTGTTCTTCGTGCGTTTCGTGTGGGCCGTGGCGGCTTTCGTGCTCGCCACCGTGATGATCGGTGCCGGCATCGCCCAGCGGACGATCTTCCAGGGACCCAAGACCGAGACCGCGGCGATCTCGGTCGAAGAGCAGACTCCGTATCTCCTCATCGACGGCGCCGTGCTCAACCAGATGCCGGGCACGCAGACGCTGCGCGCCCAGGCCGAGGGTGACATCTTCGCGTCGTACGGCCGCACGGCCGACATGGAGGCATGGCTCGCCGACTCGACCTACACCCACGTCACGCTGGACGACGAGGGCGGACTCGAGACCGCGGTCGTCGAACCCGAGGTCGACGCGACCGTGGATCCGGCCGAGCAGACGCCCGCGGAGCAGCCGGCCGAGGGGGACGCCGCAGCCGGCGGAGACGCGGCTGCCGACAGCGCAGGTCGCAGCCCGGTCGGATCGGACCTGTGGCTCGACGAGTACCAGCAGACCGACCTCCTCATCGCGCCGCTGCAGCTGCCCGACGAGATGAGCGTGCTCGTCGCCGCAGACGGCACCGCACCCGCGCCGAGCAAGGTGACCATCTCCTGGCCGCTGCAGACGTCGACGCCGTGGGCGGGTCCGCTCATCGTCATCGGCGGCATCCTCATGGCCGTGGGCGTGTTCCTGTACATCCTCGGCATCCGCCACGCGCGCCGCAAGCGCGGTCCGCGCCGCAAGGGGCTGCCGCTGCCGGTCACCGAGCCCATCGACATCGCGATCGACAACGACGACAAGGGCGTGATCAGCAGCGCGAAGCCCACGCGCCGCGCCGTCTCGAGCGGCGGCCGACGCGCGTTCGCCGTCGTACCGGTGGTCGCCGTCTCTGCGCTGCTGTTCTCGGGCTGCTCGGCCGACGCCTGGCCGCAGCTCGGCTCCTCGCCGACCCCGTCGCCCACGGCGACCGTGATCGCCCCGGACGGCCAGCAGGCCCCGGCGGTGACCAAGGCACAGGCCGAGCGCATTCTCACCCGCATCGCCGCCACGGTGGCCGACGCCGACGCGGCGATGGACGGCGATCTCGCCGACACCCGTCTCGAGGGCGCGGCACTCGCGGCGCGCGACACGAACTACAAGCTCCGCGCCGCCCTCGGCGACTACCCGGCGCCGGCGCCGATCCTGGCGAAGCCGCTCGAGATCATCCTGCCGCAGGCGTACGACGGCTGGCCTCGCTCGGTCATCGCCGTCGCCGACGACGACGAGTCCAAGACGTCGAGCATCATGGTGCTGACCCAGCAGGACCAGTGGGCGGACTACAAGCTGTCGTATGTCGGCAGCCTCGAGGCCTCGACCTCGCTTCCGGACCTCGCGCCCGCCTACATCGGCGCGCCGCAGGTCGAGCCCGATTCGCCGTTCCTCCTGCTGCCGCCGAACGAGGTCGCCGCCGCGTACGCGGACATCATCACCAACGGCGAGTCCAGCAAGTACTACGACCTCTTCGAGGCCGACGGCGACCAGCTCCGGGCCAGCATCGCGGCAGACCGCCAGCGTCGCCTCGACGAGTTCAACAAGACCGCTTCGTCGACCGGAAATCTGGAGTTCAGCACCGCAGCCGGAACGCAGGCGCCGTTCGCCCTGCAGACGGTCGAGAGCGGCGCGATCGTCGCCGTCAACATCGACGAGATCGACACCGTGAAGCCGACCAACGCGGACGCCGTGATCAAGGTCAACGACAACCGCACGGTCAAGACCCTCGCGGGCGTCGACCAGTCGCAGACCGGCTTCGCGACGACCTTCAGCGACCAGGTCTTCTTCTACGTGCCGGGCCCCGGGTCGAACGAGAAGATCCGGCTGCTCGGTTACTCGTCCGACATCCTCGATGCGAAGATTCTGTAGTGACCGATCCCACTCTGGGCGCCTCGCTGCGCGGCGCCGTCGACCTGTCCTCCCTCCGCAACCGTCCGGCGCCCGCCGCGCCCGGTGAGGAGGCGCCGGCCGGTGCCGGCGTCGCCGTCCCGTCGCTCGTCCTGGATGTCACCGACGAGACGTTCCCCCAGGTGCTGGAGCTCTCCCGCACCGTCCCGGTGGTCGTGGACCTGTGGGCGGAGTGGTGCGGCCCGTGCAAGCAGCTCAGCCCCATCCTCGAGAAGGTCGTGCTCGAGCTCGGCGGCCGGGTCGTGCTGGCCAAGGTCGACGTCGACGCGAACCCGCAGCTGTCGCAGGCATTCCGCGCGCAGTCGATCCCGATGGTCGTCGCGCTCGTGGCAGGTCAGCCGGTGCCGATGTTCACGGGCGCCGTGCCCGAGCAGCAGGTGCGCGAGGTGTTCGCGCAGCTCCTGCAGCTCGCGGCCCAGAACGGCGTGACCGGTTCCGCAGCGGTCGACGGCGAGGCCCCGCAGGAGGCGGCTGCCGAGCCGCCGGTCCCGCCGCTGCACGCGGAGGCGTTCGAGGCCATCGAAGAGGGCGACTACGCCCGCGCGATCGCCGCCTACGAGAAGGCGCTCCTCGAGAACCCTCGCGACGCCGAAGCGCGCGCAGGCCTCGGCCAGGTGCGCCTCCTCGACCGGGTGCAGGGAGTCGATCTGCAGGCCGCGCGGGCGGCCGCAGCATCCGCCCCTCAGGATGTCGCCGCGCAGTTCACCGTCGCCGATCTCGACCTCGCGGGCGGGCACGTCGAAGACGCCTACGGGCGCCTCCTGGATCTGTTCTCGCAGCTCCCTGCCGACGAGCGCACGCCGGTGCGCGAGCGGCTGCTCGAGCTGTTCGCGCTCGTCGGCGATGCCGACCCCCGCGTCATCGCGGCCCGTGGCCGGCTCGCGTCGATGCTGTTCTGAGGCACCTCGCGTCCGGTGGCACGGCCGCCCGCGAACGAGGCCCCCGGGTGCACCCGGGGGCCTCGTCGCATGTCCGGCGGATCTCAGCCCTTCGTCGGCGACGGGATGTGGGCGTCGGTCCGGTGGCGCAGCCACAGCACGCCGAGCGGCGGAAGCACGAGCGACGCACGACCGCCTTCACCCGCGTGGACGACGCCGAGGTTGCCGACGCCCGAGCCGCCGTAGATCTGCGCGTCGGTGTTGAGGATCTCGTCCCAGACGCCTGCCTCGGGCAGATCGAGCTCGTACGCCGAGATCGGGTTTCCGGAGAAGTTCGCGGCGACGACGACGGTGTTGCCGTGCCAGTCCCGGCGCGCGAACGCGATGACGTTCGGATTCCACTTCGGGCCGCCCAGTCGCGTGAACGCCGCGCCGTCGCTGTCGCGCGCCCACAGCGCCGAGTGCTCGCGGTAGATCCGGTTGAGCGCTCCGACGTACTCCTGCAGCTGCGCGTGCGTGGGCTGATCGAGCAGCCACCAGTCGAGGGAGCGACCCTCGGACCACTCCGAGAGCTGCCCGAACTCCTGGCCCATGAACAGCAGCTGCTTGCCCGGGTGCCCCCACATGTAGGCGAGGAACGCGCGCATGTTCGCGAGCTTCTGCCAATGGTCGCCGGGCATCCGCGAGAACAGACTGCCCTTTCCGTGGACGACCTCATCGTGGCTGATGGGAAGCACGTAGTTCTCGCTGAACGCGTAGACGAACGAGAACGACAGCTCGCCTTCATGATGCGAGCGGTAGATCGGATCGCGCTTGATGTACTGGAGCGAGTCGTTCATCCAGCCCATGTTCCATTTGAATCCGAAGCCGAGGCCGGCCTGGCTCGTGGGGGCGGTGACGCCGGGGAAGCTCGTGGACTCCTCGGCGATCATCGCGATGCCGGGGTAGCGCTTGTACGCGGTGGCGTTGACCTCCTGGAGGAAGCGGATCGCCTCGAGGTTCTCCCGCCCGCCGTGCACGTTGGGCGCCCACTCGCCCTCGTTGCGCGAATAGTCGAGATAGAGCATCGACGCCACGGCATCCACCCGCAGGCCGTCGACATGGAACTCCTCGAACCAGTACAGCGCGTTGGCGACGAGGAAGTTGCGCACCTCGTTGCGGCCGTAGTCGAAGATGTACGTGCCCCAGTCGCGGTGCTCGCCGCGTCGCGGGTCGGCGTGCTCGTACAGCGGCTCGCCGTCGAAGCGGGCGAGGGCGAAGGAGTCCTTGGGGAAGTGCCCGGGGACCCAGTCCATGATGACGCCGATGTCGGCCTGGTGGAGCCGGTCGATGAGGTAACGGAGATCGTCGGGGTGCCCGAAGCGACTGGTCGGCGCGTAGTACCCGGTGACCTGGTACCCCCACGACCCGCCGAACGGGTGCTCGGCGAGCGGGAGGAACTCGACGTGGGTGAAGCCCTGCGCGCTGACGTAGTCGATGATCTCGTCGGCGGCCTCGCGGTACGACAGACCCTGCCGCCACGATCCGAGATGCAGCTCGTACACCGACATCGGTCGTGACACGGGAGTGGACTTCGCGCGCTGCGTCAGCCACGCGCCGTCGCCCCAGGAGTACGAGGAGCCGACGACGACGGACGCCGTGGCGGGCGGCACCTCTGCGTACCGGGCCATCGGGTCAGCCTTGAGCACCCATTCGCCGCCCCGTGCCCGGAGCTCGAACTTGTAGGTGGCGCCCTGGCCGACGCCGGGGACGAAGAGCTCCCAGACGCCGCTCGCGCCCATCGAGCGCATCGCGTGGCCCTGGCCGTCCCACCCGTTGAAGTCGCCGACCACGCGCACCGCGCGGGCATTCGGCGCCCACACGGTGAAAGCCGTGCCCATCGAGCCGTCGTGCTCGCGCTCGTGTGCGCCCAGTACCCGCCACAGTTCCTCGTGGCGCCCTTCGCCGATGAGGTGGAGGTCGAGCTCGCCGATCGTGGGGGAGTGCCGATACGGGTCGTCCGCCGTGAAGTCGGGGCCGTCGGGATAGGTCGTCAGAAGCTCGTAGCGGGCCGGCGAGCCCGCGCGCGTGCCCTCCCAGATCCCCGCGCGCACGTGCTCGAGCGGCACCCGGGTGCCGTCGGCGAACACGGCGGTGACACTGTGCGCCAGCGGTCGGCGGGCGCGCACGGTCCAGGTCGCGGTGCCTTCGGCATCCGTATCGGGATGGATGCCGAGCACGGCGTGGGGATCGTGGTGCGAGCCCGTCGCGACGGCATCGAGGATCTGGTCGGCGGGCGTCATCGGGGCTCCTTCACGTGGAGGATGTGGACCGGCTCGGTGAACGCGTCGAGCATCACGTAGTTGTGATCCGACCACGTCCACCGGGCGCCGGTGACGAGGTCCTCGACCTCGTACGGCGTACCCGGCTCGACGCCCCATACGCGGGTGTCGAGGTGGACCATCGTCTGCCGCACCGAGTGCGGATCGGTGTTGACGACCACGATGATCGTGTCGCTGCGGCCATCGGGCGACAGCGCGGCGTCGAGGTGCTTGGCGTATACCAGGATCGCGTCGTCGTCGCTCCAGTGGATGCTGAGGTTGCGCAGCTGCCGCAGCGCGGGGTGCGCGCGCCGGATCTCGTTGAGGCGCGTCAGGAACGGGGCGAGCGAGTCGCCCCGCTCGACCGCGCCGGCCCAATCGCGGAGCTTGTACTCGTACTTCTCGTTGTCGATGTTCTCTTCGGACCCCGGACGGGCGACGTTCTCGTACAGCTCGTAGCCCGCGTACACGCCGTAGCTGGGGGCGGCGGTCGCCGCGATGGCGGCACGGATGCGGTAGGCGGCCCGTCCGCCGAACTGCAGGTACTCCGTGAGGATGTCGGGGGTGTTGACGAAGAGGTTCGGGCGGAGGAACGCCGAGGTCTCGTGGGCCAGTCCCGCCAGGAACTCCTCGAGCTCGGCCTTGGTGTTGCGCCACGTGAAGTACGTGTAGCTCTGCTGGAAGCCGGCCGACGCGAGGCTCTGCAGCGGCGCGGGGCGCGTGAACGCCTCGGCGAGGAAGACGACGTCGGGCTCGTCGGCGCTGACCGTCGCGATGAGCCACTCCCAGAACTGCAGAGGCTTCGTGTGCGGGTTGTCGACGCGGAAGATGCGCACGCCCTGCGCTATCCAGTGGCGCACCACCCGCAGCACCTCGGCGCGGATCCCCGCCGGGTCGTTGTCGAAGTTGACCGGGTAGATGTCCTGGTATTTCTTGGGCGGGTTCTCGGCGTAGGCGATGGTGCCGTCGGGGAGTGTCGTGAACCACTCCGGGTGCTCGGCGACCCAGGGATGGTCGGGCGCGGCCTGCAGCGCCAGGTCGAGCGCGATCTCGATCCCCGCCTTGTTCGCGGCCCGCACGAACGAGCGGAAGTCGGCCAGCGTGCCGAGATCGGGGTGGACCGTGTCGTGGCCGCCTGCGGCCGAGCCGATCGCCCAGGGAGATCCGGGATCGGCGGGGCCGGCGTCGAGCGTGTTGTTCGGCCCCTTGCGGTTCAGCGTCCCGATGGGATGGATCGGCGGCAGGTACAGCACCTCGAAACCCATGTCGGCGACCGCCGGCAGTCGCTTCGCCGCCGTGCGGAAGGTGCCGCTCTTGATCGAGCCGTCCTTGCTGCGCCGGGCGCCTTCGGAGCGCGGGAAGAACTCGTACCACGCACCGACCCCCGCGCGCTCGCGCTCGACGAGCAGTTCGAGGTCGTCGCCGATGGTCACGAGCGACATCAGCGGCCGCTGGTGGAAGAAGCGGGCGATCGCCGGGTCCTCGACGATCGTCAGCGCGCCGGCATCGTCGAGATCGGCGTCGCGGAGGGACGAGGCCGCGTCTGCGAGCGCCCGGCGTTCCGCGGCGGGACGGCCTTTCTCGGCACCGGCCCGGTCGAACAGGTGCGCTCCCATCTCACGCATGAGCGCAGCATCCACTCCCGCCGCGATCTTGAGCGACGCGGCGTGCTCCCACGTGGCGAAGTCGTCGCCGAACGACTCGAAGCGGAACCGCCAGATCCCCTGCTCGATGAGCGCCACCTCGGTGCGCCACCGGTCGAAGCCGTCCTCGAGGGGGTCGAGGCGATGCAGCGATTCGTCGCCGGAGGGGGAGAACAGCCGCACCTGCACGCCGATGCGGTCGTGCCCCTCGCGGAACGACGTCACGCCGAACGGCACGACCTCGCCCGCGAAGGCGGTGGGCCGGTAATCGCCCCACGGGACGGCCGGCGTCGGCTGGGCGAGGGGAACGCGCCGCGCTGCGGTATCGCGTTCGGCCTGCCAGGCACGGGTCTTGCGGACAGGGAGTGCCGAGGCGCTCCGCCACGGGCTGGAGCGCACGGAGCGCGTCTTCGTGACCACGACTCGAACCTATCGCGCGCTCGGCGGGGATGACAGCGACGTGACGCGGTGCCGCGATCCCGGAGCGGGTCGCGGACTACTCGGCACGGAAGAGACGCATCGACGTGCCGGCGAGCGGGACGACATCTCCGGGGGCGAACGACTCGGCCTCCTCGGACGGCGCCTCGTCGGCGCTCGACCACAGCGAGACGTAGCGCGTCACGTCCTCCACATCGGGGAGGGTGACCTCGACGGGCCGTTCCGTCCCGTGCACCATCAGCAGCACCCGGTTGAAGCCCTCGAACTCGGGCGTCGAGGAAGCCACGTACTGCAGCGTGCGGTGCGATGGATCGGTCCACCGCTCGATCGACATCGTCTCGCCGTTCTCGTCGTACCACTCCATGACGGACGCCGAGGGCGTGCGTTCCCCGAGCCGCGCGAAGCGCCCGGGGCGCAGCGCCGGATTCTCGCGGCGCAGGCGCAGCAGGTGGCGCACGTGGGCGTACAGATCCTGCTGCCACGGGGCGTGCTCCCACGACAGCCACGTCAGGGTGGAGTCGTGGCAGTACGCGTTGTTGTTCCCGCGCTGCGTGCGGGCGAATTCGTCGCCCGCGGTGAGCATGGGCACGCCGGCTGACAGCAGCAGCGTCCCCATGAGGTTGCGCATCGCCTTGCGCCGGGTCGCGAGGATGCGCTCGTCGGCCGTCGGGCCCTCTGCGCCGTGGTTGAAGGAGCGATTGGTGTCGGCTCCGTCGCGGTTCTGCTCACCGTTGCCGAGGTTGTGCTTGACGTCGTACGACACCAGGTCGCGAAGCGTGAAGCCGTCGTGGGCGGTGACGAAGTTGACGCTCGCGAGCGGGCCGCGCGCTTCGCTGAACGTGTTGGCGGAACCCGCGAGACGGTTCGCGAAGCCCCCGATGCCGACCGGCGAGGTCGACGCGCGCCGGGCGTAGTCGACGTCGCTCAGCCAGAAGTTGCGGACGCGATCGCGATAGCGGTCGTTCCACTCGCTCCAGCCCTCGCCGAAGTTGCCCGTCTGCCATCCGCCCATCCCGACGTCCCACGGTTCGGCGATCATCTTGACCCCGGCGAGCGCGGGGTCGTCGAGGATGCCGCGCAGGAGCGCGTGCTCCGGGGTGAACACGTGCCCCTCGTCCCGCCCGAGCGTCGTCGCGAGATCGAACCGGAAGCCGTCGATCTGCACCTCGTTCGCCCAGTAGCGCAGGGAATCCAGCACCAGGCGGGCCGCGGCATCCGTCGAGGTGTTCACCGAGTTGCCGCAGCCGGTGACGTCGATGTACGCGCCGTCCTCCTGCTGGCGGTAGTAGGCGCGGTTGTCGATGCCGCGCAGGCCCGAGCGCGGGCCGCCGATCCCCTCCTCGGAGGTGTGGTTGTAGACGACGTCGAGGATCACCTCGAGGCCTGCCTCGTGCAGCAGCTTCACCATGCCCTTGAACTCGCGCAGAATCGCTTCGGGGCCCTTCCGGCGGGCCTCCTCGGTGGCGTACGCCGCGTGCGGGGTGAAGAAGTTCAGCGTGTTGTAACCCCAGTAGTTGGTGAGCCCGTGCTGCAGCAGCCGCGGTTCGGTCGTGAACGCGTGCACCGGCAGCAGCTCGATGCTCGTGACACCGAGATCGAGGAAATGCTGCAGCATGGCCGGGTGCGCGAGGCCGGCGTACGTGCCGCGGAGGGCGCCGGGGACGTCGGGATGCCGCTTCGACAGGCCCTTGAGATGGCCCTCGTACAGCACCGTGCGATCCATCGGAATGGCCGGCTTGGCGACGCCGCCCCAGTCGAACGCGCCCTCGACGACCTCGGAGCGCCAGCCGTCGTAGCCGGTGCGGACGAGTCCGCGCGAGTAGGGCTCGAGCAGGAGCGTGCCGCTGTTGAAGGTGTTGCCGGGACCGTGCGGGCCGTCGACGCGGATCGCGTAGCGCGTGCCCGGGCGCAGCAGCGGCGTCGTGATCTCCCACACACCGCCGCCGACCGCGACGAGCGGCTCGGTCGCGGTGATCCAGTCGAGGTCGGTGTCGTCGAAGACGACGAGGTCGATCGCGTCCGCGGCGCCGGACCACACGCGCAGACGCGCCGAGCCGTCGAGGAGCACGACGCCCAGCCCGTCGAGCCGAGGGTCGTGAAGACCCGCGTCAGGGGGCGAGATGACGGAGACCGGGCTGATCATGCGGACTACCATAACCATGGTCCGAGTCGGCGGTGTTACGGCACCGGGTCCCACCGGACACGGAACTCGGATGCACCGACCCGCCGCCCCGACCGCGAAGGAGGCCCACCGGTCATGAGCGACGCGCGGATCTACCTCGATCACGCCGCGACCGCACCGCTGCGGCCGGAGGCGCGTGACGCGTGGATCGAGACCGCGGCGACCGTGGGCAACGCCTCGTCGATCCACGGCGCCGGTCAGCACGCGCGACGCGTGCTCGAGGAGGCGCGCGAGCGCCTCGCCGCTGTGGTGGAGGCTGACCCGATCGAGGTCGTGTTCACGTCGGGCGGCACCGAGGCGGTCAACCTCGCGGTGAAGGGCCTCTGGTGGGCGCGCGGCGCGGACGCGGACGCGGTCGTACTGCCGGACGGCGAGCACCACGCGACCCTCGACGCCGTGGAGTGGCTGGAGGCGCAGGGAGCGATCCTGCGGCACGTCGGCATCGACCGCACCGCGCGCATCCGTTCCGAAGCCTTCGCGGCCGCCCTGCCCGGGGCGGCTCTGGCGACCGCGCTCGTCGCGAACAACGAGGCCGGCACCGTCAACGACGCCGCCGCGCTGTCGGAGGCCGCCGCCGACGCGGGCGTGCCGCTGCACCTCGACGCGGTCGCGGCCTTCGGCCACGTGCCCGTGTCGTTCCGGGACTGGCGCGGCGACGCGCGCGGCCGCGCCGGCCTCGCGGCGATGAGCGTCTCGGCGCACAAGATCGGCGGTCCGGCGGGCGTCGGGGCGCTCGTCGTGGCGCGCGGTGCGGAGCTCACGGCGCTCCTCCACGGCGGAGGGCAGCAGCGGCGCCTGCGAGCCGGCACGCAGGACGTGCCCGGGGCCGTCGCGTTCGCCGTCGCGGCCGAGCTCGCGGAGGCGGAGCGCGTCGCCGAGGCCGAACGGCTCACGGTACTCCGCGAGCGGCTGGTGCGCAGCATCCGGAACGCGATCCCCGATGCCGAGCTGCTCGGAGACCCGATCGACCGTGTTCCCGGCAACGCCCACGTGCTGCTGCCCGGCGCGTCGGGCGAGACCCTGCTGTTCCTCCTCGACATGGCCGGCATCGCGGTGTCGACCGGGTCCGCCTGCCAGGCGGGCGTGCCCGAGCCCTCCCACGTCGTGGTCGCGATGGGGCGGACGGATGCCGAGGCCCGCCAGGTGCTGCGCTTCACACTCGGGCGCACCACGTCCGGCGCCGACGTCGACGCCCTGCTGGCCGTGCTGCCCGATGTCGTCGAGCGCGCGAGGGCGGCGTCCGGGCCGCGGTCAGGTACGGGTTCGTAGACTGGACGCATGCGGATCCTTGCGGCCATGAGTGGGGGAGTGGACTCCGCCGTCGCGGCCGCACGCGCCGTCGAGGCGGGCCACGACGTCGTCGGCGTTCATCTGGCGCTCTCCCGCGCGGGCGGAACCCTGCGCACCGGCAGCCGCGGCTGCTGCACCATCGAGGACGCGATGGATGCCCGCCGGGCCGCCGATCTCATCGGCATCCCCTTCTACGTGTGGGACTTCTCGGAGCGGTTCCGCGACGACGTCATCGACGACTTCGTGGCCGAGTACCGCGCCGGGCGCACCCCGAACCCGTGCATGCGGTGCAACGAGAAGATCAAGTTCGCCGCGCTCCTGGAGCGCGCGATCGAGCTCGGCTTCGACGCCGTGTGCACCGGTCACTACGCGACGCTCGTCGAGACTCCCGCGGGCCTCGAGCTGCATCGGGCGTCGGACAACGCCAAGGACCAGTCCTATGTGCTCGGCGTGCTGAACGCCGAGCAGCTCGCGCACACGTACTTCCCGCTCGGCGCCACCCCGTCGAAGGCGCTCGTGCGCGCCGAGGCCGAAGAGCGCGGCCTGACCGTCGCGCACAAGCCCGACAGCCACGACATCTGCTTCATCCCCGACGGCGACACGCGCGGCTGGCTCGCCGAGAAGGTGGGCGCCGAGCGCGGCGACATCGTCGACCGCACCGGCGCCGTCGTGGGCGCCCACGACGGCGCGCACGCGTTCACGGTCGGGCAGCGCCGCGGGCTGCAGCTGGGCGTTCCCGCGCCCGACGGCAAGCCGCGGTTCGTGCTCGAGGTGCGGCCGGTGTCGAACACCGTCGTCGTCGGTCCGAAGGAGGCCCTCGCCACCGCCGAGATCGCGGGCGCGCGGTATTCGTGGGCGGGGCGCCCGCAGCCCGCGGGCGAGTTCGCGTGCCACGTGCAGATCCGCGCGCACGCGGAGCCCGTGCCGGCGACCGCGACGCTCGCGGACGACCTGCTGACGGTGGTCCCCGAGGAGCCGTTCGACGGCGTCGCGCCCGGCCAGACGGCGGTGCTCTACGACGGCACGCGTGTGATCGGGCAGTTCACGATCGACCGGACGGTCTCGGCCGTCCCGGTCGACGCATGATCGCGGGACGGATGCTGCGCCGCACACTTCTGCGGATGCATCGGCGCCCTGGCGGTGTCGGAGCCCGCTCCTAGACTGGTGCGGTGACGGACGACCTCGGTACGACAGCCTCCGCGCCGCTCGCTGCGGCGGACGCCCTTCCCGCCGACGCAGGTCTGGAGGCCTCGCGCGCCGAAGCGCAGGAGCTGACCGACCGCATCATCGACGCCCGCGACGCCTACTACGGGCGCAACGCCGAGCTCGTCGACGACGCGACGTACGACGGGTGGATGCATCGACTCGAAGAGCTCGAGCGTCTTCACCCCGAGCTGCAAGGCCAGGACTCGCCGACCCAGACCGTCGGCGCCGCAGAGAGCTCGATGTTCGCACCGGTCGAGCACGCCGAGCGCATGCTGAGCCTCGACAACGTCTTCAGCCTCGACGAGCTGCGCGAGTGGTGCGTGAAGGCCGAGTCGGCGGCGGGCCGAAAGGTACGGTGGCTCACCGAGCTCAAGATCGACGGGCTCGCGATCAGCCTGCGGTACGAGCGCGGCGTCCTGACATCGGCCGCCACGCGCGGCGACGGCCGCACCGGCGAAGACGTCACGGTCAACGCGATCCGCGTCGCGGGCATCCCGCAGCGCCTGGCGGGCAGCGGCCACCCCGACCTCGTCGAGGTGCGCGGCGAGGTGTTCATCCCCGTCGCCGCGTTCGAAGCCCTCAACGCGCTGCAGGCCGACATGCGCGATCGCGCCGTCGAAGAGACGCGCGCCCGCGGCCGCGCGTTCGACGAGGCCAAGGCGCGACTGAGCGCGGAGCGGCGCTTCCCGTCGTTCGCCAACCCCCGCAACGCGGCGTCGGGCGGCCTCCGGCAGCAGCTCGACAAGAAGGACGGGCTGGAGCGCGAGGCGGGGCAGGCCCGGCTCGACTCCCTGCGCCTGTTCGTCCACGGCATCGGCGCGTGGAGCAATCCGCCCGTGGACTCGCAGAGCGAGACCTACGGGCTGCTCGCCGAGTGGGGTCTTCCGGCAAGCCCGTACTTCCGCACCGCCGACGACATCGACGGCGTGCTCGACTTCGTCGCCCACTACGGCGAGCACCGCCACGACGTCGAGCACGAGATCGACGGCGTCGTGGTCAAGGTCGACGAGCTCGCCCTCCACGACGAACTCGGCGCGACCAGCCGCGCGCCGCGGTGGGCGATCGCGTACAAGTACCCGCCCGAGCAGGTGAACACGAAGCTGCTCGACATCGTCGTCTCGGTGGGTCGCACCGGTCGCGCCACGCCCTTCGCCGTGATGGCCCCGGCCCGCGTCGCCGGGTCGGTGGTGCGTCAGGCGACGCTGCACAACCAGGACGTCGTGCGCGCGAAGGGCGTGCTGATCGGCGACACGGTGGTGCTCCGCAAGGCGGGCGACGTGATCCCCGAGATCCTCGGCCCCGTGGTCGAGCTCCGCGACGGCACCGAGCGCGAGTTCGTCATGCCCGCCGACTGCCCCGAGTGCGGTTTCCCGCTCGCGCCGGCGAAAGAGGGCGACATCGATCTGCGGTGCCCGAACACACGGGCGTGCCCGGCGCAGGTGCGCGGTCGCGTCGAGCACATCGGCTCGCGCGGAGCCCTCGACATCGAGGTCCTCGGCGAGGTGACGGCCGCTGCGCTCACCCAGGCCGAACCGCCGGCGGTGGCACCGCTAGAGACAGAGGCGGGGCTGTTCTCCCTTGAACTCACGGACCTCGTCCCGATCTCGGTGATCGTGCGTGATCCCGAGACCGGAGAAGTGAAGGTTGACGAGACGAGCGGACATCCCGTTCGCCGCTCGCCCTTCCAGAAGCTCGGCCCCGCGCAGTACCCGCCGGGAACCGAGAACATGGATGCGGCGGAGCGACGGCGTGCGGGCGTGCGCAAGGACTATCGCGAGGTCCTGCCATCCGAGGCGGCCGTCAAACTCTTGTCCGAGCTGGAGAAGGCCAAGACCAAGGAATTGTGGCGGCTGCTCGTTGCGCTCAACATCCGGCACGTCGGCCCCGTCGCGGCTCGCGCTCTGGCCCAGTGGTTCGGCTCGCTCGACGCGATCCGGGCGGCAGATCGCGAGAAGCTCGCCGAAGTGGAGGGCGTTGGTGGGATCATCGCCGACTCGCTTCGCGAGTGGTTCGACGTCGAGTGGCACGTCGATATCGTCGACCGCTGGGCCGCTGCGGGTGTGCAGTGGACGACGCCCGGCCACCCGGGGCCGGGTGCTGCTGTCACGGGCGGAGGAGTGCTGGACGGCCTCACCGTCGTCGCGACCGGTTCCCTCGAGGGCTACAGCCGCGAGGGAGCGCAGGAGGCCATTCTCAAGGCCGGCGGCAAGGCGGCCTCGAGCGTCTCGAAGAAGACGGACTTCGTGGCGGCGGGGCCGGGCGCCGGTTCCAAGCTCGCGAAGGCCGAGGAGCTCGGCGTCCGCATCCTCGATGCCGCGCAGTTCCACCTCCTCGTGACGCAGGGGCCCGAGGCGCTCGACGCCCTCGTGCCCGACGCGGGCTGACTCCCAGCCGCGGCGCGCGGGTGCGCTGCGTCGCACCGGCTGGGAGGATGGCCGCATGGCGCAGTGGCTCTATCGCATCGTCCCCACGCGGCCCGACATGGTGGTCGACGCGACGCCCGACGAGCAGCGCATCGTCGGGGAGCACTTCGCCTACCTGGTGGCGCTCCGCGACCGTGGCACGCTGATCCTCGCCGGGCGCACCCAGGAGGCGTCGGGCACCTTCGGGATCACGATCTTCGAAGCCGATGACGAGGCGGCGGCCCGCGGCGTCATGAACGCCGACCCGGCGGTGGCGGCGGGTGTGTTCGCCGCGTCGCTGCACCCCTACCGGATCGCCGTCGCGCGCGACGGTCTCGACGGCTGAGTCGTCAGGCTCCGGTGTTGAGCGCGAGCAGACGATCGCGGACCTGACGGCGCAGCACCTTGCCGATGAGGGACTTCGGCAGCTCGTCGACGACATAGACGCGCTTGGGCACCTTGTAGGGAGTGAGGATACCGCGGGCGAAATCGCGGACCGCTTCGATGTCGACCTGCTGGCCGGAGGCCACGACGATCGCCGCGACGACCTCCTCGCCGGAGTGCTCGCTCGGCAGGCCCACGACGGCCGCATCCTCGACCTGCGGGTGCTGGCGGAGGGCGTTCTCGACCTCGGTCGGGGCGACGTTGAAGCCACCGGTGATGATGAGCTCCTTGATCCGGTCGACGATGCGCACGAACCCGGCGTCGTCGATCGTCACGATGTCGCCGGTGCGGAACCAGCCCTCGGTGAAGACCGCCTCGGTCTCTTCGGGCTTGCCGTAGTAGCCGCTGAACACCTGTGGCCCGCGCACGATCAGCTCGCCGCGCCCACCCGCGGGGACGTCCTGCGTCGGGTCGTCGGGATCGACGACCCGGCACTCGGTGCCGGGGAGGGGCAGACCCACCGTGCCGGGAACGCGGTTGTCGGCGACCGGGTTCGCCATCAGCACCGGCGAGCACTCGCTGAGTCCATAGCCTTCGACCAGGAACCCGCCGGACGCCGCTTCGAAGGGCACCACGAGCTCGTGCGGGAGCGCCATCGCGCCCGAGATCGCGACCTCGGTGCCCGCGAGCGACACCCCCTTCTCGCGCGCCGCCTTGAGCAGGCGGTCGGCGATCGGCGGGACGAGCGGCAGGAAGGTCGCGGGATGCTTCTTCGTCACGCCGAGCACCATGTCGGGGTCGAAGCGCGGGAAGAGCACCAGCCGCGCACCCATCGACATGGCGAAGGTCAGGCAGAGGGTGAGTCCGTAGGCGTGGAACATCGGCAGGACCGCGTAGACGACGCATCCGTCCCCGCGCACGATCGACGGCACCCACGCGCGCGCCTGCGCCGCGTTCGAGAGCAGGTTGCGGTGGGTCAGCGACGCGCCCTTCGGCGTGCCGGTGGTGCCGCTCGTGTACTGGATCAGCGCGAGATCGTCGGTGCCCGGGCGCGGGTGGGATGCCGGGAGCGGCGACGACCCGACGACCTGCTCCCACGTCACCGTTCCCGACACCCGCTCGGTCAGCGCCTGCCGCGCCTCGCGGGCCTTCGCGATGGGGAGCTTGAGGGCGAGGCGGGTGCCGAACGGCATCCCCTTGATGACATCGACCGAGATGAGGCTCGTCACCGCGAGGTCCGCGGGGAAGTCCTGCACCGTGGCGACGACCTTGGTCCACACGATCGCGTGCTTGGCGCCGTGGTCCTCGAACTGCTTGCGCAGCTCGCGGGGCGTGTACAGCGGGTTGTGCTCGACCACGACGGCGCCCAGGCGCAGGATCGCGTAGAACGCGACGATGTGCTGCGGGCAGTTCGGCAGCACGATCGCGACCGGGTCGCCCGCCTTCACCCCGAGGTCGCGGAGTCCGGCGGCCGCACGCTCGATCTGCTCGTGCAGCGAGCGGTACGACGTCTCGCGTCCGAAGAACTGCAGGGCCGCAGCATCCGGGTAATCGCGTGCCGACGCATCGACGATGTCGACCAGGGAACCGGTCACGGGCGCGAGGTCCTCGGGGACGCCTTCGGCGTAGCTGGCGATCCAGGGGCGAGGTGGGTCGTAGGTCGTCACGGCCACAGCCTACGCCGGGCGGGCAACGGGCCGACGGTGCGGCCCCGGTAGTCTTGTCGGGTGTCTGAAATCACCCCCGATCTCGTGCGCCATCTCGGTGTGCTCGCCCGGATCCAGCTGAGCGACGGAGAGGTCGAGCGCCTCACCGGCCAGCTCGACGCGATCGTCGACAACATCGCCAAGGTCTCCGAGGTCGCCACTCCCGACGTCCCCGCCACCAGCCACCCGATCGCCCTCGAGAACGTGTTCCGCTCGGACGTTCCCGGCGAGCTGCTGACACCCGCGCAGGTGCTGCAGAACGCACCGGACTCCGCGGACGGACGGTTCCGCGTGACCGCGATCCTCGGCGAAGAGCAGTAAGGGACCCCGACGTGACCGATCTCACGAAGCTGAGCGCCGCCGCGCTCGCAGACCAGCTCTCCGCCGGCGCGGTGTCGAGCGTCGAGGCCACGCAGGCCCACCTCGACCGCATCGCCGCCGTGGACGGCGACGTGCACGCCTTCCTCCACGTCAGCGAGCACGCGCTCGACGTGGCCGCCGACATCGACCGTCGTCGCGCCGCCGGGGAAGACCTCGGCCCTCTCGCAGGCGTGCCGCTCGCGATCAAGGATGTGCTGGTGACGACGGACATGCCGTCGACCAGCGGCTCCAAGATCCTCGAGGGCTACATGTCGCCCTACGACGCGACCGTCGTCGCGCGCTCGCGCGCCGCCGGCCTCGTCCCGCTCGGCAAGACGAACATGGACGAGTTCGCGATGGGCTCGTCGACCGAGCACTCGGCGTACGGACCCACCCGCAACCCGTGGGACCTCTCGCGCATCCCCGGCGGCTCGGGCGGTGGCTCGGCCGCCGCGGTGGCGGCCTTCGAGGCGCCGCTTGCACTCGGCTCCGACACCGGCGGCTCGATCCGCCAGCCCGCGCACGTCACCGGCACGGTCGGCATCAAGCCGACGTACGGCGGCGTCAGCCGCTACGGCGCGATCGCACTGGCCTCGAGCCTCGATCAGGTCGGCCCCGTGACCCGCACGGTGCTCGACGCCGGGCTCCTCCACGACGTGATCGGCGGGCACGACCCGCACGACTCCACGTCGCTGGCGCACGAGTGGCCGTCGTTCGCCGCCGCAGCCCGTGAGGGCGCGACCGGTGAGGTGCTGAAGGGCCTCAAGGTCGGCGTCATCCGCGAACTGCCCGACAGCGGCTTCCAGGCAGGGGTCTCGGAGTCGTTCCGCGCGGCGCTGGCCGCGATGGAGGCGCAGGGCGCCGAGATCGTCGAGATCAGCGCGCCGCACTTCGAGTACGGCGTCGCCGCGTATTACCTGATCCTCCCGGCCGAGGCATCCAGCAATCTCGCCAAGTTCGACTCGGTCCGCTTCGGGCTCCGCGTCGACGTCCCCGGCGGCACCGTCGAGGACGTCATGGCCGCCACCCGCGACGCCGGCTTCGGCGACGAGGTGAAGCGCCGCATCATCCTCGGCACCTATGCGCTCTCGGCGGGCTACTACGACGCCTACTACGGCTCGGCGCAGAAGGTGCGCACGCTCATCCAGCGCGACTTCGCCGACGCGTTCGCCGAGGTCGACGTCATCGCGACGCCGTCCGCCCCGACCACGGCGTTCAAGCTCGGCGAGAAGATCGACGACCCGCTGCAGATGTACCTCAACGACGTCACGACGATCCCGGCGAACCTCGCCGGCGTGCCGGGCATCTCGATCCCGTCGGGTCTGGCATCCGAGGACGGCCTGCCCGTCGGCATCCAGTTCCTCGCTCCCGCTCACGAGGACGCGCGCCTGTACCGCGTCGGCGCGGCGCTGGAGACCCTGCTCGTCGACTCGTGGGGCGGTCCGCTCCTCGACAGGGCGCCTGTTCTCGGCGCGAACGGAGGTGCCCGCTGATGGCGAAGGACAAACTGATGGACTTCGACAAGGCCCTCGAACTGTACGAGCCGGTGCTCGGGTTCGAGGTGCACGTCGAGCTCAACACCGAGACCAAGATGTTCTCGGCGGCCGCCAACCCGGCGAACGACGCGAACCACGGTGCCGAGCCGAACACGCTGGTCGCGCCGGTCGACATGGGGCTGCCGGGCGCGCTGCCGGTCGTCAACGAGACCGCGGTGAGGTACTCGATCAGCCTGGGCCTCGCCCTCGGCTGCTCGATCGCGCCGTCGAGCCGGTTCGCGCGGAAGAACTACTTCTACCCCGACCTCGGCAAGAACTACCAGATCTCGCAGTACGACGAGCCCATCGCCTTCGAGGGCTCGGTCGACATCGAGCTGGCCGACGGCGAGATCGTGACGGTGCCGATCGAGCGCGCCCACATGGAAGAGGATGCCGGCAAGCTCACGCACGTCGGCGGCTCCACCGGTCGCATCCAGGGCGCCGAGTACTCGCTCGTCGATTACAACCGCGCCGGCGTGCCGCTCGTCGAGATCGTCACCAAGCCGATCTTCGGCGCGGAGCACCGCGCGCCCGAGATCGCCAAGGCGTACGTCGCGACGATCCGCGACATCGTCATCGCGCTCGGCATCTCCGAGGCGCGCATGGAGCGCGGCAACCTGCGCTGCGACGCGAACGTGTCACTGCGCCCGCGCGGCCAGGAGAAGCTCGGCACGCGCACCGAGACGAAGAACGTCAACTCGATGCGCTCCGTCGAGCGCGCCGTGCGCTACGAGATCCAGCGTCAGGCGGCGATCCTCGCCGCCGGAGGCACGATCACGCAGGAGACGCGGCACTGGCACGAAGACACCGGGACCACCTCGCCCGGGCGTCCGAAGTCCGACGCCGACGACTACCGGTACTTCCCGGAGCCCGACCTGCTGCCGGTGGCGCCGTCGCTCGAGCTGATCGAGCAGCTGCGTGCCGCGCTGCCCGAGCCGCCCGCCGCTCGGCGTCGCCGCCTCAAGGCCGACTGGGGCTTCGCCGACATCGACTTCCAGGGCGTCGTGAACGCGGGCCTGCTGGCCGAGGTCGAGGCGACGATCGCCGCAGGAACCTCGCCCGCCGCGGCGCGCAAGTGGTGGACGGGCGAGCTGCTGCGCATCGCCAACGCCGAGGGCCGCGAGCCCGCCGAGCTCGCGACGCCGGCCGATGTGGCCGCCTTGCAGGCGCTCGTCGACGCCGGAACCCTCACCGACAAGCTCGCGCGCCAGGTGCTCGAGGGCATGATCGCGGGAGAGGGCACGCCGCAGGAGATCGTCGACGCCCGCGGGCTCGCGGTCGTCTCGGACGACGGCGCGCTCATCGCGGCGATCGACGACGCGCTGGCCGCTCAGCCCGACGTGCTCGCGAAGATCCGCGACGGCAAGGTGCAGGCCGCCGGTGCCGTCATCGGCGCGGTCATGAAGGCGATGAAGGGCCAGGCCGACGCCGCGCGCGTGCGCGAGCTCGTGCTCGAGCGCGCCGGCTCCACAGGCGCATGACAGCAGGGCGCATGGCGCCCGTTTCGTTTCAAGAGGGCGGATCCCGGCGGGGATCCGCCCTCTCGCCTCGATGTCAGAGGTTGCTGGGAGGATGGACACATGGGGCGTGGCGACGGAACCGGCCGGGTCGTCTCACCCGACGGCGCCGACGACACCGGTGCCGGCATCCTGCACGTCGACATGGACGCGTTCTACGCGTCGGTCGAGCAGCTCGACGATCCTTCGCTGCGCGGCAAGGCGATCATCATCGGTGCCCCCGAGAGCCGCTCGGTCGTCTCGAGCGCGTCCTACGAGGCGCGGCGCTTCGGCGTGCGCTCCGCGATGCCGGTCGGGCAGGCGCTGCGGCTGTGTCCGCACGCGATCGTCGTGCCGCCGCACTTCGACAGGTACCTCGAGACGTCGGCGCAGGTCATGCGCATCTTCCGCGACGTGACGCCGCTGGTCGAACCCCTCTCGATCGACGAGGCGTTCCTCGACGTGCGCGGCGCCCGGCGGCTCTGGGGGAATCCGGGACAGATCGCCCGGATGCTGCGGTCCCGCGTTCTCGACGAGACCGGCCTCACCTGCAGTGTGGGGGTCGCCGCGACGAAGCACGTCGCGAAGATCGCCTCCACCATCAGCAAGCCCGACGGTCTGCTGATCGTCGCCGAGGCGGACACGGCGGCGTTCCTCGCACCGCGGTCGGTGCGTGCGCTGTGGGGTGTGGGTCCGAAGGCGTCCGAGGCGCTCGAGGCACGCGGCATCCGTACCATCGCCGATGTCATCGACACGCCCCGTGAGCTGCTCGACCGCGCCCTCGGCGCCGCGATGGGGGACCGCATCTGGCACTTGGCGCGAGGGATCGACGCCCGCGAGGTCGGCACGAGCCGCGTCGAGAAGAGCGTCGGGCACGAAGAGACCTTCCATGAGGACATCGGCGACACGGCGATCCTGCGCTCCGAGCTGCGACGCCTCGCCGACCGCGTCGGCGCGCGGCTGCGCAGCAGCGGCTGGGAGGCGTCCACCGTCGCGATCAAGGTGCGCTACGCGGACTTCACCACGATCTCGCGCTCGCAGACGCTCCCCGAGCCCACTGCGGTCGGGCAGCGCATCGGCGACGCGGCGCACGAGCTGTTCGCGTCGGTCGAGCGCACGCTGCCGGTGAGGCTCATCGGCGTGCGGGCGGAGAAGCTGCGCCCCGCGGGCGCCGCGATGCCCACGCTGTGGGACGACGACGAGGGGTGGCGCCGCATCGAGGACGCGCTCGACGGCGCGACCGCCAAGTTCGGGCGCGGCGCGGTCACGCGCGCGACGCTGCTCGGCACCCGAGGCGGAGGCACCCTGCCGTCGAGCCCTCCCGCGCCCCGGCTCGACCAGGGCTGACACCGCAGCCACCGGCGGGAGTTCGCCTTCTCGCTGTGCGAGCGGCGCGGTGGCCGGTACGTTGGACGCATGCCCAACATCGCACTCGAACTCGGCAAGCAGTCCGCGTCCTTCGGCGTGAAGAGCGCATACGGCGAGCAGCAGGACGTCGACGGGGTCCGCATCATCCCGGTGGCGCTGACCTGGTCCGGCTTCGGCGGCGGATCCGACGAGGCCGGCAACGGGGGTGGCGGCGGAGGCGGCTGGGCCATCCCGGTCGGCGCCTACATCCGCAAGGGTGACGAGCTGCGGTTCGAGCCGAACATCATCGCCCTGCTGACGGTGGCGATCCCGTTCGTGTTCTTCGCCGGTCGCGCGCTCAGCCGTGTCATCCGCACCCTCAAGAAGTAGCCAGGACGCCGTCGGCAACTCGCTCGCAATCGCGGTCGGACAGATCGTCGCGGCGATCGCTCAGGTCGCGGCATCCAATCCGGTCGTCATCATCGACGGGAGAAGCGGCGCCGGCAAGACGACGTTGGCCCGCGCGCTCGTCGCACGGTGGCCCCTGCGCGGCCGTGTGCAGCTCGTGGCGCTCGATTCGATCTACCCGGGCTGGGACGGCCTGGACGACGGCGTCGAACTCGCGAGGGAGCTGATCCTGACTCCGCACGCCAAGGGTGCTGTCGGAGTCTGGCAACGGTGGGACTGGACAGCAGGAGAGCCCGCCGAGGCGCACGCCGTCGACCCGTCTCTGCCGCTCATCGTCGAGGGTGCCGGAATCCTCACGCCCGCGACGGCCCGCCTCGCCGATGTGCGCGTGTGGCTCGAGTCGCCCGCCGCGTCTCGCAAGCAGCGGGCGCTGGACCGCGACGGCGAGACCTACCGTCCGCATTGGGACCGCTGGGCCGGCCAGGAGCAGCGGCACGTCACCCGCGACGACCCGATGAGTCTCGCGTCTCTCGTGATCCCCGTGCCGTGAGCGCGGATCAATCCTCGCGATCGATGGCAGCCACGAGACCGTCGAGCCGGTAGCCGATCCAGTCGTAGATGCCGAAGCGCGGATCGTCGTGCTCGTGGTCGTCCTCTTCGGCAACGCCCAGGCGCGTGGCCAGCACCAGGCGGACGGCCGCGAGGGTGCGCAGCCACGCCTGTGCGGCATCGGGATCGAGCCTGATCTCGACCTGCTCCAGCAGCGCCGGGTCGTCCGGGTCGTCCGGGATCTGGGCCGCGTCCTGAAGGGACGCCAGCACGATGCCCGCGTCGGACGCCCGCCGGCCGAGCAGATCGGCCTGCGTCAGCGCCCGGAATTCTCGTGCGGCTTCCTCGTCGTCCGCGTATGCGGACGGCACCAGCCGCGCGATGGCCGGGTCCCTGTCGTCCGGCGCGGACTCGCGCAGCAGTTCGGCGAACTGACCGACGAGACCCGCGAGATGGGCGGCCTCGAGACGGGCGACCTCGAGCACGACGATGCGGTCGCTCATCGCGGCTCCTGCCTCACGGTCGCCCACAGGCCGTAGTCGTGCATCGCTTGGGCATGCATCTCCATCTGTTCGCGAGGACCCTGTGAGACGACCGCGTGCCCCTCGTTGTGCACCGCGAGCATGAGGCGTTCCGCCTCGGCACGCGGGAGGCCGAAGTATTCGCGGAAGACGTGCGTGACGTAGCTCATGAGGTTGACGGGATCGTCCCAGACGACGGTCTGCCAGGGGCGCGCGGGATCGACGCGTGCGGAGAGGTCGACGTCCTCGTCGACCGAAGGCGTCGCGAGCGCGACCATCACGCCCACCCCAGCTCGTGGAGACGGTCGTCATCGATGCCGTAGAAGTGCGCGATCTCGTGCACGAGGGTCGTGTGCACCTCGTCGCGCAGCTCGTCCTCGTCGTCGCACGCCGCCAGATGCGGCTCGCGATAGACGATGATCCGATCGGGAAGCTCGCCGACGCCATAGCGTTCACGCTCGGTCAGCGCCCAACCGTCGTAGAGCCCCAGCAGGTCCAGGCTGCCGTCCTCGGGCCGGTCCTCGACGACGAATACGACGTTGTCGAGACCTTCGACCATGTCGTCGGGGAGGGCGTCCAGCTCGTCGATCACGAGCGTCTCGAAGGTCGCAGCATCCATCTCCATCATGATGCCCCGCTTCTACGCGAATGGGGCGCGTGAGACGCGCCCCATTCGATGGACTTGGGGTGAGTAACGGGACTTGAACCCGCGGCCCCCTGGACCACAACCAGGTGCTCTACCAACTGAGCTATACCCACCATGTCTCCCGCTCGCGCGGGCAACCAGACGATTCTCTCACACCTCCGGGGCAAACGACGACACGACGGCAGCAGCCGCTGCACGCGCGCCGTCGCTCGTCGGTCCGGGCTCCGGGACGAAGACCGCCTGGCGGTAGTAGGCGAGTTCGCGAATCGACTCGAGGATGTCGGCGAGGGCGCGGTGCCCGCCGTCTTTCGCGGGCGCGTGGATGTACGCGCGGGGGTACCAGCGACGGGAGAGCTCCTTGATGCTCGACACGTCGACGTTCCGGTAGTGCAGCCAGCGGTCGACGCGCGGCATGTACTTCGCGAGGAACATGCGGTCCGTGCCGATGGTGTTGCCCGCGAGGGGCGCCTTGCCCTCGAGCGGCACGAACCGCTGGATGTACTCGAGCACCTGGAACTCGGCATCCGCCAGGCTCACGCCCTGCGGGATCTCATCGAGGAGCCCGGAGGATCGGTGCATGTTCGTGACGAACTCGTTCATGTTCGCCATCGCCGAATCGTCCGGCTTGATCACCACGGAGAAACCCGGGTCGAGCGTGCGCAACTCGAAGTCGGTGACGACCACGGCGATCTCGACCAGCTCGTCGACGCCGAGGTCGAGACCCGTCATCTCGCAGTCGATCCACACCAGACGGTCGTTCTCGGATGCACCCACCATGTGCTCCATCCTTGTCAAGGGTCCAGACATCCCACGGGCCTGGACTCGGGTGCCGACTCCCATGCCAGACCCGTTCGCCCCCCCGGGAGGATTCGAACCCCCGACCTTGCGGGTAGAAACCGCTCGCTCTGTCCCCTGAGCTACGGAGGGAAAGGTCCTTCCACACTACCGGGTCGCGCCACGCCGTCGCGGACGGTGGCGGATGACGGGCTCGCGGCGTAGCGTCAGCAGCGGAGGCATCGAAAGGAGTTCACCGATGAGCACCACGGAGACGCACCACCCTCTCTGGGTCGCCTACGGAGCGTCCGGCGTCGCCGGAAGCATCCGCAAGGACGACGACGGCTACACGGTCACCATGGCCGGGGCGAGCGAAGCGACGGGCACGTACCCGTCGATGGAGATCGCGAAGAGCGCACTCCACGCGCACATGGCGCCGGGCAGCGACTGGCCCATGTTCCGCGAGCACTGACCTCCCAGCGGCGCGCCCGATCCCGGGCGGGTCACGTGTGCGCGTGTGTCACGCCGATCGCTCGGCGGCGACAGGCGCCGGGGTTCTGCGCGTGTCGAGGAGCGGCAGCGCGAGGTGCACGAGCGGGCCGATGAGGACTGCGAAGAGCACCGTGCCGATGCCGACCGTGCCGCCGAGCAGCCAGCCCACGAGCAGCACCGTGACTTCGACGAGCGCGCGGCAGAGCCAGATGGGCCAGCCGAGACGCGCGTTCATGCCCGTCATGAGCCCGTCGCGCGGGCCGGGGCCGAAGTGGGCGCCGATGTAGAGCCCCGATGCGACCGCCACGAGGACGATGCCGCCGAGAAGGGTGGCGAGTTGGGCGGCGAACCCGGTCACGGGCGGCAGGACGCCGAGCACGAGCTGCATGCTCGTGCCGACCAGGAGGATGTTGGCGATCGTGCCGATGCCCGGCTTCTGGCGGAGCGGGATCCACAGGAGCAGGACGAAGAAGCCCACGATGTTGGTGATCCAGCCGATGCCGATGCCCGTGCGCACGGACAGGCCCTGGGCGAAGACCGTCCACGGATCGACGCCGAGGCCCGCCTCGACGGTGAGCGCGCAGCCGGCTCCGTAGAGGAAGAGACCGACGAGGAGCTGGACGATTCGGCGCGGCATGGGTCCATCCAATCGCAGAATTGGCACGCTATATGCAGTCCAATATGAGTACTCTGGCCTCATGGACTCCCGCATCTCTGCGCGCGCCCTCGCCGCCGCTCTCGGCGGCTGGCGCACGCGCGAGCCCGCGTATGAGGCGCTGGCCGACGGCATCCGGCTGCTCTGTCTGGACAACCGTCTCGCGCCACGCACGGCGCTGCCGGCAGAGCGCGAGCTCGCCGCCGCGCTGCACGTGAGCCGCAGTACGGTCGCCGCGGCGTATCGCAGCCTCCGTGAGACCGCGCACATCGCGAGCCTGCGGGGTTCGGGAAGCGTCACCCTGCCGCTCGGGCGGCGGGATCCGGGGCGCGCCGACGCCGGTGAGGGGATGATCGACCTGCAGCAGGCCAGTCCGCCTGCATGGCCCGGGCTGGCGGGGATCATGGCGGAGACGGCGGCCGGCGCGTCCGCGCTGGTGTCGCGGGTCGGGTACGACGTGCTCGGCCGGATCGAGCTGCGCGAGGCGATCGCGGATCGCTATACCGCGCGGGGCGTGCCGACGCGCCCGGACGAGGTCCTCGTCACGACCGGTGCGCAGAGCGCGATCCACCTCGTGTCGACGGTCCTGATCGGGCGCGGGGACCGCGTGCTCGTAGAGACGCCCACCTATCCGCACGCGGCGGACGCGCTCCGTCGGGCGGGCGCGCGGCTCGTGGGCGTGCCGGTGACCACCGACGACGGCTGGGATGTGGATCGGGCCGAGCAGGCGTTCGCCCGCACCCTGCCGGTGATGGCGTATCTGATGCCGGACTTTCAGAACCCCACGGGCCGGAGCATGGACGCCGAGCAGCGTCAGGCGATGCTGGTCGCGGGGGAGCGGTCGGGGTCGGTGCTGGTGCTCGACGAGACGACGGCGGATCTCGACATCGACCGCGGGCCGTCGGCCGCCGGCTTCACGGCGTCCGAGCCCGGCACCGTGGTGCGCATCGGCTCGCTCGGCAAGACGGTGTGGGGCGGGCTGCGGCTCGGGTGGGTGCGCGCCGACGGCGATCTCATCCGCAGGCTGGTGGCGGCGCGGCCCGCGCACGACCTCGGCACGCCCGAGTTCGAGCAGGCCATCGCGACCCGGCTCCTGGCGCAGTTCGACGAGATCGTCGCGCAGCGCTCCGAGCTGCTGCGGTCGGGCCGCGACGCGCTCGTGCGCGCGCTGCGGGAGCGGCTGCCCTCGTGGGAGCTGCCCGACGTGCGCGGCGGCGTCTCCCTCTGGATCGAGCTGGGGGCGCCGCTCAGCTCGGCGCTCGTGACCGAGGCGAGAACACGCGGCGTGCTGCTGAGCGCCGGGCCGCGTTTCTCCGTGGACGGAGGCCATGAGCGGCATCTGCGCGTGCCGTTCACCGCGCCGCCTGAGGAGATGGTGCGGGCGGCCGACGTGCTCGCGGACGCCTGGGCGTCCGTGCAGGCCGGAGCGCCGTCGACGATCCTGGAGCACGTCGGCGCGGTCATCTGAACGCCGAGCCCGCGCCTCGCCGGTTCGCTCGCGATCTCAGCGCGCGAACATCAGGCACTCGACGGCGTCGTCGGCACTCCAGAAGTCGCCCAGATCGCGGAAGGCGTGAGCCGCGGCGCTGTAGCGCCGCGCACGGAAACGGGTGCCGCCCGCCTGGGCGACCTCTTGCAGATGGCCGATCACGCGGCCGCCGGGCTCCAGGACCCGCCACAGTGATGGCGCGGCCGGGACGAGACGCATGCGGGTGCGCGAAATGGGCAGCGGGGTGCTGGAGGTGCGGGCGTGGACGAGAGCTGACATGTTGCCTCCTTCGAATTCGAACATAGCTACGGGTTCCGACATGACGGATGTCGCGCTGTCCCGGCGTTTCCTCCCCAGGTGAGCGTGCGCGGCGGCTGTCCACAGATCGCTCCCCCGCAGCGCTCCGAGGGCAGTCAGAGGGTCAGGCTGAGTCCACTGCCGGCGTCCTCGGGCACGGGGCGCCGGCAGGACCGAGGAGAGTCCTCGGGATCAGAGAGAGGACGAGCGATGAGCGACACAGGCGACACCATCACCATCACGGGCAATGTGGCGACCCCTCCGGAGCTGAAGCAGACGTCGGCCGGCGTGCCGATCGTCACCTTCCGCGTCGCGAGCGGCCGACGCCGCTACGACCGCGAAGCCGGAGCGTGGACCGACGCCGGAACGAACTGGTACACCGTCTCGGCGTTCCGTTCGCTGGCCGACCACGCCTACCGATCCCTGCAGAAGGGGGATCGTGTGCTCCTCACCGGTCGGCTGCGCCTGCGCGAATGGGACAACGGCACGCGGCGCGGCACGGCTATCGAGATCGACGCCGAGGCGATCGGGCATGACCTGCTGTGGGGCACGACGACGTTCGTGAAGGACTCCAGGGCGGCGACGGTCGACACGTCGCAGGACTGGGCGACGGCGCCCGCAGGCGACGGCTGGGCGGCCCCCGGCGTCGACGGCGCACACGAGGCCGATGAGGGCGAGCCGCCCGTGAAGCCCGTGCTCGTCGCGGTCGGCGCGGGCTCGGGCCCGAGCGGCGAAGACGAGGGGGCGCCCTTCTGACGCGTTCAGCGTGCGCGGGGCCGGCGGCCCTAAACTCCTCCCGTGGCCCGAGACCTCCCGCCCCGCGCTCGCTTCCCCGTCCGTTCGCGTCGCGCCACGGTGGTGATCGCCGCCTTCGCGCTGATCGGCGCGCTCACCGCCTGCACGCCGGGCGAACCGGAGTCGACCCCGACGCCGACCACCACCGCCACCGACGGCGCACCCAGCGCGAGTCCCACGCCGACCACGCCGGCGGCACCGGCGCTCGTGCCCGACGGCACCGCCGAGGACAATCTGCCGCTGTTCTCGGCGGTCACCGCGGCGGTGTGGGCGACCGATGCGCGGGTGACGGGACGCGCGTATGTCGACGCGCTCACGGCCGCCGGGTTCGACAAGGCCGCGATGCAGGTCACCGACGACACCTCGACGGTGGGCAACCCCGCCGAGAGCATCCAGTTCTCGGTGCGGTGGGGCGATCAGTGCCTCATCGGCCAGGTCGGCCCGGCGACAGGGGAGCCCGTCGCCGTCGTGATGCCCGTCCTCGCCGAGGGGAACTGCCTGGTCGGCCAGACCCGGCCCATCGACTGGTGAGCAGAGGCCCCTCAGACGCACCGCAGCAAGCCGGCGACCGACCAGGCTCACGCCGCCCCCGGCGCCGCCCGGTAGGCTGGGACGCTGACGTCTGAAGTCCAAGGAGAGCAGAAACCCGCATGGCTGAGTACATCTACTCGATGGTCCGCGCCCGTAAGGCCGTCGGCGAGAAGCTGATCCTCGACGACGTCACGATGGCGTTCCTCCCCGGAGCGAAGATCGGCATGGTCGGCCCGAACGGTGCCGGAAAGTCGACCATCCTCAAGATCATGGCCGGGCTCGACACCCCGTCGAACGGCGAGGCGAAGCTCAGCCCCGGCTTCACGGTCGGCATCCTCATGCAGGAGCCGGAGCTCGACGAGTCCAAGACCGTCCTCGAGAACATCCAGGACGGCATCGCGATCAAGGCGAAGGTCGACCGGTTCAACGAGATCTCGGGCCTCATGGCCGATCCCGACGCCGACTTCGACGCGCTGCTCGCAGAGATGGGCGTTCTGCAGGAGGAGATCGACGCCGCCGACGCATGGGACCTCGACTCCCAGCTCGAGCAGGCGATGGACGCCCTGCGCACCCCGCCGGGCGACGCCCAGATCGGCCCGCTCTCGGGTGGTGAGAAGCGCCGCGTCGCGCTCACCAAGCTCCTGCTGCAGAAGCCCGACCTGCTGCTCCTCGACGAGCCCACGAACCACCTCGACGCCGAGAGCGTGCTCTGGCTCGAGCAGCACCTGCAGAAGTACCCCGGCGCGGTGATCGCGATCACGCACGACCGGTACTTCCTCGACAACGTGGCCGAGTGGATCGCCGAGGTCGACCGCGGGCGCCTCATCGGCTACGAGGGCAACTACTCGACGTACCTCGAGAAGAAGGCCGAGCGTCTCGCCATCCAGGGCAAGAAGGACGCCAAGCTCGCCAAGCGCCTCGCCGAGGAGCTCGACTGGGTCCGCTCGAACCAGAAGGGGCGCCAGGCCAAGTCGAAGGCGCGTCTGGCGCGCTACGAGGAGATGGCGGCCGAGGCCGACCGCACCCGCAAGCTCGACTTCGAGGAGATCACGATCCCGCCCGGGCCGCGCCTGGGCAGCGTCGTGATCGACGCGAAGAAGCTGCAGAAGGGCTTCGACGGCCGCTCGCTCATCGACGGGCTGAGCTTCACGCTGCCGCCCAACGGCATCGTCGGCGTGATCGGCCCGAACGGCGTCGGAAAGACGACGCTCTTCAAGACCATCGTCGGCCTCGAGCCGCTCGACGGCGGCGCGCTCAAGATCGGTGAGACCGTCAAGATCAGCTACGTGGATCAGTCGCGGTCGAACATCGACCCGAACAAGACGCTGTGGGAGGTCGTCTCGGACGGCCTCGACATCATCACGGTCGGCAAGACCGAGATCCCGTCGCGCGCCTACGTGTCGAAGTTCGGCTTCAAGGGCCCGGACCAGCAGAAGAAGGCCGGCGTGCTCTCCGGTGGTGAGCGCAACCGCCTGAACCTCGCGCTGACGCTCAAGGAGGGCGGCAACCTGCTCCTGCTCGACGAGCCGACAAACGACCTCGACGTCGAGACCCTCCAGTCGCTCGAGAACGCGCTTCTCGAGTTCCCCGGCTGCGCGGTGGTCATCACACACGACCGCTGGTTCCTGGACCGCATCGCGACCCACATCCTCGCCTACGAAGGCACCGACGAGAACCCCGACCAGTGGTACTGGTTCGAGGGCAACTTCGAGGCGTACGAGGCCAACAAGGTCGAGCGACTCGGCGCGGAGGCGGCCCGCCCGCACCGCACCGCGTACCGCAAGCTCACGCGTGACTGAGACGCGCGAGCCGGCGGTCGCCGCCACCGGAGGCGACCGCCGGCTGCACATCCCCATCCACCTGCGCTGGGGCGACCTCGACGCGTTCAACCACGTCAACAACACGTCGATGCTGAAGCTTCTCGAAGAGGCGCGCGTGCGGGCGTTCTGGCTGCCCGAGCCCGGCGAAGACGCGCCGACCACCGCCGTGCTCGACTCGAGCATCTTCAGCGGCATGCTGACGCTCATCGCGCGGCAGGAGATCGAGTACCTCGCACCGGTGCCGTACCAGCGGCATCCGCTCGACGTGCAGATGTGGTTCGGCAAGCTGGGCGGGTCGAGCATCGAGGTCTGCTACGAGGTGCACAGCCCGATCGAGACCGGCGCGGACGGGCAGACGCTGTATGCACGCGCGACCACGGTGATCGTGAAGGTGGATGCTGCGACTGGGCGTCCGCTGCGCCTCACGGCCGAAGAGCGCGCGGCGTGGACGCCGTACATCGGCGAGCCCATCCGCTACGCCCACCGCCGCTGAGTCAGCCGGCGTCGCCCTGCGCGCCGGGCACCCGCACCATGATCTCCTGCGTGACGCTCGCCATCAGCGTGCCGTCGGCGGCGTAGATCCGCCCCGACGCCAGCCCGCGGCCGCCCCGGGCACTCGGGGACTCCTGGACGTACAGCATCCACTCGTCGACGCGTCCGAAGCGGTGCCACCACATCGCGTGGTCGAGGCTCGCCACCTTGAGGCCCGGTGTCGCCCACGAGACGCCGTGCGCCCGCAGGATCGACTCCTGGATCGTGAGGTCGCTGAGGTACGCGAGCGCGGCGCGGTGGATCGACGGGTCGTCGGGGATCGGGCGTCGCACACGCATCCAGACCGCCTGTCGCGGCGCGCGCTCGGGATCGGCCGCGACGTAGATAGGCCCCGGGATGTGGCGGAGCTCCACCGGACGATCGGTGAAGAACCGCTTCGTCACCGGATGCAGGCCCTGCAGGTGCGACTCGATGTCCGGAACATCCTCGGGTGCCGGCAGGCCCTCCGGGATCGGCTCCTGGTGGTCGAGGCCGGGGTCCTCGTCCTGGAAGGACGCGATCATCGAGAAGATCGGCACGCCCTCCTGGAAGGCCTGCGTGCGACGCGTCGAGAACGAGCGGCCGTCATGGATGCGGTCGACGGAGAAGGTGATGCCCTTCGTCGAGTCGCCGGGGCGCAGGAAGTAGCCGTGCATCGAGTGCACGATCCGCTCCGCCGGGATCGTGCGCGACGCCGCCACGAGGGACTGCGCGAGCACCTGGCCGCCGTACACGCGGCCGAGCGGCATCGACTGGGACTCGCCGGTGAAGATGTCCTCCGTGGTTCGCGCGTCGGACGCGCTCAGATCGATGACCGACAGCATCGACGCGACCGGGTCGTTCTCGGGCGCATCACTGGCGTTCGGCTCGGCTTCCACGGGCGCTCCTCTTCCGGTCCGGCGGCCGCCCGTCGGTCCGCTTGGTAGCTTAGAGGGCGATGTCACCGCGCCTGCTGCTCGCCGATCCCGAGTCCGCCGCCGATGCCCTGACCTTCGCGGGCCGGGCAGCGCGCTTCACCGTCGAAGGCGTGCGGCTGCAGGCATCGGGTGGGGTCCTGGCGATGACCGCCGCGCCCCTGGCGCCGCGGGGCTTCGGAGATCCGACGCCGACCGTGCTGGCGCTGCGCTCCCTCGGCGCGGACCCTGAGCTCGTCTGCGACCTCGTGGTCGAGGCATCCGCCCTCTCCGCTGCGACCGACGATCCGCGCGCGCTCACGCTTCCCGACACGGCCCTCTCGCCCGCGTGGGCGGGCATCACGCCGCCGCGCAGCGGCTGGGAGGCACGAGAGGGGATCGAGGCCTCGACGCTCGCCGCCAAGGCGCAGGGCGGGATCGCCCGTGTGGCCGACACGGTGCCGACCGACTCCGGCGAGGACGTCGTGCGGACCGTCCGCGCTGCGGTGTGGGGCGCACCGGACGAGGAGCTGGGCGGCCTCCCGCTCGGCGTCGCGTTCGCAGCGCTGAGCCTCGGCTTCATCAGCGGCGGCGAGACCGCCCGGGTGTTCGCGAGTGGACCGTGGACGCGCGTGAGCCTGACCCGCGGTCACGTGCTGGTGCGGGGCCCGGTGGCCACCGGACTCACTCCCGTGCGGCGGACGGGCGCGTCGCCGAACTGACGCCCACCCGCGCGCCGTCGCCGTGGTCGCGACCGTGCTGTCAGACGGCGGCAGCCGCGGCGCGCCCCGCCACCCGCCCCGAGAAGAGGCATCCGCCGACGAACGTGCCCTCGAGCGCACGGTAGCCGTGGATGCCGCCGCCGCCGAAGCCGCTCGCCTCGCCCGCCGCGTACAGCCCGAGCACGGGCTCGCCGGCGTCGCCGAGCGCGCGACCCGACAGGTCGGTCTCGATGCCGCCGAGCGACTTGCGCGTCAGCACGTGGAGCTTCACGGCGATGAGCGGACCGGACTTCGGGTCGAGGATGCGATGCGGGTTCGCGGTGCGGATGAGCCGGTCGCCGCGGAAGGCGCGTGCCGAGCGCAGCATGGCGATCTGCGCGTCCTTCGTGAAGTCGTTGTCGATCTCGCGGTCGCGGGCCTCGACCTCGAGCCGCACGCGCTCGGCGTCGAGGACGTCGCCGCCCGGAAGCGCCTGCATGCCGGCGATGAGGTCGTCGAGGTTGTCGCGTACAACGAAGTCGGCGCCGCGGTCCATGAACGCCTGCACGGGGCCGGAGGCGCCCTTGCCCAGTCGCGACTTCGCGAGGAGCTTGACGTCCTTGCCGGTGAGGTCGGGGTTCTGCTCGCTGCCCGAGAGCGTGAACTCCTTCTCGATGATCTTCTGCGACAGCACGAACCACGAGTGGTCGTGGCCGGTGGCGCGCAGATGCGCGAGCGTGCCGAGCGTGTCGAAGCCGGGGAAGAGGGGAACGGGCAGGCGGGCGCCGGTCGCATCGAGCCACACCGACGACGGCCCGGGGAGGATGCGGATGCCGTGATCTGGCCACACCGGGTCCCAGTTCTGGATCCCCTCGACGTAGTGCCACATGCGGTCGCCGTTGATCAGGCGTGCGCCGGCCGCCGCCGAGACCGGCTGCATCGAGCCGTCCACGTAGGCGGGCACTCCCGTCACCATGGTCGCCGGGGGAGTGCCGAGTCGCTCCGGCCACCACTGGCGCACGAGGTCGTGGTTGCCGCCGATGCCGCCGGACGAGACGATCGTCGCGGCCGCCGTGACCGCGAAGTCGTCGACGACCTCGCGCGAGCTCGCGGCACCGCGGGCGGCGCCGGACGGCGCGAGCACGTCACCCGACGCGCCCGTGACGACGCCGTCCTCGACAGTGAGCGCCGTGACCCGGTGACGCGGCAGGATCGTCACGCGGCCGTCGGCCTCGCCGGCCTCGACCGCCGCCTGGAAGGGCGCGACGATCCCCGGGCCGGTGCCCCACGTGATGTGGAAGCGCGGCACCGAATTGCCGGGACCGGTCGCGGTGTAGCCGCCGCGCTCCGCCCAGCCGACGATCGGGAAGAAGCCGACGCCCTTCTCTCGCAGCCACGCGCGCTTCTCCTCGTGCGCGAACTGCAGGTACGCCTCGGCCCACCGCCGCGGCCACAGGTCCTCGTCGCGGTCGAAGCCGGCGTTGCCGAACCAGTCCTGGCGCGCGAGCTCCAGCGAGTCGCGGATGCCCAGCCGGCGCTGCTCGGGCGAGTCCACGAAGAACAGCCCGCCGAACGACCACCACGCCTGCCCGCCCAGGTTCGTGCGCGGCTCCTGGTCGACGATGGTCACGCGCTTGCCCGCCGCTACCGCCTCGGCGGTGGCGACGAGACCGGCGAGGCCCCATCCGATGACCAGGATGTCGGTGTGGTGTGCGGGCATGTCGACTCCTTTGTCGGCGAGGTGTGCGGAAGACGCGTCAGCGAGCGGCGTCGGCGTCCGCCGGTGGTACTGCTGTGACGGGGATGGATGCTGCAGCCCGGGGTCCTGCGGCGGGTCCGATGCCCGAGGGCTCGAAGGTATTCACCATCGCATATGCGGCGCGCTGCAGGTAATCCCAGAGGGTGGCCTCGTGGAGCGGCGGGAGCTGGAGTTCGTCCACAGCGACCCGCATGTGTGCCAGCCAGCGGTCGCGCGCGTCGGGATCGACGTGGAACGCCGCGTGCCGCATGCGCAGCCGTGGGTGCCCGCGCTCCTGGCTGTACGTCGTCGGGCCGCCCCAGTACTGCTCGAGGAAGAGCGTGAGCCGCTCCTGCGCCGGGCCGAGATCCTCTTCGGGATACATCGGCCGGAGCACCTCGTCCTCGGCCACGCCGCGGTAGAAGGCGTCGACCAGCCGGACGAAGGTGTCGTGGCCACCGACCTCGTCGTAGAAGCTCAGCGGCGTCGGGGTCGCAGCATCCGTCATGGCGTTCCTCCGGGAGTCGTGCCGGACCCGTCGCCCGCGGGCGGTGTCGACGGCTTCTTGGGTGTGCGCTTGGGCTTCCACACGGCGCGCTCGGTCGTCGCGGGAAGCTGGGTGGGCTTGGTCTTGGGCGGGTTGGCGCCGCGCACGCGCTGGGCGCCCTCGAGGCCGCTCGGCATGACGGCGGTGAGGGCCGGCAGCGTGATGCCCATCTCGTCGATGGTGTGCTTGAGGCGCATGCGCAGCTCGCGCGCGACGTCGTCCTTCGCGTTGGCGCGGGTCTTCATGACGAGGCGGATGACGAGTGCGTCGCCCGAGATCGACTCGAGGCCCCACACCTCGGGCTGCTCGAGGATGCGAGTGCGCCACTTCGGGTCCTTGGCGAGCTCCTTGGCGGTGTCGAGCATCGCCTTCTCGACCTCTCCGATGTCGGAGTCGGTGGCCACCGAGAGATCCAGGATGACGCGCGACCAGCCCTGCGACAGGTTGCCGATGCGCAGGATCTCGCCGTTGCGCACGTACCAGAGCGTGCCGTTGACGTCGCGCACGTGGGTCACCCGCACGCTCACGTACTCGACGATGCCGGTGGCGAGGCCCAGGTCGACGACGTCGCCGATCCCCACCTGGTCCTCGGCGACGATGAAGATGCCGTTGAGCACGTCTTTCACGATGTTCTGCGCGCCGAAGCCGAGGCCGGCGCCGATCGCCGCGGTGAGGAGGGTGAGGGAGCCGAGCGCCGTGGGCGCCAGCACGTTGATGATCAGCAGCATCGCGATGATCACGACGGTGACATTGACGATGTTGCTGAGGATCGAGCCGAGGGTCCGGGTGCGCTGGACGAGCCTCACCGACGCGAGCGGCGAACGCTCGAGCGCCTGGGTGTCGTCGACGTTCGCCTTGTTCTTCGCGCCGTTGACGATGCGGCCGACGACGCGGTGGATGACGAAGCGGAGGATCCAGACCACCAGCACCGCGCCGACGATGATGCCCGCGACGGCGAGCAGGTTCCAGCCGGCCTGGACGAAGAACGCGCCCACCCCCTGCCAGAACTCTGCGTCGGTGATGTCGACGCCTTCGCCGGTTGAGGTGGTCTGGAGGGGAATCATCGTCACGATCCTAACGATCTCGGCATGTGCCGAGCCTGGATGCGCGTCAGGTTGTGGACCGCCCGTGACCCTCGCCCGCCGGCGGGGCCGACGTGTCGACGAGGCGGTGCCGGTGCGCCAGGATCACGGCGTGCACACGGTCGCGCGCCCCGATCTTCGCGAGCACCCGGCCCACATGGGTCTTGACCGTGGATTCGCTCAGGAACAGGTGGTGGGCGATCTCGGCGTTGTTCATCCCGTGGGCGATCGCGACGAACACGTCGCGCTCCCGGTCGGTGAGCTCCGCCGTCGGGTCCGTCGCCGAGGCCGCCGGTTCCTCGGCGGCCGGCGGAGCGGCGCGGAGCCGGTCGACGAGTCGTCGGGTCACCGACGGCGCGAGCACCGCGTCGCCGCGATGCACCGCGCGGATCGCCGCCGTGAGCTCCGACCGCTGCGCGTCCTTGAGGAGGAAGCCGCTCGCGCCCGCGTCGAGGGCGCCCAGCGCGTACTCGTCGAGGTCGAAGGTCGTGAGGACGAGGACGCGCGTCGCGGGGTGCGCGGCGACGATCGACCGGGTGGCGGCGATGCCGTCGGTGCGCGGCATCCTGATGTCCATCAGGACCACGTCCGGGGCGTGCGCCGCGACGGCGCGGATCGCCTCGTCGCCGTCGGCGGCCTCGCCGACCACGTCGACGTCGTCCTCGGCTTCGAGCACGAGGCGGAAGCCGAGCCGGATCAGCTCCTGGTCGTCGACGAGCAGTACGCGGATGGGTGTCGTCATGATGCGGGCTCTTCCTCCTCGGCGCCTTCCGGCGCGCGTGCCGGCAGCGGCAGCGAGGCACGCACCGCCCAGCGCCTGCCGTCCACGGCGCCGGCCGTCAGCGTTCCTCCCACGTGGGCGACCCGCTCCCTGAGCCCTGGGAGGCCGAACCCGGCTCCGGCCGCCGGGTCCGCAGCATCCGTCCCCGCGCGCACCCCGTCGTTTACGATGTCGAGCGCGACCGCGTCCGCCCGGACGGCGAGCCGCACGTCGATCGTGGTGGCGAGCGGGGCGTGACGCATCGCATTGGTGAGCGATTCCTGCACGATGCGCGCCACCGCGAACCGCACCTCGGCCGGGACGTCGTCGAGGCGGCCCTCCACGTGCAGCACGGCCGGGAAGCCTGCTCGCTGCGCGGACTCGACGGCATCGGCGACCGACGCCGCATCGACGGGCGAGAGCGGCGCATCGGGAGAGAGGTCGGGATCGCGCAGCACACCGAGCATCGCGCGCATCTCGGTGAGCGCGCCGCGTGCGGTGCCGGCGATCTGCTCGGTGACGGCGCGGGCGCGCGCAGGGTCGGCGGTCGCGGTCGCCCCCTCCGCGAGGGCGACGATGACGGTGAGGTTGTGCGAGACGATGTCGTGCATCTCGCGCGCGATGCGGGTGCGCTCGGCCGCGGCGCCCAGGCGCGCCTGCTGGTCGCGCTCGACGAGCAGCTGGCGGGAGCGGTCGATGAGCGCTTCCAGATAGCGGCGGCGGTTGCCGACGTTGATACCGATCAGTGCGCCGATGAGCAGCGCGATCGCGCCCGAGATCAGCGAGGTGACGAGATAGCCCCAGGTCGCGGGCTCCGCGAGGCCTGCGACAGCGGTGTAGAGCACCATCGCGCCCGTGGCCGCGGCGAAGGCGATCCAGCAGGCGCGCACCGACGCGTACACCGCGACCGCGTAGATGGCCAGGGCGGGCACGACGTGGGTCGCCGGCATGAGGCTCGGCGGCAGGATCACGAGGGGCAGTGCGGTGACGGTGAAGACGAGAACGGGCCGAGACCGCCGGAACAGCAGGGCGAGACACGCCAGGACGACCACGACGATCGCGAAGATCGTCTGCGCCGGCGTCGGCGGCACCGGATAGTTCGAGCGGATGGCCGCGGTGGGTGCCGACAGCAGGAACGCGACGACGGCGACGATCACGTCCGCGAATCGCGGATGCCGCGCCCAGAAGCGGCGGAAGACGCCAGGGGGTCTCGGCAGCAGCAGGCCGTCGTCGGCGCCCGAGGGGGCACCGACGACGGCCTGGCTGGCGGATCGCCGCATTCGGTCGACTCTACGCGTCGCGGCCGCGCAGCACCGCCCAGCCGCCGACCAGCGGCAGGACGCCCCAGGCGGCCAGCGTGAGGAGCGGAACGCCGAGGTCCTCCGCGCCCGGGCTGGTGACCTGGGAGGCGGCGTTCATCGGGAGGTACTTCGCGAGGTCCGCGATCCAGCTCCAGCTCTCACCGAACATCGAGAAGAGGCTGAACACGATTGGCAGCACGAACAGGACGCCGACCGTCACCGCGATCGCTCCGGCGCCGTTGCGCAGGATGAAACCGAACCCGAGGCCGATGAGGGTGAACACCACCATCGACAGCACGCCGAGCGCGAGCGGGACGAGGGATTGTGCCGGCTCCGACCAGTCGAGGCCTTCGGCGAGGAACGGCGCGGTGGCCGCGATGGCGAGGGCGTAGATCACCACGGTGGTCAGTGCGATGAGCACCCCGATGACCACCGCCTTCGACACCACGACGGCGCCGCGGCGGGGCTCGGCGGTGAGGGTGGAGCGGATCATGCCGGTGGAGTACTCGCCGGTGATGACGATCGCGCCGAGGATGCCCGCGACGAGCATCGTGAACTGCGTCGGCGAGAGGATCGCGCTGACGGCCGGGAAGCCGCCGCCGAAGTCCGCGGACGCGGAGGCGATCATCATCGAGATGCCGATCGACAGCAGCGCGGTGATGCCGAGCGACCACCAGGTCGAGCGGAGCGTCGTGATCTTGATCCACTCGCTGTGCAGGAGGTGGGCGAAGCTCAGACGGTAGGGCGAGGCGGCGCGCGCGCCTGCTTCGGCACGCGTCGCGGGGGCGATGGCGGTCATGCGATCTCCTTGGAGGTGTACTCGACGGCGTCGCCGGTGAGGGCGAGATACGCGTCCTCCAGCGACCCGGTGCGGGAGGTGAGCTCGTGGACGGGGATGCCGAGCGAGGCGGCGAGGTCGCCGATCGAGGCGGCGGAGACGCCCGAGACCTCGGCGACGCCGGGGGCCGACGCGGTGACGGTCACGTCGGGGCCGGCGAGGGCGGCGACGAGCTCCGACAGACGGGGCGAGCGCACGACGACGTTGTTGACCGTCCAAGCCTGGACGAGCTCCGACAACTCGGCGTCGGCGAGCACCTGCCCGCGACCGAGCACGATCACGTGGTCGGCGGTCTGCGCCATCTCGCTCATGAGGTGGCTGGAGAGGAGCACGGTCCGCCCCTCCGCCGCGAGGTGCCGCACGAACTGGCGTACCCAGCGCACGCCCTCGGGATCGAGGCCGTTCACGGGCTCGTCGAGGATGAGGGTGCGCGGGTCGCCGAGCAGTGCCGCGGCGATGCCGAGCCGCTGGCCCATGCCGAGCGAGAACTTGCCCGCGCGCTTGCCGGCGACCGACTGGATGCCGGTGAGCTCGATCACCTCGTCGACGCGCGAGCGGCCGATGCCGTGCGTCGCGGCCATCGCGCGCAGGTGGTTGCGCGCCGAGCGGCCGGTGTGCACGGCCTTCGCGTCGAGCAGCACGCCGACCTCGGTCAGCGGCGAGCGCAGGTGCGCGTAGTTCTGGCCGGCGACGGTCACCGTGCCGGACGTGGGCCGGTCGAGGCCGACGATCATCCGCATCGTGGTCGATTTGCCGGCGCCGTTCGGGCCGAGGAATCCGGTGACCTTCCCCGGCTGCACGGTGAACGACACGTTCGACACCGCGGTCTTGTCTCCGAAGCGCTTCGTGAGCTGTTCTGCAACGATCATGTCCACCACGCTATGGGTCGGCTATGCCCGCGCGCGTCAGCCTTCGGGATGAACAATGGGCGACCGGGTGGTACCAGGGTGCCGAAGACGCCGGATGCCTCGGTCCCACGCGGGGCCGAGGCATCCGGTCGATCCGTGATCGGGCTACTGCGCGTCGCGGTCCTGCACCGACAGCGCGCGCTCGACGCCCGCGAGGTTCTCGGCGACCAGGCGGCGGAGGGCCGGAGCGGCGTCGCCGTTCGCCTCGAGCCACGCGCGCGTGGCGTCGCGGAGCGCGACGTCGGCGAGCGGAGCGGGGTAGAGGCCGACGATCAGGTACTGCGCGATCTGGTACGTGCGCGAGTTCCAGATCGGCAGGAGCGCGTCGAAGTAGCGCGCGACGAAGCCGCCGAGCAGCTCGCGGCCGGCCGGGTGCGTGAAGCCGAGGGCGGCCGACCGCACGATGGTGTTCGGCTGGTCGTCGCTGTCGACGAGCGACGACCACGCGGCCGCCTTCGCCTCGGCCGACGGCAGCGCCGCCTGTGCCTGCGCGGCGAACTCGCCGCCCTTGGCGGTGTTGTCGGCCTCGAGTGCGGCGTCGATGTCGGCCGACGTCACGACGCCGCCCGCGGCGAGCGACACCAGCAGCTGCCACGAGAGGTCGGTGTCGATCGTCAGATCGGCGAAGGTCACCTCGCCGTCGCGCACCTGGCGGACCTTGTCCCACTGGCCGGGAGTCGCCGCGGCGGATGCGAACGCCGTGACGAACTGCAGCTGGCTGTCGCTGCCCGCCTCAGCGGAGCCGGCGAGCTCCCACAGCGCGTCGGCGACCTTCGCGCGGGTGACGTCGCGCTTCTCGGGCGCGACGTACGAGTTCGCGGCGAGCAGCAGCTGGGCGAGGGTCGTGCGCACCGTGGTCGACTCGGTCTCGGCGCCGATGTTGCGCAGCACGAGGTCGACGTAGTCGGAGGCGGATGCCTCGGCGTCGCGCGTCTGGTCCCACGCGGCACCCCACACCAGCGAGCGCGCGAGCGGGTCGCTGATCTTGCCGAGGTGGTCGATCGCGGTCTGAAGCGAGTGGTCGTCGAGGCGGATCTTCGCGTACGCGAGGTCCTCGTCGTTCAGGAGCACGAGCGCGGGGCGCTTCTGCCCCTTGAGCTCGGGCACCTCGGTGAGGTCGCCGTCGACGTCGAGCTCGACGTGGTGCACGCGCACGAGCGCGTCACCCCGCAGCTCGTAGAAGCCGACGCCGAGGCGGTGCGGGCGGATCGTCGGGTAGTCGGCGGGGGCGGTCTGCACGATCGCGAAGCGCGTGATGATGCCGTCGACGTCCGTGACGATCTCGGGCGACAGCGTGTTGACGCCGGCGGTCTCGAGCCACTTCTTCGACCACGTCGACAGCTCACGGCCGCTCGTGGCCTCGAGCTCGGCGAGCAGGTCGCCCACCTCGGTGTTCGACCACTCGTGCTTCTTGAAGTACGCGGCGACGCCGGCGAAGAACGCCTCGATGCCCACCCAGGCGGCGAGCTGCTTGAGCACCGACCCGCCCTTGGCGTACGTGATGCCGTCGAAGTTGACCTGCACGTCCTCCAGGTCGTTGATCTGCGCCACGACCGGGTGGGTCGAGGGGAGCTGGTCCTGGCGGTACGCCCAGGTCTTCTCCATCGCGTTGAACGTGGTCCACGCCTCGGTCCACTCGGTGGCCTCGGCGGTGGCGATCGTCGACGCCCACTCGGCGAACGACTCGTTGAGCCACAGGTCGTTCCACCACTTCATGGTGACGAGGTCGCCGAACCACATGTGGGCGAGCTCGTGGAGGATCGTGACGACGCGACGCTCCTTGACGGCGTCCGTCACCTTCGAGCGGAAGACGTACGTCTCGGTGAAGGTGACGGCGCCTGCGTTCTCCATCGCACCCGCGTTGAACTCGGGCACGAACAGCTGGTCGTACTTGGCGAACGGGTAGGCGTAGTCGAACTTCTCCTCGAAGTACGCGAATCCCTGGCGCGTCTTGTCGAAGATGTAGTCGGCGTCGAGGAACTGCCAGAGGCTCTTGCGGCCGTAGACGCCGAGCGGGATGACCCGGCCCGACGCGCTGGTCAGCTCCGAGAACGTCGCCTCGTACGGGCCGGCGATGAGCGCCGTGATGTACGACGAGATGCGCGGCGTGGGCGCGAAGCGCCAGGTCGCGGTGCCGTCGCCGTGCTTCTTCGGCTCGGGGGTGGGAGAGTTCGACACGACCTTCCACGGCTCGGGAGCCGTGACGGTGAACGCGAACGTGGCCTTGAGGTCGGGCTGCTCGAACACCGCGAACACGCGGCGGGAGTCCGGCACCTCGAACTGCGAGTAGAGGTACACCTCGCCGTCGACCGGGTCGACGAAGCGGTGCAGGCCTTCGCCCGTGTTGGTATAGAGGCAGTCCGCGTCGATGACGAGCTCGTTGTCGGCGGCGAGGTCGTCGAGTGCGATCCGCGAGTCGGCGAACGCCGTGGCGGGGTCGATCGTGCGGCCGTTGAGGGTGATCTCGCGCACCTCGCGCGCGATCAGGTCGATGAACGTCGCGGCACCCGGCGTCGCGGTGAAACGGACGACGGAGCGGGATCCGAAGACCTCGGCGCCCTTCGTCAGGTCGAGCGCGACCTCGTACGACTGGGTGTCGACGATCGCGCGGCGCTCCTGCGCCTCGATGCGGGTGAGGTTCTCTCCAGGCACTGCTGTGGCTCCCATGGGTGAGGATGACGGAGGTGGTCGATCGGCTCGTTGCGTGAGCGCTCGATCCGGCGGCCGCCACCAGCGCTGCTGGCACCGATGACAACCGTCCCAGCCTATGCCAGCGGGCCTGCGAACACCCGATCCCGTGGCTGAAAGCATCCGCTCACGGTGTCAGGATGGAGGGGTGACCTCTCCCGAGCAGCACGTCGTCCCGTTCGCTTCTCCCACCGCCGGCTCCGGCGCCCCGTACGTCGAGGAGCCCGTCGCATACGACGGCCTCCTGCTCGCGGGCTTCGGCGGTCCCGAGGGCCAGGACGACGTCATCCCGTTCCTCCGCAATGTCACGCGCGGCCGCGGCATCCCCGATGAGCGCCTCGAAGAGGTCGCGCACCACTACCGGCACTTCGGCGGCGTGAGCCCGATCAACGCGCAGAACCGCGCGCTCAAGGCCGCGCTCGAGGCCGAGCTCGCGAGCCGGGGCCTCGACCTGCCGGTGTACTGGGGCAACCGCAACTGGGCGCCGTACCTCGGCGAGGCGGTGACGGATGCTGCGGCAGCCGGTCACACGAACCTCCTTGCCCTCGCGACCAGCGCCTACTCCTCGTTCTCGAGCTGCCGCCAGTACCGCGAGGACTTCGCGCGGGTGCTCACCGAGACCGACCTCGCCGGACGCGTCACCATCGACAAGGTGCGGCAGTTCTTCGACCACCCCGGCTTCGTCCAGCCGTTCGTCGACGGCGTGCGCGACGCGGTGGCCGGCTTCCTCGCCGACGGCATCGCCCCCGAGGCCGTGCGGGTGCTGTTCTCGACGCACAGCATTCCGACGGCGGATGCGGAGCGCTCCGGCCCGCGCGAGGGCGATGAGCTCCACCGCGACCTGGGGGAGGGCGGCGCGTACGCCGCGCAGCACCTCGCCGTCGCCGAGGTCGTCATGGCGGCCGTCGCCGCCGAGGTCCCCGGCGCGGAACGCGTCGCGTGGGACCTCGTCTACCAGTCGCGCTCCGGCCCGCCCAGCCAGCCCTGGCTCGAGCCCGACGTCAACGACGTCATCGCCGAGCTCCCTGCCGCCGGCGTGCAGGCTGTCGCGATCGTGCCGGTCGGCTTCATGAGCGACCACATGGAGGTCCTGTGGGACCTCGACACCGAGGCGATGGAGGCTGCGGCCGAGGCCGGCATCCGCGCGGTGCGCACGCCCACGCCCGGCGTCGACCCGGTGTTCGTGTCGGGCCTGATCGACCTCGTCGAGGAGCGCCTGAACGGCACGCCCGCCGGGGAGCGCCCGCACGCGACGGATCTCGGACCGTGGTTCGACGTGTGCCGCCCCGCGTGCTGCGAGAACGTGCGCGCGGGCTTCAAGCCGGCAGCCGCGGGCATCGCGCCCTGAGCCCGCGTGCCGCCCGAGCACGCCGCTCGTGGCGGCCGCGGCATCCATCGTCCTCCGCCTTCCGTCCCTCTCTAGGATTGAGCCCATGCGCATCCACATCGCGACCGATCACGCCGGCCTCGAGTTCTCGACGCAGCTGCAGCATCACCTCGCGGCCGCCGGTCACGACGTCGTCGACCACGGCCCGGTCGAGTACGACCCGCTCGACGACTACCCGGCGTTCTGCATCCGCGCCGCGCAGGCCGTCGTGCGCGACCAGGCCGCGGGCATCGAGACGCTCGGGGTCGTCTTCGGCGGCTCCGGCAACGGCGAGCAGATCGCCGCGAACAAGGTGGTCGGCGTCCGCGCCGCCCTCGCGTGGAGCATCGCCACGGCCGAGCTCGCGCGCGAGCACAACGACGCGAACGTGATCGCGATCGGCGCCCGTCAGCACACCTTCGAAGAGGCGGCGACCTTCATCGACCGCTTCATCGCGACGCCGTTCTCGGGCGAGGAGCGCCACGCCCGCCGTATCGCGCAGCTCGCCGCGTACGAGGAGGACGGCGCCCTCGAGCCCGACCCGCGCGCGGTCACCGGGCAGCCCGACGTCCTCGCCGCCGACGACAGCTCGTTCGACCCCGAAGCCGGCTGAGCCGTGCCCGAGGGGCATTCCGTCCATCGCATCGCCCGCCAGTTCGACCGCAACTTCGTCGGCCGCGCGGTCGCGGCGTCGAGCCCGCAGGGCCGCTTCGTCGAGGGCGCCGAGATCCTGAGCGGACGCACCGCGACGTCGGTGCGGGCCGTCGGCAAGCAGATGTTCCTCGAGTTCGACGACGATCTCTGGCTGCGCGTGCACCTGGGCATGTACGGCGCGTGGGACTTCGCCGGTGAGATCCTCGTCGACCCCACCATCGCCTCGGCCAACGGCCGCATGGGGCAGACGAACCAGCGCGGCACCGACCTCGAGGACCCGATCCTCGACGCCGCGGGGGAGAACTCGCTGACCTCGATCGGCGCCCCGCGGCGCACCCGCGTGCACGTGCGGATGTCGGAGCAGACCACCGGGCTCGCCGCCGAGGGCGACGAGTGGCCGCCCCCGGTCGTCGGGCAGGTGCGACTGCGTCTGCTCACGGATGTCACGTGCGCCGACCTGCGCGGTCCGACGGCGTGCGAGCTGCAGACGCCCGACGAGGTCGCGGCGACGATCGCCAAGCTCGGGCCCGACCCCCTCGTCGACGACGTCGCGGAGGGAGAGGAGCGCTTCACCTCGGTCGTGCGCCGCAAGCCGACATCGATCGGCCTGCTGCTCATGGACCAGAACGTCGTCAGCGGCATCGGCAACGTGTACCGCGCCGAGCTGCTGTTCCGGGCGCGCCAGAACCCGCACACGCCAGGCCGCGACGTCCCCGAAGAGGTCGTGCGCGACCTCTGGCGGGACTGGGTGCGCCTGCTCGCGATCGGCGTCGAGACCGGTCAGATGATGACGATGGACGACCTCGACCCCGAGGCCTACCGCGCCGCGATGGCGAGCCGCGACGACCGCCACTGGGTCTACCACCGCGCCGGCCTGCCGTGCCGGGTCTGCGGCACGGCGATCGTCGTCGAGGAGGCCGCAGGCCGCAAGCTCTATTGGTGCCCCTTCTGCCAGGCCTGACCGCGCAGCCGGGCGCTCGGGCGCGCGCATAGGCTGGGCCCATGCGTCAGAACCCGAGCTTCGCGATGTCGGACGTCGGCGAGATCCGGCGGCTCATCGAGCACAACCCGTGGGTCACGATCGTCTCGTCTACCGAGGCCGGGCTGGTCGCCTCGCACTACGCCGTGCTGTTGGACGCCGATCGCGACGACCTCACGATCGTGGGCCACGTCGGCAAGCCCGACGACCTGATCCACGGCCTCGGCGAGCGCGAGCTGCTCGTGGTGGTGCAAGGGCCCCACGGGTACATCTCGCCCGGCTGGTACGGCGACGTGCAGAGCGTGCCGACGTGGAACTTCGTGTCGGCGCATCTGACGGGTGTCCCGGAGCTGCTGACGCCGGAGGAGAACCTCGAGGTGCTCGAACGGCTGGTCGCCCGCTTCGAGAGTGGACTGCCGCAGCCGCGCCTGATGTGGGAGCCGCCGAACGACCCCGACTACGTGCGCCGTCTCGAGCGTGGCACGGCGGGCTTCCGGCTCACGCCGACGAAGGTCGTCGGCAAGCGCAAGCTGAGTCAGAACAAGCCCGACGAGACGGTCGAGACCGTGATCCTGGAGCTCGAGGCCGGTGCGAGCCCGTACGCCGACCCGCGGCTGGCCACGGAGATGCGCCGCGACCTCGAGACCCGCAAGGCCGCGCGGTGACGCCGGCTCGCGGCGAAGCCCTCGACGTCATCGCGAACGCGCGGCTCACCGGCTCCGGCCGCACCGATCCGTTCGGCGCGGATCCCGTCGACGTGCACCTCGCGGAGGGGCTCGTGGTCGACATCGCGCCCGCGGGGGCGCTGCCGCGCAGCGGCAACGTGCTCGACGCCGACGGCGGATGGGTGATCCCGGGGCTGTGGGACCATCACGTCCACACGGTGCAATGGGCGCTGTCCGCCCAGCGCGTGGCGCTCGGCGCGGCCTCCTCCGCCTCCCAGGCGGCGGCGCTCATGGGCGCGGCGACGCCGCTGCCCGACGGGCGCCGCGTGGGCAGCGGCTTCCGCGACGCGTTCTGGGCCGACGCGCCCGACCTCGCGCTGCTCGACGCCGCGACGGGCGAGGTCCCGACCTATCTCATCAACGCCGACGTGCACAGCGTGTGGCTGAACTCGGCGGCGCTGCGCCGCGAGGGGTTCGCGCCGGACGGGTCGGGTCTCCTGCGCGAGGAGCCCGCGTTCGAGATCTCGCGTCGGCTCAACGCCGTCGACGCAGCGGTGTCCGACCCGCTCGTGGCGCGCATGGCGCAGGATGCCGCGTCCCGCGGCGTGGTGGGGCTCGTCGACCTCGACATGTCGTGGAACGAGGACTCGTGGACCCGGCGTCTCGCCGCGGGGTTCGACGCGCTGCGGGTCTCGTTCGGGATCTACCCGCAGTTCCTCGACCGCGCGATCGCCGACGGACTGCAGACAGGAGACGCGGCGCGGGGCGCAGCATCCGATCTCGTGCGCGTCGGCCCTCTCAAGGTGATCACCGACGGCTCGCTCGGCACCCGCACGGCCGCCTGCTCGCACGCGTACCCGGACGATCCGCACAACCACGGCATGATCACCGTCGACCTCGCGACGCTCATCGATCTCATGACCCGCGCCACGGCGGCCGGCATCGCGTCGGCGATCCACGCCATCGGCGACGTCGCGAACTCGCACGCGCTCGACGCCTTCGCCGCGACCGGCGCGTGGGGCACGATCGAGCACGCGCAGCTCGTCGCGCACGCCGACATCCCGCGGTTCGCCCGCCTCGGTGTGGGCGCGAGCGTCCAGCCCGAGCACGCCCTCGACGACCGGGACCTGACCGACACCGTGTGGGCGGGTCAGACTGCGCAGCCGTACCCGCTGCGGGCTCTCGCCGACAGCGGTGCCAACCTGCTCTTCGGATCCGATGCGCCCGTGGCGCCGCTCGACCCCTGGGCGGCGATGGCGGCCGCCGCCTTCCGCACGCGCGACGGCCGAGACCCGTGGCAGCCGTCGCAGCGCGTCGACGCCGCAACGGCTCTGGCGGCCTCGACGCGCGGGGGCTCGGCTGAGCCCGCGCGCATCGATCCGGGCGACGTCGCCGATCTCGCCGTCTGCGCGCACGACCCTCTCGCCGTCGACGAGCCGTCGCTGCGGGGCATGGCGGTGGCCGCGACACTGCTCGGCGGGCGCCTCACGCACGTGGCGTGAGCCGTGCGCCGGTACGGGGGTCTGCCCCCGTAGCCGTTGGGGTGGGTATCGGATGCCGCGGCCGCCGCGTCGCCGCGAAGCTGGGAACATGAGTTCCGAGGGAGACATCGATGACCGCCGCCACCACTGAACCGGCTCCGCTCCAGCCGGTCGCGTCACGCCCCGCCGCCGGCTTCTGGGCGTCCTACGGGCAGGCGTGGGTCCGCACCCCCGGCAGCGCGCTGTACCTGCTCGCGGTCTTCGTGCTCGCCATGGTCTCGGTCGGTCTGCTCGCCTCGCTGTTCTGGACCGGGGTCGGGCTGCTGATCCTCGTGGTCGGCCTCCCGCTCATCGTGCTGACTCTGCTCATCGCGCGAGGATTCGGTGTCGCCGACAGGTTCCTGCTGCTCCTGACCGGCCAGCCCGAGATCGCCGAACCCGAGTGGAATCGCGACACCCCCGACGCCACCGGCTTCTGGGTGACGCTGACCCGCCCGATCCGGGGCGCCCACTACTGGCTCTACCTCGTGCACGGCATGATCGTGAACCCGATCATCAGCACGATCTCGTTCACCCTCACCGTCGTCTGGCTGAGCGTGGGCCTCGGCGGCCTCACGTACTGGTTCTGGGGGCTGTTCCTGCCGCGCAGCTGGAACACCGAGGGCTCTGGCGGCGAGTGGGGGCACTACGTCGCCGACTTCGTGCCGTGGCTGTTCGGCGGCTGGTCCAGCTGGGCCGTGGAGGTCGCGCTCTACCTCGTCGCCGGCATCCTCTTCACGATCACCATGCCGTGGGTGCTCGGCGGACTCGCACGAGGCCACCACGCGGTCGCGAAGGGCATGCTCGGGCGGTGGGACTCGGACGAACTGGCCGCCGAGGTCCGCGCCGAGGCCGCCGCGCGCGGCGCCGCGGTGCACGCCGAAGGCGTGGCGCTCCGCCGCCTCGAGCGCGACATCCACGACGGTCCGCAGCAGCGCCTGGTGCGGCTGCAGATGGATCTCGCGGCTCTGGAGCGCCGCGCGGAGTCGGGAGACACGGATGCCGCAGCCGACCTCGCGCGGGAGGCACGAGGTCACGCGAAGGCCGCACTGGACGAGCTGCGGGCGCTGTCGAGCGGGGTCGCGCCGCCGCTCCTGCAGGATCGCGGCCTCGCGGCCGCGCTGGACGCCGTCGCGACCGCATCCCCGCTGTGGGTGCAGGTCGACGTCGACCCGGCGATCGACCGCGCCGTGAGCCAGGAAGTGGCCCGTACCATCTACTTCGTCGTCGCCGAGCTGATCACGAACGCGGTCAAGCACTCCGGAGCCACGGGGGTCACGCTGCGGGCATCGCTGCGGCGCAACGCGGCGGGCGCTCCCACGCACCTCGACGTCTGGGTCGTCGACAACGGCCGGGGCGGCGCCGTCTTCACGTCCGGTCACGGTCTGGAGGGGCTGCGGGAGCGGGTCGCCGGGCTCCGCGGGGTGCTGGTCGTGACGAGTCCGGTCGGCGGGCCGACGTCGGCCGGCGCGCACATCCCGCTCACGGTCCTGCCGTGAGCGATCCCTATCCTGAGGGGATGGCAGCCTCGCCCGACTCCGCCCCGCTCCGCGTCGTCCTGTTCGAGGACTCGGTCCTCCTGCGTGAGGGACTCGTGCGGCTGTTCGACGAGGCCGGGTACACGACCGCAGGGGCGTGGGGCGACGCCGAGGACGTGGTCGCCCGAGTGCGCGAAGCCCGCGCCGATGTCGCGATCCTCGACGTGCGTCTGCCGCCGGGCTTCCGCGACGAGGGCATTCGCGCGGCGCTCGCGGTGCGGGCGGCGCTCCCGGCCGTCGGCATCCTCGTGCTCAGCCAGTACGTCGAGGGCGTCTACGCGAAGGAGCTCCTCGCGGGCGGCGAGGGCGGCGTCGGCTACCTCCTGAAGGACCGCGTCACGTCGCTCGACGAGTTCACGGATGCGGTCCGCCGCGTCCGTGAGCGCGGCACGGTGCTCGACCCGCTCGTGGTGCAGGGACTGCTGTCGGCGCGGCCCGATCCTCTCTCGACGCTCACGCCGCGCGAGCGGGATGTGCTGACGCTCATGGCCGAGGGACGCAGCAACGCGAGCATCGCCGAGCGGCTGTTCATCGGCGTCGGCGCGGTGGAGAAGAACATCAGCGCGATCTTCGCGAAGCTCGGACTCGAGGAGTCGGGCACCGAGCATCGCCGTGTGCTGGCGGTGCTCGCCTTTCTGCAGCATCCATGACATGAAGAGAGCCCCCGGCGAACCGGGGGCTCTCGTCATGCGGGCAGGATCACTCGGCGAGGTGCGCGAAGAGGAACCAGCGGTCCTTCTCGAGCGACTCCTTGATGCCGATCGCGATGTCCTGGCTCGTGAGGTCGAACTCGTCGAGGCCGTCGATCGCCGCCTGGACGTCCGCGATGACGGTGTCCATGTCGGAGATCACGTTGCGGATGAGCGCGTCCCACTGCGTGAAGCCCGCGGGGACGGCCGTCGAGGTCTTCGAGGCGACCGTGCCGACGCGGGCGTCGATCGGGAGCCCCAGTGCCACGATGCGCTCGGCGGCCTGGTCGGCGCCGGCCTGCGCGTGGGCGACCACGGAGTCGAGGAGCTCGTGGATCGCGATGAAGTTCGCGCCGCGCACGTTCCAGTGCGCCTGCTTGCCGTTCACGGCCAGGGCCTGCAGGCCCAGGACGACGGGGGTGAGGAACTGCGCCGTCGCGGCGGCGACGTCGGGGTTCGCTGCGGTTGCGGGGGTGGTCTGGGTGTTCGTCATATCTCTCGTCTCCATCGTTCGGCCCTCCAGTGACTGCAACGCTACTCACGAGAAGTCATTCCGCAAGCAAGAGAAGGCTGGGCTAAACCGGGGAATCCGCGGCGTCGGTGCGAGCGGGCGGGACGACAGCGGCTAACGTCGATTCGTGCCTTCCGCCGATCACGACCTCGGACCGCAGCATCTGGGCGTTCCCGCCAAGACCGTGACCCGCGAGCCCCGCGACCGCTCGCCCGAGCACGCCGAGCCCTCGCGCTTCATCCCGCACGTGCAGGGCCTGCGCGCGATCGCCGTGCTCTGCGTGGTGCTCTACCACTTCTGGCCCGGCCGCCTCACGGGCGGCTACATCGGCGTCGACATCTTCTTCGTGATCTCGGGCTTCCTCATCACGGCGCACCTCATGCGCGAGCTCACCGCGACCGGCACGGTGAAGCTCGGCCAGTTCTGGGCGCGTCGCGCACGACGCCTGCTCCCGGCATCCCTCCTCGTCCTGCTCTTCTGCGCGGTCGTCGTGATGTCGCCGTATCTCATGCCGACGTCGGCGCTGCCGAACGAGGTGCGCGAGATCCTCGCGTCGACGTTCTACGTCGAGAACTGGTACCTCGCCCTCAACTCCGCCGACTACCTGAACCACGCCGGCGCGCCGACCACGGTGCAGCACTACTGGTCGCTGTCGCTCGAAGAGCAGTTCTACGTGATGTGGCCGCTCCTCATGCTGCTGGCCGCGTGGATCGGCGTGAAGTTCTTCCGCGGCGCGCGGCGTCGCGCGATCATCACGACGCTCGCCGTCGTCACCGTGGTGTCGTTCGTCTTCTGCGTCGTGTTCACGATCACGAACCCGGCGCCCGCATACTTCGTGACGTTCGGTCGCATGTGGCAGTTCGGGGTCGGGGCACTCATCGCGCTTGTGCCGATGCTGCGGGTCCGCAACGCGATCGGCAGCTTCGTGCTGGGCTGGGGCGGCATCCTGCTGCTCCTCTACGTCGCCTTCACGTTCGACGCCCAGACGCCGTTCCCCGGCTACATGGCGGCGCTGCCCACCCTCGGTGCGGCCGCGGTCATCGCCGCGTCGAACAGCGAGCGCTGGTGGTACCCGACCCGCATCCTCGCGATCCGTCCGGCGCAGTTCGTCGGCGACATCTCGTACTCGCTGTACCTCTGGCACTGGCCGCTCATCGTCATCGCGCCGTCGGTGCCGTTCTGGGGCCTCACGATCTACCACCGCGTGGCCCTGCTCGTGCTGTGCTTCGTGCTCGCGTGGCTCACGAAGCGGTTCGTCGAGGACCCGGCGCGCGGCTGGAAGGTGCTCACCTCGCGCCCCGCCCGCGTGACGCTGTGGTCCTCGCTCGCCGCGATGGTCGTGGTCGGGCTGGTCGCCGCGTCCGCCTGGTTCGTCAATGCGCCGCTGTACAACCAGGGCACGCGCGACATCGCCGAGCTGCAGCAGAACCCGCCGGAGTGCTTCGGCGCGGCGTCCGTGCTCGACGCCTCGTGCGCCGACGTCGACTTCGGCGACACGATCCTGCCCGCGCCCGGCTTCGCCGGCATCGATCGACCGGAGAACCCGAACTGCTTCGTTCAGCTCACCGACTCGCGACCCGTCTCGTGCACCTTCGGCTCGGACGACCCTGACGCCCCTCGCGTCGCGCTCATCGGCGACAGCCACGCGTACCAGCTGCTTTCCACGTTCGAGCGCATGGCGGAGGCGAACGGCTGGCAGCTCGTCACGTGGTTCAAGGGCGCGTGCCCCTGGAACGCCACGCCGCTGTCGACGCCGGGGGCGTTCGGCGCCGCCTGCACCGAGTGGCGCGACCGCGTGCAGAACGCGATCGACGACAGCGATCTCGACGCCGTGTTCACCGCGGCGATCGCGACGACGCCGTACTCGTCGGCGGGCTACGACTCCTCGTACGACGCCGCCGTCGCGGGCTACCGCGACGCGTGGAGCACAGTGACCGACCGCGGCATCCCCGTCATCACCGTCGTCGACAACCCGGTGTGGGAGACCGACCCGAACAAGTGCCTCCGCACCCACGACATGTCCGAGTGCGACGGCGCCCGGTCGGACGTGCTCGTGGAGGACGATCCGCTGCGGGGCGCAGCATCCGGTCTCGACTCCGTCACGCTGCTCGACTTCACCGACGTGTTCTGCGGCGCCGAGACGTGCGCTCCCGTGGTCGGTGGCGCGAACATCTACCGCGACCAGGACCACCTGACGGTGACCTTCGCCGACACGCTCGCCCCGTGGTACACCGAGGCGATCGAGGCGGCGCTGGCCAATAGGGTCGGATCATGACGGTCGCATCCGGAGCATCGGTCCTCATCGCCGCGGGCAGGACGCCCTCGCTCGATCCCACCTCGTTCATCGCCGCGGGCGCCCGCGTCATCGGGGGAGTGATCCTCGGTCCCGGCGCCAGCGTCTGGTACAACGCGGTGCTCCGGGCCGACGGCGACACGATCACCGTCGGCGCGAACAGCAACCTTCAGGACAACGTCTCGGTCCACGTCGACGCGGGCAGTCCCGTCGTCATCGGCGAGAACGTGTCGGTCGGGCACAACGCCGTCGTGCACGGCTGCACGATCGGGGACGGCTCGCTCATCGGCATGGGCGCCGTCGTGCTGAACGGCGCGAGGATCGGATCCGGATGCCTCGTGGCCGGCGGTGCGGTGGTGCTCGAGGGATCCGTGATCCCGGACGGATCACTGGTCGCCGGGGTGCCCGCGAAGGTGCGCCGTGAGCTCACCGTCGAGGAGCGCGCGCGGCTGCTGCGCAACGGCGCGCACTACGTCGCGCACATCGAAGAGCACCGCAACGCGACGCCCCTCACCTGAGTCGACGCGTCAGCGGCCTCAGTCGCGGGGCTGTGCGGGCGGGTGATGCGTGCCGCGATGCACCTCGTACAGGCGCACGTGGCCCGGCCAGGCCGGGTCGTTCTCGATCGGCAGGTCGTCCATGAAGTGACGGATGACGTGAGCCAGCTGCCCCGGGTGGCTGAAGTTGATCGCGTGGGCCGCACCCTCGAGCAGCACCACCAGGACGTGACTGTCGGTCTGGCTCGCGATCTCGTCGACGCGGTGGGCGTGGGGGAGGAGCGGGTCGCGCTCGCCCAGCACGACCAGCGTGGGGATGCGCATCTCGAGCAGCCGCTGCAGCGACGGGTACTGGGTGAGCGAGCGGAACATCCTCATCGTGCTCGGCACGCCGAACCGCACGTAGTCCGGCACGGCGACCCGCGCCATCTTGACCGGCTCCCTCGGCGCGTCCTGCGAGAGCTGCTTGATCGCGCGGCGCAGCGGCTGATTGAACAGCCCGCCCGCGGGGGAGACCAGCACCGCGCGATCGATGCGCTCGGGGTAGCGGTGCGCGAACTCGATGATGACGGGGCAGCCCATGGAGTTGCCGACGAGCGTCGCCTTCTCGACGCCGCGGTCGTCGAAGAAGTCGACGGCGGCACGCGCCAGGTCGGGGATGTCGAGCATGTCCTTGCGCTTGCCGCTGCGCCCGAACCCGGGAAGGTCGGGCACGTACGTGTGGAACTCGTCGGCGAGCCGCTCGGCTGTCGGCAGCAGGTAGCGGCCCGAGAGACCGAAGCCGTGGACGTGCGCCATGACGCGCTCGTCCTTCGTGGGGTTCGGCGACTCACGGTAGAACACGTCGACGCCGTCGATGCGCGTCCACTTCTCGGCGAGCTCCGACGCGGGGCGGCGCGGAAGCTTGCGCCCGCCCGGCTCGGGGGTCGGCTTGCTGCTGCTCATGGCGGCTCCTGGAGGCATGGAACAGTTCCACGCTCAGTCTGCCGCGCCGGGGCGATCCGGGAACAGTGGGGCGCGCGGGCGCGGATAGCGCGATCTGGGTGAAACTGCCCTGCCGCGGCCCTCGCCTCAGACGAACCGCACCCAGTTCGCCCCGTCGCCCGTCTCGACCCGCTGCCGCAGCTCGAGCCGATCCTCGTCGACCGCGTAGAGAGCGACGTCGGTCGAGCGCTCGCCCGCGACGACCAGGTGGGCGCCGTCCGGACTGATCGCGAAGCTGCGCGGCTGCGCTTCGGTCACCGTGAAGCTCGTCGCCGGCGCCACCGATCCCTCGGCCGACACGGCGGCGGCGCCCAGCGTGCTCTCCGTGCGCTCGGTCGCCCAGAGCCGGCGTCCGCCGGCGCCGAAATGCAGGTCGGCCCCCCAGATGAGGTGCTCGGACCGCGGATCGGCGCCGAATCGGCTGTGCGCGAGTCCCTTGGAGGGATCGAAGACGGATGCCGCGCCCCGCAGCTCGAGCGTTCCGACGGAGGTGTCTCGGGCGAAGTGCAGCACTTCGCCCGAGAACTCCGTCAAGACGTAGACGGCGTCCTGAGCGTCGTTGAGCACGAGGTGCCGGGGACCGCTGCCCGCCGGCGCGGCGACCGTCGCCGGCGCGAGCGGCTCCAGCGACAAGTCGTCGCCGATGGCGTACTGCGCGACCAGGTCGGCGCCGAGCGAGACGAAGTACGCGAAGCGGCCGTCGGCGCTCGGCAGCACCGAATGCAGGTTGGGGAACTCGATCCGCGACACCGGCTCGCCGACGACCCCGTCGGCCACCGGCGCGATGATGCCGTACCCGCCGCCGTACGAGACCCCGAGCAGGCCCGACCCGCCGCGCGTGAGCGCCAGGTAGTTCATGCCGCCCCCGACGAGATCTGCGCGGGAGAGCGGCGAAAGCCGCCCGGTCTCGCGATCGAGCCGGAGCGTCACGATGCCGGCGGGCTCGCCCTTGACGCCGGCGTAGACGAGGTCGCGCCCCGCGTCCACCGCGAAGGTGGAGCATCCGTTGAGCCCTTCCGTCACCGCGAGCCGCTCGAGCGAACCGTCGGAGAATCGGAAGGTGCTGATGCTGCCGTCACCGGCGTTGGCCACGAGTACGAGAAGCGATTCGGTCACCCCTCGATCGTAGGCGTGGCGGCGCGTCAGCTCGCAGACACGAAGAAAGCCCCGATTCATCGGGGCTTTCTGGCTCGGAGGGGATGACGGGAATCGAACCCGCACCATCAGTTTGGAAGACTGAGGCTCTACCATTGAGCTACATCCCCGTGCGCCCGCGGACGGGCACCGACCAATCGTATTACATCGCGAGGGTCATCCCGTTCCGAACCGCCAGGGGGAACGTGACGGGCGCGTCGGCTAGACTTCTCGGGGCCGAACGGCGCGCGCACGCGTGCGAAGCCGCCCGGGGCGTAGCTCAGCTTGGTAGAGCGCCCGCTTTGGGAGCGGGAGGCCGCAGGTTCAAATCCTGTCGCCCCGACATCACGGCCCACAGAATTCAGAACCCAGACCTTCAACCGCCGCGTCTTCGCGCGGTCCGATAGAGGAGAAGTACAGGCATGGTGAACAGCACCGTCGAGAAGCTCAGCCCGACCCGGGTGAAGCTGCACATCACGGTCAGCCCCGACGAGCTCAAGCCGTCGATCAAGCACGCGTACGAGCACATCGCGCAGGACGTGCAGATCCCCGGCTTCCGCAAGGGCAAGGTGCCCGCGCCGATCATCGACCAGCGCATCGGCCGTGTCGCGGTGCTCGAGCACGCTGTCAGCGAAGGCCTCGACACCTTCTACCGCGAGGCCGCCGCCGCTCACGAGCTGCGCGTGCTGGGCCGCCCCTCGGCCGACGTCACCACGTGGCCGAACGAGAAGGACTTCTCGGGCGACCTCGAGGTCACGGTCGAGGTCGACGTGCGTCCCGAGTTCGACCTCCCGTCCTTCGAGGGCACGACCGTCGAGGTCGACGCCGTCGAGGTCGACGAGGCCGCGATCGACGAGGAGCTGGACCGCCTGCGCGGCCGCTTCGGCACGCTCGTGACCGTCGACCGTCCCGCCGCCACCGGCGACTTCGTCGAGCTGGACCTCGTTGCCGCCATCGACGGCGCCGAGATCGACCGCGCCGAGGGCGTCTCGTACGAGGTCGGCTCGGGCGAGCTGCTCGAAGGCATCGACGAGGCCATCGACTCCCTCACCGCCGGTGAGGACACCACCTTCCGCTCGAAGCTCGTCGGCGGCGACCACGCCGGCGAAGAGGCCGAGGTCTCGGTGACCGTCAAGGCCGTCAAGGAGCGCGAGCTCCCCGAGGCCGACGACGACTTCGCCCAGATCGCGAGCGAGTTCGACACCATCGCCGAGCTGCGCGACAGCCTCAAGGAGCGTGTCGGGCAGCAGGGCGCCTTCACGCAGGGCTCCGCCGCGCGCGACAAGCTGATCGAGACGCTGCTCGAGCAGGTCGAGATCCCCGTGCCGCCGCAGCTCATCGAGGACGAGGTGCACAGCCACCTCGAGGGTGAGGGTCGCCTCGAGGACGACGTCCACCGCGCCGAGGTCGCCGAGGCCAGCGAGAAGCAGTTCAAGACGCAGATGCTGCTCGACAAGATCGCCGAGACCGTCAACGTGCAGGTCTCGCAGGACGAGCTCACGCAGTACCTCGTGCAGTCGGCCGCCCAGTACGGCATGGCCCCGCAGGACTTCGTGAACGCGCTGCAGGAGGGCAACCAGCTGCCCGCCATCATCGGCGAGGTCGCGCGCAACAAGGCCCTCGCGGTCGCGCTCGGCAAGGTCAACGTCGTCGACACCAACGGCAAGTCCGTCGACCTCACCGGCTTCGTGGCCACCGAGGACGAGGAAGAGGTCGTCGAGGAGGCGGAGGAGATCGCGGATGCCGCGGCCGACGCCGACGCCGTGATCGAGGCCGAAGAGGCCGCGGCCGCCGAGAAGCCGGCGAAGAAGGCGCCCGCGCGCAAGCCCGCCGCGAAGAAGGCCGCCGCCGCCGACGAGGCCGCGGAGGAGAAGGCTCCCGCCAAGAAGCCGGCCGCGAAGAAGGCTCCGGCCAAGAAGGCCGCCGACGCCGAGTGACGCCAGCTCCGATCGCATGACCGATTGACAGAAGAGGACGGATGCCGCGGCATCCGTCCTCTTCTGTCATGTGCGCGCTCTGCCCAGGGCGAACACGGGCGGGTCGTTCGCGGGGCGCCGGTAGATTCGATGGCGACCCAAGGAAACAGGAGTACACATGGCCGAACCACTTGTCGCGACCAGCGTCTTCGACCGGCTGCTGAAGGACCGCATCATCTGGCTGGGGTCGGAGGTGCGTGACGACAACGCCAACGAGATCTGCGCGAAGATCCTGCTTCTCGCCGCTGAGGACTCCGAGAAGGACATCTACCTCTACATCAACTCGCCGGGTGGCTCGATCACCGCAGGCATGGCGATCTACGACACGATGCAGTTCGTGCCCAACGACATCGTCACGGTCGGCATCGGCATGGCGGCCTCGATGGGCCAGCTCCTGCTGACCGCGGGCACCAAGGGCAAGCGCTACATCACGCCCAACGCCCGCGTGCTCCTGCACCAGCCGCACGGCGGCTTCGGCGGCACGGCGAGCGACATCCAGACGCAGGCGCAGCTCATCCTCGACATGAAGAAGCGCCTCGCCGAGATCACGGCGAAGCAGACGGGCAAGTCGGTCGAGCAGATCAACGCCGACGGCGACCGCGATCGCTGGTTCGGCGCCGAGGAAGCGCTGGAGTACGGCTTCGTCGACCACATCCGCGAGTCCGCGACCGACGTCATCGGCGGCGGCGGCACCGCCACCGACAGCTGAGTCCGAAGGCGAAAGAGAGAGAACCCGGAATGCAGACCCCCACCTTCGGCGGCGCGCCGCTCGCGCCCCAGGGCCTCCAGATGCCCGGCAGCCGCTACATCCTGCCGCAGTTCGAGGAGCGCACCGCCTACGGCTACAAGCGTCAGGACCCGTACAACAAGCTGTTCGAGGACCGCGTGATCTTCCTGGGCGTCCAGGTCGACGACGCCTCGGCGGACGACGTCATGGCCCAGCTGCTCGTGCTCGAGTCGCAGGACCCCGACCGCGACATCATCATGTATATCAACTCACCCGGCGGCTCGTTCACGGCGATGACGGCGATCTACGACACCATGCAGTACGTGTCGCCGCAGATCCAGACGGTCGTGCTCGGCCAGGCCGCGTCGGCCGCGGCGGTGCTCCTCGCCGCCGGCGCCCCCGGCAAGCGCCTGGCGCTTCCGAACGCGCGCATCCTGATCCACCAGCCCGCGGTCGGCGAGGCCGGCCACGGTCAGGCGTCCGACATCGAGATCCAGGCGGCCGAGATCCTGCGTATGCGGACCTGGCTCGAGGAGACGCTCGCGAAGCACTCGAACAAGACGCAGGCAGAGGTCAACAAGGACATCGACCGCGACAAGATCCTCTCCGCGGAGGAGGCGGTCGCGTACGGCCTCGTCGACCAGGTGCTCACCACGCGCAAGCGCGGTCAGCAGGCCCTGACGAAGTAGTCCGCTCCGCGTCGGATCACGCAGAGTCCAGCGCCCCGCCGCCCGGTCATCGGGCGGCGGGGCGCCGTGCGTCCACGGGAGCGAGTTCTCTCTCCGCGAACCCCGCGTCCTCCACAACGTGCGTCGCAATGCCGCCGCATGTCGGCCTCAGCTATTAGGCTCGGAGAACAGCTGGGGGCTCGGCCCCGACGTACGAGGAGGAGCGGCATGGCACGCATCGGTGAGAGCGCCGACCTGTTCAAGTGCTCCTTCTGCGGCAAGAGCCAGAAGCAGGTCCAGCAGTTGATCGCCGGCCCCGGCGTCTACATCTGCGACGAGTGCGTCGAGCTGTGCAACGAGATCATCGAAGAGCGCATGGCCGAATCGTCCTCGGGCGTCGTGGCCGACTTCGATCTGCCGAAGCCCCGCGAGATCTTCGCCTTCCTGGAGGAGTACGTCGTCGGCCAGACCGACGCGAAGCGCGCGCTCTCGGTCGCCGTGTACAACCACTACAAGCGTGTGCGCGCGCACGGCACGATCCAGTCGGCCGAGCAGCGCGCCGACGAGATCGAGATCGCCAAGAGCAACATCCTGCTCCTCGGCCCGACGGGCTGCGGCAAGACCTACCTCGCGCAAACGCTCGCGAAGCGCCTGAACGTGCCGTTCGCCGTCGCCGACGCCACCGCGCTGACCGAGGCCGGCTACGTCGGTGAAGACGTCGAGAACATCCTCCTCAAGCTCCTGCAGGCGGCGGACTTCGACACGAAGCGCGCCGAGACCGGCATCATCTACATCGACGAGGTCGACAAGATCGCCCGCAAGGCCGAGAACCCCTCGATCACGCGCGACGTGTCGGGCGAGGGCGTGCAGCAGGCGCTGCTGAAGATCCTCGAGGGCACCGTCGCCTCGGTCCCCCCGCAGGGCGGCCGCAAGCACCCCCACCAGGAGTTCATCCAGATCGACACGACGAACGTGCTGTTCATCGTGGCGGGCGCCTTCGCCGGGCTGGAAGACATCATCTCGTCTCGCGTCGGCAAGCACGGTGTCGGCTTCGGCGCCTCGCTGCATCGCAAAGACGAGGACCTCAACCTCTTCGGCGACGTGCAGCCCGAAGACCTGCACAAGTTCGGACTCATCCCCGAGTTCATCGGCCGCCTCCCCGTGGTCGCCTCGGTCTCGCCGCTCGACCGCGAAGCGCTCATGGAGATCCTCACCGAGCCGAAGAACGCGCTGGTGAAGCAGTACCACCGCATGTTCGAGCTCGACGGCGTCACGCTCGAGTTCGACCGTGAGGCGCTCGAGGCGATCGCCGACCTCGCGGTGGCCCGCAAGACCGGTGCGCGCGGGCTCCGCGCGATCCTCGAAGACGTCCTGGGTCCGATCATGTTCGAGATCCCCTCGACCGACGACGTCGACAAGGTCATCGTCACCCGCGCCGCCGTCGACGAGGGCGCGCCCCCGACGCTCGTGCTGCGAGAGAAGCGCAAGAGCGCCTGACGCCGGCCGCACCAGCACGAGAACGCACGCATGGCCGACGTCGAACCTGATCTCGAAGGCTACTGCGGCGTCATCAGCGCGCGCCGCGGCGACGACGTGCTCGGCGAATGGGCCATCGGGCTGGCCGACCGCACAGCGGGTGCACCGAACACTCCAGAGACGCGATTCGGCCTGGCGAGCGGCACGAAGACGTTCACAGCGCTGACTGTGCTCTCCCTCGTCGGTGACGGACTGCTGCGGTTGGAGACTCCCGCGCGAGAGATCCTCGGGGCCGACCTGCCGCTCATCGCCGACGATGTCACCATCGGGCACCTGCTGAGCCATACGTCCGGCATCGGGGACTATCTCGACGAAGAGGTCGACGCGCTGGCCCCGCTGAGCGTGCCCGTGCAGCAACTCGACTCGACACCGGCCTATCTGCCGATGCTCGACGGCTTCCCGACGAAGTTCCCCGCGGGGGAGCGCTTCTCGTACTGCAACGGCGGGTACGTCGTGCTCGCGATCATCGCGGAGCGCGTTGCGGGGACGCCGTTCGCCGATCTCGTGCGGACCCGTGTCTTCGAGCCCGCCGGCATGGACGCGTCGGGCTTTCCGCGGTCCGACCTGCTCCCGCCCGGCACCGCCACGGGATACAAGGACGACGGCCGCACCAACGTGTTCGAACTGCCCGTCGTCGGGTCGGGCGACGGGGGAGCGCACTCCACGGTGAGTGATCTGCACCGCTTCTGGGGGGCGCTTCTGGCCGGACGCATCGTCGATCCTTCGCTGGTGGCGCTGCTGACCGAGCGCGTCACGCCGGACGCCGACGACGGACTCGGCTATGGCCGCGGGGTGTGGCTCGACGATGACGACCTGATGATCGTGGGCGCCGACCACGGTGTGGTGGCGGTGAGCCGGCATCATCCGCCGACCGCAACCACCGTGACCGGGCTGGCGAACGCCGAGGTGCCGACCTTCGGGCGCGTGAGCGAGCTGATGGGCGCGATCCAGAGCGACGGTGTCGTACCCGCCGAGTAGTTTCGGGCCATGCCCAGCGTCCGCCCCTTCTCGATCCACGTGCCCGACACCGACCTCGCCGACCTGCGGGAGCGCCTCGATCGGTTCCGACCCCTTCCGGACGCACCCCGGCGGCCGGCGTCGGGCATGAGCGCCGCGTACCTCTCCGAGCTCGTGGCGACGTGGCGCACCTGGGACTGGCGTGTCCGCGAGGAATGGCTCAACAGCCACCCGCAGTTCCTCGCGGACATCGGCGACGCGACGGTCCATTTCGCGCACCTGCGTTCTCTGAGCGCCGACGCCCCCGCTCTTCTCGTGATGCACGGCTGGCCCCACACCTTCGCCCTCCAGCTCGACTTCGCCGATCTGCTGCCCGACTTCCACGTGGTCGTGCCGAGCTTCCCCGGCTTCGCGTACTCGTCCCCGTACGCCGACGGACCGATGAGCGAGACGCGGCTCGCCGCGACCATGCACGCGCTCATGACCGACGTGCTCGGCTACGAGACCTACCTGACCTACGGGGAGGACGTGTCGGCGAACGTCAACGACCTGATCGCGGGGTCATACCCGGAGGCGGTGGCGGGCGTCGTGGTCACTCACTCGCACTTCCCGTCGATGGCCGAGCGCCCGCTGCTCACCGCACCGGACGAGGTCGCGTTCTTCGCACGCCTCGAGCACTGGGGCGGCGCCAACGGTGCCTACGGGCATGTGCAGGCGACCCGACCCGACACCCTCGCGGCCGCTCTCAACGACTCGCCGGCGGGTCTGCTCGCCTGGCTGACCGAGAAGCTCGTGGAGTGGAGCGACACGGCGCCGGGTGACCCCAGCGCCGTCGAAGACAGGATCTCGCGCGATCGCATCCTCACCGAGGCGATGATCTACTGGACGACCCAGAGCATCGGCACGTCCTTCCGCCCGTACTACGAGGGCGCCGACCAGCCTGACGAGATGCCGCCCGTGGTGGTCCCGGCATCCGTCCACATCCAGCGCCACGAGGGCGACTACCCGGAAGCGCTGGCGCGACGCTTCTACCGCGACCTGCGCGTGTTCGAGCGGCTCGACGAAGGCGGGCACTTCGCGGTCGCCGAAGTGCCCGCCGTCATGGCAGCGCGGGTGCGCGACTTCGCGCGCGAGCTCGGCCTGCGGTGAGCCGCCGCTAGTCGGCCAGACCGCGGCGTGCGAGGAGCGGCTGGATCTCGGCATCGCGTCCACGGAAGTCGCGGTAGGCCTCGAGCGGGTCCTTCGAGCCGCCCACGCCCAAGAGGCGCCCGCGGAAGCGGTCGCCGTTCTCTCGGCGAAGGCCTCCGTTCTCGCGGAACCACTCCACGGTGTCGGCGTCGAGCACCTCGCTCCAGATGTACGAGTAATAGCCGGCGCTGTACCCGCCCGAGAACACGTGGGCGAAGTATGTCGACGAGTAGCGCGTGGGCACGACGGGGTTGTCGAGGCCGATGTCGGCGAGGGCAGCCGCCTCGAACTCCGCGACGTCGATGTCGGCCGCGGCGCCGTTCACCGACAGGGAGTGCCAGGCCTGGTCGAGCCAGGCCGCCGCGAGATACTCGCTGGTCGCGAAGCCCTGGTTGAACGCCTCGGAGGCGTGCAGTTTCTCGACGATCTCTGTCGGCAGCGGCTCGTCGGTGTTGATGTGTCGGGCGTACGACGCGAGGATCTCGGGCCAGTAGATCCACATCTCGTTGACCTGGCTCGGGAACTCGACGAAGTCCCGGTAGACGTTGGTGCCGGCGAAATGCGGGTACGTGACGGTGGCGAAGAGGCCGTGCAGGGCGTGGCCGAACTCGTGGAAGAGCGTCGTCACCTCGTCGAGGCTGAGCAGCGTCGGTCGCCCGGCGGCCGGCTTCGGCACGTTGAGGTTGTTGACCACGATCGGCTGCGTGCCACGCAGGCGCGACTGCAGCACGATCGAGTTCATCCACGCGCCACCACGCTTGGTGTCGCGCGTGTAGAGGTCGAGGATGTAGAGCCCGAGCGTCGAGCCGTCGGCGTTGTGGATCTCGAAGACACGCGTGTCGGGGTGGTACCCGTCGAGGTCGCTGCGTTCGGCGAAGGTGATGCCGTACAGGTCGGTCGCCGCGCGGAACACGCCGTCCTGCAGCACGCGCTCGGCCTCGAACCACGGCCGGAGCGCGGCTCGGTCGAGTTCGTACTCGGCGGCCCGCACCTTCTCGGTGTAGAACGCCCAGTCGTGCGCTTCGAGAGGGAAGGAGGCGGCGTCGGCGTCGATGACCGCCTGCAGCGCGGCCTGCTCGCGACGGGCGTTGCGCGCCGCGGGCGCGGCGAGCTGACGAAGCAGGTCATGGACGGCGGCGGGCGAGCCGGCCGTCTCGTCCGACGTGATGTACGCGGCGTGCGAGTCGTAGCCCAGCAGCGCGGCGCGCTCCGCGCGCAGCCGCACGATCTCGAGCAGCGTGGCGCGGTTGTCGTGTTCGTTGCCCCGCGAGCCGCGGGAACGGGACGCCTCGAGCAGGCGCTCCCGCGACGCACGGTCGGTCAGGCTCGAGAGGTACGGGTGGCCGGTGAACAGGGTGAGCGTGACGACCCACTTGCCCTCGAGGCCGCGATCCGCCGCGGACTGCGCCGCCGCGGAGAGCTCGCCCTCCGAGAGCCCGTCGAGCTCGGACGCGTCGTCGAAGACGATCGCGAGGTCGTTGGTGTCGGCGAGCAGATTCTTCTCGAACTGTGTGGTGAGGGTGGACAGCCGCTGGTTGAGCTCGGTGAGACGCTTCTTCGCGTCGTCGTCGAGACCGGCGCCGGCATGGGCCATCTCGGTGTGGTGGCGCTCCACGAGATAGCGCTGCTCGGGGGTGAGGTCGAGCTCGTCGAGCTGATCATGGATCGTCTTGATGCGCCAGAACAGGGCGGAGTCGAGCTGGATCGAATCCTGATGCGCCGACATGAGCGGTGCCAGCTGCTCCTCGATCTCCTGGATCTCGGGCGTCGCATCTGCGGACGACACCGTGTAGAACGTCCGCGCGACGTCGCCGAGGAGGCGACCGCTCTCTTCGAGCGGCACCAGTGTGTTCTCGAACGTGGGCATGGAGCGCACCCGCGTGATCGCCGACACCTCACGGGTGTGATCGGCGAAGGCCCGCTCGAACGCGGGCAGATAGTGCTCGGGGAGGATCGCCGCGTAGTCGGGGAGCCCGTACGGCAGGGTGCTGGGGGACAGGAGCGGGTTGTCGTTCGGCATGGAGTCCACCCTAGTCACGCCGCCGCGGCATGCCGAGGGATGTTTGCAAAGAGTCGCTTGCAAACAACCAATTGCAAAGAAGTGCTTGCAAAGAAGTCTTTGCATCACTACTCTGGAGGCATGTCAGAGAACGAAACCCCGCAGCAGGGCGACGCGGCCGCCCGCGCCGAGGAGCGTCACAACCAGGATCGCGTGCTCGATTCCGGCGCACTCCGTGCTCTGGCACACCCGCTCCGCGTGAAGATCTACGACATCCTCAGCCAGTACGGTCCGCAGACGGCGAGCTCGCTCGCCGAGCGGTTGGGGGAGTCCAGCGGCTCGACGAGCTACCACCTTCGCGCCCTCGCCAAGCAGGACCTCATCCGTGAGGCCGAGGACCGCGGCACCGGGCGCGAGCGCTGGTGGGAGCGGCCCGTCGGAGGCGTGTCTTTCGCCAACCCCGACGCGATGACCACGCCGGCGGGACGAGCCGCGACGCAGGTGGTCATGAACGAGTTCCTGCGCAACCGCAACGACCAGCTTCTCGACTTCGTGAACCGAGGAATCGGCGGCGAAGACGAGATGTGGCAGGAGGGGACGCTGATCTCCACCGCCACCGCACGTCTGACCCCCGAGCAGAGCAAGGAGCTCTCGCTCAAGATCATGGCGCTCATCGACGAGACCGTCGACAACTACCGCAATCAAACCGGCGAGAACGTCCGCCCCGTCACCATCCGGGCCGACCTCTTCCCGCTCCCGCAACTAGGAGGACAGTCATGACCGCCATCACGGCTGACGAACTCGCGGCACGTGGGTTCCGGGCATCCGCCACCCGATTCGACCGCGCGCTGCTGCGCGCAGCATCCGCTCTCGACGCGTACGTCGTCGCGCGCGTCGAGAAGGCAGGCGACGCCCAGGAGCGTCGCGCACTGACCGCACAGGCCGCTGCGAGCGGCGCCCGGCACGAAGCCGAGGCGTTCGCTTCGATGGGGATGCTCCCGCGATGAGCGAGGGCGTCGACACGGCCGAGCGGACCGGATCGCCGGCCGGGCGGGCACGCAGGGTCCCGCTCGGCCGCGATTTCGGCAAACTCTGGACCGCGGCCGCCTTCAGCAACCTGGCCGACGGGCTCGGCCGGCTGGCGGTGCCGCTCATCGCCACCACCCTCACGCGCGACCCGCTCGCGATCTCGGCGATCAGCGCGCTGGCGTTCCTCCCGTGGCTCGTGTTCGGGCTGCCCGCCGGCATGATCGTCGACCGGTTCGACCGTCGCTGGACCATGGCGATCGCGAATGCGATCCGCGGTCTGGCCGCTGTCGGTCTCGCCCTCCTCACCGTGTCGGGCGCCCTCGACATCTGGTGGCTGTTCGCCGGCGTGCTGGTGTTCGGCCTCGGCGAGACGCTCTTCGACAACGCGACGAACGCGATCGTCCCCGCCGTCGTGAAGCGTCCCGCGCTCGATCGCGCAAACGGCTGGATGCAGGCAGCGCAGATCACGATCGACAGCTTCATCTCGGCGCCCATCGCCGGCGTGCTGTTCGCGATCTCGCTCGCGCTGCCGCTCTGGGTGGGCGCGGCGGGGTATCTCATCCCCATCGTGCTCGCGGTGATGCTTCCGCTGTCCGCCGCTCGTCCGCTGCGCGAGGCACGCGCCGCGTCGGTCCGCGCGGAGGCGGCGGTCGCGGCCGGCGAGCCGCTGGCGGCTTCCGAGGAGGCCGCCGAGAAGACGGAGGTGGATGCTGCAACCCCCGCCCACCCGAATGTCTCGGCTCGCGATGCCTTCGTGTACCTCTGGAACCACCGGTTCCTGCGCTCGATGGTGATCTTCACGTCCATCGTGGGCTGCGCGTTCGCGTTCGCCCAGGCGCCGGTGTACCTGTACTTCCTCGACGTGCACCACGTGCCGGCCGCGGGGATCGGCGTGGTCACCGCGGGGATCGGCCTCGGCGCGCTCGCCGGCTCGCTCGTCGCCGCGTCGCTCGTGGCGAAGTTCGGCCGCGGCGCGGTGATGCTGGGCGCCAACCTCGTCGCGGCGGTCAGCCTGGCCGCCGTCTGGGCGGCGCCCGAGGCGATCACCGCGACCATCGCCTACGGGCTGATGGCCGCGGCCGTCTCGGTGTGGAACGTGCCGTGGGGCGCGCTGCGTCAGACGATCGTTCCCGGTCACATGTTCGGCCGCGTGCTGGGCATCAGCCGCACCTTCACGTGGGGCATCTTCCCGTTCGCCACGCTCCTCGGCGGCTGGGTGGCGCGCATCGACCTGCGGCTGCCGTTCCTCATCGCCGCGGGCGTCACACTGGTCGCGACGCTGGTCGCCGTGCGGCTGCTCCTCTCGGCGTCGCAGCACAACGCCCCCGAGGAGTGAGGCCCGGCGCTCAGGCGAAGCCGTCGTCCGGATCGTGCCGGACGACGGCTTCGCCGTCCGCGTCCAGCGACACGATCACGCCGGTGTCGAGCTCCGCGATCGGCTTGCCCTCCAGCCACGTGAGCGTCCAGCGCGGGCGCGGCTGACCGAGCTGATCGGCCGGGATGGTCTCGTCGACGGAGCGGATGCCGCGCACCAACGCATCGGGGACGGCCTTCGGCGGCTCGTCGCCCGAGGTCCAGCGTGTTCCGAGCTGCATGTCAGTCCTCCTGCGGGGCGAGTTCGATCTCGGTGACGGAGACGGCCTCGCCCTCCACGTACGCGATCTCGGCGATCCGGCCGACGGCCTTGAGGTCGCCCTCTGCGAGCCGCAGCGCGTCGAGTGCCGCCGCGGGGCCGGCCAGGACGGCGCGGGCGACCGGGGTCTTCTGCGAGGCCTTCGCCTCGGTCTTCGCGCGGCGGACGCCGATCAGCGCGGCGCTCACGGCGGTCAGCACGGCGGAGTCGCCCCACTCCTCCTCCGGCGCGACGGGCCAGTCGGCCGTGTGCACTGAGCCGTCGTTGAACCACGACCAGGCCTCTTCGGTGGCGAATGCCAGCACCGGCGCGAGGAGCCGCAGCAGCGCCGACATCGCCAGGCGCAGCGCCAGCGCGGCGGAAGCCTGGCCGGCGTCGGTCTGGTTGTACGCGCGCTCCTTCACGAGCTCGAGATAGTCGTCGCAGAACGTCCAGAAGAACGACTCCGTGACTTCGAGCGCGCGGGCGTGGTCATAGTTCTCGAGCGCCTTCGTCGCGTCGCGCACGACGCCGTGGAGCGTCGCGAGCATCGAGGCGTCGAGGGCGTGGGTCACCTCGGCGCCCTCGGGCACCGGGAACGAGAGCACGAACTTCGCGGCGTTGAGCACCTTGATCGCGAGGCGGCGGCCGATCTTGATCTGCGTGGGGTTCTGCGGGTCGAACGCCGCGTCGGTGCCCAGGCGGCTCGAGGCCGCCCAGTACCGCACCGCGTCCGAGCCGTGCTGCGCCAGGATGTCGGCGGGCGTCACGACGTTGCCCTTCGACTTCGACATCTTCTTGCGGTCGGGATCGACGATGAAGCCGGAGATGGCAGCATCCGCCCACGGTGCGCGGTGGTCCTCGAGGGCGCTGCGCAGCATCGTCGAGAACAGCCACGTGCGGATGATGTCCTGACCCTGCGGACGCACGTCGAACGGCGCCACGAGGCTCCAGAGCTCCGGGTCGCGGTCCCAGCCGCCGGCGAGCTGCGGAGTCAGGGACGACGTCGCCCACGTGTCGAAGATGTCGTTCTCACCGTCGAAGCCGCCCGCGACGCCGCGCTGGTCGGCGGTGTAGCCCGGGGGCACGTCGGTCGACGGGTCGACCGGGAGCGACGCCAGGTCGGGGGTGAGCACCCGGTCGTAGTCGCGTTCGCCGTTCTCGTCGAGCCCGTACCACAGCGGGATCGGCACGCCGAAGAAGCGCTGACGCGACACGAGCCAGTCGCCGGTGAGGCCGTTGGTCCAGTTCTCGTAGCGCACCCGCATGAAATCGGGATGCCACGACATCTGCTGTCCGAGTGCGATGAGCTTGTCGCGCAGCTCGGCGTCGCGTGCGCCGTTGCGGATGTACCACTGGCGCGTCGAGACGATCTCCAGCGGGCGGTCGCCCTTCTCGAAGAACTTCACCGCGTGGCTGAACGGCTTGCCGACGGCCGTGATGTCGCCGGTCTCCTGCAGCTTCTCGACGAGCGCCTTGCGTGCGGAGAACACCGTCTTGCCGGCCATCTCGGCCTCGTACCACGCGCTCGCCTCGGCGTTCGCGACGATCGAGGGCGCCTGGGGCAGGAAGCGGCCGTCGAGGCCGATCGTGGTCATGTTCGGCAGGTGGCGGCCGTCGGTGGTGCGCAACTCGCGCCACCACACGATGTCGGTCACGTCGCCGAAGGTGCAGACCATCGCCGCGCCCGTGCCCTTGTCGGGCTGGGCGAGGTGGTGGCCGTGGATCTCGATGTCGGCGCCGAAGAAGGGACTCCGCACCTTCGTGCCGATGAGGTGCTTGTGCGGGCCCTCGGGGTGGGTGACGATCGCGACGCACGCGGGCAGCAGCTCGGGGCGGGTGGTCTCGATCGTGATCGCGCCGGAGCCGTCCGCGAACGGGAAGTCGATGGTGTGGAACGACGCCTGCTGCTCGCGGTCCTCGAGCTCGGCCTGCGCCACGGCGGTGCGGAAGTCGATGTCCCACATCGTGGGCGCCAGGTCCTGGTAGGCCTCGCCGCGCTCGAGGTTGCGCAGGAACGCGCGCTGGCTCGTGCGGATCGTGTCGTCGGAGATGGTGCGGTACGTCTGCGTCCAGTCGACGCTGAGGCCCAGCTGGCGGAAGAGCGCCTCGAACTGCTTCTCGTCCTCGACCGTGAGCTTCTCGCAGAGTTCGATGAAGTTGCGGCGGCTGATGGGCACCTGGTCGGCGGCACGGCTCGACTTGTTGTCGCCGCCCTCGAACGGCGGCGTGAAGTCGGCGTCATAGGGCAGCGACGGGTCGCAGCGTACGCCGTAGTAGTTCTGCACGCGGCGCTCGGTGGGAAGGCCGTTGTCGTCCCAGCCCATGGGGTAGAACGTGGTCTTGCCGCGCATGCGCTCGTAGCGCACCTTGAGGTCGGTGTGCGTGAACGAGAAGACGTGCCCGATGTGCAGGCTTCCCGACGCGGTGGGCGGGGGAGTGTCCACCGAGTACACGCCGGCGCGACCGACCTGTGCGGCGCGGGCGCGGTCGAACAGGTACGTGCCCTGCTCCGACCATGCGGCATCCCACTTCTCCTCGAGGCCCTCCAGCGCGGGCTTGTCCGGGATCTGACCCTGTGCGGGGCGGGCGTCGGTCATGGCGTCTCCTCGAGGCGATATGTGCGGCACTGTGTGAGCGTGCCTGAGTGTGGGATGTCGCTCGATTCTACCTGGAGTGCAGCTGCACCTGGAGCGGGACGGACGCTGCGGGCCGCAGCATCCGTCCTCGTTCAGGCGTTCGCCGTCGCGGTGGCGGGGTCACGAGACCGGCACGACGCCCGTCTCGGGCGACACGGCGACGCTCGAGCCGAACTGGGGGCCCGTTAAGGTCAGGGTGTACGTGAGCAGATCGGCACTGGGCGCATACGTCGCCTGGGTTCCGTCGGGAAGATCCGCGATGATCTCACCCTGAGGCGTCTGCAGCACCGACGTGCCGGGCGTGAGGGTGAGTTTTTCGGGGCGGGTGCCGCCGGCACTGTGCTGGTCGATGACGAACGCCGCCGTTCCGGCGGACTCCACCAGCGCCGCCTGCTCTTCGGCGGGCGATGCGAACTGCGGTGCGGGCGGCGTGGGCGAGAGCGTGTTGACGAGTGACGGCAGTCCCCACCACGCGAAGGCGAGGGCTCCAGCGATCGCGAACAGGCCCACCAGGCCTTGGCGCCGCTTGCGCCGGGATCGCGAGCTGCGGGCCGGGGCCGACGGTGCGGGCCGACGTGGCGGCTTCGACACCGGGCGAGGTGAGGCGCCTGTCGGCACTGCGCGCGCCGGCACGGCGGTCGCCGCGCTCGCCCGCGCACCCGCTTCGACGCGCGCTCGCAGCGCTTCGAACCGCAGCCGCAACTGGTCGCCGTCCGCTGCGGGCACGGGAAGCGGCGTCCACGTCTCGGGACGCACCGCTGCCTCGACGATGCGCGCCACCTGCTCGTCGCTGAAGACGCGCCGCCGGCCGCGGAGGAACTCCACCAGGTGCTCCGCGTCCATGACGTGCGCCTCGCGGTGGAGCAGCTCCGGGGGTGCCGTGACGGTCACCGCCGCGGCGTCCACCACAGCGATGACGCCGACGGCGTCGACCGCCAGCCCGGATGCGGCCTTGATGGCCGTCTCGGTCCTGCTGATCTCGAGCTCGAGATTGCGGAGGTGATGAACCTGGTGATTTTCGACGCGGAGTCCGTGTCCGGCGGCCCAGACGCGCTTTCCGAAGTGCCGCTTGGTGTTGATGATGTAGACGCCGGCGGGGCCGATCACGAGATGGTCGAGGTCGCTGCCGCGCTCGCCGACCGGCACGGCGTGCAGCACTGTGAAGCCGGGGTCGAGAGTGGCGAGCATCAATCCCACCCGGATCTCGCCGAGCGCACCGGAGTACCAGCTCTCGGCTTCCGGGTCGAGTGTGCAGCGCAGGTCGTCGTCCAGCGGCCGACTGCCGGCCGTGCGCTCCTGACTCGCGAGCAGCTGTTCGATGACGCCGTGGCCGGCGATGCGCGCACGAAGCCCCACGACTTCCGGCGCGATCGCGATCGGCGGCGGTGCAGGCGGTTCGACCTCGGACACGAGGCTCACCGTACTGGAGCGCCGCCTTCCCGAGCCACCGCGAGGCCCGAAGACGTCGCGAGAACGGATGCCGCGGGCCGCAGCATCCGTCCTCGTTCAGGCGTTCGCGGTCGCGGTGGCGGGGTCCGTCGCGAGCTCCGGCTCGACGGCGTGACGGGAGGCGAACCACGCCGAGACGAGCGTGATGGCCGACATGACCGCGAGGATCACGCCGGGGTGCCACCAGGCGAAGCCGGTGGCCACGCCGAGCTCGAAGGTCAGGTAGGGCACGAACCCGCTGATCGTCGCAGCGAGCGCGTACGAGAGCGACAACGCCGAGTAGCGGAAGCGGTCGGGGAAGAGGTCGTTCATCAGACCCCCGAGCGCCGCCCACGCCATCGTCGGCAGGATCCCGCCGACGAGCATCGTCGCGACGAGGATCGGGAACGTCGCGAACTGGAGCAGGAAGTACATCGGGAACGTGATGAGGAGCGTGCCGAGCGCTCCCCACACGACGACGTTCGCCGAGCCGACCCGGCTCGCCCAGGCGCCGAACAGCGGGATGGTGACGAGCTGAAGGAGGCCGCCGATCGTGGTCGCGATGAGCAGGTCCTGGAAGCTGAAGGCCAGCTGCTCCACACCGTAGTTGACCGTGTAGGTGTTCATCAGCGAGTACGACCCGATGCCGAGGAGGGCCGCGCCGATGGCGATCGCCATCGCGCCGGGGCGCTTGGCGAACATCGTGAGGAAGGGGACGCGGTCGCGGCGGCCCTCGGCGACGACGCGCTCGAACACCGGCGTCTCGGTGATCGACCACCGCAGGTACAGCGACACCAGCAGCAGCGGGAGCGCGAGGAGGAAGGGGATGCGCCAGCCCCACTCGGCGATCTGCTCCGCCGGGAGGACGGCGGTCAGAACGATGAACACGGTCGCCGACAGGATCGAGCCGACGGGGGATCCGAGCTGGGGGACCGCGGCGTAGAACGCGCGCTTCACGGGCCCGGAGTTCTCGGTCGCGATGAGGATCGAGCCGCCCCACTCGCCGCCGAGCGACAGCCCCTGCACGATGCGCAGGAGGATGAGCAGCACGGCGCCGAGCCAGCCCGCCTGCGCATAGGTCGGCAGCAGGCCGATGAGGCCCGTCGCGACGCCCATGATGGCGACGGTCCACAAGAGGGTCGTGCGGCGGCCGAGCCGGTCGCCCATGTAGCCGAAGATCACCGCACCGATCGGGCGCACGACGAAGGCCAGTGCGATGGTGAGGAACGCGGCGCTGGTGGCGCCGAACTCGCCCAGCGGGTCGAAGAACAGCGGGCCGACGAAGAACGCCGAGAAGTAGGCGAAGAGATAGAAGTCGAAGGATTCGAGCGAGGTGCCCACCATCGACGCCCACGCGACGCGGCGCGTCGGGGCGGTCTCGAGGGCGAGCGCGGTTTCGGGTGCTGCTGCGGTCACGGGCGTCAATCTTGGCACGAGTCCAGAAACCCCGGCGACCGCCTCCGCATTCCCCCTTGCATCGCCACGGTAGAATCGACCCACCAGCGCGGATCCGGCCATCACCGGGGAGCTCTCGGAAGAACAGGACGCCACGAACGCGGCGTTCCCCATTAGAACCGAGCGGGGCAGGCCCGTCACAGCCGCAGTGAGAGAGGACGGATGCCTCGGCACCGTCAATGCAGGGTGGTACCGCGGTACGTCTGGTCACGGATCCAGGCAGTGTCGTCCCCGCAGGAAGCACACGAGCGAGCACCTGCGAGAGAAGATGACCTACCCCCGCCCCTCCGCCTTCGGGCCCGCGGCCGACGCCGCGCCCGCCCCCGTCGTTCCGAGCCCCCGCTTCCCCGAGATCGAGCAGGAGACGCTCGCGTTCTGGGAGGCCGACGGCACCTTCCGCGCGTCGATCGACCAGCGTGACGGCGCCGACGAGTGGGTCTTCTACGACGGCCCGCCCTTCGCCAACGGCCTGCCGCACTACGGTCACCTCCTCACGGGCTACGCGAAGGACCTCTTCCCGCGCTTCCAGACGATGCGCGGCAAGAAGGTCGACCGCGTCTTCGGCTGGGACACGCACGGTCTGCCCGCCGAACTCGAGGCGATGAAGCAGCTCAGCATCACCGAGAAGAGCGAGATCGAGGCGATGGGCATCGCCACGTTCAACGCGAAGTCTCGCGAGTCGGTGTTGGCGTACACGCGCGAGTGGGAGGACTATGTCACCCGCCAGGCGCGCTGGGTCGACTTCGAGCGCGGGTACAAGACGCTCGACCTCACGTACATGGAATCCGTACTGTGGGCGTTCAAGACGATCTACGACAAGGGCCTCGCGTACGAGGGGCACCGCGTGCTCCCGTACTGCTGGCGTGATGAGACGCCGCTCTCGGCGCACGAGCTGCGCATGGACGACGACGTCTACAAGATGCGCCAGGACCCGTCGGTCACGATCACGTTCCCGCTCGTGGGCGCCAAGGCCGAGGCCCTCGGCCTTACCGCCGTGCGCGCGCTCGCCTGGACGACGACCCCGTGGACGCTGCCGACCAACCTCGCGCTCGCCGTCGGCCCCGGCATCCGCTACGTCGTCCTGCCCGGGGGCCCGAACGGCGCCGCCGACGTGCACCGCCACGACGAGCACGCCGAGGCCGAGTCGCACCGCTACCTCCTCGCCGAGGAGCTGCTCGCCGGCTATGCCAAGGACCTCGGCTACGACTCCGCCGAGGCGGCGCGCGATGCCGTCGAGCAGACGGTGCTCGGCGCCGACCTCGAGAACGTGTCGTACGACCGCCTGTTCGACTACTACGCGGATGACTCGATCTGGGGCACGCAGAACGCCTGGCGCATCCTCGTCGACGACTACGTGACGACCGGCGACGGCACCGGCATCGTGCACCAGGCCCCGGCCTTCGGTGAGGACGACCAGCGGGTGACGGAGGCCGCCGGCATCCCGCTCATCATGAGCCTCGACGACGGCGGCCGCTTCCTCCCGCAGGTGACCGACGTCGCCGGCGAGCTGTGGATGGACGCCAATCGGCCGCTCATCCGCCTGCTGAAGCAGGAGGGCCGGCTTCTCCGAGAGGCGAGCTACGAGCACTCGTACCCGCACTGCTGGCGCTGCCGGAACCCTCTGATCTACCGGGCGGTGTCGAGCTGGTTCGTGCGGGTGACCGACATCAAGGAGCGCATGCTCGCGGGCAACGAGCAGATCACCTGGGTGCCCGAGAACGTCAAGCACGGCCAGTTCGGCAAGTGGCTCGAGGGCGCGCGCGACTGGTCGATCAGCCGCAATCGCTACTGGGGCTCGCCGATCCCGGTGTGGAAGAGCGACGACCCCGAGCACCCGCGCGTCGACGTGTACGGCTCGCTCGAAGACATCGAGCGCGACTTCGGCCGGCTCCCGCGCAACGCGGAGGGGGAGGTCGACCTCCACCGTCCGTACATCGACGACCTCACGCGTCCCAACCCGGACGACCCCACCGGCAAGAGCACGATGCGCCGCATCGAGGACGTCTTCGACGTGTGGTTCGACTCGGGCTCGATGCCGTACGCCCAGGTGCACTACCCGTTCGAGAACCAGCAGTGGTTCGACGAGCACTCGCCGGCGGACTTCATCGTCGAGTACATCGGGCAGACGCGCGGCTGGTTCTACGTCATGCACGTGCTCTCGACGGCTCTCTTCGACCGGCCGGCGTTCACGGGCGTCTCGTGCCACGGCATCGTGCTCGGCAGCGACGGACTCAAGATGTCGAAGTCGCTGCGCAACTACCCCGACGTCAGCGAGGTGTTCGACCGGGACGGCTCCGACGCGATGCGCTGGTTCCTGATGTCGAGCTCGGTGCTGCGCGGCGGCAACCTCGTCGTCACCGAGGAGGGCATCCGCGCGGGCGTCCGCGAGTTCCTGCTGCCGCTCTGGAACGCGTGGTACTTCTTCGCGACGTACGCCAACGCCGCCGGCGGCGCGGGCGGCGAGGGCTATCAGGCCTCGTGGCGCACCGACTCGACCGACGTGCTCGACCGCTACATCCTCGCGCTCACCGGCGACCTCGTGCGCGACGTCGCCGCCGACCTCGAGGTGCTCGACTCGACCCTCGCGGCGGCGAAGGTGCGCGACTTCGCCGAGGCGCTGACCAACTGGTACATCCGCCGCTCGCGCGACCGGTTCTGGGTCGGCGTCTCCGCCGACGACCCGAAGAGCCGCGAGGCGTTCGACACGCTCTACACGGTGCTCGAGACGCTCACGCGCGTCGCCGCCCCGCTCATCCCGCTGGTCTCCGAGAAGATCTGGCAGGGCCTCACCGGCGGACGCAGCGTCCACCTGCAGGACTGGCCCGACGCCGACGCCTTCCCCGCGGCGGACGACATCCGCACCGCGATGGACGCCGTCCGCGAGGCGTCCAGCGTCGCGAATGCGCTGCGCAAGAAGGAGGGCCGTCGCGTGCGCCTGCCCCTTCCCACCCTGACGGTGGCGGTTCCGGATGCTGCGTCCCTCGCGCAGTTCGACGGCATCCTGCGCGATGAGCTCAACGTGAAGTCGGTCGAGCTCATCGAGCTCGGCGACGACGTGTCGGAGCGCTACGGCATCAGCAAGCGCCTCACCGTGAACGCCCGCGCCGCGGGTCCCCGCCTGGGCAAGCAGGTGCAGCACGTGATCTCGGGGGCGAAATCCGGTGTCTGGGAGGAGCGCGACGGTGTGGTGGTCGTCGACGGCATCGCCCTGGAGCCGGGCGAGTACGACCTGACCCTCGAGGCCGGCGGCGTCGCCGACGGCACGGCGATCGCACTCCTCGCGGGCGACGGCTTCGTGCTGCTCGACACGACGACGACGCCCGAGCTCGAGGCGGAGGGCCTGGCGCGCGACGTGATCCGCGCCGTCCAGGACACCCGCAAGTCGGCCGGCTTCGACGTCAGCGACCGCATCCAGCTCGGCCTGCTCTTCGACGACGTGGCGGACGGCGAAGCCGTCGCGGCGGCGTTCGACGTCGCCGACGTCGCGGGCGAGACGCTCGCGGTGGCGTACACGGTGCGCACCCGCACGGCCGAGCTGCGCTCCCGTGGCACCTCGGGCGCGGCGGTCGAGTTCGAGACCGACGTCGCCGCCGGCACCTATGCCAACCGCGGCGTCTTCACGGTGGACGTGGCGAGGGCCGCGGCATCCGTCATCGATTCCCAGAGCGAGCGAGGCGAGTCCTGATGAGCGATCGCGACCGGCGGCGCGCCGACGCCGTCTACGAGACCCTCCTGCAGAGGCAGGGGGAGCAGTGGGTGCAGCCGCGCGTCGAGCGCACGCGGCGGGTGCTCGAGCTGCTCGACGACCCGCAGAAGACGTACCGCGTGGTCCATGTCACCGGCACCAACGGCAAGACGTCGACGAGTCGCATGATCGAGAGCCTCGTGCGCGCGCACGGCCTGCGGACGGGCCTGTTCACGAGCCCGCATCTGGAGCGGTTCACCGAGCGCATCATGGTCGACGGCGAGCCGATCGAGGATGCCGCGGTCGCCGACGCGTGGGACGAGATCGCGCCGTTCGTCGACCTGGTCGACGCGGAGCTCGCCGCCGCCGGCGATGCCGCGCTGACCTTCTTCGAGCTGCTCACGGTGCTGGCCTTCGTCGCCTTCGCCGACGCGCCCATCGACGTGCTCGTGCTCGAAGTGGGCATGGGCGGGTCGTGGGACTCCACGAACACCGCCGACGGCGACGTCGCGGTGTTCGCGCCGATCGACCTCGACCACGCGGACCGCCTCGGCGACACCATCGCCGAGATCGCGAGCGTGAAGGCCGGGATCATCAAGGACGGCGCGTCCGTGGTCTCGGCACGACAGGATGCCGCCGCCGAAGCGGTGCTCCGCGACGCGGCCGCCGCGCACGGCGCCACGATCGCGTTCGAGGGCGCCGACTTCGCGCTCGCCGAGCAGCGACTCGCCGTGGGCGGACAGCAGATCAGCGTGCGCGGACTCGCCGGCACGTACGAGGGGGAGTACCTGCCGCTGTACGGCGCGCATCAGGGCTTCAACGCCGCCCTGGCGATCGCGGCGGTCGAGTCGCTCGTCGGCGGCGCGACGCAGCCGATCGCCGGCGACGTCCTCGCCGACGGCCTCGGCGCGGTGACCTCGCCCGGGCGCCTCCAGCTCGTCGGCGCGGCGCCGACGGTGCTCGTCGACGCCGCCCACAACCCTCACGGCGCGCGCGCCCTCGTGACCGCGCTGCGTGAGGCGTTCGACTTCGACGAGTGGGGCGTGGTGCTCGGGGTTCTCTCCGACAAGGACGCCGCCGGGATCGTCGCCGAGATCGCGCCGGTCGCGGCGCACGTGTTCGCCACCGCCCCTAACTCGGAGCGCGCGGAGGACGCCGACGCCATCGCCGACCTCGCCGAAGCGCACGACCTGCGTGTGTCGGTGCACCGCGACCTCGCAGAGGCCGCGGAAGCGGCGCGCGCGTGGGCCGCAGCATCAGATCGTCGCGCCGTCGTGATCGCGGGATCGGTCGTGCTCGCCGGCGAGGCGCTCGCCCTCGCGGCCGACGAGGACTGGAAGGCCGGGTGGAACGCGTGACCGACGCGAAGCAGCCGAAGCCCCGCCGCCCACGCGGAGCGGCCGAGTCGCTCGCCACGATCGTGCTCGGCTTCGAGTCGATCGTCGTGTTCCTCGGCGGACTGGTCGTCTACGGACTGAAGGCGCTGCCCGCCTCGATCGAACCGTGGTGGGGGATCATCGCCGGTGCCGTCGTCGCGGCGCTGATGATCGTCACGACGCGCGTGGTGCGCTACCGCTGGGGGATCGTGCTCGGCTGGGCACTGCAGGCGGTGGTGCTGCTCGGCGCGCTCCTCGTGCCGGCGCTCGCGATCGTCGCGCTCATTTTCGGCGGCATGTACGGGTATGCGACGATCAAGGGGGCCGCTCTCGACCGGCGCAACGCGCGCCTCGCAGCGGATCCTCCGCCCCACGCCTGATACGAACGAAAGGCTCCGCATGCCCATCGAAGAGACCCTCGTCCTCGTCAAGCCCGACGGCGTCGCACGTGGCCTCACCGGCGCGATCCTCGCCCGCATCGAGACGAAGGGCTACGCCCTCGTCGACATCCGCCTGGTCGAGCCCGACCGCGAGACGCTCGAGCGTCACTACGCCGAGCACGAGGGCAAGCCCTTCTACGAGCCGCTGCTCGAGTTCATGATGTCGGGCCCGTCGGTCGCGATCCGCCTCGCGGGCAACCGCGTGATCGAGGGCTTCCGCTCGCTCGCGGGCACGACCGACCCGACCACAGCCGCCCCGGGCACCGTCCGCGGCGACTACGGCCGTGACTGGGGCCTCAAGGTGCAGCAGAACCTCGTGCACGGCTCCGACAGCACCGAGTCGGCCGCGCGCGAGCTGGAGATCTGGTTCGGCTGATCGCTTGTTCGGCTGACCTCGCGAACACTCTTTCGGAGGTCAGCCGAACAGCGTCTGCCAGATGTTGACGACGGCGTTCATCTCGAGCTGCGCGAGCAGCAGGATGATCGCGTAGCTGACGATCGCCGCGAGCGGCACCCACGCCATCAGGCGGTCGGCCGCCTCGCGCACCCGATCGGAGGCGGGGACCAGGCGGGCGCGCAGCAGGTGCAGCGTCACCGCATAGAAGGTCGGGATCGTGACCGCCCAGGTCACCATGCACCAGGGGCACAGCGTGTGCAGGTTGGGTGCGTAGATGCTCTGGCTGATCAGCCAGATCACGAGGCCGAACGCGAAGGCGATGCCGGCCCAGAAGCACCACCAGAACCAGCGGGCGAACCGGGCGCGCGCGAGGATCGCCATGCCGACGACGATCGGCGCGACCCAGCCGGTGAGCCCGAGGATCGGATTCGGGAATCCGAACGCGCTGCCCTGCCAGGAGTCGAGGTTCGCGCTGCACTGCACCAGCACGCTCAGATCGCACGCGGCGATCGCGTCGGGGTTCGCGAGCTTCTCGAACTTCTCGATCGTCAGTGAGAAGGCCGCCCACCAGCCGATCACGCCCGCGATCACGAGCCATACGGCGAGTCCGGTCGGACGGGTGCGGGTCTGCTGCTCGGGCATGTGTCGGATTATGGCATCGAGATCTGCATGGATGCCTCACCCCCGCGCCGTGGCAAATCGCCGATCTCCGGCGTGGGGAAGGCAGGGTCGCACCACGAATGGGCATTCTGGCGGGGGAAGTGCGATAATGGGGGTCGATGACTCACGGCCGCGCCGTGACGATCATCACCAGAAGACTTCAGGGCGACGAATGCCCTTGGCAGCGCGAGCATCCGCCTAGCGGCGGACGGCCGCTGCAGACCGAGTGAGTTCGCGGCACCGCCCCGTCCAGAGGGGCATGGGCGGCGCTGCACGAGATTTCGCCGGGCGACGCGCGGTGTCGCCCCGCTAGGAGTACGCCAGTGATGGCTGATGGAACCGATGCAGAATTCACCCCTCAGACCGAACCCGACGCGCCGCTGATCCCAGCGGGCGACGAGGCGACTCCCGCGGCCGACGCGGACTCGCCGGTCGAGGAGCCGCAGGAGGCCGTCGAGGTCTCCGAGTCCGCCGACGAGAGCCCGGCCGAGGCGCCGGTCGACGAGGCCGGAGCGACCGAGCCCGCTGACGACGCGGCGCCCGAGGCCGTGGCGGAGCCCGAGGTTCCGGCGGAGCCCGAGGCCCCGGCGGAGCCCGAGATCCCGGCAGAGCCCGAAGCCCCGGCGGAGCCCGAGACCGTGACCGCCGTGAGCCTGGGGCTGCTGCCCGAGGTCTTCGTGTCGGCGGTGTCGACGCAGCTCATGTTCTACGCGCCCGAGATCACGCCGCTCCCGGCGCGTCCGGGGCGCCCGCAGCCCGAGCCGGAGCCCGAGGCCGCGCCGTCGTCGAGCACCTCGCGCCGGCGCAGCCGGCGCCGCGGCGAAGGCAGGGACGAGGCATCCACCCCTTCCGAGCCGTCGCAGCCGCGCCAGCGTGCCGTCGAGCTCATCACCGAGCCGCAGCGCATCAAGGGCTCGACGCGGCTCGAGGCCAAGAAGCAGCGCCGTCGCGACGGCCGCGAGGCCGGCCGGCGCCGTGCGGTCGTGACCGAGGCGGAATTCCTCGCTCGCCGTGAGGCGGTCGACCGCGACATGATCGTGCGCTCGCGCAACGGGCGCATCCAGATCGCCGTGCTCGAAGACAACGTGCTCGTCGAGCACTACGTCGCCCGCAACCAGGACGCGTCGCTCATCGGCAACGTGTACCTCGGCCGCGTGCAGAACGTGCTGCCCAGCATGGAGGCCGCCTTCGTCGACATCGGCCGTGGCCGCAACGCCGTGCTGTACTCCGGCGAGGTGGATTGGGACGCCGTCGAGACGGGCAACCAGCCGCGCCGCATCGAGCTCGCGCTCAAGACCGGCGACCGGGTGCTCGTGCAGGTCACCAAGGACCCGGTCGGGCACAAGGGCGCGCGCCTCACCAGCCAGATCTCGCTCCCCGGTCGCTACCTCGTGTACGTGCCGGGCGGCAACATGAACGGCATCTCGCGCAAGCTCCCCGACACCGAGCGCGCGCGCCTCAAGAAGATCCTCAAGGAGGTGCTGCCCGAGTCGTCGGGTGTCATCGTCCGCACCGCCGCCGAAGGCGCCACCGAGGACCAGCTGACGCGCGACGTGCAGCGCCTCACCAACCAGTGGGAGCACATCTCGAAGCAGATCGAGACGATCCAGGCGCCGGCGCTGCTGCACTCCGAGCCCGACCTGCTCGTCAAGATCGTCCGCGACGTCTTCAACGAGGACTTCTCGAAGATGCTCATCCAGGGCGACGACGCGCACCACACGATCTCGAAGTACCTCGAGTCGGTGGCGCCGGACCTCCTCGAGCGCGTCGAGCGCTACGAGGGCGAGCACGACCCGTTCGACGTGTTCCGCGTGACCGAGCAGATCGAGAAGGCCCTCGACCGCAAGGTGTGGCTGCCCTCGGGCGGCTCGCTGGTCATCGATCGCACCGAGGCCATGACGGTCGTCGACGTCAACACCGGCAAGTTCGTGGGTTCGGGCGGCAACCTCGAAGAGACGGTCACCAAGAACAACCTCGAGGCTGCGGAGGAGATCGTCCGCCAGCTGCGCCTGCGCGACATCGGCGGCATCATCGTGGTCGACTTCATCGACATGGTGCTCGAGTCCAACCGCGACCTCGTGCTGCGCCGCCTCGTCGAGTGCCTGAGCCGCGACCGCACGAAGCACCAGGTCGCCGAGGTCACCTCGCTCGGCCTCGTGCAGATGACCCGCAAGAAGCTGGGCCTAGGCCTCCTCGAGACCTTCAGCGAGGCGTGCGAGGTCTGCGCGGGCCGCGGGCTGATCGTGCACCACGACCCCGTCGTGAAGCACCGCGCGCCCGCCTCGGGCGGGGCGCCGTCGTCCGGTCGTCGCCCGCGCGGCGGCACGCCCGCTCCCGCGACCGGCGGCGGATCGAACGGGACCCACGTGATCACCGAGGGCGTGAAGTCGGCGCTGGCGCAGATCGCGGCATCCACGATCCACCACGAGGAGGCCCCGCACGCCGAGGCGGCGCCCGTCGTCGAGCAGGCTCCTGCCGAGCGTCCGAAGAAGCCGCGCAAGAAGCGTGGAGAGTCCGGCGCCAAGAAGGAGAACCGCACCGAGAAGGATCTCCTCCTCGACTCGGTGCTGAACGCCCTTCCCGAGCCCAAGGCTCCCGGTCAGGGGCGCTCCCGCCGGCGCGTGACGACCGCGGCGCTCACGGGCACTCCGGTGCCCCACACGCCCGCGGAGGACTGAGACCTGTCCGTCGAGCCCCGCCCTGCCTTCGTGCCGGGCGGGGCTCGACGCGTGTCGGGGCACTCGACGGACCCGGCCGCGGTGTGGGCGTTGCTCGAGATTTCGGCCGCCTCCGCGCCCGTGCGCTCAGTGGCGGTCTCGTCCGCGAACGCGCAGCCCGGAGGCGATGAGCCGCCTCACCAGCTCGTGTCCGCTCACATGGAGCGCGCCCGCGGCGACCAGGCGGGCGTGCGCCTCTTCGGGCACGTCGTAGTGGTCGAGGTCGAATCCGCGCGCGGGGATGCCGTTCGCCGCGGCGAACGCGTGAAGCTCGGCGAGGTCGGTGTCGGTCACCAGGTGCGCCCACAGCCGACCGTGCGCCGGCCAGAGAGGATCGTCGATCAGGATCGCCACGTGCAGATCTTACGCACCGGATGCCGCGACACGGCCCCGCCCGCTTTCGCGGTCTGTTCTGGCATCTGGTAAAGTAGACCCTTGGTGCGTCGAGATATCCGCACCAAGTCTTCGTTGACGTCCCCGAGTGCGTGCGCGCGCTCCCAGAAGAAACAGGTGTGAAGTGGTTTACGCAGTTGTGCGCGCCGGCGGCCGGCAGGAGAAGGTCGAGGTCGGCACGATCGTCGTCCTCGATCGTCAGGCGGCGAAGATCGGCGACAAGATCGAGCTCCCCGCGGTGCTCTTCGTCGACGGTGACACCGTCACGACCGACGCCGACAAGCTCGCGAAGGTCACCGTGACCGCCGAGGTGCTCGGTGAGGAGCGCGGCCCGAAGATCGTGATCCAGAAGTTCAAGAACAAGACCGGCTACAAGAAGCGCCAGGGGCACCGTCAGGACCTCACGCGCGTCAAGGTCACCGGCATCAAGTAAAGCCACAGGAGACGCAGAGATGGCACACAAAAAGGGCGCAAGCTCCACCCGCAACGGTCGTGACTCCAACGCTCAGCGCCTCGGCGTGAAGCGCTTCGGCGGCCAGGCCGTCAACGCCGGCGAGATCCTCGTCCGCCAGCGTGGCACGCACTTCCACCCCGGCGCCAACGTCGGCCGCGGTGGCGACGACACGCTGTTCGCGCTGGCCGCGGGTGCGGTCGAGTTCGGACACAAGGGCGGCCGCAAGGTCGTCAACGTCGTGGCGGTCGCGGAGTAATCCAGCGGGTCGCACAGACTTCCGGAAGGGGCGGGCTTCGGCTCGCCCCTTCCCTTTATCCGCCTCCCGGCACGCCGGGAAGCAACAACAGCTGAGGGGGACCGCATGGTCACGTTCGTCGATCGGGTGACGCTTCACCTGCGCGCCGGCAAGGGCGGCAACGGCTGCGTGTCGGTTAAGCGCGAGAAGTTCAAGCCGCTCGCCGGACCGGACGGCGGCAACGGCGGTCACGGCGGCGACGTCGTGCTCGTCGCCGACCCGCAGGTCACCACGCTGCTGTCGTACCACCACTCGCCGCATCGCTCCAGCGGCAACGGCGGTTTCGGCATGGGCGATCACCGCTCGGGAGCGCTGGGCGAGCCGCTCGAGCTGCCCGTCCCCGTCGGCACCGTGGTGAAGGACGCCTCCGGCGAGACGCTCGTCGACATGATCGAGCCGGGCATGCGCTTCGTCGCCGCCCCGGGCGGGCTCGGCGGGCTCGGCAACGCAGCCCTCGCAAACCCCAAGCGCAAGGCGCCGGGCTTCGCGCTGCTCGGCACTCCCGGCTGGGAGGGCGACGTCCTCCTCGAGCTGAAGACCGTCGCCGATGTGGCGCTCGTCGGTTTCCCCTCGGCGGGCAAGTCGAGCCTCATCGCGGCGATCTCGGCCGCGCGGCCCAAGATCGCCGAGTACCCCTTTACGACCCTGCACCCGAACCTCGGCGTCGTGCAGGCGGGGGAGCAGCGCTTCACCGTCGCCGACGTTCCCGGCCTCATCGAGGGCGCGAGCGAGGGCAAAGGGCTCGGGCTCGAGTTCCTCCGCCACGTCGAGCGGTGCACCGCGCTCGTGCACGTCCTCGACTGTGCGACGCTCGAGCCGGGCCGCGACCCGCTCAGCGACCTCGACGTCATCCTCGCCGAGCTCGCGGCCTATCCGGTTCCCGAAGGCCAGCTCCCGCTGCTCGAGCGCCCGCAGCTCGTGGCGCTCAACAAGGTCGACGTCCCCGAGGCGAAGGATCTCGCGGACCTCGTCCGCCCCGACCTCGAGGCGCGCGGCTTCCGCGTGTTCGAGATCTCGACGGTCAGCCACGAGGGTCTGCGTCAGCTGACGTTCGCGCTCGGCGACATCGTCGCGCAGCACCGCGCCGAGCAGGCCTCGGCTCCGGCACCGGAGCGCATCGTGATCCGCCCGAAGGGTTCGCAGAAGGAGTTCTCGGTCCGGGTCGAAGGCGGCACGTACGGCAACATCTACCGCATCCTCGGCGACAAGCCGCTCAAGTGGGTGCAGCAGACCGACTTCCAGAACGAGGAGGCCGTCGGATACCTCGGCGACCGCCTCGAGAAGCTGGGTGTCGAGGATGAGCTGTTCCGCGCCGGCGCCACGCCGGGCGCCACCGTGGTGATTGGCGAGGGCGACGGCATCGTCTTCGACTGGGAGCCCTCGATCTCGTCGAACGCCGAGCTGATGACCGCTCCGCGTGGGACCGACCCGCGCCTGCTGCGCGACAACCGCCGCACCACGTCCGAGCGCCGCGAGCGCTATCACGACATGATGGACGCCAAGGCCGAGGCGCGCGCCGAGCTCGAGGCCGAGCGCGTCGCCGAGCGCTACCGCGACCAGGAGGACGACGAGTGAGCGCGCGGGAGCGCATCGACCTCCCGTCCGCCCGCCGCGTCGTCGTCAAGGTCGGATCCTCGTCGATCAGCGGCGACAACGCCCACAAGATCGCACCGATCGTCGACGCCCTCGCCGTCGCACACGCGCGCGGCACCGAGGTCGTCCTCGTCTCCTCGGGCGCGATCGCGACCGGAATGCCGTATCTGCTCCTCGACGAGCGTCCCAGCGACCTCGCCACGCAGCAGGCGGCCGCCGCCGTGGGTCAGAACGTGCTCATCTACCGCTACCAGGACGCACTGCGACCGTTCCGCATCGTCGCCGGCCAGGTGCTCCTCACCGCCGGCGACCTCGAGAACGCCATGCACCGCTCCAACGCACGCCGCGCGATGGAGCGGCTCCTCGGGCTGCGCATCCTCCCGATCGTGAACGAGAACGACACGGTGGCGACCCACGAGATCCGCTTCGGCGACAACGACCGGCTCGCCGCCCTCGTGGCGCAGCTGATCGGCGCCGACGCCCTCGTCCTGCTCAGCGACATCGAGTGCCTCTACACGCGCCCACCGGACGAACCCGGCGCCGTCCCGATCCCGCGCGTCGCGTACGGCGACGACCTGCACGGCTTCGAGTTCGGCTCGGTCGTCGTCAACAGCGTCGGCACCGGCGGCGCGGCCACCAAGGTGTCCGCCGCGCGGCTGGCCGCAGCATCCGGAATCGGAGTCCTCGTCACGAGCGCGGACCTCGTGGGCGAAGCGCTGTCGGGCGACGAGATCGGCACCTGGTTCCAGCCGAATCCCGAGCCTGCGGCGCCCGCCGCGACCGGTCCCGTGCGAACGGCGGTCGATAGACTGGGTGGATGACCACCACCGCCACGACGGCACGTGAACGGATGCTGCTCGCCAAGGATGCGGCGCGCAGCATCGGCCTCCTCGGCGACGAGGCGAAGCGCGATGCGCTCCTCGCGATCGCCGACGCGATCGAGGCGGCGGCGCCGGAGATCGTGGCGGCGAATGCCGAGGATCTGCGTCGCGGCGCCGACACGGGACTGTCGACGGCGCTGCAGGACCGGCTCCGGCTCGACGAGCCGCGCGTCGCCTCGCTTGCCGCGGCCGTGCGCGAGGTCGCCGCTCTTCCCGATCCCGTCGGCCGCGTCCTCGACGAGCGGACGCTGGCGAACGGCGTCTCGCTCACCAAGGTCGCGGTGCCGTTCGGCGTCGTCGGCTCGATCTACGAGGCGCGTCCGAACGTGACGGTCGACATCGCCGCTCTGGCGCTGCGGTCCGGCAACGCGGTGGTCCTGCGCGGCGGCACCGCCGCCGAGCACACCAACGCAGCGCTCGTGCGCGCGATGCGCGGTGCGCTGGCCGAACGGGGGATCGACCCCGAGGGCATCCAGACGGTGGACGAGTTCGGGCGCGAGGGCGCGCGCGAGCTCATGCACGCCCGCGGCGTCGTCGACGTGCTCGTGCCGCGCGGCAGCGCACAGCTGATCGAGACGGTCGTGACGGAGTCCTCGGTCCCCGTCATCGAGACCGGCGCGGGCGTCGTGCACATCGTCCTCGACGAGACCGCGCCGCTCGACTGGGCCCGCGACATCGTCGTCAACGCCAAGACGCAACGGCCCAGCGTGTGCAACGCGGTCGAGACCGTCCTCGTGCACCGCGGCGCCGCCGACCGTCTCGTCGGCCCCGTCGTCGCAGCCCTTCAGCAGGGCGGTGTCACCGTCCACGGAGACGAGACCGTCGAGCGCCTCGCGGCCGGCGTCACGCCCGCGACCGACGAGGACTGGGCGACCGAGTACCTCAGCCTCGATCTCGCGATGCGCGTCGTCGACGACCTCGACGACGCGCTCGACCACATCCGCCGGTACTCGACGCACCACACCGAGTCGATCGTGACGCAGGACGCCGCCAACGAGGCCCGCTTCCTCGCCGAGGTCGATTCGGCCGTCGTCATGGCCAACACGTCGACCCGGTTCACCGACGGCGGCGAGTTCGGCTTCGGTGCCGAAGTCGGCATCTCGACGCAGAAACTGCACGCGCGCGGCCCGATGGGGCTCGCCGAGCTCACGAGCTCGAAGTGGCTCGCGCGCGGTGCCGGGCAGGTCCGCCCGTAACGGAATAGACTTGTCCAGTCCCGCGCCCCAGAGGCGAACCCGAACGGAGCCCGAATGACACTCGCCACGATGATCGCCTTTGCCGCCGAAGAGTCGGAGCACCACGGCAACGTCGCCCTCGAGACCGTCGGGTACGGCATCACCGCGATCGTGGTCTTCGCCGCGCTGGCGCTCGTGACGCTGTCGTACCGCAACGTGGCCAACCGCCACGCGCACAAGGCCGAGGCGTACGCCAAGGCTCACGCGAACGACGTCCAGCGAGCGGGGCACGGCCACTAAGGCTGCTGCATGTCCTTGGCGACAGCCCCGCGGATCGGGGTCATGGGCGGCACGTTCGACCCGATCCATCATGGGCACCTGGTCGCCGCCAGCGAGGTGGCGCAGTGGTTCGATCTCGACGAGGTCGTCTTCGTGCCGACGGGCGAGCCGTGGCAGAAGACCGAGGTCTCGCCGAGCGAGCACCGGTACCTCATGACCGTCATCGCCACGGCATCCAATCCCCGCTTCACGGTCAGCCGCGTCGACATCGATCGCGACGGGCCCACCTACACCATCGACACGCTCCGCGATCTGAAGGCCCAGCGCCCGGACGCGGAGCTGTTCTTCATCACCGGTGCCGACGCCATAGCGCAAATTCTCAGTTGGAGGGACCATGATGAGTTGTGGGATCTCGCCCACTTCGTCGCGGTGTCCAGGCCCGGTCACGTGCTGAACACGGACGGTCTGCCCAGCGACGACGTCAGCCAGCTCGAGATCCCCGCCCTCTCGATCTCATCGACGGACTGCCGCGATCGAGTTCAACGAGGACACCCCGTGTGGTACCTCGTCCCCGACGGGGTCGTCCAATACATTGCGAAGCACCATCTCTACCGGAGCAAGGAATGAGTACACCCGAGCACCCGGCGACGCCAGCCCTCACCCGTAAGCAGATCCGCGAACTGCGGAACACGGGCTCGACCCCCGTGATCACCGCGACGCCCGACGCCGACGCCGACGAGGCGCCCGACACCGCGGGCGAGTCGGTCGCGGCACCGGCGATCGATACGGCGCCGCCCGCGCCGGTCGCCTCCGCGCCGGTCGCCTCCGCGCCGTTCCCGCGCCCGTCCGAGCCGGCCGCCGTGGCCCCGGCCCCCGTTCCCGACTCGGCCGTCGACCTGGGCGTCTCGCCGCTCACCCGCCGTCAGGCGCGTCAGCAGGAGCGCATCCGCACCGCGTCGGTGCCCGTGATCACGCCCGAGGTCGTCGCCGCACACGCGGCCGCCACCGGCGGTGGCGCACCGGCGTTCACCTTCCCCGTCGCCCCGCCCGCAGTGGCGCCGTTCGACGAGCCGGCGCCGTCGCTCTTCACGCCGGCGCCCGACGACGCGCAGGTGTCGACCGACAGCGGCATGCACGCGCTGTTCGGCATCCCGCGCGAGAGCGAGGCCGCGCCCGCACCCGCACCGAGCTGGCAGCAGGCCGCGCCGGCAGCGCCCGTGCCGACGCCCGCCTTCACGGCCGAGCCCACGGCGCCCGAGGCCGACGATCACTCGCTCGGCGACGTGTTCGGCGCCGACGACGCCGAGGCGCCGGCCGCGCCGGTCGCCGCCAAGGCGGTCAGCCCGCTCCTCGGAGCGAGCCTGCTCGACGAGCCGCCCGCCGCCGGCCAGCCCGAAGCCGTCGAGTTCCCGCCGTCGTTCGACCAGCTCCTGACGCGCACCACCGGTGCGATCGCGATTCCCAACGCATTGATCGTGTCGCAGGCGCCCGAGGTCGCGCCGCTCGTGGCACCGGTCACCGCGACGGGCGAGGTCATCGTCACGGGCACGTTCAACCTGCCCGAGGGCCTCGGCTCGACCGGCCACGCGAAGGGCACCGCCGACGGCAAGGAGATCGACGCGACCCTCGTCGACGGCGAGCTGCCTTCGCACTCGTCGCCGACGCCGATCGCCGCGAGCGCTGCCGTCAGCACCTCGAAGGCACCAGGCGACGTCATCAAGCCGCCGGCACCCGAGAAGGGTGGCAAGCTCATGATGTCGCTCGCGATCACCGCGGGCGTGCTGGCCCTGGCCCTGGTCGGAGTGCTCATCCTGGCTTTCGCGACGGGGGTGTTCTCCTGATGGTGGCGAGCGCGCAGTCGCACGACATGCTCCAGATCGCCGCCGCTGCGGCGGACGCGAAGGGCGGCGAGGATCTCGTCGCGCTCGACGTGTCGGAGCCCCTTCCTCTCGTCGACATCTTCCTGCTCGTGACAGGGCGCAGCGAGCGCAACGTCGCGGCCATCGCAGACGAGATCGAAGACAAGCTGCTCGAGGCGGGCCACAAGCGCCTGCGTCGCGAGGGTCGCGAGGAGTCGCGCTGGATCCTCATCGACTTCGGCGACCTCGTGGTGCACGTGTTCCACGAGCAGGAGCGCGTGTACTACGGCCTCGAGCGGCTGTGGAAGGACTGCCCCGTGGTGCCGGTCACGCTGCCCGCACGGGCGACCGCCGAGGAGTGACCTTGGTACGGAGCACCCTTCGGAGTGTTGTAAGCTAGACGAGTTGCCCCGCGAGAGCGGGAACAGCGTCTGGGCCTGTGGCGCAGCTGGTAGCGCACCTGCATGGCATGCAGGGGGTCAGGGGTTCGAGTCCCCTCAGGTCCACCAAAACTCCCGGTAAAGCACCAAAACTTCACTCCCTGATCAGGGAGTTGGAATGTTTGGTAGTCAAGTACTGGACACTTCGCCGAGTAGCCGCAGGGCGCTTTCGAGCCTTCTAGAGCTATCTGGAAGGTACGCGGCGACGCCCGCGCACCTTGGCTATATGGATAGCGGTGGCACCTCAGAGTCGGGACTCGGCAACTACGTCTCGCTGGCTGAGCTTGCCGTCGAGTTGAAGGTCTCCGTTCAGACGATCTACGACCTGCGGAGCAAGGGCCGTGGGCCGCACGGATTCCGTGTCGGCACCCAGTTGAGGTTTCGCAAGGCCGAGATCGATGCGTGGGTCGAGCGCATGGAACAGGCTGACGAGCAGCGCCACGCCGGCGGTGAAGCATGAATGGTGGACGGCCACGCACACTGATCGGTTCCTACGGGGTCATCAGCATCAGCAGGCGCGGAACCTCGTACGTGGCTCTCGCGCGCATCCGCGACACCGACGGGCGCCTGCGCAGAGTCACCGGTGCTGCCCGCACCGAATCGGCGGCTCGAGCCCGGTTGAAGGAGCGCCTCCTCGACAGACCTGGTTTCGGATCCCGCGGCCTGCTCGACCTCAGTAGCTCGTTCCGAGACCTTGCTGACCTGTGGCTCGAAGATCTGGAGTTGCGCCAACTGTCGGACGGCACCAAGAAGAACTATCGCGACGATCTCCGGCTTCGAGTGAGGCCGCAATTCGAGCACTTCTCACTCGGGGAGATCACCACCGGCCGCGTCGAGTGGTTCCTTCGCTCGGAGGCTGCGGTGTCCCTATGGCGCGCACACAACTCGCGCACGGTTCTCAACCAGCTCTTCAATTTCGCTCTCCTGCACGACGCGATCCCGCGGAATCCGGTGCAGGGGACGAGTCAATTGCGGAGACCGAAGGGCGAGCGGCAGGCGCTGAACATCGAGCAGATTCGTGCAATCCGCGACGCCGCCGGTCGCTGGCGGACCGGTCCCGACGTCAAGGGACCCAAGCCCGACGGTCAGGTGCGCGACATCATCGAAGTGCTTCTCGGCACCGCGCTGCGCATCGGCGAGTGCCTGGCTCTTCGCGTATGCGATGTCGACGACGGTCCCAGCGGGATGACCATCTCCGTAACAGGAACGGTCGTGTTGCGCACCGGCAGCGGCGCGGTCCGGCAAGACCACCCCAAGACCGAGCACTCCATCCGCCGCATCGCCGTACCCGACTTCGCAGCTGCCGTGCTGCGCGCACGGCTCGCCTGCATCCCGACCAGCGACCCGCAACGGACGATCTTCGCCAATCGCGCGGGCAACCCTCTCAGCCCGTTCAACGTTCGACGGACCTTCCGCGCGTTCCTCGAGCTGGCGGGTCTTGCGGGAGAGGGGATCACCCTTCGCTGGTATCGCCGAACTGGCGCGACAGTCATCGCGCGCGGGTCGAGCGCCGATGCCGCCGCCACCTTCCTCGGCCACGGCTCGACCGCAATCACCGAAGGGCACTACATCGAGCCCGACCGCACCGTGGATCGGGCGCCGGCAGGAATTCTCGAGCGGACCCTGCGCCGCGAGAGCCCCGATGCTTCGCTTCTTTCGAACGATGATGGCGTGGCCGAGTTCCCCGCTCTCGACTTCCTTGATCACGAAGACACCGAAGCGGCGTAGGGCTTCTCGGCCTATCGCTCCCGTTCGTCCGTGCCCCAGCTGGCGATCGGTCCGCCGTTGGGGCCGTGGCTGCGTAGGAACTCGGCGTGCAGTCGCTCACACCCGAGGCGGAGGGTTGTGGACCAGCCGATGACGTCGCCGCGGAAGCTGACGCGGTAGCGGAGGTCGGTGGCGCTCACGCGACGCAGCTCGATCGTGCCGTAGACGCGGTCGAAGGCGTCGGTCAGGCTCCACATGCCCGTCGGACCTTCCCGCGCTGCGAGAAGCGGGTGCCATCGGCTCCGTTCGGCCATGAGCGTCCTCCCTCCGGCCGAACACGGAAGAGCGTAGGGCGAGTCTCAGACATCGCCGAGCGCTGTTGGGCGCCGCACGCGCACCTTCCTGCCATGAGCGATCGTGAGCGCGTTGACGCTGTCCTGGAGCACGTGGCTGTGCTGGCGTTCCTGTACTACCCCGGGATTGAGGATCATGATCCGGGCTACAGCCTCGCCGAGGACGTCGAGTGGTGTCTCGTACGGCTCGGTGATGTTTCCGACGTCGAGCGCGAACGGATGGGCGGGCTTTTCGCGCGAGCGATTACCGACCCGACGGCGACGCGTGAGGAGCTGTTCACGGCGCTCGCGGAGCTCGACGGCGTGCTCGCGGCGGACGGCCATGAGTGACGCGCAGTCGCGCGATGAGGAGCGCGCGGCGCGGCTGGCCGCGCAGCGGAAGGCATGGAACGACGCGCACCCTGGGTATTACGCGGAGTACCGTGACCGGAACCGTGAGGAGATCCGGAGGAAGAACCGCGAATACGCGCGTGGGCAGGCTCAGCGCGAGCGCGAGGAGAAGGAGCGGCGCCAGAAGGGGATCGATCGCGCGAAGGCGTGGGCGGCGGAACATCCCGAGGAGCGTCAGCAAGCCCGCGAGCGGTACAAGCAGAAGCATCCGGAGGAGTACAAGCAGGCTCAGCGCGACTACTACTACCGGAATCGTGAGGCGATCGCTGAGCGCCGGCGTGCTCGGGAGGCGGCGGATCCGGAGAAGGCGAACGAGGCGCGGCGTCGGGCGGTCGATCGGGCCCGGGAGGCCGGCCGGGATTCGGCCTGGTCACCGACGCCCGATCAGCGCGCGACCTACCGTAAGCGCGAGAACGAAGCGAGGCGCATGGCGCGTCGTCGTGCGCGCGCCGGATTGCCCGAGCGCCAGCTTCACCGGGTGCACGCGCCGGAGCGCCGCCACAACGATGTGGCGGCGGATGCCTTCTTTGCGCAGAAGCGCACGGGGGAGGACGTCGCTCGAATCCGTGCTCAGGACGAGCCGACGCCTCCCGATCTGGTCCAGGGTCTGCAGGAGCGGTCGGAGAACCGTCGCGTCGTGCGCGAGATCCTCGCCATCGCGGACGAGTACTTCGCCGAGCATGAGGTCGAGTTGCGGGCGCGGGTCGCCGAGGTGTCCCGCGCTCGTTTCCGGGGAGGGATGCTGCCCCTCGACGTCTACACCGAGCCGCGTCGTCACGCGCTGGAGTTCGCGAGTCGCGGTTACCTCCGTGCAAGCGTCGCGTCTCCGACGTCGTCATTGACGGTCTTCCGCTGGCTCACGACGGACCGGGCCAAGCGCGGGCCGGACATCTCGCTCTGATTGATTCTTATCGGAGTCGGGCTCTGCAGACCGTTTCGCGGGCAGTGGCGCCGCTTACCCCTAGGCTGAGCGAATGATCGACTATGGGGAAGTCGTTGGCGACGGCATCGCCGCCGGGCTCGGGATGCTGTGGTCGGGGATTACGGCAAACCCGTGGACGGTGATTCTCTTCGCGGGGATCATCGTTGGCGCGCTGTGGCTACAGCTCACCCCCACCCGCCGGCGTCGCCGCCGATGACGGCGACCGAATCGGCTGGCGGCATCGGAACGATCCCAGCTGCGGCAGTAATCGCCGCATGCCTGAGTGCCCAAGCTGGTGTATCGCGCCGGTCGCGAGTCGCCCGCGTCTTCGGTCGATCACCTCTGACGGAAGATTCCAAGCCGTGGTATCTCGGTGCCCTCGGCGAGCTGCAAGTCGCCGAACGGTTGGCGAGGCTCGGTCCCGACTGGAGAGTCCTGCATTCCGTACCCATCGGTGAGCGGGGGAGTGACATAGACCACGCCGTTGTTGGTCCTGCCGGGATCTTCACGATCAACACGAAGTTCCACGAGGACGCCCGTATCTGGGTCGGAAGTACGCGGCTACTTGTCAACGGACAGAAGACCGACCATCTGCGCAACTCCCGCTACGAGGCGCAACGGGTCGCGAAGAAGCTGACGGCGATGGCGGGTGAGCCGATCGCTGTCCATCCGGCGATCGTGCTCGTCGGCGCCCGCAGCGTTACGTTTCGGGAGCGTCCCGCAGATGTGATTGTGCTCCGCGACACGGAACTCGTCCGCTGGCTCACTCGCCGAGCTGCGACGCTAGACCCCGGCCGGCGCGACCGCGTCGCTGACATGCTGACACGCCCGGAGACACTGGCAACGATGTCCGGCACGCCAGCAGACGTGGATCTCCCGGCGTTCGCCGCTCTTCGTCACGAAGTGGGTGCGGCACGGCGCGTACGGATGCTGTGGGGAACGGCGGTGCTGCTCGCCGGCGCTGCGCTGGCAGCGACTGTCGCCATCAACACATACACAGCGCTCCTGGGTGGATGGGCCGGATGATGGACTCATGCCGCTGAGCTCGACCGTCGCGATGCTTCCCGAAACTCCCGACTCACGGCTGCTCGCCGAACTGAGTTCCTACTCGGACGACCTATCCGAGGCGGGCGACGCGATCGACCAGGCACTGGAAGCCGGCCACGACTCGCCCCTCTGGCAGCCGCTGACAAGCTACGCGGTGATCGCCTACATGCGCGCGTTCGCGCACTCCAACGTCCGCTCCGGCCTGCTCGCGCACATTCCCATCCCGGACGATCTGGTCGACACGCACGACTTGATTCGCGGCTACCGGAACACGACGATCGCGCACTCACAGTCGGAACTGTCGATGTCGCTGCCCCTGGCCACGCTCACGCCAGAGGGCACCGTCAGGAAGGTGATCCCGATCACCATCCGCCACAATCTGCCACAGACCACGGCGCGTCGCATCGCCGAAGCCGTCGACCGGATGAGCGGCCTTGTATCTGAGATGATCAAACCGCTTGCCGAGCGAATGACCGCCGAGTACCAGGATGCGAGCCCCGACGCCGTTGCGGCCTGGCCCGTTCCCGATCTTGACCACGAGCACGCCGACCGTTTCACCGCGCAATCCAGGAGACGGCGACAGCCACGCTTCGTCGCATACTGGGACGTCGAGGTAGTTCCCGTCGACGACCCTCTCTAGAGTGCAGCACAGGCATCGTCGTCTTCGACTCCGGCGATCCCTAAACGGGCAGCGCACGTGAGCGGAGCCTCCACCGTGCATCTATCTTGATTCTGTGCTCGAGCGCGCGAGCCGAAGGTCAGCGACAGGAGCACCCGCTGCAAACCGCTCGGCCGGTGGGCGGGGCTCTATCGCGCGTCCGCCGAGTGGTGACACCTGACTGCGGTTACGTTGACGGTATGGAGACGAAGATCGCCGGTACGACGATGCCCGTGCTCGAACTCACGCTGGCAGCAGGTGAGCGGATCATCGCCGAAGGAGGTGATGTGTCATGGCTGACGCCCGGGTTCGACATCGAGACGTCGACGGGATTCGGGTCTGGGGGCCAGGGCGGCTTCATGAGCGGCCTGAAGCGGATGGTCGGCGGTGGGCAGCTGTTCCTGACGCAGTACACCGCGTCGTCGGCCGGTGGCTTTGTGGCGTTCGCGGCGCAGCTGCCCGGCACGATCCGGGAGCTGGCGATCGATGCGGCGGACGAGTACATGGTGCAGTCGGGGTCGTACATGGCGAGCACCCCGGATGTCGAGGTGTCGGTCGGCCTGCAGAAGAAGCTGGGCGCGGGCATCTTCGGCGGCGCCGGGGTGGTGTTCCAGAAGCTCGCCGGCAACGGGACGGCGTGGGTGCAACTGGCCGGCGAGATCGTCGAATACGAGCTGCAGGCGGGTCAGTCGCTGCTGATCCACCCCGGCCATCTCGCGCTGTTCCGCGCGAACATGCAGCTGGAGTTCGCGAGCATCAAGGGCATCAAGAACAAGTTGTTCGGCGACTCGATGTTCCTCGCCCAGCTGCACGGTCCCGGACACGTCTGGCTGCAGTCGATGACGCCCGCCAAGCTGGCCGCCGCGATCGAGCCGTACCTGCCCGACAAGTCGTCGTCGAACAACAGCTGACCCGACGGAGCCGCCCGGGCCGCGGCATCCGTCTTCGTCAGATCTGCGGTGCTGTCACGGCTGCCGCGGCTGTCGCCTGCGTGCGCGCCTGGCTGCGGCGGTAGAGCAGGAACGCGAGCCCGGCGAGGATCGTCAGGAGGATCGCCCCGGGTACTCCGCCTTCGGGGCCGAATGATCCGCCGGTGAGCCAGTCGGCGGCGCCGGGGGTGGGTTCGAGGTAGATGAGTCCGGCGGTGCGGACGTTGATGCCGTCGACCTGGACACCCCAGATGTTGCCTTCGGCCCAGTTCCAGCCGCCGTGGATGCCGATGATCAGCCAGAGCGAGTTCTGCCAGAGCACGATGAACGCGGCGAAGATCGCGTACATCATGATCGTGGTGAACCCGATCGGTCGGCTGAGGACGCCGTGCATCAGGGTGAACAGCAGGGCCGGAAGGAGGATCGCGAGCCAGCCCGGCATCTGCAGGCCGGAGTTCTGCAGCAGGAAGCTGCGGATCAGGATCTCCTCGTTGCCGCCCTGCACCACGTGGGTGAGTGCCAGGGCGAGCACCAGTCCGACGGCCACCCAGCCGGTGGTGGCGTTCGCGGGTGCGGCGGTGAGTTGGTACGAGCCGGTCGCCCAGAGGAACAGGATGGGGATCGAGATGATCGCGGCGCCGATCGGGAGGCCGAGCAGGAGCAGCAGCAGACCGCGTCCGGGGCGGCGGAACCCCATGGTCTTGATGTGTCGGCGCTCGTAGAGCACTACCCACAGGATCATGAGCGCGGCGGGGATCAGGTTCGCCACCATTTCCAGCCACTGCGCCTCGGGTGAGCCTTCCTGCGTGGGGAAGATCAGCGCGAACACGCCCATCGTGCCGAACTGCACAATGAACACGAGCACCACGAACACGAGCGGGTAGGCGATCCACCAGCGGGTGACCCGCTTGCCGGTGGCGGCGTCCTGGACGAACGGGGTGTCGCGAATCGACATCAGGGAGTCCCTTCGGCGGGGTCAGGCGGCTGCCGCGGTAACGCGGCGCTTGACGGGGTCGGGGGCGAAGGTGAGGGTGCGGATGCTGCCGCCCGGCCAGGTGAGCTTCAGGTAGACGAAGACGAGAGCGATGATGGCGACCCGGGCCAGCATCCCCGGCAAGCCCGCCTCGGGGCCATACGCGCCGCCGTTGAGCAGTTCGGCGCCGTCGACGGAGGTGGAGGCCACCCACCCCGGCCAGCGAGTGCTGCCGCTGACCGGGAAGCCCCACAATGCTTGGCTGAGGTTCCACGAGATGTGCAGGAACAGCGGCAGCCAGATGGCGCGGGTGCCGAGGAACGCGATGCCGTAGATGAGTCCGCCGAGGGCGGTGCCGAACGCGCCGATGAGCGTCGCGTTCTCGTTCGTGAGGTGCACGGCGCCGAAGATCAGCGCGACGATCGCGACCGCGATCCATCGGCCCGCGGCGAGGCGCCGCAGCAGGATCACCAGCGCGGTGAGCATCAGCACCCGGAACAGCACCTCTTCGAACACCGCGTAGAAGACGATCTCGCCGAGCGCGCCGCCCAGTCCCGACCAGTCGCTCGCGCCGGCGGCGACCCGGATCGCTCCGAGCCCCCATTCGACGAGGAAGACGAGTCCGATCACCACGAGGGGGATCGCCAGGCCGATGACGATGTCCAGCAAGGTCCACCGGTTCACGGTGAACCCGAGGCTCCGCCACACGGGGCGATCGTTGCGGAGCAGCCACACGATCGCGAAGATCCCGAACGCGACCGCCACTCCCATGACCACGAGGTCCATGCGTCAGCCCTTCCCGTCGACGGTCCGAACCTGGCCGCTCACGCGACGTCCGCCACAGGGATCGCGGGCACCTCGGCGGAGCGTCGCGCGTCCCACCGGCGGTAGACGACGAACGCGACCGCTGCCGCGATGACCAGCACGATGACCGCGGGAAGGCTGGCCTCGGTGCCGAACTCGCCGCCGGTGAGCCAGTCCGGTGCACCGGCGGCGTGCTCGAGGAAGACCGCCGAGGTCGTCAGCGGCGGCAGGCCGGAGACGGGGACGCCGTAGATGTTGCCCATGGTGAAGTTCCAGCCGGCGTGGATGCCGATCACCAGCCACAGCGCGCCGGTGCGCAGCACGAGGAAGGACGCCATCAACGCGAACAGGAAGATCATCGCGAATGGCAGCGGCTTCAGCAGCACGCCGTGGATGAGCGTGAACAGCAGTGCGGGCAGCAGTACCGCGAGCCACCCGGGGAACTTCAGTCCCCCGTTCTGAAGCAGGAACCCACGGGTGAGGAGCTCCTCCACCCCGCCCTGCACCACGAACGTCAGCGCCAGCAGCACGAGCAGCCCGGCCGCGGCGGCGCCGCTCGTGGACTCCGCGGGCGGATCCACCTGCACATACGCGCCGGTCACCCATAGGAACATCGTGGGGATGGACAGCAGCGCGAACCCGACGACGAAGCCGACGAGGAGACTGACGAGGCCTCGTCCGGGGCGGCGGAATCCGAGGGTGCGGACTTTGCGGCGTTCGAACAACACCACCCACAGCACGAGCACGAGGCCCGCGGCGGCGAAGCCGATCATCTCTTGCAGTTGCGCTTCGGGCGTGCCGCGCTCGACGGGCCATGTCTGCGAGAACACCGCCAGCACGCCGGCCTGGACGCCGAGGATGAGGACGAGGAAGACGAGGATGTAGGCGAGCCACCACGGCGTCACCCGCTTGCCGGTCGCGGCATCTTGAACGAAGGGGGTGGTGCGGACAGACATCGGTCTCCTTGTGTGGGGCGAGCAACAGGCGGGAGGGGTGCTGGTCCGCTCACGCTATCGCATGGCGGAAAACGCATTCGCTGGATTCGCGGGCGTGCCGGAGGTCCCAGGCGTCGTTCGGTCGGATCCCTTAGCGCGCAGCGGCCGGTAGCGGGACGGCCAGCGCGCAAGCGGCGTCCGATAGTGCCAAAGGCGAGAGCCCTCCCGACCGTCAGTCACCCAGGTCCTCGCTCGGGCAGCGCTCGAAACCACACGTTTAGGGGGCGTGCCCGACGCGATCGTTGACCATGAGACGGAACGTCTATATCGTCGCGATCAAAGGGACAGTGCCGCTCCGGCCTCCGAATTCGACGCCTGGAGCCACAAAGGACGAGGACCGATGCCGCACTACTATTCGCCAGATTCGGCCGCCGGAGATCACGCGATCCGTGGACACATCGTCACCGTCAAGGCCGATCCATTCCTCTTCTCCGACGCCCTGGTCGAGTACAACGATGGGCTGATTATCATCGAGGGTGGCGTGATCACGGCGGTCGGTGAGTACGCCGAGATGAAAGATAAGCTGCAGCCGGACACACATGTCGATCACCACCCGGATGGGATCATCACGGCGGGGTTCATCGACACGCACGTCCACTATGTGCAGACGGGGATTATCGCGGCGTTCGGGGCACAGCTGATCGACTGGCTCAACACGTACACGTTCGTCGCGGAGCAGAAGTTCGCCGACAAGGCGTATGCGGATGCGGTCGCGAAGGTGTTCTTCGACCAGCTGCTCGCGAACGGGACCACTACGGCCCTGACGTTCTGCGCGGTGTACCCGGACTCGGTGGACGCGTTCTTCGAGGAGGCGTCCCGCCGCAACATGCGGATGGCGGGCGGCAAGGTGCTGATGAACCGCAACGCCCCCGAGCACCTGCTCGACACCACGCAGTCGGGGTACGACGATTCGAAGGCGCTGATCGAGAAGTGGCACGGCAAGGGCCGCAACCACTATGCGGTCACGCCGCGGTTCGCGCCCACCAGCACGCAGGACCAGCTCGAGGCTGCTGCGACGCTGCTGCGGGAGTACCCGGGCACGCTGATGCACACGCACGTCAGCGAGAACCTCGGCGAGATCGCCTGGGTGAAGTCTCTGTTCCCCGACGCGAACGGCTACCTCGACGTGTATGACCGCGCGGGGCTGCTGCAGCCAGGGGCAGTGCTCGCGCATGGCGTACATCTGACCGCGCATGAGCGTCTGCGGGTGCACGAGACGGGCTCGGCGATCTCGCACTGCCCGACCTCGAACCTGTTCCTGGGCAGCGGACTGTTCCACGTGCACCAGGCGAAGAACCACACGCACCCGATGAAGGTGGGGCTCGGCACGGACATCGGCGCGGGCACGAGCTTCTCTCTGTTGTCGACCATGAACGAGGCGTACAAGGTGGCCCAACTTGTCCAGTACCCGCTCGACGCGGTGAAGATGCTCTACCTCGCCACGCTCGGCAGCGCCGAGGCGATGGGGCTGGAGGACAAGATCGGGTCGATCGAGGTCGGCAAGGAGGCGGATCTCGTCGTCCTCGACACGAAGGCCACCCCGCTGCTCGAGTTCCGCAGCGCCCAGGTCGAGACTCTCGAGGAGCAGCTGTTCGTGCTCGCGACCATGGGCGACGACCGCGTCATCCACACCACCTACATCGCCGGCAACGTCGCGTACTCCCGCGACGGCCACTGAACTCGGAGGCTTCTGCATGAGTGAGACCGTGACGACCTCGAGCGGTCACGCCGCCTATCACGCCGCATCCAAGGGTTGGTTCCACGGCGACCACCGCCGCCTCGGCGGACCCGAAGCCTGGCTGATCTGGGTGCTGGCGACCACGTTCGTGGTGTGGCTGTTCGCGATCCAGACCGGGTACGCGGTGGTCTCGCCCGACATCCAGCAGGACGCGGGCCTGACCATCGGCCAGATCGGGCTCGCAGCATCCATCTACACGTGGGTGTTCGCGCTGGTGCAGTTCTTCTCCGGCGCACTGCTCGACAGGTTCGGGCCGCGCCCGCTCATGGCGATCGCTGTCGCGTTCGTCGCCGCCGGCGCCTTCCTCTACGCCGGGACCACCAACTTCGGCACCCTCGCGACCGCACAGGCCGTGCTCGCCATCGGGTCCTCGTTCGGGTTCGTCGGCGCGGGCTATCTCGGCGGCAACTGGTTCGGCGCGGCCAAGTACGGGCTCATGTTCGGCCTCGTGCAGACCTTTGCCTCGCTCGGCTCTGCGGTGGGTCAGCCGCTTATCCTCGCCACCCTCGACAACATGAGCTGGCAGCAGCTGCTCGTCGCGTTCGGCGTGTTCGGTGTGCTGCTGACGATCCTGTTCTTCGCGTTCGTCCGAAACCCTGCCCCGGCGCCCGGCGTCGTGGTCGAGAAGCCGCGGGGCAACGTCTTCGGCAACATCCTGCGCGACCTGGGCAAGACGTTCGCCAACATCCGGGTGGTGCTCGCCTCGATCCTCGCCGGTGCATCCTTCGGCGCCATGCTCGCCGTCGGCACCCTCTGGGGACCCCGGGTCATGGAAGCTCGCGGAGCCGACACTGACTTCGCGACCGTGCTCACCGCCCTCGCCTGGCTGGGCCTTGCCGTCGGGGCGCCGTTGGCGAACCTGGTCTCCAACCGATGGGGCAGCCGCAAGTGGCCCGCGTTCTACTCGCTGATCTTCCAGGCCCTGGCGATCGCGCTGGTGATCTACCTTCCCACCGAAGGTCAGGGCGCCGCACTGACGCTAATGTTCGCGATCGGGTTCTTCGCCGGCGGCCACATGCTGGGATTCACGATCGCCGGCGAAGTCGTCCCGGGCAGTCTCGTCGGCAGCGCCTCGGCGATCGTCAACGGCATCTGCTTCATCATCGGCGGCCTGCTGCAATCCATCCCCTCGCAGCTGCTGCCCGACGACGCAGACCTGTCCGACTTCCAGGCCGCACTGTGGCTGATCCCCGTCGTCGTCGTGGTCGGTGCGGTGGCTGCACTGGTCCTCCCCGAGAAGAAGACCGCAGCGGCCTCCGCATGACCGGAGTGCGCGGCGGATCGATCGGGGCATCGTGACCGAACCGGGTGTTGCGACGACCGCGCAACCCAAGAGCAGAATCGGCGGCCCCGAGGCGTGGCTGATCTGGGTACTGGCGACCACCTTCGTCGTGTGGTTGTTCGCGATCCAGACCGGGTACGCGGTCGTCTCACCTGAGATCCAGGACTCGGCCGACCTCACCCTCGCGCAGATCGGGTTAGCGGCATCCGTCTACACCTGGGTGTTCGCGTTCGTGCAGTTCTTCTCCGGATCGCTGCTCGACCGCTTCGGCAGCCGCCCCCTGCTCGGCATCGCCGTCATCCTCGTCGCCGTCGGCGCGTTCCTCTACGCGGGAACCACAGACTTCACCACCCTCGCGATTGCTCAGGCGGTGCTCGCCCTCGGCGCTGCGTTCGGCTTCGTCGGCGCCGGGTACATCGGCGGCAAATGGTTCCCCGCCGCCCGCTACGGCCTCATGTTCGGACTCGTGCAGGCAGCGGCCAGCCTCGGCTCGGCCGTCGGACAGCCGGTCATCCTGCTCGTCCTGCAGTCCCTGAGCTGGCAGCAGCTGCTCGTCGCATTCGGAACGTTCGGCGTCATCCTCGCCGTGCTGTTCTTCCTCATCGTCCGCGACCCCGTCCACCCGGCGCCGTCGGCGCCACGCGACCGCCCGAACGTATTCGCCGAGATCCTCCGCGACCTCGGCCGCTGCTTCGCGAACCTCAACGTCGTGCTCTCGGCGCTCTTCGCCGGCGCCGCGTTCGGCACCATGCTCGCGCTCGGCACGCTGTGGGGCCCGCGGATCATGGAGGCCCGCGGCGCGAGCACGGAGTTCGCGACGATCCTCACAGCGCTCGCGTGGCTGGGGTTGGCGGCCGGCGCACCGCTCGTCAACATCCGGTCGGATCGCGTAGGCAGCCGCCGCCGACCGGCGATCACCTGGCTAGCCCTGCAGACGCTCGCGATCGCCGCCGTCATCTATCTCCCGGTGGAGAGCAACGGCGTTGCCGCCGTACTCATGTTCGCCGTCGGCCTGTTCTCGGGCGTACAGATGCTGGGATTCACCGTCGCCGGAGAATCGATCGACGGAGCGCTGATCGGCAGCGCATCCGCGATCGTCAACGGGTTCTGCTTCCTCATCGGAGGCATGCTCACCTCCATCCCGTCCAGCTTCATGCCCTCCGACCCGACGCTGCAGGACTACCAGCGAACCCTCTGGCTACTGCCCGCCGTCCTCGTCGCGGGCGCCATCGCCGCAGGCTTCCTCCGCGGAACGAACCGATCGGCGTCGGCCCCGGCGACATGACCGGCTCGGCACAGCGCTCGAAGCCATCGCGCCCGCCGGTGTCGTGGTCGTGGCTCAACGCCGCGCATGGCGCGGTCCTCGCCATCCCCGCCGTCGTCGCATGCGTGTTCGACCCGGCGATCGGGCTCCCCCTCGCGGTCGGTGTGCTGCCCGCAGCGGCGCTCGGGTTGCGCCGGCCCCGCCGGCAGCGGTTCCTTGTGGTCATCGTGGGGGCGCTGGCCGGGGTGAGCATGATCATCGGCTCGCTGGTCGCACCGTTCCCCATGATCGCGGTGCTCACGGTCTTCGCACTGTGCGTGGTCGTCGCGGTACTTATGGTCAACCCGCGTCGACGCTTCGCGCCGCTGGCGCTCATGCTCGGGGTTCCGCTCATCGGCGTCGGCCTGTCCGAGACCCCCAGCGCGGCCCTGGCCGCGGGCGTGCTGATGCTCGTGGGCTCCGTGTACGCGTGGCTCGTCTCGCTCATCTGGCGGGACGCCCCTGCTCCGCCGCGGCCGGCGAAGCAGGCTGCCGACCGTCGCGCGATGCTGGTGTACGGCATCCAGATCGGTCTGGCAGGTGCCGCCGGCGCGGCCCTGGGATTCGCGCTCGGCGTCGACCACCCCGGCTGGGCATCCGCCGCCGCGATGCTCATCAGCCGGCCCGACCGCGACCTGCTCGATACCCGGAGCATCGGCCGCGTCGTCTCGGTGCTCCTCGGCGCGATCATCGCATGCGCGATCGCCGCGCTCAACCCGCCTGACCCGGTACTCGCGGGCGTCGCCCTGCTGGTCCTGGCCGGCGCCTCGGCCACCGCCGGTAGCCGGTGGTACGTGATGCCGTTCTTCTCCACCACCCTGGTGCTATCGATGCTCATCGGGAACGAGACCGAAACGGCCGCACACTGGTTCCTCGAACGCGTCCTCCTCACCCTCGCAGGCGCCGCGCTCGCGCTCCTCGCCGCCTGGATCGTCCCCAACATCGCAAGGTTCATTAGACCGCACGATCACCGCCCGACCTGAATCCATCCAGGCAATCTGTGGGAGGACAAGCCCGCACGCGCCTCTATCGGATCCCCGTACGGGCGATGCGCGAATGCGGGACCAGCGGGATGATCTCGGCCACCGAGTGCGTGAACTAACAGTCGGTCCGTGGCGATTCTGAACGCGAGCAACCATCGGACGAGTAGCGCCGACTCAGTGGCGGCGGAGATGTGCGACGAGGCCGGCAAAGTCCGGGTACACGCTGTGCTCAGTCATCAATTTTTGTGCGAGGTACTCACGAATCGCGGGCTTGGCCTCGGCCGTGATCCTGAAGCTAAACAGCGGCACGATGTTGGCATCGTTGGCTTTGGCGACGACGTCATGCCTCGACGGCACGCCGATGACGGAGGTTGCCCGTGTGATCTCATCGACTCGCCAGTCCGCGCCCATCGCCTCACTAAAGATTGCGAGAATTGGATCCGAAATGATGGGGCCAGCATCGAACAGGAAACCAGCGCGCTGCGCCCGCATCCGGTCGTTGAACGGGTTCGGAAACCATGACCATGTGCGGGTGCCTGTTCCCCATTCGACTCGTACTCGCTCTTGCTTCTCGTTCCATGCATGCCAGAACGGCAATGGCCCTTCGTCGCGCGGATCGTTCGGCTCAGCCGGCGCACTACGTTGTCGGGGAGCGGGTACACGACCCCACCCCACAACTCGTGCGGGTTGCTGGTCGTGTTCTGGGTGTGCCTCGACAGCGAACCAGACTGCGATCTCCGGATCGACCGAAGCATCTATCAAGCGAGTTGGAGCTCCACTGTGCTGCAGATCGGCAAGGAATCGCAGAGCTCGCGACGGTGGGAAGCCCCATCGCTCCGCCGTGGCGAACGCCCTAACTTCCTTCGCGATCAATTCGTCCTCGCTCGTCTGGCCGGCCGCTCCGATCTGTCGTGAAAGCGAACTTCGCACGGCCCAGGAGGCATCTTGCTGCCCGCGCCAGACGGGTCGAAGTCGTGCATGCTTCGTTTGTGCCCGCGCAAGTTCTTTGAGTAGGGGCTGGACACCGTCGATTAGGACCTCGTGGACTTCGAAGAACTGCTCAACCGTTCTCGATGACCGTGCAGGTGCGGGCTTCGCCGGCAGTTCTCGGTAGAGGGAAGGGCGTGACTGCGCCTTCAGCAATGAGTTGATTGTCACGCCGAGGGCGTTTGTATCCACAGGCGTCGACGCCGCCGCGATGTGTCGCCACAGCCGGTCGATCGCTTCGGACCTCTGCAGCGGGATGATGTTCGCTGTCGCTTCGCCAAGAAGGGTCCTCAGGCGTTCCCAACTCTCCGACGACGGGGCGACTGTCGACGACTCGACTATCTTGCGGAAGGACTCGAGCACCGCCGGGTCCTGCTCGAACACGAAGTTGGCAGCGGCGCGGGTCGGGTCGATTCGTCGCTCGACCTCCGAATGCTCGTCGGCGGGTTCTTCGTCGGTACCAGTCACGGAGCCAAGATAGCGGGCCAACGAACGATACAAGGTCTGGGAGTGGCCACGATTGCCACGCGACGATCGCTATTCGGACAGTTCCCGGGAGGGGATCGAGGAGTGCGCGTCAGGATTGTCGAATGCGCACCGTGAGCACGTCGGATCGGCAGCGCGGTCCCGCAGGCGCTCCCGGGGAAACTGAATCTGAAGCACTCGGCCGAGGATCTGTTCGCCTGCGGTAGCCGATCCTCACCAGTACATTCGTGAGCCTCGAGAACAGTCAGGCGTGATCCGATCTAACCATTGTCGGAGAGACCAATCAGCCGAGCATCGAGAAAGGCAACGACGTTGTAGAAGTACCTGTCTGAGACATACTTCTCGCGAGCGGCAATCAGTTGAGACGCGTCCGCGTTCTCGTATAGCAAACGCGCCGCGGTGAGCCGTGTTGAGTCCGTGCCACTACGAAGAAGTCGAAGGAGTACGGCCCTGGCCGGAGTTGCTTCTCGGCGGCGCAGTTCGACAATCGCGGCATCTACGACACTCTCCGACTCTTGAACCAGCAACTTCTTCAACTCTCGAGTCCGTGTGCGGGAGACAAGGTACTTCCGCCTGTCCGACTCGTAAGGCCCGACTGCGAGGATCCGCGTCTCTGGGCTAGGGCACATCTCGTCTACTAGTCGGGCCCAGGCGTCCCTACCGATTGTCGCCGACGCAGCCAGTTGCTGAACGGCATCCTGAACGGTCTGGTCCACGACCGACGCTCCGAGGGTCAGGAGGTACTGCGCGGCGTTGAACTGGATTGACTCGATCAGCACAGAGATGACTCGCTCCGCAGTTCCGGAAGAGCGCAACTGATCGGCATAGTGGCTCAGAACCGCGCTGTCGTCGGCCAACCAAGTCATTGCATCCGAAAGGTACTTCGCGTTGCCCGCGTGGGCCGCAAACGGAATGGCCTCCTCGGGGACCGCAGCTAGCCGGAGTAGCCGCTCGAAGGCGGGGCGGACCGAGTCGGACAGCGTCACGCGCGCGAGCCGCCATCGCCCCGGAATGTAGAGGACAGACCGCTTTCGCTTCGCGACGACGGCATCGATGGCAGCTGCCAGCAGTGGATCCGCCACGTTTCGTAACACTGCTAGCTCAAGCTCCGCTAGTGCCGGCGGCGTCGAAGTAGAGGACTCCTCCGTGTCGTCGATGAGCACCTCCACCAGCGACTGGGGGAGGTCCCTGCGGGTCGCGAGCTCTTGGAAGGCGACTTCCCTGACGACATCGGATGCGTAGCGGTTCGTTGCCATCGTGCCGAGTGTTTCGCTCGAGGCCTTATCGGCGACATCGGCGTCAAGGTAGGCGCGCAGGTGCTGACTGACGATCAAGTCGCGGTTGAGCAGGAGGAGCTCATCAGTGGTGCCGTCAGGCGCTGCTGCCGCCAGAATAGATGCCGCAACTCTGGCGGCGATATCGCTGTCTCCTTTGCTGAGTGCCCGGAGTAAGTACCCGTCACTTGTCTTCGATTGTCCGCACCAAAGGTCGACGGCCAGGCGCACGTCGTCGAGGGCGAGTCGCGACCAACGGGCGATGACGCCGCTCCTATCGTCGAGCTTCCTGCTCCAAAGGAGATCGGATCGCGTGTTTAGCGCAAGGCTGACTCGCGCCGCCCCCACCCGAACGTCTCTATCGTCGTCAGCATGGAGCTCGGCCGCACGACTCGCTATCTGCTCGGCGGCGGCGGGGCGGCGTGCAATTTCTCCAAGTGGAAACACCCTGCCCGCATGGTCAGCCGAGCGTCCGACATCAGCAAGATACGACCGTATCCACGACCGCCACTCGATCGTGCGGAGGTCCTCGATCTCGGGGCCCGAGGCGAGTCGATTAGCGAGGTGTACAGGAATATGTTCGTTATCTCGCGACGCGCTCAGTGCGAACAAGAGCAGGCGATCAGCGTCTGCATCGACCGCTGGGTCGTCGCCGGAAGCCAGGCTGGCGAACGCTTTCAGCGTTGATACAAGGGGAGCAGATGGAGCGGTGGTGTCTTGGCCGACCTCGATCTCGACTTGCGCACTTGATCGGCCGGGTGTGTGCCCGCGCGATGTATCAATCGCTTTGCGACGTGTGTGGAGCTGCTCGACCAGTAGGTGGAGAATCAGGGACTTGAATTGCTCGGGGGAGTCGAAGGTTTGATACAGAACGCGGTGATTCTTTTCGATTTCCCCGCGAAAGTCCATCACCCTCGCGAGTTGCGGCCCCGGGTCTTGCAGGCTCGGAGCATCGACGGCCTTGAAGTAAAGCGCGACAAACGGTGATCCCGTTCTGCGATAGCGGTCGAACGCGCGCTCAAACTCTTCTTGAAAGCCAGTCTCATACTCGCTTCCAGCAGGTGACCCCCACCTTCGATGGACAATCGCGATGAGTACGTCGCAACTGTCTACCCATTCGTTGATCTTGTCCTGGGGTCGCCCAGGCTGAGCCGTGAGTTGCTCATACCGCCGAACACTAATGTTGGCGTCGAGATGGTCGGAGATCGATGCGTTGAGAGTAGACGCCACGTCCTCTACTAGATCTCTTTCGATGCTTAGCCCGGCAGGGGAAGCGAGGAAGACTCGTAGCTCAAGCTTGTCGGGCAAGATGCTCCTCGAGGTTCGGGTCGAACCGCATACCATGTTCGACGAATAACGGGCGGACTGCAGTGCAGCGACGGCCTGACTCCCCGAAGCGGAAACCCAGCCAGCTACGATCTGGCGTTGAATGAGAGAGTCAAGTTCTCACCCATCCTCCGAACTATGCCCTAAGAGCGCCGGCTCCGCGGCTCGCGCGAACTCTCTCCTCGCCTTATCGACAACGATCGCTGTGCCCCATGCAAGGTCGACCGTGAACTTGGATTCCTTCGCCGTCTCTGGTGCGCTGGCAGGTCAGGTCGCGCTTTCCCGGTCACTCCACTGACGGAAGTCCATGAAGCCTTCACACGGTGCTAGGCATTCTTGGCAGTGGATCTCGCCCCGCTCGATCTTGGCCAGCAATTCTGGTTGAACGCTAAGGTCACCAAGGTCCAGTTCGAGTTCATGAATGCGCGCCATAGGGTACTGAGGCCTATCAACTATCGACGCCTCGCCCATCTTGATGTTTCGTGCGTTCCCAAAGGCCATCGTTTCATACGACTCGCCCACGACGTGATCACACCTGCTTGCATCACAGATGTTGCACTCGCCGCTCTCGGTCGTGGCCGCGACCTTCGCGTACTGCTGTCCCGAAATGTGCTCGTCGCAATCTTCGACGGGTAGCCCGCAGATCGAGCACTCGAAATCGCTCTCGATTCCGACCGACGCGCCCACCCGGATGTGGTGAATGCGCATCGAACACCGCGTCCACACTTCACCCGCCTTTGCATAGACGGCACAGCCCCCAAAGCCGCTACGCGCGAACGCCGCGCGATGAATCGCGGCGTGTGCGGCGTGTGCTAGTTCGTGATCCTCGAGGAAGTTGAGTGCCGCGACCGCGGAAGTTTCGGACCGCAGGAGGTGGGGGGTCACGGTCGCGATGATCTCGTCTGGCACTGTCGCATTGAAGGAGGCCCACTCCTTCGCCTTTTCCTTTTGGATCGCGATGCGCAACTGCCTGTCGGGCTCTGTCAACGGTGAGTGGACGATGGGCATCAACGATGCGAGATCACGGAGCAGGTCTAGGGCGATCGCATAGTGCTCGTCCGCATCAGCCAGCGCGCGCCGACCATTGGCGTCGAGGTACCCGTCTCGATACGGACCACCAGACGGGGGGACGGGCCCCCACGTCATGAGCATCAAGCCAACCCCGTGACCGCGGCCGCCTCCGAGGCTCACCCCTTGCCCTTGCCCTTGCTCTTGCCCTTCACGTTGAGTTCGCGAATGGCCTCAATCACTTCACTGCCTTTGCCTTCGATCTCCACGGTTCGTGAAGATTTCGTCTCCACGATTGAGATCTTGAGCGGCAGTTGCTGCGCTTGTTCGGGCGCCCAGCCCTGGGCTCGACCGCGCATGTCTATGAACGCCTGTGTGACGAAGATGAGCCAGTCGTTGCTCATGGTCAGCACCGCAAGTCCGAGCGCCCAGACGTCCGGGTCGATGCTGTACTCGGAGATGAACTTTCGCGAGCCACTGGGGATGGAGAACTCAACGGGCAGCCGTGGCTCCGAGTTCCGGGCCTCCCTCGGGAAGTACCGCATCTGGTCGGTGTACCGAGGCACTTTGTCGGCTTCGTCATCGTTGCTCACGGGCGTCCGCGTGGGGATGACGTAAACGATGTCATCGCTGATCTGCCCGGGCAGCGCTCCGGGCAGGGGAGTCCACTCGTCCTCCGTGATTCGGGCGGTCATGATCGGGAGCCTACCCGCGACTCGAGACAAAGTTTCATCAGCGGACTTCGTGGCGAAGGGCACGGCTTGGTCGACATGCCCGCACTGCGGTGGTCCAGCGAGTGCGGCGGGTAACCTTGGGCCAGTTTCGCGAAGGGGGCGACGTTGCCTAGCAACATCGGGCCGCTCGACATCACCTTCACCGCCACTCTTGGTCGAGTGCGGGAAGGCGACACGTGGATATGCGTGCAGTTGCCAGACTCGGCCATGATCTTCGGCACCCGTGGACTCGTCAAGGTGTCGGGAACCGCCGACGGTCACCCGTTTGACGGAGCGTTCATGGCCCTGGGTGACGGAACCCACAGACTCCCCATCTCCGCCGCGATCCGCCGCGCGATCGACAAGAACGAAGGCGACGAAGTCACCGTTCACCTCACCCACCGACGCAGCTAGACCAACCGGAAGTCGGTCGCTGATCGGTGCTTGCGAGGGCTGTGATCGAGTCAGCCGCAAATGGGTTCGGGGTTTCCCCCAGAAAGCTCGGCGGGGGTCCCCGTTCCGACTCAGGTGGCCAGTTCGTAGCTTCGAGGGATGACTTCTCCATCCCCGTCGTCTTCTGAACGGCCCCCTGCTCGACCTTCCACGCCCGCATCACGGAGGGGACTGGGGCTTCCACTTCTTGCAATCATCGGCCTCGCATGTCTCGCTGTTCCGCGGATCGTGGCGCACGATCTAGGCCTCGCCGCCCCAGGGAGCATCGCGAACTCCCTGCTGGCGATCGTCCCGCTCGTTGTCTGGGTGACTGTGGCGGTTGTGTGGTCGAACCGTCCGCTGGTCTCGCTCTTGGTCACGGGCGGGCTCTATGGTGTCGCGCTCGCTGTCGTGCACAACCTTTCCTGGGGCGTCGTCTTCGCCGACTCGGCACCGAAGCTGGGCGGGAACCTGGCGGGCACCTTCTCGCCCGCGGTGGAGGAACTCCTCATGCGTGGCGCGATCGTGGTCAGCGGACTTGCCACCGGGGTCGTCACGGGAATCGTCTGCGGGCTGATCGCTTGGGGTGTGCAAGCCCTGGCACGGACTGCGGGAGCCAGGCTTCCGCTCATCCCACGGTGAAGCACGGGAGCCAGAACCTCGCGGCGGGGGTGGCCGGTACAACCGCACCATGGATCGATCCCGGCTCAGATCACGGTCCGCTCCCGAGCGCTGCGCCCATCGCGGTGCTCGCGTGCAAGAAGCGCATTCGATCGCGGCCGCTCTGCGTGCGCCCATCGGTCCTGTTGACCTGAACACAGGGGAAGGGCGACGACTCAGTCCCAGGCTGCCTTTTCGTGGCGGCCGGCAAATGCGTAGTGCTCCTCCCATACGGACGCCTCGACGACGTCGACCCACATGAGTTTGAGAGGTGCGCCGTCGGGGTACACGAACTGGCCCTCGTGCAGCTCGCTTCTGATCTCGACGTCGTGTTCCCAACCGTCGTCCCAGCCATCAGGATGCCGCTTGGGCCAGTCCTCAGCCATCTCGAAGAACCATTCAATGAACTCCACCGGATTCACGAGGCGTGGCCGTCCCAGGAGCCGTCGAACCTGTTCGCGCCGGACGTCTACTCGCGTGGACAGAAACCCGACAAGAACGCGTTCGTCGTATACCCGGGCAAGGCCCATCCGAAAAGGATCTAACCGCGAGTCGGGCTCGGGGTCGGGACCTACGATCGTCCGCTTCATACTTGATTATTGACTAGCCATGCGACGACGCCCCCTGGGCGCTCACCGGGCGGAGTTGCTGCCTGTGCTGCCAGGTCGCCTGGGCTCAGCAGCGCCGCGTATTGCTCGCTTGTCGGTCCGCCACCGAGCGCGCTCGAGAGCGATTGGCCACAATGAACGTGTGCCATCAATCGACCCGGGGACGATTCTGCCGAACCTGATCTTTGGGGTGCTGGTGGTCTCGGCCGGCATCCCAATCGTGATCTATCGTCGGGTGCTCTTCAAGTCGACAGTTCGAAACCTTCAAGGGCTGAGCCGTGGGTCGAGCAGAGCGGTCGCGAGGTTGTCGTCGCCGTTCTGGGTCGGAGCCGTCGGCGTCGCCGCCATTGTCATTGGGCTGTTCATGATCGCCGGCGCGTTGGTTGGCGTCTTTCAGTTCGCTGCGTAGCGAACCGCCCACGACCGCCCGCCGCCCGGTGGGTCTGCGAGCGATGGGGAGTGATGCGCTCGGCGCACGCGAGGCCTTGCGTGGCACGGATGCGACGCGGACCGGCGTCGCCCGTATGAGCGGCGCGCCGAATTGAACGTCCGCGGTACGCCTTGCGAGCTGCGGTCGCTTGGCGGACCGCCGTCACAGGGCGCAGAGCAACGGCCGTCGAATGGCGCTACTCCGGTTGGTCGCGATCGGCCGCGATGAACGCGTCCTCGATGGCCCGGCGACGGGCGACGTCCTCGACGACGAAGGTGCGGAAGTCGGCGGCTCGATCGTGGATCGGCGCCTCGGCGATTGCGGGTGCGGGTTCCTCTCCCGGCCATGAGGTTTGCCGGGTGGCGCGGTCGCGGTCGAGGCGTGAGCCGCAGGCGGCTACCCAGTCGTGCAGTCGCTCGCGTGCTTCGGCGAAGTCTTGGTGCCAGCCGAGTGGGGCGGAGCCGTTCTGCTGCTCGTGGTAGGCGCCGAGCCAGTGGAGGTGGAGGGCAGAGAGTTCCCAGACGAGCTCTGGGTGGCGGTGCCAGAGCGGGGGAATGATGGATGGGCCGAGCCCGTAGGTGCGGCGCAGCCAGTTCACCCATCGGTCGAGTTCGACCCACTCGAATGCCGCCTGGTCTGAGGTGAGCAGGTTCCAGTTCACGGGGCGCGGGACCGGGGGAAGACCTTCTGCCTCGGCATCCGGTTCGTCCTGCGGGGGAGGGTCGAACTGGAAGCCAGGGAACTGAAGGGGCTCGTCGGCAGTCATCGGTCGACCTCAGAGCGAGACGGGCCGCACGGCCGGCTTTGAGTTCGACGGTGCCGACGGGGCGAGCTGCGGGGCGGTGCGGCGGCGCTGCAGGGTGTAGTTCGTCCGGGCGGAGTCATGTCCGAGGCGTTTTGCGACGAACTCTTCGGCCTCGACTGTTTCCCCGTCCCGTTGCCGTGTCGAGGTGTGGGTGTACCCCTCGGCGATGAAGGCGTCGCCCTTGTTGAACATGGCGTACGCGCGTTCCGCGTTCCGGCGGAACATCACGAGATCGTGATACGTCGTTTCGGTCTGGGTGAAGGTGCCGTCGTCGTTGCGTTCGAAGTGCTCCTGCCCGATGCGAACCCAGAATCGGGCCTCGCCCTTCGCATTGAACGCGAGCTGGGGTTCCGAGGCGATGAAGCCGGAGAGAGATTGCTGGGTCTGGATCGTCATCGGATTCTCCTCCCGAGGCGGCCGAGGTTCGGCCATCAACAAATAGGTGCGTGCGCTATCCCCGCCGCAGCTGCCCTTCCACATGCGCACGGTCAGCGCGCAACTGTGCACCGTCGGGCCTGGCCGACCACTCGCGCAGTTGCGTGACGATCGGCGGCGAAGCCCTCAGCATGAGCAGGGCGGTGCCGTAGGGCATGGTGCGGATCACGTCGGGAGGCATGATCGGAACCCGCCGGGTGGATCGTTGGTTGGAGCGCAGGCCGCGCTCGCCGACGGTGATCGAGTCGGTGATCTCGTCGCGCTCGCCGATGAGGGTGGAGATGTCTTGGAGGTCGCGAGATCCGGATGCTCCGCCGAGCACGATCTTGGCGATGCTGGCGTCCCAGATCGCTGTGGCGGCGTTGTCGCCCCAGCGTTGCCGGGCCTGCGCGAGGGACTGCAGCACCGGCATCGTGGTGATCCCGGTGCCGCCCCCTTCCGCCATCAGGACGGGCAGCGACGGCAGAGGTGCGAGGTTACCGATCTCATCGAGCGCGAGGAGAAGCGGCGGGTCGAGACGCGCGCCAGGGGAGCGGGCCGCCACTCGCCGCGTCGTCTCCACGAGGTCTTCCACAAGCGCGGCGACGAGGGACGAGGAGGCGCCAGCGCCGGCGCCGGTGGCCAGGAGGTAGAGCGTGCCGTTGTGGCGGAGGAAGGCTTCGGGATCGAAGTGCTCGTCCTCGTCGGGGCTGACGGCATCCAGCACCCGTGGATCGGCGAGCGCGGCGAGTGCGAGCGAGACGCCCTGCCAGATGGAGTCGCGGGTGCGGGGGTCGGCGTCGATCATCGCCTCGAGGGACTCCGCCCAGCCGGTGGCGGCGCCCGGGTTGGTCGTCAGGATCGCCACAGCGTCCTGCGCCGCAGCCGGGTCGAGCGTCCACCGGTACAGCTCGGCGGGTGACCTGCCGTCCAGCGCTGCCGCGTGAAGGAGAGCCTGCAGGGCTGTGCGTGTCTTTCCCTCCCAGAACCCGCCATTCTCGACGCCGACGCTCGATAGGCCGGTGCCGGCCGCGAGACCCGCAGCGCGGATCATCGCTGTCAGCGGGACTTCGCACCCGCGCACCGGCGACCAACGCAGGCCCGCAGGCACTCCCGGCGCGAGGTGTTGCGGATCGAACACGGCGACGGGCCCCCGCCTCATCCGCGCCCGAATTGTCGTCGTGAGGTTATCGGGCCGGGTCGACGTCGTGACGACGGCCCCCGGGGCGTCGAGGATCGCGTTGATGACGATATGGGCACCCTTACCTGATCGGGGAGGACCGATGACGAGGATCGAGTCCTCGACAGACGTCCAGACCTTCGATCCGCGCGCCACGCCGACGAGGTAGCCCACGTCGCCGGGCTGCGGTTTTGTGACGGATGCCCGAAGATGCGCGGCGCGTGAGAGTAGCGCGCGATCCGACGCGGCGCGGCGCACGTCGGCTGATGATGCGATCCCGGCGATCCGGTGGGGATCGGCCCGCGCGTGGCGACTGAGACTGCGGATGAGGCGCCACACCCACCACGCCGCGACACCCACCACAGCGACCAGCACAGTCACGGCGGCCCAATAGGCGATCGGGTTGAGGCCGGAGGAACCCAGGGGCGCCCCTGGGTCGCCGGGGGAGCCGAACACCCCGAAGCCGGCGGCGAGCCCACCCGTCGGTTGCTCGACACCGGTCACGAACGCGGCAAGGTTCCCTGCGACGCGAAGTACGCCGGCGATGGCGACGATCGCCCCGAGGGCGAGCAGCGCGAGGTTGGTCAGCCCGTCGTGACCGGAAACGTCGAGGCTGTTGTTGGCGCTCACGTCAGGCCCGCGACCACGCATGTGCCGGAGATACGGCCGACGAGAACGACTTCACCGTCCACGCTGACTCGGCAGAGGCCCGGTTCCAGCAGGGCTCGCGCTGAGCCATCCGCCGAAGCCTTGGTGTGACGGACGATGATTGCGACGGCGACCTCTTCGCCGGGGATGAACCCTTCTTCACCGAGTGCCACGCGCGGCGGGGCGATGACCGGTGCCGGGTCGAACAGGCCCTCGGTGGCGGGGGCCGACGTCGGGGCGCCGGGTTCCCGGCCCGGGGGCTGTGCGGCGGGGTCCAGCGTTCTCTGCAGTGGTTGGGTGACGAGATCGGTGAACACGGTGCCGTCGGCTTCGTAGACGAGGACGCGTACGGGCGACCCTCGCTCTGTCAGCACGGAATCGATGACGGTGGCGAACGATGACCGTTCCCACGGCGGTCCGAATGGCGGCGGTTCGAGTGGGACGCTGTCGACCGTGACAGTCATGGTGCCGTCCGCGGCGATCGTCATCGCGATCACGGGAAGGACCGGCGGCACGGCGATTGCCTCTGCCGCGGGTCGGACCGCATGGATTGTGCTCATTTCACGCCCTCCGTCATCCGGCTTGTCGTGTCGAACGCCGCGAGCTCCGCAGGATGCAGCTGGTGCTGCACGACGAAGCTCCGGTCCTTGATTCGCCAGAGTCCCTGACCCGTCCCCAGCCCCGGCAAGAGACTCTGCTCGGTGCCGGTCAGGCCGAGAGCACTCGCGGTGGCTCCGAGCTGGTCGGCTTCCTGCCGGTAGATGATCCGGGTCTCGGCGTTCGCGAGGAGGGATGACGCGATCGCGCGCATCGCGGAGCCCTGATCGCCGACGTTGTCGAGGTCGGACAGCTTGTGGAACACCAGCAGGTTGGCGATCCCGTAGTGCCGGGCGAGTCGCCACTGGGCATCCATCCGTCGCAGCAGCGCCGGGTGGGACATGAGGCGCCAGGCTTCGTCGTAGATGACCCAGCGTTGCCCGCCGTGCGGGTCGAGGAGTGCCGATTCCATCCACGCGGACGAGCACGTCATCAGGACGGAGACGAGCGTCGTGTTCTCGGCGACCCGCGAGAGGTCGAGGGAGATCATCGGGAGGCTGGGGTCGAACGTGACTGTGCTGGGGCCGTCGAACAGTCCGGCGAGGTCGCCGGCGACGAGGCGGCGGAGCGCGTGGCCGACGACTCTGCCGTCTTCGACGAGTCGTTGGTCGGCTTGGTATGACGCGTCGGGCGAGAGGATTCGTTCGACGACCATCGGCAGGATGGGCGTTTCGCACGAACGGACGGCGTCGGCGAGGGCCAGGTCGATCGCGGTGTGCTCGAGCGGGCTAAGGGGTCGCTCGAGCACAGTTTCGGTGAGCGCTCCGATGAGGTCGCGGCGGCGTGAGGCGACTTGGCCGGCCCAGTTCTCGTCGGTGAGGCCGGATGGGCGGTGTCCCTCGTCGAGCGGGTTGAGGCGGTTTGCCATGCCGTGGCCGAGCACGATCGCCTGTCCGCCGACTGCTTCGGCTACGGCCGTGTGCTCGCCTTTCGGGTCTCCTGGTACATAGACGCGTCGGCCGAAGGGGATCGACCTTGTGTAGAGACTCTTCACCAGCGACGACTTGCCCGAGCCCACGATCCCCGCGAGCACGATGTTCGGGGCGGTGATCATTCCGCGGGAGTAGAGCACCCAGGGGTCGTAGACGAACGACGCACCCGAGTAGAGGTCCTGTCCGACGAAGACGCCTTGAGAGCCGAGGCCGCCCTCGGCGAGGAACGGGTAGGCGCCGGCCAATGTCGCGCTGGTGTCTTGGTGACGTGGGAGGTGGAGGCGGCCAGGGGTGCGCAGCGCTGCCGGCCGGGGTTCGCCTGATGCGGGCAGGTAGGTGGTTGCTCGTTGGTCGGCGCGTAGCGCCTCGAACTCGGCGCGCTGAGCCGCAGTCGCGGCCGCTCGCGAGTCAGCGGTGAGCTTCTGGGATGCTGTCCGCCTGGCTCGACGATCCTTTCGCCGCTCGCCGGCCGGGTCGACGAGTACCGCGGTGTGAACCTTCTGGTCGTGGCGGGCGTTCACAGCGACATCCCGCTGCGTCGCCGACTCTTGGGTCTCGAGCCGGGGGAGAGGAAAGGTGCGGTGCGCTGGAAGGAGTCGCTCGCGTTGATCCTCGGCGCCATCGACTCGGGGACCGGGGACAGCGCGGCGGGGGTGGCGGAGTCCCACACGATGCGTCCGGAGTGCTGCGATGCGCGATCGACGGCCATCTCGGCTCGTGCGACAAGTGTCGACGCGTGGCGCAGCGCGCTTGCGGCTGCGTACGCTTCTTCGATCCCTGCCCAATAATCGCCGCCCTCGGCGCGGGGATTCGCGCTTTCACTCGTATGCGCGGAGGCGAGTTGGTCGAGCACTTGTCCGAGCGATCGGAGGCCTCCCAGCACGTCCCCGACGACGACGTAGGTTTCAGCCGGCTGCTCGAACGAGCGCGTTGCATGCGCGAGGGCTCGGAGCGCCTGGCACGCTTCCTCGCCATCGACGACGGGATCTTGGAATGTGGGCATTTCGCTTCCCTTGCAACGGGTTCATGGAGGAGGTGCGTGCGGGGTCCCCGGGTGGAGTCGGTCGACGGTCGGTCACTTCTCGGTCAGATCGTTCGGCACAGCGGCAGCGCGGCGGCCGCGAACGATTGCGCCTGCTGCCCGACGAGCCGTCGCGTTTCGCAGGCCGCCTGTACCGCGGCTTGCTCGATCGCGGCGACCGCGGCATCGAGATCGTCGGCGGAGGGCGCCGAGACGGCGACGAGGCCGGTGTAGCGCAGGACGCCGTGACCTGCGGTCAGGTCTGACTCCTGCTGGATGACGTCGTTGTACTCGGCCGTGCGCGCGGCATCCTCGATCTGGCCGATCTTCGCCCGCTGCGCGGCATCCGACAGGAGTCCCACCTTCTTCCTCCGGATGTCTCGTGCCGCGACATCGGCACGGACCGGGGTGCAGATGAGACTGAAGGTGCGCTGGATGCCGGAGGTCAGCAGCAGCGGGGAGAGGAAGCCGGGGAAGACCTGCGATCGCGGCCACTCCGAGATCCAGAGGACCGCGTGGTGGGCGGAATCGGTGCGAAGTCGATCCCAGGACTCGGTGACGGCTATCGGTCCCGCGGTGGCGAGCGATCTGCCGATGTCGCCGTGTCGCTCGAGTGCGGGGGCGGCCGCGGGGTCGTAGGCGGAGCGGAGGGCGACGGCGACTTCGCCAGGTGTGAGCCATTCGGTGGGTGTCAGGTCGGCGGCACGCAGCGCGGTCGCGAAAGTGGTCATCTCTTGCCGGAGGACGCTCGCCGCGCCCTTCATCCCACCGCCGGCGGCGCGGATCTGGCGGGCGGCGGCACGCAGGTCCAGTGCGAGCGAGATCGTGGTCGCGTGGCGTTCGCCGGCGGGACCGGCGCGTTCGATGAGCTCCTTGTATGTCACCGCCGGCCAGGACTCGTCGTCGATACCGTGGCGGGCCCACCACTCGGCAAGGCCGCTCCCGGAACTGGGGACGGTGCGCTCCGAGATCTGGACGCGGGCGATGCGACTCGATCGGCACACGGTCGCGAGCACGCGGCTCCACCCCGCGACCCGACGCTCCTGCTCGCCGCTGTCGAGCAGGACGAACGCCGGATGCGTGATGTTCACGACCGCGGTCAGCGTCTGTGCATGCGGGTCCTGGATCATCGCCGCGCCGGTCTCCGGATCCACCCATTCGCGTAGCGCGGCGGCATCTCCGGGCAGAGCGAGCGTTCCCGCGGGGCGCGGTTTGACGACGTCCGCTCGAAAGAGCAGTTGGCCGCCCAGACTTCGCCACACCCAGCGGACCGCGATCGGAACCCACTCGATGATCTTGCGCCCGCCGACCGGGACGAAGGCGAGCACGAGGCTGGTGGCCCAGATCGGTGAAGTGAGGCCGAACAGGATGCCGCCGCCCATGTAGACGGCGGTTGTGAACGCGACGAGCCCGATGGCGAGGGTCACGAGCTGCGCGAGCGAGAGGCCGAGCAGCACGCCGCGCTTCGGGAGCCGGGAGAACTGCACCGGGCGGAGCTGATTCGCGCGGTGGGAGTTGGTGGTCGTCATGCTCGTGTCCTTTCGCGCGGAGTGGGGAGTGGTCGTGGGGGAGCAGGTGTCGGCTTCGGCTGTGGGGCAGGTGAAGCGCCAGCCGGCGCACCCGTCGGTGTCGGCAGCTCAGTCGGGGCTGCGCCTTCGGCATGACCTGATGCGGCGAGGCCGGCGGCATTGCCGAGTTTCGGACCGGCCGTCGCGGCCTTGCTGATCACCTGGCCGCCGATGACAACGGCTGCGGCGGGGCCGGCGGCAGCAGCGGCGCCGGCGCCGCCCGCTCCCGCAGCTCCGACCCCGGAGGCTCCCACACCGGAGGCCCCCGCACCGCTGGCGCCGGAAGCGCCCGCGCCGGCCGCTGCTCCGCCAGCGCCCGAGGCTGCGCTTCCGGCGGGCGCGGCGCCCTTCGATGCGCCGGCGCCGTCGAGGATCGACTTCGCGGATTGCGCATTGGCGGGGGTCACCGGCACCGGCACCGGGCGATTCATCGCGCCCTTCGCCTCCTGCTCGGTCGACATCGCGTGGTACATGTCGACGCCGACGAACGATATGAACTTGTATGTCATGTACGGGGCGAACGCCGCCACGAGCATGAGGACGACTCCGGCGATGGGGTCGCTGATGGAGGCGAGGTCGAGGTCGATCGGTGCGGCTGTCTGGTTCACGGCGACGAGGAACAGCACGACGAGAACGAGCTTCGAGAACACGAGTGCGACGACGAACGCAACCCATTTGCCGAACCAGCCGCGCGCGGCATCCCACGAGAAGCCGGCCAACGCGATCGGGGCGAATACGATCGCGACGAGGAGGAGCGCCTTTCGGATGAGGAGCGAGAACCAGACGATGGCGGCAGCCGCGATCGCGAGTCCGGCGAGGAAGATCGTCATGATCGCGCCCACGCCGGGGCTTGTGATGTTGATCGCCACCAGGCCCGTCGCCATCAGGGCGATCCGGTCGCCCATCCCCTCCATCGTGTTTCCGGTTGCCTGGACGATGCCGATCGCCAGCCGATCGGTGATCTCGAGCAGGGTCGCGGTCAGGGTGATGGCGACGAATGAGCCGAGGACGGACTTGCCGAGTCCGATCGCGGCGCGCGACAGAGCGGTCGGGTCCCGGTGCGCCAGCCCGGTGATCAGCTGCAGGCAGAAGAAGACGAGCATCACGAAGAGCGCGACGCCGAAGAGCAGGTTGTAGACCTGGACGTACTGGCCACCCGTGACGTCGACGAGGGTCGTCGTGTCGAAGACCGCCCATACCGCTTGGAAGAACCAGGCGGCGGCTGCGCCCAGTGTGTGGGCGAGCCATTCGAAGGGTGCGGCGACGAGCGACACGACCCCCGAGCCGACGGTCTGGCATACCTCGGCGATGGCCGGGATGTCACATACGCCGCCCACGCGCGCGCCTCTCGATGCACCAGCCAGCTCACACGGACTGGCCGACGCCCCAGAAGAAGTTCACGAGCGTGACGGATGCGCCGCAGATGACGGCTGCGCCGCATGCGACGAGCACGCCGAGCTTGCCGCGCGACGCGAGATGGGGGTTTGACGAGTTTGCGCCATACCCCCACGCGACGGCGGCGATGATGAGGGCGAGCACGGCGAGGATGAGTCCGACAGTCATCACAGCGCCCACGATGACGCGGAGCTGCTCGATGCCGGGAAGTCCCGACCCGTTCGGTGCGATATCAATCACGGTCTTGCTCCTTGTCTGGGCAGAAACGAACCCGCGTACAAGGTGCGTGCGGCGTCCCCGCGCATCGGCCGCGCGAAGCGGGCGGTGCGCAAAGGCGCCGCTACAGCTGCTGGCCGACCCCGATGAGGAAGTTCATCCACGCCACACCGGCGCCGGCAAGAACCGCCGCTCCGACAGCGACGAACAGGCCGGCGCGCGACCGGATGGCCGAATGGTAGTTGCCGCTCGAGGACGAGAGCGCCCAGGTCGCCGCGCAGACCAGGATCGCGAGCACCGCGAAGATCAGCACGTACATGAGAAGGGCGCCGACGATCGCGCGAAGGTCACCCGCGCCCCCGACGGCCCCGAAGTCCGGAAAGATGTCCATCCGTCACCCCGATGTGCCTGCCAGGCACGCGGACTGGCCGGACGTCGCAGCATCCAACCCCGCAGCCCCATGTTCGGAGAGCCATACCTCGGCGTCCACCGATGCCTCGAACGAACCACCGGGCCGGATCTCGAAGTGCAGGTGCGCGCCCTGCGATTTCCCGGAGGCGCCGACGTCGCCGATGTGCTGCCCGGCCGTGACCCGCTCACCCACCGACACGTGGACGCCGGACTCCCACATGTGCGCGTAGGCGGACGCCACGCGGCTGCCGCCTACGGTGTGCTCGATGACGATTAGCTGCCCGTACAGGCCGAGTGGCCCCGCCCACGTGACGACACCATCCGCGATCGCGAGGATCGGCGTGCCGTCGGCTGCGGCGTAGTCGGTGCCCGCATGGAGGGCGCGACGTCCGGTCATCGTGTCGTTGCGCCACCCGTACCCGCTGGTCCGCACCCACGTTCCGGTCGGCAGCGGGAACACCACCCTCGTCGTCTCGGGGACGTCGTCGAGGGGTGCGGCGGTGTTGCTGCCGGAGAGTGCCGGCTTGGTCAGGGCCGCGATGATGGCTTCGGCGACGGGCTGATACTCCTGGTAGCGGTCGGGATAGGCGGAGCGTTCAACGGCCTGTGCTGCGGACCCCGGATCCGCTGTCTGCCATCCTGCGATGTCGAGGAGTCCCGCCGGAGACGGGTAGTTGGGGCCCTCCGGGCCGCCGAAGAACGCGCGCACCTGGTAGGTCGGATCCATCAGCTCGGCAACGGTGCCCCATCCGGAGCTCGGCCGCATCTGGAAGAGTCCGAGGGAGTCGTGGTCGCTCCCGACGCCGTCGTTGGGCATCTCGAGCGATGCGGGATGCGCAGCGTTCGCCAGCATCCTCAAGGTCGACTCCGTCAGCGCCGCCATCAGGCCGATGAGCACACCCTGACGCCCGACGCCTTCGATTCCGCTTCCAACGGTGATAATCGTCGCCGCATGGGTGAGCTGCGCATGCCGAAGCGTCACGGAGACTCCGTCACTGCGTGTCGCGGTGAGCATATCCGGCACGTGGGAGACGACGAGCTGGCCCGACGTCTGGCATGCAGCGAGGGCGGCCGGGGAGAGGACGACCGGGACCGCAAGTATCCCCGCGAAGGGAAGCGCGAGCAGCGCCAGCACCAGTCCGATGACGAGTTTCTTCATGTGTGCGCCGTCATCGGAGGGGGTTGTCGACCTCGGACAGACGGAGGAGATGACACTCAGCGAAGCTCGGCTCGCACGCGATGAACATCGTGAACGCGATCGGCCGGGACGTCTCCTGTGCCTCGGTGCCGACGACGCCGGCCCGATGCCGCGTTCCCGAGATCGTGTACGCGATCGTTCCAGGGAGGAGGTCGCCGTCGGCCGCCTGATCGAGGGCGTCGTCCCAGGATGCGGGGATGTAGACGTCGTCGATCGTCAACCACTGGCGGGTTCCATAGGTGCGCAGCTGGGCCCAGGCATCCGGTGTCGGGAAATAGCTCCGAACGTCGGACGCGAGAGCGGCCGTCTCGAAGCCGGACGGATCACCCGCATCGACGATGACCTGCGCGTACGCGGTCAGTTCGAACGCGGTGGTGTCCCACGTGATCAGTGCTTCAGCGGCGTCACGGGCAAACTCCTCCGCATCCGTGGTGGACGCGATCGCGGGGAGCGTGTCGGCGGAGGATGTCGGAGTCGGCACGGCAGGCGCAGCCTCCGGCGCTGTCGGATCGCCGGCTGGCGTGCCCGCGTCAGGGGCGGGAGCCAGGGTGAGCCCGTAGATCCCGACCCCGATCAGTGCGGCGAGCAGACCAAAGCCGACAGCGAGGAGGATCACGAGGCGTCGGCGACGTCGGTGTGCGGTGAGTGCCATCACGCGATCTCCCGCCTCAGCTGAACGCGTGCGCTTCGCAGCTGGTCGAAGAACTCGACCGTGGATGCGAGGGTCTCCTCGAACTGAGCGAACTGCTCGTCGGTCAGCTCCGTCGCGACAGCGGCGACGTCGTAGTTGGTCCACCACTGGTCGAGGTCTTCCCACACGCGTACAAAAGCGCGGACAGGGAAGACATGCGTCGACGCCTTTCGAGCCCGGCGGGCGTTTCGGCCACGCTTGGTCTCCTTGACCCTCGCCAGCGCGGCGTTCGCCAACTGCTCGAGCTCGTCGGGCGGCTCAAAGTCCTCAGGTGCTTCGAAGTCCTCGATCGTTCGCGGCGTCGGACGGATCACTTCCCGGATCCGTGCATGGGCGGCAGTGACGCTGCCGCCATCGTCGATGATCCGCAGCTCCTGGATCGCCATCTCCCTCACCTCGGGGTCGGTGACCGGGCTGGCGACGAGTCGTTGGAGCTCGGCGATGCGATCGAGCGTCGTGTACGACGCCTTTCCCGTCACCATCAGCGCTGCCTGCAAGCGGCTCTTCCCCGGCTTGAATTGCGGTGGTGCCACCGTGGCACCACCGTGGTTTCCGCCGGAATCGCCCAGCCGGGGGAACTGCGTCGCGGTCTGGCGTCGCTGCGCGTCGTCGGAGATGTAGTCCTTCAGCTCGGTGTAGAGCGTCGTCGCTTCGGTGGGGGTAAGCGGCTTGTGCAGCACGTTCTCGGCCTGCTCGGCGAGAAGTTCGGCAAGCCGATCCGAGACGCCGGATTGCACCCAGACCTTGATGTTCTTCTCGCCGAGCATCTTCAGCGCTTCGAGTCGCCGCGCTCCGCAGACGAGGATGCCCTCGGGTGTGACGGTGACCGGCTGCAGAAGTCCGTCGCGAGTGATCGACGCAGCAAGCTCGGCGATATCGCCGTACTCCTGCCGGTGGCGATTACCGACGACGATCGACGCGATCGATCGTTCGAGCTCGATGTGGCCGATTCTCGCGCTCATCGTCACTGCCTCGCTCTCTCGGCCGGCGCCGCGAGGCTGACGGTGAGAACGAGATCGTCGTCCGTCAGAAGGGACCGAAGCGGTTCACCGATCAGAAGACGGAGCAGGATGCCGCGGCCCGCGGTCGTGCGTGCGACCTCGGGCTCGGGGTTGCCGAGCACCGCGCGCAGGAGCCCGTTCCATGACGCGGAGGACAGGTCGAGGAGAGTCCGACCGTGGATGTCGCGTCGAAGCGACTCCCAGGCGGTCGCGCGCGAGGGGACTTCGCTGAGGCGCGCGCAGATGTACTCCATCGCGGTTCGTGCGGGTGTGCGTGGCCAACCGAGGAGGGTCATGAACGCGATCGCGTTCTCGACGGCCTCGAGGATCCCCGTTCCTTCGCGCATGTCGTCCGTGTCGTCTGCGCTCTCGGCCGACTCGACCCGCAACGCCGGGTGGTAGTCGCTCAGCGGATTCTCCCGATCGCTGAACCGCTCGGGGTCGTGGAACGAAGAGAACTCGGGGCGACGGGCCTGATAGACCGAGCACAGCAGACCGTTCGCCCGCTCCTCGGCGATCATCGTCACCTGGACGGCCCGCGTCACGACCGCCCACGGATCATCCGCATTCCGGACCGCGGCCGAGCGCATCGCATCGAACGCGGCCGCCCCGGCATCCCACGGGTCGAGCCCGTGCTTGCGCGCGAGCTTCGCGTACCGCTTCACCACATAGGCCATGAGCGCCGCGGCTTCCCGATCGTGGCGCCACGCGCCGTGATCCTGCGCGGCGAGACGTTCCAGGAGTGCGCGAAGACCCTCCGAGCTCTCGAACTCGTCACTCGCGTGCTCGGCCATGTCGCTGTTTCCGACCGCGGACGGCGAAGCGCCCGTCTCTGACCATGAGTTCCGGCTGGGCATGACGAACTCGCTACCGGCCGATGCCCGAGCGCCGGACTGCGCCATGCGGGTGGCGCCCGCGTCCGAACGCGGTGACAGGTGGCAAGTGAAGCGCACGGTCGCGAATGGCTCGCCGCGTCGCTGCGACGCCCTGGGTCGGCAGCGTGCGTGCGCGGCGCGCGAGGGATGCCTCGAGGTCGATGCCCTGCCCGGCGACGCGGCCGGTCACGACGGGAACGAGTTCCGTGGGGCGCATCCACACGACTTCGCTCCGGACGCGCTCAGATCCCGACACGCTGAGGGGCTGCCTCTCGAGCGAGGGATCGCCGTGTCGCGCGAACTCGGATACCTCGTCTACGGCAGGGTGTTCGGCGCGGACGGGTTCGCCGGCTGACGCGCGAAAGCGCACCCCGGCCGGGTCGTCTCGGTCGTACTCGTTCATGGCGTGGCCCCCTTCTGAAGGTCAGGTGTGTTGAGCGTCCCCGCGAACCATCGGCCGACGGTCGACGGGTGGACTCCGGTGGCGTTCGCGATCTCTTTGTTCGACATGCCCCGCTGACGCATCAGCGCCGCAATGTCTCTGCGTGCACCCTTCTCCGGAACGTCCTCGATCGGGCGGAGTTGCACGACTTCTGTGGATGACGTGCGAGCGGCTGCTGCTGTGGAGGAATGGGAGATTCGGAACCGCTGCGTCAGTACGACGGTGAGGTGTGTGATCGCAAGCAGAACCAGCGGCGGTACAGCCGCGACGGATGCCGCGAGTACCGGCGGCACGTCGGAATCGGCAGCGACGATCGCGTGAATCGCATTCGCAGCGACCGATGCAGCAGCGCCCGCGATGAGAAGCATCCAGGGATACCAGGCATCCCGGTCGCCGGCGAGCGCGACGACGGAGACAGTGCCCACGACGATGATCCCGTCGACGATGAGAGGCCAAGCCCAAGCCTGATTCGCTGCAATGCCGGAGCGATGCGCGAGATCGGCGAGGGCGGTGAAGGACAGCCAGAAGGCCCCGATCGCAATGAAGATCGTCCCAGCAACGGCGGTCCACACGGCGATCCGCCCTGACCGCAGCGGTGTCGATTCGAGGATCACGAGATCACCTGCCCCTTCAGCGGCCTACCGGGTGCGCGGGTTCGAAAGGGCGCTGTTGGCCCCACCACCGTCCGGTAGGCAGAGCGGATCGTGGTGAGGATCTCGGACGTCTGCAGCCCGGCGTGCTCTGCGGCAGGGCCGAGCACGTTTCGTGCGTTGTGATCGGGCACGCCGTTCTCCGCGAGCCGGCACGCTGCCCAGTACAGCGCCCGGTTGCGTTCGCCTTCGACCCGCGTTGCGAGCCACGCGGCGATTCGATCCGCGTCGACGTCGCGACGGACCTGGGTGGTCGGGCTCGCCGGAGGTGCGGGCTTCGGGTCGAGGAATTGTCGCAGCGCGGCGGAGTCGACGGGTACGGCGTCGTGCCGCCCGACCCCGATCAACTCGTAGCCCGAACTGTTGCCTTCGAACAGCACCCGCGACGGAGGGACGACGACGTAGCCGCCTTCGCCACGGAAGTCGATGCCGGCCCGCGCAGCTTGCCACGATGGCTGCGGGCGTTGCGGATCGACGGGATAGTAGGCGTGCATCCCGCCGGATGCTGTCTTCACGAGGACCTGCCAGCGGTCCACCAGACCCTCGCGGCGGGCGAGTTCGAAGGCGGCGAACCCGCGAACGCGACCGTGCACGTCGATGTCGACGACCTCGAGTCCGGAGACCGCTCCGGTCGGCATCCCGATGTTGGCCTCGGGCCATCTCGTCCACCAGCGTCGGATCTGGTCGAAGTCGGCGGTCGCATCGCGGAACCCGTGCTGAGTGAGAGGCCGCTTCTCTGAGGGCTTGCAGGGAAAGATCGGCACGCTGGCCTCGGCGAACCGCTGCACCCCCTGCCGCGGCGGAAGTCCCACCAAGGAGGCGAACAGGGCCGCGGTGTCCATCACAGCCCCCGTCCCGCCGTCGCGGCACGACGGACGTGCCGCTTGTCGGATGTCGAAGGGCGACCGTCGTCGATCTCGGCCGAGGCGCGTCCGCGCACGGTCGGGTTAGCGTGCGGCTCTCTTGTGAGGCCCGGCGGATCGCCGGATCCCACCTGTGGCGTATGCAAATGCGCGAGGATCGCGAGTGCGGCAGACCGCACCCGATCGCCCGTCGCCTGGACGACTTCCGCCGGCGTCTTCCCGTCGACAGTCGTCGCCCAGCTCGACACGTAGGGGATCGTGTAGCCGGCTGTGTCGAGACCGTGGGCCGCGCCGATCATCAGCGCGACGGACTCCGCCTCGACCTCTGTGATGCCGCGATGAAGCGACGACTCGGGGTGATCGGGCCCGTGCAGATCCACATGCGCAAGCTCATGTGCGAGAGTCTTCGCGCGCGCAGCGGGGTCGATGTCGCCTCGAATGGTGACCATCCGTGTGAGGTAGTCGGTCATGCCGTTCGCTCCTCCGAGATCTCGACTGCTGTCGACAAGGCGCAACGAGTACCCCCGTTCCCGTACGAGCGCCGCGAGGCCGTCCCACATCCCGACCGGCGCCTCGCCCTCGAGGAGGTGGGGCAAGGGCACCTCTGGGATCGGGGCACCGCTGGTCTGAGATGCGTCCCACACGTATGCAGGGCGCACGCCGACCAGTCGCGACTGAAGCACTTCGCCGCGTCCTGGCGTCTCGCGGGGCGCCAGACGGCGCCACGACTCGGCGATCTGCGGAGTCGACGAGGCGAACCGGCCGAGGACGGGGGCGAGGATCATGTAGCCGGGCTGGCCGCGATCAACAGATCGCCCCAGCGTCAGCCACTGCCGGAAACCGGCGACGTACGTGGGCGTTGGCTCGGAAACCCTGCCTTGCTCGAATGCGGCTGCGTGCTGCATCCAGATCAGCAGGGTGTTGTTGAACGAGCGGGACCTGAACCGCGCAGCGAACGCCAGAGCGCGCTTCCAGTCATCTCCCGTCACGAGATCAGCTACCGCACCCGCAAGTTGGGCGTGCAGCCGGTCCAGCTTCGCCTCCGTGACATCGGCATCGGACCTCTGATGAGCCATGGCGCCGTCCCCTCCTTCGCAACCGCCGGCGGCGGCTTTCATAAGCAGGAGGTGCGCGTGGCTCCACCGTCGAGGTCGTCAATCAGCTGGCGGCAAGCGGGGGAGTGCGCAAGAATCGTGTGCGTACATAGGAGCAAGATACGCCGGATGTGCTGAAATAGATAGCAAACGAGCGTGTTGTGCGTAGCGATAACCTGTCGTCGTGGGTAGACGTTCCCAGGGCGAGGCCGGCGCGTGGTCGATGGACCTCGTGCGAGCGATTTCGACGCTTCGTGATGCTGCCGGGATGACGAATCAGGAGCTGATCGAGCGCTCCGAAATGTCGGCGAGCTACTTCTACGGTCGTTTGCGGGGCGCGGCGCCGTTCGATGCGAACGACATCGAGAAGCTCGCCCAGGCTCTGGGAACCCATCCGCACGAGATCTCGCGTGTCGCAGCATCCATCGGCGACGCTCGAGAGATCGAGCCCATCGTCGACACCGACTCCAAGGAGTTGGGTCGCCGACTGACCGCGGCATCGCAGGCGCCTCGCCTGGACGGATCCGAGTTCGAGGTCGACGGTCTCATCAGTGAACTCGCCGAACGAGGCGTCTCGCTGGACCGCGATGAGTGGTCGACTCTGCTTGCGGGGGACTCCAGCGCACCTATTCGTGTGAGAGTGCTCGAAGGCGTCGGCGCGTACGCTGGGGTCCCCACGGCGTACCTCCTCGACCTGGATGATGCTGCCGCGGTCGAAGCCGCAGAGGCGAACTTCGAATTCCGCGAGGCGCTGAAGGCATCCGGAGCGGACTCGGTGTCAGCGCGCGCAGTCGGCGAGATCTCGCCGGCCGCGCTGCGCGCGATCGCACAGACCCTCAGGTCGATCTCTGCGCATTAGCGCATTCACCTGACCTCCACTGCGCATCGGCGTACAGTGGGACCATTCGAGCGATCGCTGTGCCGAGATCGTGATCGGAGGTCGGGCATCATGAGCTACCGCGCTTCTCGAGATCATGAAGAGTTGCGCGCCCACGCCGAGGCGCAACTCGAACGCCTCGACCTCCCCAATGACGTCGAACTGGAAGACATCGTCAGACAGGTCGCCAAGGCCACCGGCAAGCGGATCGACGTCGAGCCCGTCGGCGATCGCGACTGGGAGAACATCACCGGGCTGGTCCTGTTGACCGCCGACTCTGCCAAGATCCTCGTGCGCAAGTCCGACCCACGTTGGTACCAGTTCCACACGGTGCTGCACGAACTGTCGCACGTCGTGTTCGAGCACACCGGCTGCACGACACTGCCCGTCAAGCATCCTGGATCTCGCCACGTCCGCGCGGGCCAGACCGTGCTCGCGCGAGGAATCGTCACTGCGGACTTCGAACTCGACCTCGACTTCGCCGACACCGAACTCGTTATGGAAGCTGAGGCCGAGAAGCTGTCGCAGATGTTGTCGCGGCTCCTCCTTCAACCTCGCCACGGGCATGACGAGGCGGTGTTCGGCTGATGACGCTCAGCATCGAAGCCGTCGCGTTCCTCGCGCTGCTGGTGCTCACTCTGATCCGGTTGCCGTCGGCTATTCGAGAGCCGTCAAGCCGGCTGACCTGGCTCGCCACCATCACGGGGCTCGCAGCCGTATTCATGGTCGGAGTCGTCATCCCCCTGCCGATCATCGACGGCTGGCTCGGCGGAACGAACGTCGCCAACCTCATCCAGAACATCCTCGCGACGACGGCATTCTGGTTCGTCATGCAGGCGGCGCTGACGCTCGACGGGAGCAGGTTCAACCCGCGCAGCCTCTGGGAACTGCCCGCGATGTACCTCTCCTTCACCATCCCATTTCTTCTGATCGCCGATCGCGGACCGACAACGGACGAGTTCATCAAGGAGACGGCAGATCAGTTCGGCCTGTGGGCCTACGCATCGCTCTACATGGGATGCGTCGTCCTGATCATGATCCGGATGCTGCGCGGTATCCGCGGGCGCAAGCCGCGGCCGTACATCCTCATCCGCATCGGTGCCTGGGCGATCCTCGCGGCGAGTCTCATCGAGATTGTCTACCTCACCCTCCGTGTCGCAGGCCTGGGGCGGGCGCCGTCGGTGGAAACGGTCGGCGCGCTGTTCACGATTCCGTTCTACGGCGGTGTCGTTCTGGTGTGCGCCGGGATCATCTGGTTCGCGATCGCCCGCGCGGGCCGCAGATCAATGAACGCGACACTCGGACGGCTCCTCGCCAAGGCGAGCATCGACCGCGGGATGATCGTTAAGCCCATTCCTGACGAGGATCCTGTGCACGAGACATACCGACTGGCCGTTCGACTGACCGACGTCGCCAACAGCCAGGAACTAACCAAGCGCGAGCGGGTTCTGCTTCGCGCTGCGACCGAGATGCTCGATCGGCAGATGCGAGCGCCGGCTGTGGTTCGGATGTCGAGCGCTGCGGGGGCGGTGAGCCCACCTTGAAGATAGTCGGCATCGGTGCCGCGATCCTTGGTGTGCTCGCAACTGCTGTCGCGTTGCTGATCCGGATGCTGGCCCGTCGCGTTGTGGGCGTTGAACCGCGTCGCAAGACGATCACCGTGCGTCGTGTCGGCGACACGATCGAACTTCCACGGAGCGATCTCACCGTCGTCAACGGGAACTACGGCCTCTGGTTTGGGGATCGATTCGAGCACCATGCGCTGATCGGGCCTGTGGTGTCGTCGGATGGCGATCGCGTCACCCGACGCATCCTCAAGACCACCGCGCCAATCAGCACGGAGCCATTCGAAGCTCAGTGGACCGGTCACACCATGAGCGGGCCTGCTGAGATCGATCCCGACTGGGAGGACGTGACGGTGCCGTTGCGCGACGGCACTTCGGCGCCTGCATGGCTCTTCCGGGGTACCTCCCTCGAGGCCCCGTGGGTGATCCATGTGCAAGGAATCCGAACCTCCCGACTCGTAACGCTGCGCTCCGTCGATGTGGCGCAGGATGCCGGGCTGACTTCGCTCGCCATCACATATCGCGGTTCCGGGGATGGGCCGTCGGCGTCCGCCTCGACGCTCGGGCAGCGCGAGTGGATGGACCTGGCCGACGCAATCGCGTACGCACGTTCCCGCGGAGCTACGTCCGTGCGCGTGGTTGCGTGGTCGATGGGCGCGGGGCTAGCCCTCGAGTTGCTGCGCCACGTACCAAGGGCGTTCGATCAACTCGCGCTCATCGCGCCCGCTACAGATTGGCGAGCGACCATCCAGCACGCTGTGAATCGGGCGAATCTGCCAAGCGCTGTCGGTCCGGTGTTGGTGCGGGCGCTCGGTGCGGGCGTCGCAACTCGACTGATCGGGCTACCAGTGCCGCTTGACTTCAACAGGCTCAACTGGGGCCGCGACTTCAGAATGAACGTGCCGGCACTCATAATCCACTCGACAGGGGATTTGGAGATCCCGTTCGAGCTGACTCGAGCGTTCGTCTCTTCGCACCCCAATGCCACGCTTGTTGAGACCTCGCCTGCGTCGCACGGCTGGGAGGCAAACGTGGACTCCGAGGTCTTCAGATCAGCTCTAACTACGTGGCTTGCCGTGGGCAGCTAGGGTGAGAATAGCGATCACCTTCCCGGCTTCGATGCGACCCATGGCCACGGGACACGGGTGACTCTCCTCGTAGCCGGCATCGATCGGTCGCTCAGGCAGATTTGACTGGCCTCAAGCGGCTGTGCACCGAGGCTGGCAAAATCGCCGCCGAAAGCGCCAGCGTCTGCCAGGATGTGCTCATGTCCCGAACGAAGGCACAACTCGGGGTGTCGAGTGTCTGACGTGCCTGGGTCGAAGTGGCGTCGACGCGCCCTTGCACGCAATCCGGATACTCCACCGAGCACGCTATCTCGACTCGCCCGAGAGACGGGAAGCGTTCGAGTCGCAGTGTCGAGCAATCCCGCGACACCGCTCGGCACGCTCGTCGTGCTTTCGCATGACCTTGATCCACGGGTACGGGAGGGCGTGGGCAGGAATCCCAATGCGCCGTTGCCGACGCTGGTCGTGCTTCTTCGAGATTCCTCGAGTTCGGTGCGAATGGCCGCAGAACGTCACCCAGAGGTTGCCGCGAACGTCCATTCGCTACGTGCGCCGGAAAGGCGACCTGCTGACATCCCATTGAACGGTGACGACGCGCTACGCGCGCTTCTGTTTGATGGCGGTTCGGCCTTCGCGGAGGCACACAAGCGCCGGACATTCGATAGCCCCTGTGACCCAGTTGCCCTCGCTGTGCTTGCTCACGCGCAACATCCTCACGTGCTCCATGCGATTGCGACATGCCGATCGGCGAAGTCCGAAACTCTCGATCTGATCGCACACTACTCCAGTGAAGCCGTGCTTGAGGCGTTGGCCGACAATCCACGAACATCGCCTGCAACACTTGCCCAGCTTGTCCGTCGAGGGGCCCTTGGCTCCGCTGGCCTCTTGCCAGTCCTACTTGCCGAGAACCGGAACACCCCCGTCGAATCCCTAATCGCGTTGTCGAATGCACGAAATCCATCAGCGAGGCGTGCAGTTGCTATGAACCCCTCAACGCCCGATGAGATCCTCGCGCACCTCGCCAGTGATTCTGTCGTGGATGTCGTGAAGGAGGTTGTCGCGAACGAACAGACACGGCCCGGCGTGCTTGCTACTGTCGCCCAGCGGCTCATCTCGGTCTGGGGGACGTCAACGTATCCAGAATCTATGCTCGCAATGCCGGAGGTCGCGACCCAGAACCACGGGTCAGGCATTGCATCGACGACGTTGCTTCCCCGCTATCCGAGCTCCCCAGGCGAGATTCTCGAGCGCCTCGCCCGAAACCCGCGCGCGCCCGATACCACGCTTCGAGCGATTGCCGACGGACGACTGTACAGGCAAACAGTTGCGGGCAATGCTGCTGCACCGCCCGATCTGCTAGCTCGAATGTTGGAGGAAGCCCGTCCCTGGGGGTATGACGACGATGGCTACGTCGTAGACGACACCGGGCTCGTTCTGGCGATCATTCAGAACCCGCGGACCTCACCGTCCACCCTGAGTCGCGTCATGAATACGCGCGCGGGGCGGGGCCCGAACGAGTATCACATTGCCCTCGCAGAGAATCCGGCAACGCCAATCGCGATACTGCGTGAATTGGCGGGCAGTACGAATCCCTACGTCCGCGAAGCCGTGGCGCGCAACGTCAGTTCGACGGACGAGATCCTCCACAAGGTACGTTCTCAGCATTGGTAACCGATCGGGTGCCGCCCCAAGCGGCGATCGCCCATCGGGAAGTACGCGGTGCTCCCAGCCTGGGCTGAGGGCTGAGTCGTCCTGTTCCGATCGTTCCGGCTCGAGGCCGAGTCCGCTGACAAGACGGCACGACCGCGCAACGAACGATCGCGCTGAACGATGTCTCACCACTCCTCTCGCGTCACAAGTCTGCGGCAGGCCGCTTCGGCATCAGCGGCCACACGTCTTGCAGATCGAGGGCGGGCCCACTGACGCGGGCCCGGCTGCACCACCTCTCTGACAGAGAGAGGCGGTGCCGGGTGTCGGTGTCGATGCGGGTCATGAGCGCGGGGGATGGGTACAAGTACCTCCTTCGCACCGTGGCTGCCGCTGACGGCGCCCGACCACTCTCCACCCCGCTGACCCGCTACTACGCCGAGGCCGGCACACCGCCGGGTCGCTGGCTCGGGAGCGGTCTGCCAGCTCTGGCCGACGGTCGAATCGACGCGGGATCGAGGGTGTCCGAGGCCCAGCTCGAGCTGCTCCTTGGGATGGGGCGCGAACCCGGGACGGGCGCACCGCTCGGTCGGGCCTATCCCGTGTACGCGGCATCCGATGCGACCCCCGACCGCCCGAGCCCAGACACCCCAGCGCTGACCTACCGCCGCGCGGTCGCCGGCTACGACTTCACCTTCTCGCTGCCGAAGTCGGCATCGGTCCTCTGGGCCGTCGCTGATGCCAATACTCAGGCCACGATCGCCGCCGCGCATCACAAGGCGATCGATGACGTGCTCGCCTTCATGGAGCGTGAGCTCGCCGCGACACGAGCTGGCGAAGCGGGCCATGACGGAGCCGTTGCGCAGGTAGAGGTCCACGGACTCATCGCCGCCGCGTTCGATCACTTCGACTCCCGCGCGGGCGATCCGCAACTGCACACGCACCTCGTGGTGAGCAACAAGGTCCGCACGGTGTTCGACGGCAAGTGGCGGTCACTCGACGGACGGCCGCTGCACGCGGCGACGGTTGCGCTGTCCGAGCTGCACACGGCCGTGTTCGCTGACCACCTGTCGCGTGCGCTCGGCGTGCAATGGGAGCGGCGCGAGCGCGAAGCCGACCGCAACCCGGTCTGGGCGGTCGCCACCGTTCCCGAGCAGCTCGTCACCGAGTTCTCGTCCCGCTCGCGTCACATCGACGTCGAGAAGGACCGGCTCATCGACGAGTACATCGCCGCGCACGGCCGTGCGCCGACGAAGGTGACGATCATCCGGCTGCGCCAGCAGGCGACGCTCGCGACCCGTCCCGAGAAGCAACTCCGCTCGCTCGCCGACCTCACCTACGAGTGGCGCACCCGCGCCACTCGACTGCTCGGCCGCGACGCGACCGCCTGGACGCGCACCGCAGTGAATCACCGTGACACCCCGCGGCCGCTGCGCGCCGAGGACATCAAGCGCAGCATCCTGAACCAGCTCGCAGCGCGTGTCGTCGAAGCCGCGAGCGAGCGTCGCTCGACATGGACTCGCTGGAACCTCTACGCCGAGGCCTCGCGGCAGACGATGGGTTGGCGCTTCGCCGCGACCGAGGATCGCGAGGAAATCGTCGGCATGATCACGGATGCTGCGGAGCGGCGCTCCACGCGACTCACGCCACCCGAGCTCGCGGTCTCGCCCGCGGAGTTCCGACGCGCCGATGAGACGAGCGTTTTCCGGCCGCGCAACTCCGCGCGCTACTCATCGATTGCGCTGCTGGATGCGGAGGAGCGACTGCTCGCAGCGTCGCACGCGACTGATGCGCCGGTGGTCAGCGCTGCAACTCTCGAGCGTGCCGAGCGGGCTCGCCGCAATCACGGGATCGTGCTCGGGGAGGATCAGCGCGCGGCGCTCCACTCGATCGCAACCTCCGCGCGCTCACTCGATGTGCTGATCGGCCCGGCCGGTGCGGGCAAGACGACCGCGATGCACGCGTTGCGCCTCGCGTGGGAGCACGAGCACGGACGCGGTTCGGTCATCGGGCTCGCGCCGTCGGCAGCGGCCGCGCGCGAACTCGCCGAAGACCTCGGCATCGCCACCGAGAACACCGCCAAGTGGCTACACGAGCACAGTCAAGGCCGCGCGGCGGTCCGCGCATCACAGCTCGTCATCATCGACGAGGCATCCCTCGCCGGCACCCTCACTCTCGATCACATCAGCACGCTGGCGACGCAGGCGGGCGCGAAGGTTCTCCTGGTGGGGGACTGGGCGCAGCTGCAATCGGTCGACGCCGGCGGGGCGTTCCGGATGCTCGTCGAAGCCCGCTCCGATGCTCCTGAACTCGCCGACGTGCACCGCTTCCGCAATGCCTGGGAGAAAGAGGCATCCCTCGACCTGCGTAACGGGCGACTGCAAGCCCTCGATACGTACGGCGCGCACGACCGGATCGTCGGCGGAGACGCCGACGCGATGGCTAATGCGGCGTACAGCGCGTGGCACCAAGACATCGCCTCCGGCATGTCGTCGGTTCTCGTCGCCGAGACGGGCGAGGCGGTCGCGACGCTCAATCGACGGGCGCGCGCCGAGCTGATCCTCAGCGGGGTCGTGGATGCCTCGGCCGAAGCGTCCCTGCGCGATGAGTCCGCAGCATCCGTCGGTGATGTCGTCATCACTCGCAAGAACGACCGTCGCCTGCGCTCTGGACGCGACTGGGTACGCAACGGCGGGCGATGGAAGGTCGTCGCGGTTCGTCGCGACGGCGCGCTGCGCGTGCAGAACACCGACCGCGCCGGCGCCCGACCGATCACGCTGCCTGCCGAGTACGTGGCCGAGAACGTCGATCTCGGCTATGCGGTGACCGCCTACCGCGCGCAGGGGATCACGACCGACACCGCGCACGCCGTCGTCGAGCCCGGAACGACGCGCGAGAACCTGTACGTCGCGATGACGCGAGGGAGAGCCTCGAACACGGCGTATGTGGTCGTGTCGCGCCCTGACGACAATCACTCCGCTCGGCATCCCGGTGAGCGCCCGGACGCCACGGCCCGCGACATCCTCGCAGGCGTGCTCGGCCACATCGGCGCCGAACTGTCGGCACACGAGACGATCGCCGCCGAGCAGGAGGCCTGGGGATCGATCGCGCAGCTCGCCGCCGAATACGACACGATCGCGGCCTCCGCCCAACGGCCACGGTGGACTCGCCTCGTTCACGCGTGTGGGCTACCCGCCGAACTGGCCGAAGCGGCGATCGAGTCGGACGCCTTCGGGGCGCTGAGCGCGGGCCTTCGGCGCGCCGAGGCGCTCGGCCACAACGTCGAGACGCTTCTGCCGCGCATCGTCGCCGCGCGTGGATTGGAAGATGCTCAGGATGCCGCGGCCGTGCTCCACGAGCGCCTTGAGCGCGTCCTTGCTCAGCGCTCGAGCGGCAGCTCGCAGGGGAGTGGACGCCGGCTCGTCGCCGGCCTCCTCCCAACGGCGATGGGGGAGATGGATGCCGAGGAGCGGCGTGCCCTCGACGAACGAGCACACCTCATCGAGGAGCGGGCGTCGGTGCTCGTCGAGACGGCGCTCGCGGCACGGTCGAGGTGGATCGCGTCGCTTGGACGCGTCCCGGTCGATCCAACGCGAGCAAGTGCTTGGCGGCATCAGGCGCGCATCGTCGCCGCCTATCGTGACCGGTACGGCGTTTTCGAGGATGACGCGCTCGGCGCACCCGCGACGTCACCGAACCAGCGAATGGATGCCGCGGCCGCAGGCGTCGCGCGGGATCGCGCGAATTGGCTGACGCGGGCGGATGCTCCTACACAGCCGCGTCGGGCCCCCAGCCGCGCGGGGGCTGTCCACAGCCTGTAGCGGGTGCTCCTATCGACGCCGGAGGGCCGGGCGTAGCCTGAGCGCAACCGCAAGCCCCAGGCCTGAAGGAGAGGCTGGCCGATGTTTCAACTGCTGATCGCTTTCGTGAGCCGCACCTACGCGTTCTTCCAGCGGACCATGCCGACAAACATGATCATCCGCGCAACCCACACGCGCCGGGGCCTTAAGTGGGGCGCGCCAGCGATGCTTCTTGCGGTCGTCTACATCGTGATCGCGGCTGCGCTCGCGCAGTGGGTCGCCAGCGGTGCGCCGGGTTGGATCAATCTGCTCGTGCTGGTGTGCCTGTGGAACTCGCTGAAGTTCGTGGTGAACGGGCCGGTCACGCTCGTGCGGCTGGTGCGCGTGCGGGCGGTTGAGCGACGAAATCGGGACGTCGGAGTGAAAGCGAACGAATCGCTTCCAGTCCGCTGAGGCAACGACCCCAACGCGGTGGAGCCGATTTGACGTCGCAGGCTCGATAGCCGCGCGCTCATCGTCTATCTGATCGCATTCGTCATTCTGGCGGAAACGGCGCACGCCCGGTGAGAACGGCGCGGGCCATCCCGTGAGCCCCTCCGGGGAGCGCGTTACGTTCGCGCAAGAAGCTGCCTGCCGGCGGAAGGCGGTGGCACGTCGGCAGGATTTCGTGTGCGTTGGGTCACGATGGCTCGTGCAGTCTTCTGAAGTCCTTCCCGAGGATGCGCCGGATGCGCCGGACCCGCGGCTCGAACGCGAATCGAGACTGAAGGACATGCAGATTCCGATTGTCGTGCCCGTCCCGCAGACATCGGCGGCTCCCGCTACACGCCACCCCCGCCGCTTCCGAAGTGGTGTCGCTCTCGATCACTAGTCTGAGAGCGATGCCCTGGGGGACATCACCAACGATCGCGCGCATATGCGCAGAAGGAACTTCCAAGAATGACTCACGCCACACCCCGACACACCAATCGCTGCGCGCTACCGAAGAGTGCTGCTGCGCGGTCGAGGGCGGTGGCTTGGTAGTGGCCCTCAAGAAGTCGGACCTCTACAGCTCCCTCTGGAGCAGCGCTGACGAGCTTCGTGGCGGCATGGACGCCAGCCAGTACAAGGACTACGTGCTGACGCTCCTCTTCGTGAAGTACGTCTCAGACAAGGCGAAGGCAGACCCTTACAGTCTGATCACCGTACCGGAGGGGGGCTCCTTCGACGACCTCGTGAAGCTCAAGGGCAAGGCCGAGATCGGTGACTTCGTCAACAAGGCGATCTACAAGCTGGCCGAAGCCAACGACCTTGTGGACGTGCTCAAGAGTGCTGACTTCGACGACAAGACGAAGCTGGGCGACGGTAAGGAACTCGTCGATCGCGTCTCGAACCTGATCGGCATCTTCCAGGACTTGGACTTCTCGGGCTCCAAGGCTGAGGGCGACGATCTTCTTGGGGATGCCTACGAGTACCTCATGCGCCACTTCGCGACCGAGTCTGGAAAGAGCAAGGGGCAGTTCTACACGCCCGCCGAGGTCTCGCGCGTGATGGCGCAGCTCCTCGAGATTCCCGCGAACACCCCAAAGTCCACCACCGTGTACGACCCGACCTGTGGATCCGGGTCGCTCCTCATCAAGGTGGCTGATGCCTCCCCGAACGGACTGTCCATTTATGGGCAGGAGAACGACGTGGCGACCTGGGCGCTTGCGCGCATGAACATGATCCTTCACGGCAACGACACCGCGACTCTGGAGCGCGGCAACACGCTCTCGAAGCCGATGTTCAAGTCAAGTGAGAAGGAGCTCCAGCGCTTCGACTACCTCGTCGCCAATCCGCCCTTCTCCGTCAAGACGTGGACCAACGGCTTCGATGCGTCATTCGGTCGCTTCGACGGCTACCCAGAGCCTCCGGCAAAGAACGGCGACTACGCGTTCCTTCTCCACATGCTGAAGTCTCTCAAAGCCACCGGTCGTGGAGCGGTAATCCTTCCGCACGGGGTGCTCTTCCGTGGAAACACCGAAGGCTCGATTCGTGAGCGACTCATCGAGCACGGCTACATTAAGGCCATCATCGGGCTGCCTGCGAACCTCTTCTATGGCACTGGCATTCCGGCGGTGATTCTCGTGCTCGACAAGGCCGGCGCCAAGGACCGCAAGGGCATCTACATGGTGGACGCGTCGAAGGGCTTTGCCAAGGATGGCCCGAAGAACCGTCTCCGCCCTCGCGACATGCACAAGCTCGTGGATGCGTACATCAAGCAGGCAGAGATCCCTGGATACTCCCGATTCGTTCCGAAGGACGTGATCAAGAGCGCGAAGAACGCCTACAACCTCAACATTCCGCGCTACATCGACTCGTCGGACCCTGAGGACATCCAAGACCTCGAAGGGCACATCAAGGGCGGCATCCCGAACCGTGACCTCGATGCGCTGCAGCCGTACTGGGATGCGTTCCCCTCCCTACGCGCGACGCTGTTCCGCCCGCTTCGCGACGGCTACTCGGAGCTGGAGATCGAGCAAGCCGCGATCCCGGCAGCCGTCACGGCATCGGCTGAATACCAAGGCTTCACCAGCGGCACCGCCGATGCAGTGACCGAATGGTGGTCGGGCAGTCGTGCGGCACTTGAAGCGATCTCGAAAACGACACTGCCGAACGATCTGATCTTTGACATCTCCGAACGCCTCCTTAGCGTGATCAGGAACCGCCCGTTGCTCGACGAGTACGGCGTCTACGAGCAGCTGATGAGCTACTGGAATGACTCCATGCACGACGACGTCGCGCTCATCGCCGCCGAGGGTTGGGAAGCGGCAAGCCGTCCGCGTCCAGCCCGCACCTGGAAGGACAAGAACGGTAAGACCAAGTACGAGGATGCGAATCTCGCCTTTGGTACTGGCACCAAGGCCGCGCGTTGGGTGATGGATCTCATTCCGCCCGAGCTGATCGTCGGGCGATATTTTGCGACCGAGAAGCAGGAGCTCGACGAGCTTGTCGCCGCGCAGGAAGCTGCGTCCCAGGCAGTTGCGGAGTTCGTCGAGGAAAACGCTGTCGAGGAGGGGTTGCTCTGGGATGCGGCTGACGAAGACGGCAAAGTATCTGCGGCTCTGGCGAAGACGCGCCTGAGGGATGCGCGCGCTGAAGGCGCAACGAAGGACGAGCTCGACGCTCTGGGGGCGGTCATCACGCTATACAACGCGGAAGCGACGGCGAAGCGGAAGGTGAAGGACGCGGTTCTAAAGCTTGACCAAGTCACACTCGCTCAGTATGCCAAGCTCGCTCAGCCGGATGTCCGACTGCTCGTTATCGAGGACAAGTGGGGGAAGGAGGTCGAGCGGCGTGTTCAGTCCGAGATCGCAAAGCTGCGCCACGTGTTCGTTACCCGACTAGAGGAACTCGCTTCGCGGTACGCCGCAACGGTGGCGGACCTTGAGTCGGAAGTCGACAGACTTGCGACGGCGGTTGCGACTCATTTGCAGGGGCTTGGAGTGTCGGCGTGACGATGCCATTACTGACGACTCTTGGCGAGATCGTGCGCAGTACGGGTGGCACTATTCAAACGGGCCCCTTCGGGAGCCAACTGCATGCAAGCGACTATCAGCTTGAGGGCACACCACTCGTCATGCCGACCAATCTCCGCGACAATGGAATCGCCGCCGACGGAATAGCAAGAATTGGTGATGAGGACGTGAAGCGCCTTGCGCGACACAAGTTTCGACCGGGCGACATTGTGTTCAGCCGACGGGGCGACGTGGGGCGGCGAGCGCTCGTTCGCGAGGATCAGCGTGGTTGGATCTGCGGAACAGGGTGTCTGGCAGTGCGCTTTGGAAAGAACCTGACAGACATTAGCCCCGCATACATTGCTCATCTCGTGGGTGCACGGACCGCTCAGTCGTGGCTCGTCGATAACGCGGTCGGCGCAACCATGCTCAATCTGAACACCGGAATACTCGGAGCGCTCCCGCTAGCTGTTCCTTCAAAGGACGAGCAAGACAGCGTAGTTGGCGCACTGGATGACGCTCACGCGCAGGTCGATCTCCTCGAGGCGACGATCGCCAAGAAGAAGCTCATTCGGATCGGAGCAATGCAGCACCTGTTGTCAAATGGACATCCGGATGACGGGGAATGGTCTCTTGGTGATCTCGCCACGTTTCTGTCAGGTGGCACTCCGCGCCTTGACAACGCGGCTTTCTGGGCGGGCAACATCCCATGGATTAGTGCCCTCACACTAAAGGAATTGGAGGTCCGCGACTCCGATCGGCGAGTCACCGCTGCTGCTGTAGTAGCGGGAAGCAAGATGGCGCCAATCGGGTCAACGTTGCTTCTTGTGCGCGGCAGCGCGCTCCACTCCGAAATTCGAGCGTCCCTCGTCGTCGGAGAAGTCTGCTTCAATCAGGATGTAAAGGCTCTCGTGCCGAAGCATGATGTCCTGCCAAAGTTTCTTACCTACTCGTTGCACGCCAACGCCGATCGGCTTCTCCGCATGGTGACCTCCGCGGGCAACACTGCGGGCGTCCTCGACACCAAGGCACTAAAGAACATGAAGGTTTGGGTTCCGGACACCCCTCGCCAAGACGAGATTGTGACGATACTCGACGACATGTCGGATGAACTGCATGCGCTCGAGCGCCGCCTCGAGTCAGCTCGTGCGGTCAAGCAGGGCATGATGCAAGAGCTACTGACCGGACATACTCGCCTCGTCGAAGGAGGCGCGCTATGAGTGATGTTGGTCAGATCGAACGAAAGACACAGAAACGCGTGATCAAGCTCTTCGTCGACCAGCTCAACTACGAGTATGGCGGCGACCGCTCCGACGTCGACAACTCGAACGTCGACGAAGATCTCCTGCGTCAGAATCTGGCAGCGCGTCGTTACGACGATGTCATCATCAACCGCGCGATTCACGAGCTGAAGACAACGGCCGCGGTGAGCTCGCCGCCGCAGCTCTACGACGCGAACCACGCGGTATACAAACTGCTCCGCTACGGAGCGAAGGTGAAGCGCAGCACCTCCGAGAACTTCGAGACCGTCTGGCTCATCGACTGGGGGAGGCCTGAGGAAAACCACTTCGTCATCCGTGAGGAGGTCACGGTCAAGGGCGAGCACACAAAGCGCCCCGACCTCGTGCTCTATGTGAACGGGATCGCACTCGGCATCATCGAACTCAAACGCTCAAAGGTGAGCATCAGCGAGGGAATCCGCCAGAACATAGGAAACCAAAAGCAGCACTACGTGCGGCCGTTCTTCTCGACCGTCCAGTTCGTGTTCTCGGGCAACGACGTGGAGGGCCTTCGCTACGCCGTCATCGACACTCCGGAGAAGTACTGGCTGGAGTGGAAGGAACCGAGCACCGAGCAGAATCCGCTCGATCGCGCTCTGCTTCAGATGTGCTACAAGGAGCGCTTCCTCGAGCTGATCCACGACTTCGTTGTGTTCGACGCAGGAACCAAGAAGACCGCCCGCCACAATCAGTTCTTCGGCGTGAAGGCAGCGCAGCCGCGCGTGGAGACTCGTGACGGCGGCATCATTTGGCACACGCAGGGCTCGGGAAAGAGTCTGACGATGGTCTGGCTCGCGAAGTGGATTCGCGAGCACCAGGAGGACGCGCGCGTCCTCATCATTACGGATCGCACAGAACTTGACGAACAGATCGAGAAGGTATTCAACGGAGTCAACGAGGCGGTCTATCGGACAACCTCGGGTACCGATCTCATCACCACCTTGAATCAGAGCCAGCCCTGGCTCATCTGTTCGCTCGTGCACAAGTTTCGCGGAGGCTCCAAGTCGGAGACCAGCGACGAGCGCGACGCGGCCGGCGAAGACTTCATCAAGGATCTGCGCGCGCGTATCCCCGCTGACTTCAGGGTCAAGGGCAACCTCTTCGTCTTCGTCGACGAAGCGCACCGCACCCAGAGCGGCAAGCTCCACAAGGCGATGAAGGAGCTGGTACCGGAGGCCATGTTCATTGGCTTCACCGGAACGCCGCTTCTGAAGGACGACCAGGAGAAGAGTATCGAGACCTTCGGACGCTTCATCCACACGTACAAGTTCGATGAGGCAGTCCGGGATGGCGTCGTGCTCGACCTCCGCTACGAGGCTCGCAACGTAGAGCAGGAGCTGAAGGGCTCCACGCACATCGATAAGTGGTTCGACAACAAGACGAAGGGCCTCACCGACCTGTCGAAGGCGCGCCTGAGGCGCAAGTGGGGCACGATGCAGAAGGTCGTGTCAGCGAAGTCTCGCGCCGCCATGATCGTGCAGGACATCTTGATGGACTTCGACCGAGAGCCGCGCCTCATTAGTGGTCGCGGTAACGCGATGCTCGTCAGCTCCGACGTCTACCAGGCGACCAAGCTCTACGAGCTCTTCGTGCAGGCGGGCTTCGGCGGCAAGGTCGCGATCGTCTCCAGCTACGTGCCGAGTGCGAGTGCCGTCTCGAAGGAGGACGCGGGCGAGGGCGACAACGAGGAACTCATCAAGTACGAGATCTATCGCAAGATGCTCGCGGACTACTTCGCGATTCCCGCGGATCAGGCAGTCTCACGCATCGAAGAGTTCGAGAAGGACGTCAAGCGGCGCTTCATCGAGGAGCCCGGTCAGATGCGGCTGCTGATCGTCGTCGACAAGCTGCTTACCGGCTTCGACGCACCAAGCGCGACCTATCTGTACATCGACAAGAGCATGCGCGATCACGGTCTCTTCCAGGCCATCTGCCGCGTCAACCGGCTCGATGGGGAAGACAAGACGTATGGCTACGTCATCGACTATCGCGATCTCTTCAAGTCGCTCGACAAAGCCATCACCGATTACACCTCTGGGGCCCTCGACGGCTATGCCAAGGAGGACATCGAGGGGCTGCTCAAGAACCGCACCAAGCAGGAGCGCGACGACCTCAACGAGGCACTCGAACGTGTGCGGGCCCTGTGTGAAGCAGTGCTTCCGCCGAAGGGCACGATCGAGTACCAGCACTACTTTGTGGCCGAGACTCCAGGCGATGCAGAGCAGATCAAGGCCAACGAGCCGAAACGCGTTGAGCTGTACAAGTCCGTCGCCTCGCTCGTCCGCTGCTACTCGGTGCTGGCGAACGACATGCTCGAGGCGGGCTACACGGACGCCGAGGCAACGGCGATCAAGGCAGATGTGGCGCACTTCGTCAATGTGCGCGACGAGGTCGAGCTCGGCGCCAACGAGAAGATCGACATGAAGCAGTTCGAGGCCGGCATGCGTGCGCTCCTCGACACGTACATTCAGGCCGACCCCGTCGAGAGCGTCGCCACCTTCGACAAGGGGCTCGTGGAGCTCATCGTCGAACGTGGCCCAGCAGCTATTGACGCCCTTCCGCCCGGCATCAAGAACGATCCCGAGGCCGTCGCCGAGGTGATCCTCAACAACGTGCGAAAGACGATCATCGATGCGCACGCGCTGAATCCCAAGTACTACGACCGGATGTCGAGTCTGCTCGACGCCTTGATCGAACAGCGTCGCCTGGCGGCGATCGAGTACGCCGATTTCCTCGCCCGCCTGTTGGACTTGACGGCCGAGGTTGGCAAGGCAGAGTCGAGCATCAAGTACCCCGAGTGGGCGGCGACCGCCGCACGGCGCGCGCTCATCGACTTTGGGCTACCTGAGCAGATCGATCCGCAGTACTTCCACGACGTGATCCAGAACAGCAAGGAGCACGGCTGGAGCGAGAGCAAGATCAAGGAGCGGGCGCTCGCACGTTCTCTGCGCGCGGAGTTGCCTGAGGGCTTCGAGAACGAGCAGCTCGACGCGTTGCTCACGCTCCTGAAGGGCCATGATGAGTACCGCTAGCGGCTATCTCACGGTCGCGGGCTTGGCGATTGATGTCATCTACAAGGACATCAAGAACCTCCACATCTCGGTGTACCCGCCCGCGGGGCGCGTTCGCATCGCGGCACCAGAAGAGATCGACGAAGAGGTGATTCGGCTCGCGGTGGTTCAGCGGTTGCCGTGGATCAAACGGCAGCAGCAGCAACTTCAGAGCGCCGAGCGTCAGAGCAAGCGAGAGATGCTGTCTGGTGAAACCCACTACGTGTGGGGCTCCCGCTATCGCCTCGACGCGTCGCGTAGGAGCGGCAACTACTCGGTGGCCATCGAAGGCCAGTATTTGGTCGTTGTTACTCCCGAGTCGGCGGATGCCGAGGCTCGTCGAGCTGCACTTGACCGGTGGTATCGGCGTGAAGTGAAGGCCGCAATGCCAGCGCTCCTCGAGAAGTGGCAGCCCATCGTCGGAGCTCAGGCCGACCACATCGTCGTGCGCCGCATGAAGACCAAGTGGGGGACTTGTAAGCAAGACTCTCGGACGATCTGGATCAATCCGGAGCTCGCGAAGAAGACTCCTCGCTGCCTGGAGTACATCGTCGTCCATGAACTTGCTCATCTCCATGAACGCACGCACAACGAACGGTTCGTTGCGTTGATGGACGACTTCATGCCGGACTGGCGCGCGCGTCGAGATGAGCTCAACGGCGCCCCGCTCGCTGAAGAGGATTGGACGTTGTGATCAATTCGGATTGCGCGGCAGTTGCGGAGCAGGCGTTGAGGCTCGATCGGGCACATCCGATCCTTCGACCTGTCAGGGGATACGCGCAGTGAGAACGGCCAACGATCAAATCCGGAGCGCCGACCGCGCGATCTGTGACAGCATCGCCGCGCTCAAAGGCGACCGCGCCCTCATGTCACTTGCTGTCCTCGCGCAGCTTCGGAATCTTGTCGAGGGTGCGGCCGTCCGGCTCCACACGGGGCGCGATGACGCGGAGTTCGACTACGACGCGATTCAGGCTGCGCTTGCGGCTCTCGGCTCAGCTCCGAAGCGGGTTCAGTTTCTCCATCGTTTCCACAAGCTGCTCCAGGAGAGCGTCTCGCACTACACGATGGACGGTGATACGTCTGAGCGTCTGATGCTGAAGTACTACGAGTACCTGATCAGGTTGCGGCTGCTGCTTCGAACGGCCTGCGGAATCGAAACGCTCGAAAACCTCAAAGACTTCCCGGTCAACCTGGATCCGTCGCTTCGGGAGTATCACCGGAAGATTGCTGATCGCATCGATGCTGTTCGCGCCAACCCCACGCCTGGCGGCGTCCGCAGCCGGTACTACGTGCACCGCAGCCGCCCCTTCTTCACGAAGGGGAGGATCCTATACGAGGTTGTCTTCCGCGCCACGACCGACCACATGCAGAAGGTCGATCGGATCATTGCGTTCACTGACATCGAGATGACCGACAAGTACGCGGCCAACCTCACCGTGGTGCCGGATGCGATCGACGTTCTGGGGCAGACCATGCCGATCACGATCATCACTGAATGGCAGGTGTCGATCCGGCCTTGTGAGTTCGACAACTTCGCCCGCCTGTTCGGCATCGCCACGAAGGTGTCGTCTACGTCGAGTGAGTATCGCGCGCTGATGGACCACCTGACTCAAACGGAGACTGGACTTCTCGACGTCGTGGCCCTCCCCGATGACCGGTTCGCCGAGTTGCAGACGGAAGCAACGCGGCGGATGCAGAAGCCGGCCATCTTCCCTGTGCTTGTGAAGGCCCGCGACTTGATCGCTCGAAAGCGCCCCGGGCACAACATGATCCGCTACCTCATGCTGAGGATGAACAATCTGATCCTCAAGCAGCAGTACAGCCCGCAGACCTGGAGCCAGCTCTCGAATCTGAATCTCGATCGAGGTTGCAAACCGTTCGATTCCATGCCTTTCTGCACGTCGCCGAAGAAGCACAACGTGACGTTCTCTGACCTCGTGGAGAGCCTGGATGCACGCGATCGCAAGCACGAGCTGCTGGCGCGACGGGTGAAGAACAATGTCGAACAGCACGGGATGCTGTACACGCCGGAAGAGGACCTCGCGGGGTTCGGTGACATCGACGCGCTGATCGCGAAGTACAACAGCGAGCTCTGGTTCGGACATCGCCCCGCGCGAGATCTGGTGCACGACAAGAAGCACGTCTTCATCCAGGAGTACGAGGACGACTCCGTCGCAATCATCGAGGAGCTTCAAGCGCATACGAAGGCTGGGATCGGCGGCTACACCGCAGCCGTGGAACGGTGGCTTGATGAATCTCCGTCCATCACCATCGATGATCCGGTGAAGGAGAGCGCCCTCAAGGCGCTATTCGCCCAGTCGCAGGTCGCGTTGATCTATGGGGCGGCCGGCACCGGCAAGTCGACGATGATCGACCACATCGCGAACTTCTTCAACGACAAGAAGAAGCTCTTCCTCGCTCACACCAATCCCGCGAAGAACAATCTGGAGCGTCGCGTGAGCGCGCAGAACTCCACGTTCCGGACCATTGCGAGTCATCTATGGAACGACAGTGGCACTGAGTTCGACGTCTTGTTCATTGACGAGTGCAGCATCGTGAGCAACGAGGACATCCTTCGGGTGCTGCGACGGACTTCATTTCAGCTGCTTGTACTCGTGGGAGACAGCTACCAGATCGACTCCATCAAGTTCGGGAACTGGTTCACCCTTGCGCCGGCCTTCCTGCCGGACTCATCGGTCTTCGAGCTCACCAATCCGTATCGGACGAAGAGCAACAAGCTGCTGAAGTTCTGGGGCGCTGTTCGCGGGATTGAACCCAACATCGAAGAGCTCCTGGCGCACTACGGCTACTCAGCTGTCCTCGACGAGACGCTCTTCGCGCCGCGCAACGACCAGGAGATCATCCTGTGTCTGAACTATGACGGGCTCTACGGCATCAACAACGTCAATCGCTTTCTGCAGAGCAGCAACCCTGGCGCCGCGACGGTCTGGGGTGTTTCGACGTACAAGGTCGGCGATCCTGTACTGTTCGGTGACACGTCTCGCTTCCGAGGCGTCATCTACAACAACCTCAAGGGCACGATCGTCGGGATCGAGACCTTCCCGGGGCAGATTCAGTTCGACATCGAGCTCGACCGGATTCTGACCGCCTTCGACGTTGCGCGCGTATCCGAGCTTGAGTGGCTCGGCGGCTCGACCGTGAGATTCTCGGTTCTCGAGCAGGGGAGTACGGACGGCGAGGACGAGTCCACGAGTAAGACTGTTCCGTTCCAGGTTGCGTACGCGGTGTCGATTCACAAGGCGCAGGGTCTGGAGTACGACTCGGTGAAGGTCGTCATCACGGACGCCAACGAGGATCGCTTCTCCCACAACATCTTCTACACTGCCGTCACGCGGGCTCGTCAACGCTTGAAGATCTTCTGGACGCCGGAGACTCAGCATGCAGTCCTCAGTAGGCTCGAGCGCCCGAGCCAAGGGCGAGACCTCGGCCTTCTCCGTGGTCGCCGCGGGTTGAAGTCGATCGGATCCAAGAAGCGACCGTAGAACGGACGCGAGCCGCGGAGCCGTTCCCGATAGGTCGAGTGCTATGACTTCGGACGCCATGCACCTTCGGATGCGGCGCGCGGACTGTGCGATCCGCTCGTGCTTGACGTGTCCCCGCCCACTGTCATAATCAGGGGCACAATGCAGCAACTCCTACTGAAAGCGCTGGAACGCGCAACTGAGAAGGTGCGCAGCTGGGGGAGCAAGGAGGAGTTGCCGACTCCGGTGCTGCTGCCGCTGACGCCTAAGTTCGACCGCACGAAGCACGGCGTCTACCTCGACATCATTGAGGCGGCGCTGAACAACCCTGCCAAGGAAGTACGCAACATCGCGCTCACCGGAAGCTACGGCGTCGGCAAGAGCAGCATCCTGAGCGAGGTAGGGCGACTCCACGAGCCCAAGGTCATTGCGGTATCGCTCTCGTCGCTCGGGTTCCCTGACGACGAGCCGCTCCCGGCCGGTGACGCGGCCAAGGCGGCGTCCACCAAGACCAACCGCATCCAGAAGGAGATCGTCAAGCAGCTCCTTTATAGCCAGGATCCGCTCAAGACTCCGGGCTCGCGGTATCGCCGCACCACGAGGTTCCGCTTCGGTCGAACCCTGGGCCTATCGGCGCTGCTCTCGCTGCCCGTCGCCCTCGTCTTCTTCCTCACTGGATGGACGGCGTCCATCGCAACCCTGATTCCTAATGCAAGCGACGTTCCGTGGCTCGCGCCGCTACTGGTGTACGTGGCGTCGACGCTCCTGCTGCTGGGGCTCTTTGCTGCCTTCCATAACCGATTCCAGATTGAGAAGCTCGGCGCCGGCGCCGCCACGATCTCACTCTCCGCGAAGTCGGCCACGTACTTCGACGAGTACCTCGATGAGATCGTCTACCTCTTCGAGGTGGTGAAGCGCGACATCGTCATCTTCGAAGACATCGACCGGTTCGACGATGCCCACATCTTCGAGACGCTGCGTTCTCTCAATTCGATTCTCAACGGGGCTAAGCAACTCGGGGGTCGCAAGATCCGGTTCATCTACGCCATCAAGGACAGCATCTTCGACGAGCTCGGCGCGCGTGCGGCGAAGGAACAGGCGTCCGGCGACCAGGAGAACGACGAGACGAAGCGCAAGGAGGATCCGAACGCGAAGGCGCAGGCAGACGCCGCTGAGGTTGAGATCGCCCGTGCAAACCGGACGAAGTTCTTCGACCTCGTCGTGCCCGTCGTGCCGTTCATTACGCACCGTAGTGCGCGCGACATCCTCGTCCAGGTGATGGGCAAGGATCTCCAGCACGGCGTGTCTGACGAGCTCATCGACCTCACTGGGCGCTACGTCGCCGACATGCGGCTGATCAAGAACATCCGCAACGAGTACGCTATTTTCAAACGCCAGGTGATCGATTCCGGCACCATCGAGCTGAGCGAGAACGGCCTGTTCGCGATGGTGCTCTACAAGAGCACGCACCTCGCAGACTTCGAGCTGATCAAGCTGGGCAACAGCAACCTCGACTTGCTCTATCGCGACGGCCGCAGTCTTGTCGCCGCCAACATCAAGACGCGCAACGCGACGATTCGCACTGCGCGCGCCAGCCGCCCACGGGCGTCGATCGGGGCCGATGAGGCCAAGAAGCTCGGCAAGCTTTTCGACGAGCACATGAAGCGCACCTTGAGCCACCTCGGGCTTGGTGCCGTGCAGACGCAGCCGCGGACACTCAACGGGGAGGAAGTCACGGACGCCGAGCTGCTCACGCCGCAGTTCTGGGAGAAGTTCGCAACGACTAACGGAACGGTGCAGTTCAACTACCTTCGGCCGAACCAGGGACGATGGGAGACGCTCCACTTCCAACGCGCCGACGTCGCTCAGGCGCTGCGTCGCCCTATCGACTCGAACGAGTGGATCGAGCAGGAGAGGGCACGGCTGGACGCTGAAGTCGCGGACGCAATCGCCGACCGCGACTTCCTCACCCACGCGGATATGAGCGATCTCATGGCGAGGACGGAGTTCACGCTCGACGTCGACGGCAAGGGGCTCTCGTTCGCTGACTTGGCGAAGAAGCATTTGAAGTCCGAGCTCGCACAACGCCTGCTCGAGGCCGGCTACATCGATCGGAACTTCACCCTCTACACGTCGACCTTCTACACAGACCGGGTCAGTGCGAACGCCACTAACTACATCCTGAAGAATGTCGATACGAACGAAATCGACATGCACTTTGAGCTGTCGGATGAAGAGGTGGCTGCGATTCTGCGCGAACGCGGTCGCGGTGTCCTGGGCGAGAAGTCGGCGTACAACCTCAGCGTCGTGCGTTACCTGTTGGCATCGGATCGACCTGGGCTGGAAGTCGTGCTTGGGCGCCTCGCACGCCAAGGTGACGACGAGAAAGAGCTCATCCTCACCTACCTCGACGAGGGGGCGAACACGCCATCGTTCATCTCTGCGCTTACTCCGGAGTGGGCGGCCGTCTTTACCTTCCTCGTCTCGGAGTCCGGGGTCGAGGAGCGCGCGCGCTTGACGCTGCTCGACGCAGCGTTCCGAGCGATGGATACGGCTGTCGTGTACAAGACCGACGAATCACTTCGCGACTTCCTCGTCGCGTCCTATCACAGTATCCCCGTATTCACGGCAACGGATGTCTCCGAGCACATTGCGGGGCGCGTGGCGGGTCTCGTCGAACGTGCGGACGCGTACTTGCCGTCGCTCGATGGGCTTGGGGCCACCGTGCGGGCGGCTCTTGCCGCGAACGGCAGTTACGACATCACTCGCGAGAACCTGCTGATCGCGTTGGGTGACCCCACACACTCCCTCTCTCTGGACGCCATCAAGTCCTCGAGCGCGGACGTCTATGGCCGAGTGCTGGGCGGCGTGGGGGAGTACCTCTCCGTCTTGGCCGAAGGCGAGCCCACAATCGTGGAGCCGACGGCCTTCGCAGCGATCCTTGAGGAAGTCGCGGAGACCGACGAATCGGCGCTGCAGGTCGTCGTCGAGCGTTCTGCGACCGACTGCGTCGTCACCGCTCTCGCAGACATCGAGAGCACGACGTGGAGTGCCCTTGCCGAGCACGGGCGGTTCCCGGTGACGTTCGCCAACGTCTACGCCTACATCGCCGAGAACGGTTTGGATGATTCGCTGGCGCGGATGCTTGAGGCGAGTGGCGAGATTGAGACCCCGGCAGGTGCTGACGAGGCGCCAAAGCTTGAGGTCGCGCTCACGATCCTCCGCGACGCCGATCGGCTTCCCTCTGCGAAGCTTCGCGCCGAACTGGTCGACAGCCTGGGCCTGACGACCCACATCGACGTTGCATCCATCCCTCGAGAGGCCGGGGAATTCGTCGGCTGGTTGATCGCTGAAGATGTGATCAGAGACGATGCCGCCACGTTCTCGGTGATCGGAGCGAACGACATCGACGGACTCGCGTTCGCGATCACCAAGTCTGCCAACTTCGCCAGTTTCATGACCACGGCGGAAGTGACTCCAGCTCGCGTGGGCGCCCTCACTGTGCACGCACGAGTTCCCGAGGCTGTGAAGGACACGATTCTTGCGCGCTTCACGGACTTCACCGTTGGCACGAGCCGAACAGGACTCTCGCTCATCGCGCGGTATGCGGTCGACAACAACAAGCGCCTCGCCTTCGACGAAGTGGCTCGGCTCGCTCGTGAGGGGGTTGATGCCGAACTGGTAGTTCCGCTCCTGGGTTCCTACCTTCCGAGTGTTGGAATCGCCGAGCTTGAACCCGTCCTCATTTCGCTTGGCGGCGAGTTTGAGAAGTTGTCAGCCGCCAACGGCAGGCACCCTCGAGTTCCGCTGACGAGCGCGAACCGAGCACTCGTCGATCGGCTTGAGGCACTCGAGATCGCGAGCTCGAGCACGGAAGCTGACGGCGAGATCAAAGTCAACATGAAGCACGGGTAGGGCTCGGAGGTGTGCTGAGTGCGACGCATGCTAGCTGCGCGTCCGCGAGGTTCACAGTCGGATCCCGTTCGCACGGCGTGCGGGCCCATGTCGACTGAATCCAAACCGTGCTGGTCGTGCCACGGATTCTCGCATGTCCTCGACGACCGAATCGAAGCGGCCGAGAAGCGACACGTACCCGAATTGATGGTTGTAGGCGAGCGCATACCCGGAAGCCTTATCGCGAATGACACGGTCGGTCGGACTCCGAGGGATATCGTCGTAGACGTATCCGTTGACCAGCGCGGCATCCCTCGTCTCGTCGCCGAAATCCCACTGGGACAGATGCTGGATTGCGGTTTCGGCTCCCTTCTTGTCGATCGTGTCGAGCACGGTGGCGGCTTCCTCGCCCTGCATGAAGACGATGCTCATCCAACGCAGTTCGACAGGTAGTGCCAGTGAATCGGTTGACGCGGGGGTGGTGCTGTTCATCTCGAGCTCCCTTCTTTATCGGGAAGGTGCGTGCCGGTTCACCAGCGCCCACAACCCCGCCGACGAGGCGAGCTGTGCGCTGGCAGAGCGGCGGGCAGGACTTGAGATGTAGACACTTACTCGACGGTTCAGATACCTCGAGATCGCTCCAAAGGCGTCAAGATCTCTCGAAGTCCCGTCGCGTATGCTGGCTATCACCACCACCGGAGTGAAGTCGAACGGCAGGTTTCCGGGGGTTTTGGGCATCCGCGAGACCATCAGGGCCTGTGGCGCAGCTGGTAGCGCACCTGCATGGCATGCAGGGGGTCAGGGGTTCGAGTCCCCTCAGGTCCACCGAAAAGGCCGCCCGATCAGGGCGGCCTTTCGAGTTTCCCGGCGACTCGCGGACCCGACTCATCCGTGCATCCGCGGGTCCTGGGTCGGATCGACGTACGGTGTCGGGCAGCCGAGATCGATCGCCTCGGGACGCAGCTCGAAGTGCCATGACTCGTTCGCGTACGTCTGACACAGTCCGTACGCGGCACCCCGGCGGGCGAGCCAGTCCACCGCGTCGTACGAGCCGACATCGACCGCCTCGCCGGCGACGTGCGCCGACGTCGAGGAGGACGCCACCCACCGCGCCGCCTCCTCGGCCGAGCCGTACTCGGCCACGGCGTCCTGCAGCAGGCGATCCTGGTACTCCGCGGACCGCCAGCCGCTGTTGACCCGCACCACGATCCCGTCGGCGGCCGCGTCGTGCGCGGCCCGTTGCAGCGCGTCGCGCAGGCCGGGGGAGAGGCGCGCCACACCGGGGTACCCCTCGTCGAACGCGGTCGCGCCTTCGGGAAGGAGCCCGTCCTCGGCGGTGACGGCCCCGTCGGGTGCGGCCGGCGCTCCGGGAAGCGACCCGTCGACGGTGCCGCTGAGGGGCACCGCGGCGGAGGCGGAGCGATACACCGCGACGCCGGCGACCGCGAGGGCGGCGGCGATCAGGCCTACCAGTGCATACCGGAGTGCGCGTCGAGGCTTCGGGGGAACCGTTGCTGCGGGGATCATGCTGCCAGCCCACACGCGCGCGTGTTGCGAGGGCGTTAAGGCTTCTCCATACGCGGACGATATGCGCCGGCTCGTACCATCGGGTCATGCGTGTGCTGGTGGTCGAGGATGAACCCCTGATGGCGGAGGCCATCCGTGACGGACTGCGCCTCGAGGCGATCGCCGCCGACATCGCCGGTGACGGCGACACCGCGCTCGAACTGCTGAGCATCAACGCCTACGACATCGCCGTGCTCGACCGCGACATCCCCGGCCCATCGGGCGACGAGGTCGCGGCGCACATCGTGGGCTCGGGCAGCGGCATCCCGATCCTCATGCTCACGGCGGCGGACCGGATCGACGACAAGGCCACCGGCTTCGAGCTGGGCGCCGACGACTACCTCACCAAGCCGTTCGACCTGAAGGAGCTCGTGCTGCGGCTCCGGGCACTGGATCGTCGCCGCGCCCGCAGCCGGCCGCCGCTGCGCGAGCTCGCGGGGCTCCGGCTCGATCCGTTCCGGCGCGAGGTCTACCGCAACGACCGCTACGTCGCCGTGACGCGCAAGCAGTTCGCCGTCCTCGAGGTGCTGATGACCGCCGAGGGCGGGGTGGTGAGCGCCGAGGAGCTGCTCGAGCGCGCGTGGGACGAGAACGCCGACCCCTTCACGAACGCGGTGCGCATCACCGTCTCGGCCCTGCGCAAGCGGCTGGGCGAGCCCTGGGTCATCGCCACGGTGCCCGGGGTCGGCTACCGGATCGACGTCGAGGACGGACCCCGCGCATGAGGAGGGCTCCGGGCATGAGCGTGCGGCTCAAGCTCACCCTCAGCTACGCCGGCTTCCTCATGCTGGCCGGTGCGCTCCTCCTGGCCGTCGTGTGGGCCTTCCTCCTGAGGTACGTCCCGGCCGGCCAGAACACCGGCCCCGGGCCGTTCGTCCCGAATCGCGGCGATCTCATCCGCGCGTTCACGCCGGCTGTCTCGTGGGCGCTGGTGTTCCTCCTCGTGTTCGGACTGCTCGGCGGCTGGTTCCTGGCCGGACGGATGCTGGCGCCGCTGGCGAGGATCACGGAGGCCACGCGCCGGGCCGCGGACGGATCGCTGTCGCACCGGATCGCGCTGCCGGGCCGCCAGGACGAGTTCCGCGAGCTCGCCGACAGCTTCGATGCGATGCTCGCGCGCCTCGAGGCGCAGGTCGCCGAGCAGCGCAGGTTCGCCGCGAACGCCTCGCACGAATTGCGCACGCCGCTCGCGATCACCCGCACGCTGCTCGACGTCGCCTGCCGCGACCCCGATCGTGATGTCGACGAGCTCATCGAGCGGCTCCGCGCGGTCAACGCGCGCGCGATCGAGCTGACCGAGGCGCTCCTGGTGCTCAGCCGTGCGGAGCAGGGGTCGTTCGCCCGGGACGCGGTGGACCTGTCGCTCGTCGCCGAGGAGGCTGCCGAGACGCTCCTCCCGCTCGCCGAGGCGCGCGGGGTGACGATCCGGACGACCGGGACCATCGCGTGGACGTCGGGCTCGTACGCGCTGCTGCTGCAGCTGGCCTCCAATCTCGTGCACAACGCCATCGTCCACAACCTCCCCGTGGGCGGCAGGGTCGAGATCAGCACCGCCGTGCACGGTGATCTCGCGGAGCTCGTCGTCGAGAACACCGGCGCGGTCCTCAGCCCGGAGCGCGTCGCCACGCTCACCGAGCCGTTCCAGCGCGGGAGCGAGCGCATCCGCACCGACGACCATGCCGGCGTCGGGCTGGGGCTCGCGATCGCCCGGAGCATCGCGACGGCCCACGGCGGGGCGCTCGCTCTCACCGCCCTGGCTGGCGGCGGGCTGCGCGCCACGGTGCGGCTGGAGGCGCAGCATCCATGAATCGTCCGCCTGTTGCGCGGGTGCGACGCGTCGACAAGGGTGGGACGCATGAGCGCAGTGACCCCGTTCCTCTGGTTCGATGATGCGGCCGAGGAGGCCGTCACGTTCTACACCGCGCTGATCCCGGACTCCGAGCTGGTCACGATCGACCGGTACCCCGACGAGGTGCCGGGCATGGGCGGGAAGGTCATGCACGTGCACTTCCGCCTCGGCGGCCGCGACTACTTCGGCATGGATGCCGGCCCGCAGTTCCCGTTCACCGAGGCCGTCTCGCTGTACGTCGCGTGCCGCGATCAGGCCGAGGTCGACCGATACTGGGACGCGCTCACGGCGGGCGGCGGTCAGGAGCAGCCGTGCGGCTGGTTGAAGGACCGCTGGGGCCTGTCGTGGCAGATCATCCCCGACCGCCTGGTCGAGCTGATCCGCCACCCCGACCCTGAGATCGCCCACCGCGCGGTGCAGGCGATGCTGCGGATGCGCCGCATCGACCTCGCGACCCTCGAGGCGGCGGTGGCGGACGGATGAGGCGCCACGCCCGGTGGACGGCGGTCGGATGCCTCGTCCTCGCGCTGACCGCGGCCTCCGGGTGCACCGTGCCGGCGCCGCAGCCCGCGCCGTCGGCGCAGGCGCCGACGATCGGCGAGAGCACGGCTCCCGCGGCGAGCACGTGGTGGCGCGCCGGGGCGGTCACCGGAACCCTCGCGTCGGACCTGCAGGCGCCGTGGTCGGTCGTGCCGCTCGACGGCGGCGGAGCGCTGATCTCGGAGCGCGGCGACGGCACGGTCCTCGAACTCACCCCGGACGGCGACGTCCGCACGGCCGGCGTGATCCCCGGCGTGGTGTCGGGCGGGGAGTCGGGCCTGCACGGCCTCGCGCTGCGGGAGGGCGGCGACAGCCCGGTGCTGTACTCGTATTTCGGCGCCGCCGACGACAACCGCGTGGCACGGATGCCGCTCCTCGGCGAATCGGGGTCACTCGCTCTCGGCGAGCCCGAGGTGATCCTCGACGGCATCACGCGCGCGAGCACCCACGACGGAGGGCGCCTCGCCTTCGGGCCGGACGGGTACCTGTACGTCACGACGGGCGATGCGCAGCAACGGGACGCCGCGCAGGACCCGGAGAACCTCGGCGGGAAGATCCTGCGGATCACCGTTGACGGCGACCCCGCTCCCGGCAACCCGTGGAACACACGGGTGTGGTCGATGGGGCACCGCAACGTGCAGGGGATCGCCTGGACCGCCGACGGCACGATGTGGGCGAGCGAGTTCGGCCAGAACACGTGGGACGAGCTCAACCGCATCGAGCCGGGGGCGAACTACGGATGGCCGCTCGTCGAGGGCATCGCGGGGGAGGAGCAGTTCACCGACCCGGTCGCGCAGTGGCCGACGAGCGATGCCAGCCCCAGCGGCATCGCCGCCGTCGGCGACACGGTGTTCATGGCGGCGCTCCGCGGCGAGCGGCTCTGGCAGATCGATACCGAGGCCGGCGAGATGCGCGACGAACCGGTGGGCGCATTCGTGGGGGAACACGGGCGCCTGCGCGACGTCGTCGCGCTGCCCGACGGGTCGCTGTGGCTGCTGACGAACAACACCGACGGGCGCGGTTCGCCGCGGCCAGGCGACGATCTGCTGCTCCGGGTGGAGCTCGCGCCGTCGCCGTGACACGGGCGTCTGCCCGCTCCGCGGCACGCTACGGTGAGACCGTGACCTCGCAGCCCCGCTGTCCGCATTGTCGCCACTTCGTCTACCTGGACACACTGCAGTGTCCGAACTGCGAAGCCGAGATCGGCTACCACATCCCGACACGCGAGTTCTTCGGGCTGCGCCACGGTCAGGCCGTCATCGACGGCGAGGTCTGGTACACCTGCTCGAACCGCGAGTGGGCGTGCAACTGGCTGGTGTGGGAGAACGCCCCGGCAGGACGCTGCTTCTCGTGCCGGCTGACCCGCCGCCGTCCCGCCGCGGACGACACCGTGGCCCTGGAGAAGCTCGCGAAGACCGAAGAGGCGAAGCGACGGCTGCTGCTCCAGCTCGCCGACCTCGGGCTGCCGATCGTCGGCTGGGACGTCGAGAAGGGCGGCCTCGGGTTCGACCTGATCTCCAGCCTCTCCGACGGCAAGCCGGTGACCATCGGCCATGCCAACGGCATCATCACGATCGACCTGGCCGAGAACCTCGACGACCGGCGCGAAGCCCTGCGTGTGCGGCTGGGCGAGCCGTACCGCACCATCCTCGGGCACCTCCGCCACGAGGTCGGTCACTACTACCAGAACGTCCTCCTCGCCGACGACGAGCTGTGGGCCCGGTGCCGCGAGCTCTTCGGAGACGAGCGCGCGAGCTATCGCGACGCGCTGAAGCGCCACTACCGGTTCGGCGCCCCGTCCGACTGGCATGAGTCGTTCATCTCCGAGTACGCGACGATGCACCCGTGGGAGGACTTCGCCGAGACGTTCGCCCATTACCTCCACATCACCGGCACGCTGCAGACGGCGGCGGTCATCGGCATCCATCTCGATGCGTCCGTGACGAACCTGCGTGACACGGATGTCGTGCCGCTCGACTCGTACGAGAACGAGCCGATCCAGCGCCTTCTCACCGACTGGGAGTGGCTGTCGCAGGCGTGCAACCGCATCAACCGGTCGATGGGCTTCGGTGATCTGTACCCGTTCACGATCGTGACGCCGGTGCGGCACAAGCTCGCGTTCGTCCATGACATCGTGACGCGGGCGCCGCTCAGCCCGGGGGAGCAGTACACCCTCGCCATTGCGGGTGCCGGGGCAGGGGAGACGGAGACGTCATGACCTCGTTCGCGCGGGGGCAGCGGGTGATCGGTGCGGCGACGCACTACGTCGAGAACCAGCCGCCCTGGCGCGTCGACGTCGACGAGTACACGCTCAACGCGCCGCTCGGTGCGGCGGTGCACGCCTTCGGGGCGGACTGGGCCGAAGACGGTCTGCGCGAGGCAGGCACGCTCGTGGGTTCCGGCTCGTTCCAGCGGGATGCGGACCTCGCGAACGTCCACACTCCTGTCGCGCACGCCCACGACCGGTGGGGCTTCCGGCTCGACGAGGTCGAATACGACCCGTCGTACCACCGTGTGATCGCCGAGGCGCTCTCGCGCGGCGCGCACACGTCGGCGTGGGCGGACCCCCGACCCGGTGCGCACGTCGCGCGCGCGGCGATGTTCATGCTGTTCGCGCAGGTGGAGCCCGGCCACGCGTGCCCGGTGTCGATGACCCACGCCGCGGTGGCCTCGATCGAAGGGTCGCCCTGGGTCGCCGACGAGTGGCTCCCGCGCCTGTATTCGCGCGAGTACGACCCGCGGCTCATCGTCGACGGCGGCAAGACGAGCGCCCTGATCGGCATGGCGATGACCGAGAAGCAGGGCGGCTCCGACGTCCGTGCGGGAACGACGGTCGGCGAGTCGATGGGCGGCCACGCCTACCAGCTCACCGGCCACAAGTGGTTCTGCTCGGCGCCGATGTCGGACGGCTTCCTCGTGCTCGCGCACACGCGCAGCCGCGGTGTCGACGAGGGGCTCACGTGCGTGTTCGTGCCCCGGATCCTGTCGCCGCACGGCATGCGCAACGCGTTCCGCATCCAGCGACTCAAAGACAAGCTCGGCAACCGGTCCAACGCGTCGGCGGAGGTCGAGTTCGACGGCACCATCGGGTTCCTCATCGGCGAACCCGGCCGGGGCGTGCGGGCCATCATCGAGATGGTCCAGCGCACGCGCCTGGACTGCGTCCTCGGCACCGCCGCGGGCATGCGGCAGTCGGTCGCCGAGGCGCTCTGGCACGCGCGCGGACGCGAGGCGTTCGGCAAGCTCCTCGTCGAACAGCCCGCGATGACGGGAGTGCTCGCCGACCTCGCCCTCGAGTACGAGGCAGCGATGCTCACGGGCCTGCGCCTCGCGCAGCTCTTCGAGGCTGAGGCATCCGATCGCGACATCGCCCTGCGCCGCCTCGCGACGCCCGTGTCGAAGTACTGGGTGTGCAAGCGGGGTCCCCACCACGCGTACGAGTCGCTCGAGTGCCTCGGCGGCAACGGCTACACCGAGGCGTTCCCGCTCGCCCGGCGCTACCGCGAGCAGCCGGTGATGGCGATCTGGGAGGGCTCGGGCAACGTCATCGCCCTCGACGTGCTGCGGGCGCTCACGCGCGACCGCGCGTCGGGCGAGGCCTTCGCCGACGAGCTCGCGACGACGTCAGGCGCCTCGGCGGTGCTCGACCGCCACGTGGAGCGCACGCTCGTCCTCCTGCCGCGCCTCGCCGCCGACCCCGACGACGCGCCGTCGCAGGCGCGCCGGCTCAGCGAAAACCTCGCGCTCGCCTTCCAGGCGTCGCTCATGCTGCGCCACGCGCCCGGACGGGACGCCGACACGTTCATCGCCGCGCGGCTCGGCGAGGACCGTGGCGCGCAGTACGGGGTCCTCCCTTCGGGGACGGATGCCGCGGCCATCGTCGCGCGCCACTGACCGCGGTACCCGCCTAGGCTGGTCGAGTGACTGCGGCGCGACGATCCCTGCTCTTCGCCGCGGTCGTCGCCGCGGCGTTGATCGCCTCGGCATCGTGTGCGGCGACCCCCACCGCGAAGCCGTCGCCGACCTCGTCGCCGTCCGTCACCGTGACCCTGTCGCCCGAGGCGGCAGCGCTCACCCCGGCCGAGCAGGCCGTCTCGGCGATGTCGCTGCGCGAGCGCGCGGCGAGCGTCGTGATGGGCCATGTTCCGACGACGGATGCTGAGACCCTGCGCTCGTACATGGAGTCCACCGCCATCGGGGGCTTCCTGCTCATGGGCGCGAACATCCCGGGCGACGAGGCCACGCTCCAGGAGCTCACCGCCGCCCTGACGGTCGACCCGGCTGAGCCGCCTCTCATCGCGATCGACCAGGAGGGCGGCGACGTGTCGCGGCTGCCGTGGGACGGTCTGCCGTCGCCCCTCGAACTGCAGCAGGCCGATGCCGCCGCCGTGGAAGCGGCGTACGCGGGCCGCGCGGCGCTCGTCCGCCAGGCGGGCATCCCCGTGAACTTCGGCATCGTCGCCGACGTCACCGCGGACCCGAACTCGTTCATCCACCGCCGGATCCTCGGCACCACGCCCGACACGGCGGCCGCCCACGTGGCGGCGGCGGTCGACGGCGAGTCCGGGAGCGTGTTCTCGACGCTCAAGCACTTCCCGGGGCACGGTGCCGCGCCGGGGGACTCGCATTCTTCGATCCCGTCGACGGCGATGCCGCTCGACCAGTGGCGCAGCACCGACGCCCGGCCGTTCCAGGCCGGGATCGACGCGGGCGCCGAACTGCTGATGTTCGGTCACCTGGCCTACACCGCGGTGGATCCGACGCCGGCGAGCCTGTCACCCGAGTGGCACCGGATCGCGCGCGACGAGCTCGGCTTCGAGGGGGTGACGATCACCGACGACCTCGGCATGCTCGAGAGCTCGGGGCTCCCCGAGTACGCCGACCCTGTGGCGAATGCGGTCGACGCGCTCGCCGCCGGCAACGACATGGTGCTGACCGTCGTCTCCTCCACGCCCGACACGGCGCCGCGGATCGTCGACGGCATCGTCGCGGCGGTGGAATCGGGCGCGGTGCCGCAGGAACGGCTCGACGAGGCGGCGACCCGGGTGATGGAGCTGCGGCTCGCCCTCGCCGACGCCGGCGCTGGCGAACTTCCGTGCACGACGTGCGCGGACCCCGCCGGCTGAGTCAGCCGCCGGCGATCTCGATGAGCCGGGCGCGCAACAGCTGCCCTCGCTCCGCGAAGCCGCGCTGCGCGCGGATGTAGGCGGCCTTGCCCTCCGCCGTCTCGATCGGCACCGCGTCGTAGCCCCAGTCCGCGAGGTCGTACGGCGACGCGCGCATGTCGAGCACGCGGATGTCGCGCGCGAGCACGAACGCGTCGAGCAGCACCTCGCCTGGCACGAGGGGTCCGAGCTTGACGGCCCACTTGTAGAGGTCCATTCCGGCATGCAGGCAGCCCGGCTGCTCGAGGTCGGGCTGGCTCTCCCGTGTCGGGAGCTCACGGTTGCGCGGGACGGCGTCGGGCGTGAAGAACCGGAACGCGTCGAAGTGCGTGCACCGCAGGTCGTGCGCCTCGACGACCGCGTCCGTCGCGTGCTGCCCGAGCCGGAGAGCCACCGGATGCCGGTGCTCCGGCTGCCGATACACCATGGCCCACTCGTGCAGTCCGAAGCACCCGAAACCGGGCGCCCGGCCGGCGGTGGCCCGGAGGATCCGCGCGATGTTCGCGAGGAGCGCGCCGCGCTCGGCACGGAACGCCTCGCCGTCGACGGCCAGGGCCCCCGCCGCACGGCCGGCTCGGTACCAGCGCCACCCGGCACGCGCGTCGGCGGCGGCATCCGCCAGCTCCACAGCTTCGCCCGGATGCCAGCGGTGCAGGATCGCGGGCTTGTACGAGTAGTACGTGAAGAGGAAGTCCTCGACGGGGTGCTTCTCGCCGCGCGCGGCGCGGTCGCGATGCGCGGCGGTGAGGGCCCGCGCACGTTCCTCGTGGGCCGCCTCGCGCTCGCGCCAGACTGCGCCGGCGAGCACCGGGGCGTCAGGGGGCGCGATCGTCACCGTTCGAGGATACGCGGGCCGCCACGGCAGGGCCTGGGCGCGGCTCAGGACTCGACGGGCTCGATGAGCTCGGGCGAGTTGTTGCGGACGTTGCCCACCGCCTTCGACACCTCGTGGTCGTCGAGCGTGTCGGCGAGGGCCGGAGCCGCATCGATCGCCGCGTCCAGCACATCACGCACGTTGTCGGTCGTGGGATCGAGCCACGCGTCGGCGTGATCGGGGTCGAGGAAGAGCGGCATGCGGTCATGGATCGAGCCGAGGTGGCCGATCGCGTCGCGTGTGAGGATCGTGAAGCTCAGCAGCCACCGCTCGGGGTCGTCGTCGCCCTTGGTCTTGTCGCGCCACCACTCGTAAAGCCCGGCGAGGAACAGCGGCTCGCCGTCGGCGGGGTGGATGTAGTGGGGGATCTTGGTGCCGTCGACGTTCTTCCACTCGTAGTAGCCCGACACGGGCACCACGGCACGGCGCTTCTCGAGCGCACCACGGAACATCGGCTTGTCTTCGAGCTCTTCGGCGCGCGCATTGAACGCGCGCGTGCCGATCTTGATGTCTTTCGCCCATGAGGGGATGAGGCCCCAGCGCGCCGCCTCGAGCCGGCGCGTGGGCGGCTCTGTCTTGGCGGAGTCGAGCACGATCGCGGCGCTGCTGGTCGGCGCCACGTTGTACGAGGGCTCGGGCAGATCGTCGCCCTCGACGTCGACGCGCAGCACCCCGACGAGATCCGAACCGGCACTGGCCACTACGAAGCGTCCGCACATGCGGCCAGCCTACGCGGGGCCGCCGACGTCGGCGCGGCGGGGGCCGGTCAGGCCTCGAGCGCTCCGGCGGAACCCAGGACGCCGACGTCCTCGAGCCGCTCCAGGAGCCCCGCGCCGTCGCTGTCGCTCACCCACGGCACCTCAGCGGCCGCGTGGTCGTTGACGGCCGTGCGCCCGCCCGCGAGCACCGCCTCGGCGGGGGAGAGCCGCCGGATCGCGACCGCGACCACGCGCGACGGGTGCTCGTCGGTGAACGTGGTGTAGATCGCGTCGTCGTGCTGGCCGTCGTCGCCGATGAGCAGCCACCGCACGTGCGGGAACTCCTCGGCGAGGCGACGGAGGTTCGTGAGCTTGTGCACCCTGCCGCTGCGGAACCAGCGGTCGTGGGTCGGGCCCCAGTCGGTGAGCAGCAGCGCGCCCGGTGGGAAGACGTGGCGGCTCAGGAATCGCATGAGCGTCGGCGCGATGTTCCACGCGCCGGTGGACAGGTAGATGAGCGGCGCGCCGGGGTTCTCGCGGACCACGCGCTCCATGAGCACGGCCATGCCGGGGACCGGCTGACGGGCGTGCTCGTTCACCACGAACGAGTTCCAGGCGGCGAGGAGCGGGCGGGGGATGGCCGTGACCATGACGGTGTCGTCGACGTCCGACACGATCCCGAACCGCACGTCCGGCGCGACGACGTATGCCCGCGTCTCGACGGGAGCCCCGCCTTCGACCGACATCGTGAACGTCTGCCAGCCGGGCTCGAGGTCCGCGGAAAGCCTCGTGTCGATCACGCCGCCGCGGTCCGCGACGACCTCGTGGTCGACCCCCGCGATCGTCACCGTGACCTGGGCGTAGCCGATGGGCACGGCGGCGAAGCTGCGCCAGCCGCGGACGCCGGCATACTCGCCGGACGTCGTCTGCTTGACCGGCGGCACGATCATGACGCGGCCGAGGACCCGCACCCAGTCGGGGCCGCCGTAGCCCGGGAAGGGTGTGACGGTGGGCGTGTGGCCGCGACGGCGCGCGCGCCGTTCGCGCCACGCGTGGAACCGGTACTCCAGGCGCGCGAGCCACAGGACCTTTGCGCGCACATTCTGGGGATCGGTGTGGGGCACCCTTTCAGTCTTTCATGTCCGTCGCGGGCGTCTCGTCGGGACCGTCGTTCTCCAGGTGCTTGCGCTCTGCCCGCTCGATGACCTTCTTGCTCACGAACACGAGCACGAGGAACAGCACGATGACGCCCACGAAGATGTAGCCGGCGTAGTGGATCTGATCCGCGAGTTCGCGGTAGGTCCCGGCGGCGAGGGCGGCGACCGAGATGTAGAGCGTGGTCCAGATCACGCAGGCCGGCACGGTCCACGCCAGGAACCGGCGATACGGGTAGCCGCTCATGCCGACGGTGAGCGGTACGAGCGAGTGCAGCACCGGGAGGAAGCGCGAGATGAAGATCGCCGGTCCGCCCCGACGTCGCAGGTAGCGCTCCGAACGCGCCCAGTTCTCCTCGCCGATGCGCCGCCCGAGTTTCGAGTGCTGGATGCGCGGACCGAGGAAGCGGCCGAGCCAGAAGCCGATGCTCTCGCCGATGAGGGCGCCGATGACGACGGCGACGCCCAGGATCACGCCCTCGAGCACTGAGGAGACCGCCGTGCCCGCGACGATCACGATCGTGTCGCCGGGCACCACGAGCCCGATCAGCACGCTCGTCTCGAGCATGATCGCCACACCGGCGATCAGCGTCCTGACGATGGGGTCGACGCTCTGCACGGCGTCGAGCAGCCAGGTCAGGAACTCGTTCACGCCATGAGCCTAGAGGTGTGCCCTCCCCTCTAACCTGGGAACATGACGGAGCCCCTCGCCGCCGCCGACGTGGCGCACTGGGTGGATCCGGCTTCCGTCTTCGCCGCTCTCTTCGCGGAGGCGCCGCACTCCTTCTGGCTGGACGCGGGTCCCGACGCACGTGAGGGATGGAGCTGGATGGGCGCGGGCGCCCCGGACGACCCCGCGCGGGTGAAGGGCGCCGAGTGCTCCCCGACCGGGCCCGCCGAGACCGAGAGCCCGTTCCGCGGCGGCTGGGTCGGGTGGACGGGATACGACGCCGCAGCCGCGCGCGCGGGTGCGCCCGCGGTCGCCGAGGCGGACGACGTGCCGCAGGACCTCTGGCTGCGCGTGGACCGCCTCGTCGCGTTCGACCACGCCCGGCGGGCGGTGCGCGTCCACGCTCCGGCTGATCACGCGCACGCGCTCGCCACCGCGGTCGCCGCGGCGATCGACCCGCCGGCCCCGCCCTCGCCTGCCGCAGCGCGCGGCGTCGCGCGCGCCCGCCACCTCCCCGGCGAGTACGCCGCGCTCATCGAGCGCTGTCGTGACGCGATCCGCGAGGGCGACGCATACCAGCTGTGCCTCACGACGCGCTTCGAGGTCGAGGCATCCGTCGATCCCGTCGAGGTCTATGCCCGCCTGCGCGCGGCCACGCCCGCCCACCACGGCGGGTTCGTGCGCTCGGGAGACACGGCGCTCCTGAGCGCCAGCCCGGAGCAGTTCCTCCACGTCGAGGAGGCGGAAGGCGGCGGCGCGGTCGTGCGCACGCGGCCGATCAAAGGCACCCGGCCGCGCGGCGCCGACGAGGGCGCCGACGCGGCGCTCGCGGCGGAGCTGCGCGCGAGCGAGAAGGAGCGCGCCGAGAACGTCATGATCGTCGACCTCATGCGCAACGACCTGTCGCGCGTGTGCGCGCCCGGCACGGTGGGCGTCGACGCCCTCCTCGAGGTCGAGTCGTACCCCGCCGTGCACCAGCTCGTGAGCACCGTGTCGGGCCGGCTGACGACGAGGACGACCCTGGGCGACCTGCTGGACGCGACCTTCCCGGCAGGCTCGATGACGGGGGCGCCGAAGCTGTCGGCGATGACGATCCTGCACGGCCTCGAAGGTGCGCCGCGCGGCGTGTTCTCGGGCTGTTTCGGCTGGGTGGGTGACGACGGCGCGCTCGATCTCGCGATGGTGATCCGCTCGATCGTGGTCAGGCCCGAGAGCGCGTACGTGGGCGCCGGGGGCGGGATCACGTGGAGATCGGATGCTGCGGCCGAGGTCGCCGAGGTGGGCATCAAGGCCCGCGGGCCCCTGGCCGCGCTGGGTGCCGCATTGCCGCCGGGCTGGTGAACCGCCCGTTCCGCTAACCTGGAAGACGCGCTTCGCGCGCTGCGCGCGCTTTCCGGCTTCCATGATTGGCACTTTCCACGTGAGTCAGACCGAAACCCCCGACACGTCTGCGCCCTCTGAGGGCTATGACGCCTATTCGATCCAGCAGAAGTGGCAGGCGCGGTGGGCCGAGGCCGACCCCTTCCGCGCCGGCGGCACCGACGACACGCGCCCGCGCAAGTACGTGCTGGGCATGTTCCCGTACCCCTCCGGCGACCTGCACATGGGTCACGCCGAGAGCTACGCGTACGTGGACATCGTGGCGCGCTTCTGGCGCCACCGCGGCTACAACGTCCTGAATCCGATCGGCTGGGACTCCTTCGGCCTTCCCGCCGAGAACGCGGCGATCCAGCGCGGGGCCGACCCCCGTGAGTGGACCTACGCGAACATCGAGCAGCACAAGAAGAGCTTCCGCGAGTACGGCTCGTCGTACGACTGGAGCCGCATCCTCCACACGAGCGACCCTGAGTACTACCACTGGAACCAGTGGCTGTTCCAGCGCCTCTACGAGCGGGGTCTCGCGTACCGCAAGGAGAGCCCGGTCAACTGGTGTCCCAACGACCAGACCGTGCTCGCCAACGAGCAGGTCGTCGACGGGCACTGCGAGCGCTGCGGCGCCGAGGTGATCAAGAAGAAGCTCACGCAGTGGTACTTCAAGATCACCGAGTACGCCGACCGGCTGCTCGACGACCTCAACCAGCTCGAGGGCTTCTGGCCGCAGAAGGTCATCCGCATGCAGCGGAACTGGATCGGCCGCTCGGTGGGCGCCGACATCGACTTCGAGATCGAGGGCCGCGCCGACAAGGTCACCGTCTTCTCGACGCGCCCCGACACGCTGCACGGCGCGACGTTCATGGTCGTCGCGCCCGACAGCGATCTGGCCGCCGAGCTCGCCGCCGGCTCGTCCGCCGAGGTGCGCCTGCGCTTCCAGGACTACCTCGAGAGCGTGCAGCGCGAGACCGAGATCGAGCGGCAGAGCACCGACCGCCCGAAGACGGGCGTGTTCCTCGACCGCTTCGCCGTCAACCCGGTCAACGGCGAGCGCCTGCCCATCTGGGCCGCCGACTACGTACTGGCCGACTACGGTCACGGCGCCGTCATGGCCGTGCCCGCGCACGACCAGCGCGACCTCGACTTCGCCCGCGCCTTCGACCTGCCGGTCAAGGTCGTGGTCGACACCACCGCTCCGATCACCGGGGCGATCCCCGTCATCGAGCTCGACGAGGAGGGCGTGCCGATCGATCCGGGCCCCGTCGAGACCCTGTCCGACCTGGACCCCGCGACGACCGGCATCGCGCTGACCGGCGAGGGCCGTCTCATCAACTCGGGCTCGCTCGACGGGCTCTCCAAGCGCAACGCGATCGCGCGGATCATCGAGCAGCTCCAGGCGGCCGGCACCGGCCGCGCCGCCAAGTCCTACCGCCTCCGCGACTGGCTCATCTCGCGTCAGCGGTTCTGGGGCACGCCGATCCCGATGATCCACACCGAGGACGGCCGCATCGTGCCCGTGCCCGCAGACCAGCTGCCGCTGCGCCTGCCCGACGCGCACGGACTCGACCTCGCACCCAAGGGCACGTCGCCGCTGGGCGGCGCGACCGAGTGGATGCGGACCACCGACCCCGAGACGGGGGAGGCGGCGCTGCGCGACCCCGACACGATGGACACGTTCGTCGACAGCTCGTGGTACTTCCTGCGGTTCCTGGCGCCGAACGACCAGAACGAGGCGTTCCCCTCCCGCGAGGCGGACCGTTGGGCCCCCGTCGACTCGTACATCGGCGGCGTCGAGCACGCGATCCTGCACTTGCTGTACGCGCGCTTCATCACCAAGGTCCTCTTCGACATGGGGCTCATCGACTTCACGGAGCCGTTCTCGAGCCTGATCAACCAGGGCATGGTGCTCCTGGACGGCTCGAAGATGTCGAAGTCGAAGGGCAACCTCGTCGAGTTCGCCGCGAGCATGGTCGACCCGGGCGCCGATGCGGTGCGCACCGCGATCGCGTTCGCCGGCCCGGTCGAGGACGACATCAATTGGGAGGACGTGTCGACCACGGGCGCCCAGAAGTTCCTCGCGCGCGCCTGGCGCGTCGCGACCGACGTCACGAGCGACCCCGACGTGGTGTGGGCCGAGGGCGACGCAGCTCTGCGCCGCGTGACGCACCGCCTTCTCGCGGATGCGCCGGGCCTCGTCGAGCAGACGAAGTTCAACGTCGTCGTCGCTCGCCTCATGGAGCTGGTCAACGCCACCCGCAAGGTCATCGACACGGGTGCCGGCGCCGCCGACCCCGCCGTGCGCGAGGCCGCCGAGGCGACCGCGATGATCCTCGACCTGTTTGCTCCGCACCTCGCGGAGGAGATGTGGGAGATCCTCGGGTACGACGGCTTCGTCGGACTGGTGCCGTGGCGCAACGCCGATCCGACCCTGCTCGTCGAGGAGAGCGTGACCGCGGTCGTGCAGATCGACGGCAAGGTGCGCGGCACCCTGCAGGTGCCCGCACGCATCGACGCCGCCGAGCTCGAGCGCCTGGCCCGCGCCGATGAGAAGGTCGTGCGCTCCCTCGCGGGTCGCGAGATCACGCGCGTGGTCGTCCGCCCGCCGAAGGTCGTGAGCTTCAGCACGCACTGACCTTCCTCCACAGCGAGCCGGAACCCGGGGATGTGCACATCCCCGGGTTCCGCGGCGTCTCGGGCCTCTCCGGCCTCCTAACGTGGGGCCGTGACAGCCGGCGACCGCTCCGATCGCGCGCCGACCGAGCCGGTCGCCGCGCGTCGCAGGCTGGGGATCGGCGCCGTCGTGGTGCTCGTGATCGGCGCACTCGCGGTCACGGTGGGCATCGGCATCCTCCGTGGTGCGACGGCCCCTGTCGACGAGGTCGTCGTCGATGAGACGCCCGCCGCCGCCGCGACCCCGACGGACGCGCTGTACGTGCACGTCTCCGGTGCCGTGCGCACACCGGGCCTGTACCTGCTGCCGGCCGGCTCGCGGGTCGTGGACGCGGTCGCGGCCGCCGGCGGCTTCGCCGACGACGCCGACCGTGACGCCGTGAACCTCGCGCGCACGCTCGACGACGGCGAGCAGCTTGCGGTGCCGCGCGCGGGCGAGCAGCCTCCGCCCGTGGTGGGAGGTACCGGCTCCGCGCCGCCGGGTGAGAGTCGTGTGGACCTCAACACGGCCGACGCGACGCTCCTCGAGACGCTTCCGCGCATCGGGCCCGCGCTCGCCGAGCGCATCATCGCGTGGCGCGACGACAACGGTGGCTTCACGAGCATCGAGGACCTGCTGGCGGTGCCCGGCATCGGCGACAAGATGCTCGAGTCCCTCCGCGATCTCGTGACGGTGTGACGTGCGCGGCCGCCGCGTGCTGAGACTGGTCCCTGTGGCGGGCGCGTGCTGGGCCGTGGCCGCCGCGGCGATCCTCGCGCCCGCGGCGTCGCCGTGGATCGCCCTGACCCTCTGGACCCTCGTCATCGGCCTGACCGTCGTCGTGCGCGGCCTCAGCACGCACGCGACGCTCCCGTCGCAGCGCATCCGCTCACGGACGCGGTTCCGGATGCCTCGGCACGCGGTGCGCCGCACGCTCGTGATCGTCGTGCTCGCGGGTGCAGCCTCGGCCGCAGCGGCCTCCCATGTCGCCCTGGCGCAGCCTGCCCGGACCGCCGTGGCCGCTCTCGCGCTCGAGGGCGGACGGGCAGTGGACGTGCGCGCCGACATCGTCGGCAAGATCGAGCGCCGTGCCGACGGCTCGCTCGCGTTCGATGCCCGCGCCGAGCGCCTGTCGATCGGGGACGACAGCCACCCGGTGAACGTCGAGATCGCGGTGCGAGTGTCTCCGGAGGACGTCGACACGCTGTCGCGACTCGACGTCGGTGCGACGATCGTCGCACACGGCACCGCGAGGCCCGCGCGACCGGGGGAGCGGGCGGTGCTCGAGGTCCGGGCGTCACGCGGAGTGGAGGTCGTGGCGGCGCGGGACGGTGCCGCCGCGACGGCGGGCGGGCTGCGGCGCGGCCTCGTCGCGGCGGTCGGAGGCCTGCCCGGCGAGGGGGCGGGCCTGGTGCCCGGGCTCGCGGTCGGTGACACCTCCGTGGTGTCGCCGGCGCTCGACGCCGCGATGAAGGCGTCCTCGCTCTCACATCTCACTGCGGTATCGGGCGCCAACTGCGCGCTGGTCGTCGGCATCGCGTTCGCCTTCGCCGCGGCTCTCGGGGCTTCGCGGGGGCTGCGGGTGGCGGTCGGGCTGTCGGTGCTCGCCGGCTTCGTGCTGCTCGTCACCCCCGAGCCGAGCGTCGTACGCGCCGCGGCGATGGCGGCGATCGCGATGCTCGCCGTGCTGCTCGGGCGCGCCGGGGCCGGGATGGCGCTGCTGTCGTTCGCCGTGACGCTGCTGCTCGTGCTCGATCCCTGGCTCGCCTCGTCGCTCGGGTTCGCGCTGTCGGTGGTCGCCACGGGATCGCTCCTGCTGTGGGCGCGCCCGCTCGCCACGGGCCTCGCCCGCGCGCTGCCGCGGCCGCTGGCTCTGGCACTCGCAGTGCCGCTCGCCGCGCAGCTGGCGTGCGGGCCGCTCCTGATCCTCATCGAGCCGACCGTGCCCGTGTACGGCGTGCTGGCGAACCTCCTCGCGGGTCCCGCGGCGCCGCCGGCGACCGTGCTCGGCCTCGCCGCGTGCCTGAGCGCGCCGGCGCCGTGGCTGCAGTCGGGCCTCGCGGCACTCGCCTGGGTGCCGGCGTCGTGGATCGCCGCGACCGCGACGACCGCCGCGGCGCTTCCCGCCGACGCCCTGCCCTGGCTGGAGGGGGTTCCGGGGGCGCTGGCCCTCGCCGGGGTCGGCGTGGCGATCGGGCTCGCCGTCGCCCTCGACCGAGGAGGGCCGTGGGCGCGACGCACGGTGCGTGCCGTGTCGGTCGCCGTCGTCGCCGTCCTCGTGGGCGCAGGAGCCGGCACCGCTGCCCTGACCACGATCGCCGGCCGCTGGACGCTTCCGGCCGAGTGGTCCGTGCTCGCCTGCGACGTCGGCCAGGGCGACGCGGTGCTGCTGCGGTCGGAGGGCGCCGTCGCCCTGGTCGACACCGGGCCCGATCCTGAGCCGCTCGCCGCGTGCCTCTCCCGTGCCGGCGTCGACCGGATCGACCTGCTCATCCTCACCCACTACGACCTCGATGACATCGGCGGGCTCGACGCGGTGCGCGGTCGTGTCGCGGCCGTTCTGCACGGACCGGGCGACGCCGCGGGGCGCGCGGCGATCGCCTCTCTGACGGCGCACGGGGCGCGGGCGACAGAAGCGGCTGTCGGCCTCAGCGGGGCGCTCGGCGGCGCACGGTGGCGGGTCCTCTGGCCCAAGGCCGGCAGCCGCGCCTTCCCGGAGGGCAACGACGCCAGCGTCGTCCTCGATGTGCGGGGCGGCGGCATCCCTCCGACGCTGCTGCTCGGCGACCTCTCGGCCTCGCCGCAGCGCCTGCTGGCGGCTTCGGGTGTGCTGGATCCGCCGTACGCCATCGTCAAGACCGCGCATCACGGGAGCGCCGACCAGGATGCGGGGCTCTATCTCGCGGCAACGCCCTCGATCGCGCTCGTGACGGTCGGGGCAGGCAACGACTACGGGCATCCGCGCGACGAAGCGCTCGCGATCCTCCGCGACGCCGGCGCACGGATCGTACGGACCGACCGCGACGGCGCGATCGCGCTGTGGGCGTCGGAGAGCGGATCGGTGTCGCTGTGGCGCGACCGCGGGGGCTGAGCGGGAGCGACCGCCGTCGGTGGTCGTCGGTAGGCTGGAGGAATGGCCACCCCTGCACGCCGAGCACCCGCGAAAGCCGCGCGCAGCGCCATTCCCCAGCTCTCGTGGCGGGCTCCGCAGCCGGCACCCGTCGTGCTCGTCTCCGGACCTGAGGAGGTCTGCGCCGAGCGGGCGATCGCCGGTGTGCGCGACTACCTCCGGGCCGAAGACCCGACGCTCGAGGTCTCCGACATCCGCGCCGACGACTACGCCGCGGGAACGCTCTTGGGCGTCACCTCGCCGTCGCTGTTCGGCGAGCCACGGCTGGTCCGCGTCAGCGGCGTCGAGAAGTGCTCCGACACGTTCCTCGCCGAAGCGGTGGCCTACCTCGCCGCCCCACAGGACGGCGCGACCGTCGTGCTCCGCCACACCGGCGCGAGCGTCCGCGGCAAGAAGCTGCTCGACGCGATCCGTGCGGGCGAAGGGTCAGGCGTCGAGATCGCGTGCCCCGCCGTCAAGCGCGATTCCGACCGCTTCGACTTCGCGGCGGGTGAGTTCCAGGCCGCGAAGAAGCGCATCGCCCCGACGGCGCTGCGTGCGCTCGTCTCCGCGTTCGCCGACGACCTCACCGAGCTCGCCGCCGCGTGCCAGCAGCTGATCGCCGATGTTCCCGGCGACATCACCGACGAGGTCGTCGAGCGCTACTACGGCGGCCGCGTCGAGACGTCGGCGTTCACCGTCGCCGACACGGCGATCGCGGGTCGCTACGGCGAGGCGCTCATCGCGCTGCGCCACGCGCTGGCGTCCGGAGCCGACCCGGTGCCTCTCGTCGCGGCCGTGGCGATGAAGCTGCGCACGATGGCGCGGGTCGCGGGCAACCGTGAGCCGGCGAAGGCGCTCGCCTCGCGACTGGGGATGAAGGACTGGCAGATCGACCGCGCGCGCCGCGACCTGGTCGGCTGGAACGAAGAGAGCCTCGGCCGCGCGATCCAGGCGACGGCCCGGGCGGACGCCGAGGTCAAGGGCGGTTCGCGCGATGCGGTGTTCGCGCTCGAGCGCATGATCACGGTGATCGCCACGCGCGCACCTTACGGCGCCTGACATGAGGCCCACGAGCGCAAGCGAAAGGCCCGCCCCTTGCGGGACGGGCCTTCACGCGACCCGGGGTCGCGGAGCGTGTCAGAGGCTCAGAGAGCGGCGACCTGCTTGGCGATGGCCGACTTGCGGTTCGCCGCCTGGTTCTTGTGGATGACGCCCTTGCTGACGGCCTTGTCGAGCTTCTTGGTCGCCGTTCCCAGCGCCTTCTCGGCCGCAGCCTTGTCGCCGGCAGCAACCGCCTCGCGGGTGCGACGGACGTGCGTCTTCAGCTCGCTCTTGACGGCCTTGTTGCGCTCGCGCGCCTTCTCGTTGGTCTTGTTGCGCTTGATCTGCGACTTGATGTTCGCCACGTGTCGACGTTCTTTCGTTCGAAGGTGAATCGGATTGATGTGCCGGTCAGCGAGAGAGGGGCGCTTCGCGGCGGTCGTGAGGGCGAACCCACACGCAAGCCAAACAAGGATTCTACCAGGTGAGCCGACCCGTCGTTGACGGGCGCGCACATGCACGGCGGAGCCCTCCCATGATGCATGATCTACAGCGTGGGAGCGCGCTCACCCGAACGTGCTCAGTGACGAAGGAGTCCGCCGTGCCGCAGCATCCGTCCGTCGATCTCTCGCCGTTCCCGCCGGGCTTCCGGTGGTCGGCGGCGACCGCCGCGTTCCAGGTCGAGGGCTCGCGGGCCGCCGACGGACGCGGACGATCCATCTGGGACGACTTCGTCGCGACTCCCGGCGCGGTGCGGGACGGCGCGACGGCGGATCCGGGCCCCGACAGCTACCGGCGTCACTCCGAGGACGTGGCGCTGCTCGCCGCGCTCGGGGCCGACCGCTACCGCTTCTCGATCTCGTGGGTGCGCGTGCAGCCCGAACCCGGCGGACCCGTGCTGCGTGCGGGCCTCGACTACTACCGCCGCCTCGCCGACGACCTGCTCGACGCGGGCATCACGCCGTTCGCGACCCTGTACCACTGGGATCTGCCGAGCGTCCTCGAAGAGCGGGGCGGGTGGCTCGACCGCGACACCGCATTGCGCTTCGGCGACTACGCCGAGGTGGTCGCGGAGGCGCTGGGCGGCAGCATCCGTCACTGGTACACGCTCAACGAGCCGGTGTCGACCTCTCTGCAGGGCTATGCCGTCGGCACGCTCGCGCCGGGCCGGCAGCTGCTGTTCGGATCGCTGCCGACCGTGCACCATCAGCTGCTCGCGCACGGCCTCGCGCTGCGCGCGCTGCGCGCGGCGGGTGCCGAAGAGGCGGGGATCGTCAACAACCACACCCTGGTGCTGCCGGCGGCCGAGACCGATGGCGATCTCACCGCGGCCGCCGTCTACGACCTGCTCCACAACCGGGTGTTCGCCGACCCCGTGCTCACCGGCGCCTATCCCGATCTCGCGGCGTTCGGCATCCCGCCGATGCCGGTCGAAGAGGGCGATCTCGAGCTGATCTCGGCGCCGGCGGACTTCTACGGCATCAACTTCTACAACCCCACGACCGTCGCCGCGGCGCCCGAGGGCGGCCCGGTGCCGTTCGAGATCGTCCCGACGCCGGGCGCGCCGGTCACCGGCTTCGGGCCGGAGTGGCCCATCGTGCCGACGTCGCTCACCGAGCTGCTGCTCGATTTCGAAGACCGGTACGGCGATCGCCTCCCGCCGCTCGTCATCGGCGAGAACGGGGCGTCGTTCCCGGAGCCGGATCACGTCGACGGGCCTGTCGCCGACGACGACCGCATCGCCTACCTCGCCGGCCACATCGAGGCGGTGGGCGCGGCGGTGGCCGCCGGCGTCGACGTGCGCGAGTACACGGTGTGGTCACTCCTGGACAACTTCGAGTGGGCCGACGGCTGGACCCAGCGGTTCGGGCTCGTGCACGTCGACTTCGACACCGCGGCCCGCACGCCGAAGGCGTCGTTCGACTGGTACCGCGCCCTCATCGCGGAGGCACGCGCGTGAGCGCGCGCACGGGCGCCAAGGTCGGCGCGGGCTGGTTCACCCTCTTCACGCTCGCGTGGCTGGCGCTGTGGACGGTGCAGCTCACGCCGCTGCAGCTGCTCATCCCGCTGCAGCTCAACACTCCTGACGACGCCGACGGCTGGGTGTCGGGCGTGGTGTCGTCCGGGCTCGTGTTGGCGATCGGCGGCATCGCCGGCGTGATCGCCGCCCCGGTCGCGGGCGGGCTGTCCGACCGCACGCGCGGGCGGATGGGCCGACGCCGCCCGTGGGCACTCGGGGGAGTGTGGCTCGGCACCGCGTCCCTCGCCGGCATCGCCTTCGCCTCCGGCCCGTGGGGCGTGGGACTCGCCTGGGTCGGCGTCTCCGTCGGCGTCGCCGTCGCCTCTGCGGCCTTCACCGCGCTCATCGCCGACCAGCTGACGACGCAGCGGGGCGCAGCATCCGCCGCCGTCTCTTCGTCGCAGGCACTCGGCATCGTCGTGGGTGTCGGCGTCATCGTGCTGCTCGAGCTCGGCGTCGTGGTCGGCTACCTCGTGCTCGCGGGCTTCCTCGCGGTCGTCGGCACGGCGGCGGCGCTGCTGCTGCCCGACCCGCCGGCGCGCGCCGACGTGGCCGTGGCCCGCCAGGTGCGCACCATCGGCGAGCGGCTCGCGGCCCTGCGCGACCGCGACTTCGCGTGGCTGCTCGCGGGGCGGCTCACAGTGAACATCGGCAACGCGCTCGGCACCGGCCTGCTGCTGTTCTTCCTGCTCTACGGGCTGCAGCGCGATCCGGCGACGGCCGAGGACGAGCTGCTGCTGCTCATCCTCGTGTACACCGTGTTCGTGGTGGGCTCCTCGATCGCGTCGGGGTGGATCTCGGACCGCACCGGACGACGGATCCCCTTCGTGGTGTGGTCGGCCGTGGTCCAGGGACTTGCGTCGATCATCCTGGTGGTCGCGCCGTCTCTCACGTCGGCGATGATCGCCGCGGCGCTCCTCGGCGTGGGGTACGGCGCCTACATGTCGGTGGGCCTCGCGCTCGGCACGGACCTGCTGCCGCACCCCGAGGACCACGCGCGCGACCTCGGATTCGTGAACGTCTCTGCCAGCCTGGGCCAGCTGATCGGGCCGCTCCTCGGCGCGGGGCTGGTGGCCCTCGTCGGCGGCTTCTGGCTGCTGTTCCTCGTGGGAGGTGTGCTGTCGATCGCCGGCGGCTTCATGACCTATGCGATCCGCAGCCGCGACCGCCAGCCGTCAGCCGTGTGATGCCTCGAGCGTGGTGAGCGCGACCTCGAGTACGGCGTCGAACACGCGCGGGCGCATGACGGTCACATGGTGGGTCGTCCGCGGCACGACGATGAGCTCCGCGTGCTGGGCGACCCTCATGAACAGCTTCTCGTTCACCCGCAGCTGGTCGTACTGACCGTTGACGAACCAGAGCGGCACCTCGATGCGGTGCAGCGCCGCGAGCAGGTCGAGCACGGAGAGGCTTCGCAGGGCCACGTCCTGCGCATCCAGCGCGTAGCCGCCCGCCCCGAAGTCGGCGCGGGTCTCGTCGGGGAGGATGCGGTCGAGCATGCGGTCGGTCAGCCACATCCCGCGGTCGGGCAGCGAGTCGAAGCCGCGGGCCAGCACGCGGTAGGTCGCCAGCCCGATCCCGCGGGGGATCGCGGTGCAGGACGCCGCGACGAAGCCCGCCACCGGCGGCGGCTGCTCCGCCCCGACGTACTCGATGCACAGGAGCCCGCCCATCGAGTGGCCCGTGAGCAGCACCGGCCCGTGCTCTGCGGCGGCGCGCACGGCGGTGTCGATCGTCTCGAGCGCCGAGGCGAGCGTGAATTCCTCGGCCATGCGTGCTCCGTGGCCAGGGAGGTCCACCGCGGTGACCGGGTTGCCGCGCGCGGTCAGGTACTCGGTCTGGGCGCGCCACATCGTCGCGGACGTCCGGATGCCGTGCACGAGCACGACCTGGACGACCATGACGCCAGGGTAGCGGGGGAGTCTCGCCCGCGTGCGGGCACCCGTACAATCGTCTGGACATGTCACCGCGCGCCCTGAAGCCCCTCGAGCCCTCTGCCACGCCGCCCGAGCTGATCCGCAACTTCTGCATCATCGCCCACATCGACCACGGCAAGTCGACGTTGGCCGACCGCATGCTGCAGATCACCGGCGTCGTCTCCGACCGCGACATGCGCGCGCAGTACCTCGACCGCATGGACATCGAGCGCGAGCGCGGCATCACGATCAAGTCGCAGGCGGTGCGCATGCCGTGGGCGACCGCCGACCAGACCTTCGCGCTCAACATGATCGACACGCCCGGCCACGTCGACTTCACGTACGAGGTCTCGCGCTCGCTCGCCGCGTGCGAGGGCGCGATCCTCCTCGTCGACGCCGCGCAGGGAATCGAGGCGCAGACGCTCGCGAACCTCTACCTCGCGCTCGAGAACGACCTGCACATCATCCCGGTGCTCAACAAGATCGACCTGCCCGCCGCCGACCCTGAGAAGTACGCGGCGGAGCTCGCGGGCCTCATCGGCGGCTCTCCCGACGACGTGCTGCGCGTCAGCGGCAAGACCGGCATGGGCGTCGAGACGCTGCTGGACCGCATCGTCGAGCAGATCCCCGCTCCGAAGGGGAACGCGGATGCCCCGGCCCGCGCCATGATCTTCGACTCGGTGTACGACTCCTACCGCGGCGTCGTGACGTACGTCCGCATGGTCGACGGCAAGCTGGAGCCGCGCGAGCGCATCCAGATGATGTCGACGAAGGCGACGCACGACCTCCTCGAGATCGGCGTGTCGAGCCCCGAGCCCGTGCCGACGAAGGGTCTGGGCGTCGGCGAGGTCGGCTACCTCATCACCGGCGTGAAGGACGTCCGCCAGTCCAAGGTCGGCGACACGGTGACCAACCAGCGCAAGCCCGCGACCGATGCGCTCGCCGGCTACACGGATCCGAAGCCGATGGTGTTCTCGGGGATCTACCCCATCGACCAGAGCGACTACGCCGACCTCCGCGAGGCGCTGGACAAGCTGAAGCTCTCGGACGCGTCGCTGCAGTACGAGCCCGAGACGTCGGTGGCGCTCGGCTTCGGGTTCCGCTGCGGCTTCCTGGGGCTGCTGCACCTCGAGATCATCACCGAGCGCCTCTCGCGCGAGTTCGACCTCGACCTCATCACCACGGCGCCGTCGGTGACCTACGAGGTGACCACCGACACCGGCGAGACCGTGGTCGTCACCAACCCGAGCGAGTACCCCGACGGTCGCGTCGCGGAGGTGTCCGAGCCGGTCGTGAAGGTCGGCATCCTGCTGCCGAAGGACTACGTCGGCACCGTCATGGAGCTGTGCCAGTCCCGCCGCGGGTCGCTGCTGGGCATGGACTACCTCAGCGAGGACCGCGTCGAGCTGCGGTACCACATGCCGCTCGGCGAGATCGTGTTCGACTTCTTCGACCAGCTGAAGTCCAAGACGCAGGGCTACGCGAGCCTGGACTACGAACCCGCCGGCTCGCAGACCGCCGACCTCGTGAAGGTCGACATCCTGCTGCAGGGCGACAAGGTCGACGCGTTCAGCTCGATCGTGCACCGCGAGAAGGCCTACGCCTACGGCACGATGATGACCGAGCGCCTGCGCAAGCTCATCCCGCGCCAGCAGTTCGAGGTGCCGATCCAGGCCGCCATCGGCGCCCGCATCATCGCCCGCGAGAACATCCGCGCGATGCGCAAGGACGTGCTCGCCAAGTGCTACGGCGGCGACATCTCCCGCAAGCGCAAGCTCCTCGAGAAGCAGAAGGAGGGTAAGAAGCGCATGAAGATGGTCGGTCGCGTCGAGGTCCCCCAGGAGGCGTTCATCGCCGCGCTCTCGGGTGACGTCGAGGGTCCTGCCAAGAAGTGATGCGCCGGGCGAAGTAGGCTGGAATCCATGCGTCGAGGAACCTTCCGGGACGACACCGTCGACTATGCCGCTGTCGGGGCGACCCAGGCGCCGGATCTGATGCAGTATCCGCCGGAGCGCAGCATCCCGGCGGAGCAGTCGTGGCGGATCGGCAGCGGCGAAGCCCGCTTCCGCGCCGCGGGCGAGGCGCTCATGTCGTGGACGGCGCAGCGCGGGGCGGGTCTCAAGCTCACCGACGTGCGACCCGCGTCCGGCCCGATGTACTCGGGCGTGAGCTTCGACGCCGAGGGCCACCCCGTGGGGCCCAGTCGTTCGGAGGCGGAGCAGCGGTTCGACGCCGACGGCACGCCCTTCGTCGGCGCCGGAACGACGATCCGCGTCGACGGCCGCGTGAACGGCCTGCGTGTCGACGCGGAGCTGCGCGTCATCTTCGCGGTCGAGGAGCCCCGCCGCGTCGGATTCGCGCTCGGCACCGTCAGCGACTCCGTCGTCAGCGGCGAGGAGTCGTTCATGCTCGACTGGTACGACAACGACGAGGTCTGGTTCACGGTGCGCGCCTTCGACGCGCCACGCGCCGTGCTCTACCGGATGTTCCGCGGCCTGACGAAGCGTCGCCGTCGCGAGCTGTTCACGCGGTATCTGCGGGCGATCTCGCCCCTGTACACGACTCCCGCGTGACGCGCTGATGGGCTCCGCTCTTCCGCTCGGCGAGCCCGTTCCGCCGGACGGCTCGCTCCCTCGGGGCACCCGCATCGACCCGGCGAGCGAGTTCAGCGTGTACCTGCACGTGCCGTTCTGCCGCGTCCGCTGCGGCTACTGCGACTTCAACACGTACACGTCGTCCGAACTGCGCGGCGCGCGGCAGGACGAGTACGCCGACACGCTCCTCCGCGAGATCGCGCTGGCGGCGCCCGTGCTCGAACGCGCGGGCGGCACCCGTCCCGCCTCGACGGTCTTCTTCGGCGGCGGCACGCCGACGCTCCTCCCGCCCGGCGACCTCGCGCGCATGCTCGCCGGCGTGCGCGACACGTTCGGCATCGCCGACGGCGCAGAGGTCACGGTCGAGGCCAACCCCGACACCGTCACGCCGGCGGTCGCCGCCGAGCTCGCCGCATCCGGCGTCACCCGGCTGTCGGTCGGCATGCAGTCGGCCGTCCCGCACGTACTCGCCGCGCTCGACCGCACGCACGACCCCGACAACGTCCGCACCGCGGTCGCGGCGGCGCGCGGCGCGGGGCTCGACGTGAGCGTGGACCTCATCTACGGCGCACCGGGCGAGTCGCTCGACGACTGGCGGTCCTCCGTGGAGGCGGCCGTGGCGCTCGAGCCCGACCACATCTCGGCCTACGCGCTCATCATCGAGGACGGCACGAAGCTCGCCCGCCAGATCCGCCGCGGTGAGGTCGCCGCCCCCGACGACGACCTGCAGGCCGACATGTACGAGCTCGTCGACGATCGCCTCGCGGGCGCGGGCTTCGACTGGTACGAGGTGTCGAACTGGGCGCGCGGCGACGCGCACCGCTCGCGGCACAATCTCGCGTACTGGGTCGGCGCGGACTGGTGGGGGTTCGGCCCCGGCGCGCACAGCCACATCGCCGGCGTGCGGTTCTGGAACGTCAAGCACCCCGCCGCCTACGCGCAGCGGCTCGCGGCGGGCGAGTCGCCGGCGGCGGGGCGGGAGATCCCGGATGCTGCGGCCCGCACCCTCGAGACGGTCCTGCTGCGCACGCGCATCCGTGAGGGGCTGCCCGTCGAGGAGCTCCTCGGCGAGGGCCGGCACGCCGTCGCCGCGCTGATCGCGGACGGCCTCATCGAGGGTCCTGCAGCGCTGCGAGGACGGGTCGTGCTCACGCGTCGCGGGCGCCTCCTCGCCGACGCGGTGGTCCGCGCCCTGACCGACTGACGCCGCGCACCGCCCGCGCCCGCGAGAGCGACGCGATCGGACGCTGCGTCGCTCGACGATCCTGACAGGGGCATCGGCTAGAATTGGCACTCCAGTCATGCGAGTGCCAGCTCCGGCGTGAGGAGGCGGGATGGTCAGCGAACGAGGCCTGCAGGTGCTGCGGGCGATCGTCCAGGACTACGTCGACACGCGCGAGCCGGTCGGCAGCAAGGCGATCGTCGAGCGCCATGCCTTCGGCGTGTCGGCGGCGACCATCCGCAACGACATGGCGCTGCTCGAGGACGAAGAGCTCATCGTCGCGCCGCACACCTCGTCGGGCCGCGTGCCGACCGACAAGGGCTACCGCGTGTTCGTCGACCATCTCGCCGAGCTCCGGCCCCTCTCGCCGGCGCAGCGCTCCGCCATCGCGACGTTCCTCGACGGCTCGGGCGACCTCGACGACGTGCTCGTGCGCACCGTGCGTGCGCTCACACAGCTGACCGGTCAGGTCGCGATCGTGCAGTACCCGTCGTTCGCGCGGGCGACCGTCACTCACGTCGAGCTCGTGCAGCTCGGCGGCGGCCGCATGCTCGTCATCGTCGTCACCGACACCGGCCGCGTATCGCAGCGCCTGACGTTCGTCGGCGAGGACTTCGACGACGCCGACCTCGCCCGCATCCGCACCGGGCTCGGCACGCTCCTGGTCGGCCGGCCCGTCCGCGAAGGACTGCAGCGCATCGCCGAACGGCTCGACGGCCCCGACACGCAGGCCCCCGCGCACGAGCGCGCCACCGACGAGATCGTGCGCGCCGTCGCCGAGGAGCTCGAGGAGTTCCGCCAGGACAAGCTGGTGATGGCGGGCAGCGCCAATCTCGCGCGCCGCGAGTCCGACTTCCGCGGCAGCATCTATCCGCTCCTCGAGGCGATCGAGGAGCAGGTGACGCTGTTGCGGCTGATGGGCGAGATGGTCGCCGACGAACAGGGCCTGGCGGCCAGCATCGGCCGCGAGAACGAGGCGTTCGGCCTGGCCGAGGCATCCGTCGTCGCCAGCGACTACGACGCGACGGGCTCGCTCGCCCGCGTCGGCGTGCTCGGCCCGACACGCATGGACTACCCCACGAACCTCGCGACGGTCCGCGCCGTCGCGCGCTATCTCACGCGCATGCTCGAGCAGGACGACAGCTCCCGCTGACGCACGCGCGCACACACGATCCCGCGGCATCGCCGCGGCAGGAAGGCGAAAGTGGCTGACCACTACGAGGTCCTCGGCGTCGCACGCGACGCCTCCACCGACGAGATCAAGAAGGCGTACCGGCGGCTGGCCCGGCAGCTGCACCCGGATGTGAACCCGGGGGAGGAGGCGTCCGAGCGATTCAAGCTCGTGACGCACGCGTACGACGTGCTGAGCGACCCCGAGCAGCGCGCCCGCTACGACATGGGCGGGAACGAATCGCCGTTCGGCGGCGCGGGCGGCTTCGGCGGCTTCAACGACATCTTCGAGACGTTCTTCGGGGCGGCCGGCGGCTCGCGCGGCGGGCGCCCCCGGTCGCGCCGCGAGCGCGGCCAGGACGCGCTCGTGCGGGTCACGCTCGAGCTCGGCGACGTCGTTTTCGGCACGCACCGCGACATCGAGGTCGACACCGCCGTGGTGTGCGAGACCTGCCAGGGCTCGTGCTGCCAGCCGGGCACCAGCCCGGTCACGTGCGACATCTGCCACGGCACCGGCAACGTGCAGCGACAGGTCCGCAGCCTCCTCGGCAACGTCGTCACGACGCAGCCGTGCAACGTGTGCCAGGGCTACGGCACGACGATCCCGTACCCGTGCGCCACGTGCCAGGGCCAGGGCCGCGTCCGGGCGCGCCGCACCGTGTCGCTCGACATCCCCGCGGGCGTCGAGACGGGCCTGCGCCTCCAGCTTCCCGGCTCGGGCGAGGTCGGGCAGGCCGGCGGCCCCAACGGCGACCTCTACATCGAGGTGACCGTCCAGCCGCACGAGGTGTTCAGCCGCGACGGCGACGACCTGCTGGCGACGCTCGAGGTGTCGATGCCCGACGCGATCCTCGGCACCACCACGACGATCCAGTCGCTCGACGGCGCCGTCGACCTCGAGGTGCGGCCGGGCGTGCAGGCCGGCGACATCCTCACGATCAAGGGCCGCGGCATCACACCGCTGCGCGGCTCGCAGCGCGGCGACCTCAAGGTCGGCGTGCACGTGGTCACACCGACGCGCCTCGACCACAAGGAGCGCGCCCTCATCGAGGAGTTCGCCAAGCGGACCAAGGCGCCCTCCCCGAAGCTCGCCGAGTTCCACCAGGGCCTGTTCGCCAAGCTGCGCGACCGCTTCCGGAACGGCTGACCCGTGGCCCTCCACTTCCTCCTCGACCCGCCCGTCGACGCCGCCGCGGGCGACACGGTCACGCTCACCGGCGCGGAGGCCCACCACGCCTCCACCGTCCGCCGGGTGCGGGTCGGCGAGGAGGTGACGGTCGGCGACGGCCGCGGCGCCTGGCTCACGGGCGCCGTCGAGTCGGTGGCGCCGCGCGAGGTCGTGGTGCGCATCGACGGACGGACGGATGCCGCGCCCCCGCGCCCGCGCATCGTGCTCGTGCAGGCGCTGGCCAAGGGCGATCGCGACGAGCTCGCGGTCCAGGCGGCGACCGAGCTCGGCGTCGACGAGATCGTGCCGTGGCAGGCGGCGCGGAGCGTCTCGCGATGGGACGCCGCCAAGGCGGCGAAGGGCCGGGCGCGGTGGGCGACCATCGTGCGGGAGGCCGCGAAGCAGGCGCACCGCGCGTGGGTGCCGGAGGTGGCGGAGCTGACCTCGACCGCCGCGTTGGCGCGCCGGGCCGCAGCATCCATCGTCCTGATCCTGGAACCGACGGCGACCGAGCCGCTCAGCGGGCTCGCGGTCGAGGCCGCTGAAGAGCGCGACATCGTGCTCGTCGTCGGACCCGAGGGCGGCATCGCCCCGGAGGAGCTCGAGACGCTCGCCGCGGCCGGTGCACGGCTCGTGCGCCTCGGCGACACCGTGCTGCGCACCTCGACCGCGGGCCCCGCGGCGCTGGCCGTCGTCAGCACGGCGCTCGGCCGCTGGTGAACCCCGCGCCTCAGCCGTCCCCGCCCGCACCCCCGTCGGTAGACTTGCGGCATGAGTGAACCGTCGATCTTCACGCGCATCCTGGACGGCGAGATCCCGTCCGAGATCATCGCAGAGACCGAGAACGCATTCGCCATCCGTGACATCGCCCCGAAGGCGCCCGTGCACCTGCTGGTGATCCCCAAGACCGACGAGTACCGCAACGTCGTCGAGCTCGCCGCCGGCGACCCCGACCTCATGGCAGAACTCGTGGGCCTTGCCAACACCGTCGCCGCCGAGCACTCGGACGGCGACTTCCGCCTGGTCTTCAACACCGGCCCGCACGCGGGCCAGACCATCTTCCACGTGCACGCCCATGTGCTCGCGGGAGGCCTCGAAGAGAAGAGCCTCGGTGCCTGATCAACCTTCCCCTGAGACCGTGAGCGACCACGTCGAGGTCGACGGCGTCGCGATGGTGCAGCTGCTGGGTCCTCAGGACCGCCTGCTGCGGGTCGTCGAGAAGGAGCATCCGGATGTCGATGTGCATGTGCGGGGCAACGAGATCACCCTCACCGGCGAGGCGCCGGCCGTCGCGGCGGCCCGGACGCTGGTCGACGAACTCATCGCGATGACCAAGGCGGGCCAGTCGCTCGGCGAGGACGACGTCGCCTCGTCGAACCGCATCCTGCGCAGCGACGGCGGCCCCCGCCCCTCCGAGGTGCTGGGGGAGGCGATCCTCTCGTCGCGCGGCAAGGTGATCCGCCCGAAGACCCTCGGCCAGAAGGCGTACGTCGACGCCATCGAAGAGAACACGATCGTGTTCGGCATCGGCCCCGCCGGCACCGGCAAGACGTACCTCGCGATGGCGAAGGCCGTCCAGGCGCTGCAGCGCAAGGAGGTCGACCGGATCATCCTGACCCGCCCGGCCGTCGAAGCTGGCGAACGGCTCGGGTTCCTGCCCGGCACGCTCACCGACAAGATCGATCCGTACCTGCGCCCCCTGTACGACGCGCTCAACGAGATGATGGACCCCGAGATCGTCCCCAAGCTCATGGCGACGGGCACGATCGAGGTCGCGCCGCTGGCGTACATGCGCGGCCGCACGCTCAACAACTCGTTCGTCGTGCTCGACGAGGCGCAGAACACCACGCCCGAGCAGATGAAGATGTTCCTCACGCGGCTCGGGTTCGGCACGCGCATGGTCGTCACCGGCGACATCACGCAGATCGACCTGCCGCAGGGTGCGTCGGGCCTCCGGCTCGTCACGCGGGTGCTCGACAGCATCGACGACATCCACTTCTCGTACCTGACCAGCGAGGACGTCGTGCGCCACTCCCTCGTCGGCCGCATCGTCGACGCGTACAGCGAGTACGACGAGCGCCGCATCGCCGCGCGTCGCGAGCGGGACGAGGCATCCGAATTCGCCAACCGCGCCGAGCGGCGCGCCGGCATCGCCCGCAGCGGCGGACCCCGTGACCACCTTCCGAAGCGAGGACGCCCATGACCATCGAGATCGGCAACGAGTCCGGGATCGCCGTCGACGAGACGGTGCTGCTGCGCCTCATGGAGCACAACCTCGCGGAGCTGCATGTCAGCCCCGACGCCGACGTCGCGATCCTGCTCGTCGACGAGGGCGCGATGGAGGCGCTGCACGTCCAGTGGATGGACGAGCCCGGCCCCACCGACGTGCTGAGCTTCCCCATGGACGAGCTGCGTCCGGGCACCGATGACGCCCCCACGCCCGCGGGCCTGCTGGGCGACATCGTGCTGTGCCCGCAGGTCGCCGAGACGCAGGCGGTGGCCGCCAAGCACTCGACGCTCGACGAGCTCATCCTCCTGACGACGCACGGCCTGCTGCACCTGCTCGGCTTCGACCACGCCGAGCCGGAAGAGGAGCGCGAGATGTTCGGACTGCAGCGCGAGCTCATCACGTCGTTCCAAGCGTCCGAACGCCGACGACCTCGCGCATGACCGCCGCCCTCCTTCTCGTCGCCGCGGCGCTGCTGCTCGCGTTCGGCGCTCTCATGGTCGCGATCGACGCGGCACTCAGCGTCACGTCCCGGGCGGACCTCGCCGAGCTCGGCGCGGGCGGCCGCAACGCCGTGTCGCTGCAGAAGATCGCCGACGACCCCGATGCCCATGCCAACGCGGTGGTCTTCATCCGCGTGCTGGCCGAGACGAGCGCCGCGGTGCTCGTGACCGTCGCGTTCGTGGACCTGTTCAACAGCATCTGGTGGGCCATGCTCGCCGCCGCCGTGCTGATGACCGGCATCTCGTACGTCGTGGTGGGCGCGAGCCCGCGCACGGTGGGCAGGCTCCACGCCAAGGGGCTCCTGCGCGGCGCCGCGCCGATCGTCCGCGGGGTGCGCATCATCCTCGGACCCCTCGCACACGGTCTCGTGGCTCTCGGCACCCGCATCACGCCGGGCTCGTCGCGGGGCTCGTCGTTCGCCTCGGAGGAGCAGCTGCTCAGCATCATCGACGAGGCCGCCGAGAACGAGCTCATCGAGCAGGACGACCGCGAGCTCATCCACTCGGTGTTCGATTTCACCGACACGTTCGTGCGCGCCGTCATGGTGCCCCGCACCGACATGGTGACGGTGGATGCCTCGACCTCGACGCGTGAGGCGATGACGATCTTCCTCGAGAAGGGCGTCTCGCGCGTGCCGATCGTCGACGACGACGCCGACGACGTCGTGGGCGTGCTGTACCTCAAGGACCTCGTGCAGTTCGGGTTCCGCGACGAGACCGGCTGGCGGGACGCCCCGATCAGCCGGATCGCGCGGCCCGCGGTGTTCGTGCCCGAGTCGATGAAGGCCGAGACCCTTCTGCAGCAGATGAAGCGGGACGCGGTGCATGTGTGCCTGGTCATCGACGAGTACGGCGGCGTGTCCGGCCTCGTGACACTCGAGGACCTCATCGAGGAGCTTGTCGGCGACATCTCGGACGAATACGACGCGCGCGCCGACGAGGTTACCGAGCTCGAGCCCGGTCATTACCGGGTCAGCGCCCGGCTGGGCCTGGACGAGGTCGGCGACCTCTTCGGCCTCGAGCTCGAGGACGAGGACGTCGACTCCATCGGCGGGCTCCTCGGCAAGGCCCTGGGCCGGGTGCCGCAGCCGGGCGCCACAGCTGAGTACGCCGGCCTCGTGCTCACCGGCGGCGCGTCGCGCGGACGCGGGCGCGGCATCTCGACGGTCTTCGTCGAGCGCGGCGACCCCGCGCTCGACCTGGGCCGGTCGCCCCGCACCGGCGAGATCCGCATCGTGAGCCCGCGCACCGGCGAGATCCGGCTGCCCCGGAAGGAAGAGACATCATGACCGAGAACGAGCCCACCCCGGCGGCCGAGCCCGACCCGACCCCCGCGGCTGCGGAGGGACGTTCCGGCTTCGTCACGTTCGTCGGCCGCCCGAACGTCGGCAAGTCGACCCTCACGAACGCCCTGGTCGGCGAGAAGGTCGCCATCACCAGCGACAAGCCGCAGACGACCCGCCGCGCGATCCGCGGGATTCTGAACCGGCCCGCCGGTCAGCTCGTCATCGTCGACACGCCCGGTCTCCACAAGCCCCGGACGCTCCTCGGCCAGCGCCTCAACGACCTCGTCGAGCAGGTTCTCGGCGATGTCGACGTGATCGGCTTCTGCGTGCCCGCGACCGAGAAGGTCGGCCCCGGCGACCGCCGCATCGCGGAGTCGCTCAGCGGCTACGGCCGCGCCAAGAAGGTCGCGATCGTCACCAAGACCGATGCCGCGTCCCGTGACCAGATCACCGAGCGGCTCATGGAGGTCGACAGCCTCCGCGAGGACTGGGCGGCCGTCATCCCGCTGTCGGCGCTCACCCGGGACCAGCTCGACGTGCTGAGCGACGAGCTGCTCTCGCTCATGCCGGAAGGCCCCGCGCTGTACCCGGAGGGCGTCGTCACCGACGAGTCGACCGAGGACCGCATCGCCGAGATCATCCGCGAGGCGGCCCTCGACGGCGTGCGCGACGAGCTGCCGCACTCGATCGCGGTCGTGGTGCAGGAGGTGGAGCCCCGCGAGGACTCCGACCTCACCGACATCTACGCCGACATCGTCGTGGAGCGCGACAGCCAGAAGGGCATCATCATCGGGCACAAGGGCTCGCGCTTGCGCGACGTCGGCGCCCGCGCCCGCGCCCAGATCGAGCCGCTCGTCGGCACCAAGGTGTTCCTCAAGCTGCACGTGCGCATCGCCAAGGAGTGGCAGCGCGACCCCAAGCAGCTCGGCCGTCTCGGCTTCTGACGCGGCCGGCTCTCAGCCGCCGACCTCGGTGATCGCGGAGCGGATGACGACGGTGTCGGCGCCGTACGCCGCGTTCGCGGCATCCTGCCAGCTGCCGTCGTCCCAGACCACGTCGACCCACAGCCAGCCGTCCTGCGGATACGAGGCCAGGTAGGCGTCGCCGAGCTTGCCGGGGAGTTCGTCCTGGATGGCGGTGAGCATCGTCTCGTCGCCGGCGCCGGGCTTGCCACCCGTCGGGGCCTCCGGCCGGACAGGATCGAAGAGCGCGAGGAGGATCGGCGGCTCGGTTGACGTGAACGTCTCGCCGTCGTACGTGCCGCGCACGGCATACGCGCCCCATGTCACATCCCCCGAGGACTCCGCCCCCTCGATGCCGTCCCACGACCACCCCTCGAGGGGGAGTCCGGAGCACTGCGGCGGATACGACTCCGCGACCGCGCCCAGGCACAGCTGCACGTCGCCCGCGGTGTCGAGCACGGTGCCGGTGGCGACGACCTCACCCTCGGGCGGGATCGGCGTGACGACACCGAACGACGGCGGCGGCGTCCCGCCGGGACTCGCGCTCGCACACGCGGCGGCGCCGAGCAGGACGAAGGCGGCGGTGGCGGCGATGCCGACCGGACGACGAAGACCTCTCATGTCTCGATGGTGTCGCATCCGCGCCGATCGTCTCACAGGCGTCGGCGGCGGCATCCGTTCGTCATGTGTTCGCTGACTGCCCGGAACGGGGTGTAGCCTGATGGCATGCGCTTCGGCGGGCTTCTCCTTCTTAGCCGCCGCGACGAGACCTCGTTCTAGGGCCTTCCTCGTCGCGGAGCTTTGTGTTGGCCCGCATCATCAGGCACTGAGCCACCCCGATCGGGCTGAGGCTCGGAACTCACGAGAGAAGCGACGACATCATGGAGAACACCCAGAAGCCCTCGGGCCTGCCGACCCACAAGTATCGGCCGTTCCACGAGCAGATCACCGTCGATCTGCCCGACCGCACCTGGCCCGACCAGCGCATCACGACCGCACCCCGCTGGTGCGCCGTCGACCTCCGCGACGGCAACCAGGCGCTCATCGATCCGATGAGCCCCGAGCGCAAGCGCATCATGTTCGACCTTCTGGTGAAGATGGGCTACAAGGAGATCGAGGTCGGCTTCCCGTCGGCAAGCCAGACCGACTTCGACTTCGTGCGCCAGCTCGTCGAAGAGGACCTGATCCCCGAAGACGTCACGATCCAGGTGCTGACGCAGGCCCGCGAGCACCTGATCGAGCGCACGTACGAGTCCATCGCCGGCGCCAAGCAGGCGATCGTGCACCTGTACAACTCGACGAGCACGCTCCAGCGCGAAGTCGTCTTCCGCACCGACGAGCAGGGCATCATCGACATCGCCCTCGAGGGCGCGCGCCTGTGCCGCGAGTTCGAGAAGCGCATCCCCGAGACGAAGGTCTACTACGAGTACTCGCCCGAGAGCTACACCGGCACCGAGCTCGAGTTCGCGCTGAACGTCTGCAACCAGGTCATCGAGATCTTCGAGCCGACGCCCGAGCGCAAGGTCATCATCAACCTGCCCGCGACGGTCGAGATGGCGACGCCGAACGTCTACGCCGACTCGATCGAATGGATGAGCCGCCGCCTCGCGCACCGCGAGAACGTCATCCTGTCGCTGCACCCGCACAACGACCGCGGCACCGCGATCGCGGCGGCGGAGCTCGGCTACATGGCCGGCGCCGACCGCATCGAGGGCTGCCTGTTCGGCAACGGCGAGCGGACGGGCAACGTCGACCTGGTCGCGCTCGGCATCAACCTCTTCACGCAGGGCATCGATCCGCAGATCGACTTCAGCGACATCGACCAGGTCAAGCGCACGGTCGAGTACTGCAACCAGCTGCCCGTTCACGAGCGCAGCCCGTGGGCCGGCGACCTGGTGTTCACCGCCTTCAGCGGCTCGCACCAGGACGCGATCAAGAAGGGCTTCGAGGCGATGGAGGCCCGCGCCGCGGCCGCCGGCGTCAGCGTCGACGAGATCGAGTGGGCGGTGCCGTACCTGCCGATCGACCCCAAGGACCTGGGCCGTTCGTACGAGGCGGTCATCCGCGTCAACTCGCAGTCGGGCAAGGGCGGCGTCGCGTACCTGCTGAAGACCGACCACTCGCTGGATCTGCCCCGCAAGCTGCAGATCGACTTCTCGGGCGTGGTCCAGGCGAAGACCGATGCCGAGGGCGGTGAGGTCACGAGCGACCAGATCTGGAAGATCTTCACCGACGAGTACCTGCCCTCCGAGGTCGCCGACGAGCGCTGGGGCCGCTTCGAGCTGCTGGCCACCAGCACCCGCAGCGACCTGTCGGGCGACGTCGCGCTCGACATCACGCTGCGCGACGGCGACGACCGGTTCGAGGCATCCGGTCGTGGCAACGGCCCGGTCGCCGCATTCCTCGAGATCATCCGCGCACAGGGGTTCGACGTGACGCTCTACGACTACGTCGAGCACGCCCTGAGCGCAGGCGGCGATGCGCAGGCGGCCGCCTACATCGAACTCCAGATCGATGGCGAGCGCCTCTGGGGCGTCGGCATCGACTCGGACATCTCGACCGCATCGCTGAAAGCGATCGTGTCGGGCGTGAACCGCGCCATCCGTACGCGGCAGCGCTCCGGAGCCCTCGCGGGCGTCTGAGCGCGAACCGTCGACGGGTGTGCGCGGGTGATCCCCGCGCGCGCCCGTCGGTGTTCGCCCACGGGCATCCGGGATGACGGATGCCTCAGGGCTTGACGATCGGGATCGTCGAGGTCTCGACAGCAACCTTGCGGCGGTAGAGCGCGCGCTGCTCCGGCAGCGAGATGTCGAAGATCACCGCGAGCAGACGGATCACCGTCGTCACGACGATGCCGATCGCGGCGGCGATGACCACGTTCACGCCGAGTTCCGCCGATGTCGCGAGGACGAGGCATCCGACTCCCGCAGCGACCGCGTAGAGCGAGCCCACGTGCATGATCGCGACCGGCAGGCCCATGATCACGTCGCGGAGGATGCCGCCGCCGACCGCCGCGCAGACGCCGACGAACACGGCGGGCACGAGCGGGAGCCCGAGCACGAGGGCCTTGCTGGTGCCGAAAGCCCCGAACAGTCCGATGACCAGGGCGTCGAGGCCGACGATGACGGCGTTGAGGCGCTGGAAGAGGCCGGCGAGCAGCATGCCGAACAGTGCGGCCCCGCCCGCCGTGAGCAGGTACCAGTTGCTCTGCAGCGTGGTCGGGGCGACGTTCAGCAGCAGATCGCGGATGAGACCGCCGCCCATGCCCATGACGATGCCGATGATCGCCACGCCGAGCATGTCGAGCCGGCGTTCGCCACGGAAGCCCGACGCGAACAGGGCGCCCTGGATGCCGCCGAGACCCACGGCGATGAGGTCGGCCCACAGGGGGATCACGAAGACCGGCTCGTTCACCCCTCCATTGTCGATGCCGATCACGGGATGTGAGTGCGCACCGCCGTCATGAACCCGTCGATGTCATCGACCCAGAGCCGCACCGCGTCGATGCGGAACCGGCCCTGCGGGACGCGCACCTCGAGCGGATGCTCGAGCTCGATCCTGACGTTGGCCTCGTTCGCCATGCGCACCGCGTACGTGCGCCCGCCCGGCTCGTCCCTCACCCGCGGCGCCTTCTCGACGACGGACCGGTCGCGCTCGACCGACCGGACGACCTCCCACGGCAGGTCGAGATCGAGTTCCGCGCCCTCGCGGACGCGGATGCCGTCGGGGCCGACCGCGTGCGGCCGCGTGAGATAGCCGAAGAGAAGCCCGAGCATCCACGTCACGCCCCAGATGCCGAGGATCAGCAGCGGGATCCGCACGTACGGCCATGGATGGACGATGACGTCGACGATCGGGATCTCGACGGCCGACAGCACGACGAAGATGACGAGGAGGGTCATCACGGGGGAGTGGTACGAGAACGCGCTCGCCCCCGCGGGCACACGCGGGCGGCGGAACACGAGCCGATAGATGCTCCGGTAGACGCCGAGCTCCATGATCCAGGCGCGCCGGGCGAACCGCCCGAGCCGGCGCGTCCCGTGCCCGCGTCGCGGGTCGGTGGGCGTGGCCGCGGTCTGCGCGGGAGGGTGGACGCCGGTCATGGTGTGTTCTCCAGGGGCCCGGCACGCCCGGCCTCGCTGGCCGCAGCATGCTCCGCGACGAGCGCGGTGAGCCTGGCCAGCACGTGCTGGAGCCCGATGACGGTGGCCTCAGCAGTGGCGGGATCCAATCCCTCGGTGAGCGCGGCACCGAACTCCTCGTGTTCTGCGTCCATGCGGGCCATGACGTCGCGCCCGCGCTCGGTGAGTGTCACGCGAACCGCCCGGCGATCCTGCGGGTGCGGTGTGCGCTGGGCGAACCCCGTCGCCTCGAGCGCGTCCACGAGCGTCGTGACGTTGCGGGGCGTGACCTGGAGCGCGGTCGCGATCTCGGCCTGCGTCCGGGGGCCCTGGTGGTGAATCACCCACAGCAGATGCACCCGCGCGCGCGTCAGCCCTCGTCGCTCGAGCTCGCGTTCCTCGTCGGCGGCGAGCACCGTGCTCAGTGCCAGCAGAGTGTCGAGAAGCTGAGTGTTGGACATAGTGAATATGGTACACGAGTGTGCGACACCGATCGATGAGGCCCCGCCCGACGATGCGAGCCGGGATAATTGACGCGTGCCCACCTACCGCGATGAAGTCGTGGTCCTGCGCACCCACAAGCTGGGGGAGGCCGACAGGATCGTGACGATGCTCAGCCGCCGCCACGGCAAGCTCCGCGCGGTCGCCAAGGGGGTGCGACGCACGTCGTCACGGTTCGGTGCGCGCCTCGAGCCGTTCATGGTCGCCGATGTGCAGCTCTACCAGGGGCGGTCGCTCGACATCGTGCAGCAGGCCGAATCGCTCGGCTCGTACGGCGCCGAGATCGTGGCCCACTACGACCGGTACACCTCGGCGCACGCCATGGTCGAGGCGGCCGACCGCCTGAACGAAGCGGAAGCCACCCCGCAGCAGTACCTGCTCCTCGTCGGCGGCCTGCGTGCGCTGTCGCGCGGCGAGCATGCCGCCCGCAGCGTGCTGGACTCCTACCTCCTCCGCGCGATGGCACTGTCGGGCTGGGCGCCGGGTCTCGGCGAGTGCGCGCTGTGCGGCCGCCGCGGTCCGCACGACATGTTCGTCGCTCAGCAGGGCGGCATCGTCTGCCGCGACTGCGCTCCCACCGGCGCCGCCCGCGTCGACGCCGCCACCGTGTCGCTCCTGCAGTCGCTGATGGCGGGGGAGTGGGACGTGGTGGATGCTGCGTCCCCGGGTTCGACGGCTGCCGCCTCGGGCCTCATCGCCGCCTATGCGCAGTGGCACCTCGAGCGCGGCATCCGTTCGCTCTCCCACGTCTCGGCAGCTCCGCAGGAAGGCCCCAGGTGACCCCGAAGCCCTACACGCACCGCGACGCGGTGCCGTATCGCCCGCTCGACTGGACCGGCGTCCACCCGCCGGAGTATCCGCGCGGCGCAGTGCCGAACCACATCGCCATCGTCATGGACGGCAACGGCCGCTGGGCCAACCGCCGTGGCCTCACGCGCATCGAGGGGCACAAGGCGGGGGAGGCCGCACTGCTCGACGTCGTCGCCGGCGCGATCCAGGCCGGGGTGAAGCACCTGTCGGTCTACGCGTTCTCGACCGAGAACTGGTCGCGGTCGCCCGACGAGGTGCGCTTCCTCATGGGCTACAACCGCGACGTGCTCCACCGCCGCCGCGATCAGCTCAACGAGTGGGGCGTGCGCATCCAGTGGGCGGGGCGGAAGCCGCGCCTGTGGGGAAGCGTCATCAAGGAGCTCCAGTTCGCGGAGCAGCTCACCACCGGCAACGACGTGCTGACGCTGACGATGTGCGTGAACTACGGCGGCCGCGTCGAGCTCGTCGACGCGATGCGCTCGATCGCCGACGACGTCGCGGCCGGCCGCCTCAAGCCCTCGGCGGTGTCGGAGAAGCTCATCCAGCGGCGCCTGTACCGCCCCGACATGCCGGATGTGGATCTGTTCCTCCGCTCGAGCGGCGAGCAGCGCACGTCGAACTTCCTGCTGTGGGAGTCCGCATACGCGGAGTTCGTGTTCCTCGACACGCTGTGGCCGGACTTCACCCGTGAGGACCTGTGGCACGGGATCGACGCCTACCTCGGCCGTGATCGCCGCTTCGGCGGCGCGGTGGACGCCCCGGACGCCGCGACCACCTGATCCGGGCGCCCGCTCCCTGGGCTTTCGGGAAGACCGACGCATTCGGCGGAATAGATGCGCGCAGGCGCGCGGTTGTCCTCAGCATGACGGACGTGATCAAGATCGACGTGTGGAGCGACATCGCCTGCCCGTGGTGCTACATCGGCAAGCGGAACCTCGAGAACGGGCTGGCTGCGGCATCCGCGGACGACGACGCCCCCGCCGTGGAGGTGACGTACCACTCGTTCGAGCTCTCGCCCGATACGCCCGTCGACTTCGAGGGCGATGAGCTCGACTTCCTCGCGAAGCACAAGGGCATGCCCCGCACGCAGGTGCAGCAGATGCTCGAGCGCGTGACCGGCGTCGCCGCCGACGCGGGGCTCGAGTACCGCTTCGACCTCCTCAAGCACACCAACACCGTGAAGGCCCACGAACTCCTGCACTTCGCGAAGGAGCAGGGGCGCCAGCTGGAGCTCGCCGAGCGCCTCATGTCCGCTTACTTCACCGAGGGGCGCCACCTCGGTCGCGAGGACGAGCTCGTCGACCTCGCGACGGATGCCGGGCTCGACGCCGATGCCGCGCGCGAGGCCCTGCAGAGCGGCCGCTACCTCGACGCGGTGCGTGCCGACCAGGCTCAGGCTGCCGCCTACGGCATCAACGGGGTGCCCTTCTTCGTGATCGACGGCAAGTACGGCGTGTCGGGCGCGCAGCCCGCCGACGCCTTCGCGCAGATCGTGCGGCAGGTGTGGTCCGAGCACCGCGAGCCCGCCGACGTCGACGCCTGACCCCCCGGCGAGACAACGGGCCCGCCGCGATGAATCGCGGCGGGCCCGTTCGGTGTCTCGGGGTCAGCGGGGCAGATTCGCCTCGATGACCTCGACGATGGCCGGGTCGTCTGGCTTGACGTTCGGCCGGAAGCGATGGATGCCGCCCTCCGGCGTCAGGACGAACTTCTCGAAGTTCCAGACGATCGGGCCCTTCTTGCCCTCGGTGTCCCGCGACTTCTTCAGCGCCTTGTAGACCGGGGCGGCGCCCGGGCCGTTCACCTTGATCTTGTCGAAGACCGGGAACGTCACCCCCCACGTCACCGAGCAGTACTCGAGGATCTCCTCCATCGAGCCCGGCTCCTGCCCCATGAACTGGTTGCAGGGGAAGCCCAGCACCGTGAAGCCGCGGTCGGCGTACGCGCGCTGCAGCTGCTCGAGCTGCTCGTACTGCGGTGTCAGGCCGCACTTCGACGCGACGTTGACGACCAGGAGGACCTGATCGCTGTAGTCGGCGAGGGTGGCGGTGCCGCCGTCGGCGGTGTCGAAGGGGATCTCGCGCAGGTCTGTGGCGGTGGCCTCGGTCATGCCCCCAGGCTAAGCCCTCCACATGGTGAGGAGGCCATTCAGCCAAGCGACGGATTCCTGTAAGAGAATGGAAGGCGTGACGACTGCCCTCGCCCCCGCGCGCGCTCTGCGCATCGGGCCCATCGAACTCGACGCCCCGGTGGTGCTCGCGCCGATGGCCGGCATCACCAACACCGCCTTCCGCCGGCTCTGCCGCGAATACGGCGCCGGTCTGTACGTCAGCGAGATGATCACGACGCGTGCGCTGGTGGAGCGCAACGCGACGACGATGCGCCTCATCACGCACCACGAGTCCGAGACGCCCCGCTCGATCCAGCTGTACGGCGTCGACCCCGCGACGACCGAGGCAGCCGTCCGGCTCCTCGTCGAAGAGGATCGTGCCGATCACATCGATCTGAATTTCGGATGCCCCGTCCCCAAGGTGACCCGCAAGGGCGGGGGAGCGGCGCTGCCCTGGAAGCTCGGCCTGTTCCGTGACATCGTGACGCGCGCGGCGCGCGCCGCCGGCGACATCCCGCTCACGGTCAAGATGCGCAAGGGCATCGACGCGGATCACCTCACCTACCTCGATGCCGGCCGCATCGCCGAAGATGCGGGTGTCGCCGCCGTCGCCCTGCACGCGCGCACCGCCTCGGAGTTCTACTCGGGCGAGGCCGACTGGTCGGCGATCGCCCAGCTCAAAGAAGCGGTCACGAGCGTTCCGGTCCTCGGCAACGGCGACATCTGGTCGGCCGACGACGCGGTGCGCATGATGGACGAGACGGGCTGCGACGGCGTCGTCGTCGGCCGCGGCTGCCTCGGGCGTCCCTGGCTGTTCGGCGACCTCGCCCGCGCGCTGGGCGGTCCCGGTGCGGCGCCGGCCGAGCCGATCGACGCGACGCTCGGCTTCGTCGCACGTGCGTTCCGCCGCCACGCGGAGCTGCTCGTGGAGTTCTTCGAAGACGAGGGCCGCGGCTGCCGCGACATCCGCAAGCACGTCGCCTGGTATTTCAAGGGCTACCCGGTGGGCGGCGAACTCCGCGCCAGCCTGGCGACCGCCTCCACCCTCGCCGAGATCGACGACCTGCTCGCCACGCTCGACCTGGCCGCCCCCTATCCGGGCGCGGCCGCCGAGGGTCAGCGCGGCCGGGCCGGCACGCCCAAGCGCCCCGCGCTGCCCGACCGCTGGCTGGAGTCGCGCGAGCTGAGCGCCGAGGCATCCACCGCCATCGCCGAAGCGGAACTCGACCACAGTGGCGGGTGATCTGGCCGGCGCGTCCGAGCGCCCTGTGGGCTACGACGACGCCGATGCCGCGCGTTTCCACGCCGAGCGCCACCGATCGCAGCGCGACGACTTCGCGCGCGACCGCGCGCGCGTGCTGCACTCGGCGGCGCTGCGCCGCCTCGCCGCGAAGACCCAGGTGCTGAGCCCTGCGAGCCCCGCCGACTTCGCGCGCAACCGCCTGACCCACTCGCTCGAGGTCGCCCAGGTCGGCCGCGAACTGGCGACGGCACTCGACCTCGCCGCCGACGTGGTCGACACCGCCTGCCTCAGCCACGACCTCGGCCACCCGCCGTTCGGCCACAACGGCGAACGCGCGCTCAACGAGTGGTCTGAGGACATCGGGGGCTTCGAGGGCAACGCGCAGACCCTCCGCATCCTCACGCGGCTCGAGCCCAAGGTGATCGACGCCGACGGGCAAAGCTTCGGCCTGAACCTGACGCGGGCGAGTCTCGACGCCGCCTGCAAGTACCCGTGGACCGTGGACCACCCGCTGCCCGATCCCGGTGGCCGGCTCAAGTTCGGCGTCTACCCCGAAGACGAGGCCGTGTTCCATTGGCTCCGCGAGGGCGCGCCGGGCCGGCTCCGCTGCATCGAGGCCGAGGTCATGGACCTCTCCGACGACATCGCGTACTCGGTCCACGATTTCGAGGACGCCGTCGTGAACGGCTACCTCGACCCGGCCCGCCTGGTCGATCCGCGCGAGCACGAGTGGCTCCTCACCGCGATCCAGTCGTGGGTCGGGTTCGACTTCGCGCGCGACGAGCTCGAGGACGCCCTGTTCCGGCTCACCCGCATGCCGGAGTGGATCGATTCGTTCGACGGCACGCGAGCCGCACTCGCTCGGCTCAAGAACCTCACCTCCGACCTCATCGGCCGCTTCGCGCGCGCCGCGACGACCGCCACGCGGGAGTCGTACGCATCGTCCGTGCTCACCCGGTACCGCGGGCACCTGATCGTGCCGCGCATCGTCGAGGCCGAGATGGCGGTGCTCAAGGGCATCATCGGCGCTGCCGTCGTGTCGATCGAGGGCCGTAAGGACCTGTACAAGGAGCAGCGGCGCGTCCTCAAGCGCCTCGCGACGGCCCTGTGGGAGCGCCCCGAGGCGCTCGACCCGCTCCACACCGAGGACTTCGCGGCGGCGGACACGGATGCTGCGCGCCGCCGTGTCGTCGTCGACCAGGTCGCGAGCCTCACCGATCAGCTCGCGATCGCATGGCACGGGTCGCTCGTCGCACCCGTGGACGCAGCATCCGTCGGCGTCTGGGCACCGGGCGCACGGCCCATGGACACGGCCTCACGCGCCTTCCGCGCTGCCGAGGCGCGCTGATGGCGGGGCGCATCCGCCAAGCGGACGTCGACGAGGTCAAGGCGCGCACGAACATCGCCGACATCATCGGGGAGCGCGTCGCGCTGAAGTCGGCCGGCGTGGGCTCGATGAAGGGCCTGTGCCCCTTCCACGACGAACGCAGCCCGAGCTTCAACGTGCGCCCCCAGGCGGGCTTCTACCACTGCTTCGGCTGCGGCGAGTCGGGCGACGTCTACTCGTTCCTGCGGGCGATGGACCACGTGACGTTCACCGAGGCGGTCGAGCGGCTGGCGGGCCGCATCGGCTACGCGCTGCATTACGAGGACGGCGGCGCCGCGCCCGAGCACACCGGCCGCGCGCGCCTGTACGCCGCGAACGCGGCGGCGGCGGAGTTCTTCCGGACTCAGCTCATGACCCCCGAGGCCGACATCGCGCGGCGCTTCCTCGGCCAGCGCGGCTTCGACGCGGGCGCCGCGGCCCATTTCGGCGTCGGGTTCGCCCCGAAGGGCTGGGAGGGCATGACCAAGGCGCTCCGCACGCAGGGCTTCACCGACGAGGAGCTCTCGTCCGCAGGCCTCGTGTCGCAGGGGCAGCGCGGCGTGTACGACCGCTTCCGCGGGCGCGTCGTGTGGCCGATCCGCGACGTCACCGGCCAGGTGATCGGGTTCGGGGCGCGGAAGCTCTTCGACGACGACAACGGCCCCAAGTACCTGAACACGCCCGAGACCACGATCTACAAGAAGGCGCAGGTGCTGTACGGGCTCGACCTCGCCAAGCGCGAGGTCTCGCGCCAGCATCAGGTCGTCGTCGTCGAGGGCTACACCGACGTGATGGCGTGCCACCTCGCCGGCATCACCACCGCGATCGCGACCTGCGGCACGGCCTTCGGTTCCGACCACATCACGGTGCTCCGGCGGGTGATGGGCGACGACTCCACTGCGGGCGAGGTCGTCTTCACCTTCGACCCGGACGCGGCGGGACAGAAGGCGGCGCTGCGCGCCTTCGCCGACGCCAAGCGCTTCAACGCCCAGACGTACGTGGCCACGGGGCCCGAGGGACTCGATCCGTGCGATCTGCGCCTCGCCCGCGGCGACGGCGCCGTGCGCGGCCTCCTCGAGACGAAGGTGCCGATGGTCGAGTTCGTGCTCGACCAGCGCATCGCGGGCTACGACCTGCGCAGCGTCGAGGGCCGAGTCGGTGCGCTGCGCACGGCGGCCCCGGTCGTCGCGGAGCTGCGGGATCCGCTGCTGCAGCCCGAGTACGTGCGCGTGCTCGCCCGGCGGCTCGGCATGGACACCGAGGACGTCCGCCGCGAGGTCGAGCGCGCGGGGCGGAGCGGCGCAACGGCCGGCGGTCGACGCGAGGCCGCGGCCGGCCCCGCCGACGCACCGCAGGCGCCGGTCGACGACGCGGCCCTTCGGGTCACACTCGCGACCCTTCCGCGCGTTCCCGATGTCGGGATCGAGCGCGACGCCCTCATGGGGGTGCTGCAGTTCGGTCACCGCATGGACCCGTCGCTCGTCGCCCGTGCGCTCGACCTGCCGTTCCGGCATCCGGCGCTCGACGCGGTGCGGGCGGCCGTCCGCGAGTCGCCGGGCATGCAGCGGCCCGGATGGGCGGTGGATGCCGTGGCCACCGTCCGCGAGCCCTATCGCTCGCTCGCTGCGGAGCTGCTCGCCGCCGACTTCCCTGCGCTGAACGACGACGAGGCGGTCTCCTCGGCGAGCGACCTCTCGCGACGGCTGGTGATGCGCGGTTTCGACCGCGACAAGGCAGAACTGCTCGGAGCGATCCAACGCGTGCCCGCCGACTCGGAAGAGGGCCGCGCGATCCGGCTGCGCCTGCGCGAGCTCGACGCCCAGCGCCAGGCGCTGGCCGACGGGGCGTCCTGATCGGCTCCCGCCGGCTGGCGTCGGCGCCCGCCAGCAGGCAGGATGAGGATATGGCTCGCCGACGGGACGCGGATGTCGCGATCGACTGTTCAGATCTGTCGATCGCCCGCTCCGGCCGTGGGGGCCCTGCTCAACGCGTCGTCGACGGCGTCTCGTTCCAGCTCGCGCACGGCGGGATCCTCGCGCTCATGGGGCCGACCGGGGCCGGCAAGTCGTCGCTCGCGGCAGTGCTGGCCGGTGCCGACGAACCCGGCCTCGCCGTCGTCGGGGGCCGAGGCCTCGTCGAAGGCGTCGCGGTGCGACGTCCGGGTCGCGCCCATCGCTACCTCACGTACTACGCCGGCTACGTCCCGCAGACGGCCGGAGCGCATCTGCCGGCGCGCCTCACCGTCTCCGAGGTGATCGGCGAGCCCATCACCAGCCGCGACCGCCACGTCAGTCCGCGCGCGCTCGCGGTGCGCGTGGCATCGCTCCTCGACGAGTTGATGCTGCCGCTCGGCGCCGCCCCCAAGTACCCGTACGAGCTCAGCGCGGGCATGCGTCAGCGTGTCGCGCTCGCCCGGGCTCTGGTGCTCCAGCCCCGCGTGCTGATCGCCGACGAGCCGTTCGCCAACATGGATGTGGAAGTGCGCAAGGCGGCGCGCGACGCGGTGCTCCGCCGCCGTCGCGAACTCGACATGGCCGCTCTCGTCGTGACGAACGAGCCGGAGGTCGTGCGCGAGCTCGACGCGGACGTCCTCGTGCTGCGGGGAGGCCACGCCGTCGCCTACGGTCACGGCACGCAGGATCTGCTGTGGACGCCCGACGGCCAGGCGGGTCGACGCGTCGTCAACCGCTGAACCGCCGCGGTGGTCATGAGCACCGGTTGAGCTTTGCTAGTATGGACTGGTTGCCCGCACGAGAGTGCGGAACATTCCTCCATAGCTCAATTGGCAGAGCAATCGGCTGTTAACCGATAGGTTCTTGGTTCGAGTCCAAGTGGGGGAGCGAAGGCCTCGGGGCTCCACCCCCGGGGCTTTCTTCGTCTCCGGGTATGCGATCGAGGAGTGCACATGGCGGCTCGCGCGAAGGCTGCGCCGCGTCTCGCGGTCGAGGGCGGCGTCCCCGCCCCGGCGCCCATCTACCGCTCCGTCGCGCTCCTGCTCGCGCTGGCCGCATTCGACGCCACTGTGGTGTGGGTCGGCCTCGTCGTGCTGTTCGGCGGCGAGCCCTGGATGTTCCCCGTCTCCGCGCCGGCGCCCTGGCTCTTCCTCGCGCTGGTGCCTTCGGTCGCCGCGATCCTGCTGGCGGTGCGAGGGATCGCCCTGTGGGCGCTTCTCACCGCGCTGGTGAGTGTGTGGCTCGTTCCCACGGGCATCGCGACGATCGTCGTCGTGCTCGTCGCGCTCTGGACGGTCCGCGGCATCCGCCGTCAGTGGGCGGCACACGACCTCGACACCGTGATCGCCACGGCCGCCGCGCACGGCCTGCCGGTGCTGGTCGTGCAGCACGTGGCCGGCAAGGGGCGGCCGCGCAAGACCACCGACACCACGCAGGTGCAGGTGCGCGACGTCGACACCGGCGAGCTCTCCACCGCGCGCGTGTGGGGACCGATGCGCACCGGCACGACCTTGGTGCGGCAGGGGATGAACGTCATCGCGCAGGCGCCGCCAGGAGCGGACGCCGAGCTGCGCCGCTGGGTCGAGCGCCAGAACCGCAGCCGGACGGACTGACGCGCTCGTCCCGGCTCGCGCTCAGGCGTCGAGGTCGTCGATGCCCGGGGTCCAGGAGTTTCCCGGCCGGCCCCAGCCGCGCTTGCGTGCGATCTTCTGCACGGTCTTCCAGTCGCCGTCGTCGAGGCGGTCGACGTAGAGCGTGCCGTCGAGGTGGTCGAACTCGTGCTGCATGATGCGCGCCCGCCAGCCGTCGACCTGGATGCGCACCGGCTCGCCCTCGAGGTCGGTGCCGGTCACGAGCACCTCGTCGGAGCGCCGCAGCGGGAACCGCTCGCCGGGGAACGACAGGCAGCCCTCCGCCTCCTCGTCCGGGTCGGGCGAGCCCGGCTCGAGAGGCCGCATCCAGAGCTCGGGGTTGATGACCACGCCGCGCCAGGGCGAGCCGTCGTCGTCCGCGTACGTGTACGTGTAGATCCGCAGGGGCACACCGACCTGGGGCGCCGCGAGCCCCACGCCGGGCGCGGCATCCATCGTCTCGAACATGTCGGCGACGAGCGTGCGGATCTCGTCCGTGATCTCTTCGACGGGGGAGGCGGGGGAGTGCAGGACGGGATCGCCCATGATGCGAATCGGGAGAACAGCCACGCCTTGAGCCTATCGAGCGATGCCTGCGGCTAGTGTCGATGTGTGGTGTGGACTGCGGTGGAGCTCGAGGACATCGGCGATCAGCTGGTCGGCGTGTTCCAGAACCCCGGCATCCTCATCGGCATCCCGCTCGCTCTCCTCGGCGCCGTGTTCATGTCGTTCGGCGCCCAGTACCAGCACCGCGGCGTCACGAAGGTCGAGCGCCTCTACGGCTCGCAGGCCAACGGCGGGCTCGGTGCCGGCCACCTGCTGAAGCTCCTCGCGCGGCCGTCGTGGGTCATCGGCACCGTCATGCTGGGCCTCGCCATCGTGTGCCAGCTGTGGGCGCTCGCCTTCGCGCCGCTCATCGTGGTGCAGCCGCTCGGCGCGATCGCCCTGGTGATCACGACACTGCTGAACGCCCAGATCAGCGGCCACAAGCCGACCAGGCGATCGCTGACCGCGATCGGGGCGTGTGTCGGCGGCATCTTCATCTTCGTCACCGTCGCGGCGCTGTTCGCGACCGAGAAGCCGGTCTCGAACGGTCAGCTCATCACGATCCTGGTGCTGCTCGGCGTCGTCGCCGTGGTCTTCGCGGGCCTGTGGATCTGGCTGCGCTCGCGCATGGGCGCGCTCTTCTACATCATCGCCGCCGGCGTCATCTACGGCTTCGTCGCGACGCTCGCCAAGGTCGTGATCGTGCGCATCCAGGCGAGCGATTTCAACTGGCTCACCTTCACGTGTCTCGCCGCGCTCATCGCCGGCGCCATCATGGGCGCCTACTTCGTGCAGAACGCGTACGCCTCGGGGCCGCCCGACCTCGTCGTCGCCGGACTCACCGTCATCGACCCGATCGTCGCGATCATCATCGGGCTCACCGTGCTGCAGGAGGCCGCGGGCGCCCCGCTGTGGGTGTACATCACGTTCGCCATCGTGGGCGCCGTCGCGGTGTGGGGCGTGTTCCAGCTGGCCCGCCACCACCCGCAGGTGCTCAGCGAGAGCCAGGAGCTCCCGATCCAGCGGGGCAGCGGCGGAGGGGCGGCGGATGCTGCGCACCCGCGCACCGGCTCCATCAAGGTCACCGAGGCCGTCGCCAAGGTCTGGCCCGAGCCGCCGGTGAAGGATCGGGCCGACAAGCCCGAAGGCGACACGGGCAGGTAGGCTCATCAGCGCGCGTGACGCGCAGGGGGCGGTGGCCAAGCTGGTCAAGGCAGCGGGCTCATAACCCGACGATCGTGGGTTCAAGTCCCACCCGCCCTACGTTTCGAGGTCCGTCGCACCCCGCGGGTGCGGCGGACCTCTTGCGTACACGCCCGAAGATCACGGGCCGATGAGAGATTCGTTCATACCCCTAACTTTCGGAGGGGGACCTGGTGACGCCCGGACCGGTTTGGCTGTAGCGTCAGCCACATCACCTGTCCCTGGCTCCTGATGGAGGCGAACAATGAAGTTCTTGCAGAGGCTCGGCAGATCGATCATGCTGCCGGTGGCTGTGCTGCCGGTCGCTGCGATCCTGGTCGGCATCAGCAACTGGATCAAAGGAACGGTCGGCGGCGGCGTCGTCGTCGACTTCCTCTACACAGCGGGCGTCTCGCTGCTGGACAACCTCGCCCTGCTCTTCGCGATCGGCATCTCGATCGGCATGGCGAAGAAGTCCGACGGCACATCCGCGCTGGCGGGCCTGGTGTCGTGGCTCGTGATCACGACGCTCCTCAAGCCCGAGTCCGTCGCGCTGTTCACGGGGGTCGAGGACGTCAACGACGTGCCCGCCGCCTTCCTCAAGGTCCAGAACGTCTTCATCGGCATCATCTGCGGCCTCATCGGAGCGTGGACGTACGACCGGTTCAAAGACACGAAGCTCCCGGACGCGCTGGCGTTCTTCTCCGGCAAGCGGTCTGTCGCGATCGTGACCGCGGGCATCTCGCTGGTCGTCGCCGTCGTGCTGCTCTTCGTCTGGCCCTGGGTGTACGGCGGCCTCGTCACGTTCGGTGAGTGGATCTCGTTCCTCGGTCCCTGGGGCGCGGGGATCTACGGCTTCCTGAACCGCCTGCTCATCCCGATAGGCCTGCATCATGCGCTGAACTCGGTGTTCTGGTTCGACGTGGCCGGCATCAACGACCTCAACAACTTCGCGGCCGGCACCGGCACGTACGGGGTCACCGGGCAGTACATGACCGGCTTCTTCCCGATCATGATGTTCGGCCTCCCGGGCGCCGCGCTCGCGATGTATCTGACGGCCAAGACGACACGCAAGAAGATCACCTACGGCATCCTGCTCAGCGCCGCGGTCTCGTCGTTCTTCGTGGGCGTGACCGAACCGCTCGAGTTCTCGTTCATGTTCCTCGCCCCGGTGCTGTACCTCGTGCACGCCGTGTTCACCGGCATCTCGATGGCGATCAGCGCGATACTGCCGGTGCGCATGGGCTTCGGGTTCTCGGCGGGCTTCGTCGATCTCGTCCTCAACTGGACGAACCCCATGGCCCAGAACCCCTGGCTGATCCCCGTCATGGGCGTCTTCTGGTTCTTCATCTACTTCGGGGTGTTCTACTTCTTCATCAAGCGGTTCAACCTCAAGACACCGGGGCGCGAAGACGACAACATCCTCGAAGAGGGGACCGACCTCGACACGCACTCCGCCGACGACAAGTACCTCGTCACCGGCAGCCGCTTCATCGACGCGCTGGGCGGCAAGGAGAACATCCTCGAGCTCGACAACTGCGCGACGCGCCTGCGAATGGAGATCAACGACGTCAGTCAAGTCGACGACGCAGCGCTCAAGCGGGCGGGAGCGGCCGGCACGATGAAGCCCGGCGGCAAGTCCGTGCAGGTCATCTACGGCACGAACGTCCAGTTCGTGAAGGATGCGATGGAGCAGATCATCTCGGGACGTGCGGAGGCGCCTGCCGCCGCGGCGCCCGAGCCGGCGATCGCCCCCGCTGCCGGCGGCACGGCGGTGCTCACCGACACCCCGGCCACCACCACGGTGCGGCTTCGCCAGCCGCTCGAAGGCAGGGTCGTGCCGTTGTCGGCGGTTCCCGACCCGACGTTCGCACAGGGCATCATGGGCCCGGGCGCCGCGATCGAGCCGACTGGCGACACGGTCGTCGCGCCGGCGGACGGCACCATCGGCGCCACGTTCGAGAGCAGCCACGCGGTGGCGCTCGTCCTCGACGACGGCACCGAGCTGCTGATCCACGTCGGCATCGACACGGTCGACATGAAGGGCGACGGCTTCCAGACCCTCGTCGAGAAGGGACAGAAGGTCACGGCGGGAACGCCGCTCCTGCGCTTCGACCTCGCGAAGATCCAGGCCGCCGGCCACCCCTCGATCACGCCGGTGATCGTGCTCAACAACGAGAACGCCGCGGTCACCTTCGAGTGACGTAGAAGAAGAGCGGGACGGATGCCTCGGGGCCGAGGCATCCGTCCCGCTCTCACATCGCGTTGCCGATGTAGGAGTACTTGACGAACACCTCGGGGGCGATGCCGGCCTCTTCGAGCACGCCCTGCACGGCGCTGAGCATGTAGCTGGAGTCCCAGCCCATGTAGAGCGAGTGCTCGTCGTCGAGGCGGTCCCACTGGCCGTTCCAGGACTGCGCCGTGTAGACCGGCCCGCCGCGGCGCGCGCTGTACGCGACGACCGAGGCGCGGGAGTCCGCCCAGAGCCGCTTGAAGACGCGGTTGAAGAGGTACTTGACGTCGGGCACCTCCCAGTGCTCGCCGCAGTACTCGACGTAGGACCACTCCCGGTGCCACCCCGGCGGCCAGCCGCGACGGCGCACGGCGTCGAGGATCGGGGTCAGCCCGTCGTCGTCGATCGCCGGGCCCCCGGGACGCTTCCAGACGTCGACGAAGCGGCCGGTGAGCTCCGCCGACCGCTCGGCGATCGCCGCCGTGCCCCACGACGGGAGCTCGGCGAGCTGGGCGGTGGCGGCGACGGAGCTACGCGCGTACAGCGCCCGCTTCTCCGGGAACGAGCGGTCGAAGGCGCGGAGAGCCAGGTCCTCTTCGAGGACGGTGAGGTTGCCGATCGTGTTCGCGAGGGCGCGATGGCTGTTCTGCTCGTCGTCGGTGTAGGACGCCCATTCGCGGATGCCGTCCCCCGACCAGCCGTCGCCGGGTGCGAGCGGGAAGATGTGCTCGACGTCGAGGCCGCCCGCGCCGTCGACGCCGGCGATGCGGCCGAGGACGTAGGAGGCGTGGGGAAGCTCGGAGTACTTGAGCGCCACCGCGATGCGCTCGTCGGAGGGGGTGATGCGCGAGATCGCGGTCACGAGCGCTTCCGCGCCCTGTTCGCGGGCCCGGCACAGGCGCGCGACCAGGCGATCCACGCCCGTGCCGACGACCGCGCGGCGCACCAGCAGCGACTGCACCATCTCGAGCGTGTCGATCAGCTCCTCGCGCCCGAGCGATCCCAGCTCGACGTCGCGGTACGCCCGCATCACGAGCGGGTACATGCCGGTGCCGAAGGTGCCGAGGTAGGCGAGGTGGCGCGTGAGTTCGGCATCGGGAGCCTCATCGGGCCGGAGCAGGACGCGGTACACGCGCGACAGCTCGCGCCACTCGGCAGCATGGCGCAGCAGATCGCCGAAGTCGAGCCGTGGGAACTCGTGACGGAACGCGTCGTACACGCCGCGGCCGCCGACGACCGTGACTTCCCGTCCTGTCCGCATGACCAGGTACTGCCGCCAGAACTCCGCGATCGAATCGCCGGTGTTCTGCTCGATCGCCTGCCAGTATTCCGATTCGATCTCGCGCTGCTCCGAGTGGTTCAGCCCCATGAGCACGTAGTTGTGGATGAGCTCGTGGTCGCGCAGCGGCTCACCGGTCGAATTGAGGCTCTCGAAGATCTGCTGTGCATTGGCGCCCGTGCCGAGCGTGATCGCGACGTGTTCGAGCTTCTGGAGACCGCGCCAGATGTGCGGCGCCTCGTCGAGACTGATCTGGCTGCGGAAGAAGGCGTAGTTGTCGTCGAAGCGCGAGTCGCGGTGCTCACCGCGCGCCGGTGGCAGATCGAGCACGACGCGTTCGAACACCGCGGCCCACGCCCGGTGCGGGCGCAGCTTCGTGCGCGTCGCGTCGTGCGAGTGCACGAGGACCCGCTGCAGCTCGTCGGCCAGGTCGGGATCGGCCTCGCGCACGGTGTGATGGAGGGCCGCGACCAGCAGCATGAGCGTCGTGGTGCGCTGCTGGCCGTCGATGAGCACGAGCTCGGCGTCGGATCCCTCACCGCTGGCAGAGGAGAGGATCGAGCCGATGAAGTGCATCTGCCGGTCGTCGAGATCGGCCACCGCGCGGATGTCGGAGAGGAGTTGTTCGCACCCGCCGATGTCCCACCGGTACTGCCGCTGGTACACCGGGACGACGATCGTCCAGTCCGCGGCGGAGAGCCAGCCGATGGTGTTGACAGCAGTGGCATCGACGTTCGTGGCAGTGACCATGGCCCGTCCAGTCTAGGCCGGGCTCCCGGCAGGGGAGCGGGCCGGCGGCGGTCGCCGGTTATTCACGGCGCGGTCCTCGGGAACCTTCAGACCCCCGAGGTAGGCTTACCTAAGTTGAGCCTGTTAAAACGTGCTGGCTCACTGACCGAAAGGCATGATTCGTCATGGGTTACATCAAGTCCGCCGCTCTCGATGAGACCGGCTTCGTGGTGCTCGACTCCTACGGTGAGGAGATCGACCCGCAGGAGTGGCTCTCGATCGAGTACGTCGACTGGAAGTCGTCGGGTGACACCCGCTTCGCTCCTCTCGCGTCCGCCAAGGGCGAGATCGAGTGCAACGGGTTCTGGAACCACACGCCCCCGCGCACCGACAAGGACGGCGTCTGGATCCCCGAGCAGACCGAGAAGTCCCCGACCCTGACGCGTCGCGCGCAGGAGCCGGGCTCGAACGTCGGCCGCTGCCGCATCATCGAGCTGCAGCCGAACACGTACGCGGACGCGCTGTACAACCTTCACCAGGACGACAACAACCGCCTCAACCCCGACGGCACCGGCTGGGTCGTGCGCGGGTTCTTCAACCTCACCGACGACAAGAACAGCTACTTCGTGCTGCGGGAGAACCGCACCGACCCGAGCATCGAGTACCGGGTCGCGCTTCCCGCCGGCGCCCAGCTGATCGTCGACACGCAGCGCCTGTGGCACGCCGTCCACCACGACGGCACCGAGCCGCGCTACTGCCTCATCACTTCGTGGGAGTCCGGCCCCGAGCTCGACGCCTACATGGAGAAGTACCACGCCGTTCCGACCGCACCGCAGTTCGAGGTCGCGCAGGAGGTGCTCGACGCCGGTCAGGCCGAGCAGGCCCGTCGCGACGCCGCACGCGCGGCGTACTACGCCGCCAAGGGCAAGGCCGAGGTCCAGGCCATGAGCGAGGCCTGAGCCTCACCCGCGTGATCGCAGAGGGCCCCGGAATCACAGTCTTGTGATTCCGGGGCCCTCTCGGCGATAATGGCCGCAGCACAACCGAACAGCACGTCATGACACCGTCACAGGTCGTAGGGGAAGACGCACCTGACGAACGGAGAGATCATGGCGACACAAAAGGCGCGTGGGGTGATCTTCATCCACTCCGCGCCACGAGCGTTGTGCCCCCACCTCGAGTGGGCGGTCGGGCGGGCCCTGGGCCGCGCCGTCAGCTTCGACTGGGCAGACCAGCCCGTGCTGACCGGCAGCAGGCGTTCCGAGTTCTACTGGGAGGGGGCCGCCGGAACGGGCTCAGCCCTCGCGACGGCCATCCGCGGCTGGGAGCACCTGCGGTTCGAGGTGACCGAGGATCCCACTCCCCGCAGTGACGGCGGCCGCTGGCTGCACACGCCGGGTCTCGGCATCCACTACGCCCAGACCGACACCGCGGGCAACGTCGTGATCGGCGAGGACCGCATCCGGTACGCGATGGAGATCGCCGCCGGCGACGCGTTCGAGCTGCAGCGCGAGCTCGATGTGGCGCTGGGGGCTGCGTGGGACGAGGAGCTCGAGCCGTTCCGGCACGCGAGCGACGAAGCCCCCGTGGTCTGGCTGCACAAGGTCGGCTGAGCGCTCACAACCCCACAACCCCACAGACGCAGGCGGCGTGAGGCGCCACTACCGAGGCTCGGAGGCCGTGAATCCCGGGCCACGGGACCGCGAACCGCCGCCTGACACGACAGACGCCCCCGGTCGGCTTCACCGGGGGCGTCTTCGCGTCGTGCGGCGCGTGTCGCGTCGTGTCAGATCGAGCGGAAGGCGACGACGGCGTTGTGGCCGCCGAAGCCGAACGAGTTGCTGATCGCGAGCTGGTCGCCGGCGCCGAGGGCGATGGGGGCGTCCGAGATGCGCAGCGGGATGTCGGGGTCCTGAGTCGTGACGTTGATGGTCGGCGGTGCCTGACGCTCGCGCAGCGCGAGGAGCGTGAAGATCGCCTCGAGCGCACCGGTGCCGCCCAGCAGGTGGCCGGTGGCGCCCTTCGTCGCCGAGACCGGGATCTCGTGGACGCGGTCGCCGAAGACGCTCAGCAGCGCCTTGTACTCGGCGATGTCGCCCGTCGGCGTCGACGTGGCGTGCGCGTTGATGTGCGTGACCTCGTCGGGCGTCGCGCCCGCCTGCTCGAGCGCGAGGCGCACCGCGCGCGAAGCACCCAGGCCCTCGGGCTCGGGAGCGGTGATGTGGTACGAGTCCGCCGTGACGCCGCCGCCGACGACCTCGCCGTAGATCTTCGCCCCGCGGGCCTTGGCGTGCTCCTCGGTCTCGAGGACCAGCGCTGCCGCGCCCTCGCCCATGACGAAGCCGTCACGGTCGACGCTGTAGGGCCGCGATGCGGTCTCGGGCGAGTCGTTGCGCTTGGAGAGCGCCTGCATCGCGGCGAAGGCCGCGATCGTGAGCGGGTGGATGACCGCCTCGGCGCCGCCCGCGATGATGATGTCGGCGCGACCCGCGCGGAGGCTCTCGAAGGCGTTGACGAGCGACTCGGTGCTCGACGCGCATGCCGAGGCGACCGTGCGTGCATAGGCACGGGCGTTCAGGTGCATCGAGACGGCGGCGGCGGGCGCGTTCGGCATGAGCATCGGGACGCTCATGGGCATGACCCGGCGCGGGCCCTTGGTCTTGAGCGTGTCCCAGCCCGCGAGCGTCGTCTGGAGGCCCCCGATGCCGGTCGCGAAGTCGACGGCGAACCGCTCGGGCTCGACCTCGGGCTTGCCCGCGTCCTCCCACGCCTCGAACGCCGCCACGAGCGCGAACTGCGCCGAGGGGTCCAGACGGTTGGCGACGGGTCGCTCCAGCACGGTGTCGGGCCGGACGAGCGCCTGTGCGGCGAAGGTGACGGGGAGCTGGTACTCCTCGACCCATTCCTGCTCGATCGTGTGCGTGCCGGACGCGCCGTTCAGCAGCGCCGACCAGCTCTCGGGGGCCGTGCCGCCGATGGGGGTCGACGCGCCGATGCCGGTGACGACGATACGGGGTGTGCTCATGGAGATCAGAGTCCTCGTGATGCTGGCCGGTGGGGGCCGCGGCCCCCACCGGGATGGTCCTACGCCTGGTTCGACGTGATGAAGGTGACGGCGTCGCCGACGGTCTTGAGGTTCTTGACCTCGTCGTCCGGGATGGTGACGCCGAACTTCTCCTCGGCGTTGACGACGATCGTCATCATCGAGATCGAGTCGATGTCGAGGTCGTCGGTGAACGACTTCTCGAGCGCGACCTCGTCGGCCGAGATGCCGGTCTCGTCGGTGATGAGCTCCGCGAGTCCGGCGAGGACCTCGTCGTTGGTGAATGCCATGGGATTCTCCTGTTTGTTAGGGGTAGGCGTGCCCGAGCGGGCCGGGAATCAGTCTAGGGTCGCGGCTCGCCGCGTCAGGGAAGGACGACAACCTGCGCGCCGAAAACCAGGCCGGCGCCGAAGCCGATCTGCAGCGCGAGTCCGCCGCTGAGCTCGGGGTGCTCCTCGAGCAGGCGGTGGGTGGCGAGCGGGATGGACGCCGCCGAGGTGTTGCCGGTGGTCTCGATGTCGCGCCCCACCACGACGGTGTCGGGGAGCTTGAGCTGCTTGGCGAACTCGTCGATGATGCGCATGTTCGCCTGGTGGGGGATGAAGGCGGCGAGATCGGATGCCTCGACCCCGGCTGCTTCGAGCGCCTGACGCGCGACCTTCACCATCTCCCACACGGCCCAGCGGAAGACGGTGGGGCCCTCCTGACGGAGGGTCGGCCACGGCGCGAGGCCGTCACGGAAATCGGTGAGCGTGTGGTTCATCGCCACGGCGTCGGACTTGGAGCCGTCCGAACCCCACACCGTGGGACCGATGCCGGGGGTGTCGCTGGGGCCGACGATGACGGCTCCCGCGCCGTCGCCGAGCAGGAACGAGATGCTCCGGTCGGCGGGGTCCACGATGTCGCTCAGCTTCTCGGCGCCGATCACCAGCGCGTACGTGGCAGCGCCGCCGCGGATGAGCGCGTCCGCCTGGGCGACGCCGTAGGCGAAACCTGCGCAGGCGGCGTTGACGTCGTACGCGGCCGCCGGATTGGCGCCGACGCGGTCGGCCACGATCGCCGACACCGACGGGCTCTGCTTCGGGTTGCTGATCGTCGCGACGATGACCGCGTCGACCTGCGACGGGTCGACTCCGGAGCGCTCGATCGCCTCACGCGCGGCGTCGGTCGCGAGGTCGATGGCGTCGGTCTCGGCCACGGCCCGGGTGCGGGTGATGATGCCGGTGCGCTGACGGATCCACTCGTCGCTCGAGTCGATCGGCCCGATGAGGTCGTCGTTCGGCACAGCGATCTCGCCGCGGGCGGCGCCGTACGAGTAGATGCGCGTGTGGGCGGCACCGGTGGGCTGGATGAGGCTGCGGGTCATGCGGGTACTCCGGTCAGGCGTCGGCGGCCACCAGCGCGGCGGCGGCCTCCAGGTCGGCGGGCGTCTTGACGGCGACGGCGGGGACTCCGCGAAGCGCGCGCTTCGCGAGCCCGACGAGCGTGCCCGCGGGGGACAGCTCCACGATGCCCGACACGCCGGCGTCCGCGAAAGAGGCCATGCAGAGGTCCCAGCGCACCGGCGACGCCACCTGATCGACGAGCAGATCCACGAACGCGCGGCCCGACGCGACCGCGGAGCCGTCGCGGTTGGTCCAGAGCGTCACCCCGGGGTCCGAGACGTCGTGGTCGGCCGCAGCCGCCCGGAGGGCCTCCACGGCGGGAGCCATGTAGTGGGTGTGGAAGGCGCCGGCCACCTGCAGCGGGATCACGCGGGTGCCGGCGACCGGCTCCGCAGCGAGCGCCTGGAGGGCGTCGAGCGCGCCGGCGACCACGAGCTGGCCGCCGCCGTTGTAGTTCGCGGGCGAGAGGCCGAGCTCTTCGAGGCGGGCGAGGACGGATGCCTCGTCCCCGCCGATGACGGCGCTCATGCCAGTCTCGGCGGCGGCCGCGGCCTCGGCCATCGCACGGCCGCGGATTCCGACCAGGGTCAGCGCGGACTCTTCGCTGAGCACGCCCGCGGCCGCAGCGGCGGCGAACTCGCCCACCGAATGCCCGGCCACGCCGCCGATGCTCCCACGGTCGGGCAGCGCGTTCCACGAGAGGAGGCTGGCCGCGACGATGAGCGGCTGGGCCACCTGGGTGTCGCGGATCTGGTCCGCGTCCCACTCGGTGCCGGCGGCGACGAGATCGACGCCCGCCCACTCGGAGTACTGGGCGAGGCGCTCCGCCGCGCCGTCGGATTCGAGCCAGGGAGTCAGGAAGCCGGGGGACTGGGAGCCCTGCCCGGGGAAGACCGCGATTCGCACCGTTCCATCCTGCCAAGGATCAGAAGGGTCGTTCTGGCGACACCGTCACAAGAATCACGCGCGGCTTTGTGCGTGCTCCACACAGACGGCGGGTCAGGCGGGGTTCCGGCGCGCGGGCGGGCGGCGGCGCGAGGCATCCGTCCCGATCGATCCGAGGATCAGCGCCGTCTGCAGGATCAGCGCCTCACGGGGCCCGGTGGCGTCCCAGCCGATGACCTCCGAGACGCGCTTGAGGCGGTAGCGCACCGTGTTCGGGTGCACGAACAGCTCGCGGGCGGTCGCCTCGAGCGAACGGCCGTTGTCGAGGTAGGCCCACAGCGTCGACACCAGGTCGGCGCTGTGCGACTGCAGCGGCCGGTAGATGCGCTCGACCAGCGTCAGCTTGGCGAGGGGGTCTCCGGCGAGGGCGCGCTCGGGAAGCAGGTCGTCGGCCTCCACCGGCCGGGGCGCGTGGCGCCACGCGCGGGCGACGGCGAACCCGGCGAGAGCAGCGCGCGCGCTCTGACTGGCGTCGACGAGTGCGGGCACCGTCGGGCCGAGCACGAGGTAGCCGCCGCCGAAGCCGGGCTCGAGGCGGCGCGCGATCTCCCCGAAAGGAAGGTCGCTCACCGCGTCGTCGGCGACGGCGGACGGCTCGGCGCGCCCGACCACCAGCACGAGCCGGGAGCCCTGCACGCCGATCAGCACGTCGACGCCCAGCTTGCGGGCCGTGCGACGCAGCTGATCGACGTCGAACTGCGGGGGAGTCGTGCCGACGAGCACCGCGACCTCCCCGTGTCCGTGCCAGCCGAGTGCCGCGATGCGGCTGGGCAGCTCCTCGTCGGCCTCGCCCGTGAGGATCGAGTCGACGACGAGCGCCTCGAGCCGCGCGTCCCAGAGGCCACGGGCCTCGGCGGCGCGGGCGTAGACGTCCGCCGCGGCGAACGCCACCTCGCGCGAGTACAGCAGGATCGCCTCGCGCAGGTGCTCGCCCTTGCCGGCGACGCGTTCCTCGGTCACCTCGACGGTGACGCGGATGAGCTGGAGGGTCTGCTGCAGGCTGACGCTGCGCAGCAGCTCACGCGGAGCGGCGGCGAAGATGTCGGCCGCGATCCACGGCGTCGACTTGGGGTTGTCGTACCACTGGATGAACGACGTGATGCCGGCCTGAGCCACCAGCCCGACGGCGGAGCGTCGGGCCGGCGGCATCTCGGCATACCAGGGCAGCGTCTCCTCGAGGCGCTTGATGGTGACGGTCGCGAGGTCGCCTGAGATGCGCCGCAGCCAGGCGAGCGTCTCGACCTTGTCCATCACCTCGGTGGACTTGCCCATTCGCAGGTCAGCTCTCGCCGCCCGCGTTCCCGCTCGTCCCGGCGGTCACGTCGTGCAGGCGGTACTTCTGGATGGCCTGCGCGGCGAGGCTGCGGTCGACCGCGCCCTCTGCGGCCAGCGCCTGCAGCGTGCGGACGACGACCGACGGGCCGTCGATCTTGAAGAATCGACGAGCCGCGGCACGCGTGTCGGAGAATCCGAAGCCGTCGGCGCCGAGGGTGGCGAAGTTGTGCTGCACCCACGGACGGATCTGGTCCTGCACCGCGTGCATGAAGTCGCTGACGGCCACGACCGGACCGGGCGCGCCTGCCAGCTTCTGCGTGATGTACGCCGTCTTCGGCTCCTCCTCGGGGTAGAGGAAGTTGTGCTCGTCGGCGGCGAGGCCGTCGCGGCGCAGCTCGCTCCACGAGGTGACCGACCAGACGTCGGCCTGGACGCCCCAGTCGTCGCGCAGCAGCTGCTGCGCCTCGAGCGCCCACGGCACGCCCACGCCCGAGGCGAGGAGCTGGGCCTTGGGGCCCTCGCCCTGCGCCGTCGAGATGCGGTGGATGCCGCGCACGATGCCGTCGACGTCCACATCCTCGGGCTCCGCCGGCTGCACGAGCGGCTCGTTGTACACCGTGAGGTAGTACATGACGTTGGGGTCGGGGTGGTTGCCGCCGTACATGCGCTCGATGCCGGAGCGGACGATGTGCGCGATCTCGTAGCCGTACGCCGGGTCGTACGACACCGTCGCCGGGTTCGTCGACGCGAGCAGCTGCGAGTGGCCGTCGGCGTGCTGCAGGCCCTCGCCGGTGAGCGTGGTGCGACCGGCCGTGGCGCCGATGATGAAGCCGCGCGCCATCTGGTCGCCCGCCGCCCACTGGGCGTCACCGGTGCGCTGGAACCCGAACATCGAGTAGAAGACGTACACCGGGATGAGGGGCTCGCCGTGCGTGGCATAGGACGTGCCCGCCGCGGTGAACGCGGCGACGGCGCCCGCCTCGTTGATGCCGACGTGGACGATCTGGCCCTGCGGGCTCTCCTTGTAGGCCAGCAGCAGCTCGCGGTCGACCGAGGTGTAGTTCTGGCCGTGCGGGTTGTAGATCTTCGCCGAGGGGAAGAACGCGTCCATGCCGAACGTGCGCGCCTCGTCGGGGATGATCGGCACGATGCGGTGGCCGAAGTCCTTGGCGCGGAGCAGGTCCTTGAGCAGACGCACGAACGCCATGGTCGTGGCGATCTCCTGCGTGCCCGAGCCCTTCTTGGGCAGCGCGTACGCCGCGTCGCCCGGCAGCTGCAGGCCGACGTGGTGCGTGCGACGCTCCGGGAGGAAGCCGCCGAGCGCACGCCGGCGCTCCAGCATGTACTGGATCGTCTCGTCGCTGGAGCCGGGGTTGTAGTACGGCGGCAGGTACGGGTTCTCCTCGAGCTGCGCGTCCGAGACCGGGATGCGCATCGAGTCGCGGAAGTACTTCAGGTCCTGAAGCGTCATCTTCTTCATCTGGTGGGTCGCGTTGCGGCCCTCGAAGTGATGCCCGAGGCCGTAGCCCTTGATCGTCTTGGCGAGGATCACCGTGGGCTGGCCCTTGTGCTCGGTGGCAGCCTTGTACGCGCCGTACACCTTGCGGTAGTCCAGGCCGCCGCGGCGGAGCTTGCCCCAGATGTCGTCGTCCGACCAGTCCTTCACGAGAGCGGCCGTGCGCTCGTCGCGCCCGAAGAAGTGCTCACGGATGAACGCGCCGTCCTCCGCGCGGTACGTCTGGAAGTCGCCGTCCGGCGTCGTGTTCATGAGGTGCACGAGGGCGCCGTCGGTGTCCTTGGCGAGCAGCTCGTCCCAGCCCGAGCCCCAGACGACCTTGATGACGTTCCAGCCGGCGCCGCGGAAGAAGCTCTCGAGCTCCTGGATGATCTTGCCGTTGCCGCGCACCGGGCCGTCGAGGCGCTGCAGGTTGCAGTTGACGACGAAGGTGAGGTTGTCGAGGCCCTCGTTCGCCGCGACCTGCAGCTGGCCGCGGCTCTCGACCTCGTCCATCTCGCCGTCGCCGAGGAACGCCCAGACGTGCGAGTTCGAGAGGTCCTTGATGCCGCGGTTGGTGAGGTACTTGTTCGACATCGCCTGGTAGATGGCGTTGATCGGTCCGAGACCCATCGACACCGTCGGGAACTGCCAGTACTCCGGCATCAGGCGCGGGTGCGGGTACGACGGCAGCGCGTTCGGTGCCTTCGACTTCTCCTGGCGGAAGCCGTCGAGCTGCTCGGAGCTCAGGCGGCCCTCGAGGAAGGAGCGGGCGTAGATACCGGGGGAGGCGTGGCCCTGGATGAAGATCTGGTCGCCGCCGTTCGGGTCGTCGAGACCACGGAAGAAGTGGTTGAAGCCGACCTCGTACAGCGACGCGGAGGACGCGTACGTCGAGATGTGGCCGCCGACGCCGATGCCGGGACGCTGGGCGCGGTGCACCGTGACCGCGGCGTTCCAGCGGATCCACCGGCGGTACCGGCGCTCGAGTTCCTCGTCACCGGGGAACTCGGGCTCGTTCTCGGGGGCGATCGTGTTGATGTAGTCCGTCGTGGGAACCTGCGGAACGTTCAGCTGCAGCTCGTGGGAGGTCTGCAGCAGGCTCAGCATGATCTCGCGGCCACGTCCGTGGCCCTTCGCCTGCACGAGCTGCTGGAGGGACTCCTGCCACTCGGAGGTCTCATCGGGATCGCTGTCGAGGGGTTCCTGCGAGTACGGATCCTGATCGTTGACAGTCACAGAAGACCTTTCGTCGTCTGGCAGATCGTGCCAGGGAATCGCTACCGGAGCGGCGCGGGCATTGTCAGCCCTGCACAAACGCACCAACTGCCAGCCTAGCGAGTTCAGGGCGTTCCGGACGCACCTCGTAGACTGTCGGCGAGGGCCTTTAGCTCAGCTGGTAGAGCGCCACGTTTACACCGTGGATGTCGTCGGTTCGATCCCGGCAGGGCCCACCGAGTCCTTCATGGCCGGTCCGCGGACGAATCCCCGACACCGTCCCTTCGGCCGTCGTCGCGTTCGTGCGAGACGACGTGCGGGAGGGCGAAGTCCTGGTACCCGGGCTGGCCGATCCGCGAGTGGCGGTGCGAGTAGGCGAAGTAGATCACGAAACCGATCGCGAGCCACACGAGGAATCGCAGCCATGTCTCGACCGTGAGGTTGAGCATCAGGTAGACGCAGATCGCGGCCGACAGACCCGGCAGCCACGGGCTGAGCGGCACGCGGAACGAGCGATGCAGGTCGGGGCGCTTGCGCCGCAGCACGATGACGCCGATCGACACCAGCACGAACGCCGACAGCGTGCCGATGTTGACCATCTCTTCGAGCAGGCCGATCGGCGTGAAGCCCGCGACGACGGCGACGACGATCGTGACCAGGATCGAGATGACCCACGGGGTGCGGAATCGCGGGTGCACCTTGGCGAGGCGGATCGGCAGGAGCGCATCGCGCGACATCGCGAAGATGATGCGCGTGGCGCCGATCAGGAGGGTCAGCACGACCGTCGTGAGGCCGGCGACGGCGCCCGCCGAGATCAGGGTCGCCATCCAGGTCGCGCCGTGGAAGGCGAAGGCGTTCGCGAGGGCCGCCGCGGGGTCGAGGTCCTGATAGGGGACCATCCCGGTGACCACGAGGGCGACCGCGCAGTACAGCAGCGTGCAGATCACGAGCGACGCGATGATGCCGATGGGCAGGTCGCGCTGCGGGCGACGCGTCTCTTCGGCCGTGGTCGCCACGACGTCGAAGCCGATGTACGCGAAGAACACGAGCGCGGCGCCGGCGAAGATGCCCCCGACGCCGAACGCCGTCGGCTCGATGCCCGACAGGAACTGGAGCAGCGGCTGGCTGAGCCCCGTCGCCGTCTCTCTCGGAGCCGGCTCGGGGACGAACGGCGACCAGTTCGCGGGGCTCACGAACAGCAGTCCCGCGACGATGACGAACAGCACGATGAAGAGCTTCACCGCGACGAGCACCATGTTGACGCGCAACGACTCCTTGATGCCGAAGGTCATGAGCCCGCCGAGCACCAGCACGAGAAGGATCGCCATGAGATCGACGGTGCCGCCGTAGCCGATCTCGGCAGGGATCGGCATCCCCAGCTGCTCGAAGAGCGTGCCGAGGTACGCGCTCCATCCCTGCGCCACGACGCTCGCTCCGAGGAACATCTCGAGGATGAGGTCCCACCCGATGATCCAGGCGAACAGTTCGCCGAGAGACGAGTACGAGAACGTGTAGGCGGAGCCGGACACCGGCACGGTCGACGCGAACTCGGCGTAGCAGAGGGCGGCGAGCGTGCAGGCGATCGCCGCGACCACGAAGCTGATGACGATGGCGGGGCCTGCGACCTCGTGCGCCGCGCGGCCGGTGAGGGTGAAGATCCCGGCGCCGATCACGACGCCGATGCCGAAGACCGTGAGGTCCAGGGCCGTCAGGGACTTCTTGAGTCGGAATTCCGGTTCGTCGGTGTCGGCGATCGACTGTTCGACGGACTTGGTGCGGAGAACGCCCATGGTTCGCGCCTTTCGTCTTCGGAAGGGCCGGTCGTCGAATGGTAGCCCTCACCGCTCGCGCCGTCGATGCCCCACGGTAGGTTGGTGACGTGAACGCCAGCCCCGCAGACCAGCGCCGCCTCGTCGAGGTCGCCCAGCTCGACGCCCGCATCCGCCAGGCCGACAACGCACGCAAGAATCCGCCACAGGCCGGCCGCGTGCAGGAGCTGCTGGGCCGCCGGCAGGAGCTGTCGCAGGAGCTGGGAACGCGCCTCGGCGCCCGCGACGATCTGCGCACCGAGCTGGCGCGCATCGAGTCCGACGTCGCCGTCGTCGACGCCCGCGCCGCACGCGATGCGGACCGTCTCGCCGCTTCGACGAACTCGAAGGAGGCGCAGGGGCTCGAGAGCGAGCTGGCCGCGCTCGCGCGCCGCAAGAGCGACCTCGAAGACGCCGAGCTCGCCGTCATGGAGCGGCTCGAGATCGCCGACGCCGCCGTCGCCGAACAGGAGGCCCTCATCGCGGCGACCAACGCCGAGGGCGCCGAGCTGAGCGCCGACGGCAAGCGCGCCGTCGCCGAGGCGACCGCGGCATTCGATGCCGCCACCCGTGACCGCGCGGCCGTCGCGGGCAGCGTCCCCGCCGACCTCCTCGCCCTGTACGACCGCCTCGCGGTCCGCAGCGCCGGTGCGGCGTTCCTGCGGCGCCGGACGTGCGAGGGCTGTCACATGGTGCTCGCCGGCACTGACATCCAGGTGCTGCGCCAGGCCGGCGAGAACGACGTCGTGATGTGCCCCGAGTGCGGCTGCGTCCTCGTGCGCGACGACGAATCCGGGCTGTGACCGCACCCGGGCTGTGCCGCGGTGGGCGTGTCTGACGCCCCCGCCTGGATCGTCCTCGGTCGGACCGGACGCGGTTCCGCCGCCGTCCTCCTCGATGCGGACACGGACGAGATCGGCCGCCACGCCGTCGAAGCCCCGGCTCTGTCGTCGTGGATCTCGGAGGCGGAGGCCCGCTGGGCGCCGCGGTGGATCTGGCACGACACCCCGCAGTGGTACGCCACGCTGCTCGCCGACGGCGTTCGCGTCGCCCGGTGCCACGACCTGCGCCTGTGTCACGCGATCCTGCGCGACTCCGCGCTGGTCCCCGAGACGGCAGGGGTCGGACAGGCACGGGAGTGGGATGCTGCGGCCCACGTGAATGCCGAAGCAGCGGCGCCCGCCCTGTTCGACCTGGACGCCGTCGCACGCCCGACAGGCCCGCCCGCCGATGCCGACGCGGCGCTGGCCGAGTTCGCACGCCAGCGCGATGCCATCGCCGGCAGCGCCGAGCCCGGTCGTCTCCGGCTGCTGACGGCGGCCGAGTCCGCGGGTGCGCTCGTGGCCGCAGAGCTCAGGGCCGCGGGACTGCCGTGGGACGCCGCGGCGCACGACCGCATCCTCGTCGACACGCTCGGGGAGCGCCGCCCCGGTGGCGCGCAGCCCGTGAAGCTCGCCGCGGCGGCCGAACGCGTGCGGGCGGCGCTCGGCGATCCTTCCGCGAGCCTCGACTCCCAGCCGAAGCTGCTCCGGTCGCTGCACCGGGTCGGTGTGCTGGTCGAGTCGACCAACCGGTGGGAGCTCGCCGAGCAGCGCCACCCCGTCATCGAGCCGCTGCTCGAGTACAAGAAGCTGTCGCGGCTCCTGTCGGCGAACGGATGGACGTGGCTGTCGGAGTGGGTCTCCGACGGCCGGTTCCGTCCGGTCTACGTTCCGGGCGGGGTCGTCACCGGGCGCTGGGCGTCGTCTGGCGGGGGAGCGCTGCAGCTTCCGCGTCAGCTGCGCGAGGCTGTCCGCGCCGACCCCGGGTGGCGGCTGGTCGTGGCCGATGTGGCGCAGCTCGAGCCGCGCGTGCTGGCGGCGATGTCGGGCGACACCGCCCTGGCCGCGGCGGCACGCGGCCGCGACCTGTACGCCGGGATCGTCGAGAGCGGCGCGGTGGCCACCCGGCAGGAGGCGAAGATCGCGATGCTCGGCGCGATGTACGGCGCCACGACGGGGGAGTCCGGGCGCCTCGTCCCGCGCCTGCGCCGCGCCTACCCGCGCGCGATGGGGCTCGTCGACGACGCGGCGCGCACCGGAGAGGACGGCGGCGTCGTCTCGACGTGGCTCGGCCGCACCTCGCCCGCGCCGTCGCCGGAATGGGCGGCCGCCCAGTCACGTGCGACCGAGGCCGAGGCATCCGGGGCAGACGAGACCCGTGCCAGGCGCTGGGCGCGCGACCGCGGCCGCTTCACGCGCAACTTCGTCGTGCAGGGAACCGCCGCCGAGTGGGCGCTCGCGTGGCTGGCCGACCTGCGCGGCCGGCTCGCCGCGCTCCCGCCGGTCGAGCCGCATCGTGCGGCGCCTCGCTCCGGGCCGGCGTTCGCCCGCCTCCCGCACCTCGCCTTCTTCCTGCACGACGAAGTGATCGTGCACGCCCCCGAGGAGCACGCGGATGCCGCCGCGCAAGCGGTGACGGATGCTGCGGCCACCGCGGGACGCCTACTCTTCGGTGGCTTCCCCCTCGACTTCCGGCTCGACGTCCGCATCGCCGAGAGCGCGCTCAAGGACTGACGCCGGCGGGGCACCCTTCACCGACGCGCAGCGCCGGGGCGTTCATCAGAGGCGTGTGGACGATCGACTGGGCGTTCGCGTCCTCCCGGGAGACGAGGAAGTGGAACTCGAGCACGTTGACCTCGTCCGGGGAGAGGTTCACCCTGGCGGTGCTGGCTGCACGGTCGTCGTCGACGGCGGACGCCGCGGGGTACGGCTCGCCCTTCACCACGACCTCGCCGACGAACGAGCCCTTCGGAGCAGTCACCGTGACGTTCGTTCCGATGTCTCCCGCGCCGACGCCGAACAAGCCCCCGCCGGTCAGGCTGAGGGGGAACGCCTCGACATCCGCGGGGGCGTGGCTTCCCATGGTCACCGTCACGACCACGTCCGCCAGTCCGTCCTCGCGGCACTCGACCGTGCGGCTCTCGATCGCGACATCGAGGTAGCCGGCCATCTTGCCGCCGGTCGCGTCGTTGAAGTACACGGCGAACGCCCCGGCGCCCGCGGCCTCCTGCCGTGCTGACGCGCCCCCGATGGGCGATCCGCCGATGACACTCTGCTCCTCAGCGTGCGCGCTCCACACCGAGATGCGTCCGTCCGCCGCCGGCTGCTGCACGGCACGGAGGAGGGCGAGCGCATCCATCGAGCCATCCGACACCCGCGCGAAGACCGCGTCGACGGCGGTCGCGAAGAGTTCTGTCTGCTGCTCGGACGACATCGACAGGTAGGGCTGCACGAGAAGCTCGTCGAGAACGTTGCCGGCCTCCAGCACAGCGCCCGAAGGCAGCGGGACGGGGCCCGTCACCGACAGGAGCGCCTGCAGCACGTAGGGGTCGACGGCGACGACCATGTCGGGCGTACGCCCGCTCAGGCCTGCCCACCACGCCGACGCCATCTCACCCGACACGGCGAAATCGGGGGTCATCGATGCGTTCTGCACGTATCGGCCCACCCCGTCTCCGAACAGCGCGGTCGTCGCTTCGGGCAGATCCACGATCGGCGCGGCACGCCGCGGGAACGCGGAGGAGTCCGCCTGGCCGACGAGAGTCAGGGCGCCGTCGGCTGCACGCAACTCGACGAAACTGCCCGAGATGCCGCCGCCCGTGCGCAACTCGGCCGGATTCTGCACCATCAGCAGGATCGACCGTGCGCCGTCGCCGCCCAGCGCCGACGGCAGGACTCGAGCAGCGCCCGCCGCGACGTCGGCGAGTGGAGCGAGAAGGTCCGCTGCTGCACGCAACTCCGTGACGCCCTTGGCCACGGGGGAGATCAGGGCATCGACATCGACGGCGTGCAACGACTCGGCCGAGCCGGTGAGAGACGCCGCTGCCTGTTCGACCGATGCCGCGGAGGCTGCCAGCGCAGCCGTGTCCACGAGTGTTCCGGGCGCGCGGTCTTCGAGAGCGCCGGCGATCGCCAGGACTCCCGGCAGGGCGGACGAGATGTGGCCCAGCTCCTCGGACACCACGCGTACCGCGACGAGGTTCGCGCCGATCGCCGGGGTGGCCTCTGCCAGCCGCCAGATCGGGTCGCTCGTCGCACTCGCCGTGCGGTCGGCGTGCGCCGACATCTCTTCGGCCACCGACGTGAGCTGATCCAGGTCTTGAGCGTCCAGCGCGCTGCGCGCCTGCGCCGCCAACGGCACCAGCGCATCAAGCTCAGACTTGACGGACCAGATCCGCCAACCCAGCCACGCAGCGCAGGTCAGCGCAAGCACCCCGATCGACAAGACTCCGATCAGGATCCAGCGTCGAGCCTTCCGCGGCGCCCCCTTCGCCGTGGACATCACCACGTCAGCGTCGCGCGGAGCGTCGTCGGAAGATCACGAAGGCGAGGCCGATCGCGAGGGCGATCGCACCGGCGATCGCGATCGGGCCGACCGCCGCCGCCATGCCTGTCGCAGGGAGCGACGCAGTGGACGGATTGTGCGGTCCGGCCGCACACTGCGGCGTCGCGGGCGGGTACGACAGCGGAACGACGAGCGAAGGGTTGACCTCGATCGTCGCGGTGATCGGACCACGCGTCCAGGCGAAGTTGCCGGATACCTCGACCCACTGGCCGTTCTCGAACGCCCAGCCCGGCCAGCCCGTTGCTTCACCTGCGGCGTTCACCGATGCGCCGGGCCAGAGGACCCGACCCGACAACCCGCCGTCCACCAGCGTCCCCAGGACGATGGTCTCGGTGTTCGCCCCGTCCGTGATGACGAGCTTCGCCTCATTGCTGGTCACCTGCGAATCCGGGTCGATCAACGCGACGTTGAACGCGATCCACGGCGCGTCCTTTTCGCAGACGCCGACCGCGGTGGAGCCCGCGAGAGTCGGGGTCGCCGGATTCGTCGGCGTGTAATCGTCTCCCTCGGCCATAGCCGCCGTGGGTGCGCTCAACGCGACGAGCGCGACGACAGCGAGCGCGAGAAAAAATGGTCGCTTCACAATTGCCTCCCCAGCAGGCATGAACGACCCAACTCCCCAGAAGGGCCGTGTTGCTGACTTTACTCCATCGCGCGGCTCCTCGACAGCACTTCTGGACGAGGTTTCGCTCTGATTCACCTAAAATCGTCGGAGCGAATGGGTCGGCTGGACGGTCGCGTCGCGGGCGGTTCGCCGCCTCGTGCCGAGGAACGTCCGGGCTCCACAGGGCAGGGCGGTGGGTAACACCCACCCGGAGCGATCCGCGAGACAGTGCCACAGAGAGCAGACCGCCCGGCTTCGGCCGGGTAAGGGTGAAAGGGTGGTGTAAGAGACCACCGGGGTCGTGGTGACACGGCCCGCACGGTAAACCTCGCCCGGAGCAAGGCCAGACAGGGGATGACGACGCGGCCCGCCGAGTCCCCGGGTAGGCCGCTGGAGCGGCACGGCAACGTGTCGCCGAGAGAGATGACCGTCCACGGGGCTCACGCCCCCGGACAGAACCCGGCGTACAGGCCGGCCCATTCGCCCTCTCCGCCGCCCCACGCGGGGGCGGCGCGTCCCGCCGCGGCGTGCCGCTCGGTCAGCCGCGCGCGAGCGCCGCGGCGCCGATGATCCCCGCGTTGTTGCGGTGCACGGCAGGCACGATCGGTGTCTTGATGTCGAGCAGGTGCAGGAACTTGTCGGAGTGCTTCGACACGCCGCCGCCCACGACGAACAGGTCGGGGCTGAAGAGGAACTCGATGTGGCTGTAGTACCACTGCAGACGTTTCGCCCACTGCTCCCACGAGAGGTGATGACGCTCCATCGCGGAGTACGCGGCGTAGGCCTCGGCGTCCTTGCCGTGACGCGCGCGCTGCACATGGCCGAGCTCCGAGTTCGGAACCAGCACGCCGTCGTAGAGGAGCGCCGAGCCGATTCCCGTGCCGAGGGTGGTGAGGATCGTGAGGCCCGACTGGTCCTTCGCCGCTCCGTAGCGGACCTCCGCGACGCCCGCGACATCCGCGTCGTTCGCGAAGTGGATCTCGCGCCCGAGCCCGTCCTCGAAGAACTTCTCGGCCGCGAAGTCGATCCATTCGTCCGACACGTTCGCAGCCGACAGCGTGCGCCCGTTCTTGACGATCGCGGGGAAGGCCACGCCGAGCGGCACGGACGGGTCGTCGGCGACGCCGAGCGTGGAGAGCACCTCGGTGACGGCGGCCAGCACGTCCGGCGGGTGCGCGCCCGCAGGTGTGGCGACCTTCACGCGGTCGCTGACGAGTTCGCCCTTCTCGAGATCGACGATCCCCGCCTTGATTCCGGTACCGCCGATGTCCACGCCGACGGCGCGTGCCGCGTCAGATGCCATGTCGACAGCCTATCGACGCCGACGCGGTCGCTGACGAAGCGGGCGTCAGTAGGATCGTGCTGAGGGCGCCCGGCCCGCGATGCGAGGAGCGTGCACGATGACGAGCGGCAGCGAGAAGTACTGGTACAACCTCAAGACCGGCGAGGTGGAGAAGGGCTTCGAATCGCCCGCGCCGGACCGCGCCGGCCCCTTCGACACTCCCGAGGAGGCGGCCAAGGCCCCCGAGGTCATCAAGGAGCGCTCGCGCGCGTGGGCGGCGGACGAGGCCCGCGAGGACTCGTGGGGCTCCGACACCGTGTCGGGCGACGGCGGCGACGACCAGTAGTCTGGCTTGCGCCCCGCCGTTTCAGGCACCGGGGCTGATCCGGCACCGGAGAGGACGCGATGGACAAGCAGCGTGACTTCGTTCTGAGGACCATCGAAGAACGAGGCGTGAAGTTCGTACGGCTGTGGTTCACAGACGTGATCGGCACGCTCAAGTCCGTCGCCATCGCTCCCGCCGAGGTCGAGGGAGCCTTCAGCGAGGGCCTCGGCTTCGACGGCTCGGCGATCGAGGGACTGACGCGTTCGTACGAGTCCGACCTGCTCGCCCACCCCGATCCCACCACGTTCCAGACGCTTCCCTGGCGCGGTGAGATCGATCCGACCGCGCGCATGTTCTGCGACATCACGACGCCGGACGGGCAGCCGGCGGTCGCCGACCCGCGCCACGTCCTCAAGCGCACGCTCGCGAAGGCCGCGGACGCGGGGTTCACGTTCTACACGCACCCCGAGATCGAGTTCTACCTGCTGAAGTCCTCGTCGTTCGGCACCGACGGCCCCGAGCCGGTCGACTCGGCAGGCTACTTCGACAACGTCCCCGGCGGCACCGCCCACGACTTCCGCCGCCGGTCGGTGCGCATGCTCGAGGACCTCGGCATCTCGGTGGAGTTCAGCCACCACGAGGGCGGCCCCGGTCAGAACGAGATCGACCTGCGCTACGCCGACGCGCTGACCACGGCCGACAACATCATGACGTTCCGCACGGTCATCAAAGAGGTGGCGATCGAGCAGGGCGTGTACGCGACCTTCATGCCGAAGCCCCTCACGGGCAAGCCCGGCAGCGGTATGCACACGCACATGTCGCTGTTCGAGGGCGACGTCAACGCGTTCTACGAAGAGGGCGCCCAGTACCAGCTCTCGAAGGTCGGCCGTCAGTTCATCGCCGGCCTGCTGCGCCACGCGAACGAGATCTCCGCCGTGACGAACCAGTTCGTCAACTCGTACAAGCGCCTGTGGGGAGGCGACGAGGCGCCCAGCTTCATCTGCTGGGGGCACAACAACCGCTCGGCCCTCGTGCGCGTGCCGCTGTACAAGCCCAGCAAGGGCCAGTCGTCGCGGGTCGAGTACCGCGCGCTCGATTCGGCGGCCAACCCCTATCTGTCGTACGCGCTCATGCTGGCCGCGGGCCTCAAGGGCATCGAGAACGAGTACGAGCTGCCGCCCGAGGCGGAGGACAACGTGTGGTCGCTGACGGATGCGGAGCGCCGGGCGCTCGGCTACGCCCCTCTGCCCGCGAGCCTCGACCACGCGCTCGAGTACATGGAGGAGTCGGAGCTCGTCGCCGAGACCCTCGGCGAGCAGGTCTTCAACTATGTGCTCCTCAACAAGCGCCGCGAGTGGCAGGAGTACCGCTCGCAGGTGACCCCGTTCGAGCTCAAGAGCAACCTCGAGATGCTCTGAGACCGGCTGACGCATGTCCGCGAGCGAACGTCCGGCTTCCCTGACTCCGCTCGCACGCCTGGGTTTCAGCCGGCTCACCGACGCCGAAGCTCTGCTCGGCGAACTCTCCGAGCTCACCGATGCGCCCCGCGATGCGCTGCTGGACGGAGCCGCCGATGCGGCCGATCCCGACGAGGCGCTGAACGCGCTGGCGCGGCTCGCACGCCGGGACGCAGCATCCGTCCGCCGCGCCAGCGAGCGACAGGGCGCCTGGCGCGCGCTGTGGGCGCTGCTGGGCGCATCGACCGGCTTCGGCGAGTTCTTCTTCCGCCACCCCGCAGAGCTCGACCAGCTCGAGGGAGCGGGGGAGCGTCTGCCCACGCCCGGCGAACTGCGCTCGGAGCTGCTCGCGTCGGTCGACGCCGTCGACGGGTTCGCGGCGGACGCGGGGGAGAGCGCGTGGGTCGCGCTGCGCGTGCGGTACCGCCGGATGCTCGCGCGCATCGCCGCGTACGATCTCCTGAGCCCGGCGCCCGTCGACGAGGTGGCCGCGGTGTCGGCCCGCCTCGCGGATGCCGCCGGCGCGGCGCTCGAGGCGTCGCTCGCCGTCGCCCGCACCCGTGTCTCGGGGGGCGCCGTCGGGGCGGGGCTCTTTCCGCGCGAGCAGGTGGCGCGCACGAAGCTCGCGATCATCGGCATGGGCAAGACCGGTGCCCGCGAGCTCAATTACGTCAGCGACGTCGACGTCATCTTCGTGGGCGGGGGCGACGACGACGCCGTCGAGGAGTTCGGTGAGAGCCGCATCGTCGACATCGCGACCCGGCTCGCTGTGCAGACGATGCGCGGCATCTCGGGCGTCGAGATCGAGCCGCCGCTATGGGAGGTGGACGCCAACCTGCGTCCCGAGGGCAAGCAGGGTGCGCTCGTTCGCACGCTCGACTCCCACCTGGCCTACTACGACCGCTGGGCGAAGAGCTGGGAGTTCCAGGCGCTGCTGAAGGCCCGGCCCATCGCGGGCGACGAGCAGCTCGCCGAGGCCTACATCGAGGCGGTCCAGCCCAAGGTGTGGACGAGCGCCGCCCGCGAGAACTTCGTCGACAGCGTGCAGCGCATGCGCGAGCGCGTGACCGAGCACATCCCCCCGGCCGACGTCCCCTACCAGCTCAAGCTCGGCCCGGGAGGCATCCGCGACATCGAGTTCACCGTGCAGCTCCTGCAGCTGGTGCACGGCCTCTCGGACGACCGCATCCGCCAGCGCGGCACGCTCGAGGCGCTCGACGCGCTCGTCGCCGAGGGGTACATCGGCCGGGTCGAGGCGTCCGCCTTCTCGCGGGACTACCGCGTGCTGCGGCTGCTCGAGCACCGCGTGCAGCTGCGCCAGCTGCGCCGCACGCACCTGATGCCGTCGCGTCCGGAGGAGCTCAGGGTCCTCGCGCGCGCGACCGGCCTCGCCGACACCGGAGACGGGATCTGGCAGCTCTGGGAGTCGGTCAAGCGCGAGGTGCGCGACATCCACGTCCGGCTCTTCTACCGGCCGCTGCTGTCGGCGGTCGCGGCGCTGCCGGCCGACGAGCGCGTGCTGTCGACCGAGCAGGCGCACGACCGGCTGGCGGCCATCGGCTTCGCCGACCCCGCCGGCGCGCTGCGCCATATCGCCGCGCTCACCACGGGCCTGAGCCGCAAGGCGACGATCCAGCGTCACCTGATGCCCGTCATGATCCGCTGGTTCGCGGACGGCGTCGATCCGGACTACGGGCTCCTCGCCTTCCGCCGGCTCAGCGAGCGGCTCGGCGACACGCACTGGTTCCTCCGCATGCTGCGGGACTCGTCGGGCGCCGCCGAGAGCCTCTCCCGCGTGCTGTCGGGGTCCCGCTACGTGGGGGAGCTCATCGAGTGGATCCCCGAGTCCGCGGCGTGGCTCGATGACCCCGAGCTGCTGCGGCCGCGCTCGGGCGTGGCGCTGCAGCAGGAGGCGCGGGCCATCCAGACCCGCCACCACACGACCATCGACGCGATGCGCGCAGTGCGCGCGCTCCGCCGCCGCGAGCAGCTGCGCGTCGCGATGGGCGCGATCCTCGGCAGCGTCACGATCGAGGAGGTCGCGGATGCCCTGACGACCATCACCGAGGTCACGATCCAGGCGACGCTGCGCGCCGTGCGCCGCGAGATCGTGCCTGCCGAGGACGCCGCCCTCGACTTCTCGGTGATCGCGATGGGGCGCTTCGGCGGCGCCGAACTCGGCTTCGGCTCCGACGCCGACGTCATGTACGTCTACCGCGCGAACGGCGTCGATCCGCAGCGGGCGCACGAGCTCGCCCTCAAACTCGTCGCGGCGCTGCGCACCCACTCCGAGGATCACCGCGTCCCGCTCGAGCTCGACGCCGACCTGCGCCCGGAGGGCCGCAACGGCCCGCTCGCGCGCTCGCTCGACGCGTACGAGGAGTACTACCGGCGATGGGCGCTCTCGTGGGAGGCGCAGGCGCTGCTGCGGGCGCGCGGCGTCGCCGGCAGCGTCAAGCTCATCGGCGACTTCATGGCGCTCGCCGATCGCGTGCGCTATCCCTCTGCCGTCGACCTCGCCGCCACGCGCGAGATCAAGCGGATCAAAGCGCGCGTCGAGAGCGAGCGGCTGCCGCAGGGCGTCGACCCCTCGCGGCACCTCAAGCTCGGTCCGGGTTCGCTCAGCGACGTCGAGTGGCTCGTGCAGCTGCTGCAGCTGCAGCACGCCCACGCCGTGCCCGAGATGCGCACGACGTCCACTCTGGGGGCGTTGCGCGCCGCCGAGAGCGCCGGGCTCATCCCCTCCAGCGCTGCGGACCGGCTCGCCGAAGCCTGGCGCCTCGCGAGCCGCCTGCGCTCGGCCAACACGCTGCTGTCCGGCCAGACGAGCGACGTGCTGCCCGTCGACCGCAAGAAGCTCGACGGCATCGGCCGGCTGCTCGAGTACCCGCCGCGGTCGGCCACGCAGGTCGAGGAGGACTATCTCGGAACGACGCGCCGCGCACGTCGCGTGTTCGAGAAGCTCTTCTACGGCTGACCGGTTGGATGCTGCGACCCGCGCCCGCTCTCGCTCAGGGGCAGTGCGGGATGCCGTCGATGCGGTCGCCCTCCAGCGGGCTGCCGGTGACCGCGGCCACCACGCGGACCGCGCGATCCCAATAGCGGGCGTAGTGGTACGGATCGGCGTTGATCTGCGTCCGGTGCGCGACGAGCGTCGGCTCGACACCCGCGCGATCGGGCACGCGCTCCGCCATGGCCCGGTAGAACACGGTCGCCGCCGTGTAGGGATCCAGCCTCGCCTCTCGCGTTCCCCAGGAGTCCTGCTGCTGGAAGAGCCCGATCGAGGTGGTCCGCGAGCCGTCGGGATTGGTGACGCCGCTCGTCTCCCAGTCGCCGTAGTCGATGTTGCGCAGCGACGATTCGCCCATCGCCGTCATCACGGCGATCGTCTGGTCCCGAGTGTCGAACCCGAGATCCCGTCCGGCGACGAGGATCGTGCAGGCGTTCGTGAGCTGCTCGACCCGGTACCCGGCGACCGTCGACTCGATCTTGGGAGGCGGCGCCGGCGAACGCTCGCTGGGCGCGAGAGCGAGCTCATCCGCCCAGGACATCCGGAAGCTGCCGGCCAGGAGCGCCGCACCGACCAGGAACGCGGCGAAGAAGACCGCCGGCACCGCGATCGCCAGCGCGACGCCGGCACGTCGCGCACGACCGCGCGCGTGCCGCTGCTGAGGCCGGCGGCGCCTGGCGGATGCCCTCTTCCGGCGCGCACGACGACGCGGTTTCGCGGGGGTGGGGCCGGCGGGCATCGATTCGGGTCGCCTTCGGTCGGTGAGCGCGGACGGGCTCGTTCAGCCTAAGCCGCGTCCGGAGACGGTGCGATCCCCTGCAGGAGGAACTCCACGATCTGCTCGCCGAACGATCCGAGTTCGGCCTCTAGATCGCGTTGGAGTTCGGACGTCCAGACGTCGAGCAGGGACTCCACCAGCGTGACGGCGACATCCAGCGGCATACGGCGGAACGCGCCTTCGTCCATACCCTCGCGAAGGATCCGGCGCAGCAGCGACGAGTCGTCGGGGTCTCGCAGCAGGTAGAGGGGCGTGCCGTCCTCGACGCGGTGCGAGACGACGATCTCCACGCCAGCGGTGACCTCCGCCCGATGGCCGTCCACGTACGACAGGTAGGCGCGGGCATACGCGCCGAGCCGCGCGGCGGGGCCGCCCTCGACCACCTCTGCCGCGGCGACCGCCGTCTCCACGCGGCTGAAGACCTCCTCGACGACGCTGAGCATGAGGGCGTCCCTCGACGAGAAGTAGTAGACGATCGCGCTCTTGGCCACACGAGCGCGCGTCGCGATCTCGGCCAGCGATGCCCGGTGGAACCCGATCGCGTTGACGGTGTCGATCGCTGCGGCGATGATCTGCGCCCGGCGTGCGGTCTCGGTGAACGTGCGGGCGCGGGATTCCGACGGCGGCATCCCTTCATCATCCCTGGTGCGGGGGCGTACGGGGCACCATGAATTCGTCGATCAGTCCGGGGGCGGACGCCGCAGCGAGCGCGACGGCATCGGACGCCCGCACGTCGGCCGCCTCGTACGCCCACCACCCCGCCGCCGTCATCGCCGACACCGTGCTGAGCCCCAGCCTGCGCTGGAGCACCGACTGCCGGACCGCGACCGTGCTGACCGCGTCACGTCGCAGGGCGGACGTGGTCCGGCTGAGGAGTCCTGCGCGCACGACGACGTAGGGCCCGGCGACGGTGTGGCCCAGTGCGCGGTTCGCGATCCAGGCGCCCGCCAGCGCGAAGGGGAGGATGCCCAGCGTCGCCCACGGCAGCCAGCCGGGCACCGCACCATGCAGGGCCGGCAGGGTCAGCGCGAGCGCCGGCGTCACACCGATCGCTGTCGCCCACCACAGGCGCCGGCGCAGCGCGGCGGGAGGGTGGGAGGTGAGCGGTGCCGCGAGCGGATCGTGGTCACCGAAGATGTCACCGGCGACCCGTCGCGCGACGCGCACGGGCCCTCGCGGCAGGATCGCACTCGGAGCCGCGGGATCCCAGACGTTGAGGCCGGTGGTGATGAGGTTCGTATCGGCCATGCCCATCCACCGCCACAGCAGGGGCTCGCCGATCGACATGCCGCGCACGCGCGCCTCGTCGCGGTTGACCTCCCTCGTGCTGAGCAGCCCACGCCGCGTGCGGAGGTAGGCGGCATCGCCCGACCGCACCCGGGAAAGCTCGAAGCGCCCGTAGTCGAGCACGAACTTGACGCCCATGCTGATCGCCCCGAACACGCCGACCGCCACCAGGCCGATGAGGACGGCACCCGGCCAGCCGATCGCCTCCCAGTCCACGACGCGTGCGATGATCCCCACCGGATCGACGCCGAACGACGACACGAGCCAGTACGCTCCCCACAGCAGACCGGCCGCCATGAGGTAGGCCCAGATGCTGAACATGTTGTACCAGACCCACGACGGCTGGAAGGTAGCGAGGACCTTCGCCGCCGCCTCAGCCTGGCCGGTCTCCTCGGGCTCCGCGGCCACTGCGGCGTCCGAGCCCGCGCTCGGAGACCGGGTCGCGAGCAGCCGCTGCTGCAGCCGCTCCGCGTCTGCCGCCGACAGGGCGTCGAGCACCAGGGCCGACTCGCCGGCGCCCGTCTGCTGACCGGCGCCGATCGTGACGACGCGCAGCCCCGAGAGCCGGTGGCGGAGCTTCGCGGCCGTGTCGACGCTGCGGACGCGCTCACGGCGGATCGCGCGGTGTCGTCGAACGAAGAGGCCGGTTCGCCGCTCGATGTCGTGATCGGTGATCCGGAAACTCGTGAAGGCCCACCGGAGGATGTCGCCGACCGCGCCGACGACCCCGACCACGGCGATGAACGCGAGCGGCCACAGCACTCCGGACGACGGGTCGAGACCGACGACGCAGATCGCGATCGCGCCGGGAAGGAGCGACAGGATGCTCACGACGACGTCCACCCACACGACGCGTGCGCTCAGCCGCTGCCACTCGGGGTGGCCTTCGGTGACCGCGTTCACGTCGCGTCGCCTTCGGACAGCTCGGCGATCGCCGCCAATCGGGCGGCCGCCTGCTCGGCGGTGCGCCGGTCGAGCCCGCGCACGTCGACGGATCCATACGAGGACGCGGTCGTGACGCGCAGAGTCGAAAGGCCGAACAGCTGCTCGAGCGGGCCGCGCACGGCATCCACCGTCTGAATCCTGGATGTGGGGGAGACCCGCCACTCGACGACGAGCCAGCCGCGGGACGCATACGTGGCGCGTTCGGTGATCTCCCACCGGTGGACGCGATAGCGCCACCACGGTTCGACCGCGACCTTCGCGATCAGCACGAGCGCGAGCACGACGATCGGCGCGACGAGCCAGACCCGGATCGGCTCCCAGAGGGCGGCAGCCGCAATGAGCACGCCGAGCGGGATGCCCGAGGCGAGCGCGCCGCGCAGCATCCACCACCCGATGGCACGCGGATCGATCCTCTGTGCGGGCTGTCGGACCTTCGGCGGGACGGGCGGGACGGGCGGGACGACATCGGCGACGCTCATGTCTGAGAGTCTAGACCGATCGGTTGCAGATTGGTCCGATCGGTCTAAATCTCTCAGAACCCGACACAGAAGGGCCCCGCTTTCGCGGGGCCCTTCTGTGTCGGAGCTGGAACGTCAGACGCCGAAGTACAGCTCGTACTCGAACGGGTGCGGACGCGCGTTGAGCGGCTGGATCTCGTTCTCGATCTTGTACTCGATCCACGTCTCGATCAGCTCGGGCGTGAAGACGCCGCCCTTGAGCAGGAACTCGTGGTCGGCACGCAGCGCCTCGAGCGAGTCGAGCAGCGAGTTCGGCACCTGCGGGATGTTCTTCGCCTCCTCGGGAGGAAGCTCGTACAGGTCCTTGTCGACCGGCTCGTGCGGCTCGATGCGGTTCTGGATGCCGTCGAGGCCGGCCATCAGCTGAGCGGCGAAGGCGAGGTACGGGTTGCCCGAGGCGTCCGGCGCGCGGAACTCGATGCGCTTGGCCTTGGGGTTCGAGCCCGTGATCGGGATGCGGATCGCCGCGGAGCGGTTGCCGGCCGAGTACACCAGGTTGACCGGCGCCTCGTAGCCCTTGACGAGGCGCTTGTACGAGTTGAGCGTCGGGTTGGTGAAGGCGAGCAGCGCCGGCGCGTGCGCCAGGATGCCGCCGATGTACCAACGGGCGAGGTCGGAGAGCTGCGCGTAGCCCTTCTCGTCGTAGAAGAGCGGCTTGCCCTCGAGCCACAGCGACTGGTGGGTGTGCATGCCCGAGCCGTTGTCGCCGAAGAGGGGCTTCGGCATGAAGGTCGCGACCTTGCCCCACTCGTTCGCCACGTTCTTGACGATGTACTTGAACTTCAGGATGTCGTCAGCCGCGTGCACCATCGTGTCGAAGCGGTAGTTGATCTCCTGCTGGCCGCCGGTGCCCACCTCGTGGTGCGCACGCTCGAGGTGCAGACCCGACTCGATGAGGCGGAGGCTGATGTCGTCGCGCAGGTCGGCCGTCTTGTCGACGGGCGAGACCGGGAAGTAGCCGCCCTTGAACGGCGTCTTGTTCGCGAGGTTGCCGCCCTCTTCGGCGCGGCCGGTGTTCCAGGCGCCCTCTTCGGAGTCGACCGAGTAGAAGCTGGAGTTCTGCTTCACCTCGTAGCGGACGTCGTCGAAGATGTAGAACTCGGCCTCGGGGGCGAAGAACGCGGTGTCGGCGATGCCGGTCGAGGCGAGGTACTTCTCGGCCTTCTTGGCGACCTGGCGCGGGTCCTTCGAGTAGATCTCGCCGTTGCGCGGGTTGTAGATGTCGAAGACCATGATGAGCGTCTTCGCCTCGCGGAACGGGTCGAGGTACGCCGTCGACACGTCGGGGATCAGCTGCATGTCCGATTCGTGGATGTTCGCGAAGCCCCGGATGGAGGAGCCGTCGAACAGCTGGCCGACCGTGAAGAACTCTTCGTCGACGGTGGAGGCCGGGATGTTGAAGTGCTGCTGCACGCCAGGGAGATCCGTGAAACGGATGTCGAGGAACTTCACGTCCTCGTCCTTGATGAACTTCAGCACCTCGGATGAATCTTTGAACATGAAGACTCCAGAGGTAGGGCATTCGGATCCGCCCGTGCGGGTCGGGCTCTTTGGCAAGCTACCCGCAGGGCATTGCCCTCCAGTATCACTTGTGTTTCGGGGATGTTACGGCCACCTGGGTACGCTGGGGAAGTGACGCAGAGCACCCAGGACTATCCCGGCGAACGCCTCGGACTGCCCCGCGAGGGCACCGGATCCATCGGCCGACTGGGCCGCCGTGTCGGCGCTCTCTTCCTCGACTACGGCGCCGCCTACCTCATCTCGGGATTCTTCGGATGGGACCCGCTGGCGATCCTCGCGATCTTCGCGGCCATCCAGATCGTGTTCCTCCCGACACTCCAGGGAAGTCCGGGTCACCGCATCTTCGGCCTGCGGCTGGTGCGCCTCGACGGCGCGTGGGTGGGCCTGTGGCGGCCCGTCGTCCGCACGGCCCTCCTCATCCTCGCGATCCCGGCGGTCATCTGGGACGCCGACCAGCGCGGCCTGCACGACAAGGCCGCGGGCACCGTCCTGATCCGCTCCTGAGACGACTGAACCCGGTCGGGCACATCGGGCCGGACCGGGTTCAGACGCGCGCGCTCAGCGCGGACGCGGTGCGCGGACCTTCGTGGGGTCGATGCCCTTCGGGATCGGCAGCGACGTGAGCGACTGCGAGACCGACTCGATGCGCTTGATGACCGCGGCCATCGTGGCGCGGTCGATCTTCGTGGGCAGCGCCTTGATGGTCGGCGTGAGCTTGGAGATCGGTGTCTCGCCCTCGCCGTGGCCCACGTAGAGGACGGTCAGGGGAACGCCCGACGCGACGCGCTGCACCTTCGAGCGCTCGTCGTTCACGAGACGGGTGAGACGGCCGCGGGCGCCCTCGCCCACGATCACGACGCCGCCGCGACCGATCGCGCGGTAGACCGCCTCCTGCGTCTTGGGGTTGATGCCCACCGGCATCTCGCTGGCCTGCCACTTGCGGCCCAGCGACGTCGAGAGGACGTGGCCGGTGGCGCCCGGCATCCCGTCGATCTTCTTGTACATGGCGCGGGTCGACAGGCGGGTCATCGTCATCATCGACGCGAGCACGCCGAGCATGAGGCCGGTCACGCCCCACAGGATGATGCTCCAGACGGCGACCGGCGGGATCAGGAACCCGACTCCGACGCCCGCGGCGATGCCGAGGAGGAGGATGCCGGCCAGCAGGAACGGCAGCCAGCGGAACTCCTTCTGGGTGAAGGTGTACAGGGTGCGGATCTGGGAGAAGAATCCCGGGCCCTTCTCGGGGGCGGAACTGCGCGCGGCCATAGCTTCCAGCCTACCTTTTCGCGAGCTCCTGCTCGGTTCCTCCACAGCGGCGGGCGGACGGCATTCATCCACAGATGCCCGGCCGCCCGGGCGGGTGCCGGGTGCACGGTCGCACAATGGCGTCATGACGTCCGCCGACAGCCCGCTCGGGACCCCGTACCGCGCCATCCGCGCGGTACGGGCACGGGACGACGGCCCCTGGTCAGGCACGCTCGTGCGCACCGCGAGCGGCGAGGCGTACGTGCTGGTCGATGCCGCGGGGCTGGGTCCGCAGTGGCGGGGATGGGATGCTGCACCGGACGGGCATCTGCTGGCTCCCGTCGACGTCGTACGCCGCGTCGACGGGCATGATGCGGTGCTCCCGGTCTGCGCGGAGCGCCTCGAGGAGTTCGTCCGCCGGCGCGCGGGACGGATGCCGCTCGCCCTGGGCGAGGCCGTGACGCTCGGGGTGAGCGTGCTGCGCGGCTGCGCGCAGATCGCCGGGGAGCCCGACGCCGCAGGCGATTGGTGGCTCGACGAGACCGGCAGGCCGGTGCTGGCGACGGATGCCTCGACCCGGCGCGCGTTCGAGGCCTCCGCCGCCGTGCTCGAGCAGGTGGCCGTCGACGCGCAGGCGCAGCGCACGTGGCAGACCGCGCTGCGCGCTCTCGCCGCAGAGCGCATCTCGGTCCACGAACTCCAGGCCGCGGAGGAGGCGCTGTTCACCCTCGCCGAGGCGGAGCCGCTCAGCACGGTCAGCCTGCACCCGCGCCGCGCCACCGACGGCGTCGCCGGCGCGCACGACACGGCCAGGCGGGTCACGGACCTGCCGCATGATCCCGCACCCCGCTCGATGTGGCACACGCTCGTCGCCGGCGTGGACGACGATCTCGCCGACACGGTGTCGCGGGCGACGACCGCGGTGTGGCGCCGGCTGCGGCGCACCGCCGATCGTCCGACAACGGGAGCGCGACGCGCGCCGTGGCTGTTCGGCGGGGCGGTCGCGGTCGCCGTGCTCGCCGGCGGCGCGCTGTGGCCCTCCGCGAGCGGTGTCGCGACGGACGCCGGCCCGGGCGCGTCCACCCGAGCGCCGTCAGAGCCCGCGCAGCCCGCAGAACCTGCGACGAGGGACGCGGACCAGGCCGCGTCCCCGGCGGCGGACGGCGCGGCGCCGGGCCCCGTCGACCTGGCTCGCACGGCCGGCGAGCTCCTGGACGCACGGCTCACGTGCGCCGGCGACGTCGCCTGCCTCGCCGGCGTCACCGTCGACGCGGTTCCGCTGCCTGCCGGCGCCATCGACACGCCCGCCGCCGCCCGCACCGTAACGCTTCTGGACGACTTCGGCGACATCGCGGTGCTGCGGGTCGACGCGAACGACGGCTCCGTACCCCCGCAGATGGTCGTCATCCTCCGCAGAGACGAGAAATGGCTGCTGCGCGACGTCTCGGACGTCGCGCAGCAGCCCTAGCAGCAGGAGCCGCCCTGGATCAGACGCCCAGGTTGCCCTCGAACGCGGCCGCCTCGAGGCGCGTCTTCACGGCGCCGAGGAAACGTGCGGCATCCGCACCGTCGACGACACGGTGGTCGTACGACAGCGCGAGGTACACGTACGAACGAACCGAGATCGCGTCCTTGCCGTCGACCGTCACGACGCCGGGGCGCTTGACGACCACACCGGTGCCGAGGATCGCGGTCTGGGGCAGGAACACGACGGGCGTGTCGAACAGCGCACCGCGCGAGCCGGTGTTGGTCAGCGTGAACGTGCCGCCGGCGAGCTCGTCGGGCTTCAGCTTGTTCTCGCGCGTGCGAGCGGCGAGGTCGGCGATCTCGTGCGCGATCTGGGCGAGGTTCTTGCCCGCCGCGTCGCGCAGCACGGGGGTCAGCAGGCCCCGCTCCGTGTCGACGGCGATCGACAGGTTCTCGGTCGCCGGGTAGACGATCTGGTCACCGTCCACCGTCGAGTTGACGACGGGGTACGCCTGCAGCGCCTCGGCCGCGGCCAGTGCGAAGAACGGCAGGAACGACAGCTTGTCGCCGGTCTTCGCCAGGAAGTCGTTCTTCACCTTGTCGCGGAAGGTCGCGAGCTTGGTGACATCGACCTCGACCACCGTGGTGAGCTGCGCGGTCGACTGCATCGACTCCACGGCACGCGAGGCGAGAACCTTGCGCAGCCGCGACATCGGCTGGGTGGTGCCGCGCAGCGGCGACACCTCGAGCGGCGCGGGCGCGGCGGCGGCGGCCGGCGCGGCAGGCGCCGATGCGGCGGCCTCGGCGGCCTTCAGGACGTCCTCCTTGCGGATGCGACCGCCGACGCCCGTGCCCTTGACCGAGCCGAGGTCGACGCCCTGCTGCTGAGCGAGGCGACGCACGAGCGGCGTGACGTAAGTGATCCCGTCCTCCTCGGCCACGAGTGCCGGGGCGGCGGGAGCGGCCGGGGCCGCGGCGGGCGCCGCAGCCGGAGCAGCCGGCGCCTCCGCAGGGGCCGCAGCGGGTGCTGCGGCAGGGGCAGCAGCCGGCGCCGGAGCCTCCGCGGGAGCGGGCGCAGCAGCCGGAGCCGGAGCAGCGGCCGGTGCCTCGGCCGGCGCGGGCGCGGCAGCGGCAGGCGCCGCACCGGCCTCGCCGACGCGGGCGAGCGCCGCGCCGACGGCGACGGTCTCATCCTCGGCGACCAGGATCTCGGTCAGGACGCCGGCGAACGGCGACGGGATCTCGGTGTCGACCTTGTCGGTCGAGATCTCGAGAAGCGGCTCGTCCACGGCGACCTCTTCGCCGACCTGCTTGAGCCAGCGGGTGACGGTGCCCTCGGTGACGCTCTCGCCGAGTTCGGGAAGGAGCACCTCCTTGCCACCGCCCGCGGGTGCGGCGGGCTGCTCGGCGGCGGGCGCCGGTGCGGCCTCGGCCGGAGCGGCGGGAGCCTCGGCGGCCGGAGCCGGAGCCGGTGCGGCCTCGGCGGGGGCGGCCGGAGCGGCCTCGGCAGCAGCGGCCTCGGGGGCCGGGGCGGCGTCGGGGGTGCCCGAGCCGTCGCCGATCTTCGCCAGGACGGCGCCGACCTCGACGGTCTCGTCCTCCTGCACGAGGATCTCCTCGATCACGCCGCTGACGGGCGAAGGGATCTCCGTGTCCACCTTGTCGGTGGAGATCTCGAGCAGGCCCTCGTCCGCCTGGACCGTGTCGCCGACGTTCTTGAGCCAGCGGGTGACCGTTCCCTCGGTCACGCTCTCGCCGAGAGCGGGGAGGACCACGGATGTGCTCATGAGGATGTCTCCTTCTGAAGAAATATCGGATCTAGCTTAGTGATGGGGCGCGGCCGTAAGGGTCACAGCGCGTGCAGCGGCTTGCCGGCGAGAGCGAGGAATGCCTCGCCCAGCGCCTCGGACTGCGTCGGGTGCGCGTGGACGAACGGCGCGATGTCTTCGGGGTGGGCTTCCCAGCCCACGACGAGCTGGCCCTCGGTGATGAGCTCGCCGACGCGGTCGCCGATCAGGTGGACGCCGATCACGGGTCCGTCCTTCACTCGGACCACCTTGACGGTCCCGCTCGTGCCCAGGATCTCGCTCTTGCCGTTGCCCGCGAGGTTGTACTCGTAGGCCACGATCCCGTCGGCACCGTGGGCGTCGGCCGCCTGGGCCTCGGTGAGCCCGACGGAGGCGACTTCGGGGTGGCTGTAGGTGACCTTGGGGATCTGGGTGTCGGGGATCACGACAGGGGAGAGCCCCGCGATCTCTTCGGCGACGAAGATGCCCTGCTGGAACCCGCGATGCGCGAGCTGGAGGCCGGGCACGATGTCGCCGACGGCCCACACATGGTCGACACCGGTGCGCAGGCGCTCGTCGGTGATGACGAATCCTCGGTCGATCGTGACGCCGGCCTCCTCATAGCCGAGGCCGGCGCTGGCCGGACCGCGTCCGACGGCGACGAGCAGGTAGTCCGCCGTGAAGGTCTTGCCGTCTTCGAGCGTGACCGTCACGGCCTCCGCGGTCTGCGTCGCGCTCTGGAAGCGCACGCCCAGCGAGTACTGGATGCCGCGGCGGCGGAACGCGCGCTCGAGGCCCTTGCTCAGCGCCAGATCCTCGTTGGGCACGAGGTGCTCGAGCGCCTCGACGATCGTCACCTCGGCGCCGAACGAGCGCCAGACGCTTGCGAACTCGACCCCGATGACACCGCCTCCGAGGATGATGACGCTGCCCGGGATCTCGTCGAGCTCGAGCGCGTGCTCGCTGGTGAGGATGCGCCCGCCGACCTCGAGGCCAGGCAGCGTACGGCTGTACGAGCCGGTCGCGAGCACCACGTCGGTGCCGCGGTACAGGTCGTCTCCCACGCGCACGCCCGGTCCTGCCTCGAGGCGCCCCTCTCCGTGCACGACGGTGATCTTCCGCGCCTTGACCAGGCCTTCGAGCCCCTTGTACTTCTTCGCGACGATGCCTTCGCGGTAGGCGCGCACGCCCGCCGGGTCGACGCCGTCGAAGGTCGCGCGGATGCCGATGGCCGCAGCATCCCGTGCCGTCTCGGCCACCTCGGCCGCGTGCAGCAGGGCCTTCGTCGGGATGCAGCCGCGGTGCAGGCACGTGCCGCCCACCTTGTCCTTCTCCACGAGGGCGACGGTCTTGCCGAGCTCCGCGGCGCGCAGCGCGGCCGCATAGCCGCCGCTTCCACCGCCGAGAACGACGAGATCGAAGGAGTGGTCGGTCATCGTGCCTCCTCATCGAGGTCAGTCATGACGAAGCGGATCAGGCTGCGCACGGTGGCGGCAGTCGGTCCCTTGTCGGTGATGCCGTACGGCGCGCCCTTGTGGGTCCCGCTGCCGGCGATGTCGAGATGCACCCAGGGGATTCGGGGCGCATCCGTCTCGTCGGCCGTGCGGCCGACGAAGTGCCGCAGGAACAGTCCTGCGAAGAGCGAGCCGCCCGCGGGATCGCCGATCTTGGCGTTCTGCAGGTCGGCGATGGGGGAGTCGAGCTCCTCGACCATGTGGGCGGGCAGCGGCAGCTGCCACGCGGGCTCGCCGGCCTCGGCGGCGGCGGCGAGATAGGCGGCCACGGCGGCGTCGTCGCCCATCACGCCGGTGTGGCGCGTGCCGAGGGCGATGAGGATCGCCCCCGTCAGGGTCGCGACGTCGACGATCACATCGGGCTTCTCGCGGCTCGCGGCGACCAGGCCGTCGGCGAGCACGAGGCGTCCCTCGGCGTCGGTGTTGAGCACCTCGACGGTCGTGCCGTCGACCAGGCGCAGCACGTCGCCCGGGCGCGTGGCGCGCCCGGACGGCATGTTGTCGGCGACGCAGAGCCACGCCGTCACCTTCACCGGGGCGCTGACGGCCGCCGCCGCGCGCAGCACGCCGAGCACGGTGGCGGCGCCCGCCATGTCGTACTTCATGCCGACCATCGAGGCGGCGGGCTTCAGCGACAGGCCGCCGGTGTCGAAGGTGATGCCCTTGCCCACCAGCGCGATGTGACGCGAGGCGCCGTCGGGCGCGTACGCCAGGCGGATGAGGCGCGGCGGGCGGTCCGAGCCCTGCCCCACGCCGAGGATCCCGCCGAAGCCCTGCTCGCGGAGGGCCTCCTCATCGAGGATCTCGACCGTGACCGGCAGGTCCGCGACGGCCGCGGCCGCCTGCGTCGCGACATCGGCGGGTCCGAGCCATTCGGCCGGCGTGTTGACGAGGTCCTTGACGAGGGCGACGGATGCTGCGGTCTCGATGATCAGCGTGAGCGCGGCGTCGTCCGGCTCGGCGGTGCCGTGCACCACCACGCGCTGGGCGCGCGGCTTCGGCGCCTCGGTCTTGTAGCCGTCGAAGCGGTACCCGCCGAGAGCGGCGCCCTCGGCGGCCGCCGTCCACAGCGAGGGGTCTGCGAAGGGGGCGGCGACGGCGACGGTCGCGAAGCCGGTGATCGCGCGGATCGCCGCGCCGACCGCATCGCGCAGGGTCGCGGCATCCGGAGCCGAACCGGTCCCGACGACGGCCAGCGGGAGCGTCGTCGCCTCGGGCGCGTAGACGCGGACCCAGGAGCCGGCGGCGCCGGTGAAACCCACTCCGGACAGCGCTTCGCCGAGGCCCGGCCACTCGGAGAGATCGGGCGATCCCTCGGCGTCGAGCGGGGGAAGGGCGAGGAGGAGGAGGTCTGCGTCGGACTCTCGGACAGGTGCGGTGCGGTACTCGAGGTCGGGAAACGACATGGTCTCCATCCTAGGGACGACGACTGTTCGCTCTGAGCGCGACCATCGTGACCCGAGCTCCGCGGACGGCTCGTAGCATGGGTGCATGCCTTTTCCCGGCCCGCTGTTCGAGCGTGCGGCTTCAGCGCCGCCCGTCCCGCGCGGGCTGCCGCTGGTGATCGCCCTGACCGGGTTCACCGATGCCGGCAGCGCCGTCAGCCGTGTGATCGACTACTTCCGCGACGAGCTCTCGCCTTCGCCGCTGGCCGTGTTCTCCAACGACACGCTGCTGGACTACCGCGCGCGCCGCCCGATCGTGTCGTTCGAGAAGGATCACCTCACGGACTACCGCCCGGCCCGCCTGGAGCTGTCGTTCGCCCACGACGCACTCGGACAGCCGTTCCTGCTGCTGGCGGGATACGAACCGGACTTCGCATGGGATGCCTTCACCGAGGCGGTCCTCGAATTCTCCGAGGTGTACGGCGTGTCGACGGTGACGTGGGTCCACGCGATCCCGATGCCCGTGCCTCACACCCGGCCGATCGGCACCACGGTCAGCGGAACGCGGTCGGAGCTCACCGAGGCGCACTCGGTCTGGCAGCCCCACACGCAGGTGCCCGCCACGGCGGGCCACCTCCTCGAGTACCGCCTCGCCGCCGCGGGCGTGCGCGTGGCGGGCTTCGTGCTGCTCATCCCGCACTACCTCGGCGACACCGAGTACCCCGCGGCCGCGCTGGCCGCGCTCGACAGCCTCACCGTCGCGACCGGCCTGGTGTTCGCCGGCGACGAGCTGCGCGAGGAGAACCGCGAGTACCTCGACAAGGTCACCGAGCAGATCGCGGGCAGCGACGAGCTTGCCCGCATGGTGCAGGGCCTCGAAGAGCGCTACGACGCCTACATGGCGGGATCGACGCTGGCGACCCCGATGATCCACACCGGCGACCTCCCCAGCGCCGACGAGCTGGCGGCCGAGCTCGAACGCTTCCTCGCCACCCGCCCCGCGGAGGACGACAAGCGCGGCTCCTGATCGCGTCCGCCGCGCGTCGGCGGAATTCCACGCCCGAGCGGGGTGTTGACACCAGGGATGGAGGTGCGCCGGTCTCGGCAGGGCGATGCTGGCGGCGCACGGCAAGTATGAGATACTAGACGCTCTGACCCGTTGTCAACCGTCTTCGTGGGGCTTCCTGTCGAAGACGTGGACTTGACAAGGGTCTTACTAGTGTCCGAAACCGACCGGAGAGGCGCACGGCGCTTCGACCGGTGAAAGGCGAAACGTGACTCCAGGCACGAACACCAAGGCTCGCTCGGCCGCGAAGGACACCGAGACGGACGAGACGAAGGCGGCGGCTGCCAAGAAGGCTCCCGCAGCCAAGGGCGCCGCCAAGACGAAGGCCGCGCCGAAGACCGCGTCCAAGCGCGCGAAGAAGTCGGACGACGAGTTCGAGGACGACGTCGAGGAGCTCGACGACGACGTCGAACTCGAGGACGACGGCGACGAGGCAGAGGGCGACGACGCAGCCGCGGCCGGCACGCCGGCCAAGGGCGCCAAGCCCTCGGGCGACGACGCGAACGCGAGCGAGGACGAGGAGGAAGAGGAGGGGAGCACCAAGCCGGCGTTCACCGAGCCCCTTCCCACCGGCGCGATCGTCATCTCGTCGAGCGACGAGGACGACGTCCCCGTCTACTCGACCCAGATCACGGGCGCGACGGCCGACCCGGTCAAGGACTACCTCAAGCAGATCGGCAAGGTGCCGCTCCTGAACGCGGCCGAAGAGGTCGAGCTCGCGATGCGCATCGAGGCGGGGCTCTTCGCCGAAGAGAAGCTGTCGCACATGTCGGCGGCCGAGAAGACCTCGCAGCTCGGACTGGACCTCCAGTGGGTCGCCCGCGACGGCCAGCGCGCGAAGAGCCACCTGCTCGGCGCGAACCTGCGCCTCGTGGTGTCGCTCGCCAAGCGCTACACCGGTCGCGGCATGCAGTTCCTGGATCTGATCCAGGAGGGCAACCTCGGTCTCATCCGCGCGGTCGAGAAGTTCGACTACACCAAGGGCTTCAAGTTCTCGACGTACGCGACGTGGTGGATCCGTCAGGCCATCACCCGCGCCATGGCCGACCAGGCGCGCACCATCCGCATCCCGGTGCACATGGTCGAGGTCATCAACAAGCTCGCGCGCGTGCAGCGTCAGATGCTGCAGGACCTCGGTCGCGAACCCACGCCCGAGGAGCTGAGCCGCGAACTCGACATGACCCCCGAGAAGGTCATCGAGGTGCAGAAGTACGGCCGCGAGCCGATCTCGCTGCACACGCCCCTCGGTGAGGACGGCGACAGCGAGTTCGGCGACCTCATCGAGGACACCGAGGCCGTGGTCCCCGCCGACGCGGTGGGCTTCACGATGCTTCAGCGTCAGCTCGAGTCGCTCCTCGACTCGCTCTCGGAGCGCGAGGCGGGCGTGATCCGCATGCGCTTCGGCCTCGGCGACGGCCAGCCGAAGACGCTCGACCAGATCGGCGACACGTTCGGGGTCACCCGCGAGCGCATCCGCCAGATCGAGTCGAAGACGATGGCGAAGCTGCGGCACCCGTCGCGTTCGCAGTCGCTGCGGGACTACCTCGAGTGAGTGAGGCGAACGCCGGCAAGGCGCTCACCGTCCAGGTCGAGGGCTCGTCGTTCGCCCGCATCCCGATCCGCACGCGGGTCGTGATGCCGGGCGACGACCTCGACGCGTTCGTGAAGGAGTACGCGGCCGATGTGGTGCGCGAGGGCGACCTGCTGTTCGTGACCGAGAAGATCGTCGCGATCACGCAGGGCCGCTCGTACCTCGTGGAAGACATCAAGCCCCGCAAGCTGGCGCTCTTCCTCTCGAAGTACGTGACGCGCACGCCGTACGGCATCGGCCTCGGCATGCCCGAGACGATGGAGATGGCGCTCCGCGAATGCGGCACGATCCGCATCCTGTTCGCAGCCGCCGTGTCGGCCGTGACCAAGCTCTTCGGCCGCAAGGGCGACTTCTACCGCATCGCCGGCGACAAGGCCCGGGCCATCGACGGGCCGACGTCGGGCACCATCCCGCCGTACAACAAGGCCGTCGTCCTCGGACCGGAGCGTCCGCGCGAGGTCGCGACGCACCTCAAGGCGCTGCTCGGCGGCGTGCCCGAGGTCGCGGTGGTCGACATCAACGACCTCGGTGGCAACATCCTCGGCTCGACGCTCGACAAGGCGGAAGAGAAGCGTCTCGTCTCGATCCTCAAGGACAACCCGCTGGGCCAGGGCCACCAGTCGACGCCGCTCGGCATCGTCCGCACGATCTGAACCACGCATCGCAGAAGGGCGCGGCATCCATCATGGATGCCGCGCCCTTCTCGCGTTCAGGAACGGCTCAGAAGCCGATCGCCGCGCGATAGCGGGGCTTGTGGCCGGTGCGGATGCCGGTGACGCTCGGTTTGTTCTCGTAGACGCCGGCGCCCCAGTTGCCCTCGACGAGCACCGGTCCGTCGGGCGAGACCACGATGTCCCAGCCGACGTACTGGATCTGCGGCACGACGCGCGCGACCTGGTCGACGAACGCCTTGACCTCGTCGACCATCGGCAGCTGGAAGTCGGCGATGACGAAGCCGCTGTCGGGATGCTTCTCGTGCACGTGGCTGTGCGAGTCGTAGCCGGGGCCGACGGCGCGACCGTTCTCGTCGAGCATCGTGTAGAAGCCGCCGAACGTCATCTGGTCGCTCACCGCGCCGCGGCCGAACTTCTGCGCCATCGCGAGGATGTGGGTCTTCTCGCCGTCGAAGAACGCCGTGACACGGGTCGTGTTGACCGTGCCGGGGCACACCGCCGCGAGGTCGGCGTGCTGACGGATGACCTCCTCGATGAGCAGCTCGCCGCGCGAGAGCAGGCCGCGGTGGAAGTCGTCCCAGTCGGTCACGTCGGCCGCGTGGTAGCGGTGCACGCCGGTGCCCGCCTGACCCACCGGCTCCTTGGTGACGATCGTGCCGTGCTTCTCGGCGAAGGCGCGCACGGCGTCGGCGTTGCCCTCCTCGACGACCATCCAGTCCCGACGCAGGAACTCGCTGAACGTGCGGTCGAACTCGACCTTGTCCTGGAACTGGCCGCGGTAGGCGGGGTCGTCGTATTTCTGCGAAAGCTCGTTCGACACCGGATGCGTCATGTACGTCGCGCGCTCCGCGCGGGTGAGGATCGCGAAGTCGTAGTCGACGTAGTCCTGGAAGCCGACCTGCCGGAATCCCGCCGACCACAGCATGTCGACGACGACCGCGGGAGTCCATTTGCCATGCTCGTGGGCGGTCTCTTTCGCGCGCTCCAGCACGGAGCCGACATCGATGCGACGGACCCGCCACGCAAGGTAACGAAGGCGGTTCGAGAGGGCGAGGCCCTGAGAAGACATGCGTGCTCCGGGTTCGGTTCGGGGACCCCGATAGTCTAGGGGCGTGAGTTCCGCGATCCCTGGGCACGACCACGCCGTGCCGGGATCGGACCCCCGTAGCGCTCCGGTCGCGTGGGTGTCGCGGGCCGCGCTGACCGCGAACGTCCGTGCGGCGCGGGAGCGCGGCATCCGTTCGTACGATCCGTCGGTCCTGGACGCGGATGCCTGGGGCCACGGCGCTGAACTCGTGCGCGACGTACTCACGGCCACGGGCTTCGAACGCTCTGACCCCGGGGCCGCACCCGGCGACGCGCTGGCCGCGGCGTCGCTCTTCGGACTCCCCGGTGCCGAGCACGCGGTCGCGCCCGCACTGCGGCTGTCGGGCACCGTGCTCTCGGTCAAGGACCTCCGCGCGGGCGAGGGCGTGTCGTACGGCTACGCGTACCGCGCGCCCGCCGACACCCGTGTCGCGCTCGTCACCGGCGGGTACGCGCAGGGCGTCGTCCGCTCGCTGGGCGGCGCCGTCGACGTCGCGATCGCGGGGGAGCGTCACCGGATCGTCGGCCGCGTCGCGATGGACGTGTGCGTGGTGGAGATCGGGGATGCTGCGGTCCCGCGCGGTGCGGAGGTGCTGTTCCTCGGCGACCCGGCGCACGGTGAGCCGTCTCTCGGCGACTGGGTGCGTGCGACCGGACTCACCGCCGGCGAACTCGTCACGACGGTCGGACTGCGCGCCATCCGGCGGGAGGCAGCGTGACCGCGCACCTGCACGTCGATCTCGATGCCCTCGCGGCCAACGTCTCGCGCGTGCGCGACACGGTGTCGCCGGCGGAGCTCATGCTCGTGGTCAAGGACGACGCCTACGGCCACGGCCTCGAGCCCGTCGTGCGGGCCGCAGCCGCCGCGGGGGTGACGTGGTTCGGCGCCTTCGACGTGCGGACGGGGTGCGCCGTGCGCGCCGCCGTGGGCGACGACGCCCGCATCTTCGCCTGGATCGCCGCGTCGCGCGAGGACCTCGACCACGCCGTCGCCGCACGGATCGACCTGGGTATCGGCGACGCCGATCTGCTCGAGGAGCTCGCGGACGCCGCCCGCGATGCCCGCGCGGCGGTGCGGGTGCACCTCAAGATCGACACCGGTCTGCATCGCAACGGCGTGCGCCCCGAGCACTGGCCGGCCTTCGTGGCACGCGCGGCCGCGCTGCAGGCGGAGCGCGTCATCGACGTCGTCGGCGTCTGGAGCCACATCGCGGAGGCGTCGGACGCCGAGGACGACGACGCCCGGCAGGTCTACGAGTGGGCGCTCGAGCAGGCCGCGACGGCGGGCCTGCACCCGGAGATGCGCCATCTGGCCGCCAGCGCGGCCGCGTTCGCACGCCCGCAGTTCCGCTACGACATGGTGCGCGTGGGGGCGTTCTGCTACGGCATCCGCTCCGCCGGAGGCCCCTCCGCCGACGACCTCGGCCTGCGGCCCATCGGCACTCTCACGGCGGAGGTCGTGGAGGTCGGCGAGGATGTCGCCCGCATCGACCTGGGCGCGCTGCACGGTCTGCCGTCATCCCTCCAGCAGCGCGCAAGCGTCGGGACGCCGGCGGGGAGCCGCTCGCTCGCGGCCGTCGGCGCCTCGGACTCGCGGGTCGTCGCGTGGTCGGGCGCGTCGGTCGGTGACATCGTCACGGTCTACGGACCGGGCGGAGCGGGGGAGAGCACAGCGACCGATCTCGCCGAGATCATCGGAACGATCGGTGAAGAGATCGCCCTGCGCGTGTCACCCCTCGTGGAACGCAGATACACCCGCCGCTGAAGCGACGGGTGCGGGTCTGCCGGGACGGAGCGCCTACTCGGCCAGGCGAGCGGTCTCGTCGTGCCACGAGGTGGCGATGGCGCGGAGCTTCTCTTCGTACTTGCGGCCGTGGTGGGCGCAGAAGAGCAGTTCGCTGCCGTTGACCTCTGCGGCGATGTACGCCTGCGCACCACAGGAATCACAGCGATCCATGGCGGTGAGGCGGTACTCGAGGACGGCGCCGGTCTCGGTGGGTGTCGATAGCGTGGTCATTTCGGTGCCTCCTCGTATTCGTAGAACTCTCTCGCGGTCATGAAATACAACCACGCCGAGGATTCGAGAATGCCGCGAATGGAGGACATTTCGCTGAGCGCGTACGCCCTCGACGTCGAAGCGTGTCTGTGCGGGTCTGTCGGGAGCCCCGATTACGATGGGAGATTGTGACCGCCGAGTACTCCGCCCATCATCTCCAGGTGCTCGAAGGGCTCGAGGCGGTCCGCAAGCGCCCCGGCATGTACATCGGCTCGACCGACTCGCGCGGCCTCATGCACTGCTTGTGGGAGATCATCGACAACTCCGTCGACGAGGCCCTCGCCGGCCACGGCTCGCGCATCGACATCGTGCTCCACGCCGACGGCAGCGTCGAGGTGCGCGACCGCGCCCGCGGCATCCCGGTCGACATCGAACCCCGCACGGGGCTGTCGGGCGTCGAGGTCGTCTTCACGAAGCTTCATGCCGGCGGCAAGTTCGGCGGCGGCTCGTACGCGGCGTCGGGCGGTCTGCACGGCGTCGGGGCATCCGTCGTCAACGCGCTCTCGGAGCGCCTCGACGTCGAGGTCGACCGCGGCGGCAAGACGTGGGCGATGTCGTTCCACCGGGGCGAGCCCGGAGTGTTCTCGAACGGGAGCCCCGATTCGGGCTTCACGCCCTTCGAGGAGCGCAGCGAGCTGCGCGTCGCAGGACGCGCTGCGAAGGGCGTGACCGGCACGCGCATCCGCTACTGGGCCGACCGGCAGATCTTCACGAAGGACGCCGCGTTCAACCTGCAGGAGCTCGAGCAGCGTGCGCGCCAGACCGCCTTCCTCGTGCCCGGCCTCGAGATCGTCATCCGCGACGAGCGCGGCGGCACCGAGTCGGGCGAGCCCGTCGAGACGAGCTACCGCTTCGACGGCGGCATCTCGGAGTTCGCCGACTTCCTGGCCCCTGACTCGGGCGTCACCGACACCTGGCGGCTCACGGGCGAAGGGAAGTTCACCGAGACGGTCCCGGTGCTGCAGCCGTCGGGCGCCATGGTCCCGACCGAGGTCGAGCGCGAGTGCCACGTCGACATCGCGGTCAGGTGGGGCACCGGCTACGAGACGACGTCGCGCTCGTTCGTCAACATCATCGCCACGCCCAAGGGCGGCACGCACCAGCAGGGGTTCGAACAGGGCCTCATGAAGGTGCTGCGCGATCAGGTGACGCAGAATGCGCGTCGCCTCAAGGTCGGCAACGACAAGCTCGAGAAGGACGACATCCTCGCCGGGCTCACCGCCGTCTTGACGGTGCGTCTTCCCGAGCCGCAGTTCGAGGGCCAGACCAAGGAGGTCCTCGGCACGCCGGCGGTCCGCCAGATCGTGTCGAACGTCGTCACCCGCGAGCTCACCGCGCGGTTCCAGTCGTCCAAGCGCGACGACAAGGCGCAGACCTCGCTGCTGCTCGACAAGGTCGTCTCCGAGATGAAGGCGCGCATCTCGGCGCGCACCCACAAAGAGACACAACGCCGCAAGAACGCGCTCGAGTCGTCGTCACTGCCGGCGAAGCTCGCCGACTGCCGGTCGAACGACGTTGCCGAGTCCGAGCTGTTCATCGTCGAGGGCGACTCGGCGCTCGGCACCGCCAAGCTCGCGCGCAACAGCGAGTTCCAGGCGCTGCTGCCGATCCGCGGCAAGATCCTCAACGTGCAGAAGGCTTCCATCAGCGACATGCTGTCGAACGCCGAGTGCGCCGCCATCATCCAGGTGATCGGCGCCGGCTCCGGCCGTTCGTTCGACCTCAGCACCGCTCGCTACGGCAAGATCATCCTGATGAGCGACGCCGACGTCGACGGCGCGCACATCCGCACGCTGCTGCTCACCCTGTTCTTCCGCTACATGCGACCTCTCATCGACGAGGGCCGCGTCTACGCCGCCGTCCCGCCGCTGCACCGCGTGGTCGTGATGAACCCGGGCTCCAAGCCGAACGAGACGATCTACACGTACTCCGAGGCGGAGCTGCACGGACTCCTCACGAAGCTCACCAAGGCCGGCAAGCGCTGGCAGGAGCCGGTGCAGCGCTACAAGGGCCTGGGTGAGATGGACGCCGACCAGCTCGCGACGACCACCATGGACCGCAACGGCCGGACCCTGCGACGGGTGCGGATGCAGGACGCCGAGGCCGCGGCATCCGTCTTCGAACTGCTCATGGGCAACGACGTGGCGCCCCGCAAGGAGTTCATCATCGACTCCAGCGACCGGCTGGTGCGCGAGCGCATCGACGCCTGAGCCACCGCGACGCACAGACAGACCTGAGGCGCACCGGCCGGGCCGGTGCGCCTCACGCGTGTGCGGTCTAGCGGACGCCGGTGCCGACGGCGCCGATGACGCCGTCGACCGGGGTCCCCGAGGCGTCGCGCTTCGCGCCGGACTCGGGCAGGGCGCGGGTCGCGCCGTCCGAGCCGATCGCGCGCGGATCGGTGCCGACCCAGGCGATGGTGAGCGCGTCTTCTCCCTTGAGGAACCGCTGAGCACGCACGCCGCCCGTGGCGCGGCCCTTGGCGGGGAACTCGCTGAACAGCGACACCTTGGCGCTGCCGGCGTCGGTGCCCGCCAGCGCCGTCGTCGAACCGGCGATCGTCACCACGACGGCGTCGAACTCGGAGGGGCCGACGACGTCGAACGCGATCACCTGCGCGCCATCGGTGAGACGGATGCCGGCCATGCCGCCGGCGGAGCGGCCCTGCGGGCGCACCGACGACGCGTCGAAGCGCAGCAGCTGCGCGTCGCTCGCCACGAACACCAGTTCGGCGCCGTCAGAGGCGGGGGCCGCTCCGACGACCCGGTCGCCGTCCTTGAGGGCGATGATCTCGATGTCGTGCTTGTTCGCGATCTCGCTGGCGGCCACGCGCTTGACGATGCCCTGCGCCGTGCCGATCGCGATCGGCGGGACGCCGGTGAGCGGCACGACGGCGACGATGTGCTCGCCGCCGCTGAGCCCGAGATACTGGTCGCCGCGCGTGCCGGCCGCGAGCTGCACCGAGTTGGCGGGAACCGACGGCAGGTCGACGGGGGAGAAGCGCACCAGGCGGCCGAGGTTCGTCACCGCGCCGATGTCGCCTCGCGTGGTGGCGTCCACGGCGGAGCGGATCGCGTCGTGCTTGGAGCGTCGCGCCGGCGCCACGATGCCTCCGCCGGGGGCATCGGCCACGAGCTCGGCGCGCACCATGCGGCCGGAGGCCGAGAGGAACACGCGGCACGGCGCATCCGCGATCTGCAGATCCGCGGCCGCCGCCGCTGCCCGCGAGCGCGGCTGGACCGGGCCGCCGTTGAGCAGCAGCGTGCGCCGGGGGGTGCCGAACGCCTCCGCGGCGGCATCCAGCTCCTTCGCCACCTGCGCGCGCAGCAGCACATCACTGCCGAGCAGCTCCTCGAGCTGGGCGATCTCCTTCTTGAGGTTGTCGCGCTCGGCCTCGAGCTCGATGCGCGAGAACTTCGTGAGGCGGCGCAGCCGCAGCTCAAGGATGTACTCGGACTGCGCCTCCGACAGGTCGAAGACGCTCATGAGGCGCGTGCGCGCCTGCTCGCTGTCGTCGGACGTGCGGATGACCTGGATGACCTCGTCGATGTCGAGGATCGCGATGAGGAGGCCCTCGACGAGGTGCAGGCGTTCCTTGCGTCGCTCGAGCCGGTAGCGGCTGCGGCGCGTGACCACGCTGATGCGGTGGTCGAGGTACACGCGGAGGAGCTCGCGCAGACCCAGAGTCTGCGGCTGCCCCTCGACGAGCGCGACGTTGTTGATGCTGAACGAGTCCTCGAGGGGCGTCAGGCGATAGAGGTGGTCGAGCACCGCCTGCGGGTCGAAGCCCGTCTTGATGCCGATGACGAGGCGCAGACCGTGATGGCGGTCGGTCAGGTCGTTGACGTCCGCGATGCCCTGGAGCTTCTTCGCGTTGACGGCGTCCTTGATCTTCTCGATGACGCGCTCGGGTCCGACGAGATACGGCAGCTCGGTCACGACGAGGCCGGTGCGGCGCGGGCCGAGCGACTCGATCGACACCTTGGCCCGGGTGCGGAAGCTGCCGCGGCCGTTCGTGTAGGCGTCCTTGATGCCGTCGAGGCCGACGATGATGCCGCCGCCGGGCAGGTCGGGACCGGGCACGAACTCCATGAGCTCGTCGACGGTCGCCTCGGGGTTCTCGAGCAGGTGGGTCGCGGCGCCGACGACCTCGATCAGGTTGTGCGGCGCCATGTTCGTGGCCATCCCGACCGCGATGCCGGTGGTGCCATTGACGAGCAGGTTGGGGAACGCGGCCGGCAGCACCTCGGGCTGCTGGAACTGGCCGTCGTAGTTGGGGATGAAGTCGACGACGTCCTCGTCGAGGTTCTCGGTGAGCGCCAGCGCCGGCGGTGCGAGGCGCGCCTCGGTGTAGCGGGGCGCGGCGGGGCCGTCGTCGAGCGAGCCGAAGTTGCCGTGCCCGTCGACCAGCGGCACACGCAGCGAGAACGGCTGCGCGAGCCGCACCAGCGCGTCGTAGATGGGGGCGTCGCCGTGCGGGTGCAGCTTTCCCATCACCTCGCCGACGACGCGCGCGCTCTTGACGTGCCCGCGGTCGGGGCGCAGGCCCATGTCGGCCATCTGGAAAAGGATGCGCCGCTGCACCGGCTTGAGCCCGTCGCGCGCGTCGGGGAGCGCCCGCGAGTAGATGACCGAGTACGCGTACTCGAGGAACGACGTCTGCATCTCGGACGAGACGTCGACGTCCTCGATGCGTCCGTGGTCGGCGGGGGAGGAATCGGTGCGGGAAGCGGGCATGTGTCGATGAAGCCTCGGGTGACGGCGGAGAGCGAGGGGGCGCGGCCGCGTGTGCGAGACTGGCCCCGATGACCCTCAGCCTACCCGTGGACCCACCCCGCGCCCGGAGCCTCACCCGTGTCGTGACCGAGATGTCGGCGGCGCTGGAAGGCGGATCCGAGTGGTTCGCCCCGGCACGGAGCGCCATCGTGTGGGTGCTCGACGGCCTCGGGGTGCACAACCTCTCCGCGCGTGCCGGGCATGCGCGCTTCCTCAGCGAGGCCCGGGCGAAGCGGGATGTCGCGCGCACGGTCTTCCCGTCGACCACGGCGGCCGCGCTGACCAGCCTCCTCACCGGCAGGCTGCCGGGCGAGCACGGCATCGTCGGGTACCGGGCCCGCGTGCCCGGCACCGACGACGTGGTCAACATGCTGCGCGGCTGGGACACCGACGGACTGCCGCTGGAATTCCAGCGCTCCGCCCCGCTGTCCGCGGCGCTCGGCCGGCCGTTCTTCGCCGTCTCGCGCAACGAATACGCCGGCACCGGCTTCACGTCGGCCACCCTGGGCGACGCGGAGTTCCACGGCGCCGATGACCTCGACGAGCGCGTGCGCGTCGCCGCGGACCTCGCGGCGCAGCATCCCGGTTCCCTCATCTATCTCTACGCCCCCGATCTCGACGCGATCGGTCACAAGCGCGGCTGGGAGTCCGACGAATGGGTCGCGACGCTGGAGCGGGTGGATGCTGCGGCCCGTACCCTCTCGTCATCCCTCGACCGCACGACCGGCGTGGTGGTGACATCGGACCACGGCATGATCGATGTGCCGCGTCACCGCCATCTGCTGCTGGAGGAGGGCGACGAGCTCCTCGACGGCGTCCGCCTGATCGGCGGCGAGCCGCGGATGCTGCACCTCTATGCCGAGCCCGGTACGGCCGACGCCGTGCTGGCTCGGTGGCGGGAGGCCGAGGCATCCCGTTCCTGGGTGTTCTCCCGCGCGGAACTCGCCGCGTCGGGCCTCATCGGCCCGGTCGACCCGGAGGTCGCCCCGCGGATCGGCGATGTGATCGTCGCCTCGCGCGCCGGCGTCGCCTACTACGACGACCGGCTCGCCGACAAGGCGCCGCAGAAGATGGTCGGGCAGCACGGCTCGCTCACGGACGAGGAGCGCATCGTCCCGCTCATCCGGCTGGGCGCGTTCGCCGGAACCTGAGGACTCAGTCGTCGGAGCGGGCGCCGAAGACGATCTCGTCCCACGACGGCATCGACGTGCGCCCCTTGCGGCGGCCGGCCTCGGCGACAGCGGCCGGAGTGGGCGCCGTGAAGTCGGACGCCGGCGGCTCCTCCTCGGCGGCGGACTCCTCGTAGCCCGGCTCGAGCGCGTCGAAGAGCGCGACAGGAGCGGGCGAGCGCGGAGCCGACGCCACCTCTTCGGCACCGGGCAGCGGCTCGCGCTGACCGCGACGACGGCGCAGCGCCTCGAGCAGGTCGGCGGTCTCGGCCGAGGTCACCACGGCGGGCTCGTTGGCACGCTTGATCGCCGCCTCCTGCACCGCGGCCGCGGCGGGCGCAGGGATCTCGGGCGACTCGATGTCGGCGTCAGGCAGGCGGCGCGGGCCGAACGCCCCGCTGTCGAAGCGGGAGTCGTCCTTCGGCGGCACGGCGTCGAGGGCGCGCAGCCGGGGGATGAGCCCCTCCGGAAGCGATCCCTGACGGGAGAGCTGTATGGCGTCCGCGTTGAGCGGCGACAGCGTGCTGCGTCGCGGGTCGAATCCCCAGCGGGCGTCATGGCCGATGTCGTTCGACGTGAACTCCAGCTTGATGGTCCAGCCGGACGGCTCCTTCCAGCTGGTCCAGCGTTCGCCGATCGCGCCCGCCTCGCCGAGCTTGGCGCGCACCGCGGAGCCGAAGGTGGCCTGACCGTCGCCCTCGAAGTCGCCGCCGAGGAGCACGGGAACAGCCAGCGCCTGGCCGACGATGTGCTCGCGCTCGGCGAGCACCGGGCCCTCGAAGCGCACGATGTCCTCGACGCGCGCGCCCAGGAGCTCGGCGACCTCGCGCGCCGACAGCCCCGCACGGATGTGGGCCTGGATCTCGCGAGGACTCGGGCGCGGGGTCTGCGAGTCGGATTCGCGGTCGCGTCGGGCTTTGCGCAGCTCGCCGCGCAGCACGTCGTCCACGTCGAGCGTGAATCTGTCGCCGGACTCCGTCGCCAGGATGAGCTTGTCGTCCTCGGTTCCGATGACCTTGAGCTGTTCCATGCGGACGCTCCCTGCTTCTCGTGCCGGCTCTGGGTTGCGCGTGTCCGGCGGACTCGCGGCTTCAGAGCCCGCCTGTCCGCCCCATCGTGTCACAGGGCATCGCGAGCGCCGGGAATATCCCGCGCGTGCCGCGAGTTTCACGCGAACGCACGGTCAGGACGGCGCCGGATCGCATTTGCGAAAAGGGAAACGGTCGTGCAAACTATCGCCGCCCGCAAGGGCGAGCGCAACCGCGAATACCCGGAAGTTGAGATCTTCACGCATGGCCACCGATTACGACGCCCCCCGCAAGACCGAGGACGACAGCGAGTCGATCGAGGCGCTCAAGGAGCGCGTTCCCGACAAGCTCTCGGGCTCGGTGGATGTGGAGGACGCCGACAACCCGTCGGGCTTCGAGCTGCCTGGTGCCGACCTGTCGGACCTCGAGCTCGACGTCGTCGTTCTCCCCGCACAGGAGGACGAGTTCACCTGTTCGAACTGCTTCCTCGTGAAGCACCGCTCGCAGCTCGATCACGAGACCGCAGACGGCCCTATCTGTACTGAGTGCGCCGCGTGATCTGAGCCCGCCGCACAGCGGCGGCCAGCCGATCCGGCGTCCGCGAGGAGATGACCCACGCGGTCGTCGGATCATCGGCATCTGTCACGGGGAACACGGCGACGCCGTCGATCCCGCCCCGGATCAGATGCCACGAGCGCGGGTCGAGTCCCGCGCCGCGCGCATGACGCGCATCCTCTCCGAGGTGCACCTCGCCGGCACCCAGGAGATCGACATCGATGTGCGCGCGTCCCGCCCGCAGCTCGCCGTCGCGCACCTCGACGACGGGAGCCGCGAGGATCATCAGCGCGATCAGCAGGATGCCGACACCGGCCCCCACGACGAGCGCGACGGTCGTGTCGATCGGCGTGACGACGAGCGCGGCCATGGGCGCCGCCATCCCTGCGGCGACGAGGATCCACAAGGATGGGCCGAGCCGCTCGCGATAGTTGTCGGCGTGCCCCGTCCGGGCACCGGCGTGAGGCGTTGAGTTCTGCATTACCCTCGTTGGGTGACTGAAACGGTGGACGTCCCCATTATCGCCCCCGACGTCCCGGTGTATGCGCACCCTGGGGATGCCGGAGCCGACCTCGTCGCGGCGGAGGCGGTGCGCCTGGAGCCAGGCGAGCGCGCCCTCGTCGGCACCGGCGTGCGCATCGCGCTGCCGGAGGGACATGTCGCCTTCGTGGTGCCGCGCAGCGGTCTGGCCGCCAAGCACGGCATCACCGTCGTCAACGCGCCGGGCACCATCGACGCGGGCTACCGCGGCGAGATCAAGGTGATCCTGCTGAACACCGATGCGAGCGAGGCGCACGACATCGCCGTGGGCGATCGCATCGCCCAGCTCATCGTGATGCCCGTCCCGCGCGCCGTGTTCATCCCCGTGGAAACCCTGCCCGACAGCGTGCGCGGCGAGGGCGGCTTCGGCTCCACGGGCTACCAGAAGGACGGAGTCCTCGCATGACCGATCCCTCATCCGTCGAAGGTCCGCGCAAGGTCGCACCCGACGACCGCGCCACGACCGGCCCGTTCGACGAGTCCGAGGCCAACCCGGTCCGCCCCTACATCGACCTCGGCGGGATCAAGATCCTTCCCCGCGAGGGCCTGAACCTGCGGCTCGAAGTCGAGGAGCAGACCAAGCGCATCGTCGCCGTCGGGCTCGACTACGCCGGCTCGACGCTGCAGGTGCAGCCGTTCGCCGCGCCCCGCTCGGCCGGACTCTGGGAGGAGACGCGCGAGCAGATCCGCCAGCAGATCCGCCAGCAGGGCGGTCGCGTCGAGGAGCGCGAAGGACCGCTCGGTCCCGAGCTCCTCGCCGAGGTCCCCGTCGTCGCCGGCCCCGACGGCACGGCGGGCAAGCGCCTGGCCCGCTTCGTCGGCGTCGACGGCCCCCGCTGGTTCCTGCGCGGAGTCATCGGCGGCGCCGCGACGGCCGATGTCGAGGCCGCCGCGTCCGTCGAGGACCTCTTCCGGTCGATCGTGGTCGTGCGCGGCGGCTCGCCGATGCCGCCCCGCGACCTCATCCCGCTGAAGATGCCGGCCACGCCGGGCTCGGCGTGAGCGACTCCTCCCGCCCCGACGACGCCGCGGACGCCACAGGGCACAGCCCTGCCGCCGCTTCGGACGGAACGGATGCTGCGGCTCCCTCGGCATCGGAGGTGCTCGGTGCCGCGCTCGGCGGCGCCGCGCGCCGCGCCGGACTCGACCCTGCCGAGGGGAAGACCACGGGGCACGTCGTGTGGGCCGCGATGGGCGGCTGGCGCGGGATCCTCGAGTCCGTCCTTCCCGGCGTCGTGTTCCTCGTCGCGTGGACCGCGACGTACGACGCCGAGACGCGGTCGGGCAACCTGATCCTGAGCCTCGGGCTGTCGGTCGGCCTCGCCGCGGTCTTCACGATCGTCCGCCTCATCCAGCGGCAGTCTGCGAGCGCCGCCATCGGCGGCCTGATCGCCGCCGCCGCGGCGGCGGGCCTGTCGCTGTGGACGGGCCGGGGAGAGGACAGCTTCATCCCGGGCTTCCTCACCAACACGCTGTACGGCACGGCGTTCCTCGTGTCGGCGCTCATCGGCTGGCCGCTCATCGGTCTCGCCGTCGGGTTCCTGATGGGCGAGGGCACCGCGTGGCGCGCAGACAAGCGCAAGCGGCGCGTCTTCTTCTGGCTGTCGATCGCGTGGGCGTCCCTGTTCGCGCTCCGGCTCATCGTGCAGGTGCCGCTCTACTTCGCCGGGGACGTCGCCGCGCTCGGCACCCTGAAGCTGATCATGGGCCTGCCGCTGTTCGCCCCACTGGTCGCGGTCACGTGGCTCGCCGTGCGCGCGCTCTACCCGCGCACGCCGAAGTGATACATTTATCTCGACATCAAGATAAATTTCCTCCGGACCGTTAGGTCGACCTCACTAGCCGAGGGCTTCGGTGCGGGGGAAGATGGGGAATGCCGCACTCCGGCACGACCCCGCCGCCGACGAAGGAGACAGACGTGTCCACGGTTGACAGCTTCGGTGCGAAGAGCACCCTGACGGTCGGCAGCACCGACTACGAGATCTTCCGCATCGACACGGTCGCCGGGTACGAGAAGCTCCCGTTCAGCCTGAAGGTGCTCCTCGAGAACCTGCTGCGCACCGAGGATGGCGCGAACGTCACCAAGGAGCAGATCCAGGCGCTCGGCTCGTGGAACCCCGACGCCGAGCCCGACACCGAGATCCAGTTCACGCCGGCCCGCGTCGTGATGCAGGACTTCACCGGCGTGCCGTGCATCGTCGACCTCGCGACCATGCGCGAGGCGGTCACCGGTCTCGGCGGCGACCCCTCCAAGATCAACCCGCTCTCGCCGGCTGAGCTGGTCATCGACCACTCCGTCATCGCAGACCTGTTCGGTCGCGAAGACGCCCTCGAGCGCAACGTCGAGATCGAGTACGAGCGCAACGGCGAGCGGTACCAGTTCCTCCGCTGGGGCCAGACGGCGTTCGACGACTTCAAGGTCGTCCCGCCGGGCACCGGCATCGTTCACCAGGTGAACATCGAGCACCTCGCCAAGGTCATCTACGACCGCCAGGTCGGCGGCGCGCTCCGCGCCTACCCCGACACCTGCGTCGGCACCGACTCGCACACCACCATGGTCAACGGCCTGGGCGTGCTCGGCTGGGGCGTCGGCGGCATCGAGGCAGAGGCCGCGATGCTCGGCCAGCCCGTATCGATGCTCATCCCGCGCGTCGTCGGCTTCAAGCTCGTCGGCCAGATCCCGGCCGGCGTCACCGCGACCGACGTCGTGCTCACGATCACCGACATGCTGCGCAAGCACGGCGTCGTCGGCAAGTTCGTCGAGTTCTACGGCGAGGGCGTCGCCTCGGTGCCGCTCGCCAACCGTGCCACCATCGGCAACATGAGCCCCGAGTTCGGCTCGACCGCCGCGATGTTCCCGATCGACGACGTGACGCTCGACTACCTGCGCCTCACCGGTCGCGACGAGCACGCCGTCGAGCTCGTCGAGGCGTACGCGAAGGAGCAGTCGCTCTGGCACGACCCGGCCCGCGAGCTCGCCTTCAGCGAGTACCTGGAGCTCGACCTCTCGACGGTCGTCCCCTCGATCGCCGGCCCGAAGCGCCCGCAGGACCGCATCCTGCTGTCCGACGCGAAGTCGCAGTTTGAGAAGGACATCGTGAACTACGCGACGGCCTCCACGAGCGACGACATCGTCGACCTCGAGTCGAAGCACTCCTTCCCGGCATCCGACCCCGGCGCCGTCCCCGGCGACGAGGAGCCCACCACGCGGCCGGTGCACATCAACAGCGGCGCTCCCGCGACGGCGTCCAAGCCGGTCAAGGTGACGACCCCCGACGGCGAGGCCTACATCCTCGACAACGGCGCGGTCACCCTCGCGGCGATCACGTCGTGCACCAACACGTCGAACCCCTCGGTCATGCTCGCGGCGGGCCTGCTGGCGAAGAAGGCGCTCGACAAGGGCCTCACGCGCAAGCCCTGGGTCAAGACCACGCTGGGACCGGGCTCGAAGGTCGTCACGGACTACTACGAGAAGTCGGGCCTCGACAAGGCGCTCGAGGGTCTCGGCTTCTTCACGGTCGGCTACGGCTGCACGATCTGCATCGGCAACTCGGGACCGCTCATCGAAGAGGTCTCGGCCGCCGTCAACGACCACGACCTCGCTGTGACGGCGGTGCTCTCGGGCAACCGCAACTTCGAGGGACGCATCAGCCCCGACGTGAAGATGAACTACCTCGCCTCGCCGCCGCTCGTGGTCGCGTACGCGCTGGCCGGCTCGATGCACTTCGACTTCGAGACCGACCCGCTCGGCAAGGACTCCGACGGCAACGACGTCTTCCTGAAGGACATCTGGCCCACGCCGGAAGAGGTCCAGGCCACGATCGACTCGTCGATCTCGCGCGAGCAGTTCATCAAGCAGTACGCGACCGTCTTCGACGGCGACGAGCGCTGGAAGAGCCTGCCCACGCCCGACGCGGCCCAGTTCGAGTGGGACCAGAAGTCCACTTACGTCCGCAAGGCGCCGTACTTCGACGGCATGACGATGGACCTCACCCCGGTCGCCGACATCACCGGCGCGCGGGTCATGGCCACGCTCGGCGATTCGGTCACGACCGATCACATCTCGCCGGCCGGCAACATCAAGGCGGGCACCCCCGCCGCGCAGTACCTCACCGAGCACGGCGTCGCGCAGAAGGACTTCAACTCCTTCGGCTCGCGCCGCGGCAACCACGAGGTGATGATCCGCGGCACGTTCGCGAACATCCGCCTCAAGAACGAGCTCGTCGCCGCGGTCAACGACGGCCAGATCGTCGAGGGCGGCTTCACGCGCGACTTCACGCAGGAGGGCGGCCCGCAGTCGTTCATCTACGACGCGTCGATGAACTACCAGGAGCAGGGCGTTCCGCTCGTCGTGTTCGGCGGCAAGGAGTACGGCTCGGGCTCGTCGCGCGACTGGGCGGCGAAGGGCACCAACCTGCTGGGCGTCAAGGCGGTCATCACCGAGAGCTTCGAGCGCATCCACCGCTCGAACCTCATCGGCATGGGCGTCGTGCCGCTGCAGTTCCCCGCCGGCGAGAGCTGGAAGTCGCTGGGCCTGGACGGCACCGAGATCGTCTCGATCACGGGCCTCGAGCAGCTCAACGAGGGCGTGACGCCGAAGACCGTCAAGGTCACGGCCGAGCCCAGCGAGTTCTCGCCCGAGGGCAAGCAGACCGTGGAGTTCGACGCGGTCGTCCGCATCGACACGCCCGGTGAGGCCGACTACTACCGCAACGGCGGCATCCTGCAGTACGTGCTGCGTTCGCTGGTCTGACAGCTGATTCACGGGGGACCGGATGCCGCGGCATCCGGTCCCTCCCTGTACGCCCCGGGTAGACTTGCAAAGCCCTTCCGGGGCCGGAAAGGAGCCGGGATGTCGCTGCTGTCGTCCATCACCGGACCCCGCGACCTCGACGCACTGAGCCTCGATCAGCTCGAGCAGCTCGCGGACGAGGTCCGCGGCTTCCTCGTCGAGAACGTCGCACGCACGGGCGGCCATCTCGGCCCGAACCTCGGTGTCGTCGAGCTGACGATCGCGCTGCACCGCGTGTTCGACTCGCCGGACGATCCGATGATCTTCGACACGGGTCACCAGTCGTACGTGCACAAGCTGCTCACCGGACGCCAGGACTTCACGAAGCTCCGCGCACGCGAGGGCCTCGCGGGCTACCCGCAGCGCTCCGAGAGCCCGCACGACGTGGTCGAGTCCTCCCACGCCTCGAGCTCACTGAGCTGGGCGGACGGCGTGTCGCGCGCCCTGACCCGCACCGGGCGCAAGGACCGGCACGTGATCGCCGTCGTCGGCGACGGCGCGCTCACCGGCGGCATGACGTGGGAGGCGCTCAACAACATCTCCGACGACAACGACCGCAACCTCGTCATCGTCGTGAACGACAACGGGCGCTCGTACGCTCCCACCATCGGCGGCATGGCGCGCTACCTCAACCGCGTGCGCACAGCGGATGCGTATCGCAACCTGCACCGCGGCTCCGACACGGTCTTCCGCAAGCTCGGCCCGGCCGCCCGCGCCGTGTACCGCGGCGTCCGCGGCGGCACGCACGGCTTTCTGTCGCGGTTCACGAACAACGCGGCCCTCTACTCGAACCTCGACATCAAGTACCTCGGCCCCGTCGACGGCCACGACCTGCCGACCCTCATCGAGACGCTCGAGCTCGCGAAGGAGTACGGCGCGCCCGTCATCGTCCACGCGATCACCGAGAAGGGACGCGGCTACGCACCGGCGCTCGAGGATGAGGCCGACCAGTTCCACGCGGTGGGCAAGATCGACCCGATCACGGGGGCGTCCCTGGGCGCCGGTGGCGGACCCGCGTGGACCGATGTCTTCGCCGATGAGCTCGTGCACGTGGGGGACCAGCGCGACGACGTCATCGCCATGACCGCGGCCATGCTGCGTCCGACGGGCCTCCTGCCGTTCGCGCAGCGCTTCCCGGATCGCGTCTACGACGTCGGCATCGCCGAGCAGCACGCCGTCGCCTCGGCGGCGGGCCTCGCGTTCGGCGGTCTGCACCCGGTCGTCGCGATCTACGCGACGTTCATGAACCGCGCGTTCGACCAGGTGCTGATGGATGTCGCGCTCCACCGCGCGGGCGTCACCTTCGTGCTCGACCGTGCGGGCGTGACCGGCCCCGACGGCCCGAGCCACCACGGCATCTGGGACCTCGCCATGCTGCAGATCGTGCCGCATATCCGCATCGCCGTGCCGCGCGACGAGGTGCGCCTGCGCGAGGAGCTGCAGGAGGCGGTGGCCGTCGACGACGCGCCCACCGTGATCCGGTTCCCCAAGGGCGGTGTGAGCCCCGAGCTCCCCGCCGTCGAGCGTCTCGACGACGGCGTGGACGTGCTGGTGCGCTCCGACGCGCAGGACGTGCTCCTCGTCGGCATCGGGCCCATGGCGCACATCGCGGTCGACGTCGCCGAGCGCCTGCGCGCGCAGGGAATCGGCGCGACCGTCGTCGACCCCCGGTGGGTCGTTCCGGTGCAGCCGTCGATCGTGGAGCTCGCAGCATCCCATCGTCTCGTCATCACGATCGAGGACGGCATCCGTGTCGGCGGCATCGGCACCCGGGTGCGCCAGGTGCTGCGCGAGGCGGGCGTCGACACGGCGGTCGACGAGCTCGGCGTGCCCGACGAGTTCATCGATCACGCGACGCGCGAGCAGATCCTCGAGGACGCCGGGCTCACGCCCGCGAAGATCGCGCAGGACGTCGTGGCGCAGGTGCTCGGCACCCGCATCCCCGTCGCGCGTGGTGCTCAGACGTCCGAGATCCCGACGCTGCCGGATCTCGCCCGCAGCCGCGACAAGCGCACCTAGAGCGTGTCTGACGATTTCGTTCGTCGGTAAGGCGTCGACCATGATGCGGGCCGGCTCGCTGTTTTGAGCCGGCTGGCTATCGTCTTGCGGTCGGTGAAACGCGGTTCTCCACAGGGCTGGGCCGTTGGTTGGCTTCCGCCTGGGTTGCATGCGAGCATTCGCATGTGAACCGCACCGTGAGGCTCGTCGTGGGAATATCCGCGATTGCGATCACACTGTCGCTAACGGGGTGTGCCGTGGCCACGGATCAAGCGGCGCCAGAACGCTCCGCGGGGGCCGCGTCGGCTGCCCCGACCTCAGCGCCGACAGCCTCCAACGCGCCCGAGTCGCCGACTGCGACGCCTAAACCCACGCACCCCGTGGACCCGCGTGATACGGCATACGAAGCGGAAGTCGCAGCTTGGGCTGACGCGATTCCTCCGGGCTTTGCGTGGCCGGCGTCGATCACCGGCCTCCCCGCTGGCCGGTATTTCGGGAACGGTGACTGGTCGCGCTATACGACCGCAGCCGGGATCTACCACTGCATGTTGGTCTACGCAGCCTGGGACGCCTACTTCGTCGACAACGACGCCCCCGCGTCGAAGGAATACGGAGCCCGCGCCGACGCGACGATGCCCGAACAGCCCGATCCGAGGTTGGTGATGCGAGACGACGGCACCGTCCGCGACCAGGAGCTCGCGAGTGAAAGCGGCATCTGCAACGGCTTCGTCGGAGATCTGCGAATCTGAGTGACAGCTCCGTGGAGGACGTGCGCGATGGCAGGGAGAGTCTGTTGACGGCAGGACACGACGCATCGTCAGACACGCTCTAGTGCCAAGCAGAGCATGGCAGGCGCACCGTCCGGGCCCGGCCGGAGGGGACCGCGACGGCGTGAAAGCATGGGGGTATGACCTCCGCGAACCTCACCCGTGACGAGACCGCGGCCCGATCGGGCGACATCCGTCTGGACACCGTCGAGGTCGACCTCGACGTGCGTGATGCGCAGGATCTGGCGACGCAGACGTTCCCGACGAGCGCCACGCTGACCTTCACCGCCACCGCGGACGCGACGTGGCTCGACTTCCTCGGCGAGTCCGTCGACAGCGTGACGGTCAACGGACAGCCGCGCGACGTGCAGTGGGACGGCGCCCGCATCCGCATCGACGGCCTCGCTGCGCACAATGTCGTGACCGTACGGGCTCGTGGCCGCTACAGCACATCGGGCGAAGGGCTGCACCGCTTTCGCGACCCCGTCGACGGCGAGGTCTACCTGTACACGCAGTACGAGCCCGCCGACGCACGCCGCGTGTACCCCGTCTTCGAGCAGCCCGACATGAAGGCGCGCTGGCGGTTCACGGTGACGGCGCCGGCCGGGTGGCGGATCCTGTCCAACGGCGCGGAGACCTCGCGCGAAGACGACGTCGCCGGCGGTGTGCGCGTCGCGTTCGCCGAGACGCTGCCGCTGTCGAGCTACATCACGGCCGTCGCCGCGGGGCCGTATCACCGGGTCGACGGCGAGTGGCGCAGCGACGACCGCGTCGTGCCGCTCGGCGTGCTCTGCCGTGCGTCACTGGCGCCCCACCTCGACGCCGACGAGATCCTGGAGATCACGCGGCGCGGCCTGGAGTTCTTCGAGCACGCGTTCGGCTACCGCTACCCGTGGGGGAAGTACGACCAGATCTTCGTGCCCGAGTACAACCTCGGCGCCATGGAGAACCCGGGCCTCGTGACGTTCACGGAGGTCTACGTCTTCCGCGGCGCATCGACCGCGGCGCAGCACGAGGGCCGCGCGAACACGATCCTGCACGAGATGGCCCACATGTGGTTCGGCGACCTGGTCACCATGCGGTGGTGGGACGACCTGTGGCTCAAAGAGTCGTTCGCGGACTTCATGGGCGCACACGCCGCCGTGGCCGCCGGCGGCTTTCCGGACGCCTGGGTGACCTTCGCCAGCCGACGCAAGGGCTGGGCGTACGTGCAGGACCAGCTGCCGACGACGCATCCGATCGTCGCCGACATCACCGACCTCGAGGCGGCCAAGCTCAATTTCGACGGCATCACGTACGCCAAGGGCGCGTCGGTGCTCAAGCAGCTCGTGGCTTTCGTGGGGGAGGACGCCTTCTTCCGCGGCGCTCAGCGCTACTTCGCGGACCACGCCTTCGGCAACACCACGCTGCCGGACCTGCTGACCGCACTCGAGGCGGAGTCCGGGCGCGACCTGACGACGTGGAGCCGGGCATGGCTGCAGACCAGCGGCGTGTCGGAGATCACGGTCGAACGGGACGAAGCCGGGGTCCCGGTGCTGACGCAGACCGACCCGCGGCCGCACCGGCTGACCTGCGGATTCTTCGCCGTCACCGACGGGCGACTCGTGCGGCAGGGCGCGGTGCAGGTCGACGCCGTCGGCGCTCGCACGCCGCTGCAGGATGCCCGGGCGGCGGACATCGAACTCGTGCTCGCCAACGTCGACGACTCCACCTATGCGAAGGTGCGCCTCGACGCACGGTCGACCGACGCGGTCGCCGCCCGCCTGTCGTCGATCGACGACCCTGTCGCGCGTGCCGTCGTCTGGGCGGCGCTGTGGAACTCCGCACGAGACGGCGACCTGCCGGTCGCACGATTCGTCGAGATCGTCGGCGAACACGCGACCCGCGAGACGAACATCGCACTGACCACGGACGCGATCACCCACGCCGCCGTCGCGATCGGAAGGTACGCGGCGACCGACGCGCGCACGCCGCTCGCCGATGCCTGGCTCGACACGTGCTGGGCCGCGCTCTGGGCCGCCGACCCCGGCTCGGACGCCCAGCTGGCCTGGGCCCGCGCTCTCGGCGCCGCCGCGGCGCGATCCGCGAACCGCGCGGCGGAGATCAGGAGCATGCTCGCGGGCACCGCCGCGGCACCTGCGGGGCTGGCCCTCGACCCCGACCTGCGGTGGGCGTGGCTCGTCGCGCTGGCGGCCACGGGGCACGCGACGGCGGAGGATGCCGACGCCGAGCTCGAGGCCGACCCGTCGGCGCAGGGGCACGTCGCGCACCGGAGCGTGCTGACGGCCCGTCCGGACGCCGACGTGCGTGCGGCGGCCTGGTACGCGGCCTGGGACGACGAGACCTTGACCAACGACCACCTCGCGGCGACGATCGCCGGAGTGCGCGCGGGCGACCGCCGCGACCTCATCGCCGACTTCGACGACGAGTACTTCGCCCGGATCCGTCCGACGTGGGCCGCGCGCAGCATCGAGATCGCACGCCGACTCGTGGTGGGGCTGTTCCCCGACTCGGAGTCGCTCGACGGGGTCGATGCGTGGCTGACGCAGAATCAGGATGCCCCTGCTGCACTCCGCCGGCTGGTGATCGAGCAGCGCGACGGACTCGCCCGGGATCTGCGTGTGCGCGCCGCCCAGCCGGCGGCTCCCTGAGCATCGGAACGCTCGCACGACGCAGCGACCCCGGGCACATGCCCGGGGTCGCCTCGTCGGTCGACGTCAGCCCGCGATGCCCGTGATCATCGGGTGGTGGAAGGTGTCGCCGAAGGAACGCTCCGAAGCGCCCTCGCGGTCGAGGTACGGCGACGCGCCGCCGTCGATGAACGGCCAGCCCGCGCCGAGGATGAGGCAGAGGTCGATGTCCTCGACCTCGGGCACCACGCCCTCGTCGAGCATGAGCTTGATCTCCTGCGCGAGGCCGTCCTGCACGCGGCGCAGGATCTCGCCGGCGGAGGCCGGCGACGACCCCACGGCGGGCTTGAGCACCTTCTCCGCGGCCTTGGTCCAGCCGGTCACGCGGCCGCCCTTGTCCTTCTCGACGACCTCCGGGAGTTCCGCGAGGGCGTGGAAGTTCTCGTTGGCGTAGAAGCGCTCGGGGAACGCGTGCACCATCGTGTCCTGCACGTGCGCGGCCACCTTCCAGCCCACCAGGTCGATGAGCTGGAACGGCCCCATCGGCAGGCCGAGGGGCGCGAACGCCTTCTCGACGTCGGCGACCGGGGTGCCCTCGTAGACCGCACGCGCGGCCTCGCCCATGACCTTCGCCAGCAGGCGGTTCACGACGAAGCCGGGCGCGTCGGCGGTGAGGACCGCGTTCTTGCCGAGGTTCTTCGCGACGACGAACGCGGTCGACAGCGCGGCCTCCGACGTGTTCGGCGTCTTCACGATCTCGATGAGCGGCATGACCGCGACCGGGTTGAAGAAGTGGAAGCCGACGAGACGCTCGGGGTGGGCGAGCTTCGCGCCGATCTCCTCGACGGACAGCGACGAGGTGTTGGTCGCGAGGATCGCATCCTCGGCGATGATCTGCTCGATCTCGCCGAACACCTGCTGCTTGACGCCGACCTCCTCGAAGACGGCCTCGATGACGAAGTCGCAGTCCGCGTACAGGCTCTTGTCGGTCGTGCCGGTGACGAGGGCGCGCAGCTTGTTGGCCGAGTCGCCGTCGAGGCGGCCCTTCGCCTCGAGCTTGCCGATCTCGTCGTGGATGTAGGCCACGCCCTTGTCGACGCGCGCCTGGTCGAGGTCGGTGATGAGCACCGGCACCTGCAGTTTGCGCACGAAAAGCAGCGCGAACTGGCTCGCCATGAGGCCGGCGCCGATGATGCCGACCTTGGTGACCTTCTTCGCGAGCGCCTTGTCGGGGGCGCCGACCGGACGCTTGGCGCGCTTCTGCACCAGATCGAACGCATACATGGATGCTGCGAACTGATCGCCCGTGACGAGCTCGGCGAGAGCCTCGTCCTCACGTGCGAAGCCCTCGGCCTTCGAGCCGTTGCGCGCCTTGTCGAGGAGGTCGAGCGCCACGTACGGCGACTTCGGCACGGTGCCGATCTTCGACTCGAGCATGCCGCGCGCCATCTTGATCGCGACCGGCCACTTCACCGCCCGCTCGATCTTGCCCGGCTCGTTCTTGCGGTCGACCTTGATCTTCCCGCCGAGGACGCCGTCGGCCCAGGCCAGCGAGTCCTCGAGGTAGTTCGCGGCCGGGAAGATCGCGTCGACGATGCCGTAGTCGAACGCCTGCTGGGGCTTCAGCATGCGGTTCTGCTTCAGCGGGTTCGAGATCACGACCTCGAGCGCGTTCTCGATGCCGATGAGGTTCGGCAGCAGGTACGCGCCACCCCAGCCGGGGATGATGCCGAGGAACACCTCGGGCAGAGCGATCGCGGCGGCCGAGGCATCCACCGTCCGATACGTGCTGTTGAGGGCGATCTCGAGTCCGCCGCCGAGCGCGAGCCCGTTGACGAACGCGAACGTGGGCACACCCAGTTCGGAGAGCTTTCCGAACACCTTGTGGCCGAGCTGCGCCACCAAGCGGGCGTTGTCCTTCGAGCCGACCTTGCTGATGTCGCTGAGGTCGGCGCCGGCCGCGAGGATGTACTGCTTGCCGGTGATGCCGACCGCCTGGATCTCGCCGGCGGCCGCGCGCGCCTTCAGTGCGTCGAGCGTCTCGCCGAGCTGGAACATCGTGGCCGGCCCGAGCGTGTTCGGGCGGGTGTGGTCGCGGCCGTTGTCGAGGGTGACGAGGGCCAGCACCTTGCCGGAGGCGAGGCGGATGTCGCGCACCCGCGAGTGCGTGATCACCTCGCCGTCGGTCACGGCGAGGATGGGGGAGAAGTCGATGTCGTCGTAGTTCGTCATTCTTCCGTTGCCTCAGCGCTTCTTCTTGCCGTCGAAGTAGGGGTTCTCCCAGATGACAGAGCCGCCCTGGCCGAGGCCCACGCACATCGCGGTGAGGCCGTAGCGGACGTCGGGTCGCTCGGCGAACTGGGCCGCGAGCTGGATCATGAGGCGCACGCCCGAAGCCGCGAGGGGGTGGCCGAGGGCGATCGCGCCGCCCCACTGGTTGACGCGGGGGTCGTCGTCGGCGATGCCGAAGTGGTCGAGCAGCGAGATGACCTGGATCGCGAACGCCTCGTTCAGCTCGAACAGGCCGATGTCGTCGATGGTCAGGCCGGCCTTGCGCAGCGCCTTCTCGGTCGACGGGATCGGGCCGATGCCCATGATCTCGGGCTGCACGCCGGCGAAGGCGAACGAGACGAGCTTCATCTTCGGCTTCAGCCCCAGCTCCTTGACGGCGCCGCCGCCGGCCAGCAGCGACATCGTCGCGCCGTCGGTGAGGGGCGAGGAGGTGCCCGCGGAGACCCGACCGTGCGGGCGGAAGGGCGTCTTCAGCCCGGCGAGGTCTTCCATCGTGGTCTGCGGGCGGCGGCCTTCGTCCTCGGTCGCCAGGCCCCACGAGCCGTCGGCGTCCTTGGTGGCGACCGACACCAGGTCCGGCTGGATCTTGCCGGCGTCGTACGCCGCCTGCGCCTTGTGCTGGCTGAGCATGCCGTAGCGGTCCGAGCGCTCCTTGGTGAGGTGCGGGAACCGGTCGAAGATGCGCTCGGCGGTGACGCCCATGTTGAGCGCACCCGGGTCGACCATCTTCTCGGCGACGAAGCGCGGGTTGGGGTCGGCGTTGCCGCCGATCGGGTGGTGGCCCATGTGCTCGACGCCGCCGGCGAGGGCGAGGTCGTACATGCCGACGCCGATGGACCCCGCCATCGTGGTGACGCTCGTCATCGCGCCCGCGCACATGCGGTCGATCGCGAAGCCCGGGACCGTCTGGGGGAGCCCGGCGAGGATCGCGACGCTGCGCCCGAGGGTCAGCCCCTGGTCACCGGTCTGGCTGGTCGCGGCGATGGCGACATCGTCGATGCGGTCCTTGGGAACGCCGGGGTTCCGCTCCATGAGCCCGATCGTCGCCTTGACGGCGAGGTCGTCCGCGCGGGTGTTCCAGTACATGCCTTTCTCGCCGGCGCGGCCGAACGGCGTGCGCATTCCATCGACGAAGAAGACGTCCGAAATCTCGGCCACTCTGCCTCCAAAAGTAGGGATGTCGCCAGCCTAGGAGGGCGCGTGAAGCGGTCGGAATCGGGTGGGGGAAACCTACGAAGCGGTTTCCGGCGCCTCCGACGCGGCTTGCACGGAATCCACAAAGGCATCGGCGATCACCTGTGAGGTCTGCGCAATCTGCCAGGGCCGCGCCCCCAACGCCGAGAGAGCTTCGCCGATGGATGCTGCGGTCAGCGGCTGCGGGGGAGTCCAGGCGACGCGGCGCAGCAGGTCGGGCGTGAGAAGGTTCTCGGTCGGCATGTGGAGCTCTTCGGCACGCTGCTCGACGACGGGACGCGCCGCCTTGAGACGGGCGTCGGCCTCGGGGTTGCGATCTGCCCAGGCCCGCGGCGGCGGCAGCGTGTCGCCGCCCGTCGCGCGCTCGAGCGGGAGCTGGGTCACGGCGCGCCCGGCCTCCATCGCCGCCCACCAGCGGTCGAGCTGCGAGCGGCTCGCGCGGCCGGTGAAGTCCTTCACCGCGGCGAGGGCGCTCTTCGTCTTGGGGTCCGCCAGAACGGCGGCCACGAGGGCGCGGTCGGGGACCAGCCGGCCGGGGGCGACGTCCTCTTCTCGCGCGTACTCCTCGCGCGCGGTCCACAGTTCGCGGGCGACGGCCAGCGCCTTGCGTCCGCGCACGGTGTGAAGGCCCGACAGCCGGCGCCACGGCTCTTCGCGAGGAGGCTTGGGCTCGCGTTCGAGGACCGCGCGGAACTCCTCCGCCGCGAACTCGGTCTTGCCCTGCTCGACGAGCTCGGCGACCAGCTTGTCGCGCACGTCGACGAGGTGCTCGACATCGAGCGCCGCGTACTCGAGCCACGACTGGGGGAGCGGGCGCGTCGACCAGTCGGATGCGGAGTGGGCCTTCGCGAGGGTGATGCCCAGCGTGTCCTCGACGACGGCGCCGAGGCCCACCCGCTCATGGCCGAGGAGCCGGGCGGCGAGTTCGGTGTCGAAGATCGAGGCGGGCTCGAGGCCGATCTCGCGCAGCGACGGCAGATCCTGGCTCGCGGCGTGCAGCACCCACTCCTCGGCGCCGATGGCGTCCTCGAGGGCCCGGAAGTCGCCGATCGGCGGTGGATCGAAGAGGAACACGCCCGCGCCGCGCCGGTACACCTGCACCAGGTATGCCCGCTGCGAGTAGCGGAATCCCGAGGCGCGCTCGACATCGACGGCGACGGGGCCGTCCCCGTCCGCCAGGCGCCGCGCGGCCTCTTCGACGCGCGCGGCCTCGTCGATCACGTCGTATTCAGCCACGCGGCGACCTGTGAGAACCGAGCATCGCGATCCCTTCCGAGCCGGGCGGGAGCCCGGCCAGCATGCAAACCAACTCCGCCCATGCTTCCACGTGCGGAGCGATCGCGCCTTCCGGAGACCACGATGCGCGCAGTTCGATCTGCGCGCCGTCGCCCTCCGCGGCCAGCGCACCGAACCCCTTGGAGAGGGTCTTCGTCGCTGTGCCGGAGGCCGAGTGGAAGGCAGCGCGCCGTGACTCGAGCGCGTCGGTGAGCCAGGTCCACGCGACGTCCGCGAGCAGCGGATCCACCCCGATCTCGGGTTCGAGCGGAGCCTGGGCGAAGCACACGATCCGCCACGGCCCGTTCCACGGCGCCGGCTCCTCCGGATCGTGCAGGAGCACGAGGCGTCCCGTGCCGTAGGGGGAGTCGGTGGCGTCCGGTTCGGGACGCACATCGCCGGCGATCGCGAACGCATTCGGCGCAAGACCCTGCGGCGCGGCGATCTCGCGCACCGTGAGGTCGTCGCGGAAGGAGATCGCGCGCACCGCCTCGGCGGCCTGCTCGAAAGAGCCCGATGCCGCCGGGGGACGCTGCTCAGTCACGCGGACAGACTAGGCTGATGCCTCGATGGTCGCCTCCAGGCGCGCCGCATGGGACGGCGCACGCAGTTACCCGGGAGGGCCGAAGGCTCTCGTTCGTCGCCGCGGGCGCAGGACGCCCGCCCTCGTCGCCGGGGTGAAGGCTGCGCTCACAGTGCTGAGCGTGGCGCTCGCCGCCGTGCTCGGCGCCCTCGCCGCGGGTTCCGTGGTGATGGCCCGCAAGGTCGTGACGCCGGCGCGCCGCCAGGCCGATACGCGCATCCTCGCGCTCGACACAGCCGCGCAGACGATCACGCTCTCTCGTACGCCCGACACCGAGCTTCCCGGTCGCTACGGCCTGTTCACGAGCGGCACGTCGGACTACATCAAGCTCGGATCGGTTCTCTCCGAGGATGCCTCCAGCGTCAAGCGCAAGCTCCTGACGCACATCCCGGCAGACGCGAGCCTCGCGCCGGAGGCAGCGTTCAGCGGCTGGTACTACGACCACCCCGAGCAGCTGCACCTGCCGTTCACCCCGGAGCTCATCGGCTCGACCGTCGGCCCCTGCCCCGCGTGGCAGTTCCCGGCCGGCGACGGCGAGACCTGGGTGATCCAGGTGCACGGGCGCGGCACGACGCGCGCGGAGTGCCTGCGGGCGGTGCCCGTGTTCCATGCCTTGGGCATCACGTCGCTCGTCGTCTCCTATCGCAACGACGGCGAGGCGCCCCGCAGCCGCAACGGCACGTACGCGCTGGGTGCCACGGAGTGGCGCGACGTCGACGCGGCGGTCGGGTTCGCGCGGCGACGCGGTGCGCGCCGGATCATCGTCATGGGCTGGTCGATGGGCGGGGCGATCGCCCTGCAGCTCGCGCTCAACTCGGCGCACGGCGACGTGATCGCCGGGCTCATCCTCGAGTCGCCCGTGGTCGACTGGCGGATCGTGCTGAACTACCAGGCGCGCGCAGAGCGCGTCCCCGGCGCTGTCAGCCGCCTCGCGATCGAGGCGCTCCAGGCCGAGTGGGCCTCACCGCTGACACGCACGGGCGCCGCCATCCGGCTCGATCAGCTCGATGTCGTCGCGCGGGCCGCGGAGCTGAAGCATCCCATCCTCATCCTCCACAGCGACGACGACGGCTTCGTGCCCTCCGACGCGTCGCACGACCTCGTCGCCGCCCGGCCGGATCTGGTCGAGATGCAGGTCTTCGAGGTCGCGCGCCACACGAAGCTGTGGAACTACGACCAGGAGCGCTGGAGCGCCAGCATCGGCACGTGGCTCGAGGCCCACGGGATCGCGGCGGACTGACGGTCTCGGGCCGGGGTCACGCGGTCGTCTTGGCGCGCACCTGACGCTGGGCGCGCAGCAGCATCCCGGTCATCCCCGCGATGCGCAGCGGCGACACCACACGGGTGAGTCCCAGCGTCTGCGGGAAGTCGCCGGGCACCGCCAGGGCTTCGGCGACGGTCAAGCCGGTGAGACCCTGCGCGAGGATGCTCGCGAACCCTCGCGTCGTCGGCGCCTCGGGCGGTGCGGTGGCGTGCATCGCGACGGTGCCGTCGGCATCGACATCGACGACGATGAACACCGGCGACTGGCATTCGGCCACCCGCTCGTACAGCTCGGGGTGCCCCTCGTACTCCTCGGGCACGGCGGGCAGCTCGTAGGAGTACTCCAGCAGCAGCTGCAGGCGGTCGGCTTCGGGCAGCTCGAGGAACTCGTCGCGGATCTCGGCGAGGCGTTCAGGCAGGACGGCTTCGGTCATCCCCGCCATTTTCCCATGGGACGGATGCCTCGGCTCAGCGCGCGGGCGCATCTCCCGGCTCCGCACCCGCCACGATCGGCACCCGCACGGCGCTGCCCCACTCGGTCCACGATCCGTCGTAGTTGCGGACGTCCTCGAAGCCGAGGAGGTGCTTCAGGACGAACCAGGTGTGGCTCGACCGCTCCCCGATACGGCAGTAGGCGACCACGGCGTCGCCGTCCTGGAGTCCCACCTCTTCGCGGTAGATCGCATCGAGCTCGGCGCGCGGCTTGAAGCCGCCGTCCTCCGCGACGGCGCGCGCCCACGGCACGCTCTGCGCCGACGGGATGTGCCCGCCGCGCAGGGCGCCCTCCTCGGGGTACGCCGGCGCGGACGTGCGGGATCCGTCGTACTCCTCGGGGGAGCGCACGTCGATGAGCGGGCCGTTGCCGAGGTGCGCGAGCACGTCGTCCTTGTATGCGCGCAGCGCGGAGTCGTCGCGCTCGACCACCGGGTACTCGGTCGACGCGGGGGCCGAGGCATCCGTCGTCAGCGGCCGGCCCTCGGCGATCCACTTGTCGCGTCCGCCGTCGAGGAGGCGCACGTCCTCGTGCCCGAACAGCGAGAACACCCACAGCGCGTACGCGGCCCACCAGTTGTTCTTGTCGCCGTAGATCACGACGGTGTCGTCGCGGGAGATGCCCTTGCGGCTCAGCAGCTCGGCGAAGCCCTCGCCGTCGACGTAGTCGCGCACGACGGGATCGTTGAGCTCGGTGTGCCAGTCCACCTTCACGGCGCCCGGGATGTGACCGGTCTCGTACAGCAGCACGTCCTCGTCGGACTCGACGACGACGAGCCCCGGCTCGCCGAGGTGCGCCTGGAGCCAGTCGCCGGTCACCAGCCGTCCCGGCTCGGAGTACTCGGCGAACTTCGCGGACGAGGTGTCGGTCTCGACGGTCATGGCATCTCCTGGTTCGGACGAGGGGCTCGGGCTGCTGTCATCCGGCGTCAAGCGCCCCCGGGCGCGCGCGGCTGACGGTTAGGGTTGAACCGTCGCCTCCGACCCTAGATTCCCGGTCGAGGCCGCACAGCCCCTCCGTAAGACTCCGACACAGGATCTGTATGACCGTCTCCGCCACCCGCACCGGCGTCGTCCACCTCGCGGAGCGCGCCCCGCAGCTCGCCGGCGCCGAGATGGTCGCAGCGCTCGTCCCGCCGCCCCAGTTCGCCGACGCGACGTTCGACACGTACCGCGCCGACCCCGCCTATCCGTCGCAGCAGGACGCGAAAGACCTGCTGCAGGCGTTCTCGGGCGCCGCAGCACCCGCCAAGGGCGGGCTGTTCCGTCGTGCGAAGCGTCCGGAGCTCAAGCCCGGCGTCTACCTCGACGGCGGCTTCGGCGTCGGCAAGACCCACCTGCTCGCGGCGGTCTACCACGCGATGCCCGCACGCCGGAAGTACTTCGGCTCGTTCATCGAGTACACCGCGCTCGTCGGCGCGCTCGGGTACAAGAACACCGTCGAGCTGTTCCGGGGCGCGGATCTGCTCTGCATCGACGAGTTCGAGCTCGACGACCCGGGCGACACCATGGTCATGACACGCCTGCTCGGCGAGCTCGTGACCTCGGGAACACGGCTGGCCGCGACATCCAACACTCCTCCCAACGCCCTCGGCGAGGGGCGCTTCGCCGCGCAGGACTTCCTCCGCGAGATCCACGCGATGGCGTCGAGCTTCCAGACGATCCGCATCGACGGCACCGACTTCCGCCACCGCGCGGTCGACGGGCACGCCGTCGTGCTCGATCCGCCGCAGTACGAGGCGGCGATCGCGGATGCTGCGGCCGCCGGTCTCGCGTCGGACGACACGTTCGACGCACTCGTCGCCCACCTCGCGCACGTGCACCCCTCCCGCTACATCCGCCTCATCGAGGGCCTCGCGGTCGTGGGCCTGCGGGACGTCGCCCCCTTCACGGACCAGTCCGCGGCGCTGCGCTTCGTCGCCTTCATCGACCGCGTGTACGACGCGCAGCTGCCGATCCGCGCGACGGGCACGTCGCTGGACCTCGTCTTCCCCGACGAGATGCTCGCCGGCGGGTACCGCAAGAAGTACCTGCGCGCCGTCTCGCGGCTGGTCGCCTCGACCCTCGCGTGACGCCGGGCCGGGCCCGCGCACGTCCGATTCGCGGCGCGCTCCCGCCGCTCGGAAACCTGATGTTTACATCCCAGGGGTGGACGTAACCATCGCGAAACACGGCACGCACGGCGGGTGAAACCGGCCGTCGCGAAACTGTGGTCAGCACAAGGCGGACACCCGTGACGCCTCGTGGACATGTCACTGACCCGATGCGAGGTATCACCCCATGGACGCACCCGGCAACATCGCCTGGGCGGTCACCGCAACCGCTCTAGTCCTTCTCATGACGCCCGGCGTGGCGTTCTTCTACGGCGGTCTCGTCAAGGCCAAGTCCGTCGTCAGCATGATGATGATGAGCTTCGGCGCTCTCGGCCTGGTCGGCGTGCTCTGGATCCTGTACGGCGCGAACATGAGCGTCGCCGACAGCACCTGGAGCTTCGCCGGCAACCCGTTCAGCGACTTCGGCCTGTCGGACCTCGCGAGCGGTGAGGGCTCGAACGTGGGCCTCCTCGGCACCGCCTACGGCGCCACGTTCGCGATCATCACCGTCGCGCTCATCTCGGGCGCCATCGCCGACCGCGCGAAGTTCGGCGCGTGGATGATCTTCGCGGGTCTGTTCGCGACGCTCGTCTACTTCCCGGTCGCGGCCTGGGTGTGGGGCGGCGGCTGGATCTACAACCTCGGCACGACCATGTTCGGCGAGGAGAGCGGCGTCGCCGTCATCGACTACGCCGGCGGTACGGCGGTGCACATCAACGCGGGTGCCGCGGCCCTCGCCCTCGCCCTGGTCCTCGGCAAGCGCATCGGCTTCCAGAAGGGCATCCTCAAGCCCCACAACGTGCCGCTGACGCTCCTCGGCGCCGCGCTGCTGTGGTTCGGCTGGTTCGGCTTCAACGGCGGCGCGGAGTGGCTGTCGGAGGACATGGGCGGCGTCGGCCTCATCACGATCAACACGCTGGGCGCCACCGCTGCGGCCGTCATCGGCTGGATCGTCGTCGAGCGGTTCAAGGACGGCAAGCCGACCTCGGTCGGTGCCGCCTCGGGTGCCGTCGCCGGTCTCGTCGCCATCACCCCCGCGTGTGCCAACCTGACGCCCGGCTGGGCACTGCTGCTGGGTGTGCTCGTCGGCGCGATCTGCGCCCTCGCGATCGAGCTCAAGTTCAAGCTCGGCTTCGACGACTCGCTCGACGTGGTCGGCATCCACCTGGTCGGCGGCCTGTTCGGAACGATCTACCTCGGCTTCTTCGCGACCGAGACCGGTCTGTTCCTCGGCGGCGGCCCCGACCAGCTGATCGTCCAGGTGATCGCCGCCGTCGGCGTCCTGCTCTACTCGTTCATCGTGGCCTTCGTCATCGGCTTCGTGATCGAGAAGACGATCGGCTTCCGCGTCAAGAACGAGGACGAGCTGGCCGGCGTCGACACCGTCGTGCACGGCGAGGAGGGCTACCTCCTGGACGAGCGCGTCTGATCCTGACGGATCCCCCCGGATCCGAGGGCGCCGTGGCACCGCCACGGCGCCCTCGCCGTGTCTGCGGGGTGTGTGGCTAAGGTGACGGTGTGACACAGCGAAGCGGGCTGCGAGGCATCCTGAGCGGCATCCTGCGGCCCCGTCGCACGGCGTCGCCGCCGGCGACCGCGCCGGCGCCCGCGAGCGGCCGCAGCGGCCCGACGGCGACCGTCGAGGTCGCGCCGCCCGGCAGGGGAGCGCTGCGGATCACGTACGCCCCGGATCACGACGGCGATCCCGACGCGGGCGAGATCATCTGGACCTGGGTGCCGTACGCCGAGAACGACGGGCGGGGCAAGGATCGTCCGCTCCTCGTGATCGCCCGCCAGAGCGCCGACCGCGTCTACGCGGTCCGCCTCACCAGCAAGCCGCACGACGGTGATCGGGACTTCCTCGCGCTGGGCACGGGGGACTGGGACGCCCAGGGCCGGCCGTCGTGGATCGACATCGAGCAGCTCTACAGCGTGCATCGAGACGGCATGCGGCGCGAGGCATCCGCTCTCGATCTCAACCGCTTCGCACGCGTCGCCGACGCCCTCCACCGCCGCTACGGCTGGGACGTCGGCTCCTGACGCGAGAAGGCCCGATCACTTTCGTGACCGGGCCTTCTGTGGTGGTGGGCGATACCAGACTCGAACTGATGACCTCTTCCGTGTGAAGGAAGCGCGCTACCAACTGCGCCAATCGCCCGTTCCCCGAGGGGGACGAGTAACAACCTTACCGGATGCGGGACGGTGCCTCGAACCACATCGGCGAGACACGCGCGGGGTGCACGCGGTTTTGCAGGACGCCCAGGATCGGTTAGAGTCTTTCAAGTGCCCGGGTGAACAAGCCGGGAACGAAATGCGGATGTAGCGCAGTTGGTAGCGCACAACCTTGCCAAGGTTGGGGTCGCGAGTTCGAGTCTCGTCATCCGCTCGAGTGCAGGGGTCTCTTCGGGGGCCACGGCACGTGGGGTCAAACCACACGCGGTGGCGTGGCCGAGCGGCTAGGCACCGGCCTGCAAAGCCGTTTACACGGGTTCGAATCCCGTCGCCACCTCCACTCGAACTGAATAGCCCTTCACGGGCGCGATTGGCGCAGCGGTAGCGCGCTTCCCTGACACGGAAGAGGTCACTGGTTCGATCCCAGTATCGCGCACCACCTGAAACCCCCGCTTCGGCGGGGGTTTTCGCATTCCTGCGCCGCGTTCCGATGCCCGCCTCGACAGAACCACTGGCTAGACTCGTCGCGTGGAACTCGTCTGGTCGACCGCCGCAGCGGCAGTGAAGACCGTCACGCGAACGCTCGGCGCCTGAGCGGGCGGGGCGCGTCGCGCGTCCGAAGCTGAGTAGCCTTGAATCCGAGCCATTCCCAGGAGAGTTTCCGTGACTGACGCTGTGCCCTATCCCGCCGACGGCTTCGCCCTGTTCCCCGACCGCTCCGTGGTCGCCCTTCGCGTGAACGGCGAGCTGAAAGACCTCGCCACGGTGGTGGAGGAGACGGATGCTGTGGAGCCCGTCACCATCGACAGCCCCGACGGCCTCGCGATCCTGCGCCACTCCACGGCGCACGTCCTCGCCCAGGCCGTACAGCGCATCAACCCGCAGGCCAACCTCGGCATCGGCCCGCCCATCACCGACGGCTTCTACTACGACTTCGGAGTGGAGCACCCCTTCACCCCGGAGGACCTCAAGGCCATCGACAAGGAGATGGCGCGCATCATCCGCGAGGGTCAGCGCTTCGTCCGCCGCGTCGTGAGCGACGAGGAGGCGCGTGTCGAGCTCGTCGACGAGCCGTTCAAGCTCGAGCTCATCGGTCTCAAGGGCGGGGGAGCCGAGAAGACGGAGGGCGCTTCCGTCGAGGTCGGCGCCGGCGAGCTGACGATCTACGACAACGTCGACCGCGACGGCCAGACGGTGTGGAAGGACCTCTGCCGCGGCCCGCACCTGCCGAACACCCGCATGATCGGCAACGGCTGGGCGCTGCAGCGCATCGCCGGCGCGTACTGGCGCGGCAGCGAGAAGAACCCGCAGCTGCAGCGCATCTACGGCACCGCGTGGCCGACCAAGGACGAGCTGCGCGCGTATCAGACCCGCCTCGAGGAGGCCGCCAAGCGCGACCACCGCAAGCTCGGCAAGGACCTCGACCTGTTCTCGTTCCCCGACGAGATCGGCTCGGGCCTGTCGGTGTGGCACCCGCGCGGCGGCGTCATCCGCGGCGAGATGGAGCAGCACGCCCGTCGCCGGCACATCGAGGGCGGCTACACCTACGTGTACACGCCGCACATCTCGAAGGAGGACCTGTTCCTCACCTCGAACCACCTCGTCACGTACAAGGAGGGCATGTTCCCGCCCATCGTGATGGACGAGGAGCGCGACGAGAACGGCGAGATCACCAAGCACGGCCAGGACTACTACCTGAAGCCGATGAACTGCCCGATGCACATCCTGATCTACAAGGAGCGCGCGCGCAGCTACCGCGACCTGCCGATGCGCCTCGCCGAGAACGGCACGGTGTACCGCAACGAGCTGTCGGGCGCCCTGCACGGCCTCACCCGCGTGCGCGGCTTCACGCAGGACGACTCGCACCTGTTCGTCACCCCCGAGCAGCTGGAGGAGGAGGCGACCCGCGTCCTCGGATTCGTCATCTCGATGCTGCGCGACTTCGGCCTCGATGACTTCGAGCTCGAGCTGTCGATGCGCGACGACGAGAAGGACAAGTGGATCGGCTCGGAGGAGTTCTGGGACTACTCCACGAATGCCCTCCGCAACGTCGCGGTCGCGAGCGGTCAGAAGCTCACCGAGGTGCCCGGCGAGGCCGCGTTCTACGGCCCGAAGATCGACCTCAAGACGCGTGACGCGATCGGCCGCACCTGGCAGCTGTCGACGGTGCAGGTCGACCCGAACCTGCCCGAGCGCTTCGAGCTCGAGTACACCGACCGCGACGGCCAGAAGAAGCGGCCAATCATGATCCACCGTGCGCTCTTCGGCTCGATCGAGCGGTTCTTCGCGATCCTGCTCGAGCACTACGCCGGGGCGTTCCCGGTGTGGCTGTCGCCCGTCCAGGTCGTCGGCATCCCCGTCGCGGAGGACTTCGCGGACTACCTCGGCGAGGTCATCGACCAGCTGAAGGCCGAGGGCGTGCGGGCCGAGCTCGACCACTCCGACGACCGCATGCAGAAGAAGATCCGCACGCACACCACGCAGAAGGTGCCGCTCCAGCTCATCGCGGGCGCGCAGGACCAGGCCGGCGGCACCGTGTCGTTCCGCTTCCGCGACGGCTCGCAGGAGAACGGCGTGCCGATCGCGGACGCCGTCCGGCGGGTCCGCGAGGCGATCGCGTCCCACGCGCTGGTGAACACGGCCGAGGACTTCGCGTGAGCTCCGACGAGGTCGGGTCGGTGGCGCCGGGAGTGGATGCTGCCGACCCGGCGCTCGTCGACGCCGCGACGCTCGCGGGGGTCCCCGACGAGTTCCAGCGCCTCTGGACGCCGCACCGCATGGCGTACATCCAGGCGGGGCCGGAGGTGCTGCGCAAGGCGTGCCCGTTCTGCGAGGCGCCCGAGAAGTCCGACGAGGACGGCCTCATCGTGTTCCGCGGCAAGACGGCCTACGCGCTGCTGAACCTCTTCCCCTACAACTCCGGCCACCTCCTGGTGTGCCCGTACCGCCACATCGCGACCTACGACGAGGCGACCGAGGAAGAGGTCGCCGAGATCGGGCTGCTCACGCAGCAGGGCATGCGCGTGCTCCGGCAGGTCTCGCGCTGCGACGGCTTCAACATCGGCATGAACCAGGGCCACGTGGCCGGCGCCGGCGTCGACGAGCACCTGCACCAGCACATCGTGCCGCGCTGGTCGTCTGACGCGAACTTCTTCCCGATCATCGCGAAGACGAAGGCGCTCCCGCAGTTGCTCGGCGACGTGCGCCGCGCCGTCTGGGACGCCTGGAACGCGTGAGGTGAGAGCAACGGATGCCGCGGCCTGCGGCATCCGTTCCGCTCGATGCGTCAGCGGACCCGCGTGACCTCGAACTGCAGGCGGGGGTTCGCGTAGGCGTCCTGCGACTCGACGAGCTGGAGTTCGCGCTCGCCCGAGGCGTGGGTGCGCTCGAGCAGGTCGTAGACGCTCGACGTCGTGCGGGCGAGGGCGTCGGCCGCGTCGCCGGTGCGGCGGTAGTGCGCCGTGAACAGCGCCGCCGTGACGTCGCCCGAGCCGTTGGCCTTCATCGGGATGTGCGGCGTCTGCACGATCCACGCGCCGTCGTCGGTGACCGCGAGCATCTCGATCGTGCCCTCGGCGCGATCCGGGCGCTCGACGCTCGTCACCAGCACAGTGCTCGGGCCCATCGCGCGAGCGGCGTCGGCGGACGCGAGCGTCGAGTCGAGGTCGGACGGATCGGTCTCGGTGAGAAAGCCCAGCTCGAACTGGTTCGGCGTGATGATGTCGGCGGCGGGGACCACGCGATCGCGCAGCAGCACCGGGATCGCGGGGGCCACGAAGCACCCCGACTTGGCGTTGCCCATCACCGGGTCGCACGCATAGATCGCGGACGGGTTCGCCTGCTTGACGCGCGCGACCGCTTCGAGGATGACGTCGGCGATGCCCTCGCCGCCCTGGTAGCCCGAGAGCACCACGTCGACCTCGGGGAAGACGCCGCGGTCCTCGATGCCCTGGATGACGTCGCGGACGTCGTCGGGGCTGATCATCGGACCGCGCCACGCGCCGTACCCGGTGTGGTTCGAGAAGTTGACCGTGTACACGGGCATGACCTCGACGCCGATGCGCTGCAGCGGGAAGACGGCGGCGGAGTTGCCGACGTGGCCGTAGGCGACCGCGGACTGGATCGAGAGGATCTTCACCGCTCGATCATGCCACTTCGCGGGTGACGAGCCGTCCACCGGCCGCGTGCACGGCGGCGGCCACGTCGACGGCGAGCCGTTCGGCGTCGGCGTCGTCGAGGTCGTGCACCGTGAGGCGCAGGCGGCGCGAGGGCCCGCCGTCGCCGAGGACGAAGTCGTCGCCCGCGCGCGCCAGCCATCCACGCCGCATGAGCTGCTCCGACACGGCGCGCGCGGGCACGGGAAGGGGGATCCACAGGTTCAGCCCGTCACCCGCCTCCGCCGGGACGCCCTCGTTCGTGAGCCGTTTGACGAACGCGGCATTGCGCGCCGCGTAGTGCGCACCGGCGCGTTCGATCGCCGCCGCGGTCGCAGCATCCGTCACCAACGCCAGCGTGAGCCGCTGCAGCAGGTGGCTCACCCACGTCGTCCCGGGGGTGAGGCGCATGGCGAGCCGCTCCGCGGTCTCGGGATCGGATGCCGTGACCGCGAGGCACATGTCGGGTCCGAGGAACTTCGACACCGACCTCACGAGCGCCCAGCGGCGGTGAGCGGGAGCGATCAGCGAGTGGAACGGCCGCCGCGACAGGAGCGAGAAATGGTCGTCCTCGATCACGAGCACATAGGGGTGATCGCTGAGCACGGCCCGCAGCTCCTCGGCACGGCGCGCCGACAGGCTGGCACCCGTCGGGTTCTGCGCCCGCGGCGTGTGGACGACCGCGCGCACGCCCTGTTCGAGCGCTGCGCGCAGTCCCTCGACGGTCATGCCCTCGTCGTCGACGGGAACCGGCACGGGGCGATAGCCGCCGATCCTCACGGTGTGGATGCTGGTGAGGAAGCACGGGTCCTCGAGTGCGACGGCGTCGTCGCGGGTGAGCGCCTGGGCGAGCAGCCGCTCGACCGCGTCGGCGGCGCCGCTGGTGATGGTGAGCCGCAGGTCGGCGGCGGGCGCCAGCCCTTCTCGCATCCACGCGAGCGCCCAGCGCTCGAGCCCGGGGTCGATGACGGGTTCGCCGTACAGCACCGGCCGGCCCGCCATCGTCGCCAGCGCACCCGACAGATCGGGGATGAGCGCGGGGTCGGGGTTGCCGGTGCCGACGTCGCGCAGGACGCTGCCGGCGGCGAAGCCCTCCTGCGCGACGGGGGAGAGGTCGGCGACGCGCGTGCCACCCCTTCCGCGCGTGACGATGACGCCGGCCTGGGTGAGCTGGCGGTACGCCGCGACGACCGTGTTGCGGTTGACGCCGAGATCGTCGGCGAGGGTGCGAACCGGCGGCAGGATGTCGCCGGGATGCAGCTCGCCGCGCTCGATGCGGGCCCGCAGGCTCTCGGCGATCTCGGAGGCGGATCGCCCGCTGATGTCGAGGTCCATGCCCGCCCTTCCGTGACGTCCTGCCCCGCCGAGTGTACGGCCCAGCCCATGCTATCTTTTGGCCTAGGCCAATACCCGCATTGTCCTCACCCGTTGCGCGTCCGCGCTCCGATCGAAGGGAAAGCTCGTGACCACTGCCGACACGGGAACCGACCGCGTCAAGCGCGGCCTCGCCGAGATGCTCAAGGGCGGCGTCATCATGGACGTCGTCACCGCCGACCAGGCGAAGATCGCCGAAGACGCCGGCGCCGTCGCCGTCATGGCGCTCGAGCGCGTGCCCGCCGACATCCGCGCGCAGGGCGGTGTCTCGCGCATGAGCGACCCCGACATGATCGACGGCATCATCGAGGCCGTCTCCATCCCGGTGATGGCGAAGGCGCGCATCGGCCACTTCGTCGAGGCGCAGGTGCTGCAGGAGCTCGGAGTCGACTACATCGACGAGTCCGAGGTGCTCTCGCCCGCCGACTACGTGAACCACATCGACAAGTGGAACTTCACGGTGCCGTTCGTGTGCGGCGCCACCAACCTGGGCGAGGCACTGCGACGCATCAACGAGGGCGCGGCGATGATCCGCTCGAAGGGCGAGGCGGGCACCGGCGACGTGTCGGAGGCCACCAAGCACATCCGCAAGATCACGAGCGAGATCAACGTGCTGCGCTCCATGACGAAGGACGAGCTCTACGTCGCCGCGAAGGAGCTGCAGGCGCCGTACGACCTCGTCGCCGAGATCGCCGAGACCGGCAAGCTCCCCGTCGTGCTCTTCGTCGCGGGCGGCGTCGCCACTCCCGCCGATGCCGCGATGATGATGCAGATGGGCGCCGACGGCGTGTTCGTCGGCTCGGGCATCTTCAAGTCCGGCAACCCCGCCCAGCGCGCCGCGGCCATCGTGAAGGCGACGACGTTCTACGACGACCCCAAGGTGATCGCGGAGGTGTCGCGCGGGCTCGGCGAGGCCATGGTCGGCATCAACGTCGCCGATCTCCCCGCGCCGCACCGTCTCGCCGAGCGCGGCTGGTGACGACGACGGCGCCGCGCGTCGGCGTCCTGGCGCTGCAGGGCGACGTCCGTGAGCACGTGCGCGTGCTCACGGACCTGGGCGCCGAGGTCACGAAGGTCCGCCGCCCCGAGGAGCTCGCCGCCGTCGACGGCCTCGTGCTCCCGGGCGGCGAGTCCAGCGTGATCGACAAGCTCTCGCGCGCGTTCGGCATGCGCGAGCCGGTGCGGGCCGCGATCGCCGACGGCATGCCGGTGTACGGCACGTGCGCGGGCCTCATCCTGCTCGCCGACCGCATCACCGACGGCATCGAGGGCCAGCAGACCTTCGGCGGCCTCGACGTCACCGTGCGCCGCAACGCCTTCGGCAGCCAGGTGGACTCGTTCGAGGTGGACCTCGACATCGCGGCGCTCGGGGATCCGCCCGTGCATGCGGTCTTCATCCGCGCGCCCCTCGTCGAGGAGTCGGGCGAGGGCGTGGAGCGGCTCGCCGTCCTCGAGGACGGCCGCGTCGTCGCCGTCCGGCAGGGCTCCCTGCTGGGCACCTCGTTCCACCCCGAGGTCACGGGCGAGCACCGCTTCCACCGGCTGTTCCTCGACATGGTCCGCGATCGCGTGCGGTGACGGGACGCAGGAGACCCACCGGGGTAGGTTCTGCAGCATGACGATCAACGACTGGTGGCGCGAGCACCCCGAGGAGCGGTACTGGATGATCGCCCCGTCGCGCGGCATCGTCGGCGACGCCCTCTCGGCCCCGAAGGCCCAGGACGAGCGCCGGTTCGAATGGTCGCACGAGCTCGTCGGCTTCACCGAGCCGGGCGACACCCTGTTCGTGTGGGATCGCACGCTGCCGGTCCCCGGCATCGCCGCGTGGGGCCGTGTGCTCGGCCCGCTGGGGGAGGAGACCCGCGATCGCCGCGGCGACGACCTTCCGCATTGGCGCATGCCGATCAGCGACACGCTGCGGCTCGCCTCGCCGATCACCCTGCTGAGCCTGCGCCGCGTCGGCAGCGAGATCGTGTCGGTGCGCGACCGGGTGGAGGAGCTCACCGAGGGCCCCGTCTACTTCCCCTTCATCGGCACGGCCGAGACGCTCGCACCGGCTCCCGCATACCTCACGAAGGTCCCGCGCGACCTGGTGGCGCTGCTGTCGTCGCGGTTCGGCTTCGAGTTCGCGCTGTAGCGCGGGGATAAACTAGTCCGTCGGACGAGGCGTTCAGGCGCCCGCACCCGACGAGCGTGAATACAGGAGGACCATGTCCGGGCATTCCAAATGGGCGACGACCAAGCACAAGAAGGCCGTCATCGACGCGCGCCGTGCGAAGTCGTGGGCCAAGCTCATCAAGAACATCGAGGTCGCCGCCAAGCTCGGCGGGCCCGACCTGCAGGGCAACCCGACCCTGTTCGACGCCGTGCTCAAGGCGAAGAAGACGTCGGTCCCGAAGGACAACATCGACCGCGCCATCAAGCGCGGCGCCGGCATCGGCGGCGAGTCGGTCGAGTACGCCTCGATCATGTACGAGGGGTACGGCCCCAACGGCGTCGCCCTCATGATCGAGTGTCTGACCGACAACAAGAACCGCGCCGCGGCGGAGGTGCGCACCGCGCTCACCCGCAACGGCGGCACGCTGGCCGACCCGGGCAGCGTCGCGTACAACTTCACCCGCAAGGGCGTCATCGTCGTCGGCGGCGAGGGCACCAGCGAGGACGACGTCATGCTCGCGGTCCTCGAGGCCGGCGCCGAAGAGGTCGAGCCGCACGCGCAGGGCTTCGAGGTCATCACCGAGGCGACCGACCTCGTGACGGTGCGCTCCGCCCTCCAGGACGCGGGCATCGAGTACGAGTCGGCCGACGTCGAGTTCGTCCCCAACCTCAAGGTCGAGGTCGACGCCGACACGGCCCGCAAGGTCTTCCGTCTCATCGACGCCCTCGAAGACAGCGACGACGTCCAGAACGTCTACAGCAACTTCGACCTCACCGCCGAGGTGCAGGCCGAGCTCGAGAACGACGAGGACTGACCTCGGAGCGGAGGACGGATGCCGCGGCCGGGCGCGCCTGGCCGCAGCATCCGTCCTCCTCGCCTAGCGTGGGGGAGTGGCATCCTCCCGCGGTCGTCTGCGCGTGCTCGGAATCGATCCGGGCCTGACGCGCTGCGGTGTCGGCGTCGTGGACGTGGCACTCGACCGCTCGGCGGTGCTCGTGCATGTGGGCGTCGTGCGCTCCGATCCGGCGATGCCGATCGAGGAGCGGCTCGCGCTCATCGCGACCGGGCTGCGCGCCGTGGTGGACGCGCATGAACCCGATGTGGTCGCGGTGGAGCGGGTCTTCGCGCAGCACAACCGCGCCACCGTGATGGGCACCGCGCAGGCCAGCGGCATCGCCCTGCTCGTCGCGGGCGAGCGCGGGCTCGCGGCGGCCACGCACACCCCGTCCGAGGTGAAGGCGGCCATCACGGGGTACGGCAACGCCGACAAACGCCAGGTGCAGACCATGGTGGCGCGCGTGCTCCGGCTCGACGAGCTGCCGAAACCCGCCGACGCGGCGGATGCCCTCGCCCTCGCGCTGTGCCACGCATGGCGCGGCGCACCGGCCCGTGCCGCCGCATCCGGCCCGCTCACTCCCGCGCAGCGCGCGTGGGCCGACGCGGAGCGACTCGCCCGGCGATGAAGCCCGGCACGGCCGTGCGTGTCGCTCGAACAAACGTCCGAACCGCCGCGTAGGCTCGACGCATGATCTCCTCAGTCCGCGGCACCGCCGTGCACGTCGATGCGGATGCGGTCGTCGTCGAGGTCGGGGGAGTCGGCCTCCACGTCGCCGTGACGCCCCAGGTCGCCCGCACCACGCACCTGGGCGACACCGTCACCCTCCACACCACTCTCATCGTCCGGGAGGACGCGCTGTCGCTGTTCGGCTTCGAGTCGCGAGAAGAGCTCGTCGTGTTCGGCCAGCTGCTCGGCGTCACCGGCGTGGGGCCGAAGTCGGCACTCGGCGTGCTCGCGACGCTGACGGTGCCGCAGATCGCCGACGCCGTCTCGGCGGACGACGACGCCCCCTTCCGCCGCGTCTCGGGCATCGGCCCGAAGACGGCGAAGCTCATCGTGGTGCAGCTCGCCGGCAAGATCGCGGTGACACGCCCCACGGGTTCTGCAGGGACGGATGCCGCAGCCTCCGCCGCGATCCCGGCACAGGTCGTGCAGGCCCTCGTGGGTCTCGGCTGGTCCGAGCGGGTCGCCGTGGACGCCGTCGAGACCGTGGCCGCCGACGCGCCCGAGCAGGATCGGGGGTCGGTGCCGGCGCTGCTGCGCCTCACGCTCGCGACCCTCGGCCCCGCCCGGAAGGAGACCGTGAGTGGCTGACGTGCGCGAAGCCGAGGAGCCCGTCGACGAGTCCGAGCTCGCGATCGAGGGTGCGCTGCGCCCGACGTCGCTCGCGGAGTTCGTCGGCCAGCAGAAGGTGCGCGGTCAGATGCAGCTGCTGCTCGACGCGGCGCGCATCCAGCAGCGCCCGGCCGACCACATCCTCCTGTCGGGTCCGCCGGGACTCGGCAAGACGACGCTCGCGATGATCGTCGCCTACGAGAGCGGGCGCCCGCTGCGACTGTCCAGCGGCCCCGCCATCCAGCACGCGGGCGACCTCGCCGCGCTGCTGTCGAGCCTCACGCCGGGCGAGGTCCTCTTCATCGACGAGGTGCACCGCATGGCGCGCTCCGCGGAAGAGATGCTGTACCTCGCCATGGAGGATTTCCGCATCGACATCATGGTGGGCAAGGGCGCCGGTGCGACCAGCATCCCGCTCGATCTGTCGCCGTTCACCCTCGTGGGCGCGACGACGCGGTCGGGCCTCCTGCCCAATCCGCTGCGCGACCGCTTCGGCTTCACCGCGCACCTCGAGTACTACGAGCCCGAAGAGCTCGAGCGGGTGATCGAGCGCTCCGCCGTCATGCTGGGCGTCTCGCTGCCGCCCGCGGCGCGGGCCGAGATCGCCCGGCGCTCACGGGGGACACCCCGCATCGCGAACCGCCTGCTGCGGCGCGTACGCGACTACCTCGTCGTCCACGGCCGCACCGGCGCCGACATCGCGGCGGTCGACGCCGCGCTCGACCTCTACGACGTGGACCGGATCGGGCTCGACCGGCTCGACCGCGCAGTGCTCGACATGCTGGTGCGGCGCTTCCGCGGCGGGCCGGTGGGACTCAGCACGCTCGCCGTCGCCGTGGGCGAAGAGCCCGACACCATCGAGTCGGTGGTCGAGCCGTACCTCGTGCGCATCGGCTTCATGGGCCGCACCCCCCGCGGACGCATCGCCATGCCCGACGCCTACGCCCACCTGGGGGTGCCGCAGGCCGACTCGGTGCTGGGATTCGATGACCTATAATCGCTGGAGGTTCACACCCATCCCTCCCTGCAAGGCAGCGCCGCCCCGGCGCCTGCCTGACCCGAAAGGTGCTTCCGCTCCATGGACTTCCTGAGCAACTACGGCCTGATCATTCTGCTGGTCGTTCTCCTCGTCTTCATGTTCTGGAGCTCCCGTCGTCGCATGCAGAAGCAGAAGGCCGAGCAGGAGGAGAAGGCGCGTCAGACCGTTCCCGGCTCGGAGGTGCTGCTCCAGGGCGGCCTGTACGGCACGATCATCTCCTACGACGCCGAGAACCTCGACCAGCCCGCGATCGTCGAGCTCGCCCCTGGCGTCGAGATCAAGGTGCACAGCCAGGCGATCCTCCGCGTCGTGAACCCCGGCGAGCACGCGGTCACCGAGGACGAGTACCTCGCCGCCGAAGAGAGCCACGCCGAGTACGCCGAGGGTGTGGCCAACGGCGACATCACGTCCATCAGCGACGACCAGATCAGCGCCGCGGGCAAGGAGAAGACCGACCCCGACGCCGAGACCGGCCCCAAGTCGCAGGGCTGACGCCCCTCCGTTCGCCCGTTCGGGCTCTCAAGAAAGCAAAGACGTGGCGACTTCCACCCCCGTCCGGCATGCATGGCGCGCGCTGACCGGACTCCTCGCGATCACGGCGCTCCTGTTCGGCATCAACGCGCTCGGCGTGTACGTGTTCGGGCAGAGCTCGTGGACCCCGGCGCTCGCGCTCGATCTCCAGGGCGGCACGCAGATCGTCCTCGAGGCGCAGACCGAGGACGGCGCCGACCCGTCGACCGAGCAGATGCAGCAGGCCGTGACGATCATCCGCCAGCGCGTCGACGCCTCGGGCGTCGGCGAGGCCGACGTCACCACCCAGGGCGGCAACCAGATCGTGGTGCAGATCCCCGGTCAGGCCGACGAGGAGACCCGCAACCGCATCGAGGCCTCGGCGCAGCTCCAGCTCCGCGCCGTCCTCTACGCGGGCGCGCCTGCCAACACGTTCGTGGGAGACGACGGCAAGACCACGCCCTACCCCACGCCCGACCCGTCGCTGCAGGCGACGCCCACCACGTCGCCGACGAACGGCAGCGACCTCGCGTGGATCACGCCGGCCCTGCAGGCCGAGTTCCAGGCGTACGACTGCGCCGATCCGGCCAACGACCCCGCCAACGCGCCGGCCGACGAGCCGCTCATCACGTGTGACGCCGACGGCACGGTCAAGTACATCCTCGGCCCGGTCGAGCTCGACGGCTCGTCGATCGACGACGCCACCTTCGGCCTGCAGCAGAACAACGGCCTGTGGGCGGTCAACCTCTCGTTCGATTCCGAGGGCACCCAGACGTTCGGTGAGATCAGCCAGCGCCTGTACGGCGCGCAGGCGCCGCTGAACCAGTTCGCCTTCGTGCTCGACGGCTACGTCCTGTCGGCACCGTCGATGAACGGCGTGATCCTCGACGGCAAGCCGAGCATCACGGGCAGCTTCACGCAGGAGTCCGCGAAGGTTCTCGCCGACCAGCTCAAGTACGGCGCACTGCCGCTGAGCTTCACGGTGGAGAGCTCGAACTCGATCTCCGCGACGCTCGGTTCGCAGCAGCTGCAGATCGGCCTCATCGCCGGTCTGATCGGTCTGATCCTGGTCGCGATCTACTCGCTGATCATCTACCGCGCGCTGGGCTTCATCATCATCGCCTCGCTCGCGGTGATGGCGGTGCTCACGTACGTCACGCTGTGCATCCTGGCGTGGCGCATGGGCTTCCGCCTCTCGCTCGCCGGTGTCGCGGGCCTGATCGTGACCATCGGCTTCACGGCCGACTCGTTCATCGTCTACTTCGAACGCATCCGAGACGAGCTGCGCGACGGAAAGTCGATCACCGCCGCCGTCGAGGACGGCTGGGGCCGGGCGAAGCGGACTATCTACATCTCGAAGTCGATCAACATCCTCGCGGCCGTCGTGCTGTACATCCTCGCGGACTCGACGGTGAAGGGCTTCGCCTTCACCCTCGGCCTCACGACCGCGATCGACGTGCTGATCTTCATCCTGTTCACCCACCCCGTGCTGCAGCTCCTGGCGCGCACGCGCTTCTTCGGGTCGGGGCATCCGCTGTCCGGTCTCGACCCCACCGCGCTCGGTGCGGTCTATCGCGGGCGCGCGCAGTTCCGCGACCCGGTGCTCGCCACCGGCGCCGCAGGTCGCCGCAACGCCAAGTCCCGCGGTGAAGCCGCGCGTCGCCAGACCATCGCCGAGCGCAAGCAGGCGGAGCTCGCGGCCGCCGACAGCGCGAAACCCGGCACGACGCCCAAGGAGGGAGACGAATGATGCGCTCCATGAGCCAGTTCGGCAACGACCTCTACACCGGCAAGACGTCGTTCCCCTTCGTCGGCCGCCGACGCCTGTGGTTCCTCATCGCCGCGATCCTCGTGCTCGGCTCGGCGCTCGTGCCGCTCCTGCGCCCCATCCAGTTCTCGATCGAGTTCACGGGCGGATCGCAGTTCACGGTCAGCGGTGTCGCCGCGCCCATCGACCAGTCGCTCGCCACCGACGCCGTCCACTCGGTCGTCCCGGAAGCGACGACCAAGGTCGTCACGATCGGCGATGACGCGGTGCGCGTCCAGACCGACCAGGTGACGGATGCCGAGAGCCGCGAGATCTCGGCGGCCCTCGCCGACACCTACAACGTGCCCGAGAGCGAAGTCAGCTACGCGTTCATCGGGCCCAGCTGGGGAGCCGACGTCACGCGCCAGTCACTGTGGGGCCTCGCGATCTTCCTGGCGCTGACGGCGATCATCCTGGCGCTGTACTTCCGCACCTGGAAGATGTCGCTCTCGGCGATCATCGGCCTCGTGGACGTGCTCATCATCACGATCGGCATCTACGCGCTGTTCGGCTTCGAGATCTCGCCTGCGGCGGTGATCGGCTTCCTGACGATCCTGTCGTACGCGTTGTACGACACGACAGTCGTCTTCGACAAGATCAGGGAGAATACGAGCGAAGACGGCGAAGTGTCAGGGCGCACGTTCGGTGAATCGGTCAACCTCGCGGTGAACCAGACGCTCGTGCGCTCGATCAACACGACAGTCGTCGCGATCCTGCCGACCGGTGCGATCCTGATCATCGGCGTCATCTGGGCCGGCGCGCAGACGCTCACCGACCTCTCGCTGTCGATCTTCGTGGGAACGATCGTGGCCGCGTACTCGACGATCTTCGTCGCAGCGCCGCTGTACTCGCTCCTGCGTGAGAACGAGCCGGCCATCAAGACGCGCGACGCGCGCGTCGTGGCGGCGCGCGAGCTGGCGGGCACCCCGGCCTGAGGGCTCGCCGCGCGGGCGTAGGATTGTGAGGTCCGGCGGAGGGGAGGGGAACGAGTGACCGAGACCGTCCCCCCCGCCCAGTCCTCGTCCCTCCGGCGTCTGGTCCCTCGGATCTTCTCGAGGTCCGCCCGCCGCGACGACGTCGAACAGCTGCTTCGGACGGTGCGCACGCACCATCCGAAGGGCGATCTGTCGATCGTCGAACGCGCCTACTCGGTCGCCGAGACCGCGCACACCGGGCAGCTGCGTCAGAGCGGCGAGCCGTACATCACGCACCCGCTGGCCGTGGCGCAGATCCTCGCGGATCTCGGGCTCGGGCCGCGCGCGATCGCCGCCGCGCTCCTGCACGACACCGTGGAGGACACCGAGTACTCGCTCGAGATGCTCACGAGCGAGTTCGGCGACGAGGTCGCCATGCTCGTCGACGGCGTGACCAAGCTCGACAAGGTCAAGTACGGCGAGAGCGCGCAGGCCGAGACCGTCCGCAAGATGATCGTCGCGATGTCGCGCGACATCCGCGTGCTGCTCATCAAACTCGCCGACCGGCTGCACAACGCCCGCACATGGGGCTTCGTGCCGCCCGAGAAGTCGCGCAAGAAGGCGACCGAGACGCTCGAGATCTACGCGCCGCTCGCACACCGGCTCGGCATCCAGGCGATCAAGTCCGAACTCGAGGACCTGTCGTTCGCCGTGCTCCACCCGAAGCTGTACGCCGAGATCGACAGCCTCGTGAAGCAGCGCACGCCGCAGCGCGAGCAGTACGTGCAGAACGTCATCGACGCGGTCGACAGCGACCTGCGCGAGCTCCGCATCCGCGGCCGCGTGATGGGCCGGCCCAAGCAGCTGTACTCCGTGTACCAGAAGATGGTGGTCCGCGGCCGCGAGTTCGACGACATCTACGACCTCATCGGCATCCGCGTGCTCGTCGGCAGCGTGCGCGACTGCTACGCCGTCCTGGGCGCGATCCACGCACGCTGGACGCCGCTTCCCGGGCGCTTCAAGGACTACATCGCGACCCCGAAGTTCAACCTCTACCAGTCGCTGCACACGACCGTGATCGGCCCGGGCGGCCGCACCGTCGAGATCCAGATCCGCACGCATGAGATGCACCAGCAGGCGGAGTACGGCGTCGCGGCCCACTGGAAGTACAAAGAGCAGATGAACGGCGGCAAGGCGGACTCCAAGTCCGTCGACACCGACATGGCGTGGCTCGCGCACATCTCCGACTGGCAGGCCGAGACCGCCGACCCGGGCGAGTTCCTCGATTCGCTGCGGTTCGAGATCGGCGCGAAAGAGGTCTACGTCTTCACGCCGAAGGGCCGCGTCATCGGCCTGCCCTCGGGGGCGACCCCCGTCGACTTCGCGTACGCCGTGCACACCGAGGTCGGCCACCGCACGATGGGTGCGAAGGTCAACGGGCGGCTCGTGCCGCTCGAGTCCGAGCTCAAGAGCGGCGACGTCGTCGAGGTGTTCACGTCGAAGAACCCCGACGCCGGCCCCAGCCAGGACTGGCTCGGGTTCGTGCGCAGCACCCGCGCGCGCAACAAGATCCGCGGCTGGTTCACGAAGGAGCGCCGCGAAGAGGCCATCGAGCAGGGCAAGGAGTCCATCGCCCGCGCGATGCGCCGGCAGAACCTGCCGCTGCAGCGCCTGATGAGCCAGGACTCCTTCACCGAGGTCGCCCATCAGCTGCGCTACGAAGACGTGTCGGCGCTGTACGCCGCCGTCGGCGAGGGACACGTCTCGACCCAGTCCGTCCTCGAGAAGGTCACCGCCCTCGTCGCGGCCAATGACACCACCACCGGCCCGATCGACCTGCCGGTCGTGGGCCGGGCCCGGGCCGCGCGCAACGGCGACTCGGGCGTCCTCGTGCGCGGCGCCCCTGACATCCTCGTCAAGCTCGCGAAGTGCTGCACGCCGGTGCCCGGTGACCAGATCGTCGGGTTCGTCACGCGCGGCAGCGGTGTCTCGGTGCACCGCGCCGACTGCACGAACGTGAAGTCCCTCATGCAGGACCCGGAGCGCCTCATCGACGTCGAATGGGCGCCCACGACGAAGAGCATCTTCCTGGTGCAGATCCAGGTCGAGGCGCTCGACCGCTCGGGTCTTCTCAGCGACGTCACGCGCGTCCTGAGCGAGCACCACGTCAACATCCTCTCGGCGACGGTCTCGACCTCGAACGACCGTCTGGCGCTCAGCCGCTTCGTCTTCGAGATGGGCGACATCGTCCACCTCGACCGCGTGCTCAACGCCGTGCGGCGCATCGACGCCGTCTACGACGTCTACCGCGTCACGTCGTCCTGACCCGCGGCCACGATCGACCGGAGGCACGCGAGCGCCGAGCGCTTGTGGGGGAGCGACCCCGCCTCGAGCCGCGCGATCGCGCGGGCCGCAGCATCCGATTCGATGTCCGCGAGAAGCCGCGCGGCCGCGATGTGCTCGTCGTCGCCCACGCGCGCGAGGTCGGTGAGCGTGCGCTCGGGGCTCGTGACGAGCACGCCCCCGACCAGCTGCAGGTCGCTGGGAGGCACCTGCACGTCGCGGTAGACCAGCCGGCGGTCCGGCAGGACGTGCAGGCGCCGCGGCACCGCGCGCTGCACCGCATGCCGCGACGGCGGCAGGTCGAGTGCCCCGTGCACCCAGGCCGCCGACAGGTGGGTCGCCGCGAGCGTGTCGCCCAGCGTCTCGGCGAGCGACCCTGCGCGGAGCGCCGCCGTCTCGACGGCATCGGCGGGGATGTACGCGTCACCGAGGGCGACGAGGTCGCCGTCGAGGCAGGCGGCCGTGAGCTCGGCGTGCGAGAGCCGCTCGTCGGCGAAGTAGAGGAAGGGCGATCCCACGCAGGCAGTCTGTCGCACTCCGGACGGGAGACGGATGCCTCGTCCCCGGGTTGTGGAGAACCCGGCCGCCGCGTACGCGACGACCGGGTTCGTGAACTCAGGCGGGACGGATCAGCCGCCGAGCGCCTTCAGCCACGTGCGACGGGCCTCGAGGGCGTCGGTCGCGTTCGCGATGGCCTTCTTGTCGCCCGACTTCTTGGCGACCTCGAGCTCGTCCTCGAGCTTCTGGATCGCGTCGTTGAGCTGGCGCGTCATGTCGTTCGCGCGCGCCTTCTGCTCGGGGTCGTTCCGCTTCCAGTCGGCGTCCTCGCGCGAGCGCAGCGCGTTCTCGACGCGACGCAGCTCGTCGTCGAGCGAGCGCTCCGTGTCGCGCGGGAAGATGCGGCCGATCTCGTCCCAGCGGCGCTGGATGCTGGTGAGGATCGAGCGAGCCTTCGTGATGTCGCGCTCGTCGCCGACGACCTTGGCCTCGTCGAGAAGCGCACGCTTGAGATCGATCTTCTCGCGCGAGGCTTCGGCATCCGCCGCTTCGCGCTCGATCCGCGCACCGTAGAGGGCGTCGCCGGCGGCCTTGAAGCGCGCCCAGAGCGCGTCGTCGACCTTCTTGCCCGCGCGCCCGGCCGTCTTCCACTGGTCGAGCAGCTCGCGGTACGCGGGGATGCCGTCCTCGCCCTTGGGCGCGAGGGCCTCGGCCTTCTCGACGAGGCGCGTCTTGCGGTCGCGGACGCCCTTGTGCGCTTCGTCGAGCTCGGCGTAGAACGCGCGGCGGTGCTTGTCGACGGTGGCGCGTGCATCGCGGAACCGCTTCCAGAGCTGCTGGGCCGTCGACTTCGGCAGGCGCGGGCCGTTCTGCTGCTGTGACTGCCACTGGTCGAAGAGCGAGTTGAGATCGGCCGTGGCCTGCTTCCACTGCACGGTGCGCGGATCACGCGCGGCGAGGGCCTCGGCCTTCTCGACGAGCTCGGTGCGCGCCTTGACCGCGTCGTCGACCGCTTCGCGGGCGGCCACGGCCTCGGTCGCGGACTCGGCGGCGAGCGTCTCGGTGAGCGCGGCGACGCGGGCCACGAGGCTCGCGAGGTCGCCCACGGCGGCGGCGCCGTCGAGCTTCCCGTTGATGGTGCGAGCGGTCGAGCGCAGATCGGATGCCGACGCGCCGCCCCGGCGGTGGCGCACCTCGAGGAGCGTCACCTCGCTCGCGAGATCGGTGTACTTGCGCTCGAAGTACGCGAGGGCCTCTTCGGCGGAGCCGTCGGGGTACTGCCCGACCACGCGCCAGCCGTCGGCCTCGCGGACCGAGACGGTGCCGTCCTCGTCGACGCGGCCCCACGGCTCGTCGGCGGACGGCGCGGTCTCGACGACGACATCCACGACCTCGACCGCGACGACGTCACCGTCTTCCACGACTTCGGCGACGCCGACCACCTCGACGGCGACGACCTCGGAGTCCTCGACGACCTCGACGACCTCGACCACGTCGATCTCGACGACCTCGACCTCGACGTCCGCGGGAGCGGACTCCTCGGCCGGGGCGTCGGGCGACGGCCGCTCGGACCCGGTGGCATCGTCGGCATCTGCCGGAGCGTCGTCGTCGGGCGCGGATGCCTCAGGGGACGCGGCGTCGGCGTCGGTCGCGACATCCGCCGCGGTGGCGGCGTCGGCGACGGCCTGGGTGTCGTTGTCGTCGGCCCCGGTGGTCTCGGGGGCGTCGGTCTCGGGCTGGAAGTCTGCTGCGGCAGTCACGTGTTGCACCTCATCGCGGCTCGCGCCGTCTGTAGGGAGTAGGACGGCTCACAGCCTAGTACGGCGGATGCCCCGCCCGAGGTGCAGTTCTCCCGTGAGACGCCGGATGTCAGGGGGTCGGCGCGGGCGTCGCGGACGGTTCCGGCACGGTCGTCTCGGACGGGGCCGGCTCGGGCGTCGTCGCGGTCGGAGCCGGAGTCGACGACGGGGAGGGCTCGGGGGCACCGGGGCCGGCGACGAAGTAGAGCGTCTGCGCGCCGATCAGGCCGAGAACGAGCAGGCCGCCGACGATGCCGGCGATCAGATTGTCGCGCGTGCGACGGTGAGCCTGGCCGTCGTGGAACTGACGTCGCGCCTCGTACAGCCGTGAGCGCTCCCTCGCCGCCCGCGCGTCGCGGTCCTTGCCACCGGTCGCCACGTGACCTCCTCGTTCCGTTCGTGTCGGGCGCGTGCGCCCCGTGCCAGGCAGCGCCCGGGCGGCTTGATCCTACGGGCCTGCACCGCGGCGGCCAAACCACGAGGACCCGTGTCGCGGGTGCGGGTTAGCCTGGTGTGGTGACGGGTCCGACTGCGCTCTTCCAGGGGCTGACGCCTCTCGCCGTGCGCATGCGGCCGACCTCTCTCGACGAGGTCGCCGGCCAGTCGCACCTGCTGCGGGCGGGGTCGCCGCTGGTGACACTCGCGAATCCGGATGCCGCGGCCCGCGCCGCGACATCGGTCATCCTGTGGGGGCCTCCGGGCACCGGCAAGACCACGCTCGCCCAGGCGATCGCCCGCTCGTCCGGCCGGCGGTTCGTGGAGCTCTCGGCCGTCACCGCCGGTGTGCGCGACGTGCGCGAGGTCATGCAAGAGGCGCTGACCCAGCGCGACCTGTACGGCCAGTCGACGATCCTCTTCCTCGACGAGATCCATCGCTTCACGAAGGCCCAGCAGGACGCCCTGCTGCCCGGCGTCGAGAACGGCTGGGTCGTGCTCATCGCGGCGACGACCGAGAACCCCTCATTCTCGGTGATCTCGCCGCTCCTGTCGCGGTCGCTGCTGCTGACCCTCAAGCCGCTGACCGACGAAGACCTCGGCATGCTCCTCGACCGTGCGGTGACGGATGCCCGGGGCCTCGCGGGCGCGGTCGCGCTCGGCGACGAGGCCCGCGCGGCGCTCGTGCGTCTCGCTTCGGGCGACGCGCGCCGGGCGCTCACGGCACTCGAGGCCGCAGCATCCCTCGCCCTTCCCGACGATGACGACGAACTCGGCGACGACGCGGCGATCCCCGCGATCTCGGCCGACAACGTCGCGCAGGCTGTCGATCGCGCGCTGCTGCGCTACGACCGCCAGGGCGACGAGCACTACGACGTCATCAGCGCGTTCATCAAGTCGATCCGCGGATCGGACGTGGATGCGGCCATCCACTACCTCGCGCGCATGATCGAGGCTGGGGAGGACCCGCGCTTCATCGCGCGGCGTCTCATCATCTCGGCTGCGGAGGACATCGGACTCGCCGACCCGCAGGCGCTGCCGATCGCGGTGGCCGCCGCAGACGCGGTGCAGTTCATCGGCATGCCGGAGGGCCGGATCCCGCTCGCGGAGGCGACCGTCTATCTCGCGACGACGGCGAAGTCGAACGCCGCCTATCTGGCGATCGACGCGGCAATCGCCGACGTGCGCTCGGGCGGCTTCGGCCGCGTGCCGATCCACCTGCGCGACGCGCACTACCCGGGCGCGAAGCGCCTGGGCCACGGCAAGGGGTACGTGTACCCGCACGACGCCGAGATCGGCATCGCCGCGCAGCAGTACCTTCCCGACGAACTGCGCGGCCGGCGCTACTACCAGCCCAAGGCGCTCGGCGCCGAGCGCGACGTGCAGGCCCGCCTCGAGAAGATCCGTCGCATCCTCGACGGCGGCTGACGCCCCGCGCGTTGACGTGCGATATCCCTCAGAGGTAGATTGACATCCCTCAGAGGGATATCTCCCACGTCGCATCAGGAGGCGCCGCATGCGGTTCGTGATCCTCGGTCTGCTGCTCGGCGGCCCCTTGTCGCTCTACGACGTCCAGAAGCGGTTCGCCGCCGGGATCTCGCTGTTCTACAGCGCGAGCTCCGGCAGCATCCAGCGCGCCCTGCAGCACCTCGCGGAGAACGGCTCCGTCGTCGTCGCCGAGGCGGACGGCAGCCGCCGCGGCCGGAAGGTCCACGCGATCACCGACCAGGGGCGCGAACGGTGGCGCGCGTGGATGCGGGCGCCGATCGCCGGCAGCACAGATGCGGAGACCACCGCCCTCGCGAAGGTCTACCTGCTCGGCCGGCTCGACGCGCCGGGGGACCGGTCGGAGGCGATCCGCAGCATCCGTGATCACATCGACGGCTCCCGCGCGGCGCTCGAGGCGCTGGCGACCGACGTCGACGCTCGGGCGGCGGACCTCGACGACGCCTCGCGGCAGATCTTCGCGTTCCAGCGGGCGACCCTCGACTACGGGCTGCGCTCGCACGCGCTCATGCGCGAGTGGATCGACGAGGTGGGGGAGCAGGCATGAGCGCCCTCGTGGCCTTCGCCGTCGTCGTCGCGTGCGCCGTGCTCGGCGCCCTCGCGGTGCTCCAGATCTGCGTGGCCGCAGGTGCACCGTGGGGGAGGCTCGTGTGGGGTGGGGCGCATCGCGTGCTGCCGCGCCGGCTGCGCATCGCCAGCGCGGCGTCCGTCGTGCTCTACGCGGGATTCGCCGCCGTGCTGCTCAGCCGCGCCGGGACCCTGCCAGGCGGCGACAGCCAGGTGATCCGCATCCTGACGTGGGTGCTCTTCGCCTACTTCACCCTCGGGATCGTCATGAACGCCATCTCCCGCAGTCGCGCCGAGCGGCTCACGATGACGCCCGTGTGCGCCGTCCTCGCCGCAGCGACGCTGGTCGTCGCCCTCTCCTGAGGGTCCCTCGGCCCGTCTGATAAGCTTGAGCGGCTCGAAACGCAGTTTTCGGGCATCCCCTTTCTTCTTGAACCACCTCCCGGCATGCCCCGGCGTGCAGTCCGGACAGGGCGAAGACAGGGCGATACGCCCGCGAGCCGTGAAAGACACGGCCGCGTCATCGAAAGGAACACTTCGTGGCAACGAAGTCCCAGGACCGCCGCAAGGTCCGTCTCTCCCGCGCCCTCGGCGTCGCGCTGACCCCCAAGGCAGCCAAGTACCTCGAGAAGCGCCCCTACGCGCCGGGTGAGCACGGCCGCACCAAGCGCAAGCAGGACAGCGACTACGCCGTCCGCCTCCGCGAGAAGCAGCGTCTGCGCGAGCAGTACGGCATCCGCGAGAAGCAGCTGCGCATCCAGTTCAACGAGGCCCGCCGCACCCAGGGCCTGACGGGTGAGAACCTCGTCGAGCAGCTCGAGATGCGTCTGGACGCCCTCGTCCTGCGCGCCGGCTTCGCCCGCACCACCGCGCAGGCGCGCCAGCTCGTCGTGCACCGCCACATCCTCGTGGACGGCCAGCTCGTCGACCGCCCGTCGTTCCGCGTGAAGCCGGGTCAGCTCATCCACGTCAAGGCCAAGAGCGAGGGCATCGAGCCCTTCCAGGTCGCAGCGCTCGGCGGTCACGCCGAGGTCCTGCCGCCCGTTCCGGGCTACCTCGAGGTCGAGCTCGACAAGCTCCAGGCCCGTCTCGTGCGTCGCCCCAAGCGCGCCGAGGTTCCCGTGGTCTGCGACGTCCAGCTCGTCGTCGAGTACTACGCAGCTCGATAATCTGCGAACACGCGAAGGGCGTCGGGGAGACCCGACGCCCTTCGTCGTTTCCGCATACGATGGGGGGATGCCGCGCCCCGGCGGCCCGCGAGGAAGTGGTGACATGAAGAACCTCCTGTGGTTCCTGTTCGGCATCGCCGGCGGATTCGTTCTCGCGCACCTGGTCAACAAGGACCCCCGCGGCCACGAGATCCTCGCCGACGTCGACGCCCGCATCACGGAGTTCACCGATCGCATGGGCGACGCCTACCGCGAACAGGAGGCGCGCTTCGCGGGCCTCGTCGACGACGTGAGGGATGCTGCCGCCGACGCGGCGTCCAACGCCCGGGCCGCAGCATCCGAAGTCGTCGAGAACGTCGCCGACGCCGCCCAGGACGCGGCCCGCAAGATCGCCGACTGAGACGCTCCGGCGGCGTCACGCCGCCGACCCGCTCGAACCCCGCCACACTCCCCGAACACGCACGCATTCGCACGCACACGCAAGGACCCGCATGAAGACCGCCGAGATCGCCCAGCGCTTCCTCGATTACTTCGAGAAGAACGGCCACACCATCGTCCCCTCGGCATCGCTGGTGACCGACGACCCGGCGCTGCTGTTCACGGTGGCCGGCATGGTGCCCTTCATCCCGTACCTGTCCGGCGACGTGCCCGCGCCGTACCCGCGCGCGGCCGACAACCAGAAGTGCATCCGCACCAACGACATCGAAGAGGTCGGCAAGACGCCTCGCCACGGCACGTTCTTCCAGATGCTCGGCAACTGGTCGTTCGGCGACTACTTCAAGGAAGGCGCGATCCGCTACGCGTGGGATCTGCTGACCTCGCCCGAGTCGGAGGGCGGCCTCGGCTTCGACCAGAAGGACCTGTGGGTCACCGTCTACGAAGAGGACGACGAGGCGCACGACCTCTGGCTGAAGCTCACCGATCTGCCTGAGGAGCGCATCCAGCGCCTCGGCAAGGACACCAACTACTGGAGCACCGGGCTTCCGGGCCCCGCCGGCCCCTGCTCGGAGATCTTCTTCGACCGCGGCCCGGAGTACGGCATCGACGGGGGCCCTGCGACCGACGACGACCGCTACGTCGAGATCTGGAACCTCGTGTTCATGCAGTACGAGATCACGAACGTGCGCTCGAAGTACGACTTCGACATCGTCGGCGAGCTGCCCAACAAGAACATCGACACCGGCATGGGCCTCGAGCGCATCGCGTTCATCAAGCAGGGCGTCGACAACATGTACGAGACCGACCAGGTGCGTCCGGTGCTCGACAAGGCTGTCGAGCTCTCGGGCCGCACGTACGGCGCGAACCACGACGACGACGTGCGCTTCCGCGTGGTCGCCGACCACGTCCGTTCGTCGCTCATGCTCATGTCGGACGGCGTCACGCCGTCCAACGACGGCCGCGGCTACATCCTGCGCCGTCTCATGCGCCGTGTGATCCGCTCGATGCGCCTGCTCGGGGTGGACGGCCCGACCTTCGCGGTGCTCTTCGAGGCGTCGCGCGACGCCATGAAGGACGCGTACCCGGTCGTCGAGACCGACTGGGCCCGCATCTCGCAGTACGCCCTCGCAGAAGAGGCGACGTTCCTGCGCACCCTGGCGGCGGGGGAGTCCATCCTCGACGAGTCGCTGGTCGAGACCAAGAAGTCCGGCGGCACGACGCTGACGGGCGCCGAGGCGTTCCTGCTGCACGACACCTACGGCTTCCCGATCGACCTCACGCTCGAGATCGCCGAAGAGGCGGGCCTCACGGTCGACCGCGCCGCGTTCGACGGCCTCATGCAGGAGCAGCGCGCACGCGCCAAGGCCGACGCCCGGGCGCGCAAGCGCCAGCTCGCCGACACCAGCGTTTACCGCGACCTGCGGGCGCAGGGCGAGACGGTCTTCACCGGCTACACCGACCTCGAGGCCCAGTCGCAGGTGCTCGGCATCCTCGTCGACGGCGTGTCGGTCGACCGCGCGAGCGTCGGCCAGATCGCCGAGGTGATCCTCGCCGAGACCGCGCTGTACGCGGAGTCGGGCGGCCAGGTCGCCGACAAGGGCGTCATCGTCGGCCCGGGCTACGAGCTCGAGGTGCTCGACGTGCAGAAGCCGGTTCCGGGGCTCATCAGCCACACGGTCGAGGTGACCACCGGCGAGGTGGGCGTCGGCCAGGCCGCCACGACGGTGGTGGATGCTGCGAACCGCCGCGCCGCCCGTCAGGCGCACTCCGCGACGCACCTGGTGCACGCCGCCCTTCGCGACACCCTCGGCAAGACGGCGACGCAGGCCGGTTCGCTGAACCGCGCCGGCTACATGCGCTTCGACTTCTCGTGGGGCCAGTCGCTGTCGGACGAGACCAAGACCGAGATCGAGGAGATCGCCAACAACGCGGTGCGCGACAACCTCGAGGTGACCACGCGCGTGCTGCCGCTCGACGAGGCGCGCTCGCTCGGCGCGATGGCGCTGTTCGGCGAGAAGTACGGCGACACCGTGCGCATGGTCGACATCGGCGGCCCGTGGTCGCGCGAGCTCTGCGCCGGCACCCACGTGTCGACGAGCGCCGAGATCGGGCTCATCAACCTCGTCGGCGAGTCGTCGGTCGGCGCCTCCAACCGCCGCGTCGAGGCGCTCGTCGGTCTCGACGCCTTCCGCTCGCTCGCGGCCGAGCGCGCCCTGGTGTCGCAGCTCACGACGTCGCTCAAGGCGCCGCGCGAGCAGCTGCCCGCGCGCATTGCGGAGCTGCAGGCGAGCCTCAAGGCCGCGGAGAAGAAGATCGCGGCCTTCGAAGCCAAGGCGCTCGGCGACCGGCTGCCTGCCCTCGCCGCCACGGCGACGCGGGTCGGCGACACCGTCGTGGTCGCCGAGTCGCTCGGCAGCGCGGCATCCGCCGACGACGTGCGCTCGCTGGCGCTGCAGGTGCGCGAGCGCCTCGGCTCCGAGGCCGCGGTGGTCGCGCTCGGCGCCGTGGTGAACGGCCGTCCGGTCGTGATCGTCGCCACCAACGACGCCGCACGGGCAGCCGGCGCGAAGGCGGGCGTGCTCGCCAAGGGCGCCGCCGGCGTGCTCGGCGGCGGCGGCGGCGGCCGCGACGACGTCGCGCAGGGCGGCGGGACGGATGCTGCGGCCCTGCCCGCGGCCCTCGGCTCGGTGAAGGACGCGCTCGGCGCGTGAGCGAAGCGGCTGTGAGCGCCTGGCGGCGGGGGACCCGGCTCGGCATCGACGTGGGCAAGGCCCGGGTCGGCGTCGCGAAGTGCGACCCCGACGGCCTGCTCGCCACTCCGGTCGAGACGGTGCCCCGTGACGACGCCTCGGTGACGCGCATCGTGGCGCTCGCGGACGAGTACTCGGCGACGGAGCTCTACGTGGGCCTGCCGCTGAACATGCGGGGCGAGGACACCGCGTCGACACAGGACGCCCGGGACTTCGCCACGGCTCTGGCCGCAGCATCCGGGCTCCCCGTGCGCCTCGTCGACGAGCGGCTGTCCACGGTGTCGGCACACGCGGCTTTGCGGAGTTCCGGCAGATCCCAGCGTTCGTCGCGTAACATCGTGGACCAGGTCGCCGCGGTGGTCCTGCTCCAGCAAGCGCTCGACGTCGAGAAGAGCACCGGACGACCACCCGGAACCCCCGTCCCCCAGGAGCCCGCCTGATGCCCGACTCATCGCCCGACGGCGAAGCCGCCCCCCAGTCGCGCCGCGCCGCCCGCGAGGCCGCCGCGCGACAGGCGGCGACAGGGGAGACGCCCACCACGCCGGCAGCGGCGCCCGCCGCCCCGGCAGCATCTCCCGACGCGCCGTCCGCGACCTGGGAATCGCTCATCACCGGCGCCACGCCTGTCGTCGGGAGCGCTCCCGCTGCGTCCGCCGCACCCGCGGCTGCCGCGGCGCCCACGGAGCCCGAGCCCGGCAGCGGCTTCCAGCCCGTGCCGCTGCGCACCCCCCGCCCGACGACCGAACCGATCGACATCGAACCCTCGGCCGACGACGACCCGTGGATCTTCGCCTCCGCAGGCGCCGGCCCCGCCATGCCGTACAGCCGTGGAGCAGCCGCGCCGGCGACCGCCGCCGCCGCATCCTCCGCCGGCCGCGCCACCGCGACCGCCCGCGCGGCGGGACCCTCCCGCGGCGACGCCGACGGGCGGACCGCGCCCTCGGGTTCGCTCGAAGACCTGTTCACCGGATCGGCGTCGACGAACGACATCGGGCACGCCCCGCCGCCTGCCAAGAAGCGCCGGCGGATCGGCGGCTGGATCGCGCTCGGCGTCGTGCTGCTGATCCTCGGCGGCATCGCCGCCGGCGGCCTGTACGTGTGGAACACCTACGAGGACAAGATCCGCGAGGTCATGGGCTGGGAAGAGCCCAAGGAGTACGAAGCCGGCCTCGCGAACGGTGAGGCGTTCGTCACGATCGCCCAGGGCGACACCGGCTCGCCGATCTCGCAGTCGCTGTACGACGCGCAGGTGACGAAGACACCCGACGCGTTCTACGACTACCTCATCAAGAGCGGGCAGAACCCGCCCTTCCAGCCGGGCGTCTACAAGCTGCAGAGGCAGATGACCAGCGAGGCGGCACTCGCCATGCTGCTCGATCCTGCCAACAAGCAGGAGTTCACCGCGCAGATCCCCGAGGGATTCACCGTCGACGGCACGCTCGAGCGGCTCGCCGAGGGCACCGGCATCCCGCTCGACCAGCTGCAGGCCGCAGCCGCCGACCCGTCGGTCTACGGCGTGACGCCCGATCCGGCCATCGTCGCGGCGGGCGGACAGCCGCTCGAAGGCTGGCTTTTCCCGGCGACCTACACGTTCGACCCGAGCGTCACGGCGCAATCGGCGATCCAGACGCTCGTCGACCGCACGAAGCAGTCGCTCGACGTCGCCGGGGTCCCGGAGGACAAGCGCCAGGAGATCCTGACGACGGCGTCGATCATCCAGCGCGAGGCGCGGGCCGGCACCGACATGCAGAAGGTGGCGCGCGTCATCCTGAACCGGCTGGACCCCTCCAACCAGGAGACGTTCGGCAAGCTGCAGATGGACTCGACCGCGCAGTACGGCTACGGCGAGATGCACGACGGGACGGTGAGCTCGTCCGAGGAGGCGCTCAACGACCCCAACCCGTGGAACACCTACGTGCACACGGGCCTCCCGGTCGGGCCGATCGCCAACCCGGGCGACGTCGCCATCGACGCGGCGATGCATCCGGCCGACGGCCCGTGGCTGTACTTCGTGACGGTCGACCTCAACACCGGCCAGACGGAGTTCAGCTCGACGTATGCCGAGCACCTGAAGTATGTGGACCAGTGGCGACAGTGGTGCCGCGACAATCCGGATTCGGGGTGCTGACTCCGCGCGCGTCGCGTCTGGAGGTCTGGGGCGACCCGATCGCGCACAGCCGCTCGCCGCAGCTGCACGCCGCGGCGTACGACGTGCTCGGGCTCGACTGGGCGTACGGACGCCGCCAGGTGGACGAGGCGTCCTTCGCCGGAGAGCTCGCCGGCCTCGACGGCGCGTGGCGCGGCCTCTCGCTCACGATGCCGCTCAAGGGCGTCGCGTTCGCGGCGGCGGCCGCTCTCGACCGCCGCGCCGAGCTGACCGGTGCGGTGAACACGCTGCTGCTCGATCCCGCGGGGCCGCGCGGCTTCAACACCGACGTCGGCGGGATCGTCCGCACGCTCGCCGACGACGGCGTCACCGCGGTGCCGCGGGCCCGCATCGTCGGCGCCGGCGCCACCGCGACCTCGGCGCTCGTCGCGCTGTCCGAACTTGGCGCACGCGACGTCGATGTGGTCGCCCGGCGCCCCGAGGCGGTCGAACCCCTCGCGGCACTTGGCAGCACGCTCGGCATGACGGTCACGGCGACGGCGTTCGCAGCATCCGTCCACGATGACGTGCCGCTCACGATCGCGACGCTGCCGGGCGATGCGCCGGTCGCGGATGCGGCGGCCGACGCCCTCGCCCGCTCCGGCGGGCTGCTGCTCGACGTCGTGTACGGCCACTGGCCGACCGCGCTGTCGGCCGCGTGGGAGCGAGCGGGCGACCCCGCACGCTCGGGACTCGGGATGCTGCTGCACCAGGCGCTGCTGCAGATCCGCATCTTCCGGCACGGTGTGCCCGACGCGCCGCTCGAGGGCGAGGCCGAGGCGCTCGACGCGATGCGCCGCGTGCTCGAGGAGCCCGCCGCGGCGTAACGGCCTCCCGGGGCGTGGGAGACTGGACCAATGCTCCGCGTGCTCACGGCCGGCGAATCCCACGGCCCCGAACTCGTCGCCGTCATGGAGGGACTGCCTGCGGGCGTCCCCATCTCCCGCGCCGCGATCCAGGCGGATCTCGCGCGCCGCAAGCTCGGCTACGGCCGCGGTTCGCGCATGAAGTTCGAAGAGGACGAGCTGTCGATCTCGTCCGGCGTCGTGCACGGCACGACCCTGGGCAGCCCCATCGCGCTGCGCATCGGCAACACCGAGTGGCCGAAGTGGGTCGAGGTGATGAGCGCCGACCCCGTCGAGCTCACCGACAAGTCCCGCGGCCGTGGCGCCGCGCTCACGCGGCCCCGCCCGGGCCACGCCGACCTGGTCGGCATGCAGAAGTACGGCTTCGACGAGGCGCGGCCGATCCTCGAGCGGGCGAGCGCCCGTGAGACCGCCGCCCGTGTCGCCCTCGGCGCCCTCGCCCGTGCGTTCCTCGGCGAGCTCGGCATCCGCCTCGTCAGCCACACCCTCTCGATCGGGCCGGTGCAGGTCCCCGAGGGCTCCGCGCTTCCCACGCCCGACGACGTCGACGCGCTCGACGCCGATCCGCTGCGCTGCTTCGACCCCGCGACGAGCGAGGCGATGGTCGCCGAGGTCGACGACGCCCGCAAGGACGGCGACACGCTGGGCGGCATCGTCGAGGTGCTCGCGTACGGCCTGCCCCCGGGGCTCGGCTCGCACGTGCACTGGGACCGCCGCCTCGACGCGAAGCTCGCGCAGGCGCTCATGAGCATCCAGGCCATCAAGGGCGTCGAGGTCGGCGACGGCTTCGAGACCACCCGCCGCCGCGGCTCCGCCGCGCACGACGAGCTCTTCGTCGCAGACGACGGCATCACGCGCTCGAGCGACAAGGCGGGCGGCACCGAAGGCGGCATGTCGACGGGCACCGTGCTGCGCGTGCGCGCGGGCATGAAGCCGATCGCGACCGTCCCGAAGGCCCTGCGCACCGTGGACGTCGCCACCGGCGACACCGCCTCGGCCCACCACCAGCGCTCGGACGTGTGCGCGGTGCCCGCCGCCGGCGTCGTCGCCGAGGCCATGGTCGCGGTCGTGCTCGCCGACGTCGTGCTCGAGAAGTTCGGCGGCGACAGCGTCGCCGAGACGCGCCGCAACCTCGAGGGCTACCTCGCGGCGATCCCCGACGCGCTGCGCAGTGCGGCGGCCAGCGACGCCGGTCTCGCCGACCATGACCTCGCCCTCTGACGCCGTCGTGCTGATCGGCCCGATGGGGGCCGGCAAGACCAGCATCGGCAAGAAGGCGGCGCGCGCGCTCGGCGTCACGTTCTTCGACACCGACGCGGCGGTCGTCCGCGAACACGGGCCGATCGAGCAGCTGTTCGCCGAGCGGGGCGAGGCGCACTTCCGCGCGCTCGAGCGCGCCGCCGTCGCGGAGGGCCTCGCCACGGGCGGCATCGTGTCGCTCGGCGGCGGCGCGGTGCTGCACCCCGAGACCCGGGCCGACCTGGCCGCGAGCCGCGTCGTGCTGCTCACCGTCTCACCCCGGGTCGTCGCCGGCCGCGTGCGCGACTCGAACCGCCCGCTGCTGCAGGGTGACGACGACGCGATCGCACGATGGACGGCGATCTTCGAGGAGCGCCGGCCTGTCTACGAAGAGCTCGCCGACGTGACGTTCGACACGTCGACCGGCCCGCTGCAGGACGTCGTCGACGCCCTGGTCGCGTGGGTGCGCGGCGAGAACGAGAAGGAGCAGACGAAGTGACGGATGCCACGACCATCACCGTGAGCGGAGACGCGAGCTACGACATCACCGTGGGACACGGCATCCTGTCGTCCCTCGGCGCGGCGCTCCCGCCGAACGCGCGCAAGGTGCTCGTCATCCATCCGCCGACCCTCGCCGCCGAGGCCGAGCGCCTGCGCACCCAGCTGATGGGCGAGCGCGAGGTGCTGCTGGCCGAGATCCCCGACGCCGAGGCCGGCAAGCGCATCGAGGTGGCGGCGTTCTGCTGGCAGGTCATGGGGAAGGCCGACTTCACCCGCACCGACGTGGTCGTCGGCTTCGGCGGGGGAGCGGTGACCGATCTCGCCGGCTTCGTCGCGGCGACGTGGCTGCGCGGCGTCGAGGTCGTGCAGGTGCCGACCACCGTGCTCGGCATGGTCGACGCCGCCGTCGGCGGCAAGACCGGCGTCAACACCGCCGAGGGCAAGAACCTCGTGGGGGCGTTCTGGGCACCGCGCGCCGTGATCTGCGACCTCGACCTGCTCGACACGCTGTCGCGCAACGAGCGCGTCGCGGGGTACGCCGAGGTCGTCAAGGCCGGCTTCATCTGGGCGCCCGAGATCCTCGAGCTGATCGAGGCCGACCCCGAGAACGCCGTCGATCCGCGGAGCGCCGCGTTCCGCCGCACCATCGAGCTCGCGATCGGCATGAAGGCGCAGGTCGTCGGCGAGGACCTCCGTGAGGCGGGTCTGCGCGAGATCCTCAACTACGGCCACACCCTCGGCCACGCCATCGAGCACGCCGAGCGCTACCGCTGGCGGCACGGAGCGGCGATCTCGGTGGGCATGGTGTTCGCCGCCGAGCTGTCGCGCCTCGCGGGCCGGCTTCCGGATGCCGCAGCCCAGCGCCACCGCGACATCCTCGAGTCGCTGGGTCTGCCGACGACTTACCGCCCGGGCGCGTGGCCGCAGCTGCTGTCGACGATCCAGCGCGACAAGAAGAGCCGCGGCGGCATGCTGCGTTTCATCGTGCTCGACGACATCGCGAAGCCGACAGTGCTGCAGGCGCCCGACGAGTCCCTCCTGTTCGCCGCGTATCAGGAGGTCGCGGGGTGAGCACCCTCGCGGTGCGTCGCATCCGCGCCGACGAGTGGGAGGCCGTGCGCGAGCTGCGGCGCGAGTCGACCAGCGATCCCGATGCGAACATCGCCTTCCTCGAGACGCCGGAACAGGTCGCCGCGCGTCCCGACCAGTTCTGGCGCGACCGCGCCGAGCTCGCCGCCGGGAGCGAGACCGCCGCGCAGTTCGTGGCCGTGGTCGACGATGTCTGGGTCGGGAGCCTATCGGTGCTGATCCGCGCCACCGGGCAGACCGATCACCTCGGACGCTTCGTCGACGACCGTCGGGCGGACGTCGTCGGGGTGTACGTGAATCCCGCCCACCGGGGCACCGGAGCCGTGGACCTGCTGCTCGCCGCGGCCGCCGCGTGGGCGTCGCACCAGGGCCTGCACCGGCTGAGCCTCGACGTGCACCGCGACAATCCGCGCGCGCAGGGCGCCTACCGCCGTGCCGGCTTCGTGCCCACCGGCGAGACGTTCTCGAGCGCGATCGGCCCCGAGATCGTGATGGCGCGGCCGCTGCCCTGACCGTGAGCCGTCCGTCCGCGGCGCGCTGATATCGTGCGACCATGAGCACCCCCCGCCGCCTCCTCCTCGTCAACGGGCCCAACCTCAACCTGCTCGGGACCCGCGAACCCGAGATCTACGGCACCGCGACGCTCGCCGATGTCGTACGGCTGGCGACGGATGCTGCGGCCCGCCGCGGCTTCGAGGTGCGGGCCGTGCAGTCCAATCACGAGGGCGTGCTCATCGACGCGATCCACGATGCCCGCGAGGACTGCGCCGGGATCGTCATCAACCCGGGCGGCCTCACCCACACGTCCGTCGTGCTGCGCGACGCGCTGTCGGGCGTGGCGCTGCCCGTCGCCGAGGTGCACATCTCCGACGTGAGGGCGCGGGAGGAGTTCCGCCACCACTCGTACGTCGCCGATGTCGCGGTCGTCCATGTGATCGGGGAGGGCATCGCCGGGTATGAGACGGCCGTCGCGCGCCTCATCGACATCGTCACCGGGCAGGCCGACGGCTGACGAATCGGCCGGGACCGGGCATCCCGTAGAATCGAACGTCGGCATCGCCGACCCCTGAGCTCGTTCACGGGGCAGCGATCGCCTCCACGCACTTCAACGAAACGGATTCGTACCCTCATGGCTTCCACCGCAGACATCAAGAACGGCGTCGTCCTCTCGATCGACGGACAGCTCTGGAACGTCATCGAGTTCCAGCACGTCAAGCCGGGCAAGGGCGGCGCATTCGTCCGCACCAAGCTGAAGAACGTCGTGTCGGGCAAGGTCGTCGACCGCACCTACAACGCCGGCGCGAAGATCGACATCGAGAACGTCGACCGCCGCGACTTCACCTATCTCTACAACGACGGCGACAACTTCGTCTTCATGGACGTCGCCGACTACGACCAGCTCAACGTCGGTGCCGCCACCGTCGGTGACGCCGCCCACTTCCTGCTCGAGAACCAGCAGGTCCAGATCGCGCTCAACAACGGCAACCCGCTGTACGTCGAGCTTCCGGCGTCGGTCATCCTCGAGATCACGTACACCGAGCCGGGCCTGCAGGGCGACCGCTCGTCGGCCGGCACCAAGCCCGCCACCGTCGAGACCGGCTACGAGATCCAGGTCCCGCTGTTCGTCGAGACCGGCACCAAGGTCAAGGTCGACACCCGCACGGGCGAGTACCTCGGCCGCGAGAAGTAAGGCGTGAGCGCCCGTACGAAGGCGCGCAAGCGCGCGCTCGACATCCTCTTCCAGGCCGATGTGCGCGGCGACACGGCGGCGACCGTGCTCGCCGCCGAGGCCACGCGCGCGGCGAACGAGCCCGCGCGCCAGGCCTCGTGGCTCTACGCCCGCGAGATCGTCGACGGCGTGATCGACAACCAGGACGCCATCGACGAGCAGATCACGACGTTCGCGAAGGACTGGTCGCTGGCCCGCATGCCCGCGGTCGACCGCGCCGTGCTGCGCATCGGCGCGTGGGAGATCCTCTACAACGACGAGGTGCCCACGGCGGTCGCGATCGACGAGGCGGTGGAGCTCGTCAAGGAGTTCTCGTCCGACGAGTCGGGTCCCTTCGTCCACGGCGTCCTGGCCCGGATCGCGCGCGCGAGCTGACGACGAGCGGACGCCCGTCCGCGTATCGGCGGGAGCGGGCAGGATGGATGCCGTGACCTCGTCGACCGCCGGACCCCCGCCGTTCGTCGACCCGGGGCACATCCGCCGGTTCGCCGACAGCGGCACGTACGAGCGCGGTGTCGGCTACTTCGCCGACGGCGCGGTCGATCGGGTCGAATGGGACCCGCTCACGTCCGTCATCGAGGCGGTCGTCGCCGGCACCGGCGGACGCACGTACCGCTGCCGCGTGCGACTCGACCCTCAGCGCGTCGACCATCCCATCGCGGCGACCTCCTGCACGTGCCCGGTGCAGTTCGACTGCAAGCACACGGTCGCGACGCTGCTGGCGAGCAACCGGCTTGCCGCAGCCGCACCGGCCACCGAGGCAGGCGCATCGTGGCGGGACGTGTTCGCGCCCTCGGCCTCGGGCGACCGCCCCCGGACCCCGCTCGCCCTCGGCGTCGAGCTGCGCCAGCGCATCCGCCGCGGCGCCTCGACGTGGGCGCCGGCCCGTGTCGAGCCGGCGACGCCGCGCGGCCTCCACCAGCACGGGGCCGACGTGCTGGTGGGCCTGCGCCCCCTCGAACGCTCGGGACGTTCCGACGCGTGGATCAAGGGCACCGTCTCGTGGGACGCGGTGCGCCGCCCGACGTCGGCCTATGACCCCGCGCAGGCTCGCTGGTTCGCCGAGTTGCACAGCATCGGCCGCGACGTCCGCTCCTTCGGCGCCTTCTCCGATGTGTCGGAGTGGCTCACGCTCGACGACATCGAGTCGAGCCTGCTCTGGCCGCACCTGGCGGGCGCGGCGGAACGCGGCATCCCTTTCGTCGCGACCAAGCGCTCCACGACGGTCGCGCTCGCGCCCGCGGCGTCGGTGACCGTGCAGGCGCACCGTACCGCGCGCGGCCTCGAGATCACCCCCGTCGTCACGATCGACGGTGAGCGGGCGGATGCCGCGGCCCTGCGCCCGGTCGGGCGCACCGGCGTGTACCGCTTCACCGTCGAGCGCGAGCGCATCGACCTGATTCTCGCCGCCGTCGCGCTGCCCGACCCGGTCCCGGCGCTCCTGTCAGCGCGTGAGCCGGTCGTGGTGCCGGGCGGCGAGGCCGACGAGTTCGTCCGGGATCATCTGCCCCGGATCGCGCGCCGGGTCGAGATCGACGCGCCCGGGCTCGACGTGGCCCCGCCGCCCCGGCCGCGGCTGGTGGCGCGCGTGCACTTCGAGCCGAACCACCGCCTCGTCTACACGCTGTCGTGGCGCTACGGCGACGGCGACCTCCTCGGACTCGACGCGACGGGCGACGACCGCGACCCCGCGGCCGAGGGGGCGATCCGCGGCCGCGTCGAAGCGCTGTGGCGCGACCACGCGCCGGTGGACTTCGCGTCCGCCGACACGCTGTCGGGCCTCGACGCCGCCGAGTTCGCATCCCGGCTGCTGCCGCTCCTCGAGGCCGACCCCGACGTGAGCATCGAGATCTCGGGGGAGCGGCCGCAGTACCGCGAGCTCGCCGGCGATCCGCGCATCGACGTCACGACGGTCGAGACGAACGACGCGGACTGGTTCGACCTCGGCGTCGTCGTGACGATCGACGGCCGCCGCATCCCGTTCGGCACGCTGTTCACGGCGCTCTCACGCGGCCGCAAGAAGATCCTCCTGAGCGACGGCGCGTACTTCTCTCTCTCGCACCCGTCGCTGCAGCGCCTGCGCGACCTCATCGACGAGGCCGGCGAGCTCGACGAGTGGGAGACCGGCCCGCGCATCAGCCGCTACCAGACAGCGCTCTGGGCGGACTTCGAGGATCTCGCCGACGAGGCGCAGCCGGCGGTGTCGTGGCGCGCGACCGTCGAGGCGCTGCGCGACGTCGACGGCGTGCCGCCCGCTCCGCTGCCATCGGGCCTCCATGCGGAGCTGCGCCCGTATCAGCGCACGGGGTTCGACTGGCTCGCGTTCCTGTGGGAGCACCGCCTGGGCGGCATCCTCGCCGACGACATGGGCCTCGGCAAGACGCTCCAGCTGCTCGCCCTCATCGCCCACGCGCGTGAACAGGACGAGAAGCGCCCGTTCCTCGTCGTCGCCCCGACCTCGGTGCTCTCGACGTGGCGCAGCGAGGCCGCCAGATTCACCCCCGGCCTCCGCGTCGCCGTCATCGACGCGACGCGCGCGAAGCGCGGCACGACGGTGACGGATGCCTCGTCCACCGCCGACGTGGTCGTCACGTCGTACACGCTGCTCCGACTCGACGAGCGCGAATTCGGCGCTGTCGAGTGGGCCGGCCTCATCCTCGACGAGGCGCAGTTCGTGAAGAACAGCCAGACCAAGGCGTACCGCGCCGCGCGGGGACTGTCGGCCGACGTCGTTTTCGCCGTCACGGGCACCCCGCTCGAGAACAGTCTCACCGAGCTGTGGGCGCTGCTGTCGCTGACAGCTCCCGGGCTGTTCGCCTCGGGCCGGCGGTTCCGCGAGGAGTACGTCGGGCCGATCGAGAAGGGCAAGGTCCCCGAGAACCAGGAGGGCGGCGAGTACCGCGCGGGTCGCCTCGCGCGCCTGCGGCGCCGCATCCGCCCGCTCGTGCTGCGCCGCACGAAAGAGCTGGTGGCCGCCGACCTGCCCGCCAAGCAGGAGCAGGAGGTGCGCATCGAGCTGGGCGCCGCCCATCGCGCCCTGTACGACACGGTGCTGCAGCGCGAGCGGCAGAAGGTGCTGGGCCTCCTCGACGACCTCGACCGCAACCGGTTCATCGTGTTCCGATCGCTCACCCTGCTGCGCATGCTGAGTCTGGCCCCGGAGCTCGTCGATCCGGCGCACGCGAGCATCGCGCCGAGCAAGCTCGCGGCGCTCTTCGAGCAGCTCGACGAGGCCCTCGCCGAGGGACACCGCGCGCTCGTGTTCAGCCAGTTCACGTCGTTCCTCGGTCTGGTCGCGAAGCAGCTCGAGGCACGCGGCATCCCCTATGCCTATCTCGACGGATCGACGCGCGACCGCGATGCGGCCGTCGCCGCCTTTCGCGGGGGAGAGGCGCCCGTGTTCCTCATCAGCCTCAAGGCAGGCGGTTTCGGCCTCACCCTGACCGAGGCCGACTACGTGTTCCTGCTGGATCCCTGGTGGAACCCGGCGGCCGAGGCGCAGGCGGTCGACCGCGCGCACCGCATCGGCCAGCACCGCAGCGTCATGGTCTACCGGCTCATCGCGAACGGCACCATCGAAGAGAAGGTGATGGCGCTGCAGCAGCGCAAGGCGCGCCTGTTCCGGTCCGTGATGGACGACGACGCGCTGTTCGGGCAGGCGCTCACCGCCGACGACATCCGCGGGCTCTTCGACCAGTGACGCCGCACCCCGGCGCGACGGCCCGCACCCGCCGGATCCGGTTTTGCACGGCGGGCGATCCGGCCCGCCGTGAGGGGGTCGCCTAGACTCGTCTGGTTCGACAGGAGGGCACCCCCATGCGCATCACGGGCCTCGGCCACGCCGGAATGTTCATCGAGACGACGGGCGGCAGCATCCTCTGCGACCCCGTCATCGGACCGACGTTCTTCGGATCCTGGTTCCCGTTCCCCGACAACCGGGCGCTCGACTGGGCCACGTACGGCAACGCCGACTTCCTGTACATCTCGCATCGCCACCGCGACCACTTCGACCCCGCGCTGATGCAGCAGCACGTGCCGAAGACCATCAAGGTCCTCCTGCCGGACTACCCGACGGACGACCTCGAGCAGGATCTCCGGAAGCTGGGCTACGACAACATCGTCTACACGCAGGCCGGTGTGCCGCTGGAGTTCGGCGACCTCAAGATCATGGTGACGCCGCTGCGCGCCCCGAGCGACGGCCCCATCGGCGACTCGTCGCTGTCGGTCGACGACGGGACCGCCAGCATCCTGAACCAGAACGATTCGCACCCGCTCGACCTCGAGAAGCTGATGTCGTTCTCGAAGCCCGAGGCGTACTTCACGCAGGTGTCGGGCGCGATCTGGTGGCCCATGGTCTACGACCTGCCCCAGGACGCCAAGCAGAACTTCGCCAGGCTCAAGCGCGACGCGCAGAACAAGCGCGCGATGTACTACATCGAGAAGGTCGACGCCGCGCACGTCTTCCCGATGGCGGGCCCGCCGATGTTCCTTCGTGAGGAGCTCTTCAAGTACAACGGGTACGGCATCGACGACGACTCGATCTTCACGGACCAGCGCCAGTTCCTCGCGCACATGGCCGAGCTACGCCCCGAGCAGAAGGGCTACGAGTTCGTGCCCGGCACCGTCGTCGAGCTGAACGGCGGCGAGATCACGGTCACCCAGACGCTGTACACGCAGGCCGAGATCGACCGGATCTTCGACGACAAGTGGGCGTACCTCGCCGAGCAGCGCGATTCGCGCCAGGACGAGGTGCGCGCCGAAGAGGCGCGACGGGCCGCCGTGCTGCCGCCAGCTGAGATGCTCGCCGCGATCAAGGAGTGGTGGGAGCCGCTGCTGCGCCGCGCCCGCACCATCCGGGGCGGCGTGGGCGGCATCGTGCGGTTCCGCATCGGCGAGCTGGACATGGTCGTGGATTTCCCGAAGGCCAAGGTGCGCGAGTACGCCGAGGGCGACGAGTGCATCTACTGGTACACGATCCCTGCCGACCTCGTCTCGACCAACATCGCCGACCACGAGATCGACTGGTCGAACTCGATCTTCCTGTCGATGCAGTTCGCCGTCGGTCGCAGCGGCAAGTTCAACGAGTTCCTGACCACCTTCCTCAAGTGCCTCTCGCGCGACCGCATCGAGTACGTCGAGAACTGGTACGCCGAGCAGACCGACCAGACCGAGGACGCCCAGCTCGGCGACTGGATCGTGCAGCGCCGCTGCCCGCACCTGCGCGCCGACCTCACCAAGACCGGCAAGATCGAGGACGGCGTCCTCACGTGCTCGCTGCACGACTGGAAGTGGGATCTCGCCAGCGGCAAGTGCCTGACGAGCCAGGGGCACCCGATCCGCGCGTCCCAGGTCGAGGACGACCTCTACCGCGCGGCGACGAGCCCCGCGGCCTGAGGCGCCCGCGACGCCGGCTTGTTGTAGATCCTCCACAACAAGCCGGCGTTCCGCCATCGCCCATGTGTCGGGTCGGTGCTGATCTGCGTCGGTTCGTATCACCTCGCTGCTCCCACGGGTCCTGATCACCGTGCCCGCGATCGCGGGCGATCAGAACCCGAAGGAATCACGCCATGACCACCGTTCCTCTCCACGGCGCCGGCGGCGTCGTCCCCGCGTCCACCGGTCGTCCGAACCCGTTCACCACGCTCCTCACATGGGAGGCGCGCACGGAGGCCGCGGTGAAGACCTCATTGCAGCGGTGGAGCATCCCTGCGCTGCGGGTCGCGCTCGGCGCCGTGTTCCTCGTCTTCGGCGCACTGAAGTTCTTCCCCGGGGTGAGCCCCGTCGAGGCGCTGGTCAGCCGCACGTGGGAGAAGCTCACGTTCGGCCTCGTGAGCGGGCAGGCCGCCCTCGTCGCCACCGCCGTCATCGAGGTCGCCGCAGGCGCGCTGCTCATCGCCGGCGGCATGTTCGCCCGCGTCGGCCTCGTGGTGCTCGCACTCGCGTTCGTCGGCATCCTGTCCCCGGTCGTGCTGCTGCCCGCCGAGGTCTTCGGACCGGTCGGCCCGACGCTGACGGGCCAGTACATCTTCAAGAACGTCGTGCTGATCGCCGCTGCGCTCGTCGTCGCCTCCCGCGTGCTGCGCGGACCCGCGCCTCGCTGACGCACGTCACATGACCCGGTGAGGGCCGGCCCCGGTTGGGGGCCGGCCCTCCCCGTGTCGTAGACTGGACGGCGATCACAGCAACCTTTAACACCGTCCCGTGAGGCGGAGAAGGGAGCGGCGGATGAGCACGCCCACCGTGCAGCCCCGCGTCGTCATGACCGAAGCCGACATGGCCCGGGCCCTGACTCGGATCTCCCACGAGATCCTCGAGTCCAACAAGGGTCCTGACGGACTGGTCCTCCTCGGCATCCCCACCCGCGGCGTCACGCTCGCCCATCGCGTCGGCGCTCTCGTCGCCCAGTTCGGCGGCGTTCCGGTGCCCGTCGGGTCGCTCGACGTCACGATGTACCGCGACGACCTGCACCGCAATCCGACCCGCGCGCCGCAGCCGACCCAGATCCCGCCCGGCGGCATCGACGGCAAGGTCGTCGTGCTCGTGGATGACGTGCTCTTCTCGGGTCGCAGCATCCGTGCCGCTCTCGATGCTCTGCAGGACATCGGCCGCCCCGCCGCGGTGCGACTGGCGACACTGGTCGACCGCGGCCACCGCGAGCTGCCGATCCGGCCCGACTTCGTCGGCAAGAACCTGCCGAGCGCCCGCGACGAGCGCGTGAACGTACGCCTCGCCGAGACCGACGGCTCGGAGTCCGTCACGATCGAGGGGCGGTGACGTCGCGCTCATGAGACACCTGCTCGACACCCAGACGCTCTCCCGCGCGGACGCGCTGCGCATCCTCGACGTCGCCGAGGACATGGCCGACACGCAGCAGCGCGAGGTCAAGAAGCTCCCGACGCTGCGCGGCAAGACCGTCGTGAACCTCTTCTTCGAGGACTCCACGCGCACGCGCATCTCGTTCGAGGCGGCGGCCAAGCGGCTGTCCGCCGACGTCATCAACTTCTCCGCGAAGGGCTCCAGCGTCTCGAAGGGCGAGTCCCTGCAGGACACCGCCCAGACGCTGCAGGCCATGGGGGCGGATGCCGTCGTGATCCGTCACGGCGCGTCCGGGGCGCCCCGCACCCTCGCCACGAGCGGCTGGATCAGCGCCGGCGTCGTCAACGCCGGCGACGGCACGCACGAGCACCCGACGCAGGCGCTTCTCGACGCCTTCACGATCCGCAAGCGTCGCTTCGGCGACGACAGCCGGGGCCGCGACCTCGCCGGGGTGAAGGTCACCATCGTGGGCGACGTGCTGCACTCGCGCGTGGCGCGCTCCAACGTGTGGCTGCTGAACACCCTGGGCGCGAGCGTCACGCTGGTCTCGCCGCCCACGCTCGTGCCCCAGGACATGACGAACTGGCCGGTGACCGTGCTGTACGACCTCGACGAGGCCATCGCGGCGGGGCCCGACGCCCTGATGATGCTGCGCATCCAGCTGGAGCGCATGAACGCGGCGTATTTCCCCACTGAACGGGAGTATTCGCGCCGCTGGGGCCTGGACGCGCGCCGACTCGGAGCGCTGGGAGCGGATAGCATTGTGATGCACCCCGGACCCATGAACCGGGGCCTGGAGATCTCCGCAGAAGCCGCTGACTCGCCGCGCTCGACCGTGCTCGAGCAGGTGACCAACGGCGTCTCGGTGCGCATGGCCGCGCTCTACCTGCTGTTGGCGGGCGCGGAGCGCATCCCGGCCGAGAACCCGTCGGCGGCGGACGCCCCGCACGGCAGAGAGAAGGAGACCACCCGATGAGCGAGACCCTTCTCTTCCGCGGAGCACTGGTCGAAGGGTCCGCGGCCGCCGACGTCCTGGTCGAGGACGGCGTCATCGCGGCCATCGGGGCCGGGATCAGCCGTGCCGGCGCGACCGAGATCGACGTCGACGGGCTCGTGATGCTGCCCGGCCTGGTCGACCTCCACACCCACCTGCGCGAGCCCGGGTACGAGGCATCCGAGACGATCCTCACCGGATCGCGCGCCGCCGCGGCCGGCGGGTACACCGCCGTGTTCGCGATGCCCAACACGTCGCCGGTCGCCGACACCGCGGGCGTCGTCGAGCAGGAGCTCGCCCTCGGCGAGGCCGCCGGCTACGTCACCGTGCAGCCGATCGGCGCCGTCACCGTCGGGCAGAAGGGCGAGCGGCTCGCCGAGCTCGGCGCGATGGCCGACTCGCGCGCCCAGGTGCGCGTCTTCAGCGACGACGGCTTCTGCGTGTGGGACCCGCTCATCATGCGCCGGGCGCTCGAGTACGTGAAGGCGTTCGACGGCGTCATCGCCCAGCACGCGCAGGACCCGCGCCTCACCGAGGGTGCGCAGATGAACGAGGGCGCCGTGTCGGCCGAGCTCGGCCTCGCCGGCTGGCCCGCAGTCGCCGAGGAGTCGATCATCGCCCGCGACGTGCTCCTCGCGGAGCACGTCGGCTCGCGCCTGCACGTCTGCCACCTCTCGACCGCGGGATCGGTGGAGATCATCCGCTGGGCCAAGCGCCGCGGCGTGAACGTCACCGCCGAGGTGACGCCGCACCACCTGCTCCTCACCGACGAGCTCGTGCGCGACTACGACGCGCGCTTCAAGGTGAACCCGCCGCTGCGCCGCGAGGAGGACGTGCTCGCCGTGCGCGAGGGCCTCGCCGACGGCACCATCGACATCGTCGCGACCGACCACGCGCCGCACCCGGCCGAGGTGAAGGCATGCGAGTGGCACGCGGCCGCGAACGGCATGGTCGGGCTCGAGAGCGCGCTGCGCGTGGTGCAGCAGTCGATGGTCGACACCGGCCTCATCACGTGGGGCGACGTCGCACGCGTCATGTCGCGCGAGCCCGCCCGCATCGGGCGTCTCGCCGGCCACGGCACCCCCCTCACCGAGGGGCAGCCGGCCTCGCTCGCGTTCTACGACCCGTCGCCGCGCCGCACCTTCACGACCGACGACCTGCGCGGGCGCAGCGTGAACTCGCCGTACCTCGGCCGCGAGCTCCCCGGCGACGTGCGCTGGACCCTGCACCAGGGCACGGTCACCGTCGCCGACGGTGCGCTCCTCGACACGCCGGGGGTGCGCGCATGACCCGCGAGGGCGCCCTCGGAGTGATGGTCGGGGTCACCATCGCACTGCTCGCGGTGCTGGTGTGGGCCTGGTGGCGACGAACGCGGCGCGACGCGGCGCTGGTCGCGCCCGTCGGCGAGATCCCCGCCGGAGCGGCGACCCTTTCGGCGTTCCCGACGCTGTACGTCGCGACCACGCGTCACGGCGAGCCGCTCGAGCGCCTCGCCATCGGCGGCCTCGCGTTCCGCTCGCGCTCCTACGTCACGGTCACCGACGCGGGCCTCGCGCTCGACCTCACCGGCAAGCCGCGCGTGTTCCTCGCGAAGGACCGTATCGAGGACGTCGCGCAGGCCACGGTCGCGATCGACCGCGTGGTCGAGCCCGACGGCCTCGTGCGCGTCGCGTGGCGCCTCGACGACGGCACCGTCGTCGACTCCTATCTCCGACCCCAGGATGCCTCGGCCCGCGCTCTCGCGGACGCCGTGGCCGGCATCCTTCCCCCGACCCAGACGGGAACCGACGCATGACCTCCCTCTTCCAGACAGACCCGGCCGTCCTCGTGCTCGAGGACGGCACCCGCCACGTCGGCCGCGCCTACGGCGCCCTCGGCACCACGATCGGCGAGGTGGTCTTCTCCACCGGCATGACCGGCTACCAGGAGACCCTCACCGACCCGTCGTACGCCGGTCAGATCGTGCTGCAGACGGCTCCCCACATCGGCAACACCGGCATGAACGACGAGGACCCCGAGTCCCGCCGCATCTGGGTGTCGGGCTACATCGTGCGCGACCCCTCCCGCGTGGTGTCGAACTGGCGCGCCGACGAGTCGCTCGACGACGCGCTCGTGAACGACGGCGTCATCGGCATCAGCGGCATCGACACCCGTGCCGTCACGCGCCACATCCGCTCGGCCGGCAGCATGCGCGGCGCCATCTTCTCGGGTGAGGCCGCAGCCATCGACCCCGACGAGCAGCTGCGTCTGGTGCGCGAGGCGCCCGAGATGGCCGGTCAGAACCTCTCGGCCCAGGTCTCCGTCGCCGCCGCCGAGATCACGCCGGCCCAGGGCGAGCGCATCGGCAACCTCGCCGTGCTCGACCTCGGCGTGAAGCAGGCCACCGTCGACAACCTCGCCGCACGCGGCTTCGAGGTGCACGTGCTCCCGCAGGACGTCACGATCGACGGCATCCGCGCCATCGACCCGGTCGCGGTCTTCTACTCGAACGGCCCCGGCGACCCGGCGGCGTCGGGCGACCACGTCGAGCTCCTGCGCGGCGTGCTCGACGACGGCCTGCCGTTCTTCGGCATCTGCTTCGGCAACCAGCTGCTGGGCCGCGCGCTCGGCCTCGGCACTTACAAGCTGCCGTTCGGCCATCGCGGCATCAACCAGCCCGTCCTCGACAAGGCCACCGGCCGCGTCGAGATCACCGCCCACAACCACGGCTTCGCCGTCGAGGCGCCCGTCGAGGGCTCGTTCGACAGCCCGAACGGCTACGGCAAGGTCGAGGTCAGCCACGTCGGCCTCAACGACCAGGTGGTCGAGGGCCTGCGCGCCCTCGACATCCCCGCGTTCTCGGTGCAGTACCACCCCGAGGCCGCCGCCGGACCCCACGACGCCAACTACCTGTTCGACCGCTTCCGCGACCTCGTCGTCGCGAACCTCGAGAAGAAGGCCGCGAAGTAATGCCCAAGCGCGACGACATCAACTCCGTCCTCGTCATCGGATCCGGCCCGATCGTCATCGGCCAGGCGTGCGAGTTCGACTACTCGGGCACGCAGGCCTGCCGCGTGCTCCGCGAGGAGGGCGTGCGCGTCATCCTCGTGAACTCCAACCCGGCGACGATCATGACCGACCCCGACTTCGCCGATGCGACGTACATCGAGCCCATCAACTGGCGCGTGATCGAGACGATCATCGCGAAGGAGAAGCCCGACGCGATCCTGCCGACGCTCGGCGGCCAGACCGCGCTCAACGCGGCGATCGACCTGCACAAGAACGGCATCCTCGAGAAGTACGACGTCGAGCTCATCGGCGCGGACTTCGAGGCGATCAACAAGGGCGAGGACCGCCAGATCTTCAAGCAGCTCGTGCTCGACGCGGGCGCCGATGTCGCAGCATCCGTCATCTGCCACACCATGGACGAGCTGCTCGCCGGCGCCGAGAAGCTCGGCTACCCGCTGGTCGTGCGCCCGTCCTTCACGATGGGCGGCCTGGGCTCGGGCTTCGCGTACGACGAGGAGGACCTCCGCCGCATCGGCGGCGCGGGCCTGCACGACTCGCCGACGAACGAGGTGCTGCTCGAGGAGTCGATCCTCGGGTGGAAGGAGTACGAGCTCGAGCTCATGCGCGACACCGCCGACAACACGGTCGTCGTCTGCTCCATCGAGAACGTCGACCCGGTGGGCGTCCACACGGGCGACTCGATCACTGTCGCGCCGGCGCTCACGCTCACCGACCGCGAGTACCAGAAGCTGCGCGACATCGGCATCGACATCATCCGCGCGGTCGGCGTCGACACCGGCGGCTGCAACATCCAGTTCGCAGTGGACCCGACCAACGGCCGCATCATCGTCATCGAGATGAACCCCCGCGTGTCGCGCTCGTCTGCCCTCGCGTCGAAGGCCACCGGCTTCCCGATCGCGAAGATCGCCGCGAAGCTCGCGATCGGCTACCGGCTCGACGAGATCCCGAACGACATCACGAAGGTGACGCCGGCGAGCTTCGAGCCGACGCTGGACTACGTCGTCGTGAAGGTGCCGCGCTTCAACTTCGAGAAGTTCCCGGCCGCCGACACCACCCTCACCACCACCATGAAGTCGGTGGGCGAGGCGATGGCGATCGGCCGCAACTACGCGACGGCGCTGCAGAAGGCGCTGCGCTCGCTCGAGAAGCGCGGCTCGAGCTTCCACTGGGGCGACGAGCCCCGCTCGGTGGACGAGCTCCTCGAGGTCGCGAAGACCCCGACCGACGGCCGCATCGTGGTGCTGCAGCAGGCGCTGCGCAAGGGCGCGACGGTCGAGCAGGCGTTCGAGGCCACCAAGATCGATCCGTGGTTCCTCGACCAGATCGTCCTCATCAACGAGGTCGCCGACTTCGTGGCGAAGGCGGGCGAGCTGGATGCTGCGACCCTCCGTGTCGCGAAGGAGCACGGCTTCAGCGACGCCCAGGTCGCGCAGCTGCGCGGTGACAGCGAGACGCAGGTGCGCGGCATCCGTCACGGTCTCGGCATCCGCCCGGTCTACAAGACCGTCGACACGTGCGCGGGGGAGTTCCCGGCGCTCACGCCCTACCACTACTCGAGCTACGACTTCGAGACCGAGGTGACGCCGTCGGAGCGCACCAAGGTCGTGATCATCGGCTCGGGCCCGAACCGCATCGGGCAGGGCGTCGAGTTCGACTACTCGTGCGTGCACGCGTCGTTCGCCCTGTCGGACGCGGGCTACGAGACGGTCATGGTCAACTGCAACCCCGAGACGGTCTCGACCGACTACGACACGTCCGACCGCCTGTACTTCGAACCGCTGACGCTCGAGGACGTCCTCGAGGTGCTGCACGCCGAGGCGCAGTCGGGGACCATCCTCGGCGTCATCTGCCAGCTCGGCGGCCAGACGCCCCTCGGGCTCGCGAAGGGCATCGAAGAGGCCGGTTACACGATCCTCGGCACCAAGCCCGCGGCGATCGACCTCGCCGAGGAGCGCGAGCTCTTCTCGCGCCTGCTCGACGACGCCGGACTCGTCGCACCGCGCAACGGCACGGCGATCGACGTCGAGGGCGCCGTCGTCGTCGCGGAGGAGATCGGCTATCCCGTGCTGGTGCGCCCGAGCTTCGTGCTCGGCGGCCGCGGCATGGAGATCGTCTACTCGACCGAGGCGCTGCGCGACTACTTCGTGCGGGTCGCCGGCGAGGCGATCATCGGCCCGGGCCTGCCGCTGCTGGTCGACCGCTTCCTCGACGACGCGATCGAGCTCGACGTGGACGCGCTGTACGACGGCGACGAGCTGTACATCGGCGGCGTCATGGAGCACCTCGAGGAGGCCGGCATCCACTCCGGCGACTCGTCGTGCACGCTGCCGCCGGTGAGCCTCGGCCGCACCGACATCGACCGCGTCCGCGAGGCGACGCACGCCATCGCCCAGGGCGTGGGCGTGCGCGGGCTCCTCAACGTGCAGTTCGCGATCTCGGCGGGCGTCCTCTACGTCATCGAGGCGAACCCGCGCGCGAGCCGCACCGTGCCGTTCGTGTCGAAGGCGCTGGGCATCCCGCTCGCCAAGGCCGCGTCGCGCATCATGGCAGGCGCCACGATCGCCGAGCTGAAGGCCGAGGGCCTGCTGCCCGCGCAGGACGGCTCGCGCGTGCCGCTGGACGCCCCGGTCGCCGTCAAGGAGGCCGTGCTGCCGTTCAAGCGGTTCCGCACCGCCGACGGTCAGACCGTCGACTCGGTGCTCGGTCCCGAGATGCGCTCGACGGGCGAGGTCATGGGCATCGACCGCGATTTCCCGACCGCGTTCGCGAAGTCGCAGGAGGCCGCGTACGGCGGCATGCCGCAGTCGGGCACCGTGTTCATCTCGGTCGCCGACAGCGACAAGCGCGCTGTGATCCTGCCCGCGCACCGTCTGCAGGAGCTCGGCTTCGACCTCGTCGCCACCGAGGGCACCGCCGAGATCCTCGCCCGCAACGGCATCGACGTGCGCGTGGTCGAGAAGTACTCCGAGACCCAGGAGTCGGGCGGCACGAACATCGTCGACCTCATCAATGCGGGAGACATCGACATCGTCGTGAACACGCCGTCCGGCGGTGCCACCCGCGCCGACGGCTACGAGATCCGCGCGGCGGCCGTCGCCGGCGACAAGGCGCTGTTCACCACGATGGCCGTGCTCGGCGCCGCGGTGAGCGCGCTGCCGGTGCTGCGCGAGGGCTTCAAGGTCAAGAGCCTGCAGGAGTACGCGGCCGACCGGGCGGGCGCATGACCTCATTCGGTGAGCGCCTCCGCGCGGGCATGGCGACGCACGGGCAGCTGTGCGTCGGCATCGATCCGCACGCCCACCTGCTGGCGGAGTGGGGATTGGATGCCTCGGCCGCCGGTGTGCGCGAGTTCGGCCTGCGCGCGGTCGAGGCCGCCGCGGGGCGCGTCGCCGTCGTCAAGCCGCAGGTCTCGTTCTTCGAGGTCTACGGCTCGGCGGGCTTCGCCGCCCTCGAGGACGTGCTCGGCGCGGCGCGCGACGCCGGCCTCCTCGTGATCGCGGACGCCAAGCGCGGCGACATAGGCACCACGATGGACGCGTACGCCCAGGCATGGCTCACCCCGGGCTCGCCGCTCGAGGCCGACGCGCTCACGGTGAGCCCGTTCCTCGGGGTCGGTGCGCTCGACGGCACGTTCGACCTCGCTGTGCGCCACGCCAAGGGCGTGTTCGTGCTCGCCGCGACCAGCAACCCCGAGGCGCTCGGATTGCAGCGTGCGCGGCACGCCGACGGCGACACGGTGTCGGCCGGCATCGTCCGCGAGGTCTCCGAGCGAAACGCCCGCACGACCCCCGACGGCGAGTGGGGGAGCCTCGGCTTCGTCATCGGCGGCACCGTGGACTGGACGGAAGCCGGGCTCCGGACGTTCGCCCCGGTGGCGCCGATCCTCGGCCCGGGGTTCGGCCACCAGGGTGCGGAACCGCGTCATCTCGGTGAGCGCTTCGGCGTCCTGCGGGAAGCGGTGGTAGCGTCTGAGAGCCGCAGCATCCTGGCTGCCGGACCCGACCGGCTCGCCGCGCGCATCTCTGAGCGCGCCCTTCTCTACCGTGGTGATTGACATGCCCGAATCCCAGACCCGACCCCCCGAGGTCGACCGCGTCGCCGCCTCGCGCCGTGCCGTCGCCGCCCGCCGCGAACGCGCCGCCCTGAAGAAGGACGTCGCGATGCGGGTGATCACTCCGCAGGAACTGCTGCGGCGCGCCCTCGCAGAGCCCACGTCGCCCGCCGGCGCGATGCGCGTGCCCGAGTTCCTCACCGCGATCCCCGCGATCGGCGAGGGCAAGCGCGACCGCATCCTGCAGGACCTCGAGATCTCGCCGGTCAAGCGCCTGGGCGGCCTCGGCTCGCGCCAGCGCGAGGACCTGCGCCACTTCCTCGACACCCGCTGGCCCGAGGCCGAGCCCCGCGCGGGCCGGAGCCGCCTGGTCGTGCTCGCGGGCCCGACCGCGGTGGGCAAGGGCACGGTGGCCGCGCACATCAAGGACCACCACCCCGAGATCCTGCTGTCGGTGTCGGCGACGACGCGCGCGCCGCGTCCGGGCGAAGTCGACGGCGAGCACTACTTCTTCGTCGACGACGCCGAGTTCGACCGCATGATCGCCGCGGGCGAGCTGCTCGAGCACGCGACCGTGCACAACGCCTACCGCTACGGGACGCCGCGCGGCCCGATCGAGAAGGCCCTCGCCGAGGGACGCACCGTCCTCCTCGAGATCGACCTGCAGGGCGCGCGCCAGGTGCGCGAGGCCGATCCGTCGGCGACGCTCGTGTTCCTGCTGCCTCCCAGCTGGGATGAACTCGTGCAGCGCCTGGTCGGGCGCGGCACCGAGGACGCCGCCGAGCGTGCGCGGCGCCTGCGCACCGCGAAGACCGAGTTGGCCTCGCAGGGCGAGTTCGACTACCGCGTCGTGAACGACGACGTGGCCCACGCGGCCGACGAGGTCGCCCGCCTCGCGCGCTGATCCGCTCCCGTCACGTAGAATGAGGGGATGCCTCGGCACCCCGAGGCTCCTCAGACTCCCATTCCTTTCATCCGATCCAGGAGGTTTCGCCATGGCCGGAACGAACCAGGGCATCATCGAGCCCCCCATCGACAGCCTGCTCGAGAAGGTCGATTCGAAGTACCAGCTCGTGATCTTCGCGTCCAAGCGTGCGCGCCAGATCAACGACTACTACTCGGACCTCCACGAGGGCAATCTGTTCGACAACGTGGGCCCGCTCGTCGACTCGACCGTCGAGGACAAGCCGCTCACCATCGCGATGCACGAGATCCACGAGGACAAGCTGCGCCTGCGCCGCGCGGAGTAATTCCGTTACACCTCGATGCCCCCGAAGACGGCCGTGTCCGTCCTCGGGGGCATACTGGTGTCCGCCCCTCGGCGCCGGGCACCATCCCGACCGGAGCCACGACAACTGGAGTACCGATGACCGACCTGCGTCTGTTCACGTCCGAATCCGTCACCGAGGGCCACCCCGACAAGATCTGCGACCAGATCTCGGACTCCATCCTCGACGCGATCCTGGACGCCGACCCCGACGGGCGCGTCGCGGTCGAGACGCTCGTCACCACCGGGCTCGTCCACGTCGCCGGCGAGGTGTCGACCTCGGCGTACGTCGAGATCCCGGCGATCGTCCGGGGCGTCGTCAACCGGATCGGCTACACGTCGAGCGACACCGGCTTCGACGGCGACTCGTGCGGCGTGAGCGTGTCGATCGGCGCGCAGTCCTCCGACATCGCGGCCGGCGTCGACAAGGCGTTCGAGCGCCGCGAGGACGGCTCCGAGGACCCGCACGACCTGCAGGGCGCGGGCGACCAGGGCATCATGTTCGGCTACGCGACGACAGAGACGCCGCAGCTCATGCCGATGGCCGCGTGGACCGCGCACCGCATGGCCGAGCGCCTCGCCGAGGTGCGTCGCTCGGGCGAGCTGCCGTTCCTGCGCCCCGACGGCAAGACACAGGTCACCCTCGGCTACGACGGGCACACCCCGAAGACCGTCGAGTCCGTCGTGCTGTCGACGCAGCACCACCCCGACATCTCGCAGAAGGCGCTGCGTGCGGCCGTCCGCGCCGAGGTCATCGACCCGGTGCTCGAGGCGACCGGCCTCGCGCTGCCCGACGTGAACTTCTACATCAACCCGGCCGGCCCGTTCGTCATCGGCGGCCCGAAGGGCGACGCGGGCCTCACCGGCCGCAAGATCATCATCGACACGTACGGCGGCGCCTCGCGGCACGGCGGCGGCGCGTTCAGCGGCAAGGACCCGTCGAAGGTCGACCGCTCGGCCGCGTACGCGATGCGCTGGGTGGCGAAGAATGCGGTCGCCGCGGGACTCGCGGACCGCCTCGAGGTCCAGGTCGCCTACGCGATCGGCAAGGCGAAGCCCGTCGGACTCTACGTCGAGACGTTCGGCACCGGCCGCGTGGCCGACGACGTCATCACGAACGCGATCCTCGAGGTCTTCGACCTGCGCCCGAAGGCGATCATCGACCAGCTCGACCTGCTGCGGCCGATCTACGCGCAGACCGCCGCGTACGGACACTTCGGCCGCGAGCTGCCCGACTTCACCTGGGAGCGCACGGACCGCGCGGACGCGCTGCGCGCCGCCGCCGGGCTCTGACCCCGGCCGCGTGACCGCGGTGCACGACGACGAACCCGACGCCGGCGATCGGCCGCGGCGACCGCGCCGCGTCGCGCGGGTGCTGATCGACTCGCCGCTGCCGCAGCTCGACCGTCTGTTCGACTACGAGATCCCCGACGAGCTGGCCGCGGACGCCGTGCCGGGGGTGCGCGTGCGCGTGCCGCTGCGCAGCGCCGGGCGTGTGGTCGACGCGCTCCTCGTCGAAGTGGGGGAGCAGGATGCCTCGGACCGCCCGCTCTCGCAGCTCGAGGCCGTCGTCTCGCCGGTGCCGGTGCTGACACCCGGGCTGTACGCGCTGGCGCGTCGTGCCGCCGACCGTGCGGCCGGCTCCGCGGGCGACATCCTGCGTCTCGCGATCCCGAAGCGCATGGTCCGCGCCGAGAAGGCGTGGCTCGCGGCCGACCCCCCGGCGCACCCGCTGGTCGATGACGCGGATCGCGCGTGGGCGGAGGGCGTCCTCGCCGTCTACCCCGGGCTCGCCGACGCCCTCGACGAGGGCGAGCGCCTTGCGCTCGACGCGCCGCCGGTGCCCGCCGCCCTCGAGGACGGCACGGTCGTCGGCTCGTGGGCGATCCTGCTCGCCGCGGCGGCGACCCACACACTGGCAGCGGGGCGCAGCGCCGTGATCGCCGTCCCAGATCACCGCGACCGCGCACAACTCGAAGCGGCGCTGGCCGCCCGCATCCCGGCCGACGCGCTCGTCCGCGACGACGCGAAGCAGAGCGGCCCGACGAGGTACGGCGCGTTCCTGCGCACCCTCGCCGACGCGCCGTGCGTCGTGATCGGCAACCGCTCCACCGTCTATGCACCGGTGTCCGAGCTCGGCCTGGTGGCGCTGTGGGACGACGGGGACCCGCTGCTGGGCGAACCCCTCAGCCCCGGCGTGCACGCCCGCGACGCCGCGCTGCTGCGGCAGGAGCTGCACGGCGGAGCCCTCGTGTTCGCGGGGCACACCCGCACCACCGACGTCGAGCGGCTCGTCGCCGTGGGCTGGGTGCGCGACCTTCCCGCCGCACGGCGCGTGAGCCCGCGCGTCGTGCTGAGCGCCAACCGCGAGGGGGAGTCCCGCGCCGCCAGGGTGCCGTCGTCGGCGTTCGCCGCCGCACGAGATGCGCTCACCGAGGGCCCGGTGCTCGTCCAGGTCGCGCGCCCCGGCTACGCGCCTGTGCTGGTGTGCGCGAAATGCCGCCATCCCGCGCGCTGCGCGCACTGCGGTGGTCCGCTCCATGCCGCCCGGCAGGGAGCCGTCCCGACGTGCACGTGGTGCGGCCGTGCCGCACACGCGTGGGCGTGCCCCGAGTGCCGGTCGACCCTGCTGCGCATGGCGTCGTCGGGCAGCGAGCGCACCGCCGACGAGCTCGGCCGCGCGTTCCCGAACACGCGCGTGATCATCGCGGACGGCGACCACCCCGTCGCCGAGGTGGACGCGCGCCCGGCGCTCGTGGTCGCGACGCGCGGCGCCGAGCCGCTCGCGGCCGGCGGGTACCGCGCGGTGATCCTGCTGGACGGGGATCGGATGCTGATGGCCGACGACCTGCGCATCGGCGAATCGTGCCTGCGGTGGTGGTCGAATGCGGCGGCACTGGCGGCGCCGGGCGCCCCCGTGCACCTCGTCGGCGTGGGCGGAGAGGTGGCCCGTGCCCTCGCCACCTGGACCCAGGCCGGGTATGCCCGGGCAGAGCTCGGGGACCGCGCCCCGCTGCGCATGCCCCCGACCGTCCGCGTCGCCTCCGTCGACGGCCCCCGCAGGGCGGTCGACACCGCGATCGCCGACCTGCGCGCCGCCGTGCCCGAGCTCGACGCGGAGGCCGTGCTCGGTCCGATCGCGCACGACGAGTCGGTGCGCGCGCTGGTGCGGTTCGAGTACGGCCTCGGCGCCCGCGTGACGGAGAGCCTGCGCGCGTCGGTGGTGGCCCACGCGATGAAGGGACGCCGCCCCGCGAAGGGTCGCGCGCCCGGGGTCGCCCATACACTGAAGGTTCGGGTCGACGTGCCCGATCTCGACCTCTGACCCTCGAAAGATCAGGAACGTCATGCGTCTCGTCTTCGCCGGCACACCCGCACCGGCTGTGCCGTCGCTGCGCCGGCTCGCGGCATCCGCTCACGACATCGCCGCGGTCGTCACCCGCCAGGATGCCCCGCTCGGGCGCAAGCGCGTGCTGACGCCGTCGCCGGTCGCCGTCGCCGCCGAGGAGCTCGGGCTGCCCGTGATCCGCGCCGACCGGCTCGATGCCGCCGTCACCGCCGAGATCGCGGCGCTCCAGCCGGACCTCGGAGTGATCGTGGCCTACGGGGGACTCGTGCGCGAACCGCTGCTGTCGACCCCGGCGCACGGCTGGATCAACCTGCACTTCTCGCTGCTGCCGCGCTGGCGCGGCGCCGCGCCGGTGCAGCACGCGCTCATCGCCGGTGACGCGCGCACCGGCGCCAGCGTGTTCCAGCTCGTCCCCGAACTCGACGCGGGCGATGTGTTCGGCGAGCTCGCGGTCGACGTCCCCGCGGACGCCACCGCAGGCGACCTCCTCGCGTCGCTCGCCGACGACGGGGCGGGACTCCTCGCCGACGTGGTCGACGCGATCGCCGGCGGCACCGCCGTCGCACGGGCACAGCTGGGCCAGACGACGTACGCGTCGAAGCTCGGCGACGACGACGGCCGTATCCGGTGGGACGAGCCGGCAGGCGCCGTGCTCGGCCGCATCCGCGGCGTCACGCCCGAGCCCGGTGCGCACACCACGATCGACGGCGCCCGGTTGAAGGTGCTCGCCGTCGCATCCGCGCCGCCCGACGCGCCGGCGCTCGCGCCGGGCGCACTCGCGCTGCACGGCAAGCAGGTCATCGCGGGCACCGCTTCAGCGGCGATCGTGCTCGAGACGGTGCAGCCCGCCGGCAAGGGCGCGATGCGCGCCGCGGACTGGTGGCGAGGGCTGCGCGAGGCGACCCCGGTGGCGGGATCATGAGCCGCACGGTCGCGGCGCGCCGCGTCGCCTACGACACGCTGCGCGCCGTCCACGAGTCCGACGCCTACGCCAACCTGCTGCTGCCGACGGCGATCTCCCGGGCCGGGCTGTCGACGGCCGACGCCGCGCTCGCGACCGAGCTCACCTACGGCACGCTCCGGCGACAGGGCACGTACGACGCGGTGATCTCGATCGCCGCAGACCGCCCCGTCGCCGACATCGATCCGGCGGTGCTCGACGCGCTGCGGCTCGGCGTGCACCAGCTCCTGTCGACGCGCGTGGCCTCCCACGCGGCCGTGAACGAGTCCGTCGAGCTCGCCCGCGGCGCGGGCGGACGCGGGGCCGCGGGCTTCGCGAACGCCGTGCTGCGCCGCGTCTCGCGTGACACTCCAGGAGACTGGATGACCCACGTCGCCGCGAGCGCCCGCTCCGACGACGAGCAGCTGGGCCTGCTGTTCTCGCACCCTGTCTGGGTCGTGCGCGCCTTCCGGCGCGCCCTCGCGGCGGAAGGCCGCGCCGAAGAGCTCGAGGCGCTCCTCACCGCCGACAACGCGTCGCCGCGGGTCACGATGGCGGCGCTTCCCGATCTCGCCGGCGTCCCCGACGAGGCGCGGCGCACCCCGTTCTCACCGATCGGCTTCCGCCTGGGCGGCGGCGACCCCGACTCGCTGGTGCGCACCTCGCGCGGCCGCATCCGCGTGCAGGACGAGGGCTCGCAGCTCGCCGCCCTCGCCCTCACGCGTGCCCTGCCCATCGCGGAGGGGGAGCGGTGGCTCGACCTGTGCGCGGGCCCCGGTGGGAAGACGGCGGTGCTCGCCGCCGAGGCCCGGGTAGGCGGCGCGACGCTCGAGGCCAACGAGATCTCGCCCGCGCGCGCCGGGCTCGTACGTCAGGCGCTGGCCGGCGTGCCGGTCGAGGTGCCGGTGTCGGAAGAGGACGGCCGCGTCCGCGCGCAGGAGGCTCCCGAGACGTACGACCGCATCCTGGTCGACGCCCCCTGCACCGGCCTGGGCGCCCTGCGCCGCCGTCCCGAGGCACGGTGGCGCAAGGCGCCGAGCGACGTGCCGGCCCTCACGGAGCTGCAGCGCGAGCTGCTCACCGAGGCGGTGGGCGCTCTGAAGCCCGGCGGCGTGGTCGCCTACGTGACGTGCTCGCCGCACCTCGCCGAGACGTCGGGCGTCGTCGCCGACATCCGCCGCGAGTGGGGGGCGGCGCTGGAGGAGATCTCGGCCCGCGACGTGATCACGTCACTGTCGGATGCCGACCCGGGCCTCCCGCCCCAGGCGGACGGCAGCGGCCGCGCCCAGCTGTGGCCGCACCGGCACAACACCGACGCGATGTCGATCTCGCTGCTGCGGCGCGTCTGAGCCGTCCCGCGGGCGGCGGGGCCCAGCAGCTGGCCGACAGCTCCGCGTCACTCCCGCAGACGGATTCCGTGCGGCATCTGCTCGAACTCGACGCGCAGCGCGACGAGTGCCGCGCTGTGCGCGCGGGCGAGGTCGCTGGCGTCGACGATCACCTCGGTGCCGTCGGGCAGCGACTCGGCGAGCTCGCGCAGCACGGCGACCACCCTTTCGGTGCCCGCGAGGCCCAGTTCGCCCGCCAGTCGCAGCACGCGTCCCTGGTCGGTGTCCTCCACGGTGAAGGCGGGCACCGCGACGCTCTCGTGCGACTCGAGCAGGTGCATGCCGAAACGCTCGCCGAGCGTCTCGAGGAGCGCGATCGCCCGCACCGAGTTGCCGTGCTCGTCGAGGCGGGGACTGAACGCGGCCACGCCGAACTGCGACGGCGCGACGGCGAGGAGCCCGCCGCTGACGCCGCTCTTGGCGGGCAGGCCCACGCGCAGCAGCCACTCGCCGGAGTAGTCGTACATGCCGCAGCTGGCCATGATCGACAGCACGTCGCGCGCCACCGCCTCGGCGACGACCCGCTCGCCGGTGACGGGGTTGAGCCCGCCGAAGGCGAGGGTCGCCGACATCACGGCGAGGTCGCGCACCGTGACGAGCAGCGAGCACTGCCGGAAGTACGTCTCGACGGCGATCTCGACGGACCCGTCGATGATCCCGTGCGAGCGCAGCAGGTGCGCGAGCGCGCGGTTGCGATCGCCCGTCGCCGACTCCGAGGCGTAGACCTGCTCGTCGACCCACAGCGACCGTCCGGCAAAGGCCGAGAGTCCCTCGGCGATCCGCGTCATCCGGTCGTCGACGCCGTCGCCGGGGATGAGGGCGGAGGTCGCTATCGCGCCGGCATTGACCATGGGGTTCGCCGGCCGGCCGGTGCCGGGTTCCAGGCTGATCGCGTTGAACGGCTCGCCGCTGGGCTCGACGCCGACCTTGCGCAGGACCTCGTCGCGCCCGCGGTCCGCGAGCGCGAGCGCGAGCACGAACGGCTTCGAGATCGACTGGATCGTGAACTCGTGCGTGACGTCGCCCACGGCGCGCACACGCCCGCGCGGGCCCACGACGGCGAGAGCGAGCCGGTCGGGATCAGCGGCGGCGAGCTCGGGGATGTAGCCCGCCGGGGCGCCGCGGTCATGGGGTCGGATGTCTTCGAGGACGTCGTGCAGGAGCGCCGTGATCGGATCCACGGCTCGACCATAATGGACGCGTGCCACCGATCGACGACGCAGCCCGCCTGACGGACATCCGCATCAACCCCAGCATCCTCGCCGCCGACTTCGTGAACATGCAGGCCGAGCTCGCGCGCATCGCGACGGCGGATTTCGTCCACGTCGACGTCATGGACAACCACTTCGTGCCCAACCTCACGTTCGGCCCGCAGATGGTCGAGCGCATCCAGGCCACGAGCCCCGTGCCCCTCGACGTGCACCTCATGATCGCCGACCCCGACCGCTGGGCGCCCGGCTACGCCGAGCTCGGCGCCGCATCCGTCACCTTCCACCTCGAGGCCGCGACCGAGCCGGTGGCGCTCGCACGGCGACTGCGCGACATCGGCGCGCGCGCCGGTGTCGCGGTCAAGCCCGCGACCCCCGTCGAGGGCCTGTTCGACCTGCTCGACGACTTCGACCAGATCCTCGTGATGACCGTCGAGCCCGGCTTCGGCGGCCAGTCGTTCATGCCCGAGACGATGCCGAAGCTGCGCCGCCTCGCCGACGAGGCCCGCCGGCGCGGCTCGTCGGTGTGGCTCCAGGTCGACGGCGGCATCGGCGAGTCCACCATCGCGCAGGCCGCCGAGGCGGGGGCGAACACGTTCGTCGCGGGCTCCGCCGTGTTCGGCGCGGGCGACCCCGCGAACGCGATCGCGGGCCTTCGGGCGTCCGCCGCCGAGCACCACGTCCACTGAGCGTGGCGTCACGCGGCGCCGAGGCATCCGCTCGGTTCGATACCCTGGCATGGTGAAGACGTTCGACACGCTGTACGCCGAGCTCGCCGCGAAAGCGGCGGAGCGCCCCGAGGGATCGGGAACCGTGGCACAGCTGGACGCGGGCGTCCATGCGATCGGCAAGAAGATCGTGGAGGAGGCCGCCGAGGTCTGGATGGCGGCGGAGTACGAATCGACGGATGCCGCAGCCGAGGAGATCTCGCAGCTGCTGTACCACCTGCAGGTGCTGATGCTCGCGAAGGGGCTGAGCCTCGAAGACGTCTACCGACATCTCTGAGCGCGCGCTCCCCATCCGTCCTCGAACCCGAAAGCCCCGCTGCCATGCTGCGAATCGCCGTGCCGAACAAGGGCTCGCTCGCCGAGACCGCCTCTGAGATGCTCTCCGAGGCGGGTTACATCGGTCGTCGCGACCCCAAGGACCTCCACGTCATCGACCCTCAGAACGAGGTCGAGTTCTTCTACCTCCGCCCCAAAGACATCGCCACCTACGTCGGCTCCGGCGCACTGGACGTCGGCATCACCGGCCGCGACCTGCTGCTCGACGCCCGCATGCCGGGCGCGCGAGAGATCGAGGCCCTCGGCTTCGGCGGCTCGACGTTCCGCTTCGCGGGCCCTCCCGGGCGCTTCACGTCGGTCGAGGACCTCGAGGGCGCCCGAGTCGCGACCGCGTACCCGGGCCTCGTCGACGCGTTCCTCGACGAGCACGGCGTCGCCGTCGACCTGGTGCCGCTGGACGGCGCTGTCGAGTCGGCGGTGCGGCTGGGAGTGGCGGATGCTGTGGCCGACGTCGTGTCGACCGGCACGACGCTCCGCCAGGCCGGCCTCGAGATCTTCGGCCCGGTGCTGCTGCAGTCCGAGGCCGTGCTGATCACCTCGCCCACCCAGGCGGAGGGCACCGAGACCCTGCTGCGGCGCCTGCGCGGCGTCATGGTCGCGCGCCGCTACGTCATGGTCGACTACGACCTGCCCGCCGACCTCGTCGACGACGCGGTCAAGATCGCGCCCGGCGTCGAGTCGCCGACGATCGCGCCGCTGCGCGACCCCGCGTGGGTGGCCGTACGGGTGATGGTGGCCCGCAAGGGCGTCAACCAGGTGATGGACGCCCTGTACGCGATCGGCGCCCGCGCGATCCTCGTGACGGCGATCCACAACGCGAGGCTCTGATGAGCCTCGTCTGCCGCGTCATCCCGTGCCTCGACGTCGCCGCGGGGCGCGTCGTGAAAGGCGTGAACTTCCAGAACCTGCGCGACATGGGCGACCCCGTCGAACTGGCGCGCGAGTACTTCCGCCAGGGCGCCGACGAGATCACGTTCCTCGACGTCACCGCGACCGTCGACGAGCGCTCGACGACGTACGACGTCGTCCGGCGCACGGCCGAAGAGGTCTTCATCCCGCTCACGGTCGGCGGGGGAGTGCGCTCCACCGACGACGTCGCCCGGCTGCTGGGGGTCGGTGCCGACAAGATCGGCGTCAACTCGGCGGCGATCGCGCGCCCGCCCCTGCTCGACGAGATCGCCGATCGCTTCGGCGCGCAGGTGCTCGTGCTGTCGCTCGACGTCAAGCGGTCGCCGGCGACCGACTCCGGCTTCGTCGTCACCACGCACGGCGGCCGCACCGAGACGACCCTCGACGCCCTCGAGTGGGCGCGCGAGGCGATCGAACGCGGCGCAGGCGAGCTCCTGGTCAACTCCATCGACGCCGACGGCACCAAGCAGGGCTTCGACCTCGAACTGGTCGCTCTCATGCGCGAGGTCGCCAGCGTGCCCGTCATCGCGTCGGGCGGCGCCGGCCAGGCGGCGGACTTCGGCCCGGCCATCGAGGCGGGCGCGGACGCCGTGCTCGCAGCATCCGTCTTCCATTCCGGGCAGCTCACCGTCGGCGACGTGAAGGCCGCGATGCAGGCCGACGGGATCGCCGTGCGGGAGGTGGCGGCATGACCGAGTCGCTCGACGAGCGCATCGCGCGCGTCACCTTCACCGCCGACGGCCTCGTCGCCGCGGTCATTCAGCAGTGGGACACCCGCGAGGTGCTCATGCTCGGATGGATGGATGCCGAGGCCCTCCGTCGCACGCTCACCGAGGGCCGCGTCACCTTCTGGTCGCGCTCGCGCCAGGAGTACTGGCGCAAGGGCGACACGTCGGGGCACATCCAGCTGGTGCGCGGAGCGAGCCTCGACTGCGACGGCGACACGATCCTCGTCGAGGTCGAGCAGATCGGCGCCGCGTGCCACACCGGCACCCGCACCTGCTTCGACGGCCGCGACCTCGGTGCGGTCCGCGGCCCGGAGCCGGACGCGTGATCCGCAGGGCGCGGCTGCTCTCCGTCGTCGTCGTCGTGCTGTGCGGCGCGCTCGGCGTGATCTCGTCGACGCAGACCTGGCTCTCGGTCGAACTCCTGGACGCCGCGCATCACACGCTCGAGGTGCCCGGCGCCTCGGCGGTGCCGGTTCTGGCGCCGCTGAGTCTCGCAGTGCTGGCGCTCGGCGCCGCGCTGTCGATCGTGGGCCTGGTGCTGCGCTACGTCTTCGGCGCGCTGGCCTTCTTCATCGGCGCCGTGCTCGCCTGGCTGACCGCCCGCGTGGTGTTCGAGCATCCCGTCTCGGCCGTCGCCTCGGTCGTCACCGAGTCCACCGGCATCGCAGGGGAGACCTCGGTCGCGAAGCTCGTCGCGTCGATCGACGCGACCCCGTGGCCGGTCGTGACCCTGGTGGTCTGGGCGGTGCTCATCGCGGGCGGCGTCTTCGTGCTCGCCACCGCGCACTCCTGGTCCCGCACGGGCCGGCGCTACCGCACGGACGAGGCCGCGAAGGCCGCGCCCGCCACCGATTCCCCCGCGCGCGCCGGTGACGGCCCGCGCCCCCACGACGCCGCCGGATCGCGCGCCATCGACGACTGGGACGACCTGTCGCGTGGCGAGGATCCGACCGCCTGACCGCTAGACTGGCGGCATCCCGCCCAGGTTCCACGAGGAGATATCCATGAGCAACAACATCGGCGACCCCGGCCACGGACACTCGCCCGCAGCCTGGACGGCCGTCGTGATCATGCTCATCGCGGTCTCGATCGGCACCTTCTTCTTCTTCCTCGACATGCCGATCTTCGTGTGGGCGTCGGCCGGCCTCCTGGTCATCGGCCTCCTCGTCGGCTGGATCATGAAGCGCGCCGGCTACGGCGTCGGCGGCTCCAAGGTCGCGGCGAAAGAGCACTGAGCATGCTCGCCGACCTCACGGCCGGCGCGGTTGAGGACGCCGAGGCTCGCGCCACGGTGCGGCCACTGGCCGAGGTCGAGTCCGCTGCCCTGGCGCAGCGGCCCGCTCTCGACGTCCTCGCCGCGCTCGCCCCGTCCGACCGCGTGAAGATCATCGCCGAGGTCAAGCGCGCGAGCCCCTCGCGCGGCGACCTCGCCGCCATCCCCGACCCCGCCCTGCAGGCACGCCGCTACGAAGAGGGCGGCGCGTCGGCGATCTCGGTCCTCACCGAGGGCCGCAAGTTCAAGGGCAGCCTCGCCGACCTCGAGGCCGTGAAAGCCGCAGTCACGCTGCCCGTGCTGCGCAAGGACTTCATCGCCACCGAGTATCAGCTCCTCGAGGCGCGCGCCTCGGGCGCCGACCTGGCGCTGCTGATCGTCGCGGCGCTCGAGCAGGACGACCTCGCACGCCTCTACGCGTTCACGCAGCAGCTCGGCATGACGGCCCTCGTCGAGACGCACTCGGCCGACGAGGTGGACCGCGCTGTCGACCTCGGCGCCCAGCTGGTCGGCGTCAACGCGCGCGACCTGTCCACCTTCCAGCTCGACCGCGACCTCTTCGGCCGTCTGGCCGAGCGCATCCCCGCCGGGACCATCAAGATCGCCGAGTCCGCGGTGCTCGCTCCCGACGACGTCGCCCACTACCGCGCCGCCGGCGCCGATGTGGTGCTGATCGGCGAAGCCCTGGTCACGAACGACCCCGTATCCACCCTGCGTGCATTCCTGGAGGCAGGCGCATGAGTCTTCGTGAGGCTCCCGGGCCGCTGTTCGGCGAGTTCGGCGGGCGGTTCATGCCCGAGTCCCTCATCGCCGCGATCGACGAGCTGACGGCGGAGTACGAGGCAGCCAAGGCCGACCCGGCCTTCCAGGCCGAGTTCGTGCGGCTCCTGCACTCGTACGCCGGTCGCCCGTCGCCGATCACCGAGGTCGCCCGGTTCGCCGAGCACGCAGGCGGCGCCCGTGTCTTCCTCAAGCGCGAGGACCTCAACCACACCGGGTCGCACAAGATCAACAACGTGCTCGGCCAGGCGCTGCTGACGAAGCGTCTCGGCAAGACGCGCGTCATCGCCGAGACGGGCGCGGGCCAGCACGGCGTCGCGACCGCAACGGCCGCAGCGCTCTTCGGCTTCGAGTGCACGATCTACATGGGCGAGGTCGACACCGAGCGCCAGGCGCTCAACGTCGCCCGCATGCGTCTGCTCGGCGCCGAGGTGATCCCCGTCAAGACCGGCTCGCGCACGCTCAAGGACGCGATCAACGACGCCTACCGCGATTGGGTCGCGAGCGTCGAGGACACGAACTACATCTTCGGCACGGCGGCGGGCCCGCACCCGTTCCCCGCAATGGTGCGCGACTTCCAGAAGGTCATCTCGGAAGAGGCGCGCGCGCAGCTCATCGAGGAGGCGGGCCGCCTGCCCGACGCCGTCCTCGCCTGCGTCGGCGGAGGCTCGAACGCCATCGGGATGTTCGACGCGTTCCTCGACGACGACGGCGTCAAGCTCTACGGCGTCGAGGCCGCCGGCGACGGGGTCGACACGCCCCGTCACGCCGCCTCGATCGAGCGCGGCCGCCCCGGCGTGCTGCACGGCGCGAAGACCTTCGTCCTGCAGGACGAGGACGGCCAGACGATCGAATCGCACTCGATCTCGGCGGGACTCGACTACCCGGGCGTCGGCCCCGAGCACGCATGGCTCGCGTCGATCGGCCGCGCCGAGTACATCCCCGCGACCGACGATGAGGCGATGCAGGCGCTGCGCCTGCTCTCCGAGACCGAGGGCATCATCCCCGCGATCGAGTCCGCCCACGCCCTCGCGGGCGCCCTGCGCATCGGCCGTGAGCTCGGTCCCGACGCGATCCTCGCGGTGTGCCTGTCGGGCCGCGGCGACAAGGACATGGACACCGCCGCGCGCTACTTCGGCCTCTACGACAAGGGCACGGATGCTGCGGCCGCCGCCGTCGCGCCACAGGACGACGCCGCACACGGCCAGGGGGAGAAGCTGTGACCTCACGCGTCGCCGCGGCGATCGACGCCGCCCGTGCCGACGGACGCGGCGCGTTCGTCGGCTACCTCCCGCTCGGCTTCCCGGACCTCCAGGGGAGCATCGACGCGGCCGTCGCGCTGGCCGAGAACGGCGCGGACATCCTCGAGCTCGGCCCGCCCTACTCCGACCCGGTCATGGACGGCACGGTCATCCAGGAGGCGACGCAGGCCGCCCTCGCCGGCGGCTTCCGCCTGCGCGACACGTTCACCGCCGTCCGCGAGATCACACGTCGCGTCGACGTGCCGGTGCTCGTGATGACGTACTGGAACCCGGTGCTGCAGTACGGCGTCGACCGCTACGCCGACGACCTGCTGGCCGCCGGGGGAGCAGGTCTCATCACCCCCGACATCACGCCGGAGGCCGCGCCCGAGTGGATCGCCGCCAGCGAGCGCACCGGTCTCGACCGCGTGTTCCTCGCGGCGCCGACGTCGACCGACGAGCGTCTCGAGCTCATCGCCCGGAACTCCACCGGCTTCGTGTACACCGTCTCGACGATGGGCATCACGGGGGAGCGCGCGCAGTTGGATGCTGCGGCCCGCACGCTCGTCGCACGCCTGCGCGAGCACGGGGTCGAGCACGCATGCGTCGGCATCGGCATCTCGAACGCCGAGCAGGTCGCCGGTGTGCTCGAGTACGCGGACGGCGCGATCGTCGGCACGGCGCTCGTGCGGGCGCTCCGCGATCGGGGCATCGAAGGCCTCGTCGAGACCGCGCAGAGCCTCGCCGCAGGCACCGCCGGCGGCGCGAACTAGACTTCTGAGGTCGGCGGCCACCGCCGCGACCCCCAGCACGGATCCAGCAAGGACACGGTTCTCCCATGATCAACGCCGCCCTGAGCGTCGTCGCCAGCATCCCGAGCCCGTCGATCAGCTACTTCGACATCGGCCCCCTGCGGATCCACATCTACGCGCTGTGCATCATCGCGGGCATCATCGTCGCGGTGCTGTGGACCAACGCCCGCCTCACCAAGCGCGGAGCCGAGCCGTGGGTCGTCATCGACATCGCCCTCCTCGCCGTCCCGCTCGCGATCATCACGGCGCGCATCTACCACGTGCTCACGCACTGGAACTTCTACTTCGGCGAGGGTGCGAACCCGTGGTCGGCGCTCTTCATCTGGGAGGGCGGCATCGCCATCTACGGCGCCCTCATCGGCGGCGCCGTCGGTGCGTGGCTCGGCTGCCGGTGGACCGGCATCCGCTTCTGGACCTTCGCTGACGCGCTGGCCCCCGGGCTCCTCCTCGCGCAGGCGATCGGCCGGTTCGGCAACTGGTTCAACCAGGAGCTGTTCGGCCTGCCGACCGACGTGCCGTGGGGCCTCGAGATCGACTACCCGAACCCGGCGTGGCCGATCGGCCTGCCCGAGGGCACCCTCTTCCACCCGACGTTCCTGTACGAGGTGCTGTGGAACACGCTGGGCGTGCTCTTCCTCGTGTGGGTGGGACGCCGCTTCGTGCTGCAGTGGGGACGCCTGTTCGGTCTGTACCTCGTGTGGTACAGCGCCGGCCGCATCGTGTGGGAGTCGATCCGCATCGACCCGAGCGACATCTTCCTGGGCCTGCGCACCAACGTCTGGGCGGCCATCTTCGGCGTCGTGATCGGCTTCGCGATCTTCTTCGTGCAGAAGCGCCGCCACCCCGGTCTCGAGCCGTCGCCCTATGTGTCCGGCCGCGAGTGGAAGGCCGGACAGGCTGTACAATCGCAGGACACCGACGACTTCGTCGACGTCAGCGAACCCCCGACGTCCGAGGCCGAAGGGGCCAGCGCCACAAGCACTCCTGCCAACAAGTAACGCTGCTCTCCCCCCGAAGAGCGCGCCCAGGGCCGACGTCGTCCCATCTTGACTATCAACGTGAGGACGGTAGGTATGGCTTCGAGCCCCCGCCGCGTCGCCTCCTCGGAGGCGAACCACCCCGCTTCGTCCGGCCGCGCCGGATTCCCCCAGAAGCAGGGCATGTACAACCCTGCCTTCGAGAAGGATGCCTGCGGCCTGGCCATGGTGGCCACGCTCCGCGGTGAAGCCGGCCACGACATCATCGATCTGGCGCTCACGGCGCTGCGCAACCTCGAGCACCGCGGTGCGATCGGGTCCGACGCCGGCACCGGCGACGGCGCGGGCATCCTGACGCAGATGCCCGACGAGTTCCTGCGCGCCGTGGCGGGCTTCGACCTGCCTCCCGTGGGGGAGTACGCCGCAGGCCTCGTGTTCCTGCCGCGCGACGCCGAGGCGCGCGAGACCCAGAAGAGCGGGATCGAGCGGATCGCGGCATCCGAAGGTCTCACGGTGCTCGGCTGGCGCGAGGTCCCGACCTCCGACGAGAACCTGGGCAAGCTGGCCTTCGAGGCGCGCCCGGTCTTCGAGCAGCTCTTCATCTCGCGGCCGGCGACCGGCGACGCCGAGGCGCTGTCGGGCATCGCGCTCGACCGTCGCGCCTACCGGCTGCGCGCCCGCGCGCGCACCGAGCTCGACGCGTACTTCGTGTCGCTGTCGTCGCGCACGCTCGGCTACAAGGGCATGGTCACGACGCTCCAGCTCGAGCCGTTCTACCCCGACCTTCAGGACGAGCGCTTCGCTTCGGAGCTCGCGGTCGTGCACTCGCGCTACTCGACCAACACGTTCCCGTCGTGGCCGCTCGCGCAGCCGCTGCGCATGCTCGCGCACAACGGCGAGATCAACACCGTCAACGGCAACCGCAACTGGATGCGCGCGCGCCAGTCGCAGCTCGAGTCCGAGCTGCTCGGCGACATCCAGCCGCTGCTGCCGATCTGCACGACCGGCGCGAGCGACTCCGCCTCGTTCGACGAGGTCCTCGAGCTCCTCACGCTGACCGGCCGGAGCCTTCCGCACGCCATCATGATGATGGTGCCCGAGGCCTACGAGAAGCAGGCCGACATCGACCCGAAGCTGCGGGCGTTCTACGAGTTCCACTCGATGCAGATGGAGCCCTGGGACGGCCCGGCCGCGCTGATCTTCACCGACGGCACGCTCGTCGGCGCCACGCTGGACCGCAACGGCCTGCGTCCCGGCCGCTGGACCGAGACCACCGACGGCCTCATCGTCATCGGCAGCGAGACCGGCGTGCTCGACTTCGAGCCCGAGCGCATCAAGCGCCGCGGACGCCTGCGCCCCGGGCGCATGTTCCTCGTCGACACCGCGCAGCGCCGCATCATCGAGGACGACGAGATCAAGGCGCAGCTCGCCGACCAGGAGCCGTGGCAGGAGTGGCTCGACAGCGGTCGGGTGCGCCTCGCCGACCTCCCGGAGCGCGAGCACATCGTGCACCCCATCGCCTCGATCACCCGGCGTCAGCGCACGTTCGGGTACACCGAGGAAGAGGTCAAGATCCTCCTCACCCCGATGGGTCAGACGGGCGCCGAGCCGCTCGGCGCCATGGGCTCCGACACGCCCGTCGCCGTCCTGAGCGAGCGCCCGCGCCTGCTGTTCGACTACTTCACGCAGCAGTTCGCACAGGTGACCAACCCGCCGCTGGACTCCATCCGCGAAGAGGTCGTGACCTCCCTCGGCCTCGGCCTCGGCCCCGAGCGCAACCTCCTCGAGTGGGGTCCCGAGCACACGCGCGTCGTCACCCTGGACTTCCCGGTGATCGACAACGACGAGCTCGCCAAGATCCAGCACATCGACACGGCGCTCCCGGGCCGCACGTCCGTCACGATCCGCGGCCTCTACCGCGTCGAGGCCGGCCACAAGGGCATGAAGAAGCGCCTCGAGCAGATGTGCCAGGAGGTCGACCAGGCCATCGAGGACGGCGCCGAGTTCATCGTCCTGTCGGACCGCGACTCCAACAAGGACCTCGCGCCCATCCCGTCGCTGCTCATGCTCGCCGCCGTTCACCACCACCTCATCCGCAAGCAGACCCGCATGAAGTGCGGTCTCGTGGTCGAGGCCGGCGACGTGCGCGAAGTGCATCACATCGCGACGCTCATCGGGTACGGGGCATCCGCCGTCAATCCGTACCTCGCGATGGAGACCGTCGAGTACCTCGTGCGCGCCGGCTTCATCACCGGCATCGCGCCCGAGAAGGCGGTCAAGAACCTGATCTACGCGCTCGGCAAGGGCGTGCTCAAGATCATGTCGAAGATGGGCATCTCGACCGTCTCGTCGTACGCGGGCGCACAGGTGTTCGAGGCGGTGGGGCTGTCGCAGGACTTCGTCGACACCTACTTCACCGGCACCGAGTCGAAGCTCGGCGGCGTCGGGCTCGACGTCATCGCGGCGGAGAACGCCGCACGGCACGCATACGCGTATCCGGAGGATGCCGCGGTCCGGGCGCACGAGCGCCTCTGGACCGGTGGCGAATACCAGTGGCGCCGCGACGGTTCGCCGCACCTGTTCAACCCCGACACGGTGTTCCGGCTGCAGCACTCGACGCGCACGCGCCGGTACGACATCTTCCGCGAGTACACCAAGCTCGTCGACGACCAGGCGAACGAGCTGAAGACGCTGCGCGGCCTGTTCGCGCTCAAGACCGAGGGCCGCACGCCGGTGCCGATCGACGAGGTCGAGTCGGTCGCGTCGATCGTCAAGCGGTTCTCGACGGGCGCCATGAGCTACGGCTCCATCTCGCGCGAGGCGCACGAGACGCTCGCCATCGCGATGAACCGCATCGGCGGCAAGTCGAACACGGGCGAGGGCGGCGAGGACGTCGATCGTCTGCTCGACCCCGAGCGCCGCAGCTCCATCAAGCAGGTCGCCTCGGGCCGCTTCGGCGTCACGAGCCTGTACCTGACCGAGGCCGACGACATCCAGATTAAGCTCGCTCAGGGCGCCAAGCCCGGCGAGGGCGGTCAGCTGCCGCCGACCAAGGTGTATCCGTGGGTCGCCCGCACGCGTCACGCGACCGCCGGCGTGGGTCTCATCTCGCCGCCGCCGCACCACGACATCTACTCGATCGAAGACCTGAAGCAGCTCATCTTCGACCTCAAGCGCGCGAACCCCGGTGCGCGCGTGCACGTCAAGCTCGTGAGCCAGTCCGGCATCGGCGCGGTCGCGGCGGGCACTGCCAAGGCGCTGGCCGACGTCATCCTGGTGTCGGGCCACGACGGCGGCACGGGCGCGAGCCCGCTCAACTCGCTGAAGCACGCGGGAACGCCGTGGGAGCTCGGGCTCGCCGAGACGCAGCAGACGCTCATGCTGAACGGCATGCGCGACCGCGTGGTCGTGCAGGTCGACGGTCAGCTCAAGACGGGCCGCGACGTCATCATCGGCGCGCTCCTCGGCGCCGAGGAGTTCGGCTTCGCCACGGCGCCGCTCGTCGTCTCGGGCTGCATCATGATGCGCGTCTGCCACCTCGACACCTGCCCCGTGGGCGTCGCGACGCAGAACCCGGTCCTGCGCGAGCGCTTCAACGGCAAGCCCGAGTTCGTCGTGAACTTCATGGAGTTCATCGCCGAAGAGGTGCGCGAGTACCTCGCGTCGCTCGGCCTCCGCTCGCTCGACGAGGCGATCGGCCGCAGCGACCTGCTCGACATCGACGGTGCCGTCAACCACTGGAAGGCGAACGGTCTCGACCTCGCGCCCGTGCTCGACGGCCCCGTCTTCGCCGAGGACGAGCCGCGCCGCAACACGACCGCGCAGCTGCACGAGCTCGACGAGCACTTCGACGTCGGCCTCATCGAACGCGCGCAGCACGTCATCGAGAACGGCGGCGAGCTCACGATCGACCTGCCGATCCGCAACACCGAGCGCGCCGTCGGGACGCTCCTGGGTCACCACGTGACCAAGGCACGCGGTGAGAACGGACTGCGGTCGGGGAGCATCGTCGTCAACCTCACGGGGTCGGCGGGCCAGTCCTTCGGGGCGTTCATGCCCGCGGGCATCACGCTGCGACTCGAGGGCGACTCGAACGACTACGTCGGCAAGGGCCTCTCCGGCGGTCAGATCGTCGTGCGTCCGCCGCGCGGCGCTACGTTCGACGCGTCGAAGAACGTCATCGCGGGCAACGTGATCGGCTACGGCGCGACGCTCGGCACCATGTTCCTGCGCGGTGTCGTGGGCGAGCGCTTCTTCGTCCGCAACTCCGGTGCCACCGCGGTGGTCGAGGGCGTGGGCGACCACGCGCTCGAGTACATGACCGGCGGTCTCGCGGTCATCCTCGGCGCGACCGGGCGCAACCTCGGCGCCGGCATGTCGGGCGGCACGGCCTACGTGTACCGCCTCGACCGCAAGCTCGTGAACCGCGAGGCGCTGGCCTCCGGCGAGCTCGAGCTCGGCGAGCTGGGCTCCGGCGACGCCGAGATCCTGCGCGACCTGCTCGAGCAGCACGTCGCCGAAACCGAATCGACTCTCGCCCAGGCTCTCCTCGACGACTTCGAGGCCGAGCTGGCGAACTTCGTCCGGGTCCTGCCACGCGATTACGCCGCGGTGCTGCAGACCCGCCAGGAGGCCGTGGCCGAGGGGCTCGACCCCGACGGCGACGTCGTCTGGAACCGCATCCTGGAGGTGACGGGTGGCTGACCCGAAGGGCTTTCTGAAGGTCACCGAGCGCGAGCTGCCCACGCGGCGGCCGGTGCCGGTGCGCATCATGGACTGGAAAGAGGTCTATGAGCCGGGCGACGCGGCGGTGCTGCGCCGGCAGGCCGGGCGCTGCATGGACTGCGGCGTGCCGTTCTGCCACAAGGGCTGCCCGCTCGGCAACCTGATCCCGGAATGGAACGACCTGACGTGGCGCGGCGAGGGCCGCGCGGCCAGTGAGCGCCTGCACGCGACGAACAACTTCCCGGAGTTCACCGGGCGGCTGTGCCCCGCGCCGTGCGAGAGCTCCTGCGTGCTCGGCATCAACCAGCCGGCCGTCACCATCAAGCAGGTCGAGGTCTCGATCGTCGACGAGGCGTTCGCGAACGGCTGGATCGAGCCGGAGCCCCCCGGGCGCCTCACCGGCAAGACGGTCGCCGTCGTCGGCTCAGGACCCGCCGGCCTCGCCGCCGCGCAGCAGCTCACGCGCGCCGGCCACACGGTGGCCGTGTTCGAGCGCGACGACCGCATCGGCGGGCTTCTGCGATACGGCATCCCCGATTTCAAGATGGAGAAGAAGCACCTCGAGTCGCGTCTTCGCCAGATGCAGGACGAGGGCACCCGCTTCCGAGCAGGCGTCGAGATCGGCAAGGACATCTCCTGGGCCGACCTCCGCGCCCGCTACGACGCGGTGGTCATCGCCACCGGCGCGACGGTGCCGCGTGAGCTCGCGATCCCCGGACGCGACCTGGCCGGCGTGCACTTCGCCATGGAGTACCTCGTCGAGTCGAACAAGGCCGTCGCGGGCGACGCGGTGGCCAACCAGATCACGGCCGAGGGCAAGCACGTCGTCGTCATCGGCGGCGGCGACACCGGCGCCGACTGCATCGGCACCGCGCACCGCCACGGCGCGCTCAGCGTCACGAACCTCGCGATCGGCCGCCGCCCTCCGGGCGAGCGTCCCGAGCACCAGCCGTGGCCGATGGACGCCACGGTGTTCGAGGTGCAGTCCGCGCACGAAGAGGGCGGCGAGCGTGCCTACCTCGCCTCGACCGTCGAGTTCCTCGCGAACGACGCCGGTGAGGTGCGCGCCCTGCGCGTCGCCGAGACCGAGTTCGTCGACGGCCGCCGCGTGCCCAAGAGCGGCACAGAGCGGGAGATCCCCGCCGACCTCGTGCTGATCGCGATGGGCTTCACCGGCCCCGAGCGCGCCCTCCTCGAGGACCAGCTCGGCGCCCGCTTCACCGAGCGGGGCAACGTCCGCCGCGAGGACGACTACCAGACGACCGCCCCGGGCGTGTTCGTGGCCGGCGACGCCGGCCGCGGCCAGTCGCTCATCGTGTGGGCGATCGCCGAGGGGCGCGCCGCCGCCGCCAGCGTCGACCGCTTCCTGATGGGCGAGACCCAGCTGCCCGCTCCGGTCCGCCCGACCGATGTCGCCATCGGCCTGCAGCCCGCGTAGGCTGGCCGAGGCACTCGCCACCTTCAACCCACCCGGAGAACACCACGGATGAGACGCGCCAAGATCGTCGCCACCCTTGGGCCCGCCACGTCGTCGTATGAGATGGTCCGCGCGATCATCGATGCCGGCGTCGACGTCGCCCGATTCAATCTGAGCCACGGGGACTACTCGGTCCACGACAACAACTTCGCCAACGTGCGCAAGGCCGCCGACGACGCCGGACGGGCGGTCGCGATCCTCGTCGACCTGCAGGGTCCGAAGATCCGTCTCGGCAAGTTCGAGAACGGACCGCACGAGCTGGCGGTCGGCGACATCTTCAAGATCACCACAGAAGACATCCTCGGCACCAAGGAGATCGTCGGCACCACCTTCAAGGGTCTCCCGAACGACGTCAAGCCGGGCGACTTCCTCCTCATCGACGACGGCAAGGTCCGCGTCGAGGTCGTCGAGACGGACGGCACCGTCGTCACCACCAAGGTGATCGTCGCGGGCCCGGTCTCGAACAACAAGGGCATCAACCTGCCCGGCGTCGCGGTCAACGTGCCCGCGCTGTCGGAGAAGGACGAGGCCGACCTCCGCTGGGGTCTGCGCGCCGGCGCCGACATCATCGCGCTGTCGTTCGTGCGTGACGCGAAGGACGTCCAGCGCGTCCACGTCATCATGGCCGAGGAGGGACGCCACGTCCCGGTCATCGCCAAGATCGAGAAGCCGCAGGCCGTCGACAACCTCGAAGAGATCATCGACGCGTTCGACGGCATCATGGTCGCCCGCGGCGACCTCGGCGTCGAACTCCCGCTCGAGGCGGTGCCGATCGTGCAGAAGCGCGCGGTCGAGCTCTGCCGCCGCATGGCGAAGCCCGTCATCGTCGCGACGCAGATGCTCGAGTCGATGATCGAGAACCCGGTGCCCACTCGCGCCGAGACGAGCGACGTCGCCAACGCCGTGCTCGACGGCGCGGACGCGGTCATGCTCTCGGGCGAGACCAGCGTCGGCAAGTACCCGGTCGTGGTCGTCGAGACCATGGCCCGCATCGTGGCCTCGACCGAGGAGCACGGCCTGGAGCGCATCCAGCCGCTCACGACCAAGCCCCGCACCCAGGGCGGCGCGATCACGCTCGCGGCGATGGAGGTCGCCGAGTTCGTCGACGCGAAGTTCCTCTGCATCTTCACCGAGTCGGGCGACACCGCGCGCCGCATGTCGCGCCTGCGCCCGCGCATCCCCATGATCGGGTTCGCCCCCGAGCCGGCGATCCGCCGCCGGATGGCGCTGACGTGGGGCGTGCAGTCGTCGCTCGTCGAGCACGTCGCTCACACGGACCTGATGTTCATCCAGGTGGACGACTACCTGCTGTCGAACGACCTCGCGAAGGTCGGCGACAAGGTCGTCGTGATCTCGGGCTCCCCTCCCGGGATCATCGGCTCCACGAACGACATCCGCATCCACAAGGTGGGCGACGCGGTGCACGGCAAGGCGCCGATCTACAAGACACGGGACTGACACATCCCTCGACCGGACGGCTGCGACCACTACTGTGGTCGCAGCCGTCCGGCTTTTCGAGAAAGGTGACGCCGATGTTCTTCGGTGACTTCTGGTGGTTCCTGCTGTGGAGCTTCTACTTCATCGCGTACCTGTACGTGGTGATCGTGATCATCACGGACCTGTTCCGCGATGACGAACTCAACGGCTGGCTCAAGGCGCTGTGGATCATCGCCCTCGTGTTCGTGCCGTTCCTCACCGCGCTGATCTACATCATCGCCCGCGGCAAGGGCATGGCCGTGCGCGCGCAGGCCGCTCGCGGGGGAGTGGTCGCCGAGTCCGACGACTACCGGCCGTCGGCCTCGTCCAGCCCCACCGAGGACATCGCGCAGGCGAAGGCTCTCCTCGACGCCGGCGCGATCTCGCAGGGCGAGTTCGACGCCCTGAAGAGCAAGGCGCTCGGCAACCAGTACTTCGGCGCGTAGCCCGTAGACAGCGGAAGAGTGGATGCCTCGAATCGAGGCATCCACTCTTCTCTGTGTTCTGCTGTTCGGCGTCAGCTGATCTTGCGCCGGTAGATCGCCATCGACGCGATGTACGCGACGACGAGGATGCCGACCAGCCAGGCCATCGCGACCCAGATGTCGGTGCCGACCGGCTCGCCGGCGAACAGCGCCCGCATCGAGTCGACGATCGACGTGACCGGCTGGTTCTCGGCGAACCACTGCACCGGGCCCGGCATGCTCTCGGTCGGCACGAACGCCGACGAGATGAACGGCAGGAAGATGAGCGGGTACGAGAACGCGCTCGCGCCGTCCACCGTCTTCGCCGTCAGTCCCGGGATCACCGCGAGCCACGTGAGCGCCAGCGTGAACAGCACCAGCATGCCGATCACGCCCATCCACGCGCCGAAGCTCGCGCCCGTGCGGAACCCCATGATGAGCGCCACGCCGATGACGAGCGCCAGCGACACGAGGATCGACACCAGGGAGGTGAGCACGTGCGCCCAGAGCACTCCCGATCGGGCGATCGGCAGCGACTGGAACCGCTCGAAGATCCCGCTCTGCATGTCGAGGAACAGCCGGTACGCCGTGTAGGCGATGCCGGACGCGATCGTGATCAGCAGGATGCCGGGGAGCATGTAGTCGATGTACGACCCCTTCGCCCCGCCGGTGTCGATCGCCCCGCTGAACACGTAGACGAACAGCAGCATCAGTGCGATCGGGGTGACCGCTGTGGTGATGATGGTGTCGGGGCTGCGCAGGATGTGCCGCAGCGACCGGCTGGTGAGAACGGCGGTGTCGCCGATCACGTGCGTGGTCATGATTCCTCCTTCGCGGGGACGGTGTCGTCCTCGCCGGTGAGGGCGAAGAAGACGTCTTCCAGGCTCGGCTGCTTCTCGACGTACTCGACCTTCGCCGGCGGCAGGAGCTGCTTGAGCTCCGCCAGCGTGCCGTCGACGATGATGTGGCCCTTGTGCAGGATCGCGATGCGGTCGGCGAGCTGCTCGGCCTCTTCGAGGTACTGCGTGGTGAGCAGCACGGTCGTGCCGCCCCGCGCGAGCTCCCGGACCGCGTCCCAGACCTCGAGCCGCGCCGCGGGGTCGAGGCCGGTCGTCGGCTCGTCGAGGAAGATCACCGGCGGGTCGCCGATGAGGCTCATCGCGATGTCGAGCCGGCGGCGCATGCCGCCGGAGTACGTCGACACCTTGCGGGGGCCGGCGTCGGTCAGCGAGAAGCGCGCGAGCAGGCCGTCCGCGATCCCGCCGGGGTCGGGCAGGTGGCGCAGCTGCGCGATGAGCACGAGGTTCTCGCGCCCGCTCAGCACCTCGTCGACGGCGGCGAACTGCCCGGTGAGGCTGATCGTCTCGCGCACCTTCTGGGCCTGGGCGACGACGTCGAATCCCGCGATGGCCGCGGTGCCGGCATCTGCTTTCAGCAGTGTCGACAGGATCCGCACGGCGGTGGTCTTGCCGGCCCCGTTCGAGCCGAGCAGCGCGAAGATGCTGCCCCGCGCCACGTCGAAGTCGACGCCGCGCAGCACGTGCAGGTCCTTGTAGGACTTCTCGAGCCCCTGGACCCGGATGGCGGTGTCTGCGGTCATTGCTCCTCACGCCTCTCCGCGTCGTCGATCGCCTTGTTGAGGCGCGCGCGCTCCTTGTCGATCCACTGCTTGCCGGCGTACGCGGCGGTGAACTCCTCGGCGAAGGCGGACGCGTCCTCGCCGACGATGTCGCGCACGGGGGTGCCGTCGGCGGCCGCGCGCTCCCAGAGGTCGGCGGAGTCGCCGAGCATCTGCATCATCGTGACGCCGTCGGTCATGCCGCCGACGGTCATGAAGTACCGGTCCAGCGCCTTGGCGGCCGAACGGTAGGGCTCGGGCAGCGCCTCGATGCGCGCCTTGTACTGGCGGTACTGCTTCTTCTGCTCGATCGAGCCGGTGACGACTTCGTACCACTTGGCGGCCATGTCAGTCCTCTTCCTGGGGGTTGGCGGTGCTGTCTGCGTGTTCGCGGTGGAGCTGTTCGATGCGTTCTGCGAGGAAGCTCCAGGTCCTCCAGAACTCCGCGAGCTGCTCGCGGCCCTGCGCGTTGAGGGAGTACACCTTGCGCGGCGGACCCTTCTCGGACGGGACCTTCTCGACGTCGACGAGGCCGCGCTGCTCGACCCTGACCAGCAGGGCGTAGACGGTGCCCTCGGCGATGTCGGAGAAGCCCTGGTCTCGCAGCCACGAGGTGATCTCGTACCCGTAGGTCGGCCGGCCGGAGAGGATCGCGAGCACGATTCCCTCGAGCGTGCCCTTGAGCATCTCGGTCTCCTGTTTGCCCATGGCGCACCTCCTTCTGACTACTCAGTGATGTTGACTACTGGTAGACAGTAACACTAGGTACCGGTACTTAGCAACACCGATTAGTAGATGAATCGGACGCACGGGTGTAATGTCCAGCCGTCGCCGATGGAGGCGGCAGTGAGGACCATCGATGACCCAAGCCAGCTCACCGGTCGCGCCCGACGACCAGAGCACCCCCGAGCGTCACGATCTGCAGGCGGGCGGCGTGAGCGCCGCCGGCTCGATCGTGATGGCCGTCGCCGGCAGCGCACCGGCCTATTCGATCGCCGCGACCACGGCGACCCTCGTCGGCGTCGCCGGGCTCGGCGCCCCTGCCGCCCTGCTGTGGTGCGGCATCCCCATGCTCGGGATCGCCTGGGCGTTCCTGTACCTCGGCAGGGCCGACGTCAACGCCGGGGCCGCGTACTCGTGGGTCGCTAGAGCGCTCCATCCGGCGCTCGGATTCCTCTCGGGGTGGGCGCTGGTGATCTCGGCGACGATCTTCATGGTCGCGGGCGCGCTGCCGGCCGGCGCGATGACGGTCTCGCTGTTCGACCCCTCGCAGGCCGAGAACGTGCCGCTCATCACCGGGGTCGGCGCGATCTGGTTCGTGATCATGGCCGCGTGCGTCTACTTCGGCGTGAACATCACCGCGCGCGCCCAGTGGATCATGTCGACGATCGAAGTGGGCATCCTCGTGGTGTTCGCCGCGCTCGCCCTGTTCCGGGCGGCCACGACGACCCACGACGGGCCGAACTTCTCCTGGGACTGGCTGGGCTTCTCGCACCTGACGGGGCCCGGCATCTTCGTCGGCGCCGCCCTCATCGCCGCGTTCTACTACTGGGGCTGGGACGTCAGCTCGAATCTCAACGAAGAGACGACCAACGGCCACAAGTCGGCCGGCGCCGCGGGCCTCATCGGCGTGGGCATCGTCTTCGTCCTGTTCGAGATCTTCACGATCGCGACGCTCATCATGTTGTCGCAGGAGCAGATCGAGGCGAACAGCGCCAACATCCTCTCGGTGCTCGGCGACGTCATCTGGCCGGGTCTCGGCGGCAAGATCCTGATCATCGCCGTCGCCCTGTCGACGATCGCGACCCTGGAGACGACGCTCATCCAGGTCACGCGGTCGCTGTTCGCGATGGGCCGAGACCACACCGTCCCGCGCGCCTTCGGTCGCGTGCACCCGCGCTGGAAGACCCCCACCTTCGCGACGATCGTGATCCTGGTGGTCTCGCTGCTGCTGTTCGTCGGCTCGAACTTCCTCGGCAGCGTCGGCGACATCATGGAGAACGCCATCCTGTCGATCGGCCTCCAGATCGCGTTCTACTACACGCTCGCGGGCGTCGCGGTGGTGGTGGCCTACCGGAGGGTGCTCTTCCACTCGGCGAAGAACTTCCTCCTGATCGGCCTGTGGCCCGCGGCAGGCGCCGTCTTCATGGGCTGGGCGTTCTTCGCGTCGATCCCGAGCAACGACCCGATCGTGAACTGGCTCGGCATCGGCCTGATCGTCGTCGGAGTCATCCCGCTCGCGCTCTTCTACCGCAAGGCGAAGGTCTACTACTCGCGCCGGCCGCTGGAGCTTCCGCCCGAACTCGACCGGAAGGCGCCCGCCGACGTCGACCTGCGCTCGCCCGAAGCGGTCGAGACGCTGCCGGACCCGAACACGCAGGTCATCAAGACTCGCGACGAGGAGTGATGCGGATGAGCGGATGCCTCGGCCCGAGGCATCCGCTCATCCGGATCGAAAACGGTGCCGGTGGTGGGAGTCGAACCCACACGCCCTTGCGGGCAACCGAGTTTGAGTCGGTCGCGTCTGCCATTCCGCCACACCGGCCCGCGCCGCCGCGCGCGTCCGCGATTGACCATACCGTAGGATTCAATGGTGACTGAGCAGGAGCAGACCGCCGCATCGACGGCTTCCACCCCCCGCCGAGTCGTGGTCGCCGAGGACGAGTCGCTGATCCGGCTCGACATCGTCGAGATCCTCCGCGACAACGGATTCGACGTCGTCGGCGAAGCCGGAGACGGCGAGACCGCGGTGGCACTGGCCACCGAGCTGCGTCCCGACCTGGTGATCATGGACGTGAAGATGCCGCAGCTCGACGGCATCTCGGCCGCTGAGAAGCTCAGCAAGAACCACATCGCCCCGGTCGTGCTGCTCACCGCCTTCAGCCAGAAAGAGCTCGTCGAGCGCGCGAGCGAGGCCGGCGCCCTGGCGTACGTGGTCAAGCCGTTCACGCCGAACGACCTGCTGCCCGCGATCGAGATCGCGCTGGCCCGCTACGAGCAGATCATCACGCTCGAGGCCGAGGTCGCCGACATGGTCGAGCGCTTCGAGACCCGCAAGCTCGTCGACCGCGCGAAGGGCCTCCTCAACGAGAAGATGGGCCTCTCCGAGCCCGAGGCGTTCCGCTGGATCCAGAAGGCCTCGATGGACCGCCGCCTCACCATGCAGGACGTCGCGAAGGCGATCATCGAGCAGCTGGCGCCCAAGAAGGGCTGACCCCTACGACTTCCAGAGAAGCGGGTGGGGGGGGACGAGGCCACACCGGGTGTCATATAAAGGGGGTGTTGTGGTTGGTGTTGGGGGCCGGGGGGGGGCGGCGGGGCCCGGCGGGGGGGGGGAGGGGGAC
>NZ_JBHJWZ010000001.1:258545-463446 GCF_042267145.1 Microbacterium sp. NPDC056044 | reverse complement strand
ACACACTCCCGCCCGGCTCACCGCCCATCTTAGTGCATCGGGCCCCCAAGCCGGGCGCCCCCCACCGACTTCCAGACACCGGTAGGCCTCGTCCCGCGCCACCCGCTTCTCTCATTTCACGTCTTTGATGTGGTTCGTGATGCGCACGGTCGAGCAGCGGCGGCCCGCTTCGTCGGTGACGACGATCTCGTGGACCGCGAGGGTGCGACCGAGGTGGATCGGCGTGCAGACGCCGGTGACGACGCCGGAGGTCGCGGAGCGCGTGTGCGTCGCGTTGATGTCGACGCCGACCGCGAGCCGGCCCGGCCCCGCGTACAGGTTCGCCGCCATCGAGCCGAGCGACTCGCCCAGCACCACGTAGGCGCCGCCGTGCAGGAGGCCGACCGGCTGGGTGTTGCCCTCGACCGGCATCGTGGCCACGGCACGCTCGACGGAGAACTCGGTGAAGACGATCCCCATCTTCTCGGCGAGGGCCCCCATGCCGCGATTGGCAGCCCACGCGAGGCCGTCGACGGGGGAGGGGGAGTGCTCGGGCATGCGTCGCCTTCGGGGGATTCGGGGCGGGAGATCGGGTGTCGCCGGCCCTGACTAGGCTTGCAGGGTGACGGACTCCGCAAAGCCTACCCTTCTCGTCGTCGACGGCCATTCGCTGGCGTACCGGGCGTTCTACGCCCTCCCCGTCGACAACTTCTCGACGAAGGACGGCCAGCACACGAACGGGATCTACGGGTTCCTGGCGATGCTGATCAACCTGATCAAGGCAGAGAAGCCGACCCACCTCGCGGTCGCCTTCGACACCTCTCGGCAGTCCTTCCGCACCCGCGAGTACACCGAGTACAAGGCCAACCGCTCCGAGACCCCGTCCGAGTTCAAGGGGCAGATCCCGCTCCTGCAGGACTGCCTCGCGGCGATGAGCATCCAGGTGCTGCAGCAGGAAGACATCGAGGCCGACGACATCCTCGCGACGCTCGCGACGCAGGGCGCGTCGCAGGGGTTCCACGTGCTCGTGTGCTCCGGCGACCGCGACACGATCCAGCTCGTGAACGACGACGTCACGCTGCTTTATCCGAACGTGCAGGGCGTCTCGCAGCTCAAGCGCTACGACCGCGAGGCGGTCATCGAGCGCTACGGCGTGCCTCCCGAGCAGTACCCCGACATCGCCGCGCTCGTCGGCGAGACGAGCGACAACCTGCCGGGTGTGCCGAAGGTCGGAGAGAAGACCGCCGTCAAGTGGCTGGGCCAGTTCGGCTCGCTCGACGCGCTGCTCGAGGGCGCCGACTCCATCAAGGGCGTCGTCGGCGGCAACCTGCGCGAACACATCGAGGACGTGCGCCGCAACCGCCGCCTCAACCGGCTGCTCACCGACGTCGAGCTGCCTCTCGGCCCCGACGACCTCGAGGTGCAGCCCATGGACGCGCAGGCGGTGCGCGACATCTTCTCGCGCCTCGAATTCAAGACCCTCATCCCGCGCGTCGCCGAGCTCGCCGGCATTGAGCAGCAGATGGCGGCTGTCACCTCCGCCGCTGCCGAGCTCGCGCCTGTCGCGAGCGAGCTCGCACCGGCGGAGTTCGCTGCGTGGCTCGAGGGTGCCACGGGCGAACTCGGTGTGACGATCGCTGTCGAAGGCGGGCTCCCCGCCCGCATCGGGGCGGCGACGACGGATGCTGCGGCCGAGGCATCCTGGACCCCCGAGCTCGCCGCGGCCATCGGGCCGTGGCTGACCTCGGACGCCCCCAAGGTGCTGGCCGATGCGAAGCCGCAGGTGAAGGCGCTGCGACGGGCGGGTCTCCGCCTCGGCGGACTCGCGTTCGACGTGATCCTCGCCGGGTGGCTCCTGCGCCCGAGTTTCCCCGACAAGAACCTCGCTCACCTCGTCGACCGGTACCTCGACGAGAAGCTGCCCGAATCCGACCCGACCCAGCTCGTCCCCGAGACCGAGGGCGCGACGACCGGTCAGCTGTCGTGGTACCTGATGCGGGTCGCCGCGGCAGTGCGCGCCGAGCTCCCTGAGAGCGTGGCCGCCGTCCTCACCGACATCGAGCTGCCCACCCTGCACACGCTCGCCGACATGGAGCTCGCCGGCGTCGCGGTGTCGCACGAGACCCTGTCGCAGTTCTCGGGCGAGCTCGGCTCGCGCGCCGACGCCCTCGCGCAGGAGGCGTACGCCGCGATCGGTCGCGAGGTGAACCTCGGCTCGCCCAAGCAGCTGCAGGAGGTGCTGTTCGAAGAGCTGCAGCTGCCGAAGACCCGCAAGACCAAGACGGGCTACTCGACGGATGCCGCGGTCCTGGCCGATCTGCAGGAGACCAACCCGCATCCGTTCCTCGACCTGCTGCTGCAGCACCGCGAGGCGACGAAGCTGCGGCAGATCATCGAGTCGCTCGACAGCGCGATCGGCGGCGACCGCACGAGCGGCGCCGACGGCCGCATCCACACCACGTACGTGCAGACCGGCAGCCAGACCGGGCGCCTTTCGAGCACCGACCCGAACCTGCAGAACATCCCGATCCGCACGGAGGAGAGCCGCCGCATCCGGTCCGCGTTCACCGTCGGCGAGGGCTACGAGACGCTGCTGACGGCCGACTACTCGCAGATCGAGATGCGCATCATGGCGCACCTCTCCGAAGACCCGGGCCTCATCGAGGCGTTCAACTCCGGGGAAGACACGCACCGCTTCGTGGGCTCGCGCGTCTTCGGCGTCGCCCCCGAAGACGTGACCCCCGCGATGCGCACCAAGGTCAAGGCGATGTCGTACGGACTCGTCTACGGGCTCTCGGCGTTCGGCCTGTCGAAGCAGCTGCGCATCGAGCAGTCCGAGGCGAAGCAGCTCATGATGGAGTACTTCGCGCGCTTCGGCGCGGTGCGCGACTACCTGCGCTCGTCCGTCGAGCAGGCCCGCATCGACGGCTACACCGAGACGATCTTCGGCCGGCGGCGCCCGTTCCCCGATCTGGCGAGCCCCAACCGCGTACTCCGCGAGAACGCTGAGCGCGCCGCCCTCAACGCGCCGATCCAGGGCAGCGCGGCCGACATCATGAAGATCGCGCTCTTCCACATCCACGACGACTTCACCTCTCAGCAGCTCGGCTCGCGGGTGCTGCTGCAGATCCACGACGAGCTCGTGATCGAAGTGGCGCCGGGGGAGTGGGACACCGCCGAGCACATCGTGCGCACCCGCATGGGCGACGCGGCGCAGCTGTCGGTGCCCCTCGACGTGCAGATCGGCCGCGGCGACAACTGGGACGTCGCCGGTCACTGATCGGCGAACCGCCGGAAGGCGCCCCCACGGAACCGGGGTCCTTGTTTGTCGGCACCGCGTCCCATGCCTAGGCTCGATGCCATGACAGACGAAACCCGCACGCCCACGCAGATCGACAAGATCGCTGATGCGTGGGTCGACACCCTCGCCGAACTCGAGCCGACGCTCGCGACGTACATCGGTCGCTCCGAGTACAACGACCGGTTCGGCGACTACAGCCCGGCCGGCCAGGAGCGGCTGGTCGACGAGGGTCGCAAGACCCTCGCCGCGCTCGACGCCGCGACCGCCGACGACGACGTCGACGTCGTGACCAAGGAGGACCTCTCCCGCGAGATCCAGCTGGAGCTCGACCTGCACGACGCGAAGTGGCACCTCCGCGACATCAACGTGATCGCGTCGCACGCGCAGAACATCCGCTCCGCGTTCGACCTCATGCCCACCGCGACCGCGGACGACTGGTCGGTCATCGCGAAGCGCCTCGGCGCGGTGTCGGGCGCGGTCGGCGGCTACATCGAGACGCTCCGCGAGGGCATCTCGCAGGGCGTGGTGCCCGCTCGCCGGCAGGTCACCGAGGTGGCGACGCAGATCGCCCGCTACACCGCCGACAGCGGGTTCTTCGCGAGCTTCGCCGCCGACGCGGCTCCCGATGAGGGGCAGCTTCCGGCGTCGCTCGCCCGCGACCTGTCCGACAACGCCAACGCCGCGCGCGTCGCCTACGACGAGCTGGCCGCGTTCCTGACCAACGAGCTCGCCCCGGCCGCCACCGAGAAGGACGCCGTCGGCCGCGAGCTGTACGCACTGCACTCGCGGCGCTTCCTCGGCGCCACGATCGACCTCGACGAGACCTACGAGTGGGGCGTCGAGGAGCTTGCGCGCATGGTCGCCGAGCAGGAGGCGATCGCCGACGAGATCAAGGCCGGCGCCACCGTCGAAGAGGCGGTCGCGCTGCTCGAGCAGGACACCAGCCGCAAGCTCTACGGCACCGACGCGCTGCAGAAGTGGATGCAGGAGACCAGCGACCGCGCCGTCGCCGAGCTCGGCAAGACCCACTTCGACATCGCCGATCCGATCCGCAAGCTCGAGTGCATGATCGCGCCCACCAAGGAAGGCGGCATCTACTACACCGGCCCGACCGACGACTTCTCGCGTCCCGGCCGCATGTGGTGGTCGGTGCCCGAGGGCGTCGAGGACTTCGACACCTGGCGCGAGCTGACCACGGTGTATCACGAGGGCGTCCCGGGCCACCACCTCCAGATCGCGCAGGCCGTGTACAACCGCGCGCAGCTGAACACCTACCGTCGCCTGCTCGGCGGCACATCGGGTCATGCCGAGGGCTGGGCGCTGTACGCCGAGCGCCTGATGGAGCAGCTGGGCTACCTGTCCGACCCTGCCGACCGCCTGGGCATGCTCGACGGCCAGCGCATGCGCGCCGCCCGCGTCGTGCTCGACATCGGCGTGCACCTCGAGAAGCCGCGTCTGGACGGCCAGGGCACGTGGGACGCGGACTACGCGCTCGCCTTCATGCTGCGCAACGTCAACATGCCCGACGAGTTCGTGACCTTCGAGGTCAACCGCTACCTCGGGTGGCCGGGCCAGGCCCCGTCGTACAAGGTGGGCCAGCGCATCTGGGAGCAGCTGCGCGACGAGGTCGCCGAGCGCGAGGGCGACGCCTTCTCGATCAAGCAGTTCCACAAGCGCGCGCTCGACCTCGGCGGTGTCGGCCTCGACACCCTGCGGTCCGCGCTCTCGCGCTGATCACTCGCCGGGGTCGTGGCGCAGCAGCGCCACGACCTCGGCGTCGGTCGTCTGCCGGAAGTCGTCGTAGAACTGCCCCACCGCCCAGAAGTCGGCTTCACGGTTCGGGCAGACGAATTCGTCGACGGCGTCGGCCGGCGGCGCCCACTCCTCGGGGCAGACGGGCACGGCCAGCACGATCCGCGCCGGATCGCGGGCGCGCAGCGCGCGGCACGCCGCGACTGCGGTGGCGCCGGTCGCCACGCCGTCGTCGACGACGATCGCGACACGCCCCGGCAGCGCGACGGACGCCGAGCCGAAAGCATCCGTCCGCCGTGCCAGTTCGTCGCGCTCGGCCGCCTCGACGCGTGCCAGATCGCGCGGCGACATGCCCGCCCACCGCAGCGCGTCGGGCGTGACGATGCGCACGCCGTCGGCGATCGCCCCGACCGCGAACTCCTTGTGCCCTGCCGCGCCGAGCTTGCGCACGACGACGGTGCCGAGCTCGAGGCCGAGCGCCTCGGCGACCACGGCCGCGATGACGACGCCGCCTCTCGGGATGCCGAGGACCACGGCATCCGTTCCCCGCCATCGTTCGAGCTCTGCGGCGAGCTCGCGCCCGGCGGACCTGCGATCCGCGAACGGCACCATGCCACCACGCTACGCTCGCGGGGCGCGGTCGTCTCGGGAATGCCGCCGGCGCTCCACAGGTTCATGCAGATGCATAAAAGGAGAAGCACATGACCTCTGTCGACCCCGCCACGATCGAGCTCGGACTCGACACCTTCGGAGACGTGACGCGCGACGCCGCCGGCGAACTGCTCAGCGACGCGCAGACCATCCGCAACGTCGTCGAGCAGGCGGTGCTCGCCGATCGCGTCGGACTGTCGTTCTTCGGGGTGGGGGAGCACCACCGTCGCGAGTTCGCGGTGTCGAGCCCCGAGATCGTGCTCGCCGCCGCGGCGGCGCGCACCGAGCGCATCCACCTCGGGACCGCGGTCACCGTGCTCTCGAGCGACGATCCGGTGCGTGTGTTCGAGCGGTTCTCGACCCTGGACGCGGTCTCGAACGGGCGTGCCGAGGTCATCCTCGGCCGCGGATCGTTCATCGAGTCGTTCCCACTGTTCGGGTACGACTTGCGCGACTACGAGGCGCTGTTCGACGAGAAGCTCGATCTCTTCTCCCAGCTGCTGACCGAGAAGCCGGTGACATGGAGCGGGACGCTCCGCGCGTCCCTCGATGCGGCCGATGTCTTCCCGAAGACCGAGAACGGGCTGCGCGCGTGGGTGGGCGTGGGCGGCACGCCCGAGTCGGCGGTGCGCGCCGCGCGCTACGGGTACGGACTCATGCTCGCGATCATCGGCGGCCCGGCCGGGCGCTTCGCGCCTTTCGCGGAGCTGTACCGGCGGTCGCTCGACACCTTCGACCAGCCGCAGCTGCCCGTCGGAGTCCACTCGCCGGGTCACATCGCCGAGACCGACCAGCAGGCGTGGGACGAGGCGTACGAGGGCTTCGAGGCGATGAACAACTCGATCGGCCGCGAGCGCGGCTGGCCGACGTACAACCGGCTCCGCTTCCAGCACGACGTCGGCCCCGAGGGAGCCCTCTACGTCGGATCGCCCGAGACCGTCGCGCGCAAGATCGCCGCCACCGTGCAGACGCTCGGCGCCTCCCGCTTCGACATGAAGTTCTCGAACGGCACGCTCTCGCACGAGAGGATGATGCATTCCATCGAGCTCTTCGGCACCGAAGTCGTGCCTCGCGTGCGCGACATGCTGTCGTGAGCCCCGCGCGGGTCCCGGCATCCGTACCATGACGCTATGACGGATGCTGGAACCCGCGCGTCGTCGACGCTCTCGGGGCGCCTCGACTCTCTGCCGTTCACCCGCAAGCACCTGCGCGTGCTCACCGGCTCGGGGCTCGGATGGGCGCTGGACGCGATGGACGTGGGGCTCATCTCGTTCATCATCGCGGCGCTCGCTGCGCAGTGGAGCCTGACGCCGACCGAGGCGAGCTGGATCGCCTCGGTCGGGTTCGTGGGCATGGCGATCGGCGCGAGCGTCGGCGGCCTGCTGGCCGACCGCTTCGGACGTCGCCAGGTGTTCGCGCTCACGCTCCTCGTCTACGGGCTCGCGACCGGAGCCAGCGCGCTCGTCGGCGGGCTCGCCGCGCTCCTCGTGCTGCGATTCCTCGTCGGCCTCGGGCTCGGTGCCGAGCTTCCGGTCGCGAGCACGTACGTGAGCGAGTTCGCTCCGGCACGAATGCGCGGGCGCCTCATCGTGATCCTCGAGGCGTTCTGGGCCGTCGGGTGGACCCTCGCCGCGCTCATCGGGTACTTCGTGATCCCGGCCTCGGAGAACGGCTGGCGCTGGGCGTTCGCGCTGGGCGCCATCCCTGCCGCGTACGCGCTGATCGTGCGCTGGGGACTGCCCGAATCCGCGCGCTGGCTCGAGCGGCGCGGACGCTTCGGGCAGGCGGAGTCGGTCGTGCGTTCGTTCGAAGACGCCGCAGGCGCCACGGCGGTGCCCGCGTCAGGACGGCCGACCGTTCCGCCCGCGGCAGCCGTCTCGCTGGGGCAGCGGCTCGGCGCCCTGTGGTCCGCCGAGTTCCGCGTGCGCACGGCGTGCCTCTGGCTCGTGTGGTTCTGCGTCAACTTCTCGTACTACGGCGCGTTCATCTGGATCCCGTCGATCCTCGTCGCCCAGGGGTACGACCTCGTGCGGTCGTTCGGCTTCACGCTGATCATCACGCTCGCACAGCTGCCCGGGTACGCGGTGGCCGCGTGGCTCATCGAGGTGTGGGGGCGCCGCGCGACGCTGTCGGTGTTCCTCGTGGGCTCGGCGGTGTCGGCGATCTTCTTCGGCACCGCCTCCGGAGCGGGCGGGGTGATCGCGGCCGGCATGGCGCTGTCGTTCTTCAACCTCGGCGCGTGGGGCGCGCTGTACGCGGTGACCCCTGAGATGTACCCGACGTCGCTGCGCGCCACCGGCTCGGGATGGGCGGCCGGGGTCGGTCGCATCGCGTCGATCGTGGCGCCCCTGGTCGTGCCGCCGCTGCTCGTCGCCGGGGGCGCACCTGTGCTGTTCGTCGTGTTCGCGGTCTTCTTCGCGGTGGCTGCCGCGGCGGCGTGGGGGCTCGTGGACCGGCGCGGTGTCGCGCTCGACGACCGCTGAGCGTGGCAGGACGCGCGCCGCGCCGGTCGTAGGCTTGAGCTCGTGGCATCCGTTCGATACGTCGCGATCGGCGACTCCTTCACCGAGGGCGTCGGCGACGAGCTCCCTGACGGGCACGTGCGCGGCTGGGCCGATCTCGTGGCACAAGGGTGGGCGAATGCCACCGACGACCTCGTGGAGTATGCGAACCTCGCGATCCGCGGCAAGCTCGTGTGGCCGATCGTCGAGCAGCAGCTCGAACCGGCGCTGGCGCTGAAGCCGACGCATCTGTCGTTCAACGGGGGCGGCAACGACATGCTGCGCCCACGCACCAGCGTCGCGCACGTGCTCGCCGCCTTCGAGACGGTGCTGCGCCGCTGCGACGAGGAGGGCGTGCAGCTCATCGTGCTCTCGGGGGCGAACCCGACGGCCCAGCTGCCGCTGAAGCGCGTGATCCAGCGACGCGGCGATCTGCTGTCGCACGCGGTCGAGGCGCGCCTGGCGGCCCGGACCGACGTCGTCCAGGCGTACAACTGGTTCGACGAGGAGCTGGCGACGCCGCCGTACTGGTCCGAGGACCGCCTGCACATGAACGCGCGCGGACACCACCGCGTCGCCGCGCGGGTGCTGAGCTCGCTCGGCGTCGAGCCCGTGCCGGAGTGGTGGTCGCAGCCGCCCCTGCCCCCGATGGGCCCGCGTGGAGCGGCCTACTACCGCGAGCACGTCGGACCCTGGGTCAGGCGCCGGCTGACGGGGACGTCATCGGGCGACGGCCGCGAGCCGAAGTTCGGCCAGTGGACCGAGATCGCCCCGACCCTCGACTGACCCTCACTCCCCGGACGGCGCCTTCACGGTGTAGGTCAGCTCCGCGAAGGCACCGGCCTGCCGCACAGCGGTCAGCTCGAGCCGGTCGGCGCCGAGGACGCGGGGGAGGAGCGGCTTTCCCGACGGCAGCGTCGCCGGCGCGACAGAGACGCGGATCTCGTCGAGGAGACCCGCATCCGCGAACTGACCGGCGAGATCGCCGCCACCGACGATCCACACGTCGCCGTCACCCGCCGAGTCGCGGATCTCGGGCCACGCCTCGCGCACGTCACCGGAGACGAACCGCACGTCGACACCCGGCACGATCGGCTGCTCCCGGCTCGTGAACACCCACGTGGGACGTGAACCGTAATAGGCCGGCCACTTCTCGGGGTGCGCGACCAGGTCCTCGTGCTCGACGACCCACCGGTAGGTCGATGAGCCCTGGACGAGCACACCGATCCCCGACAGGAATTCCTGGAAGTCCTCGTCGCCGCCCTCTCCGCCGGGCGCGGCGAAGAGCCAGTCGAGCGAGTCGTGATCGTCGGCGATGAATCCGTTGAGTGTGGTGGCGGTGTAGAAGACGACGCGAGGCATGCCGTCACGGTAACGCGAACCTCGGACAAAGCTCTTGACACGGTATTCAACCGAGCGGTACAGTACCAATCAGTTGAACAGGAGGCGAGATGACCGATGCACTGAGCCGCACCTTCGCGGCACTCGCCGACCCGACGCGACGCGCGATGCTCGCGCGGCTGAGCGAAGGCGAGGCCACCGTGGGGGAGCTCGCCGAGCCGTTCGACATGACGTTCGCCGCCGTGTCGAAGCATCTCCGGGTCCTCGAGGGAGCGGGGCTCGTCACACGGGGCCGCAACGCGCAGTACCGCCCGGCGCGGCTCGACGCACGGCCGCTGGCTGCGGCATCCGATTGGATCGGCGGCTACGCCCAGTTCTGGGAAGACAGCCTCGGCGCCCTTGATCAGTACCTCAACGCCCTGCAGCAGCTCGGGGCGTCAAGCCCGGCACAGACGAAGACCGGCGGCACCGCCGCACCCATCGAGAAGGAGAACGACCATGACTGAGTACTTCACCGTCACGCGCACCCTGCAGGCTCCCCGCGAGCTGGTGTTCGAGACCCTCACGAAGCCGGAGCACTTCGCCGTGTGGTTCGGCACCGCCGCCGTCGAGGTGCCGCGGGACAGCCTCACGATGGACGTCCGCCCCGGCGGCGCCTTCCGTGCCGTCATGCTGCTGCCCGACGGCAACCGCATCGACTGGGCCGGCGAGTACAAGGCGGTCGAGCCGCCGTCGCACCTCGCGATGACGCTCACCGACCAGCCCGGCGACGACGCCGGACTGCCCGTCCTGTTCGACCTGGAGGAGTCCGACGGGGGCACCGTCCTCACGATCCGCCAGGACCGCAGCGACTTCTCGGACGAGCAGGTCGCCGCGACGATCGCCGGCTACAACTCGTTCATCGACGACATCGAGCGCGTGCTGGAGCGCCTGCAGACCGCCTGAGCGAACCCCGCTGTCACAGGGCGCCCGGCCGGCGCAGCGCGCTCATCGCGAGCACGCCGCCCGCCCGGGCGCTCTCGCGCGGGCCGGCACCCTCGAGCGCCGCCACGATGTAGCCCGCCGCGAAGGCGTCGCCCGCTCCGGTCGAGTCGAGCACGTCGGCCACCCGGTCGACGGGCACTTCGATCGTCTCACCGTGCACGGTGACCAGCACCGGCTCCGCGCCGCGCTTGATCACCTACACGCCGCCCGGCGCGAGCTCGAGCTCGCGCGCCGTCCGAGCCTCGTCCTCGTTCGCGAAGACCACGTCGGGACGAAGCTCCGCGAGCACGCGCCGCAGCCCTTCCTCGCCGAGCGCCCGCATCGTCGCGACGCTCGAGAGGTCGAGACTCACCCGGGCGCCCTCCGCAGCAGCCCGGGCCGCAGCATCCATCACCGCCCGCGCGGAGAGCGCCGACGCGAAGCCGTAGAGCGGCACATGCACCCAGTCGGCGCCTGCGATCCACGCGGGGTCGATGGCGTCGAGCTCGGCGGCGGCGCCGCGGTCGGTGATCATCGTGCGCTCGCCCACTGCGTCGACGAGCACGACGATCGAGCCGGTGCGGCCGTGCCGCTGCACCCTGACGTCGACGCCGGCGGCCTCGAGCTCGGCGACGAGGGCGCGCGCGAGCGTGTCGTCACCCACCCGGCCGATGAAGCGGGAGGGATGCTGCGCCCCGGCCGCCGTCGCCACGTTCGCGGCGCTGCCGCCCCGCGTGAGCCGCACCTCGGCGGGGTTGTCGGTGCCGCGCTCGAGCGTCGCACCGCCGAGGACGATGAGGTCGGCGACGAGATCGCCGATCACGACGAGCATCAGAGGTCGCCGGCCAGCGCCTGCGCGATGCGCGCGCCGAGGTCGACGTTGCCGCGGTACACGGCGACATTGACGTCGAGGCTCCGCCCGCCCGTCTCGCGCTGGAAGAAGTCGAGCAGGAACGGCGTCGTGTCGTGCCCTGAGACGCCCGCGGCGTCCGCCGCGGCGAGCGCCCGCGCGAGCACGTCGTCATGCAGCGCCGGATCGAGCTGTCGATCCGCGGCCACGGGATTGGCGACCAGCAGCGTCGACGAGATGCCCAGGGCGTCGCGTGTGCGGGCGATGGCGGCGATCTCGGCGGGGGAGTCCACCGCGTACTCGACGTCGTACCCGGAATCGCCGACGTAGAACCCGGGGTAGTCCGTCGTGCGATAGCCGACGACGGCGAGGTTCAAGGTCTCGAGGCGCTCGAGCGTCAGCGCGATGTCGAGGATCGACTTGACGCCGGCGCTCACCACCACCAGCGGCAGCCCGGCGAGGGTGGGGAGGTCGGCGGACTCGTCGAACGTCTGCGCGGCGCCCCGGTGCACCCCGCCGAGCCCGCCGGTCGAGAAGACCCGTACGCCCGCCCGCGCGGCGAGGTGCGCCGTGGCGGCGACCGTCGTGCCGGCGCTCAGCCCTTTGACCGCGGCGACGGGCACATCGCGCACACTCGCCTTCACGACGCCGTCGGCGGTGGAGAGGCGCTCGATCTCGTCGGGCGAGAGTCCGACGGTGGGCCGGCCGTCCACCAGGCCGATCGTCGCGGGCACGACACCCAGCGCCCGTACGCGAGCCTCGGCCTCGAGCGCCACCGCGAGATTGCGGGGGCGGGGCAGGCCGTGGGTGAAGATCGTGGACTCGAGGGCGAGCACGGGATCGCCCGCAGCGACCGCGTCGCGCACCTCGGGCGCGATGACGAGGGGATCGGACACGGGCATCCTTTCGACCCGGGCAGCTCATCCGGCCCGGATAGGGACACAGTATCGACCGGATGCCGCGTCCTGGGGCACGCCGACTCAGCGGCGCGGGCGGCGCGGGCGGCGCGGCGGGCGCGGCGGGTCGATTCCCATGCGGATGCGCGTGCGCCTGCGCTCGATGACGATGAACGTGCTGCCGAGCACCCAGAGCGGCACCTGGGTGAGGAACGCCAGACGGAAGGCATCGAGGTTGTAGGTCGTGGGCGTGCCGGCGCCCTGCAGATCGAGCGCGAGGCCGATGAGGAGGATCGCGACCAGCGCCGCGAGGAAGCCGCCCGCGTTCGTCACGCCGGTCGCGGTGCTGAGTCGATGCGACGGGTTGTGGGTGCGGGCGTGGTCGAACGCGATCATCGACGCGGGGCCGCCGGTCGCGAGGGCGACCGCGAGCGCGATCAGCAGCCAGAGCGGCGCGGGGCCGGGGTAGGCGATCACGGCCAGCCAGGCGACCGCCTGCACGGCGACCGTCGGGAGCACGAGGGCGCGGGACCGCAGGTGAGGGATGCGTCGCGACAGCTCCCCGATGATCGGACCGAGCACCATGCCCACGACCACGTACAGCGACATGAGGGACGCCGCCCCGGCCGTGCTAAGCCCTTCGCCGGCCGTGAGGAAGGGCATGCCCCACAGCAGCACGAACGCGGTCCCCGCGAACGGCGTCGCGAAGTGCGACCAGAACGCCAGACGCGTTCCGGGATGCGCCCACGCCGCACGGATGCCGACCCCGGTGTCGACGGCCGAGGTCACGACGCGGATCGCGCCGGTGTCGGTGTCGACCGACACATCCTCCTCGCGGTCAGCCGGGTGGTTGCGGATCAGGAGGAACACGAGGATCGCGAACAGCACGCCGAGCCCGGCGATGCTGCCGAACGTGATCGTCCAGCTCGTGGCGTGCAGCAGCGCTGCGAGCGGGATCAGCGCCACGAGCTGACCCGCCTGTCCCACGATGCCCGTGAACTGCACCATCAGCGGGCCGCGCTGCGCGGGGAACCAGGTCGCGATGAGGCGCAGCACACCCGGGAAGATCGCCGCGTCGCCCGCGCCCAGCAGCATGCGCGCGATGATCGCGACGCCGACGCTGGGGGAGAGGGCCATGGTGAGCTGCCCCACCGCCATCAGCAGCATCCCGACCGTCATGATGGGCCGTGCGCCGTAGCGGTCCAGCAGCACGCCGATCGGGATCTGCATGCCGCCGTAGACCGCCAGCTGCACGACGGCGAACAGCGACAGCGTGGCTGCGTCGGCGTCGAACCGCGCCGCGGCGTCGACGCCGACCGCGCTCAGGGACGAGCGGTTCGTGATCGCGAGGACATACCCGGCGACGCCGACCGTCCAAATCACCCAGGCGTACGCTCCCGGCCCCGTCGCACGGGGACGGGACAGACTCTGCACCATTCCACAGTAGTCACCGTGACGGATGCCTCGGCCGGGCGTTCCCGCCGGCCATCCGCGAGAAGGGTGGCCGCAGCATCCGCCTGCTGTCAACCCCCTCCCTCGCGTTCTCGGGCTCCACCAGGCTGAAATGCGGGACGATCCCGTCCCACGGGAGGGGAGGGTGCTCGCGCACCCCCGGAAAGGAGCTTCGCATGAGCATCGGCGCTGGAATCGTCCTGTTCGCGATCGGAGCCATCATCGCGTTCGCGCTCAACGTGCAGGTCGACTGGGTCAACCTCGACATGCTCGGCTACATCCTCATGGGCGCCGGCGTGGTCATCTTCCTCGTCGGTCTGGTGCTGATGATGCGCCGCCGGCGGTCGGACGTGATCACGCACACCGCTGTCGACCCCGCCTCCGACGCGCAGGTCACGCGGCGGACCACTCGCACCCCCGACGACACCGCCGGGCTGTGACGAACCCTCCGGCCGCGGGCGCTGCGGCGCCTGCGGCCGGAGTCATGCACACGGCCGTCGGGGTCTCGCGCTGAAGACGATTCAGCGGGACAATCACCCCGACGCCCCCGTCGCCAGACCCGCGGCAGGACGTCACCCGACACGTTCGTTCTCGGCGACGACGGCGCGATTCCGACCGGGCCTGCGACGCCGGAGGCTTCCTCTGGGGGTGGCCGCGATGGATGCACCCGCGACAGGTTCCGACGTCGGCGGCGAACTCGACGACCTGCGCCGGCGCGCCTACGGCCCGCATCCCGACATCGAGGATGACCCCGCGGCCCTCGCCCGCCTGATCGAGCTCGAGGCAGCGCAGCACCCGTCGCCCCGGCCCCGCGCGGTCGTGGCGGCTCCCCTCGCGGAGGTGACCCAGCCGGCGCCTGCTGCCGCCGTCATCCTCTCGGCGGAGAACCCGGCATCCTCGGCCGAGAACCCGCCGTTCCCACCCGGCGAAACGCGTCCTGCGCCGAGACGGCGATGGGCGCTCGGCGCGCTCATCGTCGGCACGGCGATCGCGCTGACCGGCGTCGTCATCGCCGGCGTCGTCGGGTTCCCGCGACCGCCGGACGCCGTCATGCGCCCGACCGGCGCCGAGCCCGACGACCAGCTGCTCACACTTCTCGCGGCGGAGGGCCAACCGCTCAGGCCGGACATCGAAGGCGCGTCCGAGATGCAGATCGACCTCTCGACGCTCCATGCGTTCGGCACCTACAGCGACATCGAAGTGTGGTCGGCGGTGAACACCTTCGGCTCGCCCTGTCTGATCGGCGTCCACCGGGCGACCGATGATGTCGTCGCGCGCCGGTGCATGCCGGCAGGCGCCGACCTGTTCATGGACATGCCCTGGGATGTCCTCCACGAGAACGCCGTACGGCGCGCCCTGCCGGAAGGCCAGGTCCTGCGCTTCTTCCTGCGACCAGACGCCGTGGACGTGCATGTGCTGGGCTCGGAGGGAGGCGCGCCATGACCGAGGCGAACGCCGGGCGCCGCACGCCCGCCCAGAAGCGAGGCGTGGTGCCGACGCGGTGGGGCCTGATCTGGATCGCCGCGGCGGTCGGACTCGCGACGGCGTACGGGATCGCCTGGCTCATGGGCCCCCATCCCGACACCACCCTGCAGCGCGAAGACGGCGTCGCGCGGTCGCCGATCACCAGCCTCCTGAACCACGCTCCCGTCGAGGTGGATCCCGCCACCCTCGAACCGTATGAGGTGTTCCGGGGGCTCCAGCCATGGACCGCCACGGACGCTCTGGGCAACCCGTGCCTCATCGTGGTCGAGCCTGCGACCAGCGGTGTGCACGGCGGCTCGTGCACCCCGCGGGAGGCCGACCTCATCGTCGATGTGGGCGCATGGCCGGCGTATCACGACAGGTTCGCCGAGGGGCTGCCGGACGGCACGGTCATCCGGTTCCAGCTCCGCGGGGATGCCATCGACGTCTCGGTGCATCGTCCGGCAGAGCCGGACGCTCGATAGGCGCTGACGGCCGGTCAGGAATCGACGGTCGCACCGATCGCCGCGCGGAACGCCTCGACGCCGCGCAGCTCGATCGGCGCGCCGAGAGCGGCGGCGTGATCGCCGCGCAGCGTCTCCCAGCGCTCGCGCGACATCGCGAAGCGGTTGTGGAGCACCGCGACCCCTTCGCGAGCGACATGGAATGCTCCGTCGGGCGCGTACCCCACCCGCCGTGACACCGCGTTCGAGGGACCGTTGTCGACGAAGGCGCCCGAGGTGGCCTCGCGCGCGCCGATTCCCTCGAACGCGAAGTGGAGCGCGAGCATGCGCATTCTCGTGCCGATGCCACGCCCTTGGTGGGCGTGCCCCAGCCACGACCCCGTCGTGACGCGACGCAGCACCGCCCACTCGTTCGCGGTGATGCCCTGAACACCGGCCACGACGCCGTCATGAAGGACGGCGAACTCGAGCGTGAATGCGTCGGGGGAGACGCGATTGCGGATGCCCCACTGGAACGCGAGAACGCTGCGGGCCACTTCATCCGGTGTGCCGCGCGACCAGGGGTGTTCGAACGGCATGGTCCCGGGATCATGGATGCCTCGTCCCGCAAGTTGCGCGATTTGCACGAGTAGTTCGTCGTCGATCCAGCGGAGTTCGAGGTCGCCGGCGCGCACCGACAGCGCGGAGGCGGGCCAGAGTCGGGCGAGCGCGTCGGTCTGGGACATGGCGGCAGTCTTCCAGACGGAGTGCGAGCAGGGCGACGCGCAGATCCGCCACGGGGAGTAGAGTGGGCAAGCGCCCACTCTAGGTGGGCGCTTGCCCATTAGGAGATCCGATGCCCACTGGCCACGCGATTCTCGGTGCTCGCGGCGTCTTGCTCGATGCGGGGCGCGGCGTCCTGGCTGCGCACGGGCCGACTGCGCTCACCAGCAGGTCGGTGACGGAGGCGTCCGGAGTTGCGAAAGGCGTGCTCCATCGCCACTTCGAGGATTTCGACTCGTACATCGCGGCGCTGGTCGCCGAGGAAGTCGCCCGCATCCGGGCGGTCGAGCCGCGCGCGGCGGCATCCGCGGTGACGGCGATCACGGACGTGATCGAGCAGACCTTCACACCGACGATGCTCGCACTCGTGAGCCTTGCGATCGGGCGAGACGGTGTGCGGCGGAGGCTGAGCGACCGCTCTCCGGGCATTCCGCTGCTCGGCGACGCGACGGCGGCGATCGCCGACATCCTCGCCGCGGGACGAGAAGTGGGCTGGGTCCGGAAGGACGCCGATGTCCCTGTGCTGGCGTTGGCGCTCGCGGGAAGCATCTATCTCCTGTCCGCGGGCACCTCGGGCGCCCTTCCGGCTCACGACGCCGTGCAGGAAGTCGTCGCGTCGATCCTCGCCGCGTCCGTCTGATCACGCGGGGGAGCGGCGCCGCGCTACTCCCGCTCGACCGACAGCCACAGCTCGCATGTCGCGGTGCTGAAGTCGGGCGAGCGGTCGAGGATCGCCACGATCGATGGCCCCGGCCGCAGGCGCCAGGGGTTGGACGGGAACCAATCGCTCGCGGTCGCCGCCCAGATCGACTGCAGAGCGGCGGGGTAGGGGCCATCTGTGCGGAAGACAGCCCACGCACCGGCCGGCACCTGGATGACGTCGAGATCTTGGGGTACGGACGCATGCTCGTGGACCGCGACACCGTGCAGGTACGTCAACTCGCCGCCTTCGGTGTAATCGGGGTCGACGTCGGCGCTCACCTGCAGCAGCCCGGCGGGCTCGGTGCTGCTGAGATCCTTGAGTCGGGCGTGCTCGGTGACGGGCAGAGCGGCGATGTGGGCCTGAATGTGCGGGTTGACTCCCTCGTGGATGAGGGGCACACGTGCGGCGTGGCCGACAAGCTGGAATGCGGGTCGGTCGGCGATACGAGTATCCATAGGTGTGTTCCCTTCGACTGTCAGGCGGAACCTGAGCTGTGGTTGTGAGCGAAGAGGGCCGCCGTCACGGCGCACGTCGGCGGGACTGACGCCGTGCACGGCCCGGAACGCGCGGCCGAACGCCTCGGTCGAGCCGTAGCCGTACCGCACGGCGATGTCGAGCATCTCGCCATCGCCGAGCAGGTCTGCTGCCGCGACGGTCATGCGCCGGCGACGGACGTACTCCGACAGCGGCATGCCCGCGAGCGACGAGAACATCCGGCGCACGTGGTACTCAGTGGTGCCGAAGCGTGCGGCGAGCCGCGCAAGGTCGATGTCTTCAGACAGGTCGGCTTCGACGAGCTCGATCACCCGGTTGAGAGTCGCGATCACGGTTCCTCCTTCGAGACCCAGCCTCGTCGGGCGCGCACCGCCGCACACGACTACCGCGGTTCGATTCGATCGTGCCGCACCGCGCTCTTGATCAGTCCCCGGAGCTGGCTGGCAGGACGTCGCGGTCCACCCTGACGGACGCGGTGTCCAGGCGCGCGTCGTTCCGGAGTTGACGGAAGACCGCTGGTTCGGCCGCCACGATCAGCGAGTCCGGGTAGAGGCGGCTGCCCCACGCCAGACGGCCATCCACGTCCCACGCGAACTCGGGGATCCGATGTCCTGCTTCCACGTCGCCCGGAACGAGGTCGGCATCGACGAACTCCTCACCGAACACCCGCGTCGTCGAATCGGTCTGCGGAGCGTCCGCGTAGCCGATCCACCGCAGGCATCGAAGCGAGATATCACCCATCGCCTCGCGTAGCGCATCCGCAGTGGCCGAATCGAGTACTCCCATGCACGAGACCAGGTCTCGAACGGCGGGCTCGTCTTCGGCGATCCGGCTCGTTGCTTCGAACCAGTCGAGCGACGCCGGGTGCTCCTCGACGTCTACGTAGCGGGACCAGCGCACGACGTCGTCGGCGCGGTTCCGGAACGGCAGATACACGCGCAACATGGGGAGTTCACGATGTGATTCGGGGACGAAGTCCCTCGCAGCGGTGTGCCATCCCGACTCGGCAAGCGCGGCGCTCCTGTGGGCCATGGGCTCCAAGGTAGTAGCTGGCCCTCCCGCTCGCTGTGGGACTCACATCGTCGGCGGGGGAGCGTGAGACCAGTTCTCGCTAGCTGGTGGGAACCGACTTGCGGCCGATGGCGAACCAGAGAATCAGTCCGAGCCACGGAAACAGCAACACGATCAGTACCCAGACCGCCTTGGCGGTTCCCGAGGCGACTCTGTTCCGGGCGATACTCACGACAGTGATGATGAACGGGATGAGCCAGATCGCGGAGAGGATGATCACGTGCCATCCATTGAGGTTTCCGAACACGCGCCTCAGTCTGGCACAAGGCACCATCGACGCCGGTCCTACGCCGCCCTGCACCAGCGAGACCGAGGGGAGCGGCCGACTCGCAGCAACTCGAACATGTCATCTCTGCTGGCAAAGCGCGTTACCCATTTCCTCACTAATGGGCTGTCGGCCGTTGATGGCCCGACTGGGAGCCCGCTATTTCGCGGAGGAGGTTTGTGATGTCGATCGGCTGGGTCGGCGGGAGGGTCACATCGCCGGGTCGTGGTTCGTACATCGCGCTCCTCAAACTTCCTTAGACGACTCGGCGAGGCCGGCGCCGGCCTCGGTGCGCCAGGTGACGCGAAGGACGTCGATGACTTCGTCGGGGGTTGCCCCGGCGGCTTCGGCTGCGGTCACAAGTTCGCGAATCTGCCGGGTGACTGCGAGGGGGAGGCGTGCTGCCGACTCGGCGACTCGCGTGCCGGCAGCGGTGCGGGTGACGACCAATCCGTCCTGCTCGAGCATCTTGTATGCCTTCGCGGCGGTACCGGGCGCGACGCCGAGGTCGCTGGCGGTCTGCCGTACGGTAGGAAGCCTCTCGTTGGCTCCCAGTTGCCCGGAGACGATGAGGCCACGGAGCTGCCGGTAGATGTCCAGCGTGGGGCTGCCGTCGTCTGCCGTCGACAGGACCGGGTGAGCGCTCATCGGCCCGCCGTCGCGGCGTCGACCCGCTCGTCGAGCTGCTCGTCCGGGGAAGGGGAAGGCCATTTCTGGCGAAGCCTGGCGGCGACGAGAAGCAAGAGTGTGAACGCGATCACCTCGAGGATGGGAGCCAGCCAGCCGGCGGCGGTTGCGAGTTCCGCATACCGCCATGCTGCTTCATACGGATCGCCCCCGTTCTGGCCTTCAATCCAGAGCTGCGTCGCCGTTCCTGCGCGGGCGATGAGCCGCCATGCGCCGGCTAGGGCCAGCAGCATCCCAGCCGTGGCCACGGCGACAGCGCCACCGGCAACTTCGGAGCGCAGTCCTCGTTCTGCTGCGACCGTCTCCGGTCGAATGAAGGGCCGTGCGGCGTTCACGCGTAGCGCGAGCGCGGTGGTGACGATCAGCGCGGCGAGGGCGATGAGGACCGGCACGCCGAATGCCCACCCGTAGTACCAGAGCCGGATCGGATCGATCTCGGCCTCGTTCGGAATCGGAATCTCGAGCCAGATGTACTGACCACGGCCGTCAGCGGCTGACGTGACGCCCGCCGCGATCGTCGTAGCGAGGAGCAGAAGAAGCACGACGCCGCAGAGGATGAGACCTCCGCGCGGCCCGAAGGTCGTCCACGTTCGCCGAGCCCCCGTCACGACCGGAGCCTCAGATGGTGCTGATCCTCGGAACGTGATCAAGGCGGCGAGGATGGCGATAGAGAGAGCGCTGGATGCGATGGGTGTGGCAAACCGCCACCACGAGACCGCATCGCCCAGATTGGTCACATAGCCGCGGATGATGTTCTCAGCCACGAAGACCACGACCACCGCGATGGCGGCGATCGCCAGGGCGCGGCGCTCGGGTGCGTACCGGTTCTTCACCGATCGTGCGGCGCCTTCGGACAACACCACGTGGGTGCTCGCACGCGACCCAACGAACGCGATGACTGCGCCAGAGACGACCACTGCAAGAAGAAGAGACGTGAGCGGCGTCGAGAACGCAGCCCCTACCCAGTCGAGCGGACTGAAATTCGCGGTCCTGAACCCATGCATAGTCTCTCCTTACGAGCTTGTGCCACAGTTCTAGCACAATTTGTATCTCCCACAAGGTACAACCTGCGGCATCCGCATCGGCGCCCGATCGATCACACTCCTGTCGGCACGCCACGCACCTCAAGCGCGCACTGCCCTCGCGCCGCCCCATCTGTGTGCAGGGGAGTGCCGATTGCGAAGTTCGCAAACGGGTACCGCGACTTCTGCTGGGGAACCCAGTTACCCGTTCTCTCACTAACGGCACTGTTCGGTGCCGTCGATGCGTACCCAGTCGACGTCGAGGATGCCCTCCTGGACGATCGCCCCGGCAGCATCAGAGACTCGGTATCCCATCAGCGCGGGGGAGTCGAGCAGTGTTGCGAGCCGATCGCGGGGCACGCGAAGTGGATCGGAAACGATGTGCAGCCGGTGAGCGCGAGGATCAGTGCGGTTGCCGCGATCGAAGCAGCGAGTCGTCGCATGGAGCCCAGTCTCGGGTCGGCCGGGCCTCACGCGAGGAGATCGTTATGAGCTTGCGACTCCGCCCACGCTCACGCCCGTCGGTTCGGACACCGCCTCGCGCCGGCTGCGGAGACGGAAAGCCACCCAGCGCGCGAACGCGGTGCACCCGCCGCAGACCGCGGCGAAGAACAGCGCGAGAAGCCGAATCGGCTCGGCGAACGACGACCAGCCGACGATCGCGAGAGCAAACGCGACCATGGCGCCCGCAACGAACCCGAGCAGGCCGAACGCGACCACGTGAACCCAGCAACGGCGAACGCTGCGCAGCGCCCACCCGAGCAGCCACGCGAAAGGCGCGCCAAGCCAAGTGAGGGCCAATGCGATGACCGCGTAAGCGACGACCGTGGCGCCGAGGAGAGGCAATGCCCCCGTGTCACGGAAAGTGTCCGGGTACCTGATGCAGCCGTATGCCGAGGAGAGCACCATGAACGTCGCCCAGACCGTCAGCGTGTAGAGCGTGACGTCAAGGAATGTGAATGGCGTCACATCTGGGGAGGTGGCGGGAGGTGCCATCGCCATCTAGCCCGTATTCTTCCTTCGAGTCCTGCGTTGCACGTTCGCAGCGCTACGGGCGCAAGACGAGAACGTCGCCGGGCTGGATTACTTTCGACCCAGAACGGTCGTTGTACGCTCCGACCGTGACGTAGTCGACGCAGAATCGCTCGCCGATGGCGATCAGCGAGTCGCCGCTCGCGACGGTGTACGTCTCGATCAGGCCGTCAGCGGTGTACCCCACCTCGCCGGACGCGTACTCAGTCACGCCCATATCGGTCAGCTCACCCGCCAGTCTCGCGCTGGGGTCGTGAGCACCATAGGGATGGATCGCTGCGTTCGTTGCACAGTCGCCTGGACCCTCCGCCGAGAACCAGGTGCCGTTACCCGCAGAGATCAGGGCTTCCCCCTTAGGGGCGACGACGTCCTCAGCCTGCGCGGCAGGTGCAGGCTGGGTGTTCTCACTCGGGCTGAACAGTGTCCATTCTGACAACGCGCTAGTGGCTGTCGCGACGGCGGGTGTGGCGACGGCGACGAGTCCGGCGACGACGAGCACGGAGATTCCAGCAGCGATCTTCGCGTCGCGGTCCATGTGGACGACCTTAGTGGACTGCGTGTTCCAAGGTCAGCGGCGCTTTCGATCACGCGTTGAAGCGTTCCAGCGATCCGAGACGCCCGCGAGCGGTCGGCCGATGAATGAGCTTGTACGCGCCTTTGCAATCGAGGTCGAGGGGAGCGGCCTATTCGCGTTAGGCGCAAAAGATGTCGAGTTCGGCTGGGGAATCGCCTGCCCCGGTTTCTGGGCAATGACGGCTCAGCAGTTCATGGGTGCTAGCTTCGCTCGCGCTTGAGGTCGATGTAGTCGCTCATGCGCGCGCCCGTCTGGGCGGCGTGCCGCGCGATGACGGCCGGGCTGTAGCCGAGCAGGTTGATGAGGGAGCGGGCATCGACGTCGTGGACCAGGTCCGGGGCGTGGCGTTGAGCGTCGATCCCTAGAACAACCAGCGGCGCTGCGATGAGCGCTATCAAGTGGAAGACATTCCCTGGTCCGCTGTTCTTTCAGGGGAGGGCGCCGAGGGGGTACCCGTTTCTGCAGTAATTGCGAATCTCGCAAACAGTGGAAGGTCGAGTTGACATAATGTGCATTATCGGCGTAGCTATAAGGCGCCCGCACGAACCCCTTCTGACCCCTTCTCGCCCCAGAAGGGGCTACGCAGAAGGGTGCCTAAAGAAGGATCACCAGCGAGGCGTCGATCGCACGAACGCGCACGGTGCCACGCGAACTGATGACCGAGTCAACCAGATGACTTTCCCTGACCGAGTTACACCGGCGTAGTTCACACGACCCAGTCGCCGTCGCGCATGAGCACCCGGCCGGCCAGCTCGTTCGACTCGCGCCACGCCTGGATCCGCGTCGGCCGCAGCACCAGGAACACGTAGCCGGCGAGGCCCCGCGGGTCCCAGTCGGCCTGTGCCGCGTACGCGGCTCCGAGCGTCGCGTCGTCGTCCACGCCGGCGGACCGCTCGAGGACGACGTCGATCATCGCGACGTCGCGCGTCGGTCCGACGGCCAGCCGTGCGACCCCGGACGCCACGATGTTGCGCGCGGTCACCGAACCGTCTTCGAGCGCGATGACGGCGCGTTCCCCGATCCAGGCGAGCGACAGCGGCACCAGGTGCGGCGCGGCCTGCGGCGACGCCGTGGCCACCCAGACGTCGGCGGCCGGAGCCGCGAGCGCCGCGAGCAAATCGGTCTTGCGGGTCACACGGTCTCGGCAGTGCGGCCTATCCCGCCCCGGTGATCCTCATGCAGCTGCTGGTGTTCACCCCGATCACGATGGCGATCCTGGATGCTGTGACCACCGCCCGCGCATCGCTCTGGCGCGCCGTGGCCCGTGTGGCGACGAACCCGATCGTGGTCGGCTCGGTGCTCGGGACACTCGTCTCGGTGCTGGGGATCGAGCTGCCGCCCGTCGTGATGCAGCCGGCGATGCTCATCGCGAACGCGTGCGTGCCGATCCTCCTGATCGCCTACGGCATCTCGCTGCACGGGCAGCGTGTGCTCGGCGCGTCGGGCCGGCGGCGCGACATCGTCCTCGCCACGACGCTCAAGCTCGTCGCGATGCCCGTAATCGCCTGTGCGGTCGCCGAGCTCGTCTTCGGCCTGTCGCCGCACGACGTGCTCATCGTGACGGTGCTCGCAGCTCTCCCCACAGCCCAGAACGTCTTCAACTACTCGCAGCGCTACGACGTCGGCGAGACGATCTCGCGCGACACCGTGTTCCTCACGACGATCGGATGCGTGCCCGTGCTGATCCTCGTGACGCTGCTGCTCGGCTGACGCGGGCTCAGCCGGTCACTGCCGCACGATCTCGTGCAGCACGCCGAGCACGAGCCGCACCTGTTCTCCCTCCCGGAGCACCGTGAAGAGCGTGTGGGTGCAGGCTCGGCACCGGACGATCGCTGCCATCTCGTCCAGTTCGACGACGGCCTCCGCCAGCGGCGAGGCGTCGCCACACCCGCCGCACACGCCGACCAGCGCGGTGACGTCCGCGCCGAACACATCCCACAGCATCCCTGCCGCGGCGTTGCCGTCGACGACGCTCTCAGCGTTCTCGGCACGCATCATGCACCTCCGAAGCGTTCGGTCCTGATCCGGGCGGCAGGATGCCCCAACCCGACGAGCGCGTCGGCGACGTGCTCGACGAACCCCGTGGGCCCGCAGACATACACGATCGGCTCGCGCCCCGGTTCCCACACCGCCGCGCGCAGCGCGTCATCGTCGATCCGCCCGACCGGTCCTGTCCAGCCGTCGGGCGCCGCGCGAGTGTACCGCCAGCTCAGCCCCACTCCCCCGTCACCGGACAGTTCCGCGAGCTCATCGCGATATATCGCGTCTTCGGCGGTGCGGACGGAGTAGAGCAGGCGGACCGATGCTGAGTCCCCCGCATCCGTCGCGGCACGCACCATCGCCATCAAAGGCACGATTCCCGACCCTCCGGCGATGAGCTGCACCGGCGCCGCTCCCCCGGCTCGCCACACGAAGTAGGCGCCGATCGGCCCCTTCACCTCGAGCTCGTCGCCGGGCCGCACGTCTTCGACGAGATACGGCGACACCTCTCCGTCGGGGATCTCGTCCACCGCGAGCTCGATCGTCTCAGCGGTGCCGTACGAGCCGAGCGAGTACGACCGCACCGCCTGGTAGCCGTCCTCGGCGGTGAGCCGGATGTCGACGTGCTGCCCCGCGTCGTTGCCCGGCCAGCCCGGTACCTGTAGCCGGAGGATGCGCGCCGAGGGCGTCGCGGGCACCGCCTCGACGACCCGCCCGGGTCGCCAGTCGCCGACCGTCACCAATACCGTTCCTCGGTCCAGGGGTCGCCATGCATGTTGTACCCGTTCTGCTCCCAGAAGCCCGGCTCGTCGTCTGCCATGAGTGTGAGCCCGCGCACCCACTTCGCGCTCTTCCAGAAGTAGAGGTGCGGCACCAGCAGCCGCGCCGGCCCACCGTGCTCGGGGTCGAGCGGCTCGCCCTCGAACTCGAACGCGACCCAGGCCTTGCCGCCGAGCAGATCCTCCATCGGCACATTGGTCGTGTAACCGCCGTACGAGTGCGCCATCGCGTACTCGGCGTCGGTCTCGACCGTGTCGATCAGCGTGTCGAGCGACACCCCGCGCCACGACGTGCCGAGCTTGGACCACCGCGTCACGCAGTGGATGTCGGTGTGGACGTCCTCGATGGGCAGCGCCATGAACTCGTCCCATGTCCACGAGACCGCCTCACCGCCCTCGGTGCGGATGCCGAAGCGCCAGTCCTCCTGCTCGATCCGCGGAGTCGGCCCCGCCGACAGCACGGGGAAGTCCTCGGTCAGGTACTGACCGGGCGGCAGCCGCGGATCGCTCTCACGGCGACGCGCTCCGAACCCTCTCGACACGACGGCCATCGACACCCTCCTCTTGCGCGCCGCCCCGGGCACGCACGCTCGCGGTAACGGTCACGCACACGCTAGCGCGGTGTGGGCCGTCCAGGCGACGGGCATCGGGCAACACACGTTCATGGTCGCTTGCATGTTCGATCTGGGGTCTAAGCTTTAGCCGCATCACGTACAGGGAACTCTCAGAAAGGCCCCTCATGTCCACTGCATCCGAAGCCGAGAAGTCGGCCGTCAACGGAATCCGCACGGCGCTCGGCGTCGGCGGCGTCCTCGCACTCATCGTCGGCATCCTGATCCTGGTCTGGCCGGGCAAGACCGCCGCCGTCGTCACCGCGATCATCGCGATCTACGCGATCGCCGCAGGCCTCGTCTACGCCGGTCTCGGGATCTTCTCGAAGACCAAAGGCGGCTGGGCTCGCGTCGGCCACATCCTGCTCGGCGTGCTGTTCATCATCGCCGGCGTCGTGGCGCTGTTCAACCTCGCGCAGACCACCGCGTGGCTCGCGCTGTTCCTCGGCATCCTCGTCGGCATCATGTGGATCGTCGAGGGCATCGTCGCGCTGTCGACGCTCGGCGACGCCGCGTCGAAGGGCTGGTCGATCTTCTTCGCGATCCTGAGCATCATCGCCGGTATCATCCTGCTCTTCTCGCCGCTGTACGTCTTCGCGCTGTGGTGGATCCTGGGCATCGCGCTGGTCGTGCTCGGTATCGTCAACATCGTCCGCGCCTTCACGTTCAAGGGCGACATCTGATCCGCGCCTGAACCGACGACGGCCCCCGGAAGCGAACGCTTCCGGGGCCGCCTCCTGTCCCGGGCGGATCAGCCGACCGGCAGGTGCCGGCTCCACCAGTCGAGCACGGCATCGAAGCGCTGCACGCGGTGCCGCGGCTGACCCGCGCGCGTGAGCTCGTGGTTCTCGCCGGGGAAGACCAGCATCTCGGCCTCGGTGCCCTGGCGCTTGAGCGCCGAGTAGTACCGCGTCGCCTGCTCGAGCGGGCACCGGAAGTCGAGCTCCGAGTGCATCACCAGCGTCGGTGTGGTGACCTGGCCGACGACGGCCATCGGGCTCTGGCGCGCGATGTCCTCCACCGCGACGCCCACGTACTCGTCGCCGAAGAACGAGCCGATGTCGCTCGTGCCCTGGAACGAGAGCGGCTCGAGGAAGCCGCGCTCCACGATCGCGCCGGCGAACCGGTGGTCGTGCGCGATGACCCACGCCGTCAGATAGCCGCCGTACGAGCCGCCCTGCACGCCGACCCGCTCGCCGTCCAGCCGGGCGTCGCCCTGGATCGCGCCCTCGAGGAAGTCGATGACGTCGGCGAAGTCGACCGTGCCCATCTGCTGACGGATGCTGCGCCCGTGCTCCCGCCCGTAGCCGGCCGAACCGCGGGGGTTCGAGTAGACGACGGCGTAGCCCGCATCCACGAGGACCTGCGTCTCGTCGAAGAGGTGCACGCCGTACGACGCGAACGGTCCTCCGTGGATCTGCAGGATCACGGGGAACGGCCCCTCGCCCTCGGGCGTCGCGACCCATCCGTGCACCGGGTAGCCGTCGCGGCCGGTGACCGTCAGCTCGCGAGGAAGGACGATTCCGGATGCCGCGGCCCGCGCCCCGAACGACGTCAGCGCCCGCCTGGCTCCGTCTTCGATGAGCACGAGCTCCCCGAACGAGTCCGGCTGGGACACCGCGGCGACCACCCGGCCACCGCCGGTCGCGTGACCGCCGACCTCGACGTCGCCTCCGAGGATCTCGGCGACCGCGCCGTCGCGGGACACCCGCACGAGGCGCACCCGGCCGCGCGCGGCGTCCTGCACGATGAAGTCGTCGCCCTCGACACGCAGGTGGCCTTCGCCGAGGTACAGCGCATCGGCGTCGGTGATCCGACGGGGGCTGCCGTCCTCGACGAGCCACAGCCCGACGCCGGGGGCGATGAAGTCCACGCCGTCGCCGACCTCGTGCGCGAGCAGGGCGATCGTGCCGTCCGCCGCGACGACCGCCTCGTAGATCGCGATCCCCGCGTCGGTTCCGAACACCTCGCGCTCGCCCGAGCCGTCGACGGCCAGAGCCACGAGGCGGTCGCGCAGATCGCGGCGGTCGGACTCGATCTCGTCGGGGACGGTGAGGATCTCACGCCCGTCGGCGGTGAAGACGACACCGCCGTGCGAGGTCGTGCCCTCGGTGAGCTGGCGCGCCTCGGCGGCGACCAGCGTCTTCTTGGGCGGGGTCTCGTCCTCAGGGCGCACGGCGGCGGCGGGCTCGTAGAACGGCTCGGCGTCGACCTCGGGCGCGGCGATCACGAAGACGTGGGCCGGGCGGTCGCCGATGTAGCCCATGCCGTTCGCGTGCCAGCGCACCCCGGTGATGTGCCGCGGCGCCTCGGCCGCAGCATCCAATCCCTCCACGCTGCCGTAGCGGCCCTTCTCGGGCACGCGGGCGACGAAGGCGATGCTCGCGCCGTCGGGAGCCCACGCGAAGTCCTCGACGCCGAGCACGGCGTCGGTCGCCTGCACCGGCTCGCCGCCGGCGGCGGCGATCACGTGCACCTGCGGCTTGCCTTTGGCGTCGCCGCGCACGAACGCGATCCGCGTGGCGTCGGGCGAGAGCTTCGGCGAGCCGTCGGCGGTGCCGCGCGTGAGGCGCCGCGGCGTGCCGTCGGGCAGGTCGACGCGCCATACCTGGCCGACGTTGCGGTTGGCCGCGATGTCGGGGCGCGAGGTCGCGAAGACGGCGAACGAGCCGTCGCCGGCGATCTCGGGACGCCCGACCGAGACGAGGGTCTCGATGTCGTTCGCCTTCATCGGATCACTCCGCCTCGAACGACGAGGTGTCGCCCACCAGGCGGGTGTTGTCGGCCGGCACCGGGTCGAGTGCCGCCTGCGCGACCTCGGCCGCGAACTCCGACACGTTGTAGAGCTTGCCGGCGTCCTCACGGCGAGCGGCGATCGCACCGGGGTTGGCGCGCTCGAGCAGCGTCGCCGTGATGGTGCCCTCGATCATGTCGCCCGACACGACGACGAACTCGACGCCGCGCTCGGTCAGCGCGGGGATGCGCTCGCGCAGGGCGTCTTCACCGGCGCGCTTGGACAGCGCAACCGGCTCGTACTCCGGCATCGTCGGGGTGGTGTGGATGAAGTGCGCCTGGTGGCTCGTGACGAACACGACGCGCGAGCCCTCGCCGAGGAGCGGGAGGGCGGTCTCGAGCACGTTCACCTGCGCGTCGCGGTTGAGCAGCAGCGCGTAGTCCTCGGCCATGCCGGACTCCATGCCGCCCGACGCGTTCAGCACCAGGATGTCGAGCGAGCCGAAGGTCTTCGCGACCTCGTCGAACATCGCCTGAACGGATGCCGCGTCCGTGAGATCTGCGCCGACCACGAGCACCTCGACGCCCAGGTCGCGCAGCTCGCCCGCGAGCTTCTCGGCGCGCGGAGCCTTGTTGCGGTAGTTGATGACGACGTTCGCTCCGGCCTGCGCGAGATAGCGAGCCGTGTCGGCGCCGATGCCGCGGGACGAGCCCGTCACGAGGGCGGTCTTGCCGCTCAGCGAGCTCTCGGGAAGCGGTGTCAGAGTCTCAGTCACGTGTAGACCCTACCTGCTAGGTTCGGACTGAGGAGGCTACCGTGGAGCTCATCGAGGTCGTCGAACAATGGGCGTGGATCGGCTGGCTGGTGCTGATCCTGATCTTCCTCGTGATCGAGATGCTGACGCTCGATTTCACGTTCCTGATGCTCAGCATCGGCGGCCTCGCCGGCCTCCTGACCGACCTGCTCGGCGCCCCGATCTGGCTCCAGGTGATCATCGCCGCCGGCGTCGCCGCGGCCCTCGTGCTGCTGCTCCGGCCGCCGCTCCTCAGACGCCTGCGTCGCGGAGAGGACCCGACGCCGTCGAACGTCGACGCCCTCATCGGCCTGGGCGGCACCGTCGTCTCGTCGATCGGCTCCCACGGCGGCCAGGTCAAGCTCGCCAACGGCGACATCTGGACCGCGCGCACCGAGTCCGGCGACCTCGAGCCCGGCGCGCGGGTGCGCGTCAGCCGCATCGAGGGAGCGACGGCCGTCGTGCGCTCCGATTCCCCCGAACCCCTGACCGCACCGGAGGACCCGCTCGCATGAACGACTTCACCTCGGCCATCCCGACGGCGATCGGGTGGATCCTCGCCGCCGCGGTCTTCATCTTCGTGCTGGTCGTCATCTTCCGGTCGATCCGGATCATCCCGCAGGCGACCGCGGGCATCGTCGAGCGCCTCGGCCGGTACCACAAGACGCTCTCCCCCGGCCTCAACCTCCTGGTCCCCTTCATCGATCGCCTGCGGCCGCTCATGGACATGCGCGAGCAGGTCGTCTCGTTCCCGCCCCAGCCCGTGATCACCGAAGACAACCTCGTCGTCTCGATCGACACCGTCGTGTACTTCCAGGTCACCGACGCCCGCGCCGCGACCTACGAGATCGCCAACTACCTCAGCGCGGTCGAGCAGCTCACCACCACCACCCTCCGCAACGTCGTCGGCGGCCTGAACCTCGAAGAGGCGCTCACGAGCCGCGACGAGATCAACGGCCAGCTGCGCGTCGTCCTCGACGAGGCCACCGGCAAGTGGGGTCTGCGCGTCTCCCGCGTCGAGCTCAAGGCGATCGACCCGCCCCACTCCATCCAGGACTCGATGGAGAAGCAGATGCGCGCCGAGCGCGACCGCCGCGCCGCGATCCTCACCGCCGAGGGCTCGAAGCAGTCGCAGATCCTCGAGGCCGAGGGCCGGCGGCAGGCCGAGATCCTCCGCGCCGAGGGCGACAAGCAGGCCGCGGTGCTGCGCGCACAGGGCGAGGCCGAGGCGATCCAGACCGTCTTCGACGCCATCCACACCGGCAACCCCGACGACAAGCTGCTGGCCTACCAGTACCTGCAGACCCTGCCGAAGATCGCCGACAGCGCCTCGAGCAAGCTCTGGATCATCCCGAGCGAGTTCACCGACGCGCTCAAGGGCCTGACGGGCTCCTTCGCGGGTGTGATGACGGATGCTGCGGCCAAGGGCCGCGCTCCCGCTGCGGGTGGCGTCGCGCCCGGCGCCGCGGGCGGCACGGCCTCCGGCGGCCCGGCGATCAGCGCCCCGCCGTCAGTCACCCCGCCCACCCCGTGACCCACCCCTGGTTCAAGGGGGTCGCGACGCCGCGCGTGCTCGCGCACCGTGGACTCGTGACGCCGGACGCTGCGCGCAGCGGCATCGTCGAGAACTCCTTCGCCGCCGTCGCCGCCGCGCACTCGGCCGGGGCCGACTACGTCGAATCGGACTGCCACCGCACGGCCGACGGGGTCGTCGTGCTGTTCCACGACGACGATCTGTCGCGCGTGACCGGCGATCCCCGCAAGATCGCCGATGTGACGGTGCGCGAGCTCGAACACCTCATGGCCGAGCGCGGCGGGCTCATCACGCTGGCCCAGGCTCTGACCTCGTTCCCGACGGTGAGGTTCAACCTCGACGTGAAGGCGACGGATGCGGCCTCCGCCGTGGGCACCGCGATCGCGCCGTTCGCCGACCGGGTGCTCGTGACGAGCTTCTCGGACGAGCGCCGACGCGCCGCGCTCGCCGCGGCGCAGGCGGTGAACGAGGCGTCGGGGCGCAGCATCCGTCCCGCGACATCCGGGGGCCGCGGCACCGTCGCACGCACGCTCGCGGCCGTGTCGACGCGGTCGGAACGGCTGGTGGCGCGGGCTTTGGCCGGTGTGGACGCACTGCAGGTACCCGAACGTCAGGGCCGCGTGCGCATCGTCACGCCGCGGCTCGTCGCGGCGGCGCACCGGCACGGCGTCGAGGTGCACGTGTGGACCGTCAACGACCCCCACGACATGGTTCGGCTGGTCGAGATGGGCGTCGACGGCATCGTCACCGACCGCTCCGACGTGGCTCTCGCAACCCTGCGATAGCACCCTTCGGTGACGGCACACACGCTCCGCTGTGCATCCACTGTGAAAGGTCGATGAACAGGGGCCCTTCGGATGATCCGCACAGGTCACTTCGTTATACCTGTACAGCGACGAGAGGACCACAAAATGGCAGACCGCAGCCTGCGCGGCATCCGACTCGGCGCCCAGAGCCTACAGAGCGAAGAGGGCGTCGTGTTCCATGAGCGTGCACAGCACATCTATTCCTGCACATCGTGTGGACGTGACACGACTTTGACCTTCGCGGCCGACGCCGAGGTCCCGCCCGCCTGGGAGTGCCGCACGTGCGGTGCCGAGGCGCTGCTGCGCGTGGGCGACGGCACCGCGACCGTCGACCACTCCGGCGACAAGACCCCCCGCAGCCACTGGGACATGCTCCTGGAGCGCCGCACCATCCCCGAGCTCGAAGAGCTGCTCGAGGAGCGCCTCGCGTACGTCCGCGCCCGTCGCGGCGCCGGCGAGGCCGTGACGGTGGACAAGCTCAGCGCCTGACCCGCGCTTCGCGCGACGCCGGCCCTACGGGGCCGGCGTTTTCGCGTGCCCGCGCGACCGCCGTCGCGCGGCGATACCGAGTCCTGCGAGCACGATGACGCTCCCCCATGCCAGGAGCGCGTTCACCCACGGCCCGACGAGGACGGCCGGCGTGAGGCCCGTCCGCAGCGGCACGTCGGTCAGCATGTGCCCGGGCTCGTCAGCCGGGAGTCCGTCGATGGTGGACCCGTCGGGCGCGATCACCTGACTCGTGCCCACCGTCGAGAGGTTGACGACGGAGCGCCCGGTCTCGATCGCGCGCAGGCGCGCGACGGCCAGCTGCTGCAGGTTCTCGTCGGTGCCCCGGAAATCGGCGTTGTTGGTCTGGAAGAGATAGATCTCGGCGCCGTCGCGCGCGCCCTCCCAGATCAGCGCGTCGTAGATGACGTCGAAGCAGATCGCGAGTCCCGCGACGGTGCCGTCGATGTCGAACACCGGCGGATTCGTTCCCGGCGTGTAGTCGCGGCCGATCATGCCGATGAGGTCGGGAGCGATCGACGCGTAGAAGTCCCGATCGGGCACGTATTCGCCGAACGGCACCGGGTTGCGCTTGTCGTAGGTCTGCTCGATGCCGGCGCCCTCGCGCCACAGGAACGACATGTTGAAGTACTCGTCGCCGCGCTTGTCGATGCGGTTGGCGACGAGCGGCGCGCCCACCTGCCTCGCCACGCGGTCGAGGGCGGCCGCGACGACGGGCGAGCTGTCGGGGTCGATGTCGACGCTCCCCTCGGGCCACAGCACCACGTCGACGTCCTCCTCACCGAACAGCGGTTCGGTGGCGTCGTACTGCGACGCGAGGATGTCGCCCGCCTGACGCTCGTCGAAATAGCCGGCGGGACCGTTGCCCTGCACACTCGCGACGCGCATCGTGCCGGCCGGCGTCGTCGACCACGCAGGCACCACGATGAGGACCGTGGCCACGAGGACGAGCACTCCGACCGGGAGGAGCGGACGGATGCTGCCTTCCCGCGCCCGTCGTGGCGACCGCACGAGCTCCACCGCCGCCGCGACGAGCGCGACGAGCAGGAACGTGAGCCCCGCGGTGCCGGTCCACGACACCACCTCGGCGAACGGCCCGTTGACCTGCGAGGTGCCGACGCGCCCCCACGGGAAGCCGCCGTAGGGGAAGCCGCCGATCACCGCCTCTTTCGCGGTCCACAGCCCGCCGACGAGCACGGAGGTGACGAGGATCCGGCCGCGGCGGGGCACCACGACGGGCACCCACCGGTACGCCAGCGAGATGAGCACCGCGCCGCCCGCGACGAACAGCGACTCGAGGAGCGACAGCGCGAGCCACGGAAGCGGCCCGACCCACTCGGCGGTGAAGTCGACGTTCAGGAGATAGAACGCGAGGCCGTACGCGAGTCCCGTGAGGAACGCGCCCCAGGCCCGGCGCCCGACGAGCGTCACGAGTGCCAGCGCCACGGAGACGAAGGCCATCGGCCACCAGGCGACCGACGGGAACGCCAGGTCGAACAGCACCCCGGCCAGCACAGCGACGGGGACCGCCGCCCAGAGCGGCAGGATCGGGCGAGGGGGCACGGGATCAGCCTAAGCGAGCAGCACGGCGATCCTTCGCCGCGTCGGCGGCGCTACACGCCGGAGTACGCGACGATGCCTCGGCGCACAGCATCCAACGCCTGACGGGACGTGGAGGCGATCGGCTGATCGGCGACGATCGACAGCTGGTCGAGCAGGTCGATCGTCTGCTTCGACCAGCGCACGAAGTCGCCGGCCGCCATGTCGGCCTCGATCAGCACGCGGTCGAGCATGCCGCCGCGCGCCCACGTGTGCATGGCCAGCGCCAGGCCCGCCGCGACCGGTTCGCTCCCGGGGAGACGGTGCTCCTGCTCGAGGTCGTCGAGCTCCTGCCACAGCGACAGTGTCGCCTCGAACGCCGGGCGGAACGCCCCGCGCGGCAGCCCCCGCTCCCCCGGGCCGCCGTCGTCGCGCCGCGGCTCGTACACGAGCGAGCAGGCGAGCGCGGCGAGGGACGCGGCATCCAGGTCCTTCCAGATGCCGCGGCGCAGCGACTCTGCGACGAGGAGGTCCCGCTCGCCGTAGATGCGGCGCATCGTGCGACCGGCGGGGGTCAGCGTCGTTGTGCCGTCGCCCTCGATCGACACGTACTCGAGCGCGCCGAGCACGTCGACGACGCGGTCGAAGATGCGCGCGACGGTGCCCGTGCGGGTCTCGATCTGGCGGCGCAGCTTGTCGACGTCCCGCTTGAGCCGCCAGTACCGTTCGGCCCACCGGGCGTGGTGCTCGCGATCGGGGCAGCCGTGGCACGGGTGCCGCTGCATCTGCTTGCGGAGGGTCGCGATCTGGCGCTGCCGCTCGTCGCGGGTGCGGCGCCCTGCGCTCACGTCCTTGCGATTGAGCTTCTCGACGTCGCTGAGCTCCCGCCGGATGCGCGAGTACTCGCCGAAGTCGCCGCGGTCGCAGGTCATCGCCTTGGCGTAGCCGGCGAGCGACTCCTCCTGCTCCTTGACCTGCCGGGCGAGCCCGACCACCGCACGGTCGGCCTGGAACTGCGCGAAGGACGATTCGAGGATCTCGCGCGCCTTGGCCCGGCCGAACTGGTCGATGAGGTTGACGGCCATGTTGTACGTCGGCCGGAAGCTCGAGTTGAGCGGGTAGGTGCGTCGTGAGGCGAGGGCGGCGACGGCCTGCGGGTCGAGGCCCTCGGTCCACTGGATGACCGCGTGCCCCTCGACGTCGATGCCGCGCCGGCCGGCACGGCCGGTGAGCTGCGTGTACTCCCCCGACGTGATGGCGACGCGCGCTTCGCCGTTGAACTTCTCGAGCTTCTCGAGCACCACGGTGCGCGCGGGCATGTTGATGCCGAGGGCGAGCGTCTCTGTGGCGAACACGACCTTCACGAGCTTGCGCTGGAAGAGCTCCTCGACGACCTCCTTGAACGCCGGCAGGAGTCCTGCGTGGTGCGAGGCCACACCGCGCTCGAGGTTCTCGCGCCACTCCCAGAACCCGAGGACCGCGAGGTCCTCCTCGAGGAGGGTGCGGGTGCGCTCCTCGATCACGGCGCGGATCTCGCGGCGCTCGTCCTGCGACGTCAGCCGCACGCCGGCGCGGCGCACCTGCTGCACGGCGGCGTCGCACCCGGCGCGGCTGAAGATGAAGAAGATCGCGGGCAGCAGGTTGGCGTGCGACAGCAGCTCGACGACGTCGGGGCGATCGAGGCGCTCGATCCGCTGCACGTTCGCGGACCGCACCGGGCGCTTCCCGCCCCGGTTCGGACGGCGACGGGATGCCTCGTACCCGGCCTGGCGCGCACTGTTCGACGCCTGCACGCGATGGTTGCGCTCGAAGTTCTGCCCCTTGAACGAGCGGATGCGCATGAGCTCCTGGTTGACCTGCGCGGTCGCGATGCCGGCGCGGTCGTCGAAGAGCGGCAGAAGATCGCCGCGCACCAGCACATGCTGCTCGAGCGGCACCGGGCGGGTCTCCGACACGATCACCTCGGTGTCGCCGCGCACGGTGTCGAGCCAGTCGCCGAACTCCTCGGCGTTCGACACCGTCGCCGACAGCGAGATGAGCCGCACGCTCGGCGCCAGGTGGATGATGACCTCCTCCCACACGGCGCCGCGGAACCGGTCGGCGAGGTAGTGCACCTCGTCCATGACCACGTACCGGAGACCGCGCAGCGCCGGAGAGTCGGCGTACAGCATGTTTCGCAGCACCTCGGTCGTCATGACCACGATGCGCGCGTTGCCGTTGATGTTGGTGTCGCCGGTGAGGAGGCCGACCTCGCCCTCGCCGTAGACCTCCTGGAGCTCGCGGAACTTCTGGTTGGAGAGCGCCTTCATCGGCGTCGTGTAGAACGCCTTGTCGCCGGGTTCGCGCATCGCCAGGTGGATCGCGAACTCGCCGACGATCGTCTTGCCCGCTCCGGTGGGGGCGGCGACCAGGACGCTCCGGCCCTCCTCGAGGGCGCGGCATCCTTCGATCTGAAACGGGTCGAGCGTGAACCGCTGCGAGGCGGCGAAGGCAGCCGTGATCGGATGCGTCCGGTCGAGGCGTGCCGAGGCGCTCGCTCGCGCGTAGCGGTCGGCGGGAGCGGCGTCGCTCACGGAAGAGGCTCCGGCGGGAGCAGGTCGACGCTGCGCTTCGCCTTGCGCCGGTCGAAGAGCATCGACACTCCGGCGGCCGCGATGAAGAGCACGATCAGGATGCCCGCCAGCATGAGCATGCTCACGACGTCGGCGGCCGGCGTGGCGAGTGCGGCGAATGCCGTCGCCACGATGACGGCGACCCGCCAGCCCTTGAGGATGCCCCGGCCCGAGATGATCCCCGCCATGTTCAGCGCCACGAGGAAGACCGGCAGCACGAACGAGACGCCGATGACGATCATCAGCTTGAACACGAAGTCGTAGTACTCGGCGGCCGCGTAGAAGTTCACCGCGCCGTCGGGGGTGAACCCGTACATCAGCTCGATGACGTGCGGCACGATCAGCAGGCCGACGTAGCAGCCGATGAAGAACAGCGGCACCGCGGTCGCGACGAATCCGACCGTGTACTTGACCTCTTTGCGCGTCAGTCCGGGCATGATGAATGCCCAGATCTGCCAGAGCCAGATCGGCGCCGACAGGAACAGGCCGATGGAGAACGCGATCCGCATGCGCAGATCGAACGCCGACGTGACGGTTCCGAAATTCAGCGCCGCGTCGCCGCGTTCCTCGGCGATGATGCGGATCGGCTCAGTGATCCAGTGGATGATCGGATCGGTGATGATGAACGCGATCACCATACCGACGATGAGCGCGATGGCGGCGATGAAGAAGCGGTTTCGCAGCTCCCGCAGATGCTGGCCCAGCGACATCCGCTTGTCGCGCTTCGGCAGCTCCGGGCCGTCGAGGGACGCGGAGCCGGTTGCGGCTACCATCCGCTACGACTTGTGATCGCGCGTGCCGTCGCTGGTGCCGGGGGTAGCAGGAGTCGTCGTGTCGGCGGCGGGCGACTCCGCGACGTTCGTCGTGGTCGATGCGTCGGCGGCCTTGTCGTCGTCCTTCATGGCCTTCATCTCGCCCTTGAACACGCGAGCGGACTGGCCCATGCTCTTGGCGAGGGCGGGCAGCTTCGCCGCGCCGAACAGCAGAAGAATGACGACGAGCAGGATGATCAGGTGCCAGCCGTTCAGATTTCCGAACATTGAGGTGCTCCGTCGTTCGCGTCAGCGGGGATGCCGCCAAGTCTAATATGCCTCGGTGCGGCCGTCTGCGGCTCTCACCGGTATTGTGCGAGTCCCGCCTCAGCCCAGTCGGCCACGGCCCGGCGTGCGGCGGCGGGTTCGAGCACCTCGACGAGGCCGCCACGGCGCGCCGCGAGGCGGCGCAGGCTCAGCTCGTCGGCGACGCGCATCGTCGCGACGGTGACGCCGTCGGCGGTCTCGAGCGTCGCGCGATCGAGGTAGTCGCCGACGAGGGGCGCGACGTCCTCTGCGAAGCGGATGCGCGCGACGACGTCGCCCGCATCGGTGTCGAACCAGTCCGGCGCCTGCTCGCCCGCGTGCGTGCTCGGGATGCCGGTGAGCTCGAGATCGCTGACGCGGTCGAGGTGGAACGTGCGCATCGCCTCGCGGAGGTGGCACCAGCCCTGCAGGTACCACTGCCCGCTCGCGATGTGCACCTTCACCGGGTCGACGGTGCGCGTGGTGGGCGCGGCGTCCGGCGCCTTGTACGTGAACGAGACGGCGACGCCACGCCGCAGCGCGTCGGACACGAGGTCGCGCACGGCGTCGACGGGCTCCGTGGCGAGGATCACCTCGGCGGGGATGCCCGAGGCGCCGCGCGCGAGCTTCGCGAGCAGGCCCGCGTAGAGCGCCGTGTCGCCGACGCCGGGGATCGACCGCGCCAGCTGAAGACCCGCGAGGAGCGCTGCGGCCTCGCGCGCCGTGAGCTTGGGCGCGCGCTCGAGACCGACGGAGTTCGTGATGACGATGACGTCGCGCTCGTCGAGGAGGTCCCAGTCGATGTCGAACAGGTCGTTCGCCATCTGCCAGTAGCCGCGGTCGCCGGGAAGGCCGATCACGGTCAGCTTCTCGACCATCGACCGCATCTGCTCGGGCTCGACGTCGAACTCGTCGGCGGCCTCCTCGAGCGAGACCTCGCCCTTGCCCATCAGGTACGGGACGAGCTGCAGCATGAGGGCCGCGCGATCGGTCGCGACGAGCTGTCGCCGGGCGCTCATGAGATCCCCCCGTGGAGGTCGCGGGTCGCCGCGAGCCGGTCGATGACGCGGTCGCGCAGGTCGGCGGGCCCGACGACGCGCACCTCGGGGCCGTACGAGGCGAGTTCGTCGGCGAAGATGTGCGCGTCGACGTACGGCACGCGGATCCCCTGCTCGGCCGGCTGCGCGCGCCGGGCGAGACGCAGCGCGGCCTCGGTACCCGGGTTCACCTCGAGCAGCGCCGAGTTGCGCGCGGCGACCTCGTCGAGGCCCGCGAGCGCGCGGTCGCCCGCTCCCTCGCGCAGCGCCGGGTCGAACGAGGCGCGCGTGGCGACGACGGGCCCGACGATGCGTGCGAGCAGGAACGTACGGTCGGCCTTCGCGTCGAGGTCGATGCCGAACACGTGCCAGCGGCCCTCGTACTCGACGAGCGCGAGCGGCTGCACCCGCCGGGTGCGCGGGGCGGCCTCCCCCGGCTTGAGGTACGGGAAGGTGACGACGCGGCTCGACTCGATCGCCTGCTGCAGCGCCGGGAACGCGGGATCGCGCAGGCTCAGCCGCGGCGAGAACCCGATGATCGGCTCGTCGACCAGGTCGCCCAGCGCGCGGATCTTGCGCAGTCCGCTGCGGGCGTCGTCCGACAGGGAGCTCTCGCTCCACACCCCGCCGGCGAGGGTCAGCAGCGCCAGCTCGGCGGGCGTGAACTCGATGTCTTCGGGGAGCTCGTACTCGGCGCTCGGCACGCGGTAGCGCGCCTCGCGGAGATCGTCGGGGTCGGCCCAGTCGCCGATCGTCTCGATCGGGACGCCCAGCCCACGCAGCGACTCCTTGTCGCGCTCGAACATCTTCTCGAGCGCGTCCTTCGACGCCCCGGCCTCGCTCTGCTCGCGATAGCCCGCGACCGAGGTGAGGATCGTGTCTTTCGTGAGCCCCTGATCGGTCGCGATGAGCGCCACCACGAGGTTCACCAGGCGCTCCTCGGGCGGGATCTTCGCAGCGGCAGTGGCAGGCACCCGCCTATCCTATGGCCGCCCGCGTCGAGGTCGTCGAACCCCCGGCTACTGCGCGGGCAGCGCGTCGAGACCGAGGATGTCGATCACGAACACCAGAGTGGAGCCGGCCGGGATGCCGCCCTGCGCCTGGTCGCCGTAGCCCTGGTCGGGCGGCACGACGACGAGGACCTGCGAGCCGACGGTCTGTCCTTCGAGCGCCTTCGCGAAGCCGGGCACGACGCCGTCGAGCGTGAGCGAGGCGGGCGCGCCGTCCCACGTCGAGTCGAAAGGCTCGTTCTCGCCCCACACCACGCCGGTGTAGTGCACGCGCACCGGCTGGTCGCCGGTGACCTTCTCGCCGTCGCCCTTCTTGAGCGTCTGGATCGTCAGGTCGGCGGGCGCCGCGCCGTCGGGGATGATGAGGCCAGGGCGCCCGTCGGGGGCGCGCACGACGCTGGGCAGCCCGAAGCCGCTGTTGAACTGGTTCTGGCCGTCGGCGGCCGCCAGGTACACCTTGCGGAGGTCGACGACCGCGATCAGCGAGTCGCCGGCGTCGAGCCCGGCCTGCTCGGCGACGCCCTCGGCGATGTCGTCCGGCGCCAGCGCGACGGCGACGCGGGAGCCCTCGGTCGCGCAGTGCAGCGCCGTCTCGAGCCCCGGGAAGTTGGCGAACTGGGTGAGGGAGCCCACCCGCGACAGATCTCCGTCGTACGGCGTCGCGGCGAGCTTCTCGCCGGTCGCGCCGCTGAAGAGGGCGACGTCGAGCACGAGGGCCTGGTCGGCGGACGTGACGGCCGTGCCGTCACCGGTCACGACGTCCTCGTAGGCCAGCTCCGGTGCCTTCACCGGCGTGTACATGTCGACGTTCGGCTCGTTCTCGACGTCTCCGGTGACGGTGATGAGGTCCATCACGTCGGGGTTCGACACCTCGGGCCGGGAGCAGTCGGATGCGGATGCGCCGGGCATCGAGCATCCGGCCAGTCCGACGGTCACCAGTCCCAGGACAACCAGGGCAACGGGGATCTTGCGCACCGGGCTAGTTTAGGCGGACTCGCCGGGCACGTCCGACCGTCCGGCCGCCTGGCGCGCGCCCTCGGCGGCGCGCTCGGCCTCGCGGACCCGCTTGCGGAGGTTCTTGTCGGTGATCTGCCGGTCGCCGACGGCGCCCGGCGTCCACAGCTCCACGTCCTCGTCGCCGTAGCTCGACTTCGACGCGCGGCGCTTGACCTCGGGCGGCACGGCACCGGGTGCGAGCCGGCGCGCCCACACCAGGAAGCCGGTGTGCGCGACCATGCGGTGATCGGGACGCACCGCGAGGCCCTCGACGTGCCAGCCGCGCACCATGGTCTCGTTCGCGTCGGGCTCGGTGAACAGACCGGTGCCGCGGATGTACTCCGCGACGCGGCTGAGCTGGGTCGCCGTCGCGACGTAGCAGACCACGACGCCGCCGGGCGTGAGCGCCTCGGCCACCGCGTCGATGCACTCCCAGGGTGCGAGCATGTCGAGCACGACACGATCGACGGATGCCTCGGCCACCGTGGCGTTCAGCTCCGTGGCGAGATCTCCCACGACGACGTCCCAGTTCGCCGGCACCTGGCCGGTGAAGGTCTCGACGTTCGCCCGCGCGACAGCGGCGAAGTCGTCGCGGCGCTCGAACGAGACGAGGCGCCCCTCGGCGCCGATCGCCCGGAGGAGCCACAGCGACAGCGCTCCGGAGCCCACGCCGGCTTCGACGACCGTGGCGCCGGGGAAGATGTCGGCCTCGGCGAGGATCTGGGCGGCGTCCTTCGGGTACACGATCGCCGCACCGCGCGGCATCGACATCACGAAGTCGCGCAGGAGCGGGCGCAGCGCCAGGTATTCGTGGCCGCCGCTGTTCGCGACGACGGAGCCGTCGGGCTGCCCGACGAGCTGCTCGTGCTTGAGCACGCCGTGATGGGTGTGCAGCTCGCCGCCCTCGCGCAGCGTGATCGTGTGCAGGCGCGCCTTGGGGCCGGTGAGCTGCACGCGGTCGCCGAGGCGGAACGGACCGCTCGGGCGGGAGCCCTCCGGTGCCAGGTTGTCGTCGGTCATCGGGTGGTCTCCTCGGCGGGGTGCGGGGCGTGGACGCTGGCGCGGTGCGCCGCGTGGAATTCTGCGATGTCTGCGGCCGTGCGGCCTTCGAGGCTCTCCCAGAGCGCGTGGGCGCCGGCTCCGGTCAGCGACACCATGAGCGGGACGCCGATCACCGACGCGCCCGAGGCGACGGCGGAGCGCAGTCCGTTGGGCGAGTCCTCGATGGCGACGGTCTCGGCGGGCGTCACGCCGAGCACCTCGCACGCCTGCAGGTACGGGTCGGGGAACGGCTTCGGCCGGGTGGCGTCGTCGCCAGCGATCACCACGTCGAACGCGTCGAAGTCGATCAGGTCGACGACCGTCTGGGCCATGCGGCGCATCGACATCGTCACGAGCCCCGTCTTGACGCCGGCCTCGCGCAGGCTCGCCAGCAGCTCGCGCGCGCCGGGCCGGAACGGCACGCCGGTCACCGACAGCTGGCGCATGACCTCCTCGGTGAGGTGGTCGATGATCGCGTCGGTGCTCATGCGCACGCCGGTGCCCTGCAGGATGCGGGCGGAGTCCTCGAGTCCGAGGCCGACCAGGCTCAGCGCCTGCTCGTGCGACCACGTCCCCCCGAAGCTCTCGATGAGGGGTGTCTCGGCCGCCATCCAGTAGGGCTCGGTGTCGACGAGGGTGCCGTCCATGTCCCACAGGACGGCGGCGAGTCGGGGCGCATTCACCGTGCAATCCTACCGAGGGGTCTCCGGCCCTCCCCGGGGGCAGGGGCCTATCCTGGAAGGAACCCGCAGCGGCTGCGGGTGGAGGGGGTCCCGTGGACGGACTGGGTCGTCGTGTTCTCGTCGCAGCGTTCGATGGCTGGAATGATGCGGGTGAAGCCGCGTCGTCGGCCATCAGCCAGCTGCGCGACGGCGGCTCGTACGAGACGGTGTTCTCGGTCGATCCCGAGCTGTACTTCGACTACCAGTACACGCGTCCGCACATCGCAGCGGACGGCGATGGACGCCGTACGCTGCGCTGGCCCGAGGCCACGCTCCTGCGCCCCGCGCAGGCGACCCGCGGGACGCAGCTGTGGCTGCTCACCGGCGTCGAGCCCGCCCGCGCGTGGCAGGCGTTCTCGTCGGAGTTCATCGACATCGCCCTCCGCGAAGACATCACGGGGTTCGTCGCGATCGGCTCGATGATGTCCGACGTGCCGCACACGCGGCCGATCTCGGTCTTCGCCGGCAGCGACAACGAGAACCTGCGCACGGCACTCGAGCTCGAGCGCAGCACGTACGAGGGTCCGGTCGGCATCCTCAGCGTCCTCGGCGACGCGGCCGAGCGCGCCGGCATCCCCACGGCGAGCCTGTGGGCGAGCGTGCCCCACTACGTCGCCGGTCACACCCCCTCGCCCAAGGCGACGCTGGCGCTCCTCGACCGGCTCGAGGACATCACCGGCGCCGCGGTCTCCCGCGGCGACCTCGCCACGGAGGCAGCGGCCTGGGAGGCTTCCATCGACGCGGCCGCGGCCGACGACGAGGAGATGACCGAGTACATCCACCAGCTCGAGCGCACGCGCGACACGTGGGACTCGCCGGAGGCCTCGGGCGACGCGATCGCCCAGGAGTTCGAACGGTACCTGCGCCGCACCGACGGCAAGCCGGGCGACGGGCCGAGCAAGCCCGGTCGCGACGACCCGCGCCGCTGAGCAGCATCCGTCCCCCTGTGTCAGGGGTTGATGACGCCCATGCTCAGCAGCACCAGCAGGAGTGAGCCGACCGCGACGCGGTAGACCACGAACGGCAGGAAGCTGTGCTTGGAGATCCAGTTCATGAAGAACGCGATCACCCCGAGCGCCACGACGAACGCGACACCGGTCGCCACCGCGGTCTCGCCCAGCGTGAACAGGCCCGGCTCGTCGAGGCTCTTCGCCAGCTGGAAGAAGCCGCTGCCGAAGACCGCGGGAATGGCGAGCAGGAACGCGTAACGGGCCGCGGCGGCGCGCTCGTAGCCCATGAACAGGCCGGCGGTGATCGTGCCGCCCGAGCGCGACACCCCGGGGATGAGGGCGAGCGACTGCGCGAACCCGTAGATCACGCCGTGGCCGACTGTCATGTCCTGGAGCTTGCGCTTCTTGGCGCCCACGTGGTCGGCGATGCCCAGCAGCACGCCGAAGAAGATCAGCATGACCGCGGTGATCCAGAGGGACCGCAGCACCGTCTCGATCTGGTCCTGGAACAGCAGGCCGAGCACCACGATCGGGATCGAGCCCACGATGATCAGCCAGCCGAGCTTCGCGTCGGGGTCGTTGCGCGGGATGCGGCCGAACAGCGACCGGAACCAGTGCCCGATGATCCGCACGATGTCACGCCAGAAGAAGACCACCACGGCCGCCTCGGTGCCGATCTGGGTGATCGCGGTGAACGCCGCCCCCGGATCCTGCGCCGACGGCAGGAACTCACCGAGGATGCGCAGGTGCGCGCTCGACGAGATGGGCAGGAACTCGGTCAGACCCTGGACGAACCCGAGGATGATCGCTTCGAGAAGCATGGGCGCCTTTCAGCCGTGCGATGACGGATGCCCGGGGGGCGAGGCATCCGTCGAGATCTCAGTAGGTGCGGAGCAGGTCCGTGAGGACGGCCTGGCCGAACACGAGGGAGTCGATCGGCACGCGCTCGTCGACGCCGTGGAACATGCCGGTGAAGTCGAGGTCGGCGGGCAGGCGCAGCGGCGCGAAGCCGTAGCCGGCGATGCCGAGCGTGGCGAGCGCCTTGTTGTCGGTGCCGCCGCCCATCAGGTACGGCACCACCGGCGCGCCCGGGTCGTGGCGTCCCAGCGCCGCGACCATCGCGTCGACGAGGTCGCCCGAGAACGGGACCTCGAGGCCGATGTCCTGGTGGACGATCTCGACCTCCACGCCGTCGCCGACGATGCGGCGGATGTCGGCGAGGGCCGCGTCCTCGGTGCCCGGGAGCACCCGCACGTCGACGAGGGCCTCGGCCCGGTCGGGGATCACATTGTGCTTGTACCCGGCCACGAGACCGGTCGGGTTGGTGGTCGTCCGCAGCGTCGAGCGGAGGAATCCGGATGCTGCGCCCGTGGCGGCTGCGACGGCATCCGGGTCGCCGGGGGCCTCGCCCGTGAGTTCGGCGAGCCGCTCGCTCATCTCGCGCGACGTGTCGGTGAGGGTGACGGGCCACGCGGTGCGGCCGAGTGCGGCGACGGCCTCGGCGAGCAGCGTCACCGCGTTGTCGTGGTGCAGCTTCGAGCCGTGCGCGGCACGACCGCGGGCGACGAGGCGGATCCAGATGAGCGCCTTCTCCCCCACCTGCAGCAGGTACGCGTGGCGGTCGCCGATCGGGATCGAGTAGCCGCCGACCTCGCTGATCGCCTCGGTGGCGCCGGTGAACCAGTCGGGGCGGTCGCGGACCACGAGCGCCGAGCCCTCGACGCCGCCGTTCTCCTCGTCGGCGAAGAACGCCAGGACCAGGTCCCGCTCGGGCTGCTCGCCGGAACGCAGGATGTCGGCGACCGATGTGAGGATCATGGCGTCCATGTCCTTCATGTCGACGGCGCCGCGGCCCCACAGCATGCCGTCTTTCACGACGCCCTCGAAGGGGTCGACGCTCCAGTCCTCGGCGATCGCCGGTACCACGTCGAGGTGGCCGTGCAGCACGAGCGCGGGCTTGTCGCGGTTGCGGCCCGGAACCCGCGCCATGACGTTGGTGCGGCGTGGGATCGGCTCGTAGAACTCGGGTGCGAGGCCCAGCGTCTCGAGATAGGCGCCGACGTACTCCGCGGCCTCGCGCTCACCGTTCGAGCGGCCGCCGCCGTGGTTCGTCGTGTCGAAGCGGATGAGATCCCGCGCGATCGAGGCGACTTCGGGAAGACCGAGATCGGGAGAAGGCATGCCGACAAACCTACCCCGACGCCGTGGCCGCCCCGTGCGGGCGGCCACGCGGCGGGTCAGGGGACGACCGTCAGCACACCCGTGATGATCAGCGTCAGCAGCGTGGTCCAGCCCACGATCGCGACGCCCTGCCAGAACAGGATCCGGGCGGTGCCGACGCCCGCACCGGCGAGCATCGTGGCGGTGAACTGGGTGGGAAGAAGCAGCGGACCCAGAAGGCTCACGCCGGGCACGCCGTAGCGCTCGAACGAGCGCTGGAACTTGACCCGTCGCGCGGCCTTGCGGTCGGACTCGTGAGGGTCGACGAGGGCGCCGGCCGCCGAGGCGTCCTCGGCCGCGATCGTGCCGTCGGCGTTGACGAGGCGACGCGCCCTGCTCCGTGCGACGACGGCGCGCCGTGCCCGGGCGCTCAGCAGGACCAGCACGGCCACGCACACGAAGTTGCCCACGATCGCGGCGATCGCGGCGACCACGGGGTTGATGCCGCCGATGATGCCGATGGTGGCGGCACCCTCGCCCTCGATGAAGGGCACCGCGCCCGCGAGGGCGACGATGAGGGGCTGGACGAGTTCGGGCACCTGGGCGACGAGGGCCTGGAACTGCTCCATGAGGTTCACGGGATACTCCTGTGGTGTGGGGCGGGCGGTGCTGGCCGGGCCCGCCGTCTTCCGGCGTGTCCCCAGTCCATCGCCTCGGACGCGCGACGGTAAGTGTCCGTCTGTCACCTCCTGACGGGCGGTTCGCACGCCCGGAGGGTGACATGTGTCATGGCCGTAGGGTGGGAGCCATGAGCCGCCCCGCAACAGCTGCCGCGGCGGTGCGCGGCCCGATCCGTCGACGGATGACGCTGTCCCGGGGCATCGCCGCGACCTGGTGGTACACCGTCGTGGGCGTGCTGTTCCTGGAGTTCATGGTCGTCTTCGCCTGGACGGTGACGCTGCTGGGCACGGGCGGCGACGCGACGCCGTCCCTGGTCGCCGGCATCGGCGGCATCGTGTGGTGGCTGTCCACGGTGCCGCTCCTGCTCGAGTACCGCCACCGCGTCGAGGGCGCTCCCCTCGCGCGCTGGTCACGGACGGTCGGATCGCTGATCGTCGCCGCCGTCTTCGGCCTCGTCATGGGGCTCGCCTCCGGACTGTGGCTGCTGGCCGTGATCCCCCTCGCGCAGTCCCTGGTGCTGCTGAACTGGCCGCCCGGGGTGCGCCTTCGCGTCGTCCTGGCAGTGACCTTGCTTCTCGGCGTGCTCTGGTTCGTCGACACCCGGGCCGCGGCCTCCGGCGGCCCCGGCTGGTGGCTGATGGGCTTCTTCATCACCACGCTGCCGCTCATGAGCGTGCTGTCGCTGTGGTGGTGGGATGTGCTCATCACCGTCGACAGGGCGCGGGCGTCCGAGGCCCGGCTGGCGGCGACCCAGGAGCGACTGCGCGTCGCAACGGATGTGCACGACCTCCAGGGGCACCACCTCCAGGTCATCGCGCTCCAGCTGGAGCTCGCGGAGCGGCTGATGCCCCGCGATCCGGATGCGGCGCTCGAACAGCTGCGCGCGGCGCGGGCGAGCGTCGACGAGGCCCGTCAGGGCACGCGGGACCTCGCGACGCGGGTGCGTTCGGTGCCGCTGCCCGACGAGCTGGCCAACGCCGCCGATCTGCTGCGCGCGGCCGGACTCGCCGTGGAGCTCGCCGTCGATCCGGATGCCGGCCGGGCGCCGGCATCCGTCCTCGCGCCGATCATCCGCGAGACGACCACCAATGTCCTGCGCCACGGCCGCGGCGGGTGGGCGCGCCTGGCGCTGGTCCGCGACGCTCAGGGGTGGCGGTACGAGATCGCCAACGACGCCGGAGCCGCAGAGCCGCGGCGCGACGCCTCGGGCCTGCAGGGCATGGCCCGACGGGTCGCCGAAGCCGGCGGCACGCTCGACGCGCACGTTCACGAGGGCGCGTTCGTCGTCGTGGTGCGGGTGCCCGCCGGCGGCGAGGCGAGTCGATGATCCGCGTCCTGCTGGCCGACGACGAGGCGATGATCCGCTCGGCGCTCGCAGCGCTCTTGCGCCTCGAGGCCGACATCGAGGTCGTCGCCGAGTGCGTGGACGGCACCGAGGCCGTCGCCGAGGCCCTGCGCCTCTCCCCCGACGTGTGCCTGCTCGACCTCGAGATGCCTGGCCTCGACGGCGTCGAGGTCGCCGCGCGCGTGACGCGCGCCACGCGGGCGCGCTGCGTGGTCGTGACCCGCCATGCGCGGCCCGGGGTGCTCCGCCGCGCGCTCGCGTCGGGCGTGTCGGGATTCCTTCCCAAGTCGCGCGGCGCCGACGAGGTGGCCGAGGTCATCCGGCGGGTGGCGGCGGGAGGACGCTACGTCGACCCTGAGGTCGCCGCCGACGCGCTGAGCGACGAGCGCTCCCCGCTCACGGACCGCGAGCTCGACGTGCTGCGCGCGGGGCGCCGCGGCGAGACGACCGGGCAGATCGCGCGAACCCTGTCGCTCGCACCGGGAACGGTGCGCAACCATGTGTCGGCCGTGCTCGGAAAGCTCTCGGTGAGCACGCGCCAGCAGGCGGTGATCCTCGCGGAGGAGCGCGGCTGGATCTGACAGCGGCCGGCCCGGACGCGCACCCGCTCGCCCTGAGGACGCTGTGGCGGGAAACAGTGAAGGCCCCCGGTTCTCCGGGGGCCTTCTGCTGTGCGCGAGGGGGGACTTGAACCCCCACGCCCTATACGGGCACTAGCACCTCAAGCTAGCGCGTCTACCTATTCCGCCACCCGCGCAGGTGGTTTTCGGTTTCGCAACCGAGGAATGACACTACCAGATCACCGGAGGTTCAACGAATCGTGCGCAGCCCGGGCGCGTCATCCCATCGAAACCCCGAAGAGCAGGCCCAGGACGTAGGTCACCGCGGCGGCGCCGAAGCCGATCGCGAGCTGGCGCAGCGCACGCTTGAGCGGCGGAGCGCCCGACAGGAGGCCGACAGCCGCGCCCGTGGACATCAGGGCGATCCCGACAAGGAGGAGCGCCAGCAGGACCGCGGTGAGGCCGGAGAGGCCGAAGATCCACGGCAGCACGGGGATGATCGCGCCCGATGCGAAGAACAGGAAGCTCGAGATGGCCGCGCCCCAGTCGCTGCCGACGACCTCGCCGTGGTCGACGACCGAGACCGGCCCCGTCTCGGCGCGGCCCTGACCCAGCGCGTGCGCGGATGCGACGACGCGACGGGCGCGTGCGGACGCCTCAGCCTCCGGCATCCCTCGGGTGCGGTAAACGAGCGCGAGCTCGTTGGCGTCGATGTCGAGGTGCGGGATCGCACCGTCGGCGAAGTCGCTCGGCTCGGTGGCGGCGAGGAGCTCGCGCTGCGAGCGGACCGACACGAACTCCCCCGCGCCCATCGACAGGGCGCCGGCGAGGAGGCCTGCAACGCCGCTGAAGAGGACGAACTGGCTCGAGACGCCGGTCGCGCCGATGCCCATGACGAGGGCGAGGTTCGACACCAGGCCGTCGTTGGCTCCGAACACCGCCGCGCGGAACGTGCCCGACAGGCGACGGCGGCCACGAGCGGCGAGCCCGCGCACGACCTCGTGGTGGATCCGCTCGTCGGCGGCCATCGTCGGGGTGGCGAACGGCTCGTCCTCGTACGGCGAGCGGGCCTCGGCGTTCTGGGCGAGCGCGAGCACGAAGATCGAGCCGAAGCGCTTGGCCATCCAGCCCAGCGTGCGGGTGCGGACGTCTGCCCGCGGCAGTCGTGCCGGCTCGGCGCCGAGCAGCTGCAACCAGTGCGCCTCATGGCGGCCCTCGGCCTCGGCGAGGGCGAGGAGGATCTCGCGCTCCTCCCCCGTGCGGCGCCCGGCGAGCTCGCGGTAGACGCGAGCCTCGGCGCGCTCGTTCACGAGGTAGCGCGCCCATCGGCGTCGATCGCGGTCGGTCGGTGCGGCGGGCGTGCTCACTCGGGCCTCCAGTCAGGGGTGAGGGGACCCGTCAACGGTAGCCACGGCGGCACGCGCCTCCGCGCGAAAACCGAGGATTGACAGCATTTCGGGCTTCCGAACGGCCCTGTCCGTCAGGAGCGCACGCGCTTGCGCAGCACGTCGATGCGGGCCTGCAGCTGCGTCACCGTCGCGTGCGACACCGCGGGCCCGCCGCAGATGCGCCGGAGCTCGGCATGCACGAGGCCGTGGGCCTCGCCCGTCTGACGGGCGTAGAGCCCGACGAGGCTGTTGAGGAGCTGCCGCTGCTCCTTGAGCGTGCGGTGCAGGGCCTGGGGCAGCGCCGGTTCCTCCTCGGGCGCCGTCGCCTCCTGCGCCTCGCGCGCGGTCCGGTGCCGCGACTGGCGCGACACGCGCGACATCAGCACGTCGTGCACCTGGTCGGGTTCAAGGAGTCCCGGAATGCCCAGGAACTCCTCCTCCTCGGGGGTTCCGGGCACGGCGAGCTGACCGAACTCCTTGCCGTCGAAGAGCACCCGGTCGAAGTGGGCGAGCGAGCCCAGCGCCTGGTACGTGAACTCCTCTTCGAGCGCGTCGGAGGCCTTGTCTTCGCGCTCGGCCGCGTCCATGAGGTCTTCTTCGGCGTTCCACTCGCCCTCGCCGTCGGAGTCGCGGTCGAGCGCGTGGTCGCGCTGGCGCTCCATCTCGTTCGCGAGCGCGAGCAGCTGCGGGACGTTCGGCAGGAACACGCTCGCGGTCTCGCCGCGGCGGCGCGCGCGCACGAAGCGCCCGATGGCCTGGGCGAAGAACAGCGGGGTCGAGGCGCTCGTCGCGTACACACCGACGGCGAGACGCGGCACGTCGACGCCCTCCGACACCATGCGCACCGCGACCATCCAGCGCGTGGTGGCCTTCGAGAACTCCTCGATGCGGCTCGACGCCTCGGCCTCGTCCGACAGCACCACGGTCGGCGCCTCGCCGGTGAGGTCCCGCAGGATCGCGGCGTAGGCGCGCGCGGCGGTCTGATCCGTCGCGATCACCAGGCCCCCGGCATCCGGAACATGCTCGCGCACCTCGGTGAGGCGGCGGTCGGCCGACCGCAGGACGGCGGGGATCCAGTCGCCTTCGGGGTCGAGCGCGGTGCGCCAGGCCTGGGACGTGATGTCCTTGGTGTTGTCCTGGCCGAGCTGCGCCTCCATCTCTTCGCCGGTCTTGGTGCGCCAGCGCATCTGCCCGGCGTAGACCATGAAGAGCACCGGCCGCACGACGCCGTCCTCGAGCGCGCGGCCGTAGCCGTACGCGTAGTCGGTGCGCGAGACGCGGATGCCCTTGGCGTCGGGGTGGTACTCGACGAACGGGATCGGCGCGGTGTCGCTGCGGAACGGCGTGCCGCTGAGCAGCAGGCGGCGGGTCGCCCGCGCATACGCCTCTCGGAGGGCATCGCCCCAGCTGAGCGCGTCGCCGCCGTGGTGCACCTCGTCGAGGATCACGAGCGTCTTCGCATCCATCGTCAGCCGCTGATGGACGGATGCCTTGACCGCGACCTGTGCGTAGGTCACGGCGACGCCGTGGTACTGGCGGGCCGGCGCGAAGTGGCGGTTGCTGAACGCCGGATCGAGGCGGATGCCCACTCGGGCGGCCGCGTCGGCCCACTGCGTCTTGAGGTGCTCGGTCGGCGCCACGACGACGATGCGGTTGATGACGCGGCGTCGCAGGAGCTCGCTCGCGAGGCGGAGGGCGAACGTCGTCTTGCCGGCGCCCGGGGTGGCCGCTGCGAGGAAGTCGCGGGGCCCACCGCCCGGCCCGTCGGGGCCGTCCAGCCCGAAGTAGAGGTCGAGAGCCTCGGCCTGCCAGGCCCGCAGGCGCTGCGCGGTTCCCCACGGCGCGCGCTGCGGGTACGTCGGCGAGAGATGCTCGGCCGCGAAGCTCCCGATGTGCGGCTCGGCGCCGTGGGGCCCGGTGGTGAGCCCCCCTTCGGCGGAAGCCTCGTGGGCATGGTTCTCGGGGAGGGCGGGGGGCGATTCGAGCATCGTTTCGTCCGTCACCGATCACACCTCCCCCGCAGACAACGAGTCACCACGATAGACGACCCGGCAGACATCCACGGCCGTGGCATCGCCGGGTGGCAGCATCCGCCGATGTCCCCCGCCGCGATAGCCTGACTGTCGGTCACGAGCCGAGGAACGGAAGACGGATGTCTACGAGAGATGATCCCCGCAGCCCCTACGTCGCGAATGCGCAGCCGCATCCGTGGCGCCGCTACGTCGCGATCGGCGACTCCTTCACGGAGGGCGTGGGCGACCCCGAGCCGTCGGCGCCGAACGGGTTCCGCGGCTGGGCCGACCGCGTCGCCGAAGTGCTGTCGGAGCAGGTCGACGACTTCGCGTACGCGAACCTCGCGATCCGCGGCCGCCTCATCGGCCAGATCGTCGACGAGCAGGTGGCGCCGGCGATCGCCCTCAAGCCCGATCTCGTGACCTTCTCGGCGGGCGGCAACGACGTCATCCGCCCGAACGCCGACCCCGACCACGTCGCGCAGCTCTTCGAGGACGCCGTCGTGCGCCTCTCGCGCGACGGCGCCACCGTCGTGGTCTTCACGGGCATCGACACGGCGTTCACGCCGGTGTTCCGCAGCATCCGCGGCAAGGTGGCGATCTACAACGAGAACATCCGCGCGATCGCCGACAAGTACGACTGCATCGTCGCCGACCAGTGGGCGCTCAAAGAGGTGCAGGACATGCGCTTCTTCGACGACGACCGCCTGCACTACAACGCGCTCGGCCACCATGAAGTGGCCCGTATGGTGCTCCGCTCGCTCAACGTGCCCAACGACCTCCAGCCCATGCAGCCCGACGCGCTGCCGATCCGCACGTGGCGCGAGGCACGCGCCGTCGACGTCATGTGGGCGCGCGAGTACCTGGTGCCGTGGGTGCTGCGGCGGCTGCGCCATCAGTCCTCCGGCGACCACGTGACCGCGAAGCGCCCCGACCCGCTGCCGGTGATCACCATCGCGCCGGGGACGAATCCCGCGGCCGCTCGCGGCGAGGAGGTCTGACTTGGCGACGCACCTGGTGACCGGTGCCGGTTCGGGCATCGGCGCGGCGCTGACCGAGCGGCTCGTCGCACGCGGCGACGAGCTCTGGCTGCTCGCGCGCGACGCCGGCCGCGCCGCGCAGCTGAGGGCCCGGTTCCCCGGCGCGCAGACGCTGGTCGGAGACCTCGCCGACCCCGCACGCCTCTCATGGGCCTTCAGCCACCAGAGCGTGCCGCCGCAGCTGGACGCGCTCATCCACGTGGCGGGCGTCGTCGAGCTCGGCCCGATCGGCGAGACGCCTGTCGCGACGTGGCAGCACCAGCTCAACGTGAACGCCGTCGCGCCCGCCGAGCTGACACGCCTGATGCTCCCCGCCCTGCGCACCGCTCGCGGACGCGTGGTGTTCGTCAACTCCGGCGCGGGCCTGCGCGTGAGCCCCGAGTGGGGCTCGTACGGGGCGAGCAAGTTCGCGGTGCGCGCCGTGGCCGACGCCCTTCGCGAAGAGGAGCGGGCTAACGGCGTGCGCGTGACCACGGTCTACCCCGGGCGCACGGCGACGCCGATGCAGGAGAAGGTGCACCAGCAGGAGGGCGCCGACTACGACGCCTCGCAGTGGATCGACCCGGGATCGGTCGCCGAGGCGATCCTCGCCGCGCTCGACCTGCCGCGCGACGCCGACCTCACCGAGCTGACGGTCCGCCCCGGCGCCTGATCACCGGCGCGGCACGGGCCCGACGACGTCAGCGCGCCCGCAGCTCCCAGATCGCGACCGCGCTCGCCGCGGCGACGTTGAGCGAGTCCACGCCGCCCGCCATGGGGATCGTGACCACCGTGTCGGCGGCCTCGAGCGCGCGGCGCGACAGCCCGTCGCCCTCGGCGCCGAGCATGAGGGCGACCCGCTCCGGCCGGCGCGCGCTGAAGTCGTCGAGCGAGACGGCGTCGTCCGACAGCGCGAGCGCCGCGAGCTCGAAGCCCGCGCCGTGCAGCACCCCGCGCGCCTCGTCCCACTCGGGCAGGCGGGTCCACGGCACCTGGAACACCGTGCCCATGCTCACCCGCACGCTGCGCCGGTACAGCGGATCGGCGCACCGCGGGCTCACGAGCACGGCGTCGGCGCCGAGCCCGGCGGCCGCGCGGAAGATCGCGCCGACGTTGGTGTGGTCGACGATGTCCTCGAGGACGACGACGAGCCGCGCGCCGGCGACGACCTCCGCGACGGACGGGAGCTCGGGCCGGTGCATCGACGCCAGTGCGCCGCGGTGCACGGCGTAGCCGGTCAGGGACTCTGCGACCTCGGGGGCGACGACGTACACGGGCACCGAGGCATCCACCAGCTCCTCGATGTCGGGCAGCCACTTCTCCTGCACCAGGACGGAGCGCGGGCGATGCCCCGCCGCGATCGCCCGCCCGATGACCTTCGCGGATTCGGCGATGTACAGGCCGCCCTCGGGCTCGATCACGCGCCGCAGCGCGACATCGGTGAGGTCGCGGTAGTCCGCGAGGCGCTCGTCGGAGGCGTCGGTGATCGGGATCGCGTGCATCGCGTCCCATCGTCGCACGGCGCTCAGGCCGGCGTGCCGACCGCCGTCCAGGCGCGGGCCGTCACCGCGAACGGGCCGTCGCCGAGCTCGTCGCGCAGTGCGGTCTCGAGGCGCGCGACGTCCTGCTGCCCGAGGGTGGCGATGTAGCGGCCCGCCGGCCCCACGCCGAGGAGGAACGGATCCCACCAGTCCGCGAAGTCGCGGAACGACACCGTGCACTCCACCACCGTCTGGGTGACGGCGGTCAGCCCCGCCCGCCGGAAGATGTCGACGAGCTGCCCCGGTGCGGCGCCGCTCAGCCCCGCCTCTCCGCGCACGCCGTCGTCGAGCCGGCGCGCGACCCGCCAGAACGTCGAGAGCGGACCGCCGTCGCCCGCGTGGTCCCACACGCAGGCCGAGACCCGCCCGCCGGGCGCCGTCACGCGGCCCATCTGCGTCACTCCCCGCACCGGGTCCGACATGAAGTGGACGACCAGCTGGGCCAGCGTCGCCCCGAACTCGCCGTCGGCGAAGGGCAGATGCTCGGCCTCCGCGACCCGGACGTCCACGCCGGGGCAGAGCTCCTCGGTCGCTTCGGCGAAGACCGGTTCAGGATCCGCGGCGCTGACCGCGGCGGGCCCACGGCGCTCGACGAGCTCGAGGGTCAGCATCCCAGGTCCGCACCCGACGTCGAGGACGCGGGCCTCTGCGGCGACGCCCTCGAGCCCCACGGCCGCGAACTCGACCGCCAGCGGCGTCGAGAACCGCCCCATGAAGCGCGCGTATTCGTCGGCGCTGACGCCCCCGAAGCTGCCCACGCGCTCATCCTGGCACGCCGTGGCGCCCCGTAACATCCCCGAAAACCACGGGGCCTACACTCGACGCGAAGGGGGTGCGCCGTGACGACGATCGCGACCGGACTGGACGCCCGGACGACGGATGCTGTGGCTCAGGCCATCGCGACGCTCTCGGGTCGCCGCATCGCGGTGCTGACGGGGGCGGGGGTGTCCACCGACTCGGGGATCCCCGACTACCGGGGTGCCGGTGCTCCGGTGCGCACCCCGATGACCGTCGAGCAGTTCCTCTCGAGCGACGCGTCGCGGCGCCGATACTGGGTCGGCAGCCACCTCGGCTGGCGGGCGTTCGCCTCGGCCGAGCCGAACCCGGGGCACCGTGCGATCGCCGAGCTCGAGGCCCGCGGTCTCGCGACCGGTGTCGTCACGCAGAACGTCGACGGACTCCACGTCCGCGCCGGCAGCCGCCGCGTCGTGGAGCTCCACGGCACGATGCGCCGCATCTTCTGCACCCACTGCGGGCAGGTCTTCGACCGGCGCGACCTCGCCCGCCGCGTCGAGGACGACAACCCGTGGATCCGCGTGCCCGAGAACGTCGCGCTCGGGCCGGACGGCGACGTCCTCCCCGAGAGCACCGAGGGCTTCCGCGTCCCGGAGTGCAGTGTGTGCGGAGGGATGCTGAAGCCCGATGTCGTCTTCTTCGGCGAGTTCATCCCCGCCGAGAAGTTCCGCGAGGCCGAGCAGCTCGTCCACACCAGCGAGGCGCTCATCGTCGCGGGGTCGTCGCTCGTCGTGAACTCCGGCATCCGGCTGCTCGAGCGCGCGCGCCGCCGCCGCCTGCCCGTGGTCATCGTGAACCGCGGCGTGACGCGCGCCGACGCCCGCGCGACGGTGAAGATCGACGCCGGCACCAGCGAGGTGCTGCGCGCGCTCGCCGACGGACTGCCCGCACTCGCCTGACCAGCTGCGTCTGGGAGGCTGCGCGGCCGGCGTCCAGATGGCGCGGGTAGGGTCGGAAGCATGACCGCCCTCACCCTGATCCGCCACGGCGAGACCGATTGGAACCGCGACCGGCGCATCCAGGGCTCGACGGACATCCCCCTGAACGACACGGGCCGGGCGCAGGCCCGCGCCACCGCGCACGTGCTGCGCGAGCGTCTCGACGGCGGCCTGCCCGTCACCGTCGTCTCGAGCGACCTCGCCCGCGCCCGCGAGACGGCGGAGATCATCGCCGCCGAGCTCGGCCTCGCGGCGCCCCGCACCTACGCGAGTCTCCGCGAGCGCGCGTACGGCGAGGCCGAGGGCGTCAGCATCGAGGAGTTCCGCAACCGCTGGGGCGACGCGTACACGGCCGAGGTGCCGGGCGCCGAGCCGTGGGGCGAGCTGCGCACCCGCGCCATCGCCGCGCTCGGCGGCGTCGTGCGCGAGCACCGCCGGGCGACCGCTCCCGCTGCCGCCTCGCTCATCGTCGTGAGCCACGGCGCGCTCATCCGCGAGGTGATGCGCCACGCGACGGCCGGCGAGCTGCCGCTCGAGGGCGAGCGACTCGCCAACGGCGCCACCCACGACTTCGTCTACGAGCGCGACCACCTGCGCCTCGTGACGTACGCGGGACTGGTCGCCTAGCCCCGGCCCTCAGGCGTCCGCGCGGGCGAGCACGCCGCGCGCGTGGCGCAGCACGGGTTCGTCCACCATGCGCCCGTCGTACGAGAACACGCCGCGCTCCGTCTCGGCAGCGTCCAGGACGGCACGCGCCCACGCCACGGTCTTCTCGTCGGGGCGGTAGGCGGCGCGGATGACGGCCACCTGGTTCGGGTGGATGCAGGCGGTTGCGCGGAAGCCGGAGGCCGCAGCATCCGCCGCCTCGATCGCCAGGCGCTTCGCGTCCTCGAAGTCGAGGTGCACCGCGTCGATCGCCGACTTGCCGCGTGCGCCGGCGGCGAGCAGCACGCGGGACCGCGCATAGCGGGCGATGTCGCGATAGCGGCCGTTGGGCTTGCGGCTCGAGGTGCCGCCGAGGCTCGCGACGAGGTCCTCGGCGCCCCACATCATGGCCACGACGTTGTCGAGCGCGGCGATGCGATCGGCCTGCGCGACGCCTTTCGCCGTCTCGCACAGGGCGACGACCTCGAAGCGCGCGTCGATGCGACGGATGCGCTTGGGAGACTCGGACTTCGCCACCATGATGCGCCGGTAGTCCGTCTGCGAGAGCGTCGCGAGGTCGGCGGTGAAGGCGTCTGTCTCGGGCGGGTTGACGCGCACGATCACGCGCGCAGGGTCGAGCTCCGACTCGATGAGGTGCCCGCGCGCTGCGGTCTTGTCGGCGGGCGCCACCGCGTCTTCGAGGTCGAGGATCACCGCGTCGGCGCGATCGAACGCCTTCTCGTACCGTTCGGGCCTGTCGGCCGGGCAGAACAGCAGCGCGGGGCCGAGGTCGAAGCTCATCGGGTCTCCTCCGGGGTCTCTGGCGCGCACCACATGAGCGCGGTCCGGGTGGCGAGCGCGACGACCTCGCCGCGCTGGTTGCGGCCCGTGTGGCGCAGGGTCACGATCCCCTGCCCCGGCCGCGAGGCGGACAAGCGCTTGTCGAGCACCTCGGTCTCGGTGGAGAGCGTGTCGCCGTGGAACAGCGGCGCGGGGAACGACACGTCGGTGAGGCCGAGCTGCGCGACGAGCGTGCCCTGGGTGATCTGCGAGACGGATGCTCCGACCATGGTCGCGAGCGTCCACATCGAGTTCATGAGGCGCTGGCCGAACGGCTGGGTCTCCGAGAACGCGGCATCCAGGTGGAGCGCCTGCGTGTTCATCGTGATGGACGAGAACAGCACGTTGTCGGCCTCGGTGGCCGTACGCCCGGGGCGGTGCAGGTACCGCGCGCCGACCTCGAGCTCGTCGTAGTAGAGCCCGCGCTGCACGATGTCGCCCACAGTGTCACGCTACCCCGAGCGCCCGCGCGATCACGAGCAGCTGCACCTCGTTCGTGCCCTCGCCGATCTCGAGGATCTTCGAGTCGCGGTAGTGCCGGGCGACCGGGTACTCGTTCATGAAGCCGTTGCCGCCGAAGATCTGGGTCGCGTCGCGGGCGTTGTCCATCGCGGCGTCGCTCGCGGTGAGCTTCGCCATCGCGGCCTCGGTCTTGAAGGGCTTGCCCGCATCGCGCAGCCGCGCCGCGTGGTGCCACGCGAGCCGCGCGACGTGCACCCGCTGCTGCATGCGCGCGAGCATGAACTGGATGCCCTGGCGCGTCGCGAGTGCGTCGCCGAACACGGTCCGCTTCCGGGCGTAGTCGACGGCCGCGTCGAGGCATCCTTCCGCCGCTCCCGTGGCGAGCGCGGCGATCGCGATGCGTCCCTCGTCGAGGATGTGGAGGAAGTTCGCGAAGCCGCGACCTTCGGCGCCGAGCAGGTTGCCGGCGGGCACGCGCACATCCTGGAAGGTGAGCGGGTGCGTGTCGGAGGCGCGCCAGCCGACCTTGTCGTAGCCGGGCTCGACGGTGAAGCCGGGCGTGCCGTGGGGCACGACGATCGTCGAGATCTCCTTGCGCCCGTCGGACTCGCCGGTGACGGCGGTGACGGTGACGAACCGCGTGATGTCGGTGCCGGAGTTGGTGATGAACTGCTTCGAGCCGTTGATGACCCACTCGTCGCCGTCCCGGCGCGCGGTGGTGCGGGTGGCGCCGGCGTCCGATCCCGCCTCCGGCTCGGTGAGCCCGAACGCGGCGAGCGCGCGGCCCGCGAGGAGGTCGGGCAGGAGCTCCTGCTTCTGCGCCTCGGTGCCGAACCGGAACACGGGCATCGCGCCCAGGCTCACGCCCGCCTCGAGGGTGATCGCGAGGGATTGGTCGACGCGGCCGAGCGCCTCGATCGCGAGGCACAGCGCGAAGTAGTCGCCGCCCTGCCCGCCGTACTCCTCGGGGAACGGCAGGCCGAACAGCCCCATCTCCCCCATCTGCGCGACGACGTCCATCGGCAGGGTGTGCGTGCGGTCGGCCTCGTACGCGACGGGCGCGACGACCTCGTCGGCGAACTGCCGCACCATGCTTGCGAGCTCGCGCTCGTCGTCGGTGAGGTCGTAGGTGTCGTAGCTGTCCATTGCTGCTCCTCGGGTGTCAGGAGGTCGTCGCGGGCGCTTCGTGGGCGTCCGCGGGGGTCGGTGAGGCGAGCGCCACGTGCGCGAGCACCTGGTCGCGGCGCACCTGGTCGCCGATGGCGACGTCGACGCGCACGACGCCGTCGTGCGGAGCGAGCACGGGGTGCTCCATCTTCATCGCCTCGACGGTGACGAGGCGGTCGCCGGCGGCGACGGTCGCGCCGTCGGCCACGTGGACGGCGACGACGGCGCCCGGCATCGGCGCGCGCAGTTCGGGATCGGATGCTGCGGCCTCGCGTTCGCGGGCCGCCAGGCGTCGCTCCATCGCGGCGCGGCGGGTCAGGGGGCGCAGGCGGTGGGTCGCGCCGTCGGCGTGCACCCACACCGCGCCGTCGGCGTCGGCCGCAGCGGCGGGGCCCGAGGTGGCCGTTGTGGCCGCATCCCCGGAGGCAGGGCGACCAGAGGAGCCACCTCCGTCGGTCGCCATCGCGTGCACCGCGCCCGCGTCGTCGAGGAATCGCTGCGCTGCGGGCACCACGGGCGCGCCCGCCCGCCACCCGGGCAGCGCTCGCCACGCCGACCCGGTGCGCGGCGATCGTGCGTTCTCGCCGAGATCGCCCGTTCCGCGAGTCGACGACACGCCATCCCGGCGAGAACGCACGATGTCGACGGCGGCGCGCAGCGCCGCCTCGCCCGGCTCGCCGGCCGCATACGCGGGCATCCGGTCGATGAGCCCGGTGTCCATGTCGCCGGTCTGCACGCCGTCGTCGGCGAGCAGCGCCCGGAGGAAACCGATGTTCGTGTCGACGCCGAGCACCACCGTCTCGGCGAGCGCCGCGTCCAGGCGTGCGAGCGCTGCCGTGCGATCGGCGCCGTGCGCGATGACCTTCGCGATCATCGGGTCGTAGTCGGCCGTGATGACGCTGCCGGTCTGGATCGCAGCATCCGTCCTCACACCCTCCGGCTGCCGCCACACCAGCACCTCCCCGGTGGCGGGGAGGAAGCCGCGCTCGGGCGACTCCGCGTACACGCGCGCCTCGATCGCGTGGCCGTCGAGGCGCACGTCGTCCTGTGAGAAGGCGAGCGGCTCCCCCGCGGCGATCCGCAGCTGCTGCTCGACGAGGTCGAAGCCGGTGACGAGCTCGGTGACCGGGTGCTCGACCTGCAGCCGCGTGTTCATCTCGATGAAGAAGAACTCGTCGGGCCGGTCCGCGGCCACGAGGAACTCGACGGTGCCTGCTCCGCGATAGTCGACGGATGCCGCGGCCGCACACGCCGCTGCGCCCAGGCGCGCCCGGGTGTCGGCGTCGACCGCCGGCGACGGCGCCTCTTCGATGACCTTCTGGTGGCGGCGCTGCAGCGTGCACTCGCGCTCGCCGAGGTGCACGACGGTGCCGTGCGCGTCCGCTAGCACCTGCACCTCGATGTGCCGCGGGCGCTCGATGAGGCGTTCGAGCAGCAGGGTGTCGTCGCCGAACGCGGCCGCCGCGACGCGGCGCGCGGTGGCGAGGGCGTCGGGCAGCTCCGCGGCGGAGCGCACCACCTGCATGCCCTTGCCGCCACCGCCTGCCGAGGGCTTCACCAGGAGCGGGAAGCCGGCGCGCTCGGCGGAGGCCGCGATCGCAGCATCCGTCATCCCCGCCGCGCTGAAGCCGGGCACCGTCGGCACCCCATACGAGGCGACGTGCTCCTTCGCGCGGATCTTGTCGCCCATCACCTCGAGCGCGCGCTCGCCGGGGCCGATGAAGACGATGCCGGCCTCGGCGCACGCGCGGGCGAACGCGACGTTCTCGGAGAGGAAGCCGTAGCCCGGGTGCACGGCCTGTGCGCCGGTGGAGACAGCCGCCGCGACGACGGCGTCGATGTCGAGGTACGACTGTGCGGCCGCGGCCGGCCCGATGCGCACGGCCGCGTCGGCCTCGCGCACGTGCGGCGCATCGGCGTCGGCGTCGCTGTACACGGCGACCGACCGGATGCCGAGGCGCCGAAGCGTGCGGATCACCCGGCGGGCGATCTCGCCGCGGTTCGCGACGAGGACGGTGTCGAAGCCCTCTGCAGGGTCGCTGAGCGGAAAGAGCATGGTCACATCCGGAAGACGCCGAAGCGCGGTTCGGGCAGCGGCGTGCGCGAGACGACATCGAGCGCGAGGCCGAGCAGGTCGCGGGTGTCGAGCGGGTCGACGACGCCGTCGTCCCACAGGCGGGCGGTCGCGTAGTACGGGTCGCCCTGCTCCTCGTACCGGGCGCGGATCGGCGCCTCGAACGCCGCCTGGTCCTCGCTCGACCACTCGTCGCCGCGCGCTTCGAGCTGGTCGCGCTTGACGGTCGAGAGCACGGACGCCGCCTGGTTGCCGCCCATCACCGAGATGCGGCTCGCCGGCCACGTCCACAGGAACCGCGGCGAATAGGCGCGGCCGCACATCGAGTAGTTGCCGGCGCCGAACGACCCGCCGATGACGACGGTGAGCTTCGGCACGCGGGTCGTGGCGACGGCCGTGACCATCTTCGCGCCGTCCTTCGCGATCCCCCCGGCCTCGGCGTCGCGTCCCACCATGAAGCCCGAGATGTTCTGCAGGAACAGCAGCGGGATCCCCCGCTGGTCGCACAGCTCGATGAAGTGGGCGCCCTTCTGCGCCGACTCGCTGAACAGGACGCCGTTGTTCGCGATGATGCCGACGGGGTGCCCATGGATGCGCGCGAACCCGGTGACGAGCGTGTCGCCGTACTCGCGCTTGAACTCGTGCAGCTCGCTGCCGTCGACGAGTCGCGCGATCACCTCGCGCACGTCGTAGGGCTGGTTGACGTCGACCGGGACGACTCCGTAGAGATCGGATGCCTCGACCGCCGGTTCTGCGGCGGGCACGACGTCCCACGCGGGCTCCGCCGGCGCCGGCAGGGTCGCGACGATGTCGCGCACGATCTCGAGCGCGTGCTCGTCGTCCTCGGCGAGGTGGTCGACGACCCCCGAGCGCCGGGCGTGCAGCTCTCCCCCGCCGAGCTCCTCGGCGGTGACGACCTCGCCGATCGCGGCCTTCACGAGCGGCGGGCCCCCGAGGAAGATCGTGCCCTGACCCCGCACGATCACCGTCTCGTCGCTCATCGCCGGCACGTAGGCGCCGCCCGCGGTGCACGAGCCGAGCACCGCGGCGATCTGCGCGATGCCGGCCGCCGACAGCCGGGCCTGGTTGAAGAAGATGCGGCCGAAGTGGTCGCGGTCGGGGAACACCTCGTCCTGCATCGGCAGGAACGCGCCGCCCGAGTCGACGAGGTAGACGCAGGGCAGCCGGTTCTCGAGCGCGATCTCCTGCGCGCGCAGGTGCTTCTTGACCGTGAGCGGATAGTACGTCCCGCCCTTGACCGTGGCGTCGTTGCACACCACCATCACGTGACGCCCGTGAACGAGCCCGATCCCCGCGATGACACCGGCAGCGGGAGCGTCGCCCTCGTAGAGTCCCTCGGCGGCGAGCGGGGCGACCTCGAGGAACGGGCTCCCCTCGTCGAGCAGGCGCGTCACGCGATCGCGCGGCAGCAGCTTGCCGCGCGCGACATGCCGTTCGCGCGACGCGACGGGTCCGCCGACGGATGCTGCGGCCAGCCGTTCGTGCAGCTTCTCGGCCAGTCCCCGCTGGGCGTCGCGCGTGCGCGCGAAGGCCTCGTCGTGCACTGCGGCGGTGCTCAGCACGCTCATCCGGATCTCCCGCGCATCATCCTCGACGTCACGATCGGATCACGTCCGTTGTCGGGACGCGATCGAATTGGTTAGTGTTCACTAACTGAGGTTCAGGTTAGCGAGCCTTAACTGGAATTACAAGCGGAGCAGCAGATGACGAACGGTGTCACCGATCGCGATCGCGCGAAGGCCGACCGGCACGCGGCAATCCTCCACGAGGCGGCCGCGCTCTTCGCCGAACGCGGCTTCAGCGGCGTCAGCCTCGAAGACATCGGCGGAGCGGTCGGGGTCAGCGGTCCCGCCCTCTACCGTCACTTCGCCAACAAGCAGGCGCTGCTCGGCGCCATCCTGGTCGAGGTGAGCGAGCGCCTCCTGGCGGGCGGGCGCACCGTGATCTCGGGCCACGACGAGGCGGCAGACCAGCTGGACGCGATCATCGCCTTCCACGTGGAGTTCGCGCTCCGCGACGCCGACGTCATCCGGGTGCAGGACCGCGACCTCGCGAGCCTCAGCGACGACGACCGCCACACCGTGCGGCGCCTGCAGCGGGAGTACGTGGAAGTGTGGATCGGCATCCTCTCCACCGTTCACCCCGAGCGCGACGAGGACGACCTCCGCGTGCGGGCGCACGCCTGCTTCGGCCTCATCAACTCGACACCGCACACCGTGAGGGCATCGCGGTCGCGTCCCGGCGAGCGGGATGTGCGCGGCATCCTCCGCGCGATGGCGCGCGCCTCGCTGACGGCCTGACGTCCGGCGAGGGCCTAGTCTGGACGGACCATGACGGGGCATGGCCAGCACGACGACGCCGGGGCGGGGCGCGTCGAGGGCACAGACACGCCTGACGGCTCCCGTGCGCCCGCGCCGGGCGATGCGAGTTCGCGGCGCGACTTCCTGAAGCTCGGCGGGGTGGCTGCCGCCGGACTCGTCGTGGGTGGTGCCGCAGGCGCCGCCGCCGGCGCGTCCATCGGGCACACGATCGGGTACCGCGAAGGGTCGGTCGACTTCGGTGCGGTGCCGCCGCGGTCGGAGCCGGGCTTCGACCACGTCGTCGTGCTGATGGGCGAGAACCGGTCGTTCGACAACCTCCTGGGCTGGCTCTACACGCCCGACACCCTGCCCGAGGGCGCCACGTTCGACGGCCTTGCGTTCGGCGACTACGCCAACACCGCGCCCTCCGGCGAGCGCGTCGCGGTCCACGCCTATTCGGGACCCACCGACGACGTCATGGCGCGGCCCGACCCGGATCCCGGTGAGGAGTTCCCGCACGTCAACACGCAGCTGTTCGGCGTGGTCGACCCCAGGGACAACGCCGCGAGCCAGGTGGGCGACATGGCGGCGCCGTTCAATGCCCCGCCGTCCGGCACCGCGCCGACGATGGAGGGCTTCCTCCACGACTACTGGAACAACCTGACGCGGCTGCGCCACGGTGCCGAGCCGACCATCGACGAGGCCTCGCACATCATGGGCGGCTTCTCGCCCGAGCAGCTCCCGGTGCTCTCGACCCTCGCGAAGGGGTTCGCGGTCTTCGACGCGTGGTTCGCTGCGGTGCCGTCGCAGACCTACTGCAACCGGTCGTTCTTCCACGCGTCGACGTCGCACGGCTTCGTCACCAACAAGCACGGCGGCGGCTACGACAAGTGGCTCGACGCGCCGCCGATGCCCACGATCTTCAACCGGCTCGAAGACGCCGGCGTCGGGTGGAAGGTCTACTTCGACGAGATGCAGCTCGTGTCGCTCACCGGGATCCTGCACGCCCCGGTGCTGGAGAAGTACTGGCGCACGGGGCACTTCGGGCATATGTCCGAGTTCTTCGAGGACGCGAAGGCCGGAAAGCTCCCGGCATACGCGTTCATCGAGCCGCGGCTGGTCTACAACCACAACGACTTCCACCCGCCGTTCGGAGCGCTCCGCGAGAGCGACGTCGACGGCTCGGTGGTGGTGGACTCGGCCGTGTCGGACGTGCGCGCCGGCGAGAAGCTCGTGGCCGACGTGTACGACGCGATCAAGCAGAGCGCGACGCCAGGCGGATCGAACGCCCTGAACACCCTGCTGCTCATCACGTTCGACGAGCACGGCGGGACGTACGACCACGTGCCTCCGCCGGCGGCCACACCGCCCGTGGCCGACGACGAGCCGGGCGAGATGGGTTTCACCTTCGATCGCCTCGGCGTGCGCGTGCCGACCATCGCGGTGTCGGCGTACACGCGGGCCGGCACCGTCGTGCACGACGAGATGCACCATGCCGCGGTCGCCGCGACGCTGGCCCGGCTGCACGGGCTGCGTCCGCTGACGCGGCGCGACGCCGGGGCGCGCGACCTGTTCTCGGTCGTGAACCTCGACACTCCGCGCGACCCGGCGACGTGGCCGGTGGTGCACCCGATGTACGTGCCGCCCAACCCCGCCGAGGACCAGCTGACCGACCTCAAGGACGGGCCGCACAAGGACAAGCCCCTCAGCCCGCCCGGACGCGGCCTGCTCGGGCTGCTGCAGGCACGGTACGCCGCGCCCGGCACCGCGGAGCCCGAGACCTACGCCGAGGCGTACGACGTGCTGCAGAAGCACGGCCTCGGGCTGTTCTACCCGAAGAAGGGCTGACCGCCGACCCCTGGATGCCGGCCGGTCAGCGACCTCCTCAGCGCAGCAGCATCGCGCGCCCGGGTTCGCGAAGGATGTCCGCGACGTCCACCAGGAACCGCGACCCCTGCTCGCCGTCGACCAGCCTGTGGTCGAACGACAGCGCGAGCGTCATCACGTCGCGCAGCGCGATCTCGCCGCGATGCTCCCACGGCTGACGCCGCACCGCGCCGAGCGCGAGGATGCCCGCCTCCCCCGGGTTGATGATCGGTGTCCCGGCGTCCACGCCGAACACGCCGACGTTGGTGATCGAGAAGGTGCCGCCCATCATGTCGGCCGGCGCCGTCTTGCCCGCGCGCGCGGTGTCGGCGAGTCCGCGGATCGCATCGGCGAGCTCCGCCAGCGTGAGCTCCTGCGCGTCACGGATGTTGGGCACCACCAGGCCACGCCCGGTCGCCGCGGCGATGCCGAGGTTGACGTAGTGGTGCTCGACGATCTCACCCGCCGCCTCGTCCCACTTCGAGTTGAGGCCGGGGTGGCGGCCCAGCGCCAGGCACACCGCCTTCGCGGCCACGGCCATGATCCCGATGCGGTGCTCCTGCAGGTCGCGGTCGCCCTTCAGCGAGGCGATGAGCTCGCTCGTCGCCGTCACGTCGACCGTCAGGAACGTCGTGACGTGCGGTGCGGTGAAGGCGCTGCGCACCATGGCGTCCGCGGTCATGCGCCGCACCCCGCGGATCGGCGTACGGGTCGTGCGCTCCCCCGGCGCACCCGGCGCCGGCATCTCGAACGTCTCGACGGGTTCGGCCGCGGCCGGAACCGCGGTCGTGGCGCCGACGCGCGTCGCGTACGCCTCGACGTCGGCGCGCGTGATGACGCCCGACGCACCGCTCGCCTCCACGAGCGCGAGGTCGATGCCCAGCTGCTTCGCGAACTGCCGCACCGGCGGTGTCGAGCGAGGCCGCTCCATCGGACGCTCCACGACGTCCGCGAACTGGATCGCGTCGTGCGGGGCCGCCTCGAGGACGGCGGTGTCGGATGCTGCGGCCACCGCGCCCGCGACACGCGCACGGCGCTGCGGGCGCCCTGCTCCCTTCGGCGCGGCGCCGTATCCCACGAGGTTGGGCTCGGACTTCGCCGGCTCGTCCGGCGCGCTCGCCGCGACCTGCGGGGCTGACACCTCGGATTCTGCGGCGGGCGCCGGGGGCGCAGCATCCACTCCTCCGATGTCGAAGGAGATCAGCACCGAGCCGACCTCGACGACGTCGCCCGCCTCGGCGTGCAGCGCCGTGATGGTGCCGGCGTACGGCGAGGGCAGCTCGACGACGGCCTTCGCCGTCTCGACCTCGGCGATCGTCTGGTTGAGGGTGACGGTGTCGCCGACCGCGACCAGCCACTGGACGAGCTCGGCCTCGGGAAGTCCCTCACCGAGATCGGGGAGGCGGAAGTCCTGCGTCATGAGTCGAGCACCCCCGAGAGGCTGTTCGGCCGGTCCATGACTCGATCGACGGCGTCGAGGATGCGGTCGAGATCGGGCAGATGGTGCTTCTCGAGCTTCGCGGGCGGGTACGGGATGTCGTGCCCGGTGACCCGCTGCGGCGCCGCCTCGAGGTAGTTGAAGCAGCGCTCCGTCACGCTCGCGATGAGCTCGGCGCCGACGCCCGCCTCGCGGGCGGCTTCGTGGGTGACCACGACGCGCCCCGTCTTGCGGACGGAGGCGGTGACCGTGCGGTAGTCCACCGGCGAGATCGAGCGTAGATCGATGACCTCGATCGAGACGCCGTCGTCCTCGGCGGCGGTCGCGGCGTCGAGGGCCGTCAGCACCTGCGAACCGTAGGTCAACAGCGTGACGTCGCTGCCCTCGCGGGCCACGCGCGCCAGACCCATCGGCGGCGCGTCCGCGAGCTGGACGTCGAGGTCGACCTCGCCCTTGGTGTGGTACAGCCGCTTCGGCTCGAAGTACACCACCGGGTCGTCGGAGGCGATCGCCTGCCGCAGCATGACGTACGCGTCCTGGGGGTTCGACACCGCGATCACGCGCAGGCCCGACGTGTGCACGAAGTACGCCTCGGGCGACTCCGAGTGGTGCTCGGCCGCACCGACGCCGCCCGCCCAGGGAATCCGGATCGTGATCGGCATCTTCACGTTGCCGCGCGTCCGGTAGTGCAGCTTCGCGACCTGGCACACGATCTGGTCGAACGCCGGGTACACGAAGCCGTCGAACTGGATCTCGACGACGGGCCGGTAGCCGCGGAACGCGAGCCCGACGGCGGTGCCCATGATGCCGGCCTCGGCGAGGGGCGTGTCGACCACGCGCTGCGCGCCGAACTGGTCGAGCAGCCCGTCGGTGATGCGGAACACACCGCCGAGCTTGCCGATGTCCTCGCCCATGACGAGGACCTTGTCGTCGTCGGCCATTGCACGACGCAGACCTTCGTTGATGGCCTTCGCCATCGTCAGCTGTGCCATCGTCACGCCCCCTCGGCCGCCGGGGCGAACCCGTCGAGGTAGGCGCCGAACCACTCGCGCTGTTCGGCGAGGCCCGCGTGGGGCTCGGCGTAGACGTTGTCGAGCACGGTGAGCGGGTCGCGGGTCTTCGCCGTCATCGCCGCTGCGCGCACGGCAGCCGCGAGAGCGTCGGCGTCGGCCTCGACGCTCGCCACGAAGGCCTCGTCGAACTCGCCGCGCGAGCGCAGCAGCGCCTCGACGCGGGTGATCGGGTCGCGGCGGCGCCACTTCTCGACCTCTTCCTTGTCGCGGTAGCGTGTCGGGTCGTCGGAGGTGGTGTGCGGGCCCATGCGGTAGGTGACCGCCTCGATGAACGCGGGACCGTTGCCCCGCCGCGCGTTGTCGAGCGCCCACCGCATCGCCGCGAGACACGCCAGCACGTCGTTGCCGTCGACCCGCATGCTCGGGATGCCGAAGCCCGGGGCCCGCCCGGCGATCGGGAACTTCGCCTGCACGGTGACGGGCTCCGAGATCGCCCACTGGTTGTTGGTGCACACGAACACCACGGGCGCGCGGAAGGAGGAGGCGAACACCATGGCCTCGTTGACGTCGCCCTGGCTGGACGCGCCGTCGCCGAAGTACGCGACCGACACCTGGTCGGTGCCGTCGCGCTGCACGCCCATCGCGTAGCCGACCGCGTGCAGCGCCTGCGCGCCGATGATGATCTGCTGCGTGGCGGTGTTGATGTCGTAGGGGTTGTAGGTCGAGTGCTCCTCGCCGCGCCACGCCAGCACGAAGTCCGCGGGCTTGCCGCCGCGGGCGTACACGACGCCGGTCTCTCGGTAGCTCGGAAATGCGAAGTCGTCGGCGCGGAGGGCACGGGCGGTGCCGATCTGGGTCGCCTCCTGGCCCTGGCACGGCGGCCAGAGGCCGAGCTGGCCCTGCCGCTGCAGGGCGACGCCCTCGGTGTCGATGCGTCGCAGCAGCACCATGTCGCGGTACAGGCCGCGCAGTGTGGCGGTGTCGACGTCGGCCACCCAGCGATCGAGCTCGGGGTCGGCGATGCGCTCGCCGTCGGGGGTCAGCAGCCGCGCGACATCCTCGATGTCGGTGGCGAGATCCGCTGTGGGTGTCAGGGTGTGCGTCATCGTCATCACTCCTCTTGCCGGTCCCCTCGTGAGGGACCGCTTGGCGTGCGCCGGCCTCTTCGCCGGCTGCTTCAACGGTACGTCCGCATCGCACCTCGCTCAAGCATTCACGGACTTCTTGAGCATGTTGACAACTGATACCGCTCGAAGGCGTGCTAACGTTTCGCACTATGAGTGCCCTCGATCACGTCGACCTGGAGCTGCTCGCAGCGCTCTCCGCCGACCCGCGCGCGACCGTCGTCGCACTCGCCGAACGACTCGGCCTCTCGCGCAACACCGTCCAGGCGCGCATGTCGCGACTGGAGAAGGCGGGGGTCTTCCTGTCGTACGAGCGAGCCATCTCGTCAGCCTCCCTCGGGTTCCCGATCGAGGCCTTCATCAGCGTCATCGTCAGGCAGGCGGACCTCCCCCGCATCGCCGTCGAGCTCGCCCGCGTGCCCGAGGTCGTGCAGGCGCACGGGCTGTCGGGACAGGTGGATCTGCTGGTGCGGGTCGCGTGCCGCGACACGCAGCACCTCTTCGACACCGACGCCCGCATCCTCGCGATCGAGGGCGTCGAGCGCACCGAGACGTCGCTCGTCATGGGCGAGGTCATCGCCCACCGGGTGACTCCCCTTATGGAGCTGGCACGACGGGAGTGATCTCGGCCACGCCGTTCGGGTCGGCCGTCGACGACGCGTCGGCGCGCACGAGCACCACGCCGACGAGGATCAGCGCCCCGCCCGCGAACTGGATGGGAGCCGGCACCTCGGCGAGGAAGATCCACGCGAACATGAGGGCGAACAGCACCTCCGACAAACCGACGAACGACGCCACACGCGAGCCGATGCGCGGGACCGCCATCACGCCCAGCGCATAGCCCAGCGTCGTCGCGATCGCGGCGACCCAGAGAAGCGGCATCCACCACGGCACTTCCACGCCCGCGAGCACCACGTCGACCGCCGGCGCCTGGAAGGGCAGGATCCCGGTGAGGCACAGCACCCCCATGACGACCGCACCCGTCAGCAGACCGCTCGCCGCGAGAGCCAGCGGCGGCAGGTCGTCGCCGGCACGCTCCGAGATCACGAAGTAGGCGCACACGCACACGGCCGCGCCCAGCGCCAGGAGTGTTCCGATCAGGTCGAACGACGCGCCCGAGATGTCGATGACCAGCACCAGTCCCACCATCGCGACGGCGGACCCCCACAGCACGAGTGCGGACGGCGCCTTGCGCGTGCGCACCCAGACCGCCGCCACGAGCATGACCGGGGCGAGGTACTGGATCAGCAGGGCCACGGCCACCGGCATCCGCTGCATCGCCGAGAAGAAGAAGAGCTGGCAGCCGAGAACCGGCATCAGGCCGAAGCCGACGATCAGCCGCCAGTGCCGCCTGAGGAAGCCGCGCTGCCTCTTGATCGCCAGGAACAGCGCGGGCGAGAGCACCAGGCCCGCCACCGCCATCCGCACGAGCAGGGCGGCACCCAGCGACCAGCCGGCCTCGAGGAGCGGCTTCACGAAGGGTCCGCTCGACGAGAACGCGAGGGCCGAGGCGACACCCATCACGAGTCCGGTGGTGCGCATCCGCGTACTCGAGGCGAACGACGCGCTCGGGGCGATGACGGGAAGGGACGCGGTCGAGGCGGTCATGGGCGGCATCCGGCTGTCAGGGGTGAAGACTGCTTACACTGGTGACAGCAGCCGAGCGGGATGTCAGGAGTCAACGTGATTTTCATTCATGACACGGAGCAGAATCTGCGGGCCGCGTCGTACCTCGTCAACACGCTGCCCGGCTACGACGACGAAGACACCCTGATCACGCTCGAGGACTTCGACGACTACCTGCGGATCAACCCCTACACGGGCACCATCCGCCGCGACGACGCGGAGCTCGCCGCCCTCCGCGCCGTGCGTCCGCGGCTGCACCAGCTGTGGGAGGTCGACCGCGACGGCGCGGTGCCGCTCGTCAACGAGATGCTGCGCGACGGCGAGGCGCTCCCCCGCCTCGTGAGCCACGACGGCTTCGACTGGCACATCCACGCCACCAGCGACGACGCCCCGCTCGCCACGCGCGTGCTCGTCGAGGCCGCCCTCGCCTTCGTCGACGTGATCCGCGCCGGCGAGTACGACCGCGTGCGCATCTGCGCCGCCGACGACTGCGACGGCGTGTACGTCGACTTCTCGAAGAACGGCTCGAAGCGCTACTGCGACACCGGCAACTGCGGCAACCGCATGAACGTCAACGCGTACCGGCGTCGGAAGGCGCGAGAAACCGCGTGATCGCGTCGGCGGCGGCCGCCGGCGTCTCGTAGTGGATCAGGTGGCCGACGTCGGGGATCTCGACCAGCTCCGCGCGCGGGAACAGCGTCGCGAGCGTGCGCTCCGCCTCGATCGGCGTGATGTCGTCCCTGACCGCGGCGACCAGCAGCGTCGGCTGCGCGATGTTCGGCGCGAAGGCGCGCACGTCGTTCGACACCGACGCGACGAAGGCGTCGTGCAGCACATCGCGGTCGGCGAAGCGCGAGAAGTACGTGTCGTGCTGATCGTGCACGAAGCGACGGATGCTGCTGTCCTTGGTCTTCGCCATCGACACGCTCATGACCCGCACGATGAGGCCGTTGCGCAGCAGCGCCTCCCCGAGCGGCTTCGGCAGCTTCGCGCCCGCCCAGTAGTAGAACACCGCGAGCCGCGTGAGGATGCCGCGGGGGCCCTCGAGCGCGGGAGCCCCGATCGGGTTCACCAGGATCACGCGCGGGGTCTCGAGGCCGCCGGCGACGGCCGACGCGACGACGATCGAGCCGAACGAGTGGCCGAGGATCACGGCGCCCGGGGCGACGGCCGCAGCGAACGCGCGGAGCCATTCGGCATACAGGTCGAGGTCGTGCGTGCGCTTGGGGATGGGCGCCGTCTCGCCGAAGCCGGGCAGGTCGGGCGAGATCACCCGCACGCCCGGCAGGTGCGCGACGACAGGCTCCAGCCCATGGTGCTCCCCACGGAAGCCGTGCACGGCGACGATCGTCGCCTGCGCGTCGGCAGGCCCGTACGCCCAGTAGGCCGTCGTGCCGCCGAGGACGGCGACCTCGCGTCGCTCGACCGGGATCTCGTCGAGGAGCGGGGCGTACGGGTTGGGCGCTGTCACCCGTCGAGTCTACGAGGACTCCCCCGGCAGCGGCTGCGCGCGGAGCGCCTCCGGCCGGATGTCGGAGGCGGCGCATACCGTGAACGGCATGAGCCGCCCGCATCCCGAACAGCTGCCGCTGTGGGATATGCCGGACTGGGTGCGCATGGTCGGCGTCTTCGACCTCGAGACCACCGGCATCGACGTCACCGCGGACCGCATCGTGACAGCCCACGTCGGATTGCTGGATGCCTCGGGGCACGTGATCCGCGCACGCGACTGGCTCGCCGACCCGGGCGTCGAGATCCCCGAGGGCGCGAGTGCGATCCACGGCATCTCGACCGCACACGCGCGCGACAACGGCCGGCCGGCAGCGGAGGTCGTCGCCGAGGTGGTCGTCGCGGTGAGCGCGCTCCTCGACGCCGGCATCCCCGTCGTCGCCTACAACGCGCCGTTCGACTTCTCACTGCTGAAGTACGAGTCGCTGCGGCACGGGATCGCGCCGATCGAGAGCCCGTCGCCGGTCATCGACCCCCTGGTGGTCGACAAGGCGTACGACCGCTGGCGCAAGGGCAAGCGCACCCTCGAGGTCGTCGCGGCCCACTACGCCGTGCGGCTGGACGCGGCGCACGAGGCGTCGGCCGACGCCGTCGCGGCCGGCCGCGTCGCCCAGGCCCTCGCCGAGCGCTTCGCGCCGTGGCTGCCCGAGACCGTGCACGAGCTGCACACCCGACAGATCGGCTGGGCGCGCGCCCAGGCCGAGAGCCTCACCGAGTACTTCGTCCGCATCGGGCGGATCGACCCCGACGACCGGCTCGACGGCCGCTGGCCGATCCGCTGAGCCTCGCCGTTCGGCGCGGCGTCCCGGAAACGCAGAAAGCCCCGCCGAAGCGGGGCCTTCCGGGGTGGCTGCTTACTTGGAGCCGCCGAAGTTCTTGAAGCGCTGGTTGAACTTCTCGACACGACCGGCCGAGTCCATGATGCGCTGCTTGCCCGTGTAGAACGGGTGCGAGGCCGACGAGATCTCGACGTCGATGACGGGGTACTCGACGCCGTCGAGCTCGATCGTCTTGTCGCTGGTCACCGTCGAGCGGGTGAGGAACGTCTCGCCCGAGCCGAGGTCACGGAACACGACGGCCTGGTAGTCCGGGTGGAGGTCAGTCTTCATGATGGTCCTTTGAGGATGGTGCCCTGGATTTTGCCAGGGCGTCAAAGTCTGGGTGCGAATGCACCAAAGAGAGATTCTACCAGCCTCCGGCGCGGACACCGAACCGGCCGGTCCGGGGCCTAGTGCGCGGCGCGGGCCGCGTAGCGGCCGCCCTCCTCGCTGAGGCGGATCGGCACGCCGAACGTGTCGGTCAGCGCCTCGGCGGTGAGGGTCTCGCGGATGGGCCCGGATGCCACGGCCTGGCCGTCGCGCAGCAGCAGCACGTGCGTGAACCCGATGGGGATCTCTTCGACGTGGTGCGTGACCATGATCATCGCGGGCGTCGTCGGCGCCTGCGCGTAGCCGCTCAGGAGGATCAGGAGCTCTTCACGGGCGCCGAGGTCGAGGCTCGCGGTCGGCTCGTCGAGGAGCAGCAGCTCGGGGTCGGTCATGACGGCGCGCGCGATCTGCACGCGCTTCTGCTCGCCGTCGCTGAGGGTGCCGAACGTGCGGTCGGCGAGGTGGTCGAGCTTCCACTCGGCGAGCACGCGCAGCGCGCGGCGCTCGTCGATGTCTTCGTAGTCCTCGCGCCAGCGGCCGAGCACCGAGTACGCCGCCGTCAGCACGACGTTGAGCACCGTCTCCTCCGGCGGCACGCGGCGCGCCATCGCCGAGGAGGCGAACCCGATCCGGGGCCGCAGCTCGAAGACGTCGGTGCGGCCGAGGCGCTCACCGAGGATGGTCACGACGCCCGACGTCGGGTGCAGCAGCGTGTCGGCCATCTGGAGCACGGTCGTCTTGCCGGCGCCGTTGGGTCCGAGGACCACCCAGCGCTCGTCGTCGTTGATCGTCCAGTTGAGGTGGTCGACGATGTTCCGGGCGTTTCGGCGGACGACGACGTCGGAGAACTCGAGCACCTGGGGCATGCTGACAGCCTATCGGCCGCCGGCGGCCACCTCCGCGTACAGGGCCGCCGTCTGATCGGCGATGCGCTGCCAGCTGAAGTCCTCGGTCGCCCGCTTCCTGCCGGCCGCGCCGTAGGCGCGCGCACGCTCCGGATCGCTCACCACCTCGGTGAGCACGCGGGCGAGATCCGACACGTACTGCTCGGGGTCTGTCGGGGTGCCCGTGCCGTCCTGGACCTGCTCGATCGGCACCAGGCGGCCGGTGACGCCGTCGAGGACGACCTCGGGGATGCCGCCTGTCGCGGTGCCGACGACGGCGGCGCCGCACGCCATGGCTTCGAGGTTCACGATGCCGAGCGGCTCGTAGACCGACGGACAGACGAAGGTCGTCGCCGCACTCAGGATCGTGCACAGCTCGTGGCGTGACAGCATCCGATCCAGCCACACCACCCCCTCGCGCGTCTCCTGCAGCCCGCGCACGAGCCCTTCGACCTCGGCCATGATCTGCGGGGTGTCGGGCGCGCCGGCGGCGAGGATCACCTGCACGTCGGCGGGGAGGCGCTCGGCGGCGCGGAGGAAGTACGGCAGGCCCTTCTGCCGGGTGATGCGGCCGACGAAGACCACCGACGGCTTCGCCGGGTCGATCCCGAGCTCCGCCAGGAGGGCCGGGTCCTCGACGGGATGCCACGCCTCGACGTCGATGCCGTTGTAGATGACGCGCACGCGCTCGGGGTCCAGCGACGGGTAGCTGCGCAGGATGTCTTCCCGCATGCCGTTGCTCACCGCGACGATGGCCGCGGCGCCCTCGTACGCCGACTTCTCGATCCAGCTCGACACGGCGTAGCCGCCGCCGAGCTGCTCAGCCTTCCAGGGACGCAGGGGCTCGAGGCTGTGGGCGGTGACGATGTGCGGGATCCCGTGAAGGAGCGCCGCGAGGTGCCCGGCGAAGTTCGCGTACCAGGTGTGGCTGTGCACGACGTCGGCGCCGGCGACGTCCGTCACGATCTCGAGATCCGTGCCGAGCGTCTGCACCGCGGCGTTGGCGCCGGCGAGCTCCCCCGGCACCGAGTACGACGTCGTGCCCTCCTCGTCGCGCGCCGCGCCGAAGGCGCGCACCCGGACGTCGATGCTCGCGCGGAGCGCCTTGACGAGCTCCGTCACGTGCACACCGGCACCGCCGTAGATCTCCGGCGGGTACTCCTTGGTGACGATGTCGACTCGCATGTGTCGAACGCTAGTACACGGGCCGGAACGCGTCATAGTGTGGGTCGCATGCCAGCTGCACCCAAGGTCTTCGGAATCATCCTCGCCGGCGGCGAAGGGAAGCGGCTGATGCCGTTGACCGCGGATCGCGCCAAGCCCGCCGTCCCGTTCGGAGGCCAGTACCGGCTCATCGACTTCGCGATCTCGAACCTGATCAACTCGGGTCTGAGACAGGTCGTGGTGCTGACGCAGTACAAGTCCCACAGTCTCGACCGTCACATCTCGCAGACGTGGCGGATGTCGGCGCTCCTCGACTCCTACGTGACGTCCGTCCCCGCGCAGCAGCGCCTCGGCAAGCGGTGGTTCTCGGGCTCGGCCGACGCGATCCTGCAGAGCCTCAACCTCATCAACGACGAGCAGCCCGACATCGTCGTCGTGATCGGCGCCGATCACGTCTACCGCATGGACTTCCGGCAGATGCTCGCCGCCCACATCGAATCCGGTGCGCGGGCCACGGTCGCCGGCATCCGTCAGCCGATCTCGCTGGCGAACCAGTTCGGCGTCATCGACGTCGACCCCGAGGATCCGGTGCGCATCCGCGAGTTCCTCGAGAAGCCGCAGAACGCGGTCGGCCTCGCCGACGCGCCGAACCAGGTGCTCGCCTCGATGGGCAACTACATCTTCGACACCGACGCGCTCATCGAGGCCGTCGAGTCCGACGGCGAGCTGCCGACGTCGAACCACGACATGGGCGGCGACATCATCCCCTACTTCGTGGACCGCGGCGAGGCCGGCGTCTACGACATGAACCGCAACGACGTGCCGGGGTCGACCGACCGCGACCGCTACTACTGGCGCGACGTCGGAACCATCGACTCGTTCTTCGACGCGCACCGCGACCTCATCTCGACGCTGCCGGTGTTCAACCTGTACAACATGGACTGGCCGATCCACTCGCAGGCGGTCAACTCCCCGCCCGCGAAGTTCGTGCGCGACTCGGTCGGCCGCATCGGCAACGCGATCGACTCGATCGTCTCGCTCGGGTCGGTCCTCTCGGGTACGCACCTCGAGCGCAGCGTCGTCGGGCCGTGGACGCTCGCCGGGGGCGGCTCGACGATCACCGACTCGGTGCTCTTCGACCACGTGCACGTCGGCGCGGGCGCGCGGGTCCACCGGGCGATCCTCGACAAGAACGTCGTCCTCGAGGACGGCGCGACCGTGGGCGTCGACCGCGACAAGGACCTCGCGCGCGGCTTCACGATCACCGACAGCGGCATCACCGTCGTCGGCAAGGGCTTCCGCGTCGAGCGCTGACACACGGCCGGGGGCGGTCTCCGGGTGCGGCTAGCGTGGGAGCATGCCCGCAGCTCCCGCCCGCTTCCTCGTCGTGCTCGACGCCGACTCCACGCTCATCCGCAACGAGGTCATCGAGCTCATCGCCGATGAGGCGGGGCGCGGCGCCGAGGTCGCCGCGGCGACGGAGGCCGCGATGCGGGGCGAGGTCGACTTCGCGACGAGCCTTCGTTCGCGCGTCGAGGCCCTCGAGGGCGTGCCGGTGGCCGCGTTCGCGCGCGTGCTCGCGCGCATCGAGCCGACGCAGGGCGTACGCGAGCTCATCTCCGCCGTGCACGAGCGCGGCGGCGCGGTGGGGGTCGTGTCGGGCGGGTTCCACGAGATCCTCGACACGGTGGCTCCCGACCTCGGCGTCGACGTCTGGCGCGCCAACCGGCTCGCGACGGCCGACGGCGTGCTGAGCGGCACGGTCGACGGCGGGATCGTGGATGCCGCGGGCAAGGCGTCCGCCCTCCGCGAATGGGCCGACGAGCGAGGCGTTCCCCTCACCCGCACTCTCGCCATCGGCGACGGTGCGAACGACCTCGAGATGATGGCGGTGGCGGGACTCGGCGTCGCCTTCAACGCGAAGCCCGCCGTGCGCGAGCGCGCCGACGTCGTCGTCGGCCCCGTCGATCTCGCCGAGGTCATCGCGCTGCTGCCGTGACTTCCGGATGTCCGACGCCCTGGCTAGCGTCGGACCTATGCACATCGTTCTCGTTCCCGGCCTGTGGCTCGACGCGTCCTCCTGGGGCGAGGTGACTCCGGCGCTCGAAGCGGCCGGGCACCGTACCCACCCGCTGACGATGCCGGGGGTCGGTGCACCGGCCACCGAGAGCCGCGACATCGGCATGGCCGAGTGGGTAGACGCGACAGTGGCGGTGATCGACCGGCTGGACGGCGAGATCGCGCTGGTCGGTCACTCCGGTGGTGGCAACGTCGTCTACGGTGCCCTCGACGCACGCCCTGATCGCATCGCGCACATCGTCTTCCTCGACACCTTCCCGCAGGGGGACGGCGGCTCGATCTCCGAGCTCCCGGTCGTCGACGGGGTGGTGCCCTTCCCCGGGTGGGAGTTCTTCGACGACGAAGAGGTCGGCGATCTCGATCCGCAGACGCGGGCCGACGCCGCGGCGCGCACCGCCTCGGTGCCCGAGCGCATCCCCACCGATCCGCTGCGGCTCGCCGACGACAGACGGCGCTCGGTTCCCATGACCATGATCACCGGCACCATGCCCGAGGCGCAGATCCGTCAGATCATCGCTGCCGCACCGGACTGGGCTGCCGAACTCGTGGCCGTCGAGGACCTCCGGATCATCCAGCTCAACAGCGAGGGTGAGCCCACGGGCCACTGGCCCCAGTTCTCGCAGCCGGGCGCCGTCGCCGAGGCGATCCTGCGGGCGATCGGCTGACCCGCCGAGGTGACGCCTGCGGGTCAGTGCCCCATGCCGAGGCCGCCGTCGACGGGGATCACGGCGCCCGAGATGTAGGCGGCGTCGTCCGACGAGATCCAGGTGACGACGCCCGCCACCTCGTCGGGCGAGGCGAAGCGCCCGGCGGGGATGTTCTTCTTGTACTCGGCCTGCGTGTCGTCAGAGAGTTCGGCCGTCATGTCGGTCTCGATGAAGCCGGGCGCCACGACGTTCGCCGTGATGCCGCGGGCGCCGAGCTCGCGCGTGAGCGAACGGGCGAAGCCGACGAGCGCGCTCTTCGAGGCGGCGTAGTTGATCTGCCCGGCGGAGCCGTAGAGCCCCACCACGCTCGAGATCAGCACGACGCGACCCCAGCGCGCGCGCAGCATGCCCTTGGAGGCGCGCTTGACGACGCGGAACGCGCCGCCGAGGTTGGTGGAGACGACGCTGTCGAAGTCGTCTTCGGTCATGCGCAGCAGCAGGGTGTCCTTGGTGATGCCGGCGTTGGCGACGACGATCTCGACCGGGCCAAGGGTGTTCTCGACCTCGGTGAACGCCGCGTCGACGGCCGCAGCATCCGTCACATCCGCACGCACCGTGAGCGTGCCTTCGGGACCCTCGCCGGAGCGTGCGGTGACGGCGACCTTGTAGCCCTCGGCGACGAAGCGCTCCGCGATGGCGCGGCCGATGCCGCGGTTTCCGCCGGTGACGAGGACGACGCGATCGGTGGACATGGTGGCACTCCCGGGGTTGTGGCGGATCCGCACCAGCCTACCGGCGCGGCCACGATCGGCTCGTCTGTTTGACACCCCCCTGCGCCGCTGGGAGCCTGGTCCCAGACATCGAAGAAAGGCCGCCCGTGAGCGACAACACCCCGCAGAACCCCGCACCGGAGCCGGGCGCGTACCCGCCGCCCGCCCAGGGCGCGTATCCCCCGCCGGCTTACGGCGCACCCGCCGCCCCGCCCGCGTACGACAACGCTCCCGCGTACGGCGCGCCGCCCGCCTACGGCGCCGCCCCGGCGTACGGTGCGGCTCCCGGCTACGGCTACGGCGCACCCGCGAAGACCAACACCCTCGCGATCGTGTCGCTCATCGCGTCGATCTCGAGCTTCGTGATCCTCCCGTTCATCGGCTCGGTCGTGGGCGTGATCACCGGCCACATGTCGCTCAACCAGCTCAAGACGAGCGGCGAGCAGGGACGCGGCATGGCGCTCGCGGGCACCATCGTCGGGTGGGTCGGCCTGGGCCTGTCGATCCTCGGCATCATCGCGGCGATCCTGTTCTTCTCGCTGTTCGTGGCGGCCTACCAGTCGTACGGCTCGTACTCCTGAATCGCGTCGCCCCGGGACCCGTTCCCGGGGCCGATCGCGCGGTGCAACCGGCGTACCCTGGAAGTACCGTGAAGAGTTCGAGCCACGCCCCGTCGGCGACATCCCTGCCGCGTTCCCCGCGCGACGATGTCGACGCGCGCTCGACGCGGTATCTGATCACGATGGGCATCCGCGTCGCGTGCTTCATCCTCATGGTGGTCATCACTCCGTACGGCTGGTACACGTGGCTCTTCGGCGCCGCGGCGATCTTCCTGCCGTACATCGCCGTCGTCTCGGCGAACGTCGGGCAGGAGGCGCGACGCAACCGCCGCGAAGACCCGGAGCCCGCTCTTCCGGCCACGCCGTCGACCGCGGCCGCGAGCGACACGCAGGTGATCCGCATCGAAGAGACGCGGGCACTCGCCGGCGAAGAGGCGCGGAGCGACGAGGCGCAGCCCGGTGAGGCGCGGCCCGGCGACGAACTGCCGCGCACCGACGACGAGGCGGACCCCACCGCATGAGCGACGCCCGACCCGCGCAGGTCGCCGACGCGGTCTGCTCGCGCGCAGGATGCCGCGCCGCGGCGCAGTGGCGCATCGACTGGCGCAATCCCCGCATCCACGCGGAGGATCGCCGCAAGACCTGGGTCGCGTGCGACGAGCACGTCGGCTATCTCCGCGAATTCCTCGCCGCCCGGGACTTCCCGGTGTCGGTCGCTCCCCTCGCCCCCACGGAGGCCGCCCGATGAGCCCCCGCGCCGTCAGCATGCAGAACCTGCCCCGCGCGGGCAGATGGGCGATCTACGTCGCCCTCGCGGTGGTCTTCGCCATCGCGTGCGCGTTCCTGTCGAACTGGCAGTTCACCCGCAATCAGGAGCGATCGGGGCAGCTCGCGCTCGTCGACGCGAACTACGACGCGACGCCGGTGCCGCTCGCCGACCTCATCCCCGCCGACGGCACGTTCTCACCCGAGGACGAATGGCACCCGGTGGTCCTCACGGGCACCTATCTGGCGGACGAGCAACTCCTGGTGCGCAATCGGCCGCACGGCGGGACGTCCGCGTTCGAGGTGCTGGTCCCCTTCCGCCTCGACGACGGCCGCGTGTTGCTGGTCGACCGCGGCTGGGTCGCTCCGGGCAGGGACCAGCCCGACCCCGACGCGATCCCCGCTCCCCCGTCCGGCGAGGCGACCGTGATCGTGCGCCTGCGCCCCGGCGAGCCGCTGCCGTCGTCGGGCCGCTCGGCTCCCGAGGGCCAGGTGCCCACGATCAACCTCGGTCTCGTCGCCGACTCGGTGCCGGCCGCCACGGGCGACGCGCTCGAGCAGAGCGCCTACGGCGTCATGATGTCGGAGGACCCGGCGCCCGAGGCGGCGCCGGCCGGGCTCGAGCCGCCGTCGGACGACCCCGGTCCCCACCTCTCGTACGCCATCCAGTGGATCCTGTTCGCCGTGATGGGCTTCGTCTTCATCGGCTACGTCATCCGCACCGAGCGCCGTCATCGCCGCGAGGACGCCGAGGACGCGCGGGCGGAGGACGGCGGAACGGATGCTGCGGCCCCCGCACCGTCGGCGCCGCGCCGCCGACGCGACCGCGACGCCGAAGACGAAGACGCGCTGCTCGACGCCGCCGGGCGCTGACGCGGACTCGTCCGGGCGCTGTCCCGGAGCCGACGTCTGCTTACGCGAGCGCGACGAGGTCCGCGTAGTCGCGACCCCAGATGTCTTCGACGCCGTCGGGGAGGATGAGCACGCGCTCGGGGTTGAGCGCGTGCACGGCGCCCTCGTCGTGCGAGACCAGCACCACGGCGCCCTCGTAGTGCGCGAGCGCGCCGAGGATCTCTTCGCGCGAGGCGGGGTCGAGGTTGTTCGTGGGCTCGTCGAGCAGCAGCATGTTCGCCGACGACACCACCAGGGTCGCAAGCGACAGGCGCGTCTTCTCGCCGCCCGAGAGCACGCCGGCCGGCTTGAGCACGTCGTCGCCCGTGAACAGGAACGACCCGAGCACCTTGCGCGCCTCGGTCGCCGTGATGTCGGGCGCCGCCGACATCATGTTCTCGAGCACCGAGCGCGAGACGTCGAGGTTCTCGTGCTCCTGGGCGTAGTAGCCGATCTTGAGGCCGTGCCCGGGCTCGAGCTGCCCGGTGTCAGGCTGGTCGACGCCCGCGAGGATACGCAGCAGCGTCGTCTTGCCGGCACCGTTGAGGCCGAGGATGACGACCTTCGAGCCGCGGTCGATCGCGAGGTCGACGTCGGTGAAGATCTCGAGCGAGCCGTACGACTTCGACAGCCCGGACGCCATGAGCGGCGTCTTGCCGCAGGGGGCGGGCTTCGGGAAGCGCAGCTTCGCGACGCGCTCCTCCTGGCGCACCTCGTCGAGGCCGGCCAGCATCTTCTCGGCGCGCGCCACCATCTGGTGCGCGGCCGCGGCCTTCGACGCCTTCGCCCCGAACCGGGCGGCCTGCTGCTGCAGCACGGTCGCCTTCTTCTCGACGTTGGCGCGCTCCTTCTTGCGGCGCTCCTCGTCGGCCACCCGCTGGCGCAGGTAGTTCTTCCAGTTCATGTTGTAGACGTCGATGACCTGGCGGTTCGCGTCGAGGTAGAACACGCGGTTCACGGTCTCGCCGACGAGCTCGACGTCGTGCGAGATCACGATCAGCCCGCCCTTGTAGCCCTTGAGGAACTCGCGCAGCCACACGACGCTGTCGGCGTCGAGGTGGTTGGTGGGCTCGTCGAGGATCATCGTCTGCGCGTCCGAGAACAGGATGCGCGCGAGCTCGATGCGGCGGCGCTGACCGCCCGACAGCGTCTTGAGCGGCTGGTCGAGGATGCGGTCCGGCAGCGACAGGTTGTGCGCGATCGACGCCGCCTCGGCCTCGGCCGCGTAGCCGCCGAGCGCCTCGAAGCGCTCCGTCAGGTTGGCGTACTTGCGCATCGCCTTCGCGGCGACGGCCTCGTCGCCGTCGGCCATCGCGAGGGAGGCCTCGTGCATGCCGATCGCGAGCGTGCCCAGCCCGCGGGCGTCGAGGATGCGCGTGCGTGCCAGCATCTCGGGGTCGCCGGAGCGCGGGTCCTGCGGCAGATACCCGAGCTCGCCGGAGCGCTCGACCTTGCCGTCGGCGGGGATGAGGTCGCCGGCGAGCACTTTGGTCAGCGTCGTCTTTCCGGCGCCGTTGCGGCCGACGAGGCCGATCTTGTCGCCGTCCGACACGCGGAAGGAGACGTCCGACATGAGCACGCGGGCGCCCACGCGGATCTCGAGGTCGTGCACGGCGAGCACAGCGGAAGTCCGATCCGTCGATGGAGATGGGGAGGTGGCCGAACGGCCAGCCTCCCAGTATACGGGGCACCCCTGGACCGGCTTCGACCGAATACCTCCGCAGAGGGAGCCGGATCGATACCGCAGAGGGATGCTGCGACCCGTACCGGGTGCATACCGTTCCGGGGTGGATCTTCTCTCCGACCTCGTCCTGCAGGTTGTCTCGTCGCCGTGGCTGTACCTCGCGATGTTCGCCGTGGCGCTCATCGACGGGTTCTTCCCGCCGGTGCCGAGCGAGAGCGTGCTCGTCGCCGCGGCGGCGGTGGCAGCATCCACCGGCCGTCCCGATCTGGTCGCGCTGGGCCTCGTCGCCGCCGCGGGCGCCGCGGTCGGCGACAACATCGCGTTCGCCATCGGCAGGCGAACGGGGACCACCCGGTTCGCGTGGATGCGGCGGCCGCGCGTCGCAGGATCGTTCGCGTGGGCCGGAGCGGCTCTCGACCGGCGGGGCGCCGGACTCATCCTCGGCGCGCGGTTCATCCCGGTGGGCCGGGTCGCGGTCAACCTCTCGGCCGGCGCGCTCGCCTACCCGTGGCGGCGGTTCGCGCTGCTCAGCGTCGCCGCCGGGCTGTGCTGGGCGGCCTACAGCATCGCGATCGGACTGCTCGCGGGCGCCTGGCTGAAGGACCAGCCACTGCTCAGCGCCGGCATCGGCATCGTGTTCGCGGTGGGTCTCGGGCTGCTGGTCGACAGGCTCGTCACCGCGCGCGCCCGCCGGGTCGCCGCCTCCGTCTGAACCATGACGACTGACAGGATGACATCGTGAGCGACACCTCCTCGCCCCTGGCGACCGCATCGCGGTCCCGTCGCCGGCCGACTGCGGCGACGATCATGTTCGGTGCGCTGGCGCTCGCGGCCGTGGTGCTCTTCTCCGTCCTGGTGCCCCTGCACATCACGCTCTACCACCAGCCGGCGCCGTTCGCGTTCCTGTTCGGTGCGATGCTGTGCGCCTCCCCGGTCCTGGCCGTGCGCTTCCCCCGCTGGTCGATCGTCCTTGCCACCGTGGCGGCCGTCGCGTTGCCGCTGCCCGGCGGCCAGCCCGCTGCCCTCTGGCCGTGGCCGTGGTCAGTGCCGGCGATGCTCGCCTTCATCCTCTTCATCGGCGTGCTCGCGATCATGCACGGCTGGCGGTTCGCCCTGGCGGCCTGGCTGCTCGGCATCGGCGGGACGCTCGCCGTCGTCCTCGCGCTGGCCGCCGCCGTGCCCGTCGTCGCGGGGATCGTGAATCTCGTCATCGTCACCTCGGTGTCGGGGGCGGCTCTGCTCGTCGCGGTGCTCGTGGCCAGCCGGCTGCGGGTGGGGGCAGAGCTCACCCGCGAGCGCGAGCTCAGTGCCCTCGAGCAATCGCGGCGCGTCCTCGTCGAGGAGCGCACGCGCATCGCGCGCGAGCTGCACGACGTCGTCGCGCACGGCATGTCGCTCATCCAGGTGCAGGCGTCGACCGCGCGGTACCGCGTAGCCGGGCTCTCGGACGAAGCTGTGCGCGAGTTCGACGAGATCGCGCAGACGGCACGCGAGGGCCTCACCGAGATGCGACGACTGCTCGGAGTGCTCCGCACCGACGACCAGCAGGCCGCCCTCGCCCCGCAGCAGGGCCTCGGCGACATCCCGGATCTCGTCGAGGCGCTGCGGCGCGCCGGCGCCACGATCGACGCCGCGCTCGCCCCGGTGCCGGAGACGGTGCCGACCGCGGTCGACATCGCGGCCTTCCGCATCACGCAGGAGGCGCTGAGCAACGCGGTGCGGCACGCCCCGCACGCGCGGATCGAGCTCTCGACCGAGACGGATGCTGCGACCCTGCGCCTCGTCGTGCACAACGCCGCGACGGGCGACGCCGCCGACCCCGGCTCTTCCACCCCGCACGGGCACGGTCTGCTCGGCATGCGCGAGCGCGCTGCGCTCGTCGGCGGCCGCGTCAGCGCGGGGCCCGATCCCGACGGAGGATGGACCGTGCGCGCGGCGCTGCCCCTCGCCCCGCTCCCACCCGACCCGATGCCCGGAGGCGCCCCGTGACCATCAGTGTTCTCATCGCGGACGACCAGGCGATGGTGCGGGCGGGCTTCGCCGCCCTCCTCGATGCGCAGGACGACGTGCGCGTCGTCGGCCAGGCCGCGGACGGGAAAGAGGCGGTGACGCTGTCGGCGCGCCTCGACCCCGACGTGGTGCTGATGGACGTGCGCATGCCGGAGCTGGACGGCATCGCCGCGGCGCGGCGCATCCTCGGTCCGGACTACCCGGCCGCCCACGTGCCGCGGATCCTGATGCTCACGACGTTCGACATCGACGACTACGTGTACGACGCGCTCGAGGCGGGTGCCAGCGGGTTCCTGCTGAAGGACGCCCTTCCTGAGGACCTCGTCCACGCCGTGCGCGTCGTCGCCGCCGGTGACGCGCTCCTCGCCCCGAGTGTGACCAGGCGCATGATCGAGCACTTCGCCGCGCGCCGGCCCCGGAGCGGGCGTGCCGCCGCGTCGCTCGGCGAGCTCACCGAGCGCGAGCGCGAGGTGCTCACGCTGATCGGTCGAGGCCGCGCGAACGCCGAGATCGCCGCAGAGCTGTTCATCTCGGAGCAGACGGTGAAGACACACGTCGGCAAGGTGCTGGCGAAGCTCGGCGCCCGCGACCGCGTGCACGCCGTCATCTTCGCCTACGACGCCGGGCTGGTCGAACCGGCTCCCTGATCCCTCTGCGGGGTGACGCCGCAACGGCACCGCGGAGCGATGCGGGCGCGCACACCGCCTTCTTAGCCTTCCGGGGACGCACCCCGAGGAGGCCTCATGACCATCGTCCGCACCATCGCGACGGCTCCGTCCCCGACCGCCACGCCAGGCAGAGATCGCGCGATCGACCTCGTCCGCGCCTGTTGCATCGCCGGCGTGGTCATCCTCCACGCGATGATGGTCGGCGTCGCGGTGACCGACGGCGCTCCGTCTTTCGTGAACGCGAGCGACGGCACGGCGTGGATCGTGCCGCTCAGCTGGCTGCTGCAGGTGATGCCGCTGTTCTTCGTGATCGGCGGCTTCTCGGGCGCGACCGCCTTCCGCCGCGCGCGGCGGCGCGGCCAGGACGGCATCGACTTCGTCGCCGGGAGGATCCATCGCCTGCTGCTGCCCGCCGTGGTGACGATCGCCACCGTGGGTGCGCTGCTCGCCGCGCTCGCCGCCGCGGGCACCCCGCCGGACCTCGTCGCGCTCGCCGGCTTCCGCTTCGCGCAGCCGCTGTGGTTCCTCGGCGTGTTCCTCGTCTGCCAGGCGCTGCTGCCGGCACTCCTGCGGCTGCACGAACGCGCCCCCGCGCGCACCATCGCGGCCCTCGCCGCGGCGGCGGTCGCGGTCGACGCGATGCGGATCGGCACCGGCATCGACGCGCTCGGCTTCCTGAACCTCGCGTTCGTGTGGCTCACGCTGCAGCAGCTGGGCTTCTTCCTGGCCGACGGAACGATCGACGCGCTCTCACAACACACCCGCATCTTCGGCGCCGCCGCGGCGATCGCGGCACTCGCGACCTCGTTCATCGCAGGCGTCCACTCGCCGGACCTCGTCGCGAACATCAATCCGCCCACGACGGCGCTGCTGCTGGTCGGCATCGCCCACACGGTGCTGTTCTCGCTCCTGCGCGGCCGGCTCGCGCGGTTCGCCGCCCGCCCGGTGCCCGCACGGCTCATCGACGCCGTCACGCCGCGCGCGATGACCGTCTACCTGTGGCACATGCCGGTGCTCCTCGTCCTCGCCGGGCTGACCGCGGCCGGAACGTTGGTCACCGCGCTGCCCCTCCCCGCGATCGACGGCACCGCGTGGTGGCTCTCGCGTCCTGCCTGGCTGGCGCTCGCGCTCGCGGCGACGGCGTTCGTCGCGTGGCCGCTCGCCCGCATCGAGGCGATCCCGTCGCCACGGGGCACGCGCTCCCCCGGGCGGCTCGCCCTCGCGACGACGGCCGGCACCGCGGCCGTCGCACTGCTCCTGGTCGCCGGCACGAGCGTCCTCACCGCGGCGGTGGCGGTCGCGCTCCTCGCCGGTGCGCTCCGGCTCGCGCGCGCCCCGCACGCCCCGGCTCGTAGAAGCCGGACAGCGGATCCGTCCATCATTGGTGGATAGCGTCCAGAAAGGTGCACATCCCCCGCCCTAGGCTGAGAGCCATGTCAACCATTGCCGCTGCACCGTCGCGTCGCGTGCTCGCCGACGTCATCGCCCGCCCGTCCTCGCGCGCCCGCGCGTTCGCCCTCGACGCCGGTCTCGTCATCGCCGGCGCCACGATCGTCGCGCTCCTCGCCCAGGTCGAGATCCCGCTCTGGCCCGTGCCGATCACGGGGCAGACGCTGGGCGTCATCGTCGTCGGCGCCGCACTCGGCGCGTGGCGCGGTGCCGCGGCGCTCACGACCTACATGCTCGTCGGCCTCGCGGGCCTGCCCGTCTTCGCCGGCTTCACGGGCACCGTCGCCGCGATCGGCAAGCCCAGCTTCGGGTTCGTCATCGGCTTCATCTTCTCGGCGTTCGTCGCCGGCTGGTTCGCCGAGCGCGCCTGGGACCGCCGTCCCGCACTCGCGTTCCTCGGCTTCGCCGCCGCCAGCGCCGTGCCGTTCCTGTTCGGCATCCCGTACATGGCGTTCATCCTCAACTTCGTGATGGGTCTGGGCCTCTCGTTCGGTGAGATCCTCGGGGTCGGCCTCCTGCCGTTCATCGTCGGCGGCCTCATCAAGGCGGCGCTGGCCGCCGCGATCATCCCCGGTGCGTGGGCGCTCGTCCGCAAGGCGGACCAGACCAAGAACTGACATGGATGCCTCGGCCCGAGGCATCCGTCCAGCGAAAGCCCCCGGCTGCACGGCCGGGGGCTTCCGCGTCCACGCTGTCGTGACGCAACGGATTCGCAATCTGAGAAACGGCTGGGTAAGGTGGGCCTTACCCCGCCCTCGCTAAGGGCATCCTTACCTAACAACTTTCCGGAGGATTCCGTGCGCCTCAACCGCCCCGCCGCCGCCACCGCGATGCTCGCCGTCGCCGCGATCGCCCTCGCCGGATGCGCGAGCGCGACCGCCGACAACACCGACGACACCGCCGCCGCGGGTTCGGGTGCCGGCTTCCCGGTCACGATCGAGCACGCGTACGGCGAGACGGTCATCGAGTCCAAGCCCGAGCGCGTCGCGACCGTCGCGTGGTCGAACCAGGAGGTGCCGATCGCGCTGGGCGTCGTGCCCGTCGGCATGGCCGAGGTCACGTGGGGCGACGACGACGGTGACGGCGTGCTGCCCTGGGTCGAGGACAAGCTCGAAGAGCTCGGCGCCGAGACCCCGGTCCTCTTCGACGAGACCGACGGCATCGACTTCGAGGCCGTCGCCGACACGCAGCCCGACGTCATCCTCGCCGCCTACTCCGGCCTCACGCAGGAGGAGTACGACACCCTGTCGAAGATCGCGCCCGTGGTGGCGTACCCCGAGGTCGCGTGGGGCACGTCGTACGAGGACATGATCCGTCTCAACTCGCAGGCGCTCGGCCTCGCTGAGGAAGGTGACGCCCTCATCGAGGAGCTGCACGGCGAGGTCGACGCGGCGCTCGCGAACTACCCCGAGCTCGCAGACTCACGCGTGCTCTTCTCCTACATCGACCCGTCGGACTTCAGCCAGGTCGGCTTCTACACCAGCCTCGACACGCGCCCCGGCTTCCTCGAGGGCCTCGGCTTCCCGGTGCCGGCCGTCGTCGAGGAGGAGTCGGACGGCGAGCAGTTCTACACCACCGTGAGCGCCGAGCAGGCCGACCGCTTCGCCGACGTCGACGTGTTCGTCACCTACGGAGACGCGAGCGGCTCGATCATCGCGCAGCTGCAGGCCGACCCGCTCCTGTCGCAGATCCCGGCGATCGCCGAGGGCCGCATCGCGATCCTCGAGGAGGCGACCCCGCTCGCCGCCTCGGCCAACCCGTCGCCCCTGTCCATCGGCTGGGGCGTGGACGAGTACTTCGCGCTGCTCAACGACGCCCTCACGACCGACTGACCGAGGCCAGGAGCTCGACCGGGTGACTGTCACCGAGACGCATACACCGCTGCCGGATGCCGCAACCCTGCGGCGCCCGGCAGCGGTGCGACTCGCATGGCTCGCGGTGTCGTTCGCGGTGCTCGCGATGCTCTGCATCGCGAGCGTGGCGTTCGGCGTCCGCGACGTCGCGCTGAGCGACATCCTCGCCGGCCTCGGCGGCGACACCAGCGGGGTCGCGCAGGCCGCCGTGGTGGCCCGGGTTCCCCGCACCGTGCTCGCGATCCTCGTCGGCGCCGCGCTGGCGATGTCGGGCGCGGCCATGCAGGCGGTGACCCGCAACCCGCTGGCAGACCCCGGCATCCTCGGAATCTCGGGCGGCGCCGCGCTCGCGGTCGTCATCGGCATCGCGTTCTTCGGCATGTCGGACCCCTATGCGTTCATCGCGGCCTCGATCATCGGCGCTGGCGGCGCCGCCGTGTTCGTCTACACGGTCGGCTCCCTCGGCCGGGGCGGCGCGACGCCGCTCAAGCTGGCCCTCGCGGGTGCCGCGACCTCGGCCGCCTTCATGTCGCTCGTGAGCGCGGTGCTCCTCCCCCGCGTCGATCTGCTCGAGACCTTCCGGTTCTGGCAGATCGGCGGGGTCGGCGGCGCGACCTGGGATCGCATCGCGACGATCCTCCCGGTCCTCGCGGTCGGCGCGGTGATCACCCTCGTCTGCGCACGCGGCATGAACTCGCTCGCGCTCGGCGACGATGTCGCGACCGGCCTCGGCGAGCACGTCCTCCGTACCCGGCTCATCGCGTCGGCGGGCGCCGTCATCCTGTGCGGTGCGGCCGTGGCGATCGCGGGTCCGATCGCCTTCGTGGGCCTGATCATCCCGCACCTCTGCCGCCTGCTCGTCGGCACAGACCATCGCTGGCTGCTCCCGTTCTCGGCGGTCGCCGGAGCGGTGCTGCTCGTCGCCGCGGACATCGTCGGGCGTGTCATCGCGCGCCCGGACGAGATCGAGGTCGGCATCCTCACGGCGCTCATCGGCGCTCCGTTCTTCATCTGGATCGTCCGCAGGCAGAAGGTGCGAGAGCTGTGAGCACCGACACCATGCTCCGTCCCACCGCGCAGGCGGTCGTCGCCGGACGACGGCGCCGCAGCCGTCGGCGGGTCCTCGTGACCGCGGCCCTCGCCATCGGCGTCGTGCTGGTCTTCGTCGCGTCGCTCATGATCGGGCAGACGTTCTACGGCCTCGACGAGGTCGGCCGTGTGATCCTCGGTCAGACCGTGCCGGGCGCCTCGTTCACCGTCGGCGAGCTGCGCCTGCCACGCGCGGTCCTCGCGATCCTCGCGGGATTCGCGTTCGGCATCGCAGGCGTGACGTTCCAGACGATGCTGCGCAACCCGCTCGCGTCGCCCGACATCATCGGCATCACCGCCGGGGCGAGCGCGGCGGCGGTGTTCGGCATCGTCATCCTGTCGCTCAGCGAGACCGCGGTGTCCGTGCTCGCCGTCGTGGGCGGCCTCGCGACCGCCCTCGCCATCTACCTGCTCTCGAACAAGGGCGGATTCGCCGGCACGCGCCTGATCCTCATCGGCATCGGCGTCGCCGCCATGCTCGACGCGGCGGTCACATACGTGCTCTCGAAAGCGCCCGCCTACGACCTGCAGGCGGCGATGCGCTGGCTCACCGGGAGCCTGAACGGGGCGACCTGGTCCACGGTGCTCCCTCTCGCGATCGCGAGCGTCGTGCTCGTGCCGGCGCTGCTGGCCAAGGGTCGTGACCTGAACGTCCTGCGCCTCGGCGACGACGCGGCCGCGAGCCTCGGCATCCGTCTTCAGGGCACCCGGGTGGTGGTGATCGTCGCGGCGGTCGCGCTGCTCGCGTTCGCGACAGCCGCCACCGGCCCGATCGCGTTCGTCGCGTTCATGGCCGGCCCCATCGCGGCGCGCATCGTCGGCCCTGGCGGCTCGCTGCTGCTGCCGTCCGCCCTCGTCGGCGCGCTCCTGGTGCAGCTGTCGGACCTCTTGGGACAGTTCGCATTCGACAGCCGCTATCCGGTCGGGGTCGTCACCGGCGTGCTCGGCGCCCCCTTCCTCATCTACCTCCTCATCAGGACGAACCGCTCCGGAGGCTCACTATGACCGAATCCCACAGCCTGTCGGCGGAGCGCCTGACGCTGTCGTACGGTGACCGCACGATCGTCGAGGGTCTCGATCTCGTGATCCCGCCCGGTCGCATCACCGCGATCGTGGGCGCGAACGGGTGCGGCAAGTCGACCCTCCTGCGCGCGCTCGCGCGTCTCATCTCGCCGCGTGACGGCCAGGTCATCCTGGACGGCAAGGCCCTGCACGGCCGCGCGACGAAGGAGATCGCGCGCACCCTGGGGCTCCTCCCCCAGAGCCCGATCGCCCCGGAGGGAATTGCCGTCGCCGACCTCGTCGGTCGCGGGCGGCACCCGCACCAGAAGCTGCTGGCACGCTGGAGCTCGCACGACTACGAGGTCGTCGCTCAGGCTCTCGCCGCCACGGGCATCGAGGAGCTCGCCGACCGCTCGGTCGACGAGCTGTCGGGCGGACAGCGCCAGCGCGCGTGGATCGCGATGGCACTCGCGCAGGAGACCGACATCCTGCTGCTCGACGAGCCCACCACCTTCCTCGACGTCGCGCACCAGGTCGAGGTGCTCGACCTCCTCACCGACCTCAACCGCGACCGCGGCACGACGATCGTGATGGTCCTGCATGACATGAACCTCGCCGCCCGGTACGCCGACCACCTCTTCGCGCTGCGCGCAGGCCGCGTCGTCGCGAGCGGCGCACCCCGCGACGTCATGACCGGCGAACTCATCCGCGAGGTCTTCGACCTCGACGCTCTGGTCGTACCCGATCCCGTGTCGGGCTCGCCCATCGTCCTCCCCCGCGGCCGGCACCACGTGTCGCCCCGCGTCTCCGCCGCCGCTGCCCCGCCCGCCGCGGCCCCCACTCCCCTGCCGACAGGAGCCTGACGATGACCGACACCGACGTGCCCTCCCGCTTCTTTCGTGCGCGCGTGACGGCCATCGCCGATGTCACGCCCAGCTTCCGCCGCTTCACCTTCGGCGGCGACGACCTCGCCGACTACGGCGACCCCGGCCTCGACCAGCGCATCAAGATCGTGTTCCCCACGCGCACACTCGGCCTCGACGCGATGCCCCTCGGCGACGACTGGTACACGCAGTGGCGCGAGCTGCCCGAGGAGCAGCGCCTGCCATTCCGCACCTACACGACGCGTTACGTGCGCAACCACCTCAGCGAGGTCGACGTCGACATGGTCTCGCATGACGTGATCGGCCCCGCCTCCGACTGGATCGATCGCGCGCAGGTGGGCGACGAGGTGCTCATCTTCGCGCCGACCACCGCCCACAGCGGCGTGAGCTTCGGCATCGACTTCGTGCCGCCTGCCCGCGTCGACTCGATCCTGCTCGCCGGCGACGAGACCGCGGCGCCTGCGATCGCCGCGATCCTCGAGCAGCTCCCCCGCGACGCCAGCGGAGTGGTCGCGGTCGAGCTGCCGCACGCCGACGACGCCGCCTACTTCCCGCAGCATCCCGGGTTCGAGTACCGCATCGGCGCGCGCGCGGACGGCGAGCGTCACGCGCACCTCGTGGAGTCGGTGACGGATGCCGCGGCCCGACTGGTTCCCGCGGGCGCCGGCGCGGACGTCGAGGAGGTCGACATCGACACCGACATCCTGTGGGAGGTGCCGCGCACTGCCAAGGGCGGGGCGGCGCTGAAGAGCGCGCGCCTCTATGCGTGGCTCGCCGGCGAGGCCGGTGCGATCAAGGCCCTGCGCCGCCACCTCGTCACCGAGCGCGGCGTCGACCGCCGCGCCGTCGCGTTCATGGGCTACTGGCGTCTGGGCCGAGCGGAGAACTGAGCCCCGCCGGCTCAGCCTCGTCGCGTCGCCTCGTGCGCGTGACCGAGCCTCAGGCCCGGCACCAGCGCGCCGAGCGCGAGCACCACGGCGATCGCGAACACCGCAGGGAAGCCGGCATCCGTCCCCACCAGTGCGGTGAAGACGAGACCCATGACCGCGATCGACGACGCCGAGCCGACGGCGTCCGAGATCGACAGCGCCGACGAATTGAACCCCTGGTTCTGCGGGGTCGAGTACGCCAGTGTCAGCACGGTCAGGCGCGGGTACATGAGCCCCATGCCGCCGCCCGCGAGACCCCACCCCGCGATGAGCACCGCGGCCGGCAGCGCGAGCAGCGCGGTCGCCGCCCCGATGACGAGCGCGGTCACGAGCAGCGCGGTTCCGATGAGGGTGATGCGGGTGTTGCCCAGCCGATCGCCGACACGCCCCTGCACGTCGGCGGCGACCGCCCACGCGAGCGCGGCGGCGGTGAGCCCGAGCCCGGCCCACGTCGGCGAGAACCCATAGCCGTCGATCAGCAGGTACGGGACGTAGATCTCTGCGCCGAACAGCGCTCCCGCGATGAGGCCGCGCATGAGCACGACGCTCGGCAGGCCCCGGGCGGCCACGAGCGTTCCGCGCGGCAGCAGCGGTCGTGAGGCCAGCGCGATGACGAGGACGGATGCTGCCACCGCCGCCCACGCCCACGGCCCGAGTTCGCCCGCGAGACTCAGCCCGAGGGCGCCGACGGCCACCGCGACCGCGCACGCGAGGCGAGGTGCGATCCGGCCGGTCGCGGGTTCGTCGGTGCCGAGCGGCAGACCGTGGAGACGGGCGACCACCATCGCGAAGGCGACGACCGTGAGCACCGCGACCCCGAGGAACACCCAGCGCCAGTGCAGGAACTCGGTCACCGCACCGGCGAGGAAGGGCCCGATGAGGGAGGGGACGACCCACGCCGCCGAGAAGGCCGCGAAGACGCGCCCGTGCATCGCGCCGGGATACACCCGTGCGACCACGACGTAGAGGGCCACCGTCTGACCGCCGGTGCCGAGACCCTGCACCAGGCGTCCGGCGACCAGAGCCGGCATCGTCAGCGCCAGTCCCGCGATGAGGAGGCCGACGACGAACAGCGCGACCGCGGTGCTGAGCGGGGCCAGCACACCGCCGCGGTCGCACCAGGCGCCGACCGCGACCATGCCGATGACGCTCGTCGCGAGGGTTCCCGCGAAGGCCACGGCGTAGAGACGCTCGCCGTCGAGATCCGCGCTCACGACCGGCATCACCGTCGTGACGGCGAGCGACTGCATCGCCGCCAGGAAGATGAGCGCGACGGCGCCGACCGTCACCCACAGGAAGCGGCCCTGCCAGACCCCGGTGGCCGGGGCGGAGCCGGGCTCGGCGGTCACGAGCGCGCCAGGGCGCCGACGCGCTCCACCGCCTCGCGGAGCAGGTCGGGGTCGCAGCCGAAGTTGATGCGCACGAAGCCCTTGCCCTCGGCGCCGAACAGCGGCCCGTGGTGCAGCGCCACCTTCGCGTCGCGCAGCACCTTGACGGCCGGGTTGTCACCCCAGCCGTAGGCGGAGAGGTCGACCCACGCGAGGAACCCGGCGTCGGGCGGAAGGTAGCGCGCCTCCGGCAGCTGCTCGGCGAGCAGTTCGGCCAGCAGCAGCCGGTTGGCGTCGAGGGCCGCGAGCAGGCTCGCCAGCCACTCGTCGCTGTCGGCGGAGTAGGCGGCGACGTTCGACAGCGCCCCGAACAGGCCGGTGCGCCATTCCACCTCCCACGGCAGGGAGCGCAGCACCTTGGCCTGGGCGTCGCCGCCCGCGATCATCACCGCGCACTTGAGGCCGGCGAGGTTGAACGTCTTGCTCGCGCTCGTGACGGCGTAGCCGACGCGCCCCGCGGCCGGCGACGCCGTGAGGAACGGCGTGAACGGCTTCGTGGCGTAGGTGAGCGGGCCGTGGATCTCGTCGCTGACGACAGTCGCGCCGAAGCGCTCCGCGATGTCGGCGAGGGCCGCGAGCGTGTCGGGCGCGTGCACCGTGCCGGTGGGGTTGTGGGGGTTGCACAGCAGGACCGACCGCGCCCCCGCTGCGAGGGCGGCTTCGACGCCCGCGAGATCGATATCCCACCCGGCACCGGTCGCGAGGAGCGGCACGCGCTCCACGACCCCGCCCGCCTCCTCCACGGTGTCGTAGAACGGCGGGTACACCGGCGGCATCACGACCACGCGGTCGCCGGGATCGATCACCCGGCGCAGGATCTCGACGACGCCCATCATCACGTCGCCGGTCCAGAAGACGTGCGAGGGGTCCACGGTCCAGCCCCAGCGGCGATCGGCGAAGCCGGCGAACGCCTCCCGCACACCCGGCTCGGGCGGGGTGTAGCCCGTGTCGCCGAGCTGCACAGCACGCGTCAGCACCTCGGTGATCGCCGGTGCCAGCGCGTAGTCCGTCTCGGCGACGAAGAACGGCAGGACGTCCTCCCCGTACTTGCGCCACTTCGTGCTCGTGCGCTGACGCAGCTCGTCGATGGGCAGGGCTCGAAGGGGGGTGACGCTCACCCCTCGACCCTACCGATCCGGCGGCGCGGCGCCGCCGAGTGAGTCACCGTGTGAAGGTGCCGAGGTCGTGCTGATCGAAGTACTCGAGCACGAGCGTGCCGCCGTCGAACGTCGCCGTGGAGATCGACCCCGGCGGCGCGTTCTCGCTGAACGGGCGGAAGACGAACTCGTCGCCCGACCAGTGTTCGAGCGCCCACCGGCCGGTGGGCCCGAGCGAGAGCTGGAGCTCGTCGCCGACCAGCGCGACGGTGGCAGGACCGAAGTAGTCGTTGCCGTACTCCCCCGTGTAGGCCTCGAGGGCCTGCGCCGGATCGGGATCCGTCGGCGCCGTCTCGCCGACGAGCGAGCCGAAGGGCGCCGACTCCCCCGCGAAGACCTGCATGAACAGCGGCAGCCAGTCACGGCGTTCGGCGCCGTACTGCGCGATGTCGAGGAAGCGCGCGGCGATGCCCTCGGGCACGCCGTTGGCGGACGCGTTCGACAGCACGACGATGCCGAGACCCGCGCCCGGCAGCAGCTTGAACACGGTGCCCGTGCCCAGGAGGAACGCCCCGGAGTGGTTGACGTCGACCAGTCCCCCGGCCGTCGTTCCGACGTTGAATCCGTACCCGTAGTAGCCGGCCCGCGCCCCGAGCGAGGTCGGCGGCGATCCCACGATCTGCGGCGACATGGCGGGAAGGAGCGAGGACGCCTCGATGAAGGGCTCCCCGTCGTGCTCGCCGCTCGCCAGCAGCATCGACAGCCACGTCGTGAGGTCGGTGACGCTCGAGCTGACGCCGCCCGCCGGGGACTGCTGGTCGGGCTGGCGCTGATCCGGTGTGACGACCCACTCGCCGTCCAGCTGCATGTGTCCGAGCGCGCGGTTGTCGCGCGACTCGAGCTCGGCGTACCGGGAGCTCGTCGACGTCATGCCGAGCGGCTCGTAGACCAGCCGGTCCGACAGGTCTGCCCAATCCTCGCCGGCCGCGGTCGCGACCGCCTCACCGGCCGCCGTGATGTCGAAGTTGCCGTACGCGTAAGTGGCACGCCACGGCGCGAGCGGGATCAGACCCAGCCGCTCGAGGATCGTCGCGCGGTCGAAGCCGATCTCCTCGAGCTCATCGCCCGCGTGCTTGTAGAGCCCCGACCGGTGCGCATACATGTCGGCGATCGTCACGTGCGAGCCGACGTACGGGTCCGACAGGGTGAAGCCGTCCAGGTGCTCGGCCAGCGGGGTGTCCCACGAGACGTAGCCCTCGTCGACGGCGCGCGCGACGACGCTCGCGCCGATCGACTTCGACACCGACGCGAGCGGGAACACCGTGTCGGCGTCGACGGCGTCGCCGCTGTCGAGGTCGCGCACGCCGAAGCCGTCGGCGTACAGCACCTCGCCCTGATACACCACGCCGACGGCGATCCCGGGTGTGCCCGAGGCATCCATCGCCGTCTCCACCGAGGCAGCCAGGTCGTCGACCGCCGCGTCGACCTGGGCGCGCGTGACCGTCGCCAGCGCGTCAGCGCCCGGGTCCGGGTTCACCGTCGGCGCGGGGTTCGGCGTCGGCGCGGAGGAGGCCTCCGCGAAGGTGCAACCCGTCACCGCCGCAACGATCAGGCCGGCAGCGCCGACCGCGGACACGACACGTCTCAGCTTCCCCGGCATAGGCCGAGTGTGGCACACGCCCGCCCGCCCGCGTCAACGACCCGAAGGCGTCGCGCAGGTGTCAGATCGCGAAGCCGAGGGCGCGCATCATGTCGCGCCCGTCGTCGGTGATGCGCTCCGGACCCCACGGCGGCATCCACACCCAGTTGATGCGGAACCGCTCGACGATGTCGTCGAGGGCCTGAGCCGTCTGCTCCTCGAGCACGTCGGTGAGCGGGCAGCCCGCCGACGTGAGGGTCATGTGGATGACCAGCGCGTCGTTCTCGTCGTCCCACGCGAGGTCGTAGATGAGGCCGAGGTCGACGACGTTGATCCCGAGCTCGGGGTCCATCACGTCCTTGAGAGCCTCGGTCACCTCGTCGTACTTCTCAGGGGTGAGCGTCGCCGTCATAGCGTCGATCCTACGCTTCGCTGGCGACGGGGGCCTCGGCCGACTCCTCTTCGCCCGCGGGCAGGAAGCGGTCGTAGCCCTCGTCCTCGAGGCGATCGGCGAGCTCGGGGCCGCCCTCCTCGACGATGCGCCCGTTCACCATCACGTGCACGTAGTCGGGGTGGATGTAGCGGAGGATGCGCGTGTAGTGCGTGATGAGCAGCACGCCGAGGTCGGTCTCCGCCTTGGCGCGGTTGACGCCCTCCGAGACGATCTTCAGCGCATCGACGTCGAGGCCGGAGTCGGTCTCGTCGAGCACGGCGATCTGCGGCTTGAGCAGCTCGAGCTGGAGGATCTCGTGGCGCTTCTTCTCGCCGCCCGAGAAGCCCTCGTTGACGTTGCGCGACGCGAACTTCGGGTCCATGCGGAGGTTCTTCATCGACGCCTTGACGTCCTTCGTCCACGTGCGGATCGAGGGCGCCTCGCCGTCGATCGCCGTCTTCGCGGTGCGCAGGAAGTTGGTGACGGTGACGCCCGGGATCTCGACCGGGTACTGCATCGCGAGGAACAGGCCCGCGCGCGCACGCTCGTCGACCGACATCTCGAGGACGTCCTCGCCGTCGAGCGTGATCGAGCCGCTCGTCACGTTGTACTTGGGGTGGCCGGCGATCGTGTACGCGAGCGTCGACTTGCCCGAGCCGTTGGGGCCCATGATCGCGTGGGTCTCACCCGTGCGGATCGTGAGCGTCAGACCATTGAGGATCGGCGTGGTGCCGGCATCCGTCTCGACCGTCACGTGGAGGTCGCGGATCTCGAGAACAGACATTCTTCAGTACCTTCTTCAGTTCACTTCGAGCTTGACGGTCGCGTCGATGAGCACGTCATCGCCGTCGACGGTGACCGCGAAGACCGGGACCGGCTCGTACGCGGGGAGATTGAGGGGCTTGCCGGTGCGCAGCGAGAACGCCGAGCCGTGGGCCCAGCACTCCAGCGTCTCACCGTCGACGAAACCCTCCGACAGCGAGATGTCGCCGTGCGTGCAGACGTCGCCGATCGCGTGGACCTCGCCGTTGGAGTCGAGCACGACGGCGATCGCGACGCCGTCCACCTCGACCCGGGTGGCCTCGTCCTGGACGAGGTCGCTGAGGGCGCACACGCGCTGAGCGGTCACAGGCCGGCCTCCTTGGCGAGTTCTTCCTCGATCGCGGCGAACAGCTCCGCCTCGAGGTCTTCGACACCGATCTTCTGCACGATCTCGGCGAGGAAGCCGAGCACGACCAGGCGTCGCGCCTCGTCCTCGGGGATGCCGCGCGCCTGCAGGTAGAAGAGCTGCTCGTCGTCGAATCGACCCGTCGCGCTCGCGTGGCCGGCGCCGCGGATGTCGCCCGTCTCGATCTCGAGGTTCGGGATCGACTCGGCGCGCGCGCCCTCGGTGAGGACGAGGTTGCGGTTGGCCTCGTACGAGTCGGTGCCGACGGCATCCGGTCCGATGAGGACGTCGCCGATCCAGGCCGTGCGGGCGGCGGCGCCCTGCAGGGCGCTCTTGTACAGCACGTCGCCGGAGGTCTCGGCGCCCTTGTGGTGCAGGTACACCTGGCTCTCGAGGTGCTGCCCCGAGTCGGAGTAGCTGAGGCCGTAGAGCTCGGCGCGCGAACCGGTGCCGGCGAGCTCGACACTCGGGTTCACCCGCACGACGCCGCCGCCGAAGCTGACGACGACGTGGCGGAGGGTCGCATCCCGGTCGACGCGGGCCTGGTGGGACGAGACGTGCACGGCGTCGTCGTCCCAGCGCTGCACGGTGACCAGCTCGAGGTGGGCGCCCTCGCGGACGATGATCTCGACGTTCTGCGCGTGGTGCGCGGTGCCGGTGTGGCGGAAGACCACCGTCGCATGGGAGTTCGCCTGCGCCTCGATCACGACGTGGGCGTGCGCGAGACCGGCGGTGCCCTTCAGCGACACGACGATCGGCTCGGAGAACTCCGCGCCGGCCGGGATGCGCAGCAGCGGCGCCTCGGTCTCCTGCTTCCACGCGATCGCGCTGGGCAGGTCTTCGGGCTGGAAGACCTCGCCGCGGGGCGCGGCGCCCACGAGCAGGCGCTCCTGGACGAGCGCCTCGGGGCCTGCGACGTCGACCTCGATGACGCCGTGGGGTCCGGGCTCATCGGTGAACAGGGGTTTCAGCTGGGCGATCGGCGTGTGCTTCCAGTTGACCTCGCGGCCCGTGGGCACGTCGAAGGCGGTCGGGTCGAACGACCAGGGTCGCTCGGAGCGGGTCTGCACGGGCACGAAAGCACCGGCGCCATCGGTGTGGCCCTTCGCGCCGGGAACGGTGGGGGCCGAGGTGACGGGGCTCATCTAGCCGACGGATCCTTCCATGCCCATCTCGATGAGCTTGTTGAGTTCGAGCGCGTACTCCATGGGCAGCTCCCGCGCGATCGGCTCGATGAAGCCGCGCACGATCATGGCCATGGCCTCGTCTTCGGGCATGCCGCGGCTCATCAGGTAGAAGAGCTGCTCCTCGCTGACCTTCGAGACCGTGGCCTCGTGGCCGAGCTGCACATCGTCGACGCGGATGTCGATGGCTGGGTACGTGTCGGAGCGCGAGATCGTGTCGACCAGCAGCGCGTCGCAGCGCACGGTGTTGGCGCTGTGGTGCGCGTTGGCGTCGACGCGGACCTCGCCGCGGTAGCCGGCGCGGCCGCCGCCGCGGGCGATCGACTTCGAGACGATCGACGACTGCGTGTACGGCGCCATGTGGATCATCTTCGCGCCGGCGTCCTGGTGCTGACCGGGGCCCGCGAAGGCGACCGAGAGGGTCTCGCCCTTGGCGTGCTCGCCCATCAGGAAGATGGACGGGTACTTCATCGTGACCTTCGACCCGATGTTGCCGTCGATCCACTCCATCGTCGCGCCCTCGTGCGCGACGGCGCGCTTGGTGACGAGGTTGTAGACGTTGTTCGACCAGTTCTGGATCGTCGTGTAGCGCACGCGGGCGTTCTTCTTCACGATGATCTCGACGACGGCCGAGTGCAGCGAGTCGCTCTTGTAGATCGGGGCGGTGCAGCCCTCGATGTAGTGCACGTACGAGCCCTCGTCGGCGATGATGAGGGTCCGCTCGAACTGGCCCATGTTCTCGGTGTTGATGCGGAAGTAGGCCTGCAGCGGGATCTCGACGTGAACGCCCGGCGGCACGTAGACGAACGAGCCGCCCGACCACACCGCCGTGTTGAGCGCGGCGAACTTGTTGTCGCCCGCGGGGATCACGGTGCCGAAATACTCCTCGAAGAACTCGGGGTGCTCGCGGAGGGCGGTGTCGGTGTCCATGAAGATGACACCCTGCTCCTCCAGGTCCTCGCGGATCTGGTGGTACACGACCTCGGACTCGTACTGGGCGGCCACACCGGCGACGAGGCGCTGACGCTCCGCCTCGGGGATGCCGAGCTTCTCGTACGTGTTGCGGATGTCTTCGGGCAGCTCCTCCCAGGAGCCCGCCTGCTTCTCCGTCGACCGCACGAAGTACTTGATGTTGTCGAAGTCGATCTCGCTGAGATCCGCGCCCCACGTGGGCATCGGCTTGCGCTCGAAGAGCTGCAGGCCCTTGAGGCGGGTCTTGAGCATCCACTCCGGCTCGGCCTTCAGAGCCGAGATGTCGCGGACCACGAGGTCGCTCAGGCCGCGCCTGGCGCTCGCTCCCGCGGCGTCGGCATCGTGCCAGCCGAACTCGTAGACGCCCAGGCCTTCCAGCTCAGGGCGATCGATCAGCACATCAGACATCGTCACGTTCTCCTCCGGGCCCTGGCGGTGTCATCCGTCCCGGCATCCGTGTTCTCCGGTGGAGATACCGGAGGGGGGATGCCGCTTCTCGGGCCCTCTCAAGCGGCGCCGATCATCGCGCCTAGACTGTCAGTGGTGCGCGGCGCTGCAAGTGCGTGCGCAACCGACCCCTCGATTCTACAGGCTCCACCCCGCCGCGGACGCGCCCCGTTCGTCACGCGCAGCACGTGGAGCCTCTGCCAGGAGGCACCCCCAGCATGTCCGCGCCGCAGTCCACGACCACCGCCCCGGGAATCTGGCAGCGCTTCTGGCGGTGGCTCCCCGACCGCGTCGACGGCCGGATCCGCGTGTTCGCGTGGCTGTCGTTCATCGCCGAGGTGACGATCATCGCGACCGGCGGTGCGGTGCGCCTCACCGGCTCGGGCCTCGGCTGCCCCACCTGGCCCCTCTGCACCCCGGAGTCGCTCGTGCCGATCCCCGAGATGGGCATCCACGGCATCATCGAGTTCGGCAACCGCACGCTGACCGGCCTCGTGGGCATCCTCGCGGCGATCGTCCTCGTGCTGGTCCTGAAGATCCGCACGGAGCGGCGCGACCTCTACGTGCTCGCGGTCATCGTGCTCGGCGGCGTCGGCGCGCAGGCGATCGTCGGCGGCATCACCGTCCTCACCGGCCTCAACCCCTTCATCGTCGGCTTCCACTACGTCTCGTCCCTGGCGCTGGTGTGCGTCACCGCCGCGTTCCTGGTGCGGATGTCGCAGCCCGCCGGGCCCCGCACGCTCGTGGTGCCGCGCTGGCACGCGATCCTCGCGCACGTCACGACGCTCGCGATGGCGCTCACGATCGCGTTCGGCGTGCTGACCACCGGAGCCGGGCCGCACTCGGGCGACGCCGCGGCCGGCCGCAACGGCTTCAACGCCGAGCTGCTCGAGCACGTCCACGCGTGGCCGGGCTACGCGCTGTTCGCCCTCACTGTGGCGCTGGTCGTGGCGGGCTGGCGCGTCCGCGCGGCCGCCCCGCTGCTGTTCCGCTGGACCCTCATCCTGCTCGCCGTCGAGTTCGTGCAGATCGCGGTGGGCCTGTACCAGGCGCGCAACGGCCTGCCCGAGCTCGCGGTGGGCGTGCACATGGTGCTCGCGGCGCTCGCTGCGGCGACGATGACGGTCGTCATCCTCCGCCTGAAGGCGCCGGCGGCCGAGGTCGCGCACAGCTGATCCATAGCAACCCGATTGGCGCCGCACGGACTGGTTTGCCATGGTGGGATGCCGCGACCACCGGGGTCGCGCATCCCGAGGAGTGATCGACACATGTCCACCCGTCCCCGTCTCACCCGCAGCATCCCGTTCTGGGGCCTCGTCGCCGTCTCCGCGGCGACGATCGCCGGCGGCTGGTACATCACCACCGACAAGCTCGGCACGATGACCACGACGCTGACCGACGGCAGCGCGACCGGCGTCGACGTCTACGTCGGCCAGTCGATCGCCCAGCTCGGCTCGATCCTCATCGGCGCCGGCGTCATCGGCATCCTGCTGGCGCTCGGCGTCGCCGCCCTCTCGACGCTCCGCCCGCACCCGCCGGTCGAGGTCGTCGAGCCCATCGACTGGAGCTCCGAGGCCGAGACCGCCCTCGAGGCGCCCGAGGCCCCGAAGGCGACGACCGACGCCGCGCCCGCGGCGGCTGAGGAGCCGGCCGACGCCGAGGCCGAGGCTGGGCCCACGCGCCCGGAGGCTCCGCGCGACGCGTCAGCGGCGCGTGGAGAAGGCGTGGGGACCGTCGCCGCTCGCTGACGAAGCGCGCACGACGCGAGAGGCCGCCCGGTTCGCCGGGCGGCCTCTCGCGTATCCCCGTCGTGCGGCACCACGAAGTCGGAGATCGCCACAGAACCGGTGCGCAGACACCGGCGCGCACCGACTCCGTGTTGATCTCCGACTTCGTGGCGCGCGTGGAGGGGCCGCACCACGGCCGGGCGCGCGACGTCACGACGCGCGATGCAGGCCCTGCGCGATCGCCTGCATGATCGTCGCCTGCACGAAGGGCCAGTCCGAGAGCAGCTGGTGATACCCGAAGCGGAACACCGTGTAGCCGCTCAGCCGAAGAACGGCATCGTGGGCGATGTCCGCCTCGCGCTGGGGCCCGACATGGTGCCCACCGTCGATCTGCACGACGAGCCGGTCTCCGATGAGGTGGTCGACGGGGTGCCCCAGGATCCAGATCTGCGCCAGGATCCGCACTCCGAGCCATCGCAGCCTGGTGGCGAAGATCGTCTCGAGGCCCGAGTCGGCGAACGCCTGCGCCTCTTCCCGTATCGCACGCGCCGCGGCGGGCAGCGGCAGCCGATCCAGCTGCGCACGGTCGACCAGGTCCTGCCGCAGTGCCGACTCCCAGATCGCGAGCGCCTCCTCCCGCGGCCGGCACGCCGCGACGAGGGCGAGCACGTTCTCGATCGGGTCCACCAGCGCGTCGGGATGCCGCGGCACGAGCGGTTCGGCCCAATGGACGGCTGCCGTTCCCGCTCTCCCGCCGCGCGCGTGCGGCTTGACCGCGACGTGCGGCCGGTCCTCGGTGAGGACCCACAGCCCCGCGCGCCGAGCCGCAGAGACGCACGTCAGGACCGCGCCACCCCGGGCCGCGGCGACCAGCTCGGCGTCGGCATCCGGAACAGCGACCCAGTCCCGTGCCACCCGCCGGAGCGCCCCCTGCTGGATCGCGAGCCGCAGGTAGTGACGCGAATACCCCTCACGCTGGAGGGTGGTCGCACGCGCGATGCCACCGTGCAGCCGTACGGAGCGCACGATCTCGCGCGCGCTGCGCGCCACCCGTTCGGCGGCTCGTGCGCTGCGGTCGTTCACCACGCCAGCATGACCCCCGCTGCGGACGCGATGCGGGCGTCCGGTCAGAGCTGTGGGCAACCCGGGCCGAGCGACCCGTGTGGAGGAACCTGTCCCCCACCACAGAGTCGGAGATCAGCGGGAGGTCGGATGTACCAGGCGCAGCTCGCCCGCGTCGGTGTCGATCTCCGACTCTGTGGTGCCGGCGAAAGTGGGACGGGCCCGACCCGAGGTCAGAACGGGAGCAGCGGGTCGACCGCGATCGCAACGAACAGCAGCGTGAGGTACGTGATCGAGGCGTGGAACACGCGCATCGGGCGCGGCTCGGTGCCGCGCACGGCGCGGTTGTAGAGCACGTGCGACTCGTAGATGAACCAACCGCCGAAGACCAGCGACGACACCGTGTAGACGAGGCCCATGTCGGCGACGGGGATCAGCAGCAGCGAGCACACGACGGTGGCCCACGCGTACAGGATCACCTGGAGGCCCACCTGCGAGCCGGCGCGCGTCGCGCCGAGCATGGGCACGTCGACGTTCTCGTACTGGTCCTTGTACTTCATCGAGAGCGGCCAGTAGTGCGGCGGCGTCCAGAGGAACACGAGCGTGAACAGGATGACGGGCGGCCACGCGAGCGAGCCGGTCACCGCGGTCCAGCCGATCAGCACCGGGAAGCAGCCTGCGATGCCGCCCCAGACGATGTTCTGCTCGGTGCGGCGCTTGAGGATCATCGTGTAGATCACGACGTAGAAGAAGATGGCGGCGGCCGACAGCGTCGCCGCCAGCCAGTTCGTGGTGAGCCACAGCCACACGGTCGAGAACACCGCGAGCGACCACGCGAAGATCAGCGCGCCGCGCGGCGAGACCTCGCCGGTGACGAGAGGACGGTTCACCGTGCGCTGCATGTGCGCGTCGATGTCGCGGTCGAGGTACATGTTGAACGCGGCGGCGGAGCCGGCGCTCGCGGTGCCGCCGATGACGGTCGCGACGACCAGCCACACATCAGGGAAGCCGCCCTGCGCGAGGATCATGACCGGCACGGTCGTGACCAGCAGCAGCTCGAGCACGCGCGGCTTCATCAGCGCGATGTACGCGCGGACGGTGCGGCCGAAGCTCTGCGGAGCCCGGCGGGATCCGTCGACGGATGCCTCGGTCCCGGCCGTTTTCGTGCTGTCCATGGCCCCCGCAATCGCTGCCTGCAGAATCCCCCCAAGTCTAGGGCATCGGCGTGTCGCACCCCGCCCGCGGGCGGGCACCGGCACACGGGCCGTTTCGGCGACGCCGCCGAAACGGAGGGATCACATCGGGTGGTCCCGCGGCGTGAGCAGAACGTGACTCCCGCGACACCGCGATGTCACCGGCGGCGACCCGGGCTTCGCAAGACTCTGTCACATAGACGGCTCGCATGGCCTGGGCGGTATGCCCCTTCGCTATGCTGAGAGACACGCGCGCCCGTCGCCGATTCCCCCTTCTCCATCCGGACAAGGGCCGCGAGCCGGCCACATTCTTGGGCGCACTCCACAGAAAGGCGGCCCGGTGTCGGAACTGCGTTGGGATGAGATCGATCGGCGCGCGGTGGACACCGCCCGCGTCCTGGCAGCGGACGCGGTGGAGAAGGTGGGCAACGGCCACCCGGGCACCGCGATGAGCCTGGCGCCGGCGGCGTACCTGCTGTACCAGCGTGTGCTGCGCCACGATCCCACGGACACCCATTGGGTCGGACGCGACCGGTTCATCCTGTCGGCCGGCCACTCGTCGCTCACCCAGTACGTGCAGCTGTACCTGGGTGGATTCGGGCTCGAGCTCGACGACCTCAAGGCGCTGCGCACCTGGGGCTCGCTGACCCCGGGTCACCCCGAGTACGGCCACACCAAGGGCGTCGAGATCACCACGGGCCCGCTGGGCCAGGGCCTCGCCTCGGCGGTCGGCTTCGCGTACGCGGCCCGTTACGAGCGCGGCCTGTTCGATCCGGACGCCGCCGCGGGCACCTCGCCGTTCGACCACTACACCTATGTGATCGCCGGCGACGGCGATCTGCAGGAGGGCGTCACCTCCGAGGCGTCGAGCCTTGCCGGCCACCAGGAGCTCGGCAACCTGATCGCGATCTACGACTCGAACCAGATCTCCATCGAGGACGACACGAACGTGGCGTTCACCGAGGATGTCGCCAAGCGCTACGAGGCGTACGGCTGGCACGTGCAGGTCGTGGACTGGAAGAAGACCGGCGAGTACGTCGAGGACGTCGCCGAGCTCTACGGCGCGCTCGAGGCCGCGAAGGGCGAGACGGCCAAGCCGTCGCTCATCATCCTGCGCACCATCATCGGCTGGCCGTCGCCGGGCAAGCAGAACACCGGCAAGATCCACGGCTCCGCGCTCGGCGGCGACGAGCTCGCCGCGACGAAGAAGGTCCTCGGCTTCGACCCCGAGCAGAACTTCGTCGTCGCCGACGACGTCATCGCCCACACGCGTGCGCTGAAGGGCCGCGCCGCCGAGGAGCGCGCCGTCTGGCAGACCTCGTTTGACGCCTGGGCGGCGGCGAACCCGGAGCGCAAGGCGCTGTTCGACCGTCTCGAGGCCGGCGATCTGCCCGAGGACGTGGCATCCGCTCTCCCCTCGTTCGAAGCCGGCAAGGACGTCTCGACGCGCGCCGCGTCGGGCACGGTCATCAACGCGCTGGCCGCCGTGCTGCCCGAGCTGTGGGGCGGCTCGGCCGACCTCGCCGAGTCGAACCTCACCACGATCAAGGACGCGAAGTCGTTCATCCCGGCCGAGTGGTCGACCCACGAGTGGTCGGGCGACCCGTACGGCCGCGTGCTGCACTTCGGCATCCGCGAGCACGCCATGGGCGCGATCGTCAACGGCATCAAGCTGCACGGCCCGACCCGTCCGTTCGGCGGCACGTTCCTCATCTTCAGCGACTACATGCGCCCGTCGGTGCGTCTGGCCGCGCTGATGGACATCCCGTCGATCTTCGTGTGGACGCACGACTCCGTCGCGCTCGGCGAGGACGGCCCGACTCACCAGCCGGTCGAGCAGCTCGCGACGCTGCGCGCCATCCCGAACTTCACCGTGGTGCGCCCCGCTGACGCGAACGAGACCTCGGCCGCGTGGCTCGAGATCGTCCGCCGTCAGGGCGGTCCCTCGGGCATCGCGCTGACCCGCCAGAACATCCCGGTGTTCGCGCGCGGTGAGGGCGAGGCCGAAGGCGACGTGTTCGCGTCGACCGACGGCGTCGCCAAGGGCGCGTACATCCTCGCCGAGGCGCCGAACGGCACCCCCGACGTGATCCTCATCGCGACCGGCTCCGAGGTGCAGCTGGCGGTCGCCGCCCGCGAGACCCTCGTCGCCGAGGGCGTCAACGCCCGCGTCGTGTCGGCCCCGTCGCTGGAGTGGTTCGACGAGCAGGACGCCGCGTACCGCGAGAAGGTGCTGCCCGCCGCCGTCAAGGCGCGCGTGTCGGTCGAGGCCGGCTCCGCGCTGACGTGGCGCGGCATCGTCGGCGACGCCGGCCGCTCGGTCGCCATCGACCACTTCGGTGCGTCGGCCGACTACAAGACCCTGTTCCAGAAGTTCGGCATCACCGCCGAGCACGTCGTCGAGGCCGCCCGCGAGTCCCTCGCGGCCGCGGCAGCACTCGAACTCGCAACGGCGAAGTAAGCACGAGGAGAAGGCAGAATGAGCACCCCCACTGAGAAGCTGGTCGCCGAAGGCGTGAGCATCTGGCTCGACGACCTGTCGCGCGAGCGCATCACCTCGGGCAACCTGACCGAGCTCATCTCGACCCGCAACGTCTCGGGCGTCACGACGAACCCGACGATCTTCCAGGGCGCGATCGGCGGCGGCGGACACGCGTACGCCGACCAGATCGGCGAGCTCGCGAAGGCGGGCGCTTCGGTCGACGACGCGATCTTCGCGGCGACCACCGACGACGTGCGCGACGCGGCCGACATCTTCCGTCCCGTCTACGACGCCACGAACGGTGTGGACGGCCGCGTGTCGATCGAGGTCTCCCCCGACCTCGCCCACGACACCGACGCGACCATCGCGCAGGCCAAGGAGCTGTGGGCGAAGGTCGACCGCCCCAACGTCCACATCAAGATCCCCGCGACGAAGGCCGGCCTTCCGGCCATCACCGCGGTGCTCGCCGAGGGCATCTCGGTCAACGTCACGCTGATCTTCAGCCTGGAGCGCTACGCCGAGGTCATCGAGGCGTTCCTCGCGGGCATCGAGCAGGCGAAGGCCAACGGCCACGACATCTCCGAGATCCACTCCGTCGCGTCGTTCTTCGTCTCGCGCGTGGACACCGAGGTCGACAAGCGTCTCGCCGCCATCGGCACCGACGAGGCCGAGGGCCTGAAGTCGCTCGCCGGCGTCGCGAACGCGCGCCTCGCGTACGAGCTGTTCGAGAAGGAGTTCGCGACCGACCGCGCCAAGGCGCTGACGGCGGCCGGGGCCAACGCCCAGCGTCCGCTGTGGGCCTCGACCGGCGTCAAGGACCCGAACCTCCCCGACACGCTGTACGTCACCGAGCTCGTCGCCCCCGGCACCGTCAACACGATGCCGGAGAAGACCCTCGAGGCCACCTTCGACCACGGCCAGATCGCGGGCGACACGGTGACCGGCACCTACGAGGCCGCGCACAAGGTCTTCGCCGACCTCGCCGCCGTCGGCGTCGACTTCGCCGACGTCACGCAGGTGCTCGAGGACGAGGGCGTGAGCAAGTTCATCGCCTCCTGGCACGACCTGCAGGGCACCGTGAAGACGGCGCTCGAGGACGCACTCCAGGCCACCCGATGAGCTTCGACATCCACCTGTCGGGGCACGTCAAGTCCGTCGTCGAGGCGACGCTGCCCGGGCTCGTCGCGCGCCTGGTGGCGTCGGGGATCACCGGCGGCGACTCGTCGCTGTGGGGTCCCGAGGCGGAGGACGAGGCATCCCGTCGGCTCGGGTGGACCGAGGCCGTCAGCGTCTCGCGCCCGCTCGTGCCCGAGATCCTGGCGCTGCGCGAGCGTCTGCACGCGCGCAACGTGACCCGGATCGTGCTCGCGGGCATGGGCGGCTCGTCGCTCGCGCCCGAGGTGATCGCGCAGACGGCCGGAGTGCCGCTCACGATCCTCGACTCGACCGCGCCCGGCCAGGTGCTCGCCGCGATCGACGGCGACGCGCAGGCCGGCGACCTCACGCGCACCGCGCTCGTGGTGTCGTCGAAGTCGGGATCGACCGTAGAGACGGATTCGGCCAAGCGCGCGTTCGAGGCGGCGTTCCGCGACCTCGGGATCGACCCGGCCGAGCGGATCATCGTCGTGACCGACCCGGGCTCGCCGCTGGAGCAGGAAGCTCGCGCCGACGGGTACACGGTGTTCAACGCCGACCCGACGGTGGGTGGCCGCTACTCGGCGCTGACCGCGTTCGGCCTCGTGCCGGCGGGTCTCGCGGGCGCCGACATCTCGGAGCTCCTCGACGAGGCCGAGGCGTCGCTGCTCGAGGTCTCGATCGACAGCCCCGACAACCCCGCGCTCGTGCTCGCGGCGGCGATCGCCGGAGGCGAGCCCCGTAAGGACAAGCTCGGCCTCATCACCGACGGCACGCACATCGTCGGCCTGCTGGACTGGATCGAGCAGCTCGTCGCCGAGTCGACGGGCAAGGAGGGCACCGGCATCCTGCCCGTCGTCCTCCTCCCGGTCTCCCCCGAGCTCGACGCGAAGCCCGCAGATCTCCAGATCGTGCGCTTCGTCGACGAGGCCAAGAAGTTCCACCTGTTCGAGCACCACGAGGGCGAGATCCTCGTGAGCGGCTCTCTGGGTGCGCAGTTCGTGGTGTGGGAGTACGCGACGGCGATCGCGGGGCGGATGCTCGGCATCAACCCGTTCGACCAGCCCGACGTCGAGTCCGCCAAGGTCGCGGCGCGGGGCCTGCTCGATGCGCGTCCCGAGCCCACCGCCCCGTCGTTCGCCGTGGAGGGCGTCGAGGTGCGCGTCTCGGACCCCGAGCTCGCCGCGTCCGGAACGGTCGCCGGTGTGCTCGACGCCCTGTGGGCGCGCCTTCCCGAGGACGGCTACGTCGCGATCCAGGCGTACGTCAACCGCCTCGAGCTGGGCCAGCTCTCTGGCCTGCGCGAGCTCGTCGCCGCGGACTCCGGGCGCCCGGCCACGTTCGGCTGGGGACCGCGGTTCCTGCACTCGACGGGCCAGTTCCACAAGGGTGGACCCGCCAACGGGGTGTTCCTGCAGATCCTCGAGCAGACCGACGTCGACCTCGAGATCCCCGGCCGGCCGTTCACGTTCGGCCAGCTGATCCAGGCGCAGGCCGCGGGCGACGCGGCCGTGCTCGCCGAAGGCCACGGCCGTCCCGTCGTGACCCTGACCCTCACCGACCCCCAGATCGAAGTGCTCTCGCTCTTCGAAGCGGCACAGTAGGAGTTCGATCCCCACATGACCGTCGAGATCTCGCGCGGGCACAACCCGCTGCGCGACCCCGAAGACCGTCGCCTCAACCGCATCGCCGGCCCGAGTGCGCTCGTCATCTTCGGCGTCACGGGAGACCTCTCCCGCAAGAAGCTCATGCCCGCCGTCTACGACCTCGCCAACCGAGGGCTGCTGCCTCCGGGCTTCGCGCTCGTCGGCTTCGCGCGGCGCGACTGGGAGGACCAGGACTTCGCCAAGGTCGTCTACGACGCGGTGCGCCAGCACGCGCGCACCGAGTTCCGCGACGAGACGTGGCAGCAGCTGCTCCAGGGCATCCGCTTCGTCTCGGGCGAATTCGACGACCCGGACGCCTTCCGCCGTCTGAAAGACACCGTCGACAAGCTCGACACCGAGCGCGGCACGATGGGCAATCACGCGTACTACCTGTCGATCCCGCCGAAGGCGTTCCCCCTCGTGGCGGAGCAGCTGAAGTCGTCGGGCCTCGTCGACGACACCGCCGATCAGCCCGACCGCTGGCGCCGCGTGGTCATCGAGAAGCCGTTCGGTCACGACCAGGAGTCGGCACGGGCACTCAACGACGTGCTGCGCTCGGCGTTCCCGACGGACTCGATCTTCCGCATCGACCACTACCTCGGCAAGGAGACGGTCCAGAACATCCTGGCGCTGCGCTTCGCGAACGAGCTGTACGAGCCGATCTGGAACCGCAACTACGTCGACCACGTGCAGATCACGATGGCCGAGGACATCGGCGTGGGCGGCCGTGCCGGCTACTACGACGGTGTCGGCGCCGCGCGCGACGTCATCCAGAACCACCTGCTGCAGCTCATGGCGCTCACCGCGATGGAGGAGCCCATCTCGTTCGACGCGAAGGACCTCCGCGCCGAGAAGGAGAAGGTGCTCGCCGCCGTCACCCTCCCGGCCGACCTCGCACGTTCGACCGCGCGCGGCCAGTACGCCGGCGGCTGGCAGGGCGGCGAGAAGGTGCTCGGCTTCCTCGAGGAAGACGGCATGAACCCGCAGTCCACGACCGAGACCTACGCCGCCGTCACGCTCGAGGTGAACACGCGCCGCTGGGCCGGCGTGCCGTTCTACCTGCGCACCGGCAAGCGCCTCGGCCGTCGCGTCACCGAGATCGCCGTGGTGTTCAAGCGCGCCCCCGAGCTGCTGTTCTCGCGCAGCCAGACCTCGGGCCAGGGCCAGAACGCCCTCGTGATCCGCGTCCAGCCCGACGAGGGCGTGACGATCCGCTTCGGCTCCAAGGTGCCCGGCGCCGGCGCCCAGGTGCGCGACGTCACGATGGACTTCGGCTACGGCCACGCGTTCACCGAGGCGAGCCCCGAAGCCTACGAGCGCCTCATCCTCGACGTGCTCCTCGGCGACCCGCCGCTGTTCCCGCGGCATGAAGAGGTCGAGCTCTCGTGGAAGATCCTCGACCCGATCGAGAAGTTCTGGGATGCCCAGGGCGGACCGGTCGAACAGTACTCGCCCGGGTCGTGGGGCCCGGATTCCGCGGACGAGATGCTCGCCCGCGATGGTCGCACCTGGAGGCGCCCGTGATCGTCGACCTTCCCGACACCACCGTCAGCAAGATCTCCCGTGCGCTCGTCAACGTGCGCGAGGAGGGTGGGGCGGTCGCGCTCGGCCGCGTGCTGACGCTCGTCATCCTGACCCGCGAAGGCGCCGTCGAAGAGGTGATCGAGGCAGCGAACGACGCGTCCCGCGAGCACCCGATGCGCGTCATCGTGCTCATGATCCCCGACAGCGGCGACGGCGACTCCCGTCTCGACGCGCAGATCCGTGTCGGCGGCGACGCCGGTGCGAGCGAGGTCGTCACGCTCCGCGCGTTCGGCGACGCCGGCCGCTCGAACCTCGAGAGCCTCGTCACCGGGCTCCTGCTCCCGGACGCGCCCGTGGTGGTGTGGTGGCCCAACCGGACCCCCGACCACATCTCGAAGACGTCGATCGGCCGCATCGCCCAGCGACGGATCACGGATGCTGCGACCAAGTCGGATCCGTCGGCCTGGGTCGCCGACCTCGGCGACCAGTACGCGCCGGGCGACACCGACCTCGCCTGGACGCGCCTGACGCGCTGGCGCGAGCAGCTGGCGGCGATCCTCGACCAGCCGCCGTACGAGCCGGTCGTGGGCGTCCGCGTGCGCGGGGCGTCGGATTCGCCGTCCACCGCGCTCCTCGCCGCCTGGCTGCGGCTCACCCTGGATGTGCCGGTCGACTGGGCGTATCTCGACGCCGAGGAGTGGCCGCACGGCATCAAGTCCGTCGCCCTCGTGCGCCCGAGCGGCGAGGTGCTCCTCGAGCGCCCGACGCCCGGCGTCGCGATCCTCACGCAGCCGGGACAGCCGACGCACGACCTCGCATTCCCCCGCCGGACGCTGCGGGAATGCCTCGCAGAGGAGCTTCGTCGGCTCGACCCGGACGTCCTGTATGGTCGAGTCATCACCGAGGGCTGGGAGCTGCTCGACCCTCCGGTGACGAAGGAGACGCAGGCCTGATGAGCGGTGCGCGGGTGACGGACAGGACGCAGGATGCCTGAGGGCTGGGCCGAGAAACGCGTCATCATCAGTCCCGATCCCGTCGCCCTCGCCGAGTCGGTCGCGCCTCGCTTCCTGCGTCGCGTCGCCGCGCGCGTCGACGAGGGCAAGCTCGCCCACGTCGCGCTGACCGGTGGCTGGATGGCCGCCGCGGTGCTCGGCGCCGCGGCGCGCGCTCCCCGTGCGCAGAGCATCGACTGGTCACGCGTGCACTTCTGGTGGTGCGACGAGCGCTTCGTCCCCGCCGGTCACGCCGACCGCAACGACCGCCAAGCGCGTGAGGCGTTCCTCGACGGGCTCGACATCCCGGCCGAGAACATCCACGCCGCGCTCGGAAGCGGCGACGGCGTCGACCTCGATGCCGCGGCCGCCGCCTACGCCGAAGATCTGGCGCGCTTCCCGGGCAGGGAGGGCGCGTGGCCGTCGTTCGACGTCTGCTTCCTGGGCGTCGGACCGGACGGGCACATCGCGTCGCTGTTCCCCGATCACCCCGAGATCCAGATCACGGACCGTTCGGTGGTTCCGGTGCGCGACGCCCCCAAGCCGCCGTCCGAGCGCATCACCATGACGCGCCCGGTGATCAACAGCTCGAAGCGCGTCTGGCTGGTCCTCGCCGGTCCCGACAAGGCGGCCGCCCTCGGACTCGCCCTCGCCGGCGCGAGCTACGCGAGCGTGCCCGCCGCCGGCGCGAAGGGCCGCAAGCGCACGACGTTCTTCGTCGACCAGGCCGCCGCGGCCCAGGTGCCGCCGGACCTCATCGACCGGGAGTACTGACCCGCCTCGGCGGACGACCCCCGGACATACGAGAAGAGCGGATGCTGCAGCATCCGCTCTTCTCGTATGTCTCTGGTACGACTCAGTCCTGGCCGCGCCGCTCGCGCAGCTGCTTGAGGGCGTCGTCGAGGAGGTTCTCGGCCTCTTCCTCGGTGCGGCGCTCCTTCACGTACGCGAGGTGTGTCTTGTACGGCTCGGTCTTCGCGACGGCGGGAGGGTTCTCCTTGTCGCGGCCGGCCGGCAGACCCGAGTGGGGCGAGTCGATCGTGTCGGGGATCTCTTCTTCGGGGATGCCCGCCGCGAAGTAGCGGACGGTCTCGTTGCCGAGGGCGTCCCAGTACGAGACGGCCACGCGCTCGGCGTGGAAGCCGTGGTCCTGCTCGCCCATCGGACCGGCACCGACGCGGGTGCCGCGGATCGCGTTGCCTCCGGTGGCCATCAGAGGGCCTGGAACTTCGTGATCAGGCCGAGCGCGACGATCGAGGCGAACCACACCAGGGCGAGGACCACCGTGAATCGGTTGAGGTTGCGCTCAGCGAGGCCCGAGGAGCCGAGGGCCGACGTCATGCCGCCGCCGAACATGTCGGACAGCCCGCCGCCGCGCCCCTTGTGGAGCAGGATGAGGAGAGTCAGCAGGAGACTCGTGATGCCGAGAAGCACCTGCAGGACGAACTCGAGGATCTGCACAGTCGTTGAAGCCTTTCGCTGCGATCGTTCGCCGATCGCACAAGGGTCAAGTATACGTGTAGGCCGGCGGGCGGCGAGGAAACCTCGCCGCCCGCCGGTCGCGGGGTCAGACCCCGACGTGCTTCTGGTAGCGGATGATCGCGGCGAACTCGTCGACGACGAGGCTCGCACCGCCGACCAGGGCGCCGTCGACGTCGGGCTCGCGCATGAAGCTCGCGATGTTGCCCGACTTGACCGATCCGCCGTAGAGGATGCGCGTGCGGGCAGCGGCGTCCTTTCCGAGCTTGTCGGCGATGACCTCGCGCAGCGCGACGCACACCTCCTGCGCCTGCTCGGGCGACGCGACCTGTCCGGTGCCGATGGCCCAGACGGGCTCGTAGGCGACGACGAAGTCGGCGTCTGCCGGCACGCCCTCCAGCGCCGCCTGCAGCTGCGCGACCGAGACCGCGGTCGGCCCCGACTCCTCGCGCTGCGCCAGCGTCTCGCCGACGCAGATGACCGGCACGAGGCCGTGCTTCAGCGCGGCCTTGACCTTGGAGCCCACGACCTCGTCCGTCTCGTCGTGGTACTGCCGACGCTCGGAGTGGCCGATGATGACGTAGGTCGCGTCGAGCTTCGCCAGGAAGGCGCCCGAGATCTCGCCGGTGTATGCGCCGGAGTCGTGCGCCGACAGGTCCTGCGCGCCGAGGGCGAACGGGATCTTGTCGGCGTCGAGCAGCGTCTGCACGGTGCGCAGGTCGGTGAAGGGCGGGAACACCGCGACCTCGACCGAGCCGTCCTCGTGCTTGGCGTCCTTGAGCGTCCAGTGGAGCTTCTGCACGAACGCGACCGCCTGCAGGTGGTCGAGGTTCATCTTCCAGTTGCCCGCGATGAGCGGGGTGCGGCCTGCTACTGCCATCCGAGGACCTCCAGTCCGGGGAGCTTCTTGCCCTCGAGGAACTCGAGGCTGGCGCCGCCGCCGGTCGAGATGTGACCGAAGGCGTCGTCGGCGAATCCGAGCTGTCGCACCGCCGCGGCCGAGTCGCCGCCGCCGACGACCGACAGGCCGTCGACCTCGGTGAGCGCCTGCGCGACCGCCTTCGTGCCGGCGGCGAACGGCGCGAGCTCGAACACGCCCATGGGGCCGTTCCAGAACACGGTCTTCGAGTCGCGCACGAGCGCGGCGAAGCGCTCGGCCGTCTCGGGACCGATGTCGAGCCCGAGACCGGATGCCCCGAACGCGGTGTCTTCGATGCCGTCGGCGCCGGTCACCACGTGCTCGGCGTCGGCGCCGAACTTCGAGGCCACGACGACGTCGGTCGGGAGCACGAGCTCGACGCCCGACTCCTCGGCGCGCCGCATGTACTCGCGCACGGTGTCGAGCTGGTCGGCCTCGAGGAGGCTCGAGCCGACCTTGTGGCCCTGGGCCGCGAGGAAGGTGAACAGCATGCCGCCGCCGACCAGCAGACGGTCGACGCGCGGAAGCAGGTGGTCGATGACGCCCAGCTTGTCGCTGACCTTCGAGCCGCCGAGCACGACCGTGTACGGGCGCTCGGGGTTCTCGGTCAGGCGGTCGAGGACATCGACCTCCTTCTCGATGAGGAAGCCGGCGGCCGACGGCAGCAGCTCGGCGAGGTCGTAGACCGACGCCTGCTTGCGGTGCACGACGCCGAAGCCGTCCGAGACGAGCACATCGCCGAGGGACGCGAGCTCCTCAGCGAACGCGCGACGGGTCGCGTCGTCCTTGGCGGTCTCGCCCGGGTTGAACCGCAGGTTCTCGATGATCGCGACGTCGCCGTCCTCGAGGGCGGCGACGGCTTCGCGAGCCGACTCCCCCACCGTGTCGCGCGCGAACGCGACCGGCTTGCCGAGGAGCTCCGAGAGTCGCTGGGCGACCGGCTCGAGGCTGTACTTCGCATCGGGAGCGCCGTCGGGGCGCCCGAGGTGCGAGCAGACGATGACGCGGGCGCCCTGGTTGATCAGGGCGTTGAGCGTGGGAAGCGTGGCCCGTACACGGCCATCGTCCGTGATGACCGCGTCCTTCAGGGGGACGTTGAGGTCAGCACGGACGATGACACGCTTGCCGGCCAGCGAACCCAGCGTGCTGAGGGTGCGCAGAGCCATGGGGATCAGAGCTTCGAGGCGACGATCTCGGTGAGGTCCACGAGGCGGTTCGAGTAGCCCCACTCGTTGTCGTACCAGCCGACGACCTTGACCTGGTTGCCGATCACACGCGTGAGGCCGGCGTCGAAGATGCAGGAGTGCGCGTCGGTGACGATGTCGCTCGAGACGATCTCGTCCTCGGTGTACTTGAGGATGCCCTTGAGGGGACCCTCCGCAGCAGCCTTGTAGGCGGCCTTGATCTCGTCGACGGTTACCTCGCGCTCGAGCTCGACCGTGAGGTCGGTCGCCGAGCCGGTGGGGACCGGCACGCGGAGGGCGAAGCCGTCGAGCTTGCCCTTGAGCTCGGGCAGCACGAGGCCGATGGCCTTGGCGGCGCCGGTCGACGTCGGGACGATGTTGAGCGCGGCGGCGCGGGCGCGACGCAGGTCGCTGTGCGGGCCGTCCTGCAGGTTCTGGTCGGCGGTGTACGCGTGCACCGTCGTCATGAGGCCCTTGACGATGCCGAACTCGTCGTTCAGCACCTTGGCGAGCGGCGCGAGGCAGTTCGTCGTGCACGACGCGTTCGAGATGATGTGCTGCGTCTCGGGGTCGTAGGTCTCTTCGTTCGCACCGATGACGAACGTGCCGTCCTCGCCGTTGGCGGGGGCCGAGATCAGGACCTTCTTGGCGCCGCCCGCGATGTGCTTGCCGGCGTCGACGGCCTTGGTGAAGCGGCCGGTCGACTCGATGACGATGTCGACGCCGAGCTCGCCCCAGGGCAGGTTCGCGGGGTCGCGCTCTTCGAAGACCTTGATGGTCTTGTCGCCGACCGTGATCGAGTCCTCGGTGTACGAGACCTCCTGGTCGAGGCGACCGAGGATCGAGTCGTACTTGAGCAGGTGAGCCAGGGTCTTGTTGTCGGTGAGGTCGTTCACCGCCACGATGTCGAGGTCCGCGCCCTGCGCGAGAGCCGCGCGGAGGTAGTTGCGTCCGATTCGGCCGAAGCCGTTGATGCCGATCTTGACAGTCACGGAGTTTCTCCTGAGATGTGTCGTGCGCGAGTGCGCGGTTGTTGCGATGCGAACGAGGACAACGGCGTCCCGGCGGGCTGCCCCGCCGGGACGGCCGCGCCTACTAGGACAGTACCAGCAGGCCCGAGGTCTTCTGGCGGGCGGCGTCGAGGCGCTGCGCGACGTTCTGCCAGTTCGCGATGTTCCAGACCGCCTTGACGTAGTCGGCCTTGACGTTGAGGTAGTCGAGGTAGAAGGCGTGCTCCCACATGTCGAGCTGGAAGATCGGGATGGTGCCCTGCGCGGTGTTGCCCTGCTGGTCGAACAGCTGCTGGATGATGAGCTGCTCGCCGATCGGGTCCCAGCTGAGGACGGCCCAGCCCGAGCCCTGGATGCCGTTGGCCGCGGCGGTGAAGTGCGCCTGGAACTTGTCGAAACCGCCGAAGAACTCGTCGATGGCGGCCTTCAGCTCACCCTCGGGCTCCCCGCCGCCCTCGGGCGACAGGTTGGTCCAGAAGATCGAGTGGTTCACGTGACCGCCGAGGTGGAACGCGAGGTCCTTCTCGAGCTTGTTCACGTTCGCCAGGTTGCCGGTCTCGCGCGCCTCGGCCAGCTGCTCCAGCGCGGTGTTCGCGCCGGTCACGTACGCCTGGTGGTGCTTGCTGTGGTGCAGCTCCATGATCTTGCCGCTGATGTGCGGCTCGAGGGCGGCGTAGTCGTAAGGGAGGTCGGGCAAGGTGTACTTCGCCATGTTCTCTTCTTCCTGTCGGCGCGCGCCGAATTCCCCGGCGCAGCAAGGGTGACGTCTTCATCCTAGTGAGCGCCGACACCCCTGCGGCGGGGTTGCTTCGGAACGTGACGTGTGGAAGACGGATGCTGCGGCCCGCAGCATCCGTGAGGGTTCTCAGTCCTCGATACCGGCGGGGACAGCCGATTCGGTTCCCGGCAGCCCCTCGGTCTCGGCCTTCTTGTCGGCCATCGCGAGGAGGCGGCGGATGCGCCCGGCGACGGCGTCCTTGGTGAGCGGCGGGTCGGCGTGGTGGCCGAGCTCGTCGAGGCTCGCGTCGCGGTGCGCGAGGCGGAGGTCGCCGGCCTGGCGGAGGTGGTCGGGCACCTCGTCGCCGAGGATCTCGAGCGCACGCTCGACCCGGGCGCACGCGGCGACGGCCGCCTGCGCCGAGCGGCGCAGGTTGGCGTCGTCGAAGTTCACGAGCCGGTTGACGCCGGCGCGCACCTCGCGGCGCTGACGCATCTGGTCCCACTCGGCGGCGGCGCGGACGGCGCCCATCGCGGCGAGGGCGGCGCGGATGGCCTCGCCTTCGCGCACGACGACGCGCGGGATGCCGCGCACCTCACGCGCCTTGCCGGCGATCCCGAGGCGGTGTGCGGCGCCGACGAGTGCCATCGCGGCCTCCGACGACGGGCAGGTGATCTCGAGCGCGGCCGAGCGGCCGGGGTCGCTGAGCGTGCCGGCGGCGAGGAACGCACCGCGCCAGATGGCGGCGAGGTCGCCGCGCGACCCGGTGGTGAGCTTGTTGGGCAGGCCGCGGACCGGGCGACGCCGCTGGTCGAGCAGGCCGGTCTGGCGGGCGAGCGTCTCGCCGCCCTCGATCACGCGGACGGCGTAGTGGCTGCCCGTGCGCGCTCCCGAACCCTGCACGTGGACGAGCTCGGGCCGCACGCCGTAGAGCTCGACGAGGTCACGGGCGGTGCGACGCGCGAGGATGTCGGAGTCCAGCTCGGCCTCGACCGCGACGCGGTTGGCGATCGAGTGCAGGCCGCCCGAGAATCGCAGCAGGGACGTGAGCTCGGCCACCCGCGCCGTAGGGCGCGGGTCTCGCACGGTGATCAGCTCGGCCTTCACGTCAGCGGTCAGCGACACGGGTCTCCTTCAGAAGTCTTGCGGGAACGACCGTCAAGCCTACCCGGCCCCTCCGGCCGGGCGTCGCCGTCACTCGCGACCGAGGTCGCGATGCGTCACGCGCACCGCGACGCCGGGCACGCTCGCGAGGCGCTCGGCGAGCTCGCGCGCCATCACGACCGAGCGGTGCTTGCCGCCGGTGCAGCCGATCGCGATGACCGAATGGCTCTTGTTCTCGCGCTGATAGCCCTCGAGCACCGGCCGCAGCGCCGCGCTGTACGCGTCGAGGAACTCCTTCGCGCCCTCCTGGCCGAGCACGTACTCGCGGACCTCTTCGTCCTCGCCCGTGAACGGGCGGAGCCGCTCGTCCCAGAACGGGTTCGGGAGGAAGCGCATGTCGGCCACGATGTCGGCGTCCGGCGGGAGGCCGTACTTGAACCCGAAGCTCTGCAGCGTCAGCGTGTGCCGCGCCGCGCCTTCCTCGCTGAAGAGGTCGGCGACCTCGGTGGCGAGCTGGTGGATGTTGTACGCCGACGTGTCGATGGTGACGTCGGCGCTCTCACGGGCAGCAGCGAGGCGCGCGCGCTCGCGGCGGATGCCGTCGAGGATCGTGCCGTCGCCCTGGAGCGGATGAGGGCGCCGCACCGCCTCGAACCGGCGCACGAGCACCTCGTCCGAGGCATCCAGGAACAGCAGCCGGATCTGACGGCGCTCGCGGAGCGCGCGCATCGCCTCGGGCAGATCGGAGAAGAGGTCGCGCCCGCGCACGTCGACCACGACGGCCACGCGGGGCAGCACTCCCCCGGCGAGCTCGGTGAGGTCGAGCAGGGGCTTGAGCATCTGCGGAGGGAGGTTGTCGACGACATACCAGTCGAGATCCTCCAGCGCGTTCGCCGCGGTGGACCGGCCGGCGCCGGACATCCCCGTGACGATCAGCACTTCTCCGACGTCCTGACGCGTCGCCTCGCCCATGACCACCCCCGTCCCGACAAGCCTAGTCATACCGGGCGGTCGTTCGCGGGCGCGACCGGCGCTATGGCGCGTCGGAGAGGGCGGCCGCGGGCTCGGCGAGGTGGGTGTGGATGGCCGACGCGAGCTTCGGTCCGACGCCGGGGAGCTCGGCGATCTCTTCGGGCGTCGCCTTCTTGAGCGCCGACACCGAGCCGAAGTGTCGCAGCAGCGCCTTGATGCGGGCGTCGCCGAGGCCCGGCACCTCCGCCAGCACACTCTGGATGTCACGACGGCGGCGCTTGCGCTGGTGCGTGATCGCGAAGCGATGGGCCTCGTCGCGCAGTCGCTGGAGCAGGTACAGCGCCTCCGAGGTGCGGGGCAGGATCACCGGGTACTCCTCCCCCGGCAGCCACACCTCCTCGAGCCGCTTGGCGATGCCGCAGAGGGCGATCTCCTCGTGACCGACGTCGCGGAGCGCCCGCGCCGCGGCCTCCACCTGGGGCTGTCCGCCGTCGACGACCAGCAGCTGCGGCCGGTACGCGAAGCGCGGGCGACGCCGCTCCGTCACGACCTCGCCGTCGGCGGTGGGGTCGGGCGAAGCATCCGGTTCGTTCTCTTCCGGGCGATCGAGGTACGCGAGCCGGCGCGTGAGCACCTGGTACAGGGAGTCGGTGTCGTCGGTGGTCTCGGCAACGCCGAAGCTGCGGTACTGGTCCTTGCGGGGCAGGCCGTCCTCGAAGACGACCATCGACGCCACGACGTTCGTGCCGCTCAGGTGCGACACGTCGAAGCACTCGATGCGCAGCGGCGCCTCGGCGAGGTCGAGGGCCTCCTGAAGGTCGGTGAGAGCCTGGCTGCGCGCGACGTAGTCGCTGGTGCGCCGCGTCTTGTGGAGCATGAGCGCCTGCTGCGCGTTGAGCGTGGCGGTGCGCATGAGGTCGGCTTTGCGGCCGCGCTGCGCGATCTGGATCGTCACGGACTTGCCGCGGCGCCCGCGCAGCCACTCCTCGAGGTCGGCGGCGTCGTCGGGCATCGCCGGCACGAGCACCTGCTTCGGGATGTCGGCGCCCGCGGCGTTGCCGTAGGTGCGCTGCAGCACCTGGTCGACGAGCTCGCCGCCGGTGATGTCGAGCTCCTTCTCGATCGTGGTCGCGCGCACGCCGCGTACGCGGCCGCCGCGGATCACGAAGTGCTGCACGGTTGCCGCCAGCTCGTCCTCGGCGATGCCGAAGAGGTCGGCGTCGGTGTCGGAGGCCAGCACGAGCGCGCTGCGGTTCAGCACCGCGTCGATCGACTGCAGCCGGTCGCGGTACACGGCGGCCGCCTCGTAGTCCATGGCCGCCGACGCTTCGCGCATGCGCGCGGTGAGCTCCCTCGTGAAGCGCTGATCGCCGCCCGACATGAAGGCGATGAAGTCGTCGACGATCGCGCGGTGCTCCTCGATCGTGACCTTCATCGAGCACGGCCCGCCGCAGCGCCCGATCTGCCCCGGGAAGCACGGCCGCCCTGTCGCCATCGCCTTCTTGTACGACGAGTCGCTGCAGGTGCGGATCGGGAACACCCGGATCATCAGGTCGATCGTGTCGTGAACCGCCCACACCTTCGGGTACGGACCGAAGTACTTCGCTCCCGGGATGCGGCGGTTACGGGTCACGATGACGCGAGGCGCCTCGTCGGCGAGCGTGATCGCCATGAACGGGTACGACTTGTCGTCCTTGTAGCGGACGTTGAACGGCGGGTCGAACTCCTTGATCCACTGGTACTCGAGCTGCAGCGAATCGACGTCGGTCGCGACGACCGTCCATTCCACCGATGCCGCGGTCGTCACCATGCGCCGCGTGCGCTCGTGGAGCGTGTGCAGCGGCGCGAAGTAGTTCGACAGGCGCGCGCGCAGGTTCTTCGCCTTGCCGACGTAGAGCACGCGCCCGTCGCGGTCGCGGAACCGGTAGACCCCGGGATTCGTCGGGATCTCGCCCGGCTTCGGCTTGTACGGGACGGTGGGAGCGGAGCGCGCCATGCGGCTCAGCCGGCCTTGCGGGCCTCGACGAGCTCGGTGACCGCGTGCGTCGGGGCGCGCAGCCCCAGCACTTCGGCGAGGAACGCGCCGGTGTGGCTGCCGTCGGCGCGCGCGACCTGCTCGGGCGTGCCCGTCGCGATCACCTGGCCGCCGCCCGAGCCGCCCTCGGGACCGAGATCGATCACCCAGTCGGAAGACTTGATGACGTCGAGGTTGTGCTCGATCACGATGACCGTGTTGCCCTTGTCGACGAGTCCGTTGAGCACCTCGAGGAGCTTGCGCACATCCTCGAAGTGCAGACCCGTCGTCGGCTCGTCGAGCACGTAGATCGACCGGCCGTTCGTGCGTCGCTGCAGCTCGGTGGCGAGCTTGACGCGCTGCGCCTCGCCGCCCGAGAGCGTCGTGGCCGACTGCCCGAGCCGGACATAGCCGAGACCGACGTCGACGAGCGTCTTGAGGTAGCGGTGGATGGCCTGGATCGGCTCGAAGAACTCGGCGGCCTCGGCGATCGGCATCTCGAGGACCTCGGCGATGTTCTTGCCCTTGTAGTGCACCGCCAGGGTGTCGCGGTTGTACCGCTTGCCGTGGCAGACCTCGCAGTCGACGTACACGTCGGGCAGGAAGTTCATCTCGATCTTGATCGTGCCGTCGCCCGAGCACGCCTCGCACCGGCCGCCCTTGACGTTGAAGCTGAAGCGGCCCGGCTGGTAGCCGCGCACCTTCGCCTCGGGGGTCTCGCTGAAGAGCGTCCGGATGCGGTCGAAGACGCCGGTGTAGGTGGCCGGGTTCGACCGCGGCGTGCGACCGATCGGCGCCTGGTCGACGTGCACGACCTTGTCGAGGTTGTCGAGGCCGGTCACGCGCGTGTGCTTGCCCGCGACCCGGCGCGCGCCGTTGAGACGCGTCGCGAGGACCTGGTACAGGATGCCGTTGACCAGCGAGGACTTGCCGGAGCCGCTGACGCCGGTGACGGCGGTGAGGACGCCGAGCGGGAAGTCGACGGTGACGTTCTTGAGGTTGTTCTCGCGCGCGCCGACGACCGTCACCTGACGCTTCTTGTCGATCTTGCGGCGTTTCTTCGGCGTCGGGATGGAGCGTCGCCCGGAGAGGTATTCGCCGGTGATGGAGTCGGGGTCCTCGAGGAGCTCGCCGATGGGTCCGGAGTGCACGACCTCGCCGCCGTTGACGCCGGCGCCGGGGCCGATGTCGACGACCCAGTCCGCCGCGTGGATCGTCTCTTCGTCGTGCTCGACGACGATGAGCGTGTTGCCGAGGTCGCGCAGCGCCACGAGGGTCTCGATGAGACGGCGGTTGTCGCGCTGATGGAGGCCGATCGACGGCTCGTCCAGCACGTACAGTACGCCGGTGAGGCCGGAGCCGATCTGGGTCGCGAGCCGGATGCGCTGGGCCTCGCCGCCCGACAGGGTGGCGGCGGCGCGGCTCAGGCTCAGGTAGTCGAGGCCGACGCGTATCAGGAAGTCCAGCCGGAGGCGGATCTCGCGCAGCACCTGCGCGGCGATCGTCGCCTCGCGGTCGGTGAGCGTCAGCTTCGCGAAGTACTCGCGCGCCTCGCCGAGGCTCAGGCGCGAGGCATCCGCGATGGAATGCCCGTGCACCTGGACCGCCAGCACCTCGGGCTTGAGACGGGCGCCGTCGCACACCGGGCAGGGCACCTCGCGGAGGTACTCCGACCAGCGCTGGCGCTGCGTGTCGGACTCAGCCTGCGTGTACTGGCGCTCGATGTAGGGCACGACGCCCTCGAAGCCCGACGAGTACCGCATCTCACGGCCGTAGCGGTTCTTCCACTTGACCGTGACCTTGTAGTTCTCGCCACGCAGCACAGCCTCGCGCACCTCGGACGGCAGCCGCTTCCACGGGGTGTCGAGCGAGAAGGCGAGGTCGTTCGCGAGCCCCTCGAGCAGGCGCTCGTAGTACTGGAAGAGCCCCTTGCCCTGCGTCGTCCACGGGATGAGGACGCCCTCGCGGATCGAGAGGTCTTCGTCGCCCAGCATGAGCTCGACGTCGACCGACATGCGGGTGCCGAGACCCGAGCACGCCGGGCACGCGCCGAACGGCGCGTTGAAGGAGAAGGTGCGCGGCTCGATCTCGGTCAGCTGCAGCGGATGACCGTTCGGGCACGCGAGCTTCTCGGAGAAGGACTGCCACGCGGCATCGCCCTCCTCATCGACGAAGTTGACCTGCACCACGCCGCTCGCGAGCGACAGCGCGGTCTCGACCGAGTCGGTCACGCGATCCAGGATGCCGGGGGCCGCGACGAGACGGTCGACGACGACCGCGATGTCGTGCTTGTAGCTCTTCTTGAGCGCCGGCGGCTCAGCCAGCTGGATCAGCTCGCCGTCGACGATGGCACGGGCGTAGCCCTTCGCGCCGAGCTCCTTGAAGAGGTCGACGAATTCGCCCTTCTTCTGCGTCACGACGGGTGCCACGATCTGGTAGCGCGTGCGCTCGGGCAGCTCCATGAGCTGGTCGGCGATCTGCTGCACCGTCTGGCGCTGGATGACCTCGCCGCACTGGGGACAGTGCGGCACGCCGATGCGCGCCCACAGCAGACGCATGTAGTCGTGGATCTCGGTGATCGTGCCGACCGTCGACCGCGGGTTGCGGTTGGTGGACTTCTGGTCGATCGAGACGGCGGGGCTCAGCCCCTCGATGAAATCGACGTCGGGGCGGTCGACCTGCCCCAGGAACTGCCGGGCGTAGGCGCTCAGCGACTCGACGTACCGGCGCTGGCCCTCGGCGAAGATCGTGTCGAACGCGAGACTCGACTTGCCCGAGCCCGACAGGCCGGTGAAGACGACGAGCGAATCGCGCGGGATGTCGAGGTCGACATCCTTGAGATTGTGCACGCGGGCACCGCGGACGCTGAGCTTTCCGCTGGTACCGCCGACGGCGTTTCCGGGCATGTTCGCGGGCAGGGCGACAGGGACGATGGGCACCCGACAAGTCTAGGTGGGGCCTCCGACATGGGGGCTGGGAGCCGTTCGCCGTCGGCGAAGACGCGGCCCTCCTCCCCCGCGCGCAGCGCTTCAGCGGGCGCCGGCGAACGGCTGCAGCGCGTCGCGGAGGGCCAGGAGCGCGGCGGCATCGGTCCCGACGCTCGCCATCACCTTGCCCGGCACCTCGAGCGCCCGCGCGCGCAGGCGCGCACCCGCTTCCGTCAGCCGGACGTCGAGCACCCGCTCGTCGTCGTCGCGGCGCGACCGGGTGACGAGTTCCTGCGCCTCGAGCCGCTTCACGAGCGGCGACAGCGTCGCGGGCTCGAGCGCCAGCTCGGCGGCGAGCTCGCGCAGCGACCGCGGCGACCGCTCCCACAGCGCGAGCATCACGAGGTACTGCGGGTGCGTGAGGCCCAGCGGCTCGAGGATCGGCCGGTACAGGCCGACGACGTTGCGCGCCGCGGTCACCAGCGCGAAGCAGACCTGGTTGTCGAGCTTGAGCAGGTCGTCCGGGTTGAGCTGGGAATCCGTCACCCGCTGATCCTATCGCGCACTAATCGTTAGTACACTAATGACCATGCCAGACACGGATGCCTCCACCCCCGACCGTCGTCCGCTCCGCGAGCGCGTGCGCGAAGCCGGCGGCTGGTACGCGTTCCTCAACGCGAACCTCATCCGTGTCGCCGGCCCCGCCGCCGTCGGGCCCTACGAGACGACTCCCCCGCCGAGTGTCGAGGAACGGGCCGAGCGCGCGTGTCCGCTGTGCGGCGCGCCGATCACGCAGCACACGTTCGACCGCTCGGGGCCGAAGCCCCTCATGCACTGCCCCTGAGCCCTGATCCCGGGCCACGCGCGTCACGCGTGGCCGGCGCGCTCCATCGCCCGCAGTTCCTTCTTGAGGTCCTGCACTTCGTCGCGCAGCCGCGCGGCGAGCTCGAACTTCAGCTCCCCGGCCGCCGCGAGCATCTGCTGGCTCAGGTCGGCGATGGTCGCCTCGAGCTGCTCGGCCCCTTCCGCCGCGATGCCCTCGCGCCGCAGCTGCGGTGTCGGGCTCTTGCCGACGCCGGACTTGGTCTTCGCCGCAGCCTTGCCCCGCAGCATCCGATCCGTGTCGGAGGCCTCGCGGGCCAGCACCTCGGTGATGTCGGCGATGCGCTTGCGGAGCGCCTGCGGCTCGATGCCGTTGGCGGTGTTGTAGGCGATCTGCTTCTCGCGGCGCCGGTCGGTCTCTTCGATCGCCTTGGCCATCGAGTCGGTCACCGTGTCGGCGTACATGTGCACCTGACCCGAGACGTTGCGCGCCGCGCGGCCGATCGTCTGGATGAGCGAGGTGCCGCTGCGAAGGAACCCCTCTTTGTCGGCGTCGAGGATCGACACCAGCGAGACCTCGGGGAGGTCGAGGCCCTCGCGCAGCAGGTTGATGCCCACCAGCACGTCGTAGACGCCGGCCCGCAGCTCGCTCAGGAGCTCGACGCGGCGGAGCGTGTCGACGTCGGAGTGCAGGTAGCGAACGCGCACGCCGTGCTCGCCGAGGAAGTCGGTGAGCTCTTCGGCCATCTTCTTCGTCAGCGTCGTCACGAGCACGCGCTCGTCGCGCTCGACGCGGAGGCGGATCTCTTCGAGCAGGTCGTCGATCTGGCCCTTCGACGGCTTCACGACGATCTCGGGGTCGACCAGGCCCGTCGGGCGGATGATCTGCTCGACCACGCCGTCGGCGATGCCCATCTCGTACCGACCGGGCGTCGCCGACAGGTACACCGTCTGGCCCACCCGGTCCTTGAACTCGTCCCACCGCAGCGGCCGGTTGTCGAGCGCGCTCGGCAGCCGGAACCCGTGCTCGACGAGCGTGCGCTTGCGCGAGGCATCCCCCTCGTACATCGCCCCGATCTGCGGGACGGTGACGTGCGACTCGTCGATCACCATGAGGAAGTCGTCGGGGAAGAAATCGAGCAGCGTGTGCGGCGGCTCGCCCGGCGCGCGCCCGTCCATGTGGCGCGAGTAGTTCTCGATGCCCGAGCAGAAGCCGAGCTGCTGCAGCATCTCGAGGTCGAAGGTCGTGCGCATGCGCAGACGCTGCGCCTCGAGCAGCTTGTTCTGCGACTCGAGCTCTCTCAGCCGCTCGCCGAGCTCGTCTTCGATGGTGCCGATCGCGCGCTGCACCGTCTCGGTGCCCGCGACGTAGTGCGACGCCGGGAAGATCGGCACGCTGTCGAGCCGCTGCACCACGTCGCCGGTGAGCGGGTGCAGCATGTACAGCGCCTCGATCTCGTCGCCGAACATCTCGATGCGGATCGCGTACTCCTCGTAGACCGGGATGATCTCGATGGTGTCGCCGCGCACGCGGAAGTTGCCCCGTGAGAAGTCGACGTCGTTGCGGTTGTACTGCATCGCGATGAACTTGCGGATGAGCGCGTCGCGGTCGTAGACCTCGCCCACCTGCAGTGCCACCATCGCGCGCAGGTACTCGTCGGGCGCACCGAGGCCGTAGATGCACGACACGGTGCTCACCACGATCACGTCCCGGCGGCTGAGCAGCGAGTTCGTCGTCGAGTGGCGCAGCCGCTCGACCTCGGCGTTGACCGACGAGTCCTTCTCGATGAAGGTATCGGTCTGCGGGACGTACGCCTCGGGCTGGTAGTAGTCGTAGTAGCTGACGAAGTACTCGACCGCGTTGTGCGGCATGAGCTCGCGGAACTCGTTCGCCAGCTGCGCGGCCAGGGTCTTGTTGTGCGCGAGCACGAGAGTGGGGCGCTGGACGGCTTCGACGAGCCAGGCGGTGGTCGCCGACTTGCCGGTACCGGTCGCGCCCAGCAGCACGACGTCGGTCTCGCCGGCGTTGATGCGCGCCGCCAGCTGCGCGATCGCCTGGGGCTGGTCACCCGACGGCTCGTATTCGCTCACGACCTCGAACGGCCGCACGGATCGTGTGGTCTGCACCCATCCAGGGTAGGCGCGGCCTCCGACATCGGGGCGGAGTTCGCGATGAGCGGATGCTGCGACCCGCCGCCGCGTCCGGATCAGCCGCCGAAGCCGCCCCCGCCGTCGAAGCCGCCGCCGAAGCCCCCGCCGTCGAAGCCGCCACCGCCGCCGCCGTCGAACCCGCCTCCGTCGAAGCCCCCGCCGCCGTCGAAGCCGCCCGAGGCGGGATCGTAGGTGTCGCCGATCCAGGCGGGGCCGTCGCCGAGCTGCAGCGATCCGGCCCCCACGGTGTAGTACGCCGTCACCGAGCTCGCCACCAGGAACTGGTTCGCCACGAGCGCCATCACGCCGACGTTCAGGAGCATCGCCCGCGGGTCCACGCCGTCGCGGGCGTCACGATCCTCGAGCCCGACCGCCGTGCGGGCGGGATCCGTCGAGGCCTCGGTCGCGGCATCCGCTCCCCCGGCAACGGCGCGGCGCGTCCTGTGCTCCTCGGCGCGCCGCACCAGCCGCGCGATCACCGAGGGGTCGTCGGCCGCCGCGTCGCGCTCCGAGTCGGCGAGGAAGGGCCGCAGCTGCTCGAACATCTCGCGCCGGCGCTCGGGCGGGAGGTCCTGGAAGGCCGAGGCGTGCGCGCTCTCGATCACCGACGCGGGCAGGGTGTTGAGGAGGTAGACGTAGCGCGCGATGCGCTCCTCCTCCGTCGTCGCACCGTACGGCGTCCTGCGCCGGCGGAACCTCGAGAACAGGGCCATCGGAACCTCCTCGATCCGCCTCCAGGTTACGGGCGCACGGCCCGGCGCGCGATGTGCTCGTCGAGCGCCGTCCAGAGTTCGTCGACCTGGCGCTCGGTGCTGTCGAGCGAGCCCGCGGTGTCGATCACGACATCGGCGATCGCCAGGCGTACGTCGTCGGGCACCTGCGACGCGAGGCGGGCTGCGGCATCCGTCTCGGTCATGCCGCGCAGTTCGACGAGGCGGCGCAGGCGGATGTCCTCGGGTGCGTGCGCCACGATGATCAACTGCCAGGGGGCGTCCGCACGCGCCTCGACGAGCAGCGGAACGTCGTAGACGACGACGGCAGCGGGATCGGCCTCGAACGCCTCCTCGATGCGCCGCGTCGATTCCTCCCGCACCGCGGGGTGGACGATCGCGTTGAGCTGTGCGACGGCCGCGTCGTCGCCGAACACGCGGCTGCCGAGGGCGGCGCGATCGAGCGAACCGTCGGGACGCAGCATCCGTTCCCCGAAGGTCTCGGCGATCGCCGCCAGCACCGGCGAGCCGGGCTGCTGCACCTCGCGGACCAGCTGATCGGCGTCGACGATCACGGCACCGTGATCGGCGAGGCGGCGGGCGATCGTGGACTTTCCGGAGGCGATGCCTCCGGTGAGGGCGACGAGCGGCATGGTTCGAGCATGCCACGCCACGCCCGCCGGACGCGCGCCGCCGGCACCCTCCGGCGCCCGCAAGCCCTGCGCGGTTCCTGAGGTGGGCCTGAGCGGGTGTTGAGGCACCGGAGGTAGCCTCGGGTCACCCGAAGGACAGATCCACCCGTGTAGCACTGGGGAGGGCGGAAGATGAGCGTCGGACGCGACATCGTGGCGACCGACGCGACACCGCCCCGCTGCACCAGCCCGATCGTCCTGAGGTACGGACAGGCCGCACGCGTGGGGACGACGGCGGTCGCGTTCCGTGCACGGAGGACGCGCGCAGGGCGGGACATGGGGATATCTCCCGCCCTACGCGCGGCCCGCCGGACCGGCGAGGTGACGGGCACACGCGAGCGAAGCTCCACGGCCCGCCCCGCATACGGTCGCCTGCCGTGATCGACGGCCTGCCGCACCCGTTCCGCAGCGCGTTCTGGGATATCATGACCGACGTCCAGGGTCCGTCGACAGCACCGGATCCGGAGGGTGCATCGGTGGAAGAATCGCGCGTCGCGGTCGTCATAGAGGACGAGGAAGACATCCGTTCTCTCCTGTCGACCGTGCTCGCCCAGGCGGGCTTCGAGGTGCACGGCGCCGCCAACGGCGCGGACGGCGTCGAACTGGTGCGCGAACATCGGCCTCTGGTGACGACGCTCGACGTCAACATGCCCGGCATGGACGGCTTCGAGACCGCCAAGCGCATCCGGGCCATCAGCTCGACCTACATCGTCATGCTGAGCGCCCGCACGGAGGAGATCGATGCTCTGCAGGGCCTCGAGGCGGGGGCCGACGACTACGTCGCCAAGCCCTTCCGTCCGCGCGAGCTGCGCGCCCGCATCGACGCCATGCTGCGCAGACCGCGGCACGTGGCCCCGGCGGAGCCCGACTCCACGGGTGAGGAAGGCCTGACCGACGGCGTCTGGCTCGAGCACCACGGACTGCGCCTGAACGCTTCCACCCACCTCGTCACCGTCGACGAGCAGGACGTCGAGCTCACGCGCAGCGAGTTCGACATCCTCGCGGACCTGCTCGTCGCGGGCCGGCGTGTGCGCGCGAAGTCGGATCTCGCCCTGATGCTCCGCGGCGACCAGTACGCCGTCACCGACTTCGTGTCCGACAGCGACGCGCGCGCGATCGAGGTGCACATGGCGAACCTCCGGCGCAAGCTCGGCGAGTCGCCTGCGCAGCCGCGGTGGATCGAGACCGTGCGCGGCGTCGGCTACCGTCTCACTGCCTGACGCGCGCGCTGCGCGGGCGGACGGATGCCGCTACTCGCCCTCGTCGACGAGCACCGAGGTCTCCACGTTCGCGGCCGCACGACTCGCCGCCTCGCGGGCGACGCGGATGAGCTCGGCCGGGTCGTAGCCCGCCGTCTCGCTCAGCGCGACGCCGACGCCCACCACAGGGATCACTCCCCCGCCGACCTTGCCGAGGTCGTCGAAGAGACCCCGGTAGATCGCGCCCGCCTGCCGGCGCGCGTCCTGCGGCGAGGCGACCGCGAGACCGACGACGAGCCCGGTGTGGCCGTCCTGGCCGACGACGGCGTTCGTCGGCGTGTGGTGGCGCACGCCGGTGCGCCAGGTCGCTGCCACTGCGCCCGCGACGTCGCTGCCGAAGGCGGTGGAGATCTGGTCGAGGTCGTCGAGGCGGACGGCCGTCACCGCGATCGGCTCGAAGCGCCGCTCAGCGCGCCGGCACATCCCCTCGAGCACGACGGCGAACGACGACTCGCTCAGGATGCCCTGATCCTCATCGACGGCCTGGGCCTCGCGCAGATAGCCGCGCATCGGCGCGCGGCTCGCCCGCAGCACCGAGGTCACGACCACCGCGACGATCGTCAGCGTCACGGTGAGGTAGCTCGTGCTGATCGTCCCGAAGGCGGTCTGGAACAGGGCGCTGTCGGGGCCAGAGGTCACGAAGGCGGTGGTGCGCGACACGTAGTACAGCGACTGGAACCCGAGCACCGCGCCGAGCACCCACGACGTGCGCGACTCCCGCATGTCGCCGCGGAGGCACTCCACCGCCCCCGCGCCCGCGAAGAACAGCAGCGGCACGAACATCCACAGCGCGCCGGCCCAGTCGCCGCCCGTGTCGCCCTCGATCACGACAGCGGTCGCGGCCGCGGCGACCGCGACGGCCACGAGGATCGACGACCAGCGCATGTCGCGCCCGTTGAAACGGCGGCAGCCCAGCCACATGCAGCCGGTGCCCGCGACGAACGCGGCGTTGCCGACGGCGATCGCCCACCACGCGCCGTCCTCCGTCTGGGCCCAGATCGTGTAGGCGAGGGTGGTGAGCATCGCGGCGAGGAACGCGATCGACCAGATGCGCCCCGCGCCCTCGTCCCGGCGCAGCAGGGTCTCGAGGATGAACAGCACGCCGCTGACGTTGACCACCAGCGCGGTCATGATGAGCACGCTCGCCAGATCGAGGGTCATCCTTCTTCTCCTTCCGGGCCGATCGCGGGCAGCTTCACGATGAACGTCGAGCCGACGCCCGCCGCGCTGTGCAGGGCGAGCTCGCCGCCGTGGGCGCGCACGATGTCGCGGGTGATCGCAAGCCCCAGGCCGGTGCCCGACCGGCGTTCGCCGCCCGCCTTGTAGTACCGCTGGAAGAGGCGCGAACGGTCGGCCTCCGAGATGCCGACGCCGGTGTCGCGCACCAGGATCCAGCTCGACGTGCCGTCGGTCGTCGTGCCGACGAACACCGTGCCGCCGTCCTTGTTGTAGGCGATCGCGTTCGACACCAGGTTGTCGACGACCTGCCGCAGGCGCAGCGGATCGGCCCACGCGACCGCGGGTTCCAGCCCCGTCTCGTCGATGGTGATCGCTCGGGCGGCGGCACGCGGCAGGGCGTCGGCGGCCGCGGCGCGCACCAGGTCGCGCGCGTCGAGGAGCTGCGGGGCGAGGGACGCCTCGACCGACGACGGCGACGAGCTGGATGCCGCGAGGATGTCGGCGACGATGCGCAGCAGGCGCTCGGCGTTGCGCTCGGCGACGTCGAGGCTGGCCCGCACCGCGTCGGGGGTGTCGGGATCCTCGATCGCGAGGTCGAGGTAGCCCAGGATCGAGGTGAGCGGTGTGCGCAGCTCGTGCGACACCGAGGCGACGAGGTCGTCGCGCGCGCGGAGCGCGGTGAGCTCGGCCGTCACATCCCTCGAGACGACCACCGCGCCGGCGTCGGCGCCGTCGGGGTCGGTGAGGCGCCGCGCCGTGATGGTGAGCGCGCGGCGCGGGCCGGACTCGGGGCCGAACCAGACGACCTGGTCGTCGAACGCCTCGCCTCGGCGCGCACGCTCGAGCGGGTGCTCGTCGGGCGGCAGCGGCGAGGTGCCGTCGTCGCGGAACGCGGGCACCTCGGTGCCGTCGTGGTCGGGCTCGACGCCCTGCAGCAGCGTGCCGTGGGCCTCGTTGGTGACGGCCACGCGGCCGCTCGTGCCCATGCGCACGACGCCGAAGTCGACGGCGTCCAGCACCTCTGTGACGACCTGCTCCTGGCGTCTCGTGCGTGCGAGCACGCTCGCGAGCAGCTGCGACTGCTTCGCCAGGAGCATGCGCTGCGCGTCCGACCGTCGGGCGTTGAGATGGCTGGTGGCCGCGACGGCGATGATCACGAGCGGCAGCAGGAAGGTCCGGTACGTGACCTCCGCGGCGCTGATCGCCGTGAGCACGCTGACGATGCCGGCGATCGCGACGATCACGCCGAACAGGCCGAGCAGCCCGAACCCCCCGGCGAGCCAGGTCGCGGGGAAGATCCACAGCAGCCCGAGCGCCGTGTCGGGAGCGGCGATCTGCATGAGAGTGATCGCGACGATGTCGATCGCGGGGACGACCGCGACCCACCCGTACGGCAGGCGGTTCCACGGCACCACCAGCGTGGCGGCGGTCACCGCGACCACGATGACGACCCCGAGGAAGAACAGCGCCGGCTCGCCGCCGAACGGCCCGATCGCCACGAGCACGCCGAGCACGAACACCACCGCGGCCAGCAGCAGCTGGTTCAGCGTCGCGGTGCGGCCGCGCGTGCGGTCGGCGCCGTCAGGCGCGGTCCCGCCCGTGCGGGAGCGCACCGCGGGCCCACCCGGCTCGCCCGGTGTCGCGGCGGTCATACCGTGACGGTAACGGATGCTGCGCCCCCAGCGGGAGACGGCGCGCTCGCCGCTCGTCGGCCCAGCGTCTCAGCCGCGCGCCGCGAGCGCCTCGCTGCGCCATCGTGCGTGCTGCTGCCACGGGTCGTCGATTCCGGCGGCGAGGACGGCGATGTGCGCGGCGAGGGCGTCGGAGCGGCGGAACCACTCCGTGCCGGGGTAGCGGTCGGCCGCGAACTGCACGTGCCGCCGCTGCTCGAGCGCCCGCCCGCCGCGCTCGAACGCCAGCAGTTCGTCGTGCCAGATGGCGCCGAACCGCTGCCGCGGGTTCGCGCTCGTCCCGATCTTCACGCGGTCGTCGTAGCGCAGGTAGTAGACGACGTCGACGCGGGGCGGAGCCAGGTCGTCGTCGGGGAGGTCGCCGTAGCGCCACTCGCACACGGCGCACAGCCACCCCGACGGATAGCGGAAGCCGAGCCGCGATCCGCACAGCCGGCACGGCGACGGCAGGGCGTCCGTCACTCCGTACCGGGCGTCCGCCCACTCCCCCGCCACCGCGAGATGCGCCGCGCACAGCGCGACCGGAGCGTCCGCGGGCACGGGGCCGCGGCATCCGTCATCGTCCACCAGGCATCGCGCGGAAGGGGCGTTCTCAGGCACGCGGCGACGATACCGCCTGCCTCCGACGTCGCCACGGGCACGCGAAAGGCCGCCACCCCGCCGAAGCGGTGGTGACGGCCTTTCGAACCAGACGGTTCAGCGAACCGGGCGGCTCAGCTCAGGATCAGCGACCCGAGAGCTTCTCGCGCAGGGCCGCGAGGGCCTCGTCGTCAGCCAGCGTGCCCGCGGGGCCGCTGTCGGACGAGTACGAGGACGCGCCGGTCTCGACCGGAGCGGCAGCCTCGGCCTCGAGGGCCTTGATGACGGCAGCCTTGTGGGCCTCCCAGCGAGCGTGGGCCGCAGCGTACTCCTGCTCCCACTTCTCGCGCTGCTCGTCGAAGCCTTCGAGCCACGCGTTCGTCTCGGGGTCGAAGCCCTCCGGGTACTTGTACTCGCCGTGCTCGTCGTACTCGGTGACCATGCCGTACAGCGCCGGGTCGAACTCCGTGCCGTGCGGGTCGACCGACTCGTTCGCCTGCTTGAGCGAGAGCGAGATGCGGCGACGCTCGAGGTCGATGTCGATGATCTTGACGAAGACCTCTTCGCCGACCGACACGACCTGCTCGGCGAGCTCGACGTGCTTGCCCGACAGCTCCGAGATGTGCACGAGGCCCTCGATGCCGTCCGCGACGCGCACGAACGCACCGAACGGAACGAGCTTGGTGACCTTGCCCGGCGCGACCTGACCGATCGCGTGCGTGCGGGCGAAGACCTGCCACGGGTCCTCCTGCGTCGCCTTGAGCGACAGCGAGACGCGCTCGCGGTCGAGGTCGACCTCGAGGATCTCGACGGTGACCTCCTGGCCGACCTCGACGACCTCGGACGCGTGCTCGATGTGCTTCCACGAGAGCTCCGAGACGTGGACGAGACCGTCGACGCCACCGAGGTCGACGAACGCACCGAAGTTGACGATCGACGAGACCGTGCCCTTGCGGACCTGACCCTTGTGGAGGTTGTTGAGGAACGTGGTGCGCGACTCGGACTGCGTCTGCTCGAGCAGGGCGCGGCGCGAGAGCACGACGTTGTTGCGGTTCTTGTCGAGCTCGAGGATCTTCGCCTCGATCTCCTGGCCGAGGTACGGCGTGAGGTCGCGGACGCGGCGGAGCTCGATGAGCGATGCGGGCAGGAAGCCACGCAGGCCGATGTCGACGATCAGACCACCCTTGACGACCTCGATCACGGAGCCGGTGACCACACCGTCGTTCTCCTTGATCTTCTCGACGTCGCCCCACGCACGCTCGTACTGTGCGCGCTTCTTCGAGAGGATGAGGCGGCCTTCCTTGTCCTCCTTCTGGAGAACGAGGGCTTCGACCTCGTCGCCGACCTTGACGACCTCGTTGGGGTCGACGTCGTGCTTGATGGAAAGCTCACGCGAGGGGATGACGCCCTCGGTCTTGTAACCGACGTCGAGGAGGACCTCGTCGCGGTCGATCTTCACCACGGTGCCCTCGATGAGGTCGCCGTCGTTGAAGAACTTCAGGGTCTTCTCGACCGCGGCCAGGAAGTCCTCGGCAGATCCGATGTCGTTGATCGCGACCTGCTTGGTGGCCGGGGCGGTCGTTGCGGTAGTCATGTAGTGGGTTGTCCTTGTTGGGGTTGGGTGTCGGGCCCCGGTCTTCAGCGGCTTCCGACGCACGAGGGCGAACGGATGCCTCGAACCGAGGCGAAGCGGATTTTCCAGCGATGTCACCCGAGCCCTTGCGGGAAACCGGTCACCGGCGCGAACCGGTACCTCAGGCGTGGCGAAACAGCCACACGAGTGACACTCCAGGGTACCAGAACGGGCGGGTCGCCTGGGATGTTCCCGATCGGGCCGAAATGCCGCCTTCTCCGGGGCGCCGGCATCCGCCCGGCGTCAGCGCGGAAGCTCGATCGGGGCCGTGTTGGTGCGGTCCGGATCGAAGGGCACCGGCGCGGGCGCGGCCTCTCCGCGCAGCTGCGCCAGCCGCTCGTCCTCGCGCCGCTGCGCGTCGGCGAGCCAGTCCCACCCCGACGCCGAGGAGCCGCGCCGCACGTCAGGAACGGGTGCAGTCGGATTGCGGTCGTCCTCGACCGGGACGACGGTGATGGATGCTGCGGCCTCCGGCTGCGGCGGTGCCACCGGCGCGAAGGGCGCCCCCGCGAACGGGTCCATCCCGGCGCGCCCGGCGGCGCCGCGCAGGCCCGCCTGCTGGATCACGCGCTGGATCGTCAGTCCGCGCTGGTCGGGATCGCCGACGTACTTGATCTCGCGGAGGCCCTGCTCCTGCGCGGCGGACTCGAAGACGAAGTGGCCATAGCCGAAGATCCGGCCGACGAGCGGCTTGTAGACCGAGATGTCGAGGATGCGCGCGAGCGGCATGGTCGCGATGCGCTGCGACAGGATGCCGTGCACGCGGAAGACGCGCATGTTGGTGATGACGAAGCGGTCGGTGTGCTGCTCGAAGACCCGCCAGATCGCGTGGAACGTCACCGCGGCGCCGAGGAGCGCGGGCACCCACCAGGCCTGCGCCGGGACGAAGAAGGTGAGCAGCAGCACCACGATGCCGGCGAACAGCTCGAGCACCGCCGAGACCGTGGCGGCCCAGTGCTTGCGGACCTCGTCGACGACGTGCTCTCCCTGATCCGCGATCAGGTGCTTCTCGATCCGCGGATCGAACATGCTCAGCCCTGGGCGAGCGCCGTCAGGAAGTCGACGACGGCGACCCCGGCGCCCCATACGGCGCCGACGGCGCCCTGCACCGCGTTCGCCGCGTCCTGCGGCCGGGTGATGAGGTAGAACGCCGCGAACGCGATGACGAGCACCACGATGATGCGCTTGATCAGCTTCACGGTTCCGGGTTCCCTTCGACTTCTGCTGTTCTACCGTACGGAGTCCCCGGCGCGCGCAGGCACGCGGGCGCGTCGCGAATCGCGGAGAGGTGCTCCCGCGCGTCGCGAATCGCGCTCAGGGCCGCAGCAGCACCTTCGTCGCGCGGCGCTCGTCCATGGCAGCGTACGCCTCGGCGGCGTCCTCGAGCGGGAGCTCGAGGTCGAACACGCGGCCGGGTCGGATCGCGCGCGAGCGCACATCGGGCAGGAGTTCCTCGATGTAGCCGCGCACGGGGGCGACGCCGCCGTTGACCCCGACGTTGCGGTTGAACATCGGACGCACCGGCAGCTCGGGCCCGCCGTTGGGCGCGCCGACGTAGCCGACCATGCCGCCGGGGCGCGTCGAGCGCAGCGCCTGGTCCATCGACTCCTTCGTTCCGACGCACTCGAGCACGCGGTCGGCGCCGATGCCGCCGGTCAGGGCACGCACCGCCTCGACGCCCGCGTCGCCGCGCTCCTCGACGATGTGGGTGGCGCCGAACTCGCGCGCGAGGGCCTGCCGCTCGGGGTGTCGCGACATCGCGATGATCGTGGTGGCGCCGAGTCGCTTCGACGCGATGATCGCGCACAGCCCGACGGCGCCGTCGCCGACCACCGCAACCGCGTCGCCCGGCCCGACGCCCGCCGAGACCGCGGCGTGGTGGCCGGTGCCCATGACGTCGCTGAGCGTGAGCAGGCCGGGGATCTCGGCGTCCGAGACGGGTCCGGGAACGACGGCTAGCGTGCCGTCGGCGAGCGGGACGCGCACGCGCTCCCCCTGACCGCCGTCGGCGAAGCCGCCGAAGCGGTCGGCGCTCCCCCACCAGCCCCCGCTGAGGCACGACGTGCTGACGCCGTTGCGGCAGTTCGCGCACGTGCCGTCGCAGACGTAGAACGGGGCGATCACGAAGTCGCCGGGTCGCACGATCTCGACCTCGGCGCCCACCTCTTCGACGACGCCGACGAACTCGTGGCCGATGCGGTGCGCCTCGCGCGTGGGCGTGACGCCGCGGTACGGCCAGAGGTCGGAGCCGCACACGCAGGCGGCCACGACGCGCACGATGGCGTCGGCGCCGGTGGACAGCACAGGGTCGGGCACGGTCTCGACGCGGATGTCACGGGCGGCGTGGATGACGGTGGCGCGCATGACACGAGCCTAGAGCGGCGACCGTCCGCGCACACCCGCTGGCACGATGGATCCATGTGGATCGGGTGGATCGAGTTCGACCTGCTGCTCGGCGACGTCCGCTCGCTCAAAGAGAAGCGGAGCGTCCTGCGCCCTCTCGTCGCCGAGCTGAGCCGGCGCACCGAGGCGGCCGCCGCCGAGGTCGGCGAGCACGACCTGCACCGACGCGCGAAGATCGGCGTCGGCGTCGTGGCCTCGGGCTCGTCGCACGTGCGCGACGTGCTCGACCACGCCGAGCGCCTGGTCGCCGATCACCCCGAGGTGACCTTGCTGTCGGCGCGCCGCGGACTCCACTCCAGCGAGGACTGACTCAGCCGGCGATCGCGTGGCCGATGACCTCGTCGCCGCCGCCGAAGCGGATGGTCCGGCCGATCGTGGTGTCGTCGGCGATGGTCGCCGCGATCACCGCGGCGACGTCGGCGCGGGGCACGTCGCCGGAGCCCTCAGGGTCGAGGGCGATGCGGCCGGTGGGCGGATCGAGCGTGAGCGTGCCGGGTGCGAGGATCGTCCAGTCGAGCGCGCTCCCAGCGAGGTGCGCGTCGGCAGCCCACTTCGCGTCTGCGTAGGGGAAGAACGAGGCGTCGGACGCGATGCCGTGGTCGGCCCGGGAGCCCACCCACGACACCATCACGTAGCGCAGCACCTCGGCGGCCGCTGCTGCGTCCATCGAGCGGATCGCCGCGTCGCGGTCGACCGCGTACGTGCGCGACGGGTTGCCGCCACCGGCCCCGGCGGACCACACCACGACGTCGTTGCCGGCGACGATGTTGGTGAGCTGCTCGGCGTCGAGCGCCTCGACGTCCGCGACGAGCGGCTGCGCGCCGGTCGCGGCGACCTCCGCCTCGTGGTCGGCGTTGCGGATCACCGCGGTCACGGTGTGCCCCTGCGCCACGAGCAGCGGCTCGGCGAGCAGCGCGACCCTGCCGTGGCCGCCGAAGATCAGGATGCGGGCCATGGTTCCCCCTTCGTCGTGCGCCCCACGCTACGCCGCGGGCGCGGGGTCGCGCATCACGCGACGAGCGCGGCGACGCCCGCGATGACGGATGCCGCGGCCAGCGTCAGCGCGATCGCGATGAGCACCGTGTGCACGACGAGGAAGCGGGTGGGCTTGCCCTGGGCGTCGTGTGCCCGCGGGTCCTTCGCGACCCGGCGGTAGAACGTCGGCCACACGAGGACGTTGAAGGCGGCGTTGAGGAACAGCAGTACGGCGAGCAGCGTCACACGTTCGAGCCTAAGCGGCGACCGCGACCGGCTCGGCGGCGATCGCGCGGACGGCGTCGCGGCCGGCGCGGTTGGCGCCCACCGTCGACTGCGACGGGCCGTAGCCGATGAGGAACAGCCGAGGCTCGTCGATCGAGCGGCCGTTCTCGACGCGGAACCCTCCCTCGGGCGTGCGCAGGCGCAGCGGCGCGAGGTGATCGAGAGCGGGCCGGAAGCCGGTCGCCCAGAGGATGACGTCGGCGCGCTCGAACGTGCCGTCGGGCATGCGGACGCCGTCCTCCTCGATCGACGCGAACATCGGATGGCGCACGAGCACGCCGCGCGCCTCGGCCGCGCGCGCCCACGGCGTCCAGTGCATGCCGGTTACCGAGATGACGCTGCCGGGCGGAAGGCCCCGGCGCACGCGGTCCTCGACGCCGGCGATGGCGGCGACCCTGGCCGGGATGTCGAAGTCGTCCTCGACCCATTGCGGCTCGCGGCGCGTCACCCAGAACGTGTCGGCGACGTGCGAGATCTCGTCGAGCAGCTGCACCGCCGAGATGCCGGCACCGACGATGACGACCCGCCGGCCGCGGAACTCGTCCGCGGAGACGAAGTCGCCGACGTGCAGCTGCCGCCCGCGGAAGCGCTCCTGCCCCGGGTAGCGCGGCCAGAACGGGCGCGTCCACGTGCCCGTCGCGTTGATCACGTACCGCGCGGCCCACGTGCCCCGGTCGGTCTCGACCACCAGCTGGCCGCGCGGGTCCTCGTCGGCGCGGCGCACAGCCTTGACCTGCACGGGCCGGAGCACGTCGAGAGCGAACCGCTCCTCGTACTGGGCGAAATACGCGGGAAGGATGTCGCGGCTCGCCGCCGTGGGATCCGCCGGCGGCACGGCGAACCCCGGCAGCTCGTGGATGCCGTTGACCGTCGCCATGCGCAGCGACGGCCAGCGGTGCTGCCACGCTCCCCCGGGCTCGGGGTTCGCGTCGACCACGAGGAAAGTCCGATCCGCGGCGCCCGCGCGCCCGAGCGGGACGTATCCGCGGCGCTGCAGGTGGTACGCGGCCGAGAGCCCCGCCTGCCCGGCGCCGATCACGACGACGTCGACGGGTGCGGGCTCCATGTCCGGCACAACGACGATCGGCCCGCGGGGATTCCCGCGGGCCGATCGGACGCGCGCGCGTCAGTTCAGCGCGCGCGTGGATGCGGGGATGACGCCGTCCGCGTAGAGCTCGGCGGCGACGTCCTGCAGCGCCGTCAGCGCGACGCGCTGCGTGGTGGGGCCGTACGAGATGCGGGCGACGCCGAGCGCCTCGTACTCGGCCGCCGTCAGCGCGCCGGGCAGGCCGATGACGCTGATCTTGCGCTCGCCGATGCCCTCGACCAGCTGCCGTGTGACGTCGGCGTTCAGGATGCCGGGCACGAACACGATGTCCGCGCCGGCCGCGAGATACGCGCGGCCGCGTTCGATCGCGTCGGCGATCGACTCCTCGAGCGGGCGCTGGCCGGCACGCACGAACGCGTCGGTGCGCGCGTTCAGCACGAACGGCACGCCCTCCGCGGCACCGGCCGCGACGATCGCCTCGACGTTGGCGACGGCCTCGGCGAGCGGCACCAGGCGGTCCTCGACGTTGGCGCCGACGACGCCCACGCCGATGGCGCGGCGCGCCGTCTCGCCGGCGTCGCCGTATCCGGCGTCGAGGTCGGCGCTCACCGGCAGGTCGCCCACGGCCTCGACGATGCGCCCGACCATGTCGAGCGTGGTCTCGAGCGGGATCTGCCCGTCGGGGTAGCCGAAGCTCGCGGCGATGGAGTGGCCCGCCGTCGCGATCGCGCGGGTCTCGGGAAGGGCGGCGACGGTGCGGGCCGACACGGCGTCCCACACGTTGACGACGCGAAGGATCTCGGGGGCGGCGTGCAGTCGGGCGAGGGTCTGAGCTTTCTCTGCCTGAGTGGTCATGTCTGCCACGCTATCGGCGGTCGGCTCCTCGGCGACCGGTCAGGTCGGATCGATGTGGCCGTCGAGGTACCACCAGCGATCCCCCTGCCGCACGAAGCGGCTGCGCTCGTGGAGCACGCCGCGGTCGCGGCCATGGCGCCACGCGGCGCGGAACTCGACGACACCCCGCGTGTCGTCCTCGGTGCCCTCCTCGGTGTCGACGATCTCGAGCGCTGTCCAGCGCTGTGCGGCATCGAGCGTCAGCTCCGCGGGACGCGTGCCCGGATGCCACGTGCCGCTGAGATACAGCGCGTCGCCGACCACGAACGCCGTGTACCGCGAGCGCATCAGGCGCTCGGCCGTCGACGCCGGGGTTCCGCGCAGCGCGGGGGCGCAGCATCCATCGAAGCGATCACCGCTGCCGCACGGGCAGGGATCCGCGTCCGCGACGCGCGGGAAGCCGTCCGGGGCGGCTCGGGATGCCGCGGCGCCGAACGACACGTCAGACGCCCGCCTTCTCGGCGCACGACACGCAGCGCGTCGCGAAGGGACGGGCGCGAAGACGGGCGATCGGGATGCTGCGGCCGCAGTCGACGCAGACGCCGTAGGTGCCGTCCTCCCAGCGCTTGACGGCCTCGTCGATCTCGGCGATCTCGCGGTGCGCGGCCTCTTCGAGGGCGACCGCGCGGGACCACTCGCCCGACAGCGTCACGCCCTCGGGATCGTGCTCGTCATCGGCGACGTCGGCGCCGCGGTCGGCGCGCAGCTCCTCGAGGGTCTCGTCCATCGCGGCCACGCGCGCGGTGGCCGCGTCGTGCAGCTCGTCGAGGAGCGCCCGCAGCTCTGCCCTGCTCGCGGCGGAGGTCATCGCATGAGACTACGCCCGGACGCCCCGTCGGGGCCGCAGCCGTGCCGGATCAGCCCGAGACCTCCACCGTGAAGGTGACGTCCTGGATGCCGCCGTCCTCGTTCGACAGCACCACCTTCGTCGTGCCGGGGGCGACACCCTCGACGCCCGGGTTGTAGGTCGTGCCACCGTCCACGCGCCCCGCGGTGAACGTCGCGACCGACGGATCGGAGACCTCGCCCTCGTAGCTGTCGACGGCGAGAGCGCCGGTGCCGATGTTCAGCACCTGCCCCACCGCGAGCTCGACGGTCTCGCCCTGGAGGTCGCCGACGTCCCGGGTGACCGGAGCGATGACCGGCTGCGACGTGGTGCAGCCCGTGAGCGCGGCGAGCGACGCGACGAGTGCGAGCGTGACGACCGGTCCGGCGATGCGCATGGCGTCATGATGACAGCCCAGCGCCTGCACGGCCAGTGCGCGGCCGGCGTGCAGTCGGGCGATAGGGATCTCCCAGGTCGGATTGGGAACCTGGAGCCATCGCGGGGAGGCGGGAATCCCGGTCCCCTTCTCCGCGAAACCCTGCAGGCGACCAGTCGCCGGGGACCGCCCCTCGTGCCCGACACGTCGCCGGGCACGAGGGGCGGTCTCACCGACCCGCCCGGAGCCGGCGATCTGCGACACCCCCCGGACGCGATCGCCGGCTTCTTCGCCGGCGTTGTGGATAACTCCGTCGGCGGTGCGGCACCGGCGGCTAGCGTGAAGGCGTGAGGACTCGGGTGACGGCGGCCGCGCTCAGCGGGCTGCTCGTGCTCGCGCTCGCCGGGTGCACCACGCCGGGGCCGGCGGAGCCGACGCCGACGTCTGGATTCTCGAGCGAGGAAGAGGCGTTCACGGCGGCCGAGGAAACCTACCGGGCATACGTGGATGCACTCAACCAAGTGGATCTGAGCGACCCGGAGACGTTCGAGGCTGTGTACGGCTGGACGACCGGGGAGGCGAACGCCAACGAGCGGAAGTCGCTCTCCCAACTGCACGCGGACGGATGGGTCGTCGCAGGCGACACGACCGTCACGGGATTTCATCCCGGCGCAGTTACGGGGGGAATCGTTGACGCGGTTGTCTGCAGCGACGTCAGTGATGTGCAGGTGACCGACGCGACCGGGCAGTCAGTCGTTCCCGACAACCGCCCAAGCCAGTATGCGTTGCAGGTAACGTTCGTCGAGTCGTCAACGCCGACAGGGCTGAGCGTCCGCACCAGTGATGCTGTCGAGGACCCTCGGTGCAACTCCTAGCCGCTTCATTAGTTGTGCTCGCCGTCATTGGCCAGGTGCACAGCGCGCCGAGCTCCAACTGTTCGGGTTCGAGCGCGTGGACTTATTGCGACGTCGACAACAGCGGCTCAGATGTCACCGTGGGCGCGGGTGAGTCTCAGCCTGGCAAGCCCGGTGACACAGACTCCCGCCCGAATTCAGGCACCAGTCCCCAACCCGAAGCCACCGTCGAGCCCGAAGACTGCGGTCCGCTCAACCGCTGCGAGAACTACGTCGTCGCGGGCCCGCCCGACGTGACGCTCGCCGATCTCGCGTCCTTCCGGCCCGCGCAGCCGACGCTGAGCGGCGAGCCGGCCGGGTTCGGCGTGGTCGGCATGCCGACGAACCTGCTGGCCTCGGCGTCCGAGCAGCGCATCCCCGGCACGGTGCTCGGCTGGGACGTGACCGTGCGCTTCGCGCCGGTCGCGTACGTGTTCGACCACGGCGACGGCACCACGACCCGCGCGGCCACCGGGGGCGCCTCGTGGTCGCGCCTCGGCCAGGGGCAGTTCACTCCGACGGCGACCAGCCACGCGTACCAGGCCCGCGGGACGTATCCGGTCTCGGTGACGGTCGAGTACGAGGCATCCGTCGATTTCGGAAGCGGCACGTGGCGGCCGGTGCCCGGCGTGGTCAGGGCGCAGGCAGCGGGCTACGGCGTGCGGGTCGTCGAGGTGCGCACCGCGCTCGTCGACCGCACCTGCGTCGAGGATCCGGCCGGCCCCGGCTGCTGAACCCCGCCCGAGAGCGAACGGCGTGCGCGTTTCGCCGCCCGCACGACCGCGCGCAGCGGCACTCCCACGGCGTACGCCACGGCGCCCGAGGCGGACGTGTCGCTGGAGCCGAGAGCGACCTTGCGCTCCCAGGCGTCGCGCAGCGCGCCGCCGCGGCGCGCCGGCGCGGCCCGTGCCGGAAGCCGCCCCGCCGACCGCTGCGCGAGCAGTGCCTCGACATGCCCGGTCCAGTCGTCGGCCTCGGGAGCGTGGAAGTAGTTCTCGTCGAGCCACTCGGGATCCGGGTGCCGGAACCGGCGCGCGACGACGTCCTCCTCGCTCGCGAGCAGATCGGCGTCCGCGAGCGTCTCGTTGATGAGGCGCGCCGAGACGCCGAAGCTGTCGAGCGCGATGACGGGGATGCCGCGGGCGATCGCCTCGATCGCCGCCGTGGAGCTGACGGTGACGAGTCCCTCGGCGGTGTCGAGCGCGGCGCCCATGGATCCGGTCGAGGTCACGAGGTTGGCCGGCAGCGGCCCGAGCGAGGCGAGCAGCTCGGGGTAGCCGTCGACCTCGGCGTGGGTCTGGTGCTCGCCCGACGCAGCGCGCAGCTTCACCACCACGCGCCGCGACGGGTCCGCTTCGGCGGCTCGCACGAGCATGCGCGCGACCCGCAGCCGGTCCTCGCGCTCGGCGGGGACCTTCGCCTGCGTCGCGAAGACGAGGTCGGTGCCGTCGGCGTCCGGACGGCCCCCGCCGCCTGCCGTGACCGCGCCGCGCGCGAACGGCAGCGTCGCGAGGGCGTAGCGGTGCGCGTAGCCAGTGCGCACCGACAGCGCGCCGAACTCCCGCACCTCGCGGCGCGAGTGCACGACGAACAGGTCGGACTGCAGCCGGTACACGACGGCCTTGCGCGTCGCGGGGATCGAGATGCCCGGAAGGCCCGTCACCACGACCGGTCGCGGATCCTGCGCGGCGAGGTCGCGCGCGAGCACGCGCACCAGGGGTCCGCGGGCGCCGATCACGACGGCATCCGCCTGCAGCTCGGCGAGTCGGGCAGCGAGGCCTGCGTAAGACACCCGCTCCACGCGCTCACGCGGCAGCCCGCTCCCGGCGAGAGCCGAGGCGAGTTGGGAATCGCTGACCACGAGCGGGGTGTCGAGCACCAGGAGCGCAGCATCCCATCGCTCTCCGACACCCCCGAGGAGGGCGGCCGCCCACTTCACGTAGGAGTCGGTGTCGGCGATCGCGACGACCCGGGGCCGCTCGCCCTCTGCCCTGCGGGGGCTCACGCGGGGACGCGGCGCAGCTTCGCCATGGGGGCGAGCTCGCCCGGGTAGACGCGCTTCACGCCGTCGCCGAGAGCCGCCTCGATGACACGGATGTCGCGCACCAGGTGCTGCAGACCCGCGGGCTCGAGCGACGCGGCGTGGTCGGAGCCCCACATCGTGCGGTCAAGGGTGATGTGGCGCTCCACCGCGACGGCGCCGAGGGCGACCGCGGCGAGCGAGATCTGCAGGCCGCGCTCGTGGCCCGAGTAGCCGACAGGCACGCCCGGGAAGCGGTCGCGCAGCGCCGGGATCATGCGGAGGTTGGCCTCTTCCGGCTCCATCGGGTACGTCGACGTGGCGTGCATGAGCACGAGGTTGTCGGTGCCGAGGATGGCGATGGCGGCCTCGATCTGCTCGATCGTCGACATGCCGGTCGAGAGGATGACCGGCTTGCCCGTGGCGCGGAGCGCCTCGAGCAGCTCGACGTCGGTGAGCGAGGCGGAGGCCACCTTGTGCGCGACGACGCCGAGGTCCTCGAGGAAGGCGACGCTCGGCACGTCCCACGGCGACGCGAACCACTCGAGTCCGCGCAGCAGCGCGTGGTCCGAGATCTCTATGTACTGCTCGCGGTCGAACTCGACGCGGCGACGGTAGTCGAGGTACGTCATGCGGCCCCACGGGGTGTCGCGCGGCATGTCGCGCATGTGCTCGGGCGTCGCGATCTCGGGCGTGCGCTTCTGGAACTTGACCGCGTCCGCGCCGGCGTCGGCCGCCACGTCGATGAGCCGCTTGGCGAGGTCGACGTCGCCGTTGTGGTTGAGCCCGATCTCGGCGATGACGTACGCGGGGCGTCCGCCCCCGACGACGCGGGATCCGATGGTGACGGTCATGAGGCCTCCAGTGGTGCTGTGGGATGTGCAGAGGTGTGAGAGGTGGCGACGACGGCGTCCCGGCCGTTCAGCACGCGCTCGGCGAGATCGCGCACGGCGCCGGCGCCGCCGGAGTGGTCGAGCACGACGCGCGCAGTCGAGAGGACGAGGGGGTGCGCATCGGGCACCGCGACGGGCCAGCCGACGATCTCGAGGCAGCCGAGGTCGTTGACGTCGTTGCCGAGATACGCGATGCGCGAGAGCGGGATGCCGCGCTCCCCCGCCCACTCGCGCAGCACCGCCGCCTTGTCGGCCGCGGCCTGTCGCACGTCGACGCCGAGCTTGCGGGCACGGGCCGCCACGACGGGGTTCGCCTCGGTCGAGAGGATGAGGAACGGGATGCCGGCGGCTCGCAGCATCCCGACCCCCATGCCGTCCGATCGGCTCACGGTGACGGACTCGACGCCGTTCTGGTCGACGTGCACGGTGTCGTCGGTGTGCACGCCGTCGAAGTCGGTCACGACCGCGTCGACGGGGATCGAACCCGCGCGGGCGCCGAATGCGTCGCGGTCGACGAGGGGCGCGAGCGCGCGAGCGAGCTCCAGCTCGTCGAGCGTGTCGATCTCGATCGCGGTCCGCGGGGCGACCTCGGCGATGCCCACGCTGCCGAAGAAGCGGTGGTTCGCGGCCCGGAAGCCCGCGGCACGCATGACGTAGAAGGCGCCGGTCTCGAGGTAGTGCGGTTCGCGGTCCTGCCGGCGCGGGCGCACGTCGATCTCGTGGTTGACCGGCTCGGCCGCACTGCCGATGCCCTTCTCCCACAGGAATCCGTAAGTCTCGACGGCCGAGAAGACGCTGTCTCGTCGTCGCGAGCGCACCAGCTGCACGGCGGCGGTCAGCGCGTCGACGTCGATGAACGGCGAGGTCGCCTGCAGGAACACGAGGACGCCCGCGTCGACCTTGCGCGCTTCGAGCGTCTCGAGGGCGTGCACGAGCGCGCTCTCGCTGCTCGCGAGATCGCCGGCGAGGTCAGCAGGCCTCTCGACGACCTCCGCGCCCCATTCGGCGGCGACGGCGGCGATGTCGACGTCGTCGGTGGTGACGACGACGCGGTCGACCGCCGGGCAGCGTCGTGCCGCCTCCACGGCGCGCGCCACGAGCGGCACGCCGCCGACGCGCTGCAGGTTCTTGCGCGGGATGCCCTTCGAGCCGCCGCGCGCGGGGATGATGGCGACGACCTCGCTCATGCCGTCGCCTTCCCGGCCGAGCGCCGTGCGCGGCCCGTGTGCACGGCCGCCCCGGTGCCCGCGAGCACGAGCGGGAGCGTCGTCGTGGTGCTCGACGGCAGCGTGTGCACGTCGAGGGGACCCCGCGCGCCGGCGAGCACGAGCTCGACGGGCAGCCCGGTCTGGTGGATGCGCAGCTCCGGCACCGTCGCGACGGCGTCCAGCTGCTCCGCGGTCTCGCGCCGGTGCGGGAGATACACCGCGCCGCCGGCCGCGGCATCCCGCACCCACCGGACGTAGTCGAGCAGCAGCATCCGTCCGTCCACCGGCAGCGCGCTGCCGAGCACGACGCGACGGCCGAGCTCGGGGGCGGCCGGCGCGCTCCGTCGGGTCCAGGAGAAGTCGTGGCGACGGATGCCGAATCCCTGGTCCGCGAGGGCGTCGAGGCGGTCGGCGCCGAGGTCGAACGCGGTGAACATCGCCGCGCGGCGCGCGGTCGCGCGGCGATGCACGAGCTCGGCGGCGAACGGGGCGGCGACGGTGGTGAGTCCGCGCTCGTCGATGTTCGGGCGCGCGTAGGGGCGGCGGCCGAGGAGCGTGTCGGCGTACGCGATCGCATGGGCGCCGTCATCGAGGAAGGTGATGCGGTGGGGACGCAGCACCGCGGCCGCGAGGCGGAACTGGCCCGAGAAGCCGTCGCCGACCAGCCAGTGGCCGTGGCGGGCGAGCAGGTTCCACGGGATGCCGAGGTACGGCTCGAGCGCGCCGAAACGCGCACCACGCGACAGCAGCTCGTCGGCGGTGGCCGAGATCTGCGGCGTCAGCCGGCCCGCGACGGGGACGGCCGCGTGGTGGGCGGCTGCCCATTCCGCGGCGCCCACGAGCTGCAGCGGCGACTCGACCCACGCCAGCACATCCTCGCGACCCATGGGGCGCCTCCTCCCGGCCGGGCCTCAGGATCGGGCTCGGCGCTGTCTCCCCACGGTGGGCGCCGGACGTGAACGCGACGGGTCCTCGCGGGCGACCGGCGCCGGTCCGGCAGGTGAACGGCGGGTAGCGAAGCGTCGCGTCGGGGGCGCGTGCCAGGATGAACGCGTGACCGACCGCCTGATGCTGCTCGATTCCGCGTCCCTCTACTTCCGCGCGTTCTACGGGGTGCCCGACACCGTGCGCGCACCGGACGGGACGCCGGTGAACGCCGTCCGCGGATTCCTCGACATCATCACGCGTCTGGTCACCACCTACCGGCCGACGCATCTCGTCGCGTGCTGGGACGACGACTGGCGCCCGCAGTGGCGCGTCGACCTCATCCCGACGTACAAGACGCATCGCGTCGCCGAGGTCGTCGCCGGCGGGCCCGACGTCGAAGAGGTGCCCGACCCGCTCGAGGTGCAGGTGCCCGTGATCCGCGAGGTGCTCGACACGCTCGGCATCCGGATCGTCGGCGCCACGGCCCACGAGGCCGACGACGTGATCGGCACCCTCGCGTCCACCTCGGCCATGCCCGTCGACATCGTCACCGGCGACCGCGACCTCTTCCAGCTCGTCGACGACGAGCGCGACGTCCGCGTCGTCTACACCGCGCGCGGCATGAGCAACCTCGAGGTGCTCACCGACGCGTCGGTGGTCGCCAAGTACGGCGTGCTGCCGTCGCAGTACGCCGACTTCACCACCCTCCGCGGCGACTCGTCCGACGGCCTGCCGGGAGTCGCCGGCATCGGCGAGAAGACCGCCGCGGGCCTGCTCGCCACCCACGGCGACCTCGCCGGCATCGTCGCGGCGGCCGAGCTCGGCGAGGGCATGTCCGCGGGCGTGCGCACCAAGGTGCTGGCCGGTCTCCCCTACCTCGCCGTGGCGCCCCAGGTGGTGGCCGTCGTCCGCGACCTCCCGCTCGACGTGCCCGACCCGCGGCTTCGTCCCCTCACCGACGACGCGAGAACGGATGCTGCGTCCCTCGCCGAGCGGTGGGCGCTGGGCGCGTCGATGACCCGCATCGTCGACGCCCTCGACGCGGTCTGATCCGCAGGCTCAGGCGCCGCGCGCGCGGCCGGTCCACTCCCGGAGCTTCGCCAGCGGCCACGTCGTGACGATGCGCTCGGCCGGCACGCCGATGCGCTCGGCCCGCTCGGCGCCGTAGTCGAGCAGCGAGAGCTGGCCGGGCGCATGCGCGTCCGAATCGATGGAGAAGAGGCATCCGATCTCCAGCGCGAGCGCCATGAGCTCGTCGGGCGGATCCTGCCGCTCGGGCCGGGAGTTGATCTCGACGGCGACACCGTGGGCCTCGCAGGCCTCGAACACGGCGCGCGCGTCGAAGGTCGAGGGCGGGCGCGTCCCGCGCGAACCCTCGACGAGACGACCCGTGACGTGCCCCAGCACGTCGATGTGCGGGTCGGACACCGCCGCGACCAGCCGGCGGGTCATCGGCCCGCGCTCCATGCGCAGCTTCGAATGGGCTGACGCGACCACGACGTCGAGCTCGGCGAGCAGCTCGGGCTCCTGGTCGAGCGCGCCGTCCTCGAGGATGTCGACCTCGATGCCCGACAAGAGGGTGAATCCGTCGCCGCTCATGCCCGCGACGACCTCGAGCTGCGCCCGCAGGCGTTCGGGCGACAGGCCGTTCGCGACGCGCAGCCGCGGCGAGTGGTCGGTCAGGGCGAGGTACTCGTGGCCGAGGGCCCGGGCCGCGTCGACCATCAGGTCGATCGAGGTGAGCCCGTCGGACCACTCGCTGTGGGAGTGGAGGTCGCCGCGCAGCAGCGGCCGCAGCGTCGAGGCGCGCTGCACGCCGGCGCGCTCGCGAAGATCGACGAGGTAGCCGGGTACCTCGCCGGTCAGCGCCTGCTGGATCACCGCGAGCGTGGAGTCGCCGATCCCTTTGCGGCGACGCAGAGCCGCGGTGTCCCGCAGCTCTGCGTCGCTCAGGCCCTCGATCGCGTCGGCTGCCGCACGGAACGCCTTCGACTTGTAGCGTGACGAGCGCTCACGCTCCAGGAGCGTGGCGATCTCGGTGAGCGCGTCGTGGGGGTTCACAGGGGAAGAGGCCCGCGGATCAGACGACGTTGGACCGCCGGATCACCACCGGCACGTCGGCGAGGCGATGGATCGCCCATCCGAACATGATCGCCAGCACTCCCATGCCCGCCGCGAAGAGCGCGACGCCGTAGGCGACGATCGAGGTGAACAGCGACGCACGCAGGAACGACGCCTGCATCACGGTCGTGCGCACCGGGTCGTCCTGGTCGAGCTCGGCGTACGTCTTGCCCCCCGACGCCGCCAGCGCGTGCGTGTTGATGATGTCGGCCTGCACGTAGGCGGTGAAGGGGCCGGTGACCTGCTGGCCCTGGAACGCCGCGGCGTCGTCGGGGATGGTGATGTTCTCGGCCGTGAGCTGCGTCGTCACGCCGATCCACGCGATGATGCCGACGACGATCAGCAGCACGCCGCCGATGATCCCCAGGATGCCGACCGCCTTGACCAGGCCGACCTTCTTCTCGGGGGGCTCGATCACGTCGGTGGTGCTGCGGGGCTCTTCCTCGCTCATGCGTCCTCCTCGGATGCGGGTCGTTGAGCCACACGCTAGCGGCGACGACCGACGTCGCGGAAGAGAGCGCGCCGGAGAAAACCGGCGCTCGGCACGACTCAGGAGGCGAGTGCCTGGGTGGCCTCGACCCAGCGGTCCAGCGTGGCCGCAGCGGCCCCGCTGTCGATCGCGGCCGCCGCGTCGTCGCGCGCCTCCGCGAGGCGCTCGAGGATGGGCCGCTGCACCTGGGCGGCATCGCGGAACAGCCGGTAGGCGACCATGCCGGCCGCCGCGTTCAGGAGCACGATGTCGCGCACCGGTCCCTCTTCGCCGCCGAGCACGCGACGTACGACGGCTGCGTTGTGGGCGGGGTCGCCGCCGAGGAGGTCGTCGATGTCGGCCAGCGGGATCCCGAGGTCGCGCGGGTCGAGGTCGTGCTCGTGGATGTCGCCGCGGCTGACCTCCCAGAGTCGGCTGTGCCCGGTCGTCGTGAGTTCGTCCAGGCCGTCGTCGCCGCGGAACACCAGGGCGGTCGCGCCGCGCGTGCGGAAGACGCCGGTGATGAGCGGCACCCGGTCGAGGTGGGCGACGCCGACCGCGTTCGCCTCGGCGCGCGCGGGGTTGCACAGCGGCCCGAGGAAGTTGAAGACGGTGGGCACGCCCAGTTCGCTGCGCGTCGCGGCGGCGTTCTTGAAGCCGGGGTGGAACGCGCCCGCGAACGCGAAGGTGATGCCCGCACGCGAGAGCGTCTCTGCCACCGCCTCCGGCGACAGCGCGAGGTCGACCCCCAGCGCGCCCAGCACATCGGACGACCCCGACGACGAGCTGGCCGCCTTGTTGCCGTGCTTGACGACGGGGATCCCGGATGCTGCGGCCACGAGCGCCGACATCGTCGAGACGTTGACGGTGCCGAAGCGGTCGCCGCCCGTGCCCACGATGTCGAGCACCGCGGCGTCGACGGGAAGCGGCAGCGCGGCCTCGAGGATGGCGTCGCGGAAGCCGACGATCTCGTCGACGGTCTCGCCCTTGGAGCGCAGCGCGACCAGGAAACCGGCCAGCTGCGAGGGGGTGGCGCTGCCCGACATGATCTGGCGCATCGCCCACGTCGACTCCGAGACGCTGAGGTCGCGCCGCTCGAGCAGCGTGGTGAGGATTCCCGGCCAGGTGTACAGCTCCGCCATAACCGAGAAGCCTAGCCGGGCTCGGGAATCGGAACCGTTTCGTGACACGGCGTCCTGTCAGCGGCGATTCTGCGTCTTCACCATGGGTTCACGGCAGAGTCGCAGGGTCCTTTTAGGCTCCCCTAAGTTCCAGACCAGGCCAAGACATGCCCTCCGATGCGAAACTCGCGGCTCCAGATCGGCCATAATGGGGAGCGTGACGACCTCCACAGCGACCTACTCCCAGGCCATGCGGTCCGTCAAGCGGCCGGATCCGGTCGCTGTCGGAACCATCGTGTGGCTCGGCAGCGAGGTGATGTTCTTCGCCGGCCTCTTCGCGATCTACTTCACCCTGCGCAACACCTCGCCCGAACTGTGGGCGCAGGAGACGCAGCTGCTGAACATCCCGTACGCGACCGTCAACACGATCATCCTCGTGCTGTCCTCGGTCACGTGCCAGATGGGCGTGTTCGCCGCAGAGCGCTTCCAGCCCTACTCCACGAAGAAGCGCGGCTGGCTCGGCTGGGGCATGGTCGAGTGGTTCTGGCTGACCTTCGCCCTCGGCGCGATCTTCGTGTCGGGCCAGGTGTGGGAGTACGCCCAGCTCGTCGCAGAGGGCATGCCGATCACCGCGAACTCGTACGCGTCGGCCTTCTACCTCACCACCGGCTTCCACGCCCTCCACGTGACGGGTGGCCTCATCGCCTTCCTGCTCGTCATCGGGCGCGCGTACGCCGTCAAGAACTTCGGGCGCAAAGAGATGACGTCCTCGATCGTCGTGTCGTACTACTGGCACTTCGTCGACGTCGTCTGGATCGCCCTCTTCCTCGTCATCTACTTCCTCAAGTGAGAGCGGAGCTGTAACCCGAAATGGCACGAGAGACCACGCGCCGCTCGAAAGGCCGCCGCAGCCCCTGGGCCGCCGCCGCGCTCATCGGCATCGGCCTGCTCATCACGGGCGGTGTCTACGCCGGCGCCTCCGCGGCGATGGCGGCCACGACGCCCGAGACCGTCACCAACTCCGCGCTCACCGTCGAAGACGGCAAGAAGCTGTTCCAGGCCAACTGCGCCACGTGCCACGGCCTCGACGTGCAGGGCACCGAGGACGGCCCGTCGCTCTACGGCGTCGGCGAGCTCGCGGTGCACTTCCAGATGAGCACCGGCCGCATGCCGCTGCAGATGCAGGGCCCGCAGGCTCCGCAGAAGCCCGCGCAGTTCACCGAGGAGCAGATCACCGCGATCGGCGCCTACATCCAGTCGATCGCGCCCGGTCCGACCTACCCGAAGGACGAGCTCCTCGACGGTGGCGGCAGCGCATCCGAGGGTGGCGAGCTCTTCCGCATCAACTGCGCGATGTGCCACAACGTCGCCGGTGCAGGCGGTGCGCTCACCGAGGGCAAGTACGCCCCCGCCCTGCACACCACGACTCCGCTCAACATGTACGCGGCCATGGTGACGGGCCCGCAGAACATGCCGGTGTTCAACGACATGACGCTGACCACCGAAGAGAAGCGCGACATCATCACCTACCTGCTCTACCTGCAGGACAACGAGTCTGCGGGCGGATTCTCGCTCGGCTCGCTCGGCCCCGTCTCCGAGGGCCTCTTCATCTGGATCTTCGGCATCGGCTCGCTGATCGCCATCACCGTGTGGATCACGGCGAAGTCCAACTGATCGACGTACGACACACGTAACACTTGACGAGGAGCAGCATGGCCCACGAGGACGACCCGCTAGAGCACGAGAGGGCTTCCTGGAAGCCCTCCCCCGGGCTCGCCGTCGCGGTCACCGACCCGGTGAGCAACCCTGGCCTCCCTCCGCACCGCGAGCGGGTGACCGACAAGGACCCGGCCGCCATGCAGCGCGCGGTCCGGGGGATCTACACGCTCTTCTACCTGTCGATCGCCGGCAGCATCTGGGCCATCGCCGCCTACATGCTGTTCCCGATCGAGAGCGGGCGGATCGTCGACATCCGCAACAACAACCTCTTCATCGGACTGGGCATCGCGCTCGCGCTGCTCGCCATCGGCGTCGGGGCCATCCACTGGTCCAAGGCCGTCATGTCCGACAAGGAGTTCGTCGAGCCCCGCCACGCCACGCGCGGCCGCGACACGACGCGTGAGGCCGCCATCCAGGCGTTCGCCGACGCCGATGCCGACTCGGGCTTCGGCCGTCGCGCGATGGTCCGCAACTCGCTGATCGCCGCCCTCGTGGCCTCGGTCGTGCCCGGTGTGGTCCTGTTCCGCGGTCTCGCGCCGTTCAACTCGCCGGAGAAGCCGCACGCCGGCGACCCGGTGTACCTGCTCGAGCACACCATGTGGAAGAAGGGCATGCGCCTGGCGCACGACCCGTCGGGCGAGCCCATCAAGGCCGCCGACCTCACGCTCGGCTCCGCGGTGCACGTGATCCCCGAAGCCCTCGCCGACGTCTCGCACAGCGAGGGATACCTCGACGAGAAGGCCAAGGCGATCGTCCTCCTCATCCGCATGCTCCCCGAGCAGCTGACGGAGTCCGAGGACCGCAAGGAGTGGTCGTACAACGGCATCGTCGCGTACTCCAAGGTGTGCACGCACGTCGGCTGCCCGGTCGCGCTGTATGAGCAGCAGACCCACCACCTGCTGTGCCCGTGCCACCAGTCGCAGTTCGATGTGACCGACCACGCGAAGGTCATCTTCGGCCCGGCGGCCCGCCCGCTGCCGCAGCTGCCCATCACCGTCGACGACGAGGGCTATCTGATCGCCCGCAGCGACTTCCTCGAACCCGTCGGCCCGAGCTTCTGGGAGCGTCATTGAGCACCTCAACCGTCACTGAGCAGCCTTCGGCTCCTGTGGCTCCCGTTTCACGGAACGGTGATCGTCCGCTCGGCGGGCGTTTCATCGGCGCCACGGCGAACTACATCGACGAGCGCACGAGCCTCTCGGGCTTCGTCAAGGAGCTCGGCCGCAAGATCTTCCCCGACCACTGGTCGTTCATGCTGGGCGAGATCGCCATGTGGGCGTTCGTCGTCGTGCTCCTCTCGGGCACGTTCCTGACGTTCTTCTTCCAGGCGTCCATGGTCGAGACCCACTACAACGGCGCGTACCTGCCGATGCGAGGCATCGAGATGTCGGCCGCCATGGCATCGACGCTCGAGATCTCGTTCGACCTGCGCGGCGGTCTGCTGGTCCGCCAGATGCACCACTGGGCCGCACTCGTGTTCGTCGCCGGTATCGGCGTCCACATGCTGCGCGTGTTCTTCACCGGCGCGTTCCGCAAGCCGCGTGAGCTCAACTGGGTCATCGGCTTCATCCTCTTCATCCTCGCGATGGCTGAAGGCTTCACGGGCTACTCGCTCCCCGACGACGTCCTGTCGGGCAACGGCCTCCGCATCATCGACGGCATGGTCAAGGGCATCCCGATCATCGGAACCTGGACCTCGTTCCTGCTGTTCGGCGGACAGTTCCCGGGTGACGCGATCGTCGGCCGCCTCTACACGCTGCACATCCTGCTGCTGCCCGCTATCCTCGTCGGCCTGCTCGTCGTCCACCTCATGCTGATGGTGATCAACAAGCACACCCAGTTCGCCGGCGCCGGCCGCACGAACAGCGTCGTGGTCGGCTACCCGATGATGCCGGTCTACATGTCGAAGATGGGCGGCTTCCTGTTCATCACGTTCGGCGTGATCGTGCTCATCGCATCGCTGTTCACGATCAACCCGATCTGGAACTACGGACCGTACGACCCGTCCCCCGTCTCCGCCGGCACCCAGCCCGACTGGTACATCGGCTTCGCGGACGGCGCGCTGCGTCTGGTCCCGCCGGGCTGGGAGTTCGTGTTCCTCAACCGCACGTGGTCGTTCAACATCATCGTTCCGCTCGTGGTGCTCGGTCTGTTCATCGTGCTCGTCCTGATCTACCCGTTCATCGAGTCGTGGGTCACCGGCGACAAGCGTGAGCACCACATCGCTCAGCGTCCGCGCAACGCGGCGACGCGCACCGCGATCGGCGCCGCCGGCGTCACGTTCTACGCGGTCCTGTGGGCCGCTGCCGCCTCCGACATCATCGCCACGCACTTCTGGCTGACGATGGAGGGCGTGATCCACACTCTCCAGGCGCTGCTGATCGTGGGACCGGTGATCGCGTACTTCGTCACCAAGCGCATCTGCATCGCGCTGCAGAAGAAGGACCGCGAGATCGCGCTGCACGGCTACGAGTCGGGCCGCATCGTCCGTCTCCCCGGCGGCGAGTACATCGAGGTGCACCAGCCCGTCGACGACTACGAGCGCTTCAAGCTGGCCTACTACGAGACCTACGAGCCGCTCGTGGTGCGCCCGAACGCCAAGGGTCAGATCCCGTGGCACGAGAACCTCCGCGCATCGATCTCGCGCTGGTTCTTCGAGGACCGCCTCACCGCAGTGACCCAGTCCGAGCTCGATGCGGCGCTGGCCCACCAGCACCACGACCTCGACCACATCGCGGCCGAGGAGGACCTCGAGATCCAGGCGGCTCACGAGCGCGCCGGTGTTCCGGACGCCCCGCACAAGCCGCTCGACGACGGGAAGCACGGCGAGGTGCCGGTGCGCCCCTCGAACGTGATCGTGCCCGAGCCCGAGCCCGGCACGAAGGCTCCGCGCAACCGCGAGAAGGAGTCCGACCAGTAGGTCGAAGAACTTCGCACGACGGATGCCCCGTCACGATCTTCCGGATCGTGACGGGGCATTCGCCATCTGTGGCTGGGGCGCGGCTCCCCTCCCCCGGTTCGGCAGGATTCGGGCGACGTCTGACTGCGCATCCGGCGTCGACCGGACGGCCACGGCCTTAGCGTGGACGTATGACAGACGCGCTCTCGTACTTCTCCGCCAAACTCTCCCTCGAGACCGACTCCTCGGACGTGTACGCCGCCCAGAAGGCCGGTGAGCAGTTCGTCCTCGTCGACGTGCGGGGTGACGAGGCGTGGGCGCAGGGGCGCATCAGCGGTGCGATCCATATGCCGTACCGCGAGATCGCCGGACGCGCGCCGAGCGAGATCGACCCGTCGACCGCCGTCGTCGTCTACTGCTGGAGCCCGGGATGCAACGCCGGCGCGAAGGGAGCGATCGAGTTCGCGAAGCTGGGCTACGCCGTCAAGGAGATGATCGGCGGCTACGAGTACTGGGTGCGCGAAGGCCAGCCGACCGAGAACGACGAGGGCCCGCTCCCCCGCGTGTTCGACGACCAGGTGATGGTCGTCCGCGCCCCGGTCGCCGGCTGAGGCGTCTGCTCAGGCCGACTCCAGGCCTTCCATGAACCGCTCGGCGGCCGCCCCGTAGAACGACGTCGAGGTGCGCATCTCGACGGGCTCGACCTCGTCGAGCACGTCGCACACCACGACGGTGACGTTGTCGCGGCAGCCGGCCTCGAGCGCCACCGCGACGCACGCCTCCACCGCCGTGCCCGCGTGCGGGAACTCCAGGAGGAGCGCGCGGATCTCGTCATCGGGCACGTAGTCGGTGAGACCGTCGCTGCACAGCAGCCATCTGTCGCCGGCCTGCGCGTCGTAGGCGGTCACCGTGGCGGCATCGCGTTCGGCGCCGCTGAGTGACGCGGTGATGATGTTCCGGCGCGGGTGGGACGCAGCATCCGTGATCGATACGATTCCCCGGTCCACCAGCGCCTGCACGAGGGAATCATCCCTGCTCGCCTGCGCGAGCTCGTCGCCCCGCAGACGGTACGCACGCGAGTCGCCGGTGTGCGCGAGAAGGAGGCCGCCGTCGCGGGCCGCGAACAGCCCCGTGAACGTCGTCGCCATGCCGCTCAGCGAGGGGTCGCGCTCCACGTGGGCGCGCAGATCCCAGTTGGCGGACCGGACGGCGTCGGCGAGCTGATCCGGCTCGAGGCCGTCCAGACGGCCCGCCGCCAGCCGGTGGATGAGCGCAGCCGAGGCGAGGTCGCCCGCGGGTCCTCCCCCGACGCCGTCGGCCACGGCGGCGCCCCAGGAGGCCGTGAAGGCGGCGTCCTGATTGGTCGCTCGGTGCGGGCCGATGTCGGAGCAGGCGGCCGCACGCAGAAGCGCACGGGGGCCCGTCACAGACGGGTCCTCGTGCGCTTCACGCGATGCGGCATGCGGGCCGGCAGAGAGCCGGATCAGCGGGCGAAGTAGCCGCGGTAGTACTCGTAGACCCAGCCGACGATCGCGACGACGAACACCCCGATGCCGATGGGCATGAGCCAGGCGCCGACCGCCAGGCCGATCATGCCGAGCGCCGCCGAGAAGGCGAGGACGATCGGCCACCACGACCACGGGCTGAACTCGCCGAGCTCAGGGTCGCCGTCGTCGATGTCGGACGTGAGGACGTCCTCGGGCAGCTCGCCACCCTGGGCGTTGTGCACCCGGCCGATGTAGAACGCGATGAGCGCGCCCATCAGGGCGGTGAACAGCAGCGCCACACTGCCGACCCACTCGATGGCGTGATACCACGGCACGGTGGGGTGGGCGATGATGTTCCACCCGGTGTAGACGATCGCGACGATCAGGAAGAAGACGGCCAGCAGCCACCAGAGTCCGGTGTTGGTGCGCACCTTACTTCACCTCTCCATCGGCAAGGTCGGAGACCGGGGCTTCGGGGGCGTCCTTCGCAGGACCGACGCCGACCGGGATGCCCGCCTCGGGGTGGTTCAGGTCGAACGCGGGCCGCTCGCTGCGGATGCGCGGGATCGACGTGAAGTTGTGACGCGGCGGCGGGCAGGAGGTCGCCCACTCGAGCGATGCGCCGTAGCCCCACGGGTCGTTGACGGTGACCTTCGGCGCCTTGCGCGACGTGATCCACACGTTGAACAGGAACGGGATCATCGAGGCGCCGAGGATGATGGCGCCGATCGTCGACACCTGGTTCTGCCAGGTCCAGCCGTCGGCCTCGGAGTAGTCCGCGTAGCGGCGGACCATGCCGTCGACGCCCAGCCAGTGCTGGATGAGGAACGTCATGTGGAAGCCGATGAACAGCATCCAGAAGTGGACGTAGCCGAGACGCTCGTTGAGCATGCGCCCGGTCCACTTCGGCCACCAGAAGTAGAAGCCGGCGAACATCGCGAACACGACGGTGCCGAAGACGACGTAGTGGAAGTGCGCCACGACGAAGTACGAGTCCGACAGGGCGAAGTCCAGCGGCGGCGAGGCCAGGATCACGCCGGTGAGACCACCGAACACGAACGACACCAGGAAGCCGAGGGCGAAGACCATGGGCGTCTCGAACGTCACCGAGCCTCGCCAGAGCGTTCCGATCCAGTTGAAGATCTTCACGCCCGTGGGCACCGCGATGAGCATCGTCATGAGCGCGAAGAACGGCAGCAGGACGGCGCCGGTGACGTACATGTGGTGCGCCCACACGGCCACCGACAGCGCGGCGATCGCGATCGTGGCGTACACGAGCGTCTTGTAACCGAAGATCGGCTTGCGGCTGAACACCGGGAAGATCTCCGACACGATGCCGAAGAACGGCAGCGCGATGATGTAGACCTCGGGGTGGCCGAAGAACCAGAACAGGTGCTGCCACAGGAGCACGCCGCCGTTGGCCGGGTCGTAGATGTGGGCGCCGAGCACGCGGTCTGCCGCGGCGGCGAGGATGGCGGCGGCGAGCACGGGGAACGCCATCAGCACCAGGATGCTGGTGATCAGCGTATTCCAGGAGAAGATCGGCATGCGCCACATGGTCATGCCGGGCGCGCGCATCGTGATGATCGTCGTGATGAAGTTCACCGCACCGAGGATCGTTCCGAAACCGCTCATACCGAGGCCGAGCATCCAGAGGTTGCCGCCGGCGCCGGGCGAGAAGCTCGCATTGGCGAGCGGCTGATACGCGAACCATCCGAACGACGCCGCACCCTGCGGGGTGAGGAAGCCGGCGACGGCGATGGTCGAGCCGAAGAGGAACAGCCAGAAGGCGAAGGCGTTCAGACGCGGGAACGCGACGTCAGGCGCACCGATCTGCAGCGGCAGGATCGCGTTCGCGAAGCCGGCGAAGAGCGGCGTCGCGAACATCAGCAGCATGATCGTGCCGTGCATCGTGAACAGCTGGTTGTACTGCTCCTTGGTCGGGATGATCTGCATCCCGGGCTCGAAGAGCTCCGCACGGATGATCAGCGCCATCACTCCACCCAGGAGGAAGAAGATGACGGAGGAGATCAGGTACAGGTAGCCGATCGTCTTGTGGTCGGTGGAAGTGATCCACTTGACGATGATGTTGCCCTTCTGCTCGACGCGCGATGCGCTGAGCAGGGCCGCCTGCCGAGGCGGCAGGGTCGTCGGACGCCCCTGGGACGTCTCCTGCAGAGGGAGCGTCGTCGCCATCAGTGGTCCACCTCTTCCACGTTCTCATCGATGGAGGCGCCCGTTCCGGGCGCGTTCTGAAGTCGGTCGTATGCGTCGTTGATGTCGCCGGTCTGGCCCTCTTCGCGCAGCGAGGCGAGGTAGTCCTCGTACTCGGCCGCGCTCACGACCTTGACGTTGAACAGCATCATCGAGTGGTACTCGCCGCAGAGCTCGGCGCACTTGCCGGCGTACTCGCCCTCGCGGGTCGGCGTGAAGGACCAGAAGTTGTCCTTGCCGATGTACATGTCCTTCTTGTAGAGGAAGTCGATGATCCAGAAGGAGTGGATGACATCACGCGACTGGAGCTTGATCTGGACCTTCTGGTCGACCGGCAGCACCAGCGTCGGAAGCTCCGAGATGACGTCGCCGCGCTCGTCGGTCTGCGCCTGGACGCCCATGGTCCACACGGTCTCGTCGTCGGTCTCGCCGTCGTACTGGAAGTCCCACGACCACTGCTTGCCGATCGCGGTGATCGACACGTCCGCGTCGTCGCCGTACTGCGTCTCGAGGATCGCCTGGTCACGCGCGGTGAAGGCGAAGAAGCCGACCACGAGGATGAGCGGGACGATCGTGTAGAAGATCTCGATCGGCATGTTGTAGCGCAGCTGGACGGGAAGTCCCATCTGGCCCTTGCGACGCCGGTAGGCGATCGCCGCCCAACCCATCAGGCCCCAGGTGATGACACCGACGACCAGCAGCACGATCCACGAGTTGACCCAAAGACCCGCGACCATGTCGACGTGGTTGGTGGCCGGCTGGCCGTCTTCGGTGAACCCGGGGAGGAAGCCGTGCAGCTCGGTCGGGGTGCATCCGGCGAGGACTGCAGCCGCTGCGATCCCGAGAGGGAGAACGGCCCAGCGGATACGGCGTTTCGAAGGCACGGTGCACCTTTCCGATCACGAACAGGACTCTCGCCAGTCTAGGGCAACCGCCCAGGCGATTCAGGCCATCCGCTCAGGTTGAATCGTGTCGCAGGAACGGAAAAAGGCGGGCCCGGGCGCTAATCGGAGCGCACCGGACCCGCCGGAAAAGTATCGGATCGTTAGCGATCAGTGGAAGCTGTCGCCGCACGCGCACGACCCGGCCGCGTTCGGATTGTCGATCGTGAAGCCCTGCTCCGAGATCGTGTCCTTGAAGTCGATCGTGGCGCCGTCGAGGTACGGGACGCTCATGTCGTCGACGATGACCTCGACGCCGTCGAAGTCGACCGTCTTGTCACCGTCGAGGTAGCGCTCGTCGAAGTAGAGCTGGTAGATCAGGCCGCTGCACCCGCCGGGCTGCACGGCCACGCGCAGACGCAGGTCGTCGCGTCCCTCCTGCTCGAGCAGGTTCTTGACCTTGCCGGCGGCGGCGTCGGTCAGCAGCACACCATGCTCGCGGGCGGTCTGCTCGGTCGTCAGTGCGGTGTCGGTCATGGCACTCCTCCGGAAGGGCCGCCCCGGATCGATCGTCCACTCAGGCGGCGGGATGCGACGATTCTACGCGTGCGCGCTGGCAGAAGGCTCCGGGACCGGCGCGTTCGCGCCGATCCCGGGCCGCGGCCTCACGCGTCCGACGTGCGGGCGTCGAGCTTCTCGAGCAGCAGGGCTTCGGACAGCACCGCGTTGCGGAACGTCTCGAGGTGCAGCGACTCGTTCGGGCTGTGGGCCTTCGCATGCGGGTCCTCGACGCCGGTCACCAGGATCTGCGCACCGGGGAACTCGCGCACGAGGTCCGCGATGAACGGGATCGACCCGCCCACGCCGATGTCGACGGACTCGACACCGTAGCCTTCGTGCAGCGCCTCGCGGGCGGCCGCGACGGCCCATCCCGAGGTGTCGACCAGGAAGGCGTCGCCGTAGTCCTGGTCGCTGAAGGTGAGCTCCGCCCCGAACGGCGCGTGCGCGCGCAGGTGCGCCTCGATGGCAGCGTAGGCCTCGCGCGCGGGCTGGCCGGGCGCGACGCGGGCGCTGATGACGACCGAGATCGCGGGGCTCAGCGTGTTCGAGGCGTTCACGACGCTCGGGGCGTCGATGCCCGTCACCGTGACCGACGGCTTGTTCCAGATGCGGCTGAGGATCGTGCCACGGCCGACCGGCGAGACACCGGCAGGCAGCCCGGCCTCGTCGCGCAGCGTCTCTTCGCTGTACTCCGGGGTCGCAGCATCCCGTTCCGCGAGTCCCGCCACCGCGACGGCGCCGTCCTCGTCCCACAGCGTCGCCAGGAGCTTGACGGTCGCCATCATGGCGTCGGGCACCGCTCCCCCGAACATGCCGGAGTGCGAGGCGTGCGCGAGCGTGCGCACGCGGAGCGTGAAGCGCGTGTTGCCGCGCAGTGACACCGTGAGCGCAGGGGTCTTGGCGTCCCAGTTGCCCGAGTCGGCGACGACGATCACATCGGCGCGGAGCGCGTCGGCGTTGTCGGAGAGGAACTGCGCGAAGGACCGCGAGCCCGCCTCCTCCTCCCCCTCGAAGAAGAGTGCGACGCCGAGGTCGAAGTCGTCGCCGATGCCTTCCTTGAGCGCGCGCAGCGCGGCGAGGTGCGCCATCACGCCGGCCTTGTCGTCGGCGGCGCCGCGGCCGTACAGCCGTCCGCCGCGCACGGTGGGCTCGAACGCCGGCGACTCCCAGAGCGACTCGTCGCCGACCGGCTGCACGTCGTGGTGGGCGTAGAGCAGGATCGTCGGGCGCCCGTTGCGCGCGGCGCGGGTGGCGAGCACGGCGGGGTTGCCCTGCTCCCCCGTCTCGGGGATCACCGCGGTGCGGATCTCGACCGTGTCGAACAGCCCGGTCTCGCGCACCAGCCCGGCGACCGCCTCGGCGCTGCGCCGCACCTCGGCCGGGTCGAACCCGGGGAACGCGACGGACGGGATCCGCACGAGATTGCCGAGATCGGCGAGGGCGGAAGGGATGCCGGAAGCCGCGGCTTCGCGCACAGCATCCTGTCGGGAGAGGTCAGTGGTCATGCGGGTAATCTTAAGTGCACCCCTTCTGACGCACTCCGAGGATCTTCCGTGGCCAAGAACACCGACCCCGTGCCGAACGACGCCCCTTCCGAGGGCACCGTCTTGAACGGCACGCCTGCCGGCAAGGGCCGCGCAACCCCCTCGCGCGCCGAGCAGGAGGCCGCGCGCAAGCGTCCCCTCGTGCCCGACACGAAGGAGGCGAAGGCCCGCGCCAAGGCAGACCTCGCCACGCAGCGCGAGAAGGCTCGCATCGGCATGGCCAACGGCGACCAGCGCTACCTCCCGGCGCGCGACCAGGGTCCGCAGCGCAAGTTCGTGCGCGACTGGGTCGACGCCGGCTGGCACCTCGGCGAGGCGGTCATGCCCGCGATGGTGCTCGTCATCCTCGCGACGTTCCTGCCCATCGCGGCGCTGCAGTACTACGCGTTCGTGGGCCTGTGGATCTTCATCTTCTTCGTCATCGGCGACATGGTCCTCACGTCGATCAGCGTCAAGCGCGCCGTCAAGAAGAAGTTCGGCGAGACCAAGATGGAGAAGGGCCTCGGCTGGTACGCGGCGATGCGCACCGTCCAGATGCGCTTCCTCCGTCTTCCGAAGCCGCAGGTCAAGCGCGGCCAGAAGCCGGCCTGAGCTTCACCAGCCCCCGGTTGATCTGCCGCGCCCACAGCGGGCCGCGGTAGAGGAACGCCGTGTAGCCCTGCACGAGGGTGGCTCCGGCATCCAGCCGCTCCTGCACGTCGGCGGCCGTCTCGACGCCGCCGACAGAGATCACCGCGAACTCGGCGGGCACCGTCTCGCGCAGCAGCCGCAGCACCTCGAGCGACCGCGCCTTGAGCGGTGCGCCCGACAGCCCGCCGTCGCCGGCGGCGGCCACGGTCGCCGGGTCGGTGGAAAGACCCTCGCGCGAGATCGTGGTGTTCGTCGCGATGATGCCCGACAACCCGGCGTCGACCGCGAGCTGCGCGATCGCCACGACCTCGTCGTCGGGGAGGTCGGGCGCGATCTTCACGAGCAGCGGCGTGCGCCCCGCGGCGTCGCGCACGGCCTCGAGCAGCGGGCGCAGCGTCTCGACCGCCTGCAGTCCGCGCAGGCCCGGGGTGTTCGGCGACGACACGTTCACCACGAGGTAGTCGGCGAGCGGAGCGAGCAGCGTCGCGCTGCGGACGTAGTCGGCGGTCGCGTCGGCGACGTCGACGACGCGGCTCTTGCCGATGTTGACGCCCAGCACCGTGCGCCGCGAGCGCTTGCGGAGCGTGCGCAGGCGCAGGGCGGCGGCCTCGGCGCCGTGGTTGTTGAAGCCCATGCGGTTCACCACGGCGCGATCCGGGATGAGGCGGAACAGCCGCGGGCGCGGGTTGCCGTCCTGCGGGATGGCGGTGACCGTTCCGACCTCGACGTGACCGAAACCGAGGGCGTGCAGCCCCGATGCGCCCTTCACGTCCTTGTCGAAGCCGGCCGCGACGCCGAACGGCGACTCGAAGGTCAGCCCGAGCGCCGTGGTCGTGAGAGCCGGTGCGGGCCGGGTGAGCGCACGCGTGGCCCACGAGAACGGCGGGACCCCCAGCATCCGGATCACGACCATCGCCGAATGGTGAGCGGACTCGGGGTCCATGCGCGACAGGACTGTGCGGAAGAGGAGGGGATACATCCCTCCTAGGCTATCCGGTCACTCCGTGGCGGCTGCCGCGCTCTCGTCACGAACAGGCGTGCGGCCGTGGTCAGCGCGCAGCTGGTCGATCGCGGACTCGAAGTCCTCGAGCGAGTCGAAGGCCTGGTAGACGCTCGCGAAGCGGAGGTAGGCGACCTCGTCGAGGTCGCGCAGCGGTCCGAGGATCGCGAGGCCGATCTCGTTCGCGTCGAGCTGCGACGCACCCGTCTGGCGGATGCTCTCCTCGACGGTCTGCGCGAGCAGCGCGAGGTCGGCATCGGTCACCGGCCGCCCCTGGCACGCCTTGCGCACGCCCGACATGACCTTCTCGCGGCTGAACGGCTCCATCACGCCGGAGCGCTTGATGACGTTCAGGCTCGCGGTCTCGATGGTCGTGAACCGTCCGCCGCACTGGGGGCACTGACGACGGCGACGGATGCTGAGACCGTCGTCGCTGGTGCGCGAATCGATGACGCGCGAATCGGCGTGACGGCAGAACGGGCAGTGCATGGCAGAGACAGCCTACGCCGGGATTCCGGGCTCAGTCCTCGAAGCGGGCCGTGATGGCCTCGCCGTGGGCGGGGAGCGCCTCTGCCTCGGCCAGCGTCACGATGGCGTCGTGGACGGCGGAGAGCGCGGCGCGGTCGTACTCGATCACCTGCTGGGGACGCAGGAACGTCGCGGCCGACAGGCCGGACGAATAGCGGGCCTGTCCCCCGGTCGGCAGCACGTGGTTGCTGCCGGCGAGGTAGTCCCCCAGGCTCACCGGCGAGTCGGCGCCCACGAACACGGCGCCGGCGTGGACGAAGTCCTCGGCGCGCGGGTCGGTGAGGTGCAGCTCGAGGTGCTCGGGCGCGTAGGCGTTGCTGAACGCGGTCGCCGCGGCGAGGTCGTCGACCAGCACGATCGCGGACTGCGGCCCGGCGAGGGCCGCGGCGACCCGCTCGGCGTGCCGGGTCGCGGCCGCGCGCGGGCCGATGGCCTCGAGCACGTCGGTCGCGAGCTGCTGCGACGTCGTGACGAGCACCGCGGAGGCCTGCTCGTCGTGCTCAGCCTGGCTGATGAGGTCGACGGCGACCAGGCGCGCATCGGCGCTGTCGTCGGCGACCACGAGGATCTCGGTCGCACCGGCCTCGGCGTCCGTCCCGACGAGACCCGCCACGGCGCGCTTGGCGGCCGCGACGAAGTTGTTGCCTGGACCGGTGACGACGTCGACCGGCTCGAGGCCGAGCGACGCGACGCCGTGGGCGAGCGCGCCGATCGCGCCGGCGCCGCCCATCGCGTACACCTCGGTCACGCCGAGGAGCTTCGCGGCGCCGAGGATCACCGGGTGCACACGGCCGCCGAACTCGCGCTGCGGCGGCGAGGCCAGCGCGATCTCGGACACGCCGGCGACCTGCGCCGGCACGACGTTCATGACGACGCTCGACGGGTACACGGCCTTGCCGCCGGGAACGTACAGGCCGACGCGGCGCACCGGCTGCCACCGCTGCGTCACCCGCGCGCCGGGACCGAGCTCGGTGACCGTCGGGGCGGGTACTTGGGCGGCGGATGCTGCGCGCACGCGCTCGATCGCCTGCTCGAGCGCCGCCCGCACCGCGGGATCGAGCGCCGCGAGCGCCTCGTCGAGGTGGGCGGCGGGAACGCGGATGTCGTGGTCCGCCACCCCGTCGAACCTCTGGGCCTGCTCGCGGAGCGCGGCTTCGCCGCGCGTCGCGACGTCATCCACGATCTGCGCCGCGGTGGCGAGGGCCTCTTCGCGTGCCGCCTCGGCACGCGGAACGGTCGCGAGGAGTTCGGCGGGCGAGAGCGCGCGCCCGCGCAGGTCGATCGTCCGGAGCATCCGTCTACGGTACCGCGCGTGGTGCCGGCGTCAGCCGCGCGTGACGCCGGAGACGTCGTGCAGGTACCCGATGCGGCCGTCCTCGTGGCGCACCACGAAGACCTCGCCGCGGTCCTCGATGACGAGCGCCCAGGCGCTGGGGCCGATGCGGAACACAGGGATGCCGATCTCGTCCACGATGTCGCGCTCTTCGGGCACGAGCGCCCAGAAGGCCTGGTGCTGCGGCGCGGTGGCGGCAGCGGGCTCGACCGTCGACGTCGGGTTCTCGACGTGCTCGAAGGACTCGCGGGCCTGCGCCGGCTCGTTGGCGGCCGCCGGAGCGGGCTCCTCGGCCGGAGCCGACTCCTCGGCCCGGGCAGCCTGTTCGTCGACGGGGATCACGGTGGTCGCGAACTCGTCGCCGGCGGGGGCTGCCGGCGGCTCGGGCGTCGCGGTCTCGCCTGCGGCCGCGGCAGCGCCGGCCGTGGCGTACGGCGTGTACTCGGGCTCCGCCTCGGGCTCGGGCTCGGGGCGCACGTAGGCGGGACGGGGCGACACGCGCCGCACCGGACGGGCGCTGCGGTGCGCCGGAACCTCGGGACGACCGCGGAAGTCCTGGGCGAACGGCGCGATGAACGGTGCGCCGACCGTGAGCACGACGCCGCCGAGCATGAGGAAGAACTCCACCCACACAACCCACGAGGCGAGGAAACCCTGCCCGATCGAGAGCCGGACGAACGAGTTCCACAGGATCGACAGCCACAGCACGGTCGCGACCGAGAAGGCCACCGACGCGAACTGGTCGATGCCGAGCGACCCGACGCGGCGGATGCCCTGCGGCGACAGGCGGCGCAGGGCGATGAGGAACACCGCGACGGTGGGCACGCCGATCGTGAGGACCCAGTCGATGCCGCTGGTCCAGACGGAGGGCGAAACGTCGAACACGGAGATCGGGAAGAACGACACGACGAACGCGACGATCCAGGTGCCCACGAGGGCGACCTCGCGGATGGAGAAGGGCCCGACACCGTACTGCGGCGGCTCTTCGGTGGCGACCGCCTCGTCGATGCTGGCGTCCTGCTTGTCGTCCGTCACGATCGTCCTTTCCGGCGAGCTCCCGAGGCTCGCGTCGACCCGATATTACCCACGGCGTATGAGACCCCGATGAGACCGCGCGCTGTGCGCGGAAATGTGGAGGTGCGCGCCTCCGCTGACGTCATCCGAGGCATTGCGGCCCGAGGAGACCCTTGAGTTCGCCGTACAGATCCGGCGTGATCCGCACGGTGTGCGGCACCTCGAACACCTTCGCCACGCTGCCGCTGTGAAGCTTGAGCGACACCTCGGTGTCGCCGGCATGGCGGGTCAGGGTCTGCAGGAGCTCGCCGACGAGGGCCTCGCTGGCGCGGCGCTCAGGCATGAGCAGCACCAGGGCGCTGGACTCGTCCAGGTTGCCGAGGTCCGGTGAGAACGCCGATTGCGCGTGCAGGTTCATGCCGTCGTCGCGTCGCGACACGCGTCCGCGCACGACGAGGATCGAGTCCGCCTGCAGCATGTGCTGGAACTCGGTATAGGTCTTGCCCATGAACATGACCGTGATCTCGCCGTCGAAGTCCTCGACGGTGATCATGCCGTAGGGATTGCCGCTCTGCTTGGCCACGCGGTGCTGGACGCTCGTGACCAGGCCCGCGATCGTGACCTGGTCGCCGTCTCCCACGTCCTCCGAGGCCAGCAGGTCGTGGATGCTCGTGGAGGCGTGCTTCGCGAGCGGGATCTCGAGGCCCGCCAGCGGGTGATCCGAGACGTAGAGGCCGAGCATCTCGCGCTCGAACGCGAGCTTGTCCTTCTTGGTCCACTCGGGCCGTTCGGGCACCTTGGCCGCCTGCTGCGGCTCGTCGTCGCCCCACAGGGAGTCGAAGTCGAAGCCGACCTCGCCGTTGGCCTCGCGGCGCTTGTCGAGCACGGCGGCCTCGGTCGCGTCCTCGTGGATCTCCATGAGCGCGCGCCGCGTCGACCCCATCGTGTCGAACGCGCCGGCCTTGATCAGCGACTCCACGGTGCGCTTGTTCGCGACGTGGACCGGCACCTTGGAGAGGAAGTCGTGGAAGCTCGAGTAGGTCGCATCGGCGCGGGCGGCGACGATGCCGTCGACAACGTTCGCCCCGACGTTGCGCACGGCGCCGAGGCCGAAGCGGATGTCTTCGCCGACGGCCGCGAAGTACCGGATCGACTGCCCGACGTCGGGCGGCAGCACCTTGATGCCCATGCGACGGCACTCGTTGAGGTACACCGCCATCTTGTCTTTCGAGTCGCCCACGCTGGTGAGGAGAGCGGCCATGTACTCGGCGGGATAGTGCGCCTTGAGGTACGCGGTCCAGTACGACACCAGGCCGTACGCGGCCGAGTGCGCCTTGTTGAAGGCGTAGTCCGAGAACGGAAGCAGGATGTCCCACAGTGCCTGGATCGCCGCGTCGCCGAAGCCGCGCTCCTTCATGCCGCCGGCGAAGCCCTCGTACTGCTTGTCGAGTTCGGACTTCTTCTTCTTGCCCATCGCCCGGCGCAGGATGTCTGCTTGACCGAGCGAGAACCCGGCGACCTTCTGCGCGATGGCCATGACCTGCTCCTGATAGATGATCAGGCCGTAGCTGATGTCGAGGATGTCCTTCAGCGGCTCCTCGAGCTCCGGATGGATCGGTGTCACCGGCTGCAGACCGTTCTTGCGCAGCGCGTAGTTCGTGTGCGAGTTCGCGCCCATCGGACCGGGACGATACAGCGCGATGACGGCCGACACGTCTTCGAAGTTGTCGGGCTTCATGAGCCGCAGGAGCGAGCGCATCGGCCCGCCGTCGAGCTGGAACACGCCGAGCGTGTCGCCGCGGGTCAGCAGGTCGTAGGCGGGGCGGTCGTCGAGCGCGAGATGCTCGAGGTCGAGTTCCTCACCTCGGTTGAGGCGGATGTTGTCGAGCGCGTCGGAGATGATCGTGAGGTTGCGAAGCCCCAGGAAGTCCATCTTGATGAGGCCGAGGGTCTCGCACGACGGGTAGTCGAACTGCGTGACGATCTGGCCGTCCTGCTCGCGCCGCATGATGGGGATGATGTCGAGCAGCGGCTCGGACGACATGATCACGCCGGCGGCGTGCACACCCCACTGCCGCTTGAGGCCCTCGAGCCCGAGCGCGCGGTCGAACACCGTCTTCGCCTCGGGGTCGGTCTCGATGAGCGTGCGGAACTCGACGGCCTCCTTGTACCGGGGGTGCTGCGGGTCGAACATGCCGTCGAGCGGCATGTCCTTGCCCATGACGGGCGGCGGCATCGCCTTGGTGAGCCGCTCCCCCATGCTGAACGGGAAGCCGAGCACGCGGCCCGCGTCCTTCAGGGCCTGCTTGGACTTGATGGTGCCGTACGTGACGATCTGCGCGACGCGCTCGGATCCGTACTTCGCGGTGACGTAGTCGATGACCTCGCCGCGACGACGATCGTCGAAGTCGACGTCGAAGTCGGGCATCGAGACGCGGTCGGGGTTGAGGAACCGCTCGAAGATGAGTCCGTGCTCGAGCGGGTCGAGGTCGGTGATCTTCATCGCGTAGGCGACCATCGATCCGGCACCCGATCCGCGGCCGGGACCGACGCGGATGCCGTGGTCCTTCGCCCAGTTGATGAAGTCGGCGACCACCAGGAAGTAGCCGGGGAAGCCCATCTGCAGGATGATGCCGGTCTCGTACTCGGCCTGCTTGCGCACCTTGTCGGGGATGCCGCCCGGGTAGCGGTAGTGCAGACCCCGCTCGACCTCTTTGATCAGCCAGCTGTCTTCGGTCTCGCCGTCGGGCACCGGGAAGCGCGGCATGTAGTTCGCCGAAGTGTTGAACTCGACCTTGCAGCGCTCCGCGATGAGCAGCGTGTTGTCGCACGCCTCGGGGTGATCGCGGAAGAGCTGCCGCATCTCCTGCGCGGTCTTGATGTAATAGCCGTCGCCGTCGAACTTGAAGCGGTTCGGGTCGTCGAGGGTCGAACCCGACTGCACGCACAGCAGCGCCGCGTGCGCGTCGGCCTCGTGCTGGTGCGTGTAGTGCGAGTCGTTGGTGGCGACCAGCGGGATGTCGAGGTCTTTCGCGAGCCGCAGCAGATCGGTCATGACGCGGCGCTCGATCGAGAGACCGTGATCCATGATCTCGGCGAAGTAGTTCTCTTTGCCGAAGATGTCCTGGAAGTCGGCGGCCGCCGCGCGCGCAGCGTCGTACTGCCCCAGCCGCAGTCGCGTCTGCACCTCGCCCGACGGGCACCCGGTCGTCGCGATGAGCCCCTTGCCATAGGTCTGCAGCAGCTCACGGTCCATGCGGGCCTTGAAGTAGTAGCCCTCCATGCTGGCAAGCGAGCTCAGCCGGAAGAGGTTGTGCATGCCCTCGGTCGTCTCGCTCCACAGCGTGGTGTGCGTGTACGCACCGGAGCCCGAGACGTCGTCGCTCTTCTGCTCGGGCGATCCCCACTGCACGCGCGACTTGTCGCTGCGGTGCGTGCCCGGCGTGACGTACGCCTCGAGCCCGATGATCGGGTTGACGCCGACGGCCTGAGCGGCCCGGTAGAACTCGAAGGCGGCGAACGTGTTGCCGTGGTCGGTGACGGCGATCGCCGGCATGCCGTAGTCGGCCGCCGCCTGCGTCATCGCCCCGATCTTGGCCGCTCCGTCGAGCATCGAGTACTCGCTGTGCACGTGCAGATGGACGAAGGAATCGGATGCCACCACTCGAGTCTAGGTTCGGCCGCCGACACCGACGGCGGCATCCATCGTGAGTCGCGGACTCCCGCCGCGAGGTCCCTTCACCCTCGACTCGAGGATGAAGGTGCTGCGCTCAGAACTCCTCGTCGAGGGCGTACTGGCGCTGCCACGACTCGGGGCGGTCGATGCCCAGGCCGTACAGGTAGCGGATCAGCTGGCCGTGGTGCTGGGTCTCGTGTTCGAGCAGGGCGAGCGCATAGGTGAAGGATGCCTCGTCCCCGGCGTCGAGCCCCGCGATCCAGTCGTCGACGTCGGACGACGTCTGCGCGAACGCCGCGCGCAGGGCCGCGGCATCCGTCGTCTGGTGCGCCGTGACGGGACTCGTGAAGCCCTGCCACTGGCCCGCCCGTGCAGCACGCGGATAGCTCTCGCGCGCCCCGAGCACGCACCACAGCTGGTGGCCGACGGTGTCGGACGGAAGGTCGGCGAGGTGCGAGCCCAGCTGGTCGGCCGAGACCGCGTCGACGAAGTCGAGATAGAGGGTGTTGGAGCGCGAGAGGCGACGGCGCAGGAGTTCGTTCACGCGTCCACGCTAGAGCTCGCGCCGCATGAGCACGCGAGGAAATCCCGACAGCACCGACTCGGTGTCGGCCGCCTTCACGAACCCCGCGCTCTCGAACAGACGCCGGGTGCCCACGTAGGCCATCGTCAGGTCGACCTTCTCGCCGCCGTTGTCGACCGGGTAGCCCTCGAGCACCGGCGCGCCTTGATCGCGCGCGAAGTCGACCGCGCCGTCGATGAGCGCGTGCATGACGCCCTTCTTGCGGTGCCCGGGCCGCACGCGGAAGCACCACAGCGACCAGACGTCCTGCTCGTCGACGTGCGGGATCTTGCGGAACGTCGCGAAATGGGTGCGCGTGCGCGGCGCGACGGCCGCCCACCCCACGACGTCGTCGCCGTCGTAGGCGAGCACCCCGATCGGTCCCTCTTCGTCGATGAGCCGGCGCACCCGCTCCCCGCGCTCCGGCCCCTTGAGCGCGAGGTGCTCCTTCGACGGGATGCGGTAGCTCAGGCAGAAGCAGACGTTGGACGCCGGATTCTTCGGACCCACCATGGTCGCGACGTCTTCGAACACCGTCGCCGGTCGCACCTCGATCGCCATGACGACACTCTGCCCGCAGCATCCGACATCGTCCAGGCGGTCACGATCGCGCGGCGGCGCGCCGCATAGGGTGTGAGCATGCCCACCCCGGACTTCATCCTCGAGCTGCGCGAGAAGATCGGCACCCACCCGCTCTCGCTCGCCGGCGTGACCGCGGTCGTGGTGCGCGACGGCGAGATCCTGCTCGGCCGCCGCAGCGACAACGGCTGGCTCACGCCGATCACGGGGATCGTCGACCCCGGCGAGGAGCCCGCGGACGCCGCCGTGCGCGAGACGCTCGAAGAAGCCGGCGTCGTGTGCCGCGTCGAGCACCTCGCGTGGGTGCACCAGATCCCGCGCGTCACGTACGCGAACGGCGACCAGACCGACTACCTCGATCTCACCTTCCGGTGCACCTGGGTGTCGGGCGACCCGTACCCGGTCGACGGCGAGATGACCGAGGTCGGCTGGTTCGACCTCGCAGAGCTACCCGGCGAGATCGACGCAGACTTGCGGCGCCGCATCGACGCGGCTCTCGCCGGCGACGGCCCGGCCCGCTTCGAGGGCGGGCGCTGAGTTCGAACCGCGACCGAGCCCGGGGCTCAGTCCCCGCGCAGCACGTCGAGCGCGTGCGCGAGGTCGGCCGGGTAGTCCGAGGTGAAGGTGGCCCAGTCCCCCGTCGCGGGGTGCGCGAACGAGAGCTCGTGCGCGTGCAGCCACTGGCGCGTGAGACCGAGTCGCGCCGACATCGTCGGGTCGGCGCCGTAGAGCGGATCGCCGACGCACGGGTGCCGGTGCGCAGCCATGTGCACGCGGATCTGGTGGGTGCGGCCCGTCTCGAGGTGGATCTCGAGCAGCGACGCACCGGGGAACGCTTCGAGCGTCTCGTAATGCGTGACGGAGTCCTTGCCGTCGGGGGTCACTGCGAACTTCCACGAGTGGGACGGGTGCCGCCCGATGGGTGCGTCGATCGTGCCGGCGAGCGGGTCGGGGTGGCCCTGCACGACGGCGTGGTAGATCTTCTCGACCTCGCGCTCCTTGAAGGCGCGCTTGAGCGCGACGTAGGCGCTCTCGGTCTTGGCGACGACCATGAGGCCGCTCGTGCCCACGTCGAGGCGGTGCACGACGCCCTGGCGCTCGGCGGCGCCGGTCGTCGCGATGCGGTAGCCCCCCGCCGCGAGGGCGCCGAGCACGGTCGGGCCCTCCCAGCCGAGGGACGGATGCGCAGCGACGCCGGAGGGCTTGTCGACCACCACGATGTCGTCGTCGTCGTAGACGATGCCGAGATCGGGAACCGCCACGGGCACGACCCGGGGCTCCTCCTTCGGCGCCCACGACACGTCGAGCCACGCGCCGCCGCGGAGCTTGTCGGACTTCGCGAGCGTGCGCCCGTCCATCGTCACGCCGCCGGCTTCGGCGACCTCCGCCGCGAACGTGCGGGAGAAGCCGAGCATCTTGGCGAGGGCCGCGTCGACGCGCGCGCCGTCGAGGCCGTCGGGGACGGGAAGGCTCCGGGAGTCCACGTCAGAGCTGGGCGCCCGACTCGGGCCGCTTCGGGTCGTGGCCCGCGTCGTGCTCGGCCTCGTACTCCTCCGCCTCGCGCTCGGCCTCAGCCTCGACTGCGCGCTGCTCGGCGTCGCTGAGCGGCGGCAGCCCGCGCTCGGCGGCGGGGATGCCGGCATCCGGGTCGGCGACGGGGAACTCGTTGCCGAAGCCCTCCACGGTGCCGCCCGAGGCGAACTGGTCGCCCTCGGCCCCGAGGAGCGTCTCGTCGTCCGCGCGCGCGTTCTCGGCGTCGGTCTCGTCCTTGCGGCCGTGGTCGCGCGTACCGTCCATGTGAACCCCCACGAGTACCAAGAGTGCGATCGCGATCATGTCGCACACGATGAAGATGTCGGCGACGTTGTAGATCGCCGGGGACATGCCGGGGAAGAACCACATCCACGGCGTGTTGATGAAGTCGACGACGTGCCCCACGCCGAAGCCGGGATCGCGGAGCAGCCGGTCGGTGAGGTTGCCCAGGACGCCGCCGAGGAGGAGCCCGAGGGCGACCGCCCACAGGCGCGAGCGCACCCGCGTCGCGGCGAGCCACGCGATGACGACGGCGACCGCGGCCAGCGCGATCGTGAAGATCCAGGTGACCTCCTCGCCGAGCGAGAAGGCGGCGCCGGGGTTGCGCGTCAAGTAGAAGCTCAGGAAGTCCCCGAGGACCTCGACCGGCTCCTGGTAGGGCAGGTTCTCGAGCGCGAGGTACTTCGCCAACTGGTCGGCGGCCAGCACCAGCACCGCGAGAACCGCGATGATGGTGCCGGCCGCCGCCTGACGAAGGGGAGGTCGGCGCGACAAGGCCTAGAGGCCCAGCGCGGAGACCGGCTGTGCGCCGGACGCCGTCGCCGTGGTCTCGAGGTCGCGCAGCTTGCCCTCGATGTAGCTGCGCAGCTGAGCGCGGTAGTCGCGCTCGAAGTTGCGGAGCTCGGAGATGCGGCCCTCGAGGGTCGTGCGCTCGCGCTCGAGCTTCGAGAGCTCTTCGCGACCGCGGGTCTCGGCCTCGGACACGATCGACGCGGCCTGCGACTTGGCGTCGGAGATGAGCTGGTCGCGCTGCGCGATGCCCTCGGCGACGTGCTCGTCGTGCAGGCGCTGGGCCAGCTCGATGATGCCGGCGCTTGCGGCGGGGCCGGTGCCACCGGTGGGGGCGGCCTCGACGACCGGCGCCGGAGCGGGCGCGGGAGCAGCAGCAGCGGGCGCAGCGGCACCCGACTCGTACGCCGCCAGCTTGGCCTTCAGCTCCTCGTTCTCGGTGAGGGCCTTGCGCCACTCCACGACGATCTCGTCGAGGAAGTCGTCCACCTCATCCGGGTCGAAACCCTCCTTGAAGCGGACGTGCTGGAACTGCTTGGTGACGACGTCATCGGGGGACAATGCCATGGTGATTCCTCTTTCGAGCGTCTGGTCGCTGGCCGATGTCGGGGCGACCGCCGGGTGGCGGCCGTTCGTATCAGCAAAGCATAGTCATCGGTTCTGAGAGTGTCGAAGCCGGGGACCGGGTCGGAGTGAGCGGATTCAGCCCGCGATCGTGCGGGTGATGCTGAGCAGGATGAAGCACAGCAGCATCGTCAGCGCGAACCCGAAGTCGATCGCGATGGCACCCACGCGCAGCGGCGGGATGAAGCGGCGGAACAGCCGGATCGGCGGGTCGGTGACGGTGTAGACGATCTCCGCGGCGACGAGGCCGGCGCCCCGCGGACGCCACTCCCGGTTGAAGAACGGGATCCAGTCGAGGACCAGCCGCGAGAGCAACACGAAGACATAGAGCAGCAGCGCGAGGTTGAGGATCGCTGCGATGAGTTGGACGACTGCCACGTAGCCAGATTACGGCTGCGCGAACGGAACCGAGTCCGGATCCGCCTGCGCGACCGCTCCGTCGCCCGACACGGCGACGTTCTCGGGCGAGAGCAGGAACACCTTGCTGGTGACCCGCTCGATGCGTCCGTAGAGGCCGAGCGAGAGGCCGCTCGCGAAGTCGATCAGGCGTCGCGCGTCGGCGTCGCTCATCTGCGAGAGGTTGATGATGACGGGGATGCCGTCACGGAAGTTCTCGGCGATGACCTGGGCATCGCGGTACTGCTTGGGGTGCACCGTGAGGATCTCGTTGATCGCGGCGGGCGTCGGCTGACGCACGACCGCGGGACGGTGGATCGGCGTCACCGGCGCTGCCGGCTTGTCGACCACCTTCTCGGAGGTGCGAGCACGCGGCTGGGGCGCCGGCTCGTCGTAGACATCTTCCTCGTCCGCGAGTCCGAGGTACACCATGGTCTTCTTGAGCGGGTTCGACATCTGATCCTCCGTAGTGCTCATCTGTTCCGAGGTTAACCGCGTTCTGGCCTGGGTCCGGTGATTGCCGAACCGATGCGTAGGTGTGTCGCGCCGGCCGAGATGGCCTCGGCGAAGTCCGCCGTCATGCCCGCGGAGATCCACGCGGCGTCCGGCACGACCGAGCGCACGACGGCCGAGAGGCCGTTCAGACGCGCGAACGCGGGCGCGGGCGGCTCGTCCAGCGGCGCGACCGCCATAACCCCGCGCACGCGCAGCGAGGGCAGCGCCGCGGTGTGGGCGGCGAGGGCTTCGAGGTCTTCCGGCGCCACACCGCCCCGCCCCGGGTCGTCGGTGAGATTCACCTGCAGCAGCACGTCGAGCACCGCGTCGTCCGGCTCGGCGGCCGCGTGGAGCGCGTCGGCGAGTCGGGTGCGGTCGAGCGAATGGACGACGGATGCTGCGGCCCTGACCGCGCGCGCCTTGTTGGTCTGCGCCTGCCCGATGAAATGCCACCGCAGGCCGTCGAGGTCTCCGACCTCGACGGCCTTGCGGCTGAACTCCTGCTGGCGGTTCTCCCCCACGTCGCGCACGCCGAGGCCGTACAGCTCCTCGACGAGGGGCGCCGGGTGGAACTTGGTCACGACGATGCGGGTGAGCTCGGCCGGATCGCGGCGCGCTGCGTGCGCAGCATCCGCGATCCGCTCATCGATCGCCGCGAGACGATCGGCGAGGCCGGCCACTTACTTGAGGAAGTCGGGGATGTCGAGGTCGTCGTCACCGAAGGCGGTGTCGTACGACGACTCGGTGACCGCGCCGACCGTCACCGGCACCGCGACCGGCGGCGTCTCGACGACGTCGCGGTCCTTCGCGGCCTCGTCGGCCGGCGTGACGGGCAGCGCGGGGGCCGAGACGACGCGGGCCGCCGTGATCGGCTCGATGCGCGCCTGCGGCTCGCCGCCGTCGAACCCGGCCGCGATCACCGTGACGCGCACCTCGTCGCCGAGGGTGTCGTCGATGACCGTGCCGAAGATGATGTTGGCCTCGGGGTGCGCGGCCTCCTTGACGAGCTGCGCCGCATCGTTGATCTCGAAGATGCCGAGGTTCGAGCCGCCCTGGATCGACAGCAGCACGCCGTGCGCGCCTTCGATCGAGGCCTCGAGCAGGGGCGATTCGACGGCGAGCTCGGCGGCCTTGATGGCGCGATCCGCCCCCCGCGCCGAGCCGATGCCCATGAGGGCCGACCCCGCTCCCTGCATGACCGACTTGACGTCGGCGAAGTCGAGGTTGATGAGACCGGGCGTGGTGATGAGGTCCGTGATGCCCTGCACACCGGCGAGGAGCACCTGGTCGGCCGTGGCGAACGCCTCGATCATCGAGATGCCGCGGTCGCTGATCTCGAGCAGGCGGTCGTTCGGCACCACGATGAGGGTGTCGACCTCTTCCTTCAGGCGCGCGACGCCCGACTCGGCCTGCTGCTGGCGCCGGCGACCCTCGAAGGAGAAGGGCTTCGTCACGACACCGATCGTGAGTGCTCCTATTGACTTCGCGATCTTCGCCACCACCGGAGCACCGCCGGTGCCGGTGCCGCCGCCCTCGCCCGCGGTGACGAAGACCATGTCGGCGCCGCGCAGCGCCTCTTCGATCTCTTCCGCGTGGTCCTCCGCGGCGCGGCGACCCACCTCGGGGTCGGCGCCGGCGCCGAGACCGCGGGTCAGCTCGCGGCCGACGTCGAGCTTGACGTCGGCGTCGCTCATGAGCAGCGCCTGGGCATCGGTGTTGATGGCGATGAACTCGACGCCCCGCAGGCCGAGCTCGATCATGCGGTTGACCGCGTTCACTCCGCCGCCGCCGACGCCGACCACCTTGATGACGGCGAGGTAGTTCTGGTTCTGGCTCATGCCGGCCTCCGTAGCCCTGGACCTGTCTAAACCTTCAACCTCTAGTAGAGGTATAAAGAATTGCCCGGTATGCAATTCCTTTGATCACGAAAGTAGGCCGATGCTGCGCGCGCGCTCGGACCGATTCGGCGTGTCGCGGCATCTGGTACTCGAAGTCGCGTCGGAGGCCCCGAAGGTCAGCGGACGACGACGGCGTCCGGTGACGAGACGTCGTACGAGAACACGTCGGCGGGCGGCCGCGCCGCCATGATCTGCTGCAGTGCGACGGCCTTCCTCGCCGAGCTCTCGGCGCTCCCCCACACCACCTGCGTGTTGGTACCGCCGAGCTCGAGCGTCACGTCGTCCGGAGTGGAGGCGGTGACTCCCGTCACCTGCGCACGGATCGCATCGGGGAGCGACCGCATCACCTGGCCGGCCGCAGCGAACGCGTCGGAGTCCACGCCCCCGGTGATGTTCAGCACCGGCGTGCCGGCGCCCGGCGTCGCCGTCGTCGACAGCGCGACCCCCGCCGCATCGACGAGGGTGTAGCCGGCGCGCGTCTCGATCAGGCCGATCGGCGTGCGCTCCACGATCCGCACCACCAGCTCATGCGGCGGACGCGCCTCGAGCGCGTAGGTCTCGATCAGCGGGTACGCGACGAGCGCCGCCTTCACGGCGCTCTCGTCGACGAGCGGCAGCGGCGTGCCGAGCTGCCCCGACAGGGCGCCGGCGATGTCGGCCTCGGCGAGCTGCCGGGCGCCCACCACGGTGATCTTCTCCACCCCGAACAGCGGGCTGTACGCGGCGCCGAGGGTGCCGAGGGCGAGGAGGACGATGGATGCTGCGGCCCCGACCCACACCAGCCGCCGGCGTCGCTGGCGCACGGTGAAGCGACGGATCTCGGCGCGCAGCGCCCTGCGCCGGGCACGAGCGGCCTTCCAAACGTCGCGGAAGCCCACGTCCGCAGCATCCGCTCCCTCGTCCGGTTCCGTGGCGACGGGACGGGGCTTCGCGTCGGGCAGCGGCGTCGGCGACGCGAGCGGGATGACAGGGGCCGTGGGATTCTCGTCGAACGTCGGCTCGACGCGCTCATGCTCCGGCGCCGAGGACTCGACGGGCTCGTCGCGGGCGGGGCGCGCTGCGCGCGCCGGCGCGGCCTTCTGCGCCGTGTCGCGCGGGGCGACCGGCGACTGCGGCAACGGCGACGGGCGGCGCATGCGGCGGTTACGCTCCCGCGCCCTCGCGGCCGAGCGCCTCGAGCACCTGCGGGATGATCAGGTACACGTTGCCGCAGCCGAGCGTGATGACGTAGTCGCCGTCGCGGGCGACGGAGGCCGTGTAGTCGGCGGCCTCCTGCCAGTCGGGCACGTAGTGCACGTGCGACGGGTCGGCGAAGGCGTCGCTCACGAGCTCGCCGGTCACGCCGGGCACCGGGTCCTCCCGGGCGCCGTAGACATCGAGCATGACGGTGTGGTCGGCGTAGGTCTCGAGCACCTCGGCGAACTCGCGGTACATCTCCTGCGTGCGCGAGTAGGTGTGCGGCTGCTGGATCGCGATGAGGCGGCCGTCGCCGACGACCGAGCGCGCGGCCGCGAGGGCGGCGGCGACCTCGGTCGGGTGGTGGGCGTAGTCGTCGAAGACGCTGACGCCGCGCTCGACGCCGTGCAGCTCGAAGCGGCGGACGGTGCCGGCGAAGCCCTCGACCGCGCGGACGGCGGGCTCGAGGTCGTGGCCGAGCGTCAGCAGCACGGCGACCGCGCCGGCGGCGTTGATCGCGTTGTGGGCGCCGGGAACCGGCAGCTGCGCGTCGACGGTGACACCATCGTGCGTCAGGCGGAACGAGACGGGTCCGTCGGTCACGATGTCGGTCACGCGCACTGTCGCGTCCGCGGCCTCGCCGAAGGTGACGACGTGCGGGTGGGTGACCTGCGCGGCCACGAGCTTCGCACCCGCGTCGTCGGACGAGATGACGACAGCCTCGCGCGCCTCGTTCGCGAACCGGGCGAACGCGGCATAGAACGCGTCGCGCGTGCCCCAGTGGTCGAGGTGGTCGGGGTCGACGTTCGTGATGAGCGCGATCGACGTGTCGTACAGCAGGAAGGTGCCGTCGGACTCGTCGGCCTCGATCACGAAGAGCTCGTCCGAGCCGCTGCCGCTCGAGACGCCGAGCTGCGCGATGACGCCGCCGTTGACGAAGGTCGGCTGCACGCCGAGGTCGCGGAGGGCGGTGACGATCATGCCCGTCGACGTGGTCTTGCCGTGCGCGCCCGCGACAGAGACCAGCCGGCGCCCGCCGATCAGCCAGTACAGCGCCTGCGACCGGTGGATGACGTGCAGGCCGCGCTCCTTGGCGAGCACGAACTCGGGGTTCTCGGGCCAGATCGCGCCCGTGTGCACGACGGTGTCGACGTCGTCGGCGAGGTTCGCGGCGTCGTGCCCGACGTGGACGGTCGCGCCGAGCTCGGCGAGCTCACGCAGCGCCTTGCTGTCGGCGCGGTCCGAGCCCGAGACGCGGATCCCGCGCTCGAGATACATGCGGGCGAGGCCCGACATGCCGGATCCGCCGATTCCGATGAAGTGGGCGGCGGTGATGTCGTCGGGAATGGGAAGACTGAGATCGGGTCTGATCATGACCGGTCAAGTCTAAGTTGGGCGACGGATGCTGCGCCCCTCGGCACGCCCGCAGGCATGGGGTGGCGGCATCCGTTCTGTATTGACACATTGGTACAGACGGCGGCACAATCGAGGCATGCCGATGGAGTTCGAGGTGCCGTTCGCTGCGTTCAACATGGTCGTCCTCACCGTCGTGGCAGTGATCCCCGTCGTCGTGCTGTGCGTCGCGCGCCGCGACTCGTGGGGCACCGCGATGGTCTACCGCATGTCGATGCGGGCGAAGCTGCCGATCGAATCGTGGGACATGTGGCGCAGCATCCGCGACAGATCGCGCGTGCTCGTCCGTGCGAACATGTGGGGACTTCTGGTGAGCGTCATCCTGTTCGCGGCGCTGCTGATCTGGACCCCGATCGGGTCGTCGCCGTTCGCGTTGTGGATCCTGACGCTGACCCTCGTGATCGGCATTCTCGGCGTCACCTCGGCGATCGTCGGCGTACGCGAGCGCCTCTTCTCCCCCGCGCCTGCCGCCGTGCGCATCGCACGACCCTCCGCGCTGCGGACGCGCGACTATCTGCCGGGATGGGCGGTGCAGCTCCCGCTGTGGCTCATCGGGGCGGCCGCCCTGGGCTGCACCGCCCTGACGATCGCGTGGGTCGACGGCGCGATCGCTGCCGCCACAGCCGCCATGGCGTCCGTCGCGCTCGCGTTCGCCGCACTGGCGCTCGTCGCGTGCCGCGTCGCCGAGCGGCGCGTGCTCGCGCAGCCTCAGCCCGCGACGAACACCCTCGAGCTCGCCTGGGACGACCTCTTCCGCCGCGACGCGCTCGGTGCCCTGCGCATGAGTGTGGCCATGGCGGCGTGGCCGGCGGTGGGCGTCGCGGGGAGTGCGCTGTTCCTTGTGGCGCTCGGCCACACCGCACCCGACGCGGCGCGCGTGCTCACGACGTTCCCCTGGTTCGGCATCCCGTGCATCCAGGTCGCCTACACGCTCCTCTCGGGACGACTGCCCTCGAAGCTGTACCCGGAGTATCTTCGCGTTGCATCCGAACCCGCGCCCGCTTCGGCAGGAGGAGCTCCCGCATGATCGTCATCGACCCGTCCTCCCCCGTCCCTCCGTTCGAGCAGCTGCGCACAGGGCTCGTCGACGCGGTCGCCTCCGGCGAGCTGGCCGCCGGCGCGCGACTGCCCACCGTGCGGCGCCTGGCCGAAGACCTCGGCATCGCACCCGGCACGGTCGCCCGCGCGTACCGCGAGCTCGAGGCATCCGGAATCATCGAGACCCGCGGCCGCAACGGCACGTTCGTCGCGTTCGACGCCGACCCCGCGCGTCAGCAGCTGCAGCGCGCCGCCGTCGCGTTCGCCGCGCAGGTGCGGGACCTCCACCTCGACGCCGAGGAAGCCCTCGCCGTCGTCACCGCGGCGCTGCGCGCGCCCGGTGCCCCTGCGGGCGCCTGATCACAGCCGCGTGCTCGTGCACTCCCCCAGCTGGATCATCGACAGCGCGTCGGGGCAGTCGTCGAGCCACCAGCCCTCGCCGTAGCGGTCCTTCGTCATGTCGGTGTAGATCTCCCACCCACCGCCGGGAAGCACACGGTAATACGCGGTGAACGGGTCGCCCTCGACAGTCGGCCGGGTCACGGCCAGCTCCGCACCGGCGGTCGTGGCCTCCTCGAGGCAGGCGATGTCACCCGACGACACCTCTTCGCCCTGACCGAGCTCGACGGTGCCGCACGAGGGCAACTCGGCACGCTCGAGGAAGGCGCGCGGCGTCGGCCCGCCCCTCGGCTCGCCGGGGCCGGCAACGCAGCCGCTCAGAGCGAGCACCGCCATGCCCAGCAGCAGCGCGGCGACAGCTGGCCGTGTCCTCACCACCATCAGTCCCCGATCCCCAGAGCGGTCGTGATTCCGATCGTGTCAGGTCCGCAGCGCGTCGTCGATCATCGCGACGACGTTCTCGGTTCCTGTACGGGTGCCGACGGATGCTGCGGCCTCCGTCATCGCCGCGCGCCGCGTCTCGTCGGCCAGGAGCGGCACGACCTCGGTGCGTACGCGGTCGCCCGTGAACTCAGCATCCGGAATCAGGATCGCGGCCCCCGCGCGGACAGCTGAGGAGGCATTCAGCGCCTGCTCGCCGTTGCCCACGGCGTACGGCACGTAGGCCGTGGGGATGCCCAGGGCGCTGATCTCGCTCACGGTGGCCGAGCCCGCGCGCGACACGATGAAGTCGGCGAGGGCGAACGCGAGGTCCATGCGGTCGACGTAGCGGCGCACGACGTAGCCGGGCGCGCCGGGGTCGGCGAGCTCGGAACGCTCGCCGGTGGCGTGCAGCAGCTGCCACCCGGCGTCGAGGACCGCACGCCAGCCCTCGCCGTGCCCCTCGCCGAAGGCGGCGTTGAGGCGCTGCGCGCCGAGCGAGCCGCCGAACACGAGCAGCACGGGTTTCGCCGGGTCGAGGCCGAAGTGCTCTGCAGCCTCGGCCCGGAGCGCGTCGCGGTCGAGCGCCACGATCTCGCGGCGCAGCGGCATGCCGACGACCTTCGAGCGCTTGAGGGGTGTGCCTTCGAACGCGACGCCGACGCCGGCCGCGCGACGGGCGCCGAGCACGTTCGCGAGTCCGGGGCGGGCGTTCGCCTCGTGGACGATGAACGGCACGTTCTCGCGCCGGGCCGCGACATAGGCGGGAGCCGACGCGTAGCCGCCGAAGCCGACGAGCACGTCGACGCCCCGCTCGGCGATGTGCGCCCGCACCTGCGCGATCGCGCGCGGGAAGCGCGCCGGGAAGGCGGCCGCCGCCTTGTTCGGGCGCCGAGGGAACGGCACCTTGTCGACGAAGAGCAGCTCGTAGCCCCGCTCGGGCACGAGCCGCGCCTCGAGCCCCTCGCGGGTGCCGAGGACGAGCACCTCGGCCTCGGGGTCACGGGCGCGCAGTGCGTCGGCGACAGCCAGGAGCGGGTTGACGTGTCCGGCGGTGCCGCCGCCGGCAAGGAGGTACGTCGTCACTCCCCGAGCCTACCTGGACGGGTGGGTTCCGGTTCGGGGCGCGATCTGTCCGTCGGGGCGCAGAAGCTCCGCCCCAAGGGTGGGATCGCGCCCCAGACGGCTGGGCGCGGTGCGCCGCGGCGCGGGGCTCGACCCTGAGGTCAGCGGACTGCGCGGAGCTTCGCGCGCTCGCGCGCGGCGCGCGCCGACGCGATCGCGGCCTCGCGGCGCGCGACCGATGCCGGGAGGGACCGGGCGAACGCGAGCAGCACGCCGCAGGCGAGCAGCACCGAGAGGAGCGAGGTGCCGCCCTGTGACATGAACGGCAGCGGAACGCCGAGCACCGGGAACACCCGCAGCACGACGCCGATGTTGATGAGCGCCTGGCCGACGATCCACACCGTGATGCCGCCGGCCGCGATGCGCACGAACGGGTCGTCGGTCTTGCGGATGACGTGGAACGCGCCCACCGCGAAGAGGGCGAACAGCGCCAGCACGACCGCGCAGCCGATGAGGCCGAGCTCTTCGCCGACGATCGCGAAGATGTAGTCGTTCGCGGCGGCGGGCAGCCAGTCGTACTTCTCGCGCGAGTTGCCGAGACCCAGCCCGAAGATGCCGCCGCTCGCGAGACCCCAGATGCCGTGCAGTGGCTGGTAGCAGTCGTTGAAGTAGTCGGCGAGGCAGTTCGGGTTCAGGAAGCTCATGAACCGGCGCATGCGGTCGGGACTCGTCACTGCGAGGAACGCCACGGCTCCGGCGGCGAGGATCGCGGGGAGCACGAAGATGCGCAGCTTGACGCCTGAGAAGAACAGGGCCCCGAGCACGATGAGCACGAGGATCATCGCCGTGCCGAGGTCGTCGCCGGCGAGCACCGTCGCGATCGCGAGGCCCGCGACCGGCACGAGCGGGATGAACACGTGCTGCCACTTGGTCAGCAGCGTGCGCTTGCGGAACAGCACGAACGCGACCCACAGCGCGAGGCCGAGCTTCAGGAACTCCGACGGCTGCGCCTGGAAGCCGCCGATGATGATCCAGTTGCGGTTTCCGTCGGCCCCGTGGCCGAGGGGCGTGAAGACCAGGAGCTGGAAGGCGACGCCGAAGATGAGCGCGGGCCACGCGACCTTCTTCCAGAAGGTCACCGGCAGCCGGCTCGCGATGAACATCAGCGGGACGCCGATGATCGCGAAGACCACCTGCTTGAGCACCATCTCCCACGGCGCTTCACCGGCGGCCGTCGCCGTAGCGGACGTCGCGGAGAGCACCATGACGAGCCCGAAGACCGTCAGCAGCAGCGTCGTCGACGCGATGAGCAGGAACTCGCTGGGCACCGGCGCGAACACGCGGCCGAGCGAGACCCTGGCGGCGAGTCCCCGTCGGGCGGGCTTGTCAGCCTCGGTCGGAGTCGTCGTCGATACGGGGCGCGTCGTCCGGGCCCGAGGCGGCTGCGTCGTGGTCACCCGGGTCCCCCGTTCCGATCCGTTCCCTCACCGCCGCCGCGAATCTGCGGCCACGGTCCGCGTATGACGCGAACTGGTCGAAGGACGCCGCGGCGGGAGCGAGCAGAACCACGTCCCCGTCACGCGCCACCCCTGCCGCCAGTTCGACGACCTGCGCCATGACCTCTTCAGTCTCGACGGCCTCGACCTCGAACACGGGCACCGCCGGCGCGTGTCGCTCGAAAGCGGCGAGCACCTCGGCGCGGTCGATGCCGATCACGATGGCGGCCTTCGCCGCGGCGCCGCGGCTCGCGACGAGCGCCGAGATGTCGACGCCCTTGAGGAGTCCTCCGACGACCCATACGGCGCCCGGGTAGGCCGTGAGCGACGAGGCCGCCGCGTGGGGGTTCGTGGCCTTCGAGTCGTCGACCCACGTGATGCCTCGGTGGCGGGCGACGACCTCGATGCGATGCGGGTCGAGGCGGAAGCCGCGCAGTGTGTCGCGGACCGCGGCGGGCTCGACGCCCAGCGATCGCGCCAGCGCCGCGGCCGCGAGGATGTTCGCGACGATGTGGGGAGCTGCGAGCCCGAGCGACGCGAGCTCCTCGACCGTGGTCAGCTCGAGCGCGCTCTTGTGGCGGTCCTCGAGGAACGCCCGGTCGACGACGATGCCCTCGACGACGCCCAGGTCGCTGGGGCCGGGCACACCGAGGTCGAACCCGATGGCACGCGCGCCCTCGACGACCTCGGCGTCTTCGACCATCGCCTGGGTCGCGGCATCCGCCTTGTTGTAGACACACGCGACGCGCGTGTTGTCGTAGACGTGCGCCTTGGCGTCGCGGTACGCCTCGAACGAGCCGTGCCACTCGAGGTGGTCGTCGGCGAGGTTGAGGCACACGGCCGCGTACGGCGAGACGGGGTCGGGCGAGTCCTGCAGGCCGAGGTACCAGAGCTGGTGGCTCGACAGCTCGACCACGAGCGCGTCGAACCCGGACGGATCGCGCACCGCGTCGAGCACGGGCGTGCCGATGTTGCCGACGGGCGCGGCGCGCAGGCCGCCCGCGACGAGCATCGTGGCCGTCAGGCGCGTGGTCGTGGTCTTGCCGTTGGTGCCGGTGATGAGAACCCAGTCCGCGGGCGTGCCGTCGGCCCGCACCACCTTGTCGCGCACGCGCCAGGCGAGCTCGACGTCTCCCCACAGCGCGATGTCGTTCTCCCGCGCCCACGAGATGAGCGGATGCTGCGGCGCGAAGCCGGGCGAGGCCACGACGACCTCGGGTGCGAAATCGACAAGCTCGGCGGGAACGGACTGCAAGGAGCCGGTCCAGAGGCGCGCGCCGATGACGGGGAGCAGCCGCGCGTACTCCTCGTCGGCCCCCTCGGTCACGACGAGCACGTCGGCGCCGAGCTCGGCGAGTGTGTCGGCGACGGAGAAGCCGGTGACCGAGAGGCCGAGCACGGCGACCCGCAGGCCCTTCCAGTCGGCGTTCCAGCTGGTGAGGGTGCGCAGGCGTTCCGAGGTCATGTGCGAGAGAGCCATTCGACGTAGAAGAATCCGACGCCCGATACGGCCAGGAGGCCCGCGATGATCCACATGCGCACGACGATCGTGACCTCCGACCAGCCCCGCATCTCGAGGTGGTGGTGGAACGGGCTCATGAGGAACAGGCGTTTACCGCGCGAGAGCTTGAAGTACAGGCGCTGCAGGATCACCGAGCCGGGCCCGATGATGAAGACGCCGGCGACGAGCACTGCGAGCAGCTCCGTACGGGTGAGGATCGCCATCGCGGCGATCACGCCGCCGATCGACATCGAGCCGACGTCGCCCATGAAGACCTTCGCCTTGGGCGCGTTCCACCAGAGGAACCCGACGAGCGCGCCGACGAAGGAGGCCGAGATGATCGCGAGGTCGAACGGGTCGCGCGTCGGGTAGCAGGCGGCCTTCGCCGCGGCAGAAAGGCTGTCGCCTCCCCAGCACGCCTGGTTGAACTGCCAGAAGGCGATGAGGCTGTAGGCGCCGGTGACGAAGATCGCGGCGCCGGTCGCGAGGCCGTCGAGGCCGTCGGTCACGTTGACGCTGTTCGAGAACGCGACGCCGATGAACGTGATCCAGACGAGGTAGAGGATCCACCCGATGATGAGACCGAGCGTCATGAAGCCGAGCACCGGCACGTCGCGGAAGACCGAGATGTAGGGCGACGCGGGCGTCTGGTCGAACTGGTTCGGGAAGTTCAGCGCCACGATGCCGAAGGGCACCGTCACGATGACCTGGCCGACGATCTTGCGCCAGCCGCTCAGGCCCATGAACTTCTGCTGGCGCACCTTCATGTAGTCGTCGATGAAGCCGACGGCGCCGAGGCCGACCATCATCCAGATCACGAGCAGACCCGAGACCGTCGGCGGGTTGTTGCCGACGTAGCAGCCGACCAGGTAGCCGACGATCGTGCCGACGATGAAGATCGTGCCGCCCATCGTGGGCGTGCCGCGCTTGGTCTGGTGGTTGGGGTTGCGGATGTCTTCCGGCGTCCGGATCACCTGACCCCAGCCCCATTTGCGGAACAGCCGCAGGAACACCGGGGTGAGGAAGAGGGTGAATGCCAGCGAGATCGCCGCTGCAGTAAGGAGTGATCTCACGAGAACGATTCTCCCAGACGATCGCCGAGGAACCGGAGCCCGGCCGAGTTCGACGACTTCACCAGCACGCGGTCGCCGTCGCGCAGCTCGCCCTCGAGGTAGGCGAACGCCTCGTCGGCGGTGGAGAAGAACACGGCCTCGTTGTCCCACGAGCCCTGCGCGACGGCCTCGAGGTACATGCGCCGCGCCGCGTCGCCGACGACGACGATGCGCTGGATGCCGAGCCGCACGGCCAGCAGTCCGACCCTGTCGTGCTCCTCCTCGGCGTACTCGCCGAGCTCGCTCATCGCGCCGAGCACGGCGACGGTGCGCTCGCCGGGGCCGGTGATCTGCGCGAGGGTGCGCAGCGCGGCGGACATCGAGTCGGGGCTCGCGTTGTACGCGTCGTTGATGATGCGCACGCGGTCCGATCCGAGCGGCTGCATGCGCCACCGTTCGGCGATCTCGACGGTCTCGAGGCGCGCGACGGCGTCGGCGAGCGAGACGCCGAGCGTCGTCGCTGCGGCGATCGCGGCCAGCGCGTTCATGACGTGGTGCTCGCCCAGCACGCGGAGGCGGAGCGGCAGCGAGATGCCGTCGGCGGTCACGGTGAAGGAGGTTCCGGATGCCGTCACCACGACGTCGTCGGCGCGCACGTCAGTGGCGGCGGGGCCGCGGCCGAACCAGCGCACGCTCGCCCTCTGCTCTGCGGCGATCGGTGCCATCGCGGCGACGCGCGCGTCGTCGGCGTTGAGCACCGCCACTCCCCCGGCGCTCAGCGCGCGGACGAGCTCGGATTTCGCGTGGAAGGTCGCCTCGATGCCGCCGAAGCCGCCCGCGTGGGCCATGCCCACCATGAGCACGACGCCCACATCGGGGTCGACGAGTCCCGCGAGGCGCGCGATCTCGCCGGGCGCGCTCGCGCCGAACTCGCTCACGAGGTACTTCGTGGTGTCGGTGACGCGCAGCATCGTCAGCGGCGCTCCGACCTCGTTGTTGAACGACGCCTTGGGCGAGACGGTCTCGCCCTCGCCCTCGAGGATGCGGGCGAGGAGGTTCTTCGTCGTCGTCTTGCCGTTCGACCCGGTGATGCCGACGACGCGGAGGGGCGCAGCATCCCGAACCGTCTTCACGACCTCGCGCGCGAGCGCCGCGATCGCCTCGACGACGTCGGGCACGACGATCTGGGTGACGGATGCCTCGACCCGCCGCTCGACGAGGGCGAGGGCTGCGCCGTTCTCGACCGCAGCATCGACGAACAGGTGTCCGTCGGTCTCTTCGCCTGGCTTGGCGACGAAGACGCCGCCCGGCTCGATGAGGCGGGAGTCGGTGTCGACCGCTCCCGACACGACGGTGTCGAGGGTGTCGCCGTTGTCGAGGTGGACCTCGCCCGAAACGGCATGGGCGATCTGGGCGATGTTGAGCGCGATCATGTGGGGAACTCCGGAAGCTCGGGTCACTGCCCGAACTTGGGCAGCAGCTCCGGCGACGTCGTCGAGGGCATGACGCGATAGGTCTTCAGGACCTGGGTCATGGCCTTCTGGAACGCGGTCGCGTTGGCCGCAGACGATGTTACCTTCGTCGGCTCGTCGAGGGTGACGACGACCACGTACTGGGGGTCGTCGGCCGGGGCGAAGCCGACCATCGTCGTGTAGTAGACGCCGGCCTTGTATCCGCCGTTGACCAGGTCGGCCTTCTCGCCCGTACCCGTCTTGCCGCCGACGCGGTACCCCGGGATCGCGACCGTCTTGGCGTACGGCGCCTGCAGGAACACGTTCTCGAGCATCTCGCGCATCTCGGCGGAGGTGCCCTCGCTGATCACGCGCTCGGGCGCGGCGAGCTCGGGCTCGACGACCGTGCCGTCGGGCTTCGTGCACGACTCGATGATCTGCAGCGGCATCTTGACGCCGTCGTTGACGATCGCGCCGTAGGCACGCGCGAGCTCGGGCATCGTGGTCGTGACGCCCTGGCCGAACGAGGTGTTGAGGGTGGTCTGCGCGCCCCATTCGGCGGCGGGGTAGATGAGGCCCGACTGCTCGGCCGGGTAGCCCGACGCGGTGCCCTCGCCGATCCCGAAGCGCTGGAAGTAGTCGTAGCGCGTCTGCTTGTCGACCTTCTGGCTGAACTTCGAGATGCCGACGTTCGACGAGTCGATGAGCACACCGGTGAGCGTGTAGGTGTTGGCCGGGTGCTGGAACGAGTCGCGCACGCGCGCGCCGTCGGCGAAGTCCTCGAGGCCCGACGCCACGACGGTCGAGTTCGGGGTCTGTCCGCCCGCGTCGATGACGGTCGCGGCGGTGAGGCCCTTGAACGTCGAACCGGGCTCGAACCAGTGCGTGAAGATGCTGCTCGTGCGGTCCTCGACCTCGGCGGAGGCGTAGTCGTTGGGGTCGACGGTCGGGTACTCGGCCGCCGCGCGCACCTTGCCGGTCTTCACCTCGTAGACCAGGATCGCCCCTCGCTGCGCGGCCATCGTCTGCGTCTGCTCGGCGATGAGCTGCTGCATGTACCACTGCAGATCGCGGTCGACGGTGAGCTGCAGCGTGCCGCCGTCCGTGGCGGGGGTCTCGCGCTCGGTGCCGGGGATGACGACGCCGTCCTTGCCCTTCTCGTACGTGCGCTTGCCGTCCGTCGCGGCGAGGCACGCGTTCTGCGCCTGCTCGAGGCTCTCGAGCGGCGTGCCGTCCGAGCCGACGAAGCCGATGAGGTTGCCGGCGACGGCGCCGTCGGGGTACGTGCGCGCGGGGTGGGAGACACACGCGATGTACGGCACCTTGAGGTCGACCAGGGCGCGGAACTGCTCCGTCGACAGGCCCTTCTTCAGCACCGCGTACTGCGAGTTCGCGTCCTCGGCGAGAGCCGTCCCGACGATCGCCCTGACCTCTTCGGGCGTCTGCCCGGTGATCACGGCAACGTCGTCCGACACCTCCGCCCACAGCCGGTATTGCGACTTCTCCTCGAGCACCTGTTCATCGATCTGGGTGATGAGCAGCGGCGACAGCTGGCAGTCATAGCGGAGGATGCTGCCCGCCAGCGTCTGCCCGTTCGTGTCGACGATGGCGCCACGTGTGCCGTAGAGCTGCTGCTCGCCGGCGAACGCGACGTCGAGCGAGTCCTTGATGTGGTCGTCGGCGTTCACGACCTGGATGTCGACGAGCCGGACGATGAACCCCGCGAGCACCGCGAGGACGACGGCCAGGGCCACGACGGTTCGGCGGCGGGGACTTCTCGTGCTGCGTGTCGTCATCTGCGTCTCGTGCTCCGCGCCTCGTGCAGTGGGGCGCCTCGATCGGTTCTCGGCTCGGCGTCGTCGTCTCAGTGTGTGCTCGGGGTGGGCAATCCGTCCGTGAGGGGCGGCGGAGTGTTGCCGACTCCGCTGTCGGGCGTCTCGGCGACCTCGACCGGCAGCCCGTCGATGGTGGCGTCCGGGACGGTGACCAGCGGCGTGTTCGTGATGAGCGCGTTCGGGACCGATCCGCGCCCGATGGCGTCGACCGACGAGGTTCCCAGCGCGACCTCGGACGGCCCGAGGATCGCGCCGTCACTGAGCCGCAGGTAGCTCGGCGCCTCGTTGATCACCATGCCGAGCGCCGCCGCGTTCGCCGCCAGGTACTGCGGCGAGCTGAGTCCGGCGACGTCGTCGTAGAGGATCTGCTTCTGGTACGTGAGGTCGCGCTGCTCCTTCGCCAGGGCGGCGATCTCGTACGTGCCCTGCGTCGTCATGATCGACAGCGACATCTGAGCGGCGGCGATGAGGAAGGCCCCGAGCACCGCGACCACGCCGTAGAAGAGCTTCGGGCGACGCCGGCGAGCCGGCGCGTCGAGCACCCGCAGGCGCCGGCGCGGGGCATCCGTCCTCTCCGGGGCGACAGCCCGGCCGAAGCGGGCGGCGGTCGTGGCGTTCGCGATCGTGCTCATGCGGCACCCTCCGCGTGCTCGGGCCTCAGTCGCTCAGCGGCGCGGAGGCGCACGGGCGTCGCGCGCGGGTTGACCGCGCGCTCTTCCTCGGTGGCGAGCTCGGCACCTTTGACGAGCAGTCGGAACTTGGGGGCGTGCTCGGGCAGTTCGACCGGCAGGCCCCTCGGCGCGGTCGAGGCCGAGGCATCCGCGAACGTCCGCTTCACGAGGCGGTCCTCGAGGGACTGGTACGACAGCACGACGATGCGGCCGCCGACCGGGAGGATGCCGAGCGCCGACGGCACCGCGCGCTCGAGGACGGAGAGCTCGCGGTTGACCTCGATGCGCAGCGCCTGGAACACGCGCTTGGCCGGGTGGCCGGTGCGCTGCACCGCCGCGGGCGTCGCCGCCTGCAGGATCTCGACGAGCCGCCCCGAGCGCTCGATCGGCGCCTCGGTGCGGGCGGCGATGATCGCGCGGGCGTAGCGGCCGGCGAGCTTCTCCTCGCCGTAGCGCTCGAAGATGCGGCGGAGGTCGCCCTCGCCGTAGGTCGCGAGGATGTCGGCGGCCGTCGTGCCTGCGGACTGGTCCATGCGCATGTCGAGCGGCGCGTCCTGCGCGTAGGCGAAGCCGCGGTCTGCGACGTCGAGCTGGAGCGACGAGACCCCCAGATCGAACAGGATGCCGTCGGCCGCCGCGAAACCGCTGGAGGCCACGGCATCCGCGATCCCGTCGTAGACGGTGTGCACGAGGTGCACGCGGTCTCCGAACGGCGCGAGGCGCTCCCCCGCGATGCGGAGGGCGTCGGTGTCGCGGTCCAGGCCCACGAGCTGCAGCTTCGGGAAGCGCTGCAGGAACGCCTCGGAGTGCCCGCCCATGCCGAGCGTCGCGTCGACGAAGACGGCGCCGTCGCGCTCGAGCGCGGGGGCGAGCAGCTCGATGCAGCGCTCCAGCATGACGGGTGTGTGAATGTCGCGAAGGTTCATGATCGTCTCCGGTCCCGGTCCCCAGACCCTGATCCCCATCCGCTCCGACCTGGCACCGGGGAAGTGGCGTCAGGGCACGAGCAGCTGGGAGTCACGGTCGAGGGCTCAGAACAGGCCCGGAATCACCTCCTGCTCCAGCTCGGCGTAGCTCTCTTCGTTGGCCTCGGCGTAGGTGTTCCACGCCGTGGCGTCCCAGATCTCGGCATGAGCGCCCACGCCGGTGACGACGAGGTCGCGCTCCAAGCCGGCGTATGCGCGCAGCGGAGGGGGGATCGTGATGCGGTTCTGACTGTCGGGCTTCTCGGCACTCGCGCCCGAGAGGAACATGCGCAGGAAGTCGCGCGCCTGCTTGTTCGCCAGAGGCGCCTCACGGATGCGGTCGTGCACCCGTTCGAACTCCTTCTCGCTGAACACGTACAGGCAGCGGTCCTGTCCGCGCGTCACGACGACACCCCCACCAAGGTCGTCGCGGAACTTCGCCGGGAGGATGACACGTCCTTTGTCATCGAGCTTGGGTGTGTGCGTGCCCAAAAGCATCGGTACATCACACCCCCTTCGTCCGGCCCCCCGGGTTGTGCCACCACTTTACTCCACTCTCCTCCACTTCGCTATCAATTTGTGATCTGATCCTCCCCTCCTCCCCCGCGCAGGGCGGTACGCGTCCCGTGCGAGGGCAACAAAAAAGCACCGACCCGAAGGTCGGTGCTTCTGTGCCGGTTCAGGCGGCGGGGACGCTCAGCGCTCCCCTTGCCTCTTGTCCCAGCGATCGTTCATGCGATCCATGAACGAAGAGCTGTTCTGGGGTTTGGCGGGTCGGTCGGGTTCGACGCTCACCTTGCCGGGACCGCGGCCCGGCGTGACGGCGAGGAGGACACCACCCAGCATCACGACGAATCCGATGACCCCGACGACGATCAGCTGCTGGGAGACCCCGACGATGAGACCGCCGAGCCCCAGCAGCACGAGGATCGTGCCGTAGACGATGTTGCGATAACTCAGAGTGCGTCCGCCGCGGGGCGCGCTGACGACATCCGCGTCGTTGCGCATGAGATGGCGTTCCATCTCGTCCAGCAGGCGCTGCTCCTGTTCGGAGAGTGGCATGCATCCCCCTCTGTACTTCGGTGGCTCGATTGTACGCGTGCCGTTCCTCACTAGGCTAGGCCCGTGTCCGCCCCTGTTGAGCCGATCGAAGCCATTTCCCAGCGAGTGGACATGTTCATCTCGGTTCAACGGGCGAGCGTGGCCGACGCCGGATCCGAGGCGGCGCGATTCGTCGAGGCCGGAGCGGACGCCGTCACCGGCGGAAAGCGCCTTCGCGGCCGCTTCCTCATCTCCGGGTGGAGGGCAGTGGAGGAAGCCTCGGGCCCCACGGGCGCCGCACCCGCTCCCGTCATCGCCGCTGCCGCTGCGCTCGAGGTGTTCCATGCCGCCGCGCTCGTCCACGACGACATCATCGACAACTCCGATACGCGCCGCGGCCGCCCGTCGGCGCACCGCGCCCTCGAGGCCGGGCACCGCGGCTCGGGCTGGCTCGGCGACGCCGACGCCTTCGGCCGCTCCGCCGCGATCCTCCTCGGCGACCTGCTGGTGGCCTGGAGCGACGACCTCCTCGAGGAGGGGCTCGCCGAGACCTCGGCCGAGCGTGCCGCTGCCGCGCGGAGCCAGTACGCCCTCATGCGCCGCGAAGTCACCCTCGGCCAGTTCCTCGACGTGGCCGAGGAGTCGGCCTTCGCCAGCGAGCCCGACGACCGGCACGCCGAACGGGCGCTGCGCGTCGCATCCTTCAAATCCGCGCGGTACAGCGTGCAGCAGCCGCTCGCGATCGGTGCGGCGCTGGCGGGGGCGGATGCTGCGCAGGCGGCGGCGCTGGCCGCGTTCGGGCATCCGCTCGGCATGGCGTTCCAGCTGCGCGACGACGTGCTCGGCGTGTTCGGCGACGAGGCCGCGACGGGCAAGCCGTCCGGCGACGACCTCCGCGAGGGCAAGCGCACCGTGCTGATCGCGTATGCGCGCGAGGCGCTCGCACCCACCGCGCGGCGGATCATGGACGAGCTCGTCGGCGACCCCGACCTCGACGCGTCGCAGATCGCGTCGCTGCAGCAGACGATCGTCGACACCGGCGCGCTCGAGCGTGTCGAGCGGCTCATCGCCGACTACGCGCACGAGGCCGATCGCGCCTTGTCGGGAGCACGCCTGGGCAACGCGGCCGTCGGCGAGCTGCGCGATCTCGCGCGCGCCGCGACCGTGCGTACGACCTGAGCGCCGGCGATCCGTCAGGCCAGGGTGCGGGCGATCCGCCGGACCTCGCTCTTGCGGCCGGCGAGGAGCGACTCGATCGGGGCGTGCCCCAGCGACTCCTCCGGCGTCAGCAGCCAGTCGATCGCCTCGTCGTCAGAGAAGCCGGCGTCGTGCAGCACGAACACGGTCCCCCGCAGCGACGGCAGCGGGTGCCCGTCGACCACGAAGACCGACGGCACCTTGAGCACGCCGTCGCGCTTCGAGCCCACGAGGTAGTTCTCGTCGAGGAGGCGCCGTACCCGGCCGAGCGATTCGCCGAGCACCTCCACGAGGTCGGGCAGGGCGAGCCAGTCGGTCTCGAAGCGCGGGGCTGCGTCAGAGGTCACGAAAGCAACTATCTCAGATCGCGTCGGGCACTCGTCCACCCGACTTCAGCCACACGAGTAACAGAAACCTCTCTGATTAACACCCGTTGACAGCAATAAACATCCGTGACACGGTTCTCGGAGTCGACTGAGGGGGGAATCTCGTGCGACGGATCTGGAGTTCCAAGAATCGTGTCCATGTGCCCGTGGCCGTGGCCGGGTCGATCGCGCTGACGCTGTCAGCGGTCCCCGCGCACGCTGCGACGACGGATGCTGCGCCCCTGAGCGTGCCGCGCACGTTCGGCGCCACCGCGGTCAGCGTGCCACGCGTCACGGCTCTGCCCGCGGTCCGCGTGGCAGCCCAGACCGCGCCCGCCACGTACACCGTGCAGCGGGGCGACACGGTGAGCCGCATCGCGGCGCAGTTCGGACTGCGCACCGACGACGTGCTCGCCCTCAACGGCCTGCACCGGTCCTCGACGATCTACCCGGGCCAGGTCCTCACGCTCACCGGCACCGCGGCCGCCGCTCCTGCGCCGGCACCCGCCGCCCCTGCGCCGGCCCCGTCGGCCGGCGGCACCTACACGGTCCAAGCCGGTGACACGATCAGCGCGATCGCCCGGCGCCACGGCACGACGACGAATGCGGTGCTGGCAGCGAACGGGCTGGGGTGGTCGTCGATCATCTACCCCGGGCAGATCATCACTGTTCCCGGGGCGGCCGGGGCCGCAGCATCCACTCCCGCTCCGGCGCCTGCCCCCGCACCCGCCCCTGCTCCCGCGCCGGACGTCTCGGCAGGCGGTTCGCACACGATCGCCGCGGGCGAGACGATCAGCGCGATCGCGCAGCGCTACGGCGTCACGGCGAATGCGGTGCTCTCGGCCAACGGGCTCGGATGGTCGTCGATCATCTACCCGGGGCAGACGATCAAGATCCCGGGCTCGGCACCGTCGATCCCGGGGCTCACCGCGGAGCAGACCGCCAATGCCCAGCTCATCGTGCGCATCGGCCGCGACCTCGGCGTCTCGAGCCACGGCATCGCCATCGCGCTCGGCACCGCGATGCAGGAATCGTCGCTGCGCAACGTGACGTACGGCGACCGCGACTCGCTCGGGCTGTTCCAGCAGCGCCCGAGCTACGGCTGGGGCACGGCCGCCGAGGTTCAGGATGCCGAGCGTGCGACGCGCGTCTTCTTCGGCGGTCCCGGCGACCCCAACGGTGCGCGCACGCGCGGACTGCTCGACATCCAGGGTTGGGAGGGCTTGAGCTTCACCCAGGCCGCCCAGGCCGTGCAGATCTCGGCATACCCCGACGCGTATGCGAAGTGGGAGGCATCCGCCCACTCCTGGCTCGCCGCGATCGGCTGACGTCACATTGCGGTCTCGGCAGGTGCGCCGTTCCGCGGGCTCGCAGGTGCGGCTCCGTAGAATCTCAGGGTGAGCACGAGTCAGCAGACGGACCCGCTGATCGGCCGTCTCGTGGACGGCCGGTACCGGGTGCGTGCTCGCATCGCCCGTGGTGGCATGGCCACGGTGTACGTCGCCACCGATCTGCGCCTCGAGCGCCGGGTCGCGCTCAAGGTCATGCACTCGCATCTGAGCGACGACACGGTCTTCCAGAGCCGGTTCATCCAGGAGGCCCGCGCGGCTGCCCGGCTCGCCGATCCGCACGTGGTCAACGTGTTCGATCAGGGCCAGGACGGCGACATGGCGTACCTGGTGATGGAGTACCTCCCCGGCATCACGCTGCGCGAACTGCTGCGCGAGCAGCGCCGGCTGACCGTGCCGCAGGCGATCTCGATCCTCGACGCCGTGCTGTCGGGCCTCGCCGCCGCTCACAAGGCCGGCATCGTGCACCGCGACGTCAAGCCCGAGAACGTGCTCCTCGCCGAGGACGGCCGCATCAAGATCGGCGACTTCGGCCTCGCCCGCGCGACGACCGCGAACACGGCATCGGGCGCGCAGCTGCTCGGCACGATCGCGTACCTCGCCCCCGAGCTCGTCACGCGCGGCACCGCCGACGCGCGCAGCGACATCTACGCCATCGGCATCATGCTGTATGAGATGCTCACCGGCGAGCAGCCCTACAAGGGCGAGCAGCCGATGCAGATCGCCTTCCAGCACGCGACCGACTCGGTGCCACGGCCGAGCGTGAAGAATCCGGGGGTGCCCGAGCCGCTCGACGAGCTCGTGCTGTGGGCCACCGAGAAGTCGCCCGACGAGCGCCCGGTCGACGCGCGCGAGATGCTGCAGCGACTGCACGACATCGAGCGCGAACTCGGCATCTCCCCCGTCGTCGCCCGCACCGGTCCGATCGGCATCGTGCGCGACGACATGACTTCGACCGGCGAGCTGACGGCCGTGCTCCCGAGCGCGGCGACCGGCCCCGTCGCGACGATGGCCGAGGTCGACAACGCCGGGCGCCTGCGCCGCGCCACCCAGCGCCGGCGCTCGCGCGGCGCGTGGCTCGTGGCGCTGGTGGTGGTGCTCGCAGCGCTCGCCGGCGGCCTCGGCTGGTGGTTCGGCTCGGGTCCCGGCTCGATGGTGGCCGTCGCCGACGTCACCGGCCTGTCGTGGGACGACGCCGCCGCACAGCTCCAGGAGGACTCGCTCGTCGCCGTGCAGCAGGGCGCGAACAGCCTCGACGTCGCCGCAGGTCTGGTGATCCGCAGCGACCCCGGCAGCGGCACCCGGGTCGACAAGGGCTCCGAGGTGAACGTCTACGTCTCGCTCGGCCCCGCCGAGGCGACCTTCCCCGCGTTCGCCGGCATGCCGGAGGCCGACGCGCGCGCCGCCCTTCAGGCGCAATCGGTGTCGGTGCCCGACGAGAGCACCAAGTTCTTCACGGATGCCGCCGCCGAGACCGTGGTCGGCGTCGTCATCCGCCCCGCCGGCGCGCCCGACGACGGCTCGCAGGACGTCGCCTGCCTCGACGGCTGCACCGTGCACCAGGGCGACACGGCGTATCTGCAGGCCTCGCTCGGCCCGATCCCGGACGTCGCGGGCGAGAGCGAGGGCAAGGCGCGCAGCACCCTCGAGGGCCTCGGCCTCGTCGTCGCCGACAGTCAGACCGAGTCCAGCGACTCGGTGAAGGCCGACCGCGTCATCCGCATGATCGGCAAGGAGGACGGCAGCCCGCTCGCCCCCGGAGACACCGTGACCCTCGTCGTCTCGACCGGCCCCGCGCTGTTCGAGGTCCCCGACTTCGAGGGCATGACGCTCGCCGAGGCCCGCCAGGCCGCCTCGAACGCCGGCTTCAGCATCGACTACGACTCCCGCTGGGACGCCTTCCCCGACCCCTTCACCAAGGTCGAGTCGCAGAAGCCCGACGCCGGCGACATGGAACCCAAGGGCACCGTCATCTCGCTGCGCATCGCCGCCGCCCTCTGACCCGCGGCGTACCGGCCCATCGCGACGAGACCTCACAACCGCACCGTCCCGCGCGGTGCCCCGGTGCTATCGTGCGCTCTCGCGGCTGAGGAAGCGACCCACGCGGGCAGCGAGAGCGGAGCAGTCGGGGTCGACGTCGTCGGCGCCGATCAGGAAGACCTCGTATCCGGCGTCTTGGAAGAGCTGCACGCGCTCCAGGTCGCTCAACCAGCGCGTGCGAGAGCTGCGGTGCTCGTCGCCCTGGTACTCGATCAACAGCTTGTGCTTCCTATAGCCCAGGTCGGCGTGCAGCACCCCCTTCGAGGTCTCGATCGCCAGCTGCACCTCGGGTTCGGGCAGTCCGTGTGCGACCAGCCCGAGGCGGGTGCGAGTCGTAGGGAGAGTCCACGGGGAACCGTGCGTCCGCGAGCGCACGGCGGAGTGCGGCAGTGCCGCGCCCGCGACCGCGACGGGCAATCGCCCTCGCGAGGTCGCCGACGGTGCACAGAGGCTCGGCACGAGTGCCGTCGGGTTGTCGCTTGCCGGTCAGCAGGTAGTCGGACGCGGCCACGAGCCACTCGTGCGCGATCAACTCTCCCCCGAACACCGCGCCGCGCTGGGCGAGCTGGCACCAGACATCCGCCGGCGAGACCACGGGAAGCAGATCGAACATCTCCCGGTTCACGGCGTCTTCGGCGGTCACCCACCCGACCACTCCGGCGTGCCGCAGCGCGATTCGCGAGTTCACCGACAGCACGTGCAGCCCCTCGGCAGGCGAGTAGAACGGCCCGAGCGGGATACCCCAGATGCGCGCGGCCGTCCTATGGCTGAACCAGTGGCCCGGACCCAACGCGGGGATCAGCCGCTCGCAACGCGCCATGATGTCGTCGTCGGTGGCGGAATCGGCCGCGATGTGGATCCCGTGGTGCGGACTCACGACGTCTGCGCCACGCAGGCGTCCGCGGTCGACACCGTGAGCGCGGGCGTCCGCGGTCGTGAAGGCGAACCCGGTCAACTCGGCGGGGAGTTCTCGACGGGGCATCCCCCGATCTTGGCCCGTCGGCGTCCGCAGGCCCCGCGGTTATCCACAGCCACGCGCGAAACCGCACAACAGCACCATGACAGGGCAGCACGCGGTGCTATCGCGCGTTCTCGCGAAAAGAGTGCGACCCGCGCGACCCCGGGGAGTGTGCGGGCGACGGCGGCGGGAACGGGACCGACTCCGGATCCAGGATGCTGCGGGCCGACGAATCCACCCCCACATGCCCATCGCGGCGAGACCTCACGACAGCACCGTCCCGCCGCCGAGGGCGGTGCTATCTCGCCGTCTCGTCAACGAAGGGTGCCGCGGAACCATCCCGCGCTGGCGCGGCAGCAGCAGGCGCTGGGACAGACGGACAGAGAAGATCCCGGATGCCTCGGCTCGAGGCATCCGGGATCTTCTTCGTGTCAGGGGTGAGAGGTCAGCGCTTCTCGAGCTCCTCGGCGACGAGGAACGCCAGCTCGAGGGACTGCATGTGGTTGAGGCGCGGGTCGCACAGCGACTCGTAGCGGGTCGCGAGGGTGGCCTCGTCGATCTGCTCGGAGCCGCCGAGGCACTCGGTGACGTCGTCGCCGGTGAGCTCGACGTGGATGCCGCCGGGGAACGTGCCGACGGCGCGGTGCGCCTCGAAGAAGCCGCGCACCTCGTCGACGACGTCGTCGAAGCGACGTGTCTTGTAGCCGGTCGGCGTGGTGATGCCGTTGCCGTGCATCGGGTCGGTGACCCACAGCGGGGTCGCGCCCGAGTCGCGCACGGCCTCGAGGAGCGGCGGCAGCGCGTCGCGGATCTTGCCGGCGCCCATGCGCGTGATGAACGTCAGGCGGCCGGGCTCGCGGTGCGGGTCGAGCTTGTCGATGAGCTCGAGCGCCGTCTCGGGGGACGTCGTCGGGCCGAGCTTCACGCCGATGGGGTTGCGGATCTTCGAGAAGTAGTCGACGTGGGCGCCGTCGAGGTCGCGCGTGCGCTCGCCGATCCACAGGAAGTGCGCCGACGTGTTGTACGGCGTGTTCGTGCGCGAGTCGATGCGGGTCATGGGGCGCTCGTAGTCCATGAGCAGGCCCTCGTGGCCGGTGTAGAACTCGACGCGCTTGAGCTCGTCGAAGTCGGCGCCGGCGGCCTCCATGAACTTGATGGCACGGTCGATCTCGGTCGCGAGGCGCTCGTACTGCTGGTTCGCCGGGTTCTGCGCGAAGCCCTTGTTCCAGGAGTGCACCTCGCGGAGGTCGGCGAAGCCGCCCTGCGTGAACGCGCGGATCAGATTGATGGTCGACGCGGCGGTGTGGTAGCCCTTGAGCAGCCGGTTCGGGTCGGCCTTGCGCGACGCCTCGGTGAAGTCGTACCCGTTGACGATGTCGCCGCGGTACGCCGGCAGCGTGACGTCGCCGCGGGTCTCGGTGTCGCTCGAGCGGGGCTTGGCGAACTGGCCCGCCATGCGGCCCATCTTGACGACGGGCATCGACGCGCCGTACGTGAGCACGACCGCCATCTGCAGCACCGTCTTGATGCGGTTGCGGATCTGCTCGGCGGTGGCACCGGCGAAGGTCTCGGCGCAGTCGCCGCCCTGGAGCAGGAACGCGTTGCCGAAGGCGGCACGCGCGAGGCGGTCGCGGAGGTTGTCGACCTCGCCCGCGAAGACGAGGGGCGGCAGGGTCGCCAGTTCAGCGGATGCCTCGGCCACCGCGTCCGCGTCATACCACAGCGGCTGCTGCTTGATGGGCAGGGTCCGCCAATGGTCGAGTGCGTCGAGGTGCTGGAGCATCCCCCGATTCTAGCCGTGGCGCGGAAGGCTCCGGCGCCGCATGACGACAGGCCGCGCGGCGTTCAGCGGGCCTTCGTCTTGAGCCGATCCTTGACGGTCGACGCGTAGACGTCTTCGTACTCCTGCTCCCCCAGCCGCTGCAGCGCGACCATGATCTCGTCCGTGATCGAGCGCAGGATGTAACGGTCGCCCTCCATCCCCTCGAAGCGGGAGAAGTCGAGGGGCTCGCCGACCACGATGCCGACCCGCACGATCCGCGGGACGGTGGTGCCGATCGGCATCATCGTGTCGGTGTCGACCATCACCACGGGCACGACCGGCACGTGCGCCTCGAGCGCCATGCGCGCGATGCCGGTGCGGCCGCGGTAGAGCTTGCCGTCGGGGCTGCGCGTGCCCTCGGGATAGATGCCGAGAAGATCCCCGCGACCCAGCACCTGAAGACCCGTGTTGAGGGATGCCTCGGACGCCTTGCCGCCGGAACGGTCGATGGGGAGCTGGCCGGTGCCCTTGAAGAACATGCGCGTCGCCCAGCCCTTGAGGCCCTTGCCGGTGAAGTAGTCGCTCTTGGCGAGGAACGCGACCGGCCGGTCGAGCATGAGCGGCAGGAAGATCGAGTCCACGAAAGAGAGGTGATTGCTCGCGAGGATCGCGGCGCCTTCGGCGGGGACGTTGCGACGGCCGACGATCCACGGGCGCCAGATCGCCTTGACGATCGGTCCGATGACCACGTATTTCATCAGCCAGTAGAACATCGCGCTACGCCTCTGTCCCCGCGAGGTCGGCGGCGCCGATCAGGCCCGCGTCGTTGACGAGCTTCGCGATCTTGAACGTCGCGACCGGGCGGTCGCCGTAGCCGGGCAGCGACTTCTCGTACGCGAGGCGCATCGGCTCGAGGAGGGCGTCGCCGAGCTGCGCGACCCCGCCGCCGATGACGAAGAGCTCGGGGTCGAGCACGGCCTGGAAGCCGCCGCACGCCTCGCCGAGCGCTGTCGCGACGCGGCGCAGCGCCTCTGCGGCGCCGGGGTCGCCCGCGAGCACGAGGCGCGAGACGGCGGGGCCGCTGATCTTGCCGTTCTCGGCGCGGAGGGCCGCCAGCGCGGCGCCGATGCCGCCGGCGTCGGCGATGTCGTTGGCCTCACGCTGCAGCGCGCGTCCGGATGCATACTGCTCGAGGCATCCCTTCTGTCCGCAGCCGCACAGGATGCCGTCGCGGATGAAGCGGGTGTGGCCGAGCTCGGCCGCGATGCCGTGACCGCCGCGGAAGAGAGCGCCGTCGAGGACGATCGCACCTCCCACGCCGGTGCCCATCGTGAGCATGACCATGTGGTCGACCCCGCGGCCGGCGCCGAAGCGGAACTCGGCCCATCCCGCGGCGTTCGCGTCGTTCTCGATGGTGACCGGCAGGCCGATGCCCTCTTCGAGCGTCGCCTTCAGCGGCTCGTTGTGCCAGGCGATGTTGGGGGCGTGGATGACGGTCGCGCGATCGCGGTCGATGAAGCCGGCGGCCGCGACGCCGACGGCGGCGACCTCGTGCGCGCCGCGGAAGTAGCGGGCCATGTCGACCACGGCCTGGGCGAGCGCTGCGGTGTCGGTGGGCGTGTCGACGCGGAGCTGTTCGACGATGGCGCCGTCGGAGTCGACGACCCCGCCCGCGATCTTGGTTCCGCCGATGTCGATGCCGACCTTGAGCACGATCTCCCTCTCCGGCCGCCGCACGCACGACAGCGCCTTGAAGTCTATCCAGGCCGTGCTGTCCACATCCCCCGGCGAGTCGGATGTGACACCTGATTAGACTCGGATGAGATCCACCCGAGATTCAGTCGTCCGGTACCGAAGGAGCTGCCGTGGTCCAATTCGAAGTCCCCGCTATCGTCCCCGCCGACCCGCAGGCGAACATCACCGACCTCCTGGTCGAGCGCGTCAAGAAGACGCCGAACCTCGCGCTGTTCGCCGTGCCCGAAGGAGACGGCTGGCGCGACATCACCGCCGCCGAGTTCCAGAAGCAGGTCATCGCGCTGGCCAAGGGCTTCGTCGCCGGCGGCATCGAGCCCGGCGACAAGATCGGCTTCATCGCCCGCACCACCTACGAGTGGACGCTCGTCGACTTCGCGCTGTTCTATGCCGGCGCGGTCATGGTGCCGATCTACGAGACCAGCTCGAGCGCGCAGATCGCGTGGAACCTCACCGACTCGGGCGCGATCGCGATCATCACCGAGCTGCCCGACCACAGCGCGCGCCTCGCCGAAGCCCGCCCCGAGCTTCCGCTCATCCGCTCCGCGTGGGAGATGCACAGTGGCGACCTCGACAAGCTCGTCGCCGATGGCGCGACCGTCACCGACGAAGAGATCGAGCGGCGTCGCAACATCGCGAACGGCGCCGACATCGCCACCCTCATCTACACCTCGGGCTCCACCGGCCGGCCGAAGGGCTGCGTGCTGACGCACAGCAACTTCGTCGAGCTGACGCGCAACGCCTCGCGGTCCAACCAGGAGGTGTTCGAGACCCCGGGCGCCTCGACGCTGCTGTTCATCACGACTGCCCACGTGTTCGCGCGGTTCATCTCCATCCTCAACATCCAGGCCGGCGTGAAGACGGGTCACCAACCCGACACGAAGCAGCTGCTGCCCGCACTCGGATCCTTCAAGCCCACGTTCCTCCTGGCCGTGCCGCGCGTGTTCGAGAAGGTCTACAACTCGGCCGAGCAGAAGGCCGAGGCCGGCGGCAAGGGCAAGATCTTCCGCGCCGCCGCGCACACCGCGATCGAGCACTCCCGCCTTCAGCAGGAGGGCAAGAAGATCCCGCTCGGCACCAAGATCAAGTTCGCGCTGTTCGACCGTCTCGTGTACAGCAAGCTGCGCACGGCGATGGGCGGCCGCGTGTCGTACGCCGTGTCGGGCTCCGCTCCCCTGGGCCCGCGCCTCGGCCACTTCTTTCACAGCCTCGGCGTCACGATCCTCGAGGGCTATGGCCTCACCGAGACGACGGCGCCGGCGACCGTCAACCAGGCGCGCAAGTCCAAGATCGGCACGGTTGGACCGGTGATCCCGGGCGTCGGCATCCGTCTCGCCGAGGACGGCGAGGTGCAGGTGCGCGGCATCAACGTGTTCAAGGAGTACTGGCGCAACCCCGAGGCGACGGCTGCCACGTTCGACGGGGACTGGTTCAAGACCGGCGACATCGGCTCGTTCGACTCGGAGGGCTTCCTCACGATCACGGGCCGCAAGAAGGAGATCATCGTCACCGCGGGCGGCAAGAACGTCGCCCCCGCGGCGCTCGAGGACCCGATCCGCGCCAACCCGATCGTCGGGCAGGTCGTGGTCGTCGGCGACCAGAAGCCGTTCATCGCGGCGCTGGTGACCCTCGACCCCGAGATGCTGCCGGCCTGGCTGTCGAACAACAGCCTGCCGACCGACATGTCGCTCGCCGACGCCGCGAAGAACGACGCCGTGCGCGCCGAGGTGCAGCGCGCCATCGACATCGCGAACAAGAACGTCTCGCGCGCCGAGTCGATCCGCAAGTTCACCATTCTGCCCACCGAGTGGACCGAGGGCAGCGGACACCTCACCCCGAAGATGAGCATCAAGCGCAACGTCATCCTCGAGGACTTCGCCGGCGACGTCGAAGAGATCTACTCCGTGCCCGTCAACACGACGAACGTCTCGCTCAGCTGATCCGGGACGAAGAGAAGAGGGGGGGGGGGGGCGCCCCGCCACCGCGCGTGAAGGTGGGGGTGAGAAACAAACGGGGAGGGGGGTGTAGCGCCAAGCCGGGAGACCGCCCCCCGGGGGGGGGAGGGGGAG
>NZ_JBHJWZ010000001.1:0-258535 GCF_042267145.1 Microbacterium sp. NPDC056044 | reverse complement strand
CTTCATTTGTTTATAAGACACTGTATATACTCCGTGCCCCAAAACACGACTAACGTCTCGCTCCGCTGATCCGGGACGAAGAGAAGTGCGGATGCCGGGACTCCCGGCATCCGCTCTTCTCGTTGCGGTTCAGAACCAGTCGGACTGGCGGATCTCGCGCATCGCGGTACGACGGCCCTCGGGCGTGAGACGGTCGAGGTAGAGGGTGCCATCGAGGTGGTCGGTCTCGTGCTGCAGCGCCTGGGCGAGCAGCCCTTCGCCCTCGAGCACGATCTCGTTGCCCTCGAGGTCGATGCCGATGACCTTCGCCCACGGGTAGCGGACCGCGTCGTGCCAGAGGCCCGGCACCGACAGGCAGCCCTCGCCGATCGCCTCGGGCTCGCCCGACACCTCGACGAGCACGGGGTTCAGCACGTACCCGATGTCGCCGTCGATGTTGTAGCTGAAGGCGCGGAGACCCACGCCGATCTGCGGTGCGGCCACACCGGCGCGGCCGGGCAGCTCGACGGTGTCGACGAGGTCGCGGACGAGGGCGCGCACGCCGTCGTCGATGTCGCCGATGGGAGCGCTGACGGACTTCAGGACGGGGTCGCCGAACACACGGATGGGACGAACTGCCATCGGATGCCTCAGGCCGCCGACGCGAGGGAGCGCAGGCCCTCGACCACGGTCGCGGCGAGCTGGCGCGCAGCCTCGCGCGTCGCAGGCTGCAGCTCGCGGAACACGATGGCGCTGCCGGCCGCGATGTGCGGGTCGTACGGCATGCGCACGACCGCGCGCACGCGGGTGCGGAAGTGCGATTCCAGCTCATCCAGCTGGACGAGTGGATGCCCCGGCCGTGCGTTGTTGAGCACCACGACGGCGTTGCGCACCTTGTCGGAGTGCCCGTTCGTCTCGAGCCACGTCAGCGTCTCGGACGCGAGCCGCGCCTCGTCGACGCTGAGGCCGGCGACGATGACGATCTGGTCGGCGAGGTCGAGCGTCGCACCCATCACCGAGTGGACGATGCCCGTTCCGGTGTCGGTGAGGACGACCGAGTAGTAGTGAGCGGCGAGAGCTGCGACATCCCGGTAGTCGGAGTCGTTGAACGCCTCCGACACGCGCGGGTCGGTGTCGGAAGCGACGACGTCGAGGCGCGTCTCGTCGCGTGCGACGATGCCCGACAGGTCGTTGAAGCCGACGACCTCGGGGCTCATACGCACGAGGTCGCGCACCGTCTTGCCGCTGTCCCGCGTGATGCGCTCGGCGAGCGTGCCGCGATCGGGGTTCGCATCGATCGCGATCACGCGGTCGTCGCGCGCGTCGGCCAGCGCCTGGCCGAGCAGGGTGGTGACCGTCGTCTTGCCGACGCCGCCCTTGCGGGAGAGCACCGGCACGAAGCGCGCGCCGCCGGCGAGCGGCGCCGCGATGCGGCGGTCGAGCTCTTTGCGTGCCTTCGCACGCTTGCTGTCGCCGAGGTTGATGCGCTTGCCCGAGATCGAGTAGACGAACTGCTGCCACGCGCCCTCGGGCTCGGGACGGATCACCTGGTGCGGGTCGAGCAGGCGGTCCGCGGTGAGCAGGTCCGCGGTCTCGCGGTCGGCCTCGAATTCGCCGAGGCGCTTCGAGGTCAGGGCGACGTCGGCGCGCGGGAAGGGCGCTCGCTCGACGGCGGAGCGCTCGGCCGGGCGGTCGACGACGGGCTGGGCGCCGGTGTGGTTCGCCTCGCGGCGCGTCGCCGGCGTCGACCCCGTGGTGGGCTTCACCGCGGCAGCGGGCTTCGCCGCCGCAGCGGGCTTCGCGGCCGCGGCGCCGGCCGGGACCACGGGCGGAGCGGGCGAGGTCTTCGGGGCGGCCGCAGCCGCGGCAGCCTTCTCGTCGTCGGCCGGGGTCTTGGCGCTCATGGGCTCCTCCACGGTGTCGTCGGTCGCGATGACATCGTCTCCTGTCGCCGCGCTCTCCGCCAGGGCGGATTCCACGCCGTCGTCGGCGAGCTCGAGGTCGAAGTCGGCGGGATCGAACTCCGCGTCGAAGTCGGCGTCCTCGAATTCGACGGCGTCGAAGTCGGCGATCGCGAACTCATCGGCCGCGGGCGCAGCCTCTTCGGCCGCCGGCGCGGGCTCCTCGGCAACCGCCTCCGGCTCCTCGGCGACCGGCTCGTCGACGGCAGACTCCTCGGCGACCGGCTCGAGCTCATCCGGGACGCCAGTTGCGGACTCCCCAGCCTCAGCCTCGGCCTCGGCCTCATCGGCGACGACGTCCTCGTCCTCGATCTCGGCCTCGATCACCTCGACGATCTCGGCGTCGGCGATGTCCTCGGTCGCCGGCGCCGGCGCGAAACCCTCGCCCTCGACGGTCCACTCCTCGAGGTCGGCCGCGTTCTCCACGATCTCGGCCTCGGTCGTGTCGGTGGAGGGCTCCTCCACCGGCGCGGCCTCGATGACCGGAAGGTCGGCGTCGGCCGGGATCTCGATGACGAAGGGCACCTCGTCGTCGATCACGCCGTCGTCGTCGCGGTCGTCGTCGGATTCGGACGGCAGCTCGACGTTCACCTGCGCCGTCGCACCACCCAGGATTCCGAGACCGGTCGTGTCGACGCTGCCGGTGTCGGACAGCACGCCGTTCTCAGGCTCATCGGGCGTGTGGTCGGTGCGATCGGGCGTCACGGCAGAGTTCTCCTGAATACGCGGCGTTTCGGGCGGATGCCGCCCTCCAGGCTACTGCGCCGGACGGACCACGACCAAAAGGTCGCCGGCATCGACCTGCGCGGTCTCTGCGATCACCAGGCGCTCGACGACGCCGTCGACGGGCGAGGTGATGGCCGCTTCCATCTTCATGGCCTCGATCGACGCCACCGGCTGACCGGCGGCGACGGTGTCCCCCGCCTTCGCCTTCAGCGTGACGACGCCCGAGAAGGGGGCTGCGATCTGCCCCGGCTTCGAGGTGTCGGCCTTCTCCGCCTGACGCGCTTCGACCTTGATGCTGCGGTCGCGCACGAACACCGGCCGGAGCTGGCCGTTGAGCGTCGTCATGACGGTGCGCATGCCCTTGTCGTCGGCTTCGCCGATGGCCTCGAGCCCGACGTAGAGCTGCACGCCCGGGTCGATCTCGGCGACGTGCTCCTCTCCCGGCTTGAGGCCGTAGAGGTAGTCGGGCGTGCCCAGGGTGGCCAGGTCGCCGTACGTCTCGCGGTTCTTCTCGAAGTCGCGTGCCGGTCCGGGGAAGAGCAGGCGGTTCAGCGTGCGGCGGCGCGTCGCGGCGTCGCCCTCGAGGCCGTCCTTCTCGTCCGCGGTGAGAGGGGGGATGTCGATCGAGATCGTGCGACCCGCGAGCACCTTCGTGCGGAAGGGCTCGGGCCAGCCGCCCGGGAGGTCCCCGAGCTCACCGGCCATGAAGCCCACGACCGAATCGGGAATGTCGTAGTTCTGCGGGTTCTGCTCGAAGTCCGCGGGGTCTGCCCGCACCGCGACGAGCGCGAGGGCGAGATCACCGACGACCTTCGACGACGGCGTCACCTTGGGAATGCGACCGAGGATGCGGTCCGCGGCGGCGTACATGTCCTCGATGAGCTCGAAGTCGTCCGCGAGCCCGAGCGCGATCGCCTGCTGGCGCAGGTTCGACAGCTGCCCGCCCGGGATCTCGTGGTGGTACACGCGACCGGTGGGCGAGGCGAGGCCGGACTCGAACGGTCGGTACAGGTGGCGCACGGCCTCCCAGTACGGCTCCAGGTCGCCGACCGCCTCGAGGCTCAGGCCCGTGTCGCGATCGGTGTGGGCGAGCGCGGCGACCAGCGCAGAGAGCGACGGCTGGCTCGTGGTTCCCGACATGGGCGCTGCCGCAGCATCCACCGCGTCCACTCCCGCGGCACTCGCCGCGAGCAGCGTCGCGAGCTGGCCGCCCGCGGTGTCGTGCGTGTGCAGGTGCACGGGCAGGTCGAAGTTCTCGCGCAGCGCCGTGACGAGCTTGGCGGCCGCCGCCGGGCGGACGAGGCCCGCCATGTCCTTGATGGCGAGGATGTGCGCGCCCGACTCGACGATCTGCTCGGCGAGGCGCAGGTAGTAGTCGAGTGTGTAGAGCTGCTCGTTCGGGTCGAGGAGGTCGGAGGTGTAGCAGAGCGCGACCTCGGCGATCGCGGTGCCGGTGGAGCGCACGGCGTCGATCGCGGGGCGCATCTGCGACACGTCGTTCAGGGCGTCGAAGATGCGGAAGATGTCGACGCCGGTGGCCGCCGCCTCGCGCACGAAGGCGTCGGTCACCTCGACGGGCCGGGGCGTGTATCCCACGGTGTTGCGGCCGCGCAGGAGCATCTGGATCGGGATGTTCGGCATCGCAGTGCGCAGCGCCTCGAGACGCTCCCACGGGTCCTCGGCGAGGAAGCGCAGCGCGACGTCGTACGTCGCACCGCCCCACGCCTCGACCGACAGCAGCTGCGGCGTCATGCGTGCGACGTGCGGGCCGACGCGGACCAGGTCGCGCGTGCGGACGCGGGTGGCCAGCAGCGACTGGTGCGCGTCGCGGAACGTGGTCTCGGTGACGGCGAGGCCGCTCTGTGCGCGCAGCGCCCGGGCGAAGCCCTCGGGGCCGAGCTCGCGCAGACGGTCGAGCGTGCCGGCGGGCGGCGCGGCCGCGAGGTCGATGGCCGGCAGCTTGCTGCCCGGCGACACCGACAGCGGCTTCTCGCCGTACGGGCGGTTGACCGTGACGTCGCCGAGCCAGTTGAGGAGCTTCGTGGCGCGGTCGCGCGACGGGTGGCTCGTGAGCAGCTCGGGCCGCTCGTCGATGAAGGAGGTGCTGACGTCGCCCGCGACGAACGCCGGGTCGTCGAGCACGGCCCGCAGGAACGGGATGTTCGTCGCGACACCGCGGATGCGGAACTCGGCGAGAGCGCGGCGTGCGCGCGCGACGGCGGCCGGGAAGTCGCGGCCGCGGCACGTGAGCTTCGCGAGCATCGAGTCGAAGTGCGGGCTGATCTGCGAGCCCGCGGCCGTCGTGCCGCCGTCCAGGCGGATGCCGGCGCCGCCGGGCGAACGGTACGTGGTGATGCGCCCGGTGTCGGGGCGAAAGCCCTGCGACGGGTCCTCGGTGGTGATGCGGCACTGGAGCGCTGCGCCGCGCAGCTGGATGCGATCCTGGGTCAGGCCGAGCTCGGCGATCGTCTGCCCGGCGGCGATGCGGATCTGCGACTGCACGAGGTCGACGTCCGTCACCTCCTCGGTGACGGTGTGCTCGACCTGGATGCGCGGGTTCATCTCGATGAAGACGACCTCGCCGGTGCGCGGACCGGCGGTCTCGAGCAGGAACTCCACCGTGCCCGCGTTCTCGTAGCCGATCGACCGTGCGAACGCGACGGCGTAGCCGTGGAGGGCGTCGCGCACGGCCGGGTCGAGGTTCGGCGCCGGCGCGATCTCGATCACCTTCTGGTGACGGCGCTGGACCGAGCAGTCGCGCTCGAACAGGTGCACCGTCTCGCCGGTCTTGTCGGCGAGGATCTGCACCTCGACGTGACGCGGGCGCAGCACCGCCTGCTCGAGGAACACCCGGGCGTCGCCGAAGGCGCTGCCCGCCTCTCGCATGGCCTCGGCCAGCGCGGGCGCCAGCTCTTCTTTGCGTTCGACGCGCCGCATCCCTCGTCCGCCGCCGCCGGCGACCGCCTTCACGAAGATGGGGAAGCCGATCTCGTCGGCCTGAGCGAGAAGTGCGTCGACGTCGTCGGACGAGTCGGTGGAGCGCAGCACAGGCACGCCGGCCGCGATCGCGTGCTGCTTCGCGGTGACCTTGTTGCCGGCCATCTCGAGGACCTTGGAGGGCGGGCCGATGAAGGCGATGCCGTTCGCGGCGGCCTTCTCCGCCAGCTCGGGGTTCTCCGAAAGGAAGCCGTAGCCCGGGTAGATGGCGTCGGCGCCCGCGGCCAGTGCCACGCGGACGATCTCGTCGACGTCGAGGTAGGCGCGGACCGGGTGGCCCTTCTCGCCGATCTCGTACGACTCGTCGGCCTTCTGGCGGTGCAGCGATCCGCGGTCCTCGAAGGGGAATACCGCGACGGTGCGCGCTCCCAGCTCATAAGCGGCTCGGAACGCCCGGATGGCGATCTCGCCTCGGTTCGCGACCAGGATCTTGCGGAACATGAGACCTCCGTGTGCGGCGGCGCAGGCGGGGCCCGAAATTCGGGCTGAGTGTGCTCTCAGCCTAGGGGACGGTAACGTGGTGGCTTGTGCACGTCCTATCCGTCAGCTCGCTCAAGGGTGGCGTCGGCAAGACGACCGTGACTCTCGGACTCGCGTCGGCGGCTTTCGCCCGCGGTGTCCGCACGCTCGTCGTCGACCTCGACCCGCAGTCCGACGTCTCGACGGGCATGGACATCCAGGTGGCCGGCCGCCTGAATGTCGCTGATGTCCTCGCCAATCCCAAGGAGAAGACGGTCCGTCAGGCCATCACCTCCAGCGGCTGGGCGAAGGTGCATCCCGGCACCATCGACGTCATGATCGGCAGTCCGTCGGCCATCAACTTCGACGGGCCGCACCCGAGCGTCCGCGACGTGTGGAAGCTCGAGGAAGCCCTGGCCACGATCGAGGCCGACTACGACCTCGTGCTGATCGACTGCGCGCCGTCGCTCAACGCCCTCACGCGCACCGCGTGGGCGGCGTCCGACCGCGTCATCGTCGTGACCGAACCTGGCTTGTTCTCCGTCGCCGCCGCCGACCGTGCCCTCCGCGCGATCGAAGAGATCCGTCGCGGCCTCTCCCCCCGCCTGCAGCCGCTGGGCATCGTGGTCAACCGCGTGCGCCCGCAGTCGATCGAGCACCAGTTCCGCATCAAGGAGCTCCGCGACATGTTCGGCCCGCTCGTGCTCTCGCCGCAGCTGCCCGAGCGCACGTCGCTCCAGCAGGCGCAGGGCGCCGCGAAGCCGCTCCACATCTGGCCCGGCGATTCCGCCCAGGAGCTCGCCGCCGACTTCGACTCCCTTCTCGACCGCATCATGCGCACGGGGCGCATCCCGGTCGCCGAAGACTCCCGCTCCTGACTCACGGATGCTGCGTCCCCAGCATCCCGCGGGTGACCACTTTGCTCACCGAATGAGCACATTGCGCTAATTCTGCACGTGCGAGTGGGCTCGACTTGCCATTCGTCGCGATTTCGCTGACCATATCGCCATGGCATCGATGACGCTGCACCCTGACAGCCTTGCCGTGCACGCCGGCCGCGACGATCTCGCGAGCCTCGGCGTCCACGCCCTCCCCCTCGACCTCTCGTCGACCAATCCGCTCCCGGGCATCGAGCTCGGCGGCATGTCGTACGAGGTGCTCGCCACCGGCGGGCATCCGTTCGAGGGCGGGTCGAACGTCTACGCGCGTCTGTGGAACCCGACGGTCGCGCGCTTCGAGGAGGCCCTCGCGCGTCTCGAGCACGCCGAGGAGGCCGTCGCCTTCTCGTCCGGCATGGCGGCGGTCACCGCGGTGCTGCTGGCGCTCACCCACGAGTCGAAGAGCCGGCATATCGTGGCCGTGCGTCCGCTCTACGGCGGAACCGACCACCTGCTCGCCTCGGGCCTGCTCGGCGTCGAGACCACGTTCTGCTCCCCCGACGACATCGCCGCGGCGATCCGGGACGACACCGCGCTCGTCGTGCTCGAGAGCCCGGCGAACCCGACGCTCGAGCTCGTCGACATCCGGCAGGTGACCTCGGCGGCGGGCGATGTGCCGGTGCTCGTCGACAACACGTTCGCGACACCGGTGCTGCAGCACCCGCTCGACCTCGGCGCGGCGCTGTCGCTGCACAGCGCGACGAAGTACCTCGGCGGCCACGGCGATGTGGTCGGCGGCGTCGTCGCATGCGACGCGCGGCTCGCCGCGGCGCTCCGCCGCACGCGCGCCATCACCGGCGCGATCATGCACCCGCTCGCGGCGTACCTGCTGCACCGCGGTCTCACGACGCTTCCCGTCCGCATGCGGGCGCAGCAGGAGGGCGCGCGCATCGTCGCCGAGTGGCTCACGACGCGGCCCGAGGTCGCTCGCGTGCACTTCCCCGGCTTCGCCGACAGCGACCCCCGCGGCCTCATCGGCACCCAGCAGAACGGCCCGGGCGCGATGATCGCGATCGAGCTCGCCGAGGGGTTCGATGCGGCGTCGGCACTCACGGCATCCGTGCGGCTGTTCACGCACGCGGTATCGCTCGGCAGCGTCGACTCGCTCATCCAGCACCCCGCGGCGCTGACCCACCGCCCCGTCACCGCCGATGCGAAGCCCTCGGACGCGCTGGTGCGCCTCTCCATCGGCCTGGAGGACCCGGCCGACCTCATCGCCGACCTCGACCAGGCGCTCACCACGACGGCGGCCGTGCGGGAGCGGGTGGAGTCGGCCCGCGGCTGACTCCGGCGAGCGGGCGGTGCGTTACGCGGAGCGGGCGGCGCGGCGCACCGCGAGCTCGTCCATCGGGTCGGGCTTCTCGACCTCGAACTCGAGGAGCTCCGACTCGACCTCGCGCAGCACCTTGCCGACGGCGATGCCGAAGACGCCCTGACCGCGGCTGACGAGATCGATGACCTCATCGTTGGACGTGCAGAGATAGACGGATGCCCCGTCGCTCATGAGCGTCGTGCCCGCGAGGTCGCGGATCCCGGCGGCGCGGAGCTGGTCGACGGCCGTGCGGATCTGCTGGAGCGAGATGCCGGTGTCGAGCAGGCGCTTGACGAGCTTCAGCACGAGGATGTCGCGGAAGCCGTAGAGTCGCTGCGAGCCGGAACCGCTGGCGCCTCGGACCGTCGGAACGACGAGTTCGGTGCGAGCCCAGTAGTCGAGTTGGCGATAGGTGATGCCGGCCGCCTTGGCCGCGGCGGCGCCGCGGTAGCCGACCTCGTCGTCCATCGCGGGAAGACCGTCGGTGAAGAGGAGTTCTGCACTGAACGGCTCGCCAGGAGCCACGTCTCCGGTCATGCTCGTTCCCCCCTCCGGATCGAATAGTTCCACGCTAGATCAGCCACCCCCTCGCGGCAACGACATCCGGCTCTCGCGGGTCGGCGTGTCGCGCACTTCGACGAGGTCGAGCCCGCGGACGCGCACGCGACCTCAGGCCAGCATGCGGTCGAGCGCCGCGCGCACGAAGATCGCACGCACGTCGTCGAGGCGCCGGGTGAGCTCGGGTGCGAGCTCGCCGGCACGGCCGCGGGACGAGGCATCCGTCCGGCGAAGCAGAGGCGCGAGAGCCGACTCGACCAGTGCGACGTCGCGTTCGGCACTCTGACGCAGGGCCCGCACGTGGCGCGGCTCGATGCCGTGGCGGTCGAGCGCGACGAGGGCGCGCAGCAGCGTCACCGACTGCTCGGTGTACGACTCGGCGCCGGTCAGGACGCCGGTGCTGATGGCGTCGTTGAGCAGCTGCGGGGCGGCGCCCGCGGCCGACAGCAGCTCGTCGCGGCGGTAGCGGCGCGGCGCCGGCACGATCGACGGCGGCGGCACCGCGGTCGGCGTGGCCGGGTCGCGGCCCGCGTCGACGTCTTCGAGGTAGTCGCGGATCACCGACAGCGGCAGGTAGTGGTCGCGCTGCAGGGTGAGCGCGAGCCGCAGGCGCTCGAGGTCCTCCTGCGAGAACTTGCGGTAGCCGGACTCGGTGCGCAGCGGCGTCACGATGCCCTGCACCTCGAGGAAGCGCAGCTTGCTGGAAGTCAGTGACGGGAACTCGGGCGACAGGCGCGCGAGGACCTGACCGATGCTGAGAAGACCCGCGGACGACGCCCTGTCACGGGCGGAAGCCGCGGGCATCAGGCCTCCGTCGCCCTGGCGAGGTCAGCCGGTGAGACGAAGAAGTTGAGCCGGAACTTGCCGATGCGCACCTCGGCGCCGTTGGTGAGCGTGGCCCGGTCGACCCGCTCGCCGTTGACGTAGGTGCCGTTCAGCGACCGCTGGTCGACGAGCTCGAACGTCGTGCCGGTGCGGGTGATCTCGGCGTGGCGGCGCGAGACGGTGACATCGTCGAAGAAGATGTCGGCCTCGGGGTGCCGGCCCACGGACGTGACGTCGGCATCCAGCAGGTAGCGGGCGCCGGCGGTGGGTCCGGAACGGACCAGCAGCAGCGCGGCGCCGGACGGGAGGGCGTCGATCGCGTCGAGCTCGGCCTCGCCGAGCTCGCTGCCGAAGGGCACGAACGAGAGGTCGGAATCGTGGCCGAATGTCTGCGTCGTGTCGGACGCGCGGTCTGATTCGGGCGCGTCGGGCCCTGCGGCTCGGCGGATGTCGCCCTGATCGGGTCGGCGGTCGTGCTCCACGGTTTCCTCCTCTGTCTCGCCAGCCTATCCGATCGACCCCTGCTCGGAAGAGGGCGTTCCCGGATGCGCGTATGTTTCGCCGCATGTCGCCCGGGATGCCGTGAACGGCTCGCCCTTCTAGCCTGGCAGGACCGGCAACGATCCGTTAACCAGAAGGAGACCACCGTGTCGAGCCCGCACAGCCACGTCCCGCCCCTCGGGGTGCGTGAGGCTACGGCGTGCATGTGCGACCACGGTGATGTCTGCTCGTCGTTCGCGCCGGGCCACGCGCTGCACCTGATCCAGGCGCGCCTCGCTTCGGCGACGCCCTCGGACTGGGCGGACGCCATCGTCGAGGCCTCCGACGAGCGCTCGGGCTTCGTGATCCTCCGCACGCTCGCCGACTGGTCGCCGGTGGCGCTCTGGAACGGCACCGGCGCTGCCGCCGCCGCGACGCCCGGCACGCCGGTCGCGCTGCACGAGCGGTACCACGTGCTCGCCGTCGGCCGCGCGCGGTTCAACGTCCTCCGCGGCTGAGCCGGGACGCGCCGAACCGCGCGAAGAAAAGAGAGAGAGCGACGAGCCTCAGCTCATCGCCATCATCTTGTCCTTCATGGCCATGCAGGCGTCCATGCAGGCCTTGCAGGCCTGAGCGCACATCTTGCAGACCTCGCTGTGGTCGGCGTGCTCCATGCACTCGTCCATCGTCATCTGGCACATCGCGATGCACGCGTCGAGCATCGACATCATGGTCGCCGGGTTCATGCCCTGCATGCGCATCATGGCGCGCATCATCGTGTTGCACATGTCCGCGCAGTTCATGCACGCGGGGGCGCACGACATCATCTGCGTGGAGCACACCGTGCATGCCTGCTCGCAGGCCGAGCAGGCGTCCATACAGGCCTGCACGACCGACATGTCCATCGCCTGCATGCCGGGCATCGACATCATGTCCTTCGACATGGCGCCCATCATCATCTGGTCCATCCGCCGCATCCTTCCGCGTGGGGAACGGCGGGCAGGGGGCCCGCCTGCCGCCAGGCTAGACCTCGCCGGGCTCTCAGCAAAGGGCCGGATAGGCTCGATCGGGTGATGTCACAAACTCTTCACAAGCCGCTCCCCGCCCGGGTCTGGGCATTCCTCGCCGCACTGCTGATCGCCTTCGGCGTCGTCCTCGCCACGGCATCCCCCGCCAGCGCGCACGACGAGCTGCTGGGCAGCGATCCTGCCGCCGACAGCACCCTCGACGCCCTGCCCGCGCAGCTCGCGCTCACGTTCAGCGCCGAGATCGCCGACGACGCCGGCGCCTCGGTCGTGGAGGTGACGGATGCTGCGGGCACCTCGCTCGCCGCCGGCACGCCGACCGTGCAGGACAATGTGCTGACCCAGCCGCTCGAGGGCGCAGCATCCGGTGCCGTGACGGTGCTGTGGAAGGTCGTCTCGAGCGACGGGCACCCCATCTCGGGCGAGTTCGGGTTCACGGTCGCGGGTTCTCCGGACCCGACGCCCACCGCGACGACCGCTCCGACGCCGACCGAGACGGCCACCGCTCCGACGCCGTCCGCCGAGCCGACGCCGACGGTCACGGGCGCGCCTGCCCCGGACGAGGGATCGGCCGCCCTTCCGTGGATCATCGCGGGCCTGATCGTGCTCGCGCTCATCGCCGCCGTCGTCTACCTCCTGGTGTCGCGCTCGCGCCGCGAGAAGGCGCTCGCGAGCGGCGCCGCAGGCCCGGCCGACGGCACCCCGCCGCCCGCGTCCGAGCCCCCTGCCGACCGATAGGCTTGAGACCATGCCTCACTACGACGTCGCCATCCTCGGCGCGGGGCCCGGCGGGTACGTCGCGGCCGTCCGTGCTTCTCAGCTCGGCCTCAAGGTCGCGATCATCGAAGAGAAGTACTGGGGCGGTGTCTGCCTCAACGTCGGCTGCATCCCCTCGAAGGCTCTCCTGAAGAACGCCGACCTCGCGCACCAGTTCCACCACAAGGCCGATCTGTTCGGCATCTCGGGTGACGTGCACTTCGACTTCGGCGTCGCGTGGGACCGCAGCCGCAAGGTGGCGGACACGCACGTCAAGGGCATCCACTACCTGATGAAGAAGAACAAGGTCGACGAGTACGAGGGTCGCGGCTCGTTCGTCGACGCGAACACGATCGACGTCAAGAAGGCCGACGGCACCACCGAGCGCGTCACCTTCGACAACGCCATCATCTCGACCGGCTCGAAGGTGCGCCTTCTCCCGGGCGTGCAGATCGGCGGCAACATCGTCACGTACGAGGAGCAGATCCTCGCCCGCGACCTGCCCCAGTCGATCGTCATCGTCGGCGCCGGCGCCATCGGCATGGAGTTCGCCTTCGTCATGGTGAACTACGGCGTCAAGGTCACCATCATCGAGTTCCTCGACCGCGCGCTGCCCAACGAGGACGCCGACGTCTCGAAGGAGATCGCCCGCCAGTACAAGAACTACGGCGTCGACATCCTCACCTCGACCAAGGTCGAGACGGTCACCGACCAGGGCGACAAGGTCACCGTGACCTACACCGCCAAGGACGGCACGCAGGGCTCGATCGACGCCGACAAGGTCATGATGTCGATCGGCTTCGCCGCGAACGTCGAGGGCTTCGGTCTCGAGAACACCGGCGTGAAGCTCACCGACCGCGGCGCGATCGACATCGACGACCACATGCGCACCAACGTGCCGCACATCTTCGCGATCGGCGACGTGACGGCCAAGCTGCAGCTGGCCCACGTGGCCGAGGCGCAGGGCGTCGTCGCCGCCGAGACCATCGGCAAGGCCGAGACCATGACGCTGGGTGACTATCGCAACATGCCGCGCGCGACGTTCTGCTCGCCGCAGGTCGCCTCGTTCGGCCTCACCGAGCAGCAGGCGCGCGACGCCGGCTACGACGTGAAGGTCGCGAAGTTCCCGTTCTCGGCGAACGGCAAGGCGAACGGCCTGGGCGAGCCCATCGGCTTCGTCAAGCTCATCGCCGACGGCGAGCACCTCGAGCTGCTCGGCGGCCACCTCATCGGCCCCGACGTCTCGGAGCTCCTTCCCGAGCTCACGCTCGCGCAGAAGTGGGACCTCACCGCTCTCGAGGCGGCGCGCAACGTCCACACGCACCCGACGCTGTCGGAGGCCGTGCAGGAGGCCTTCCACGGCCTCGCCGGCCACATGATCAACCTCTGATCAGCTGACGCCGAACGCCCCGGACCTCTTCGGAGGGCCGGGGCGTTCTCGTGTGCTCAGGCGCCGAGCGTGCGGGCGAGTTTGGAATCGGATGCTGCGGCCCGGCCGCCTGCGGCGTGCACCGCCGCCTCCGCGGCGGCCAGCAGCGCGGCCCGCTCGCCGGCAGAGTCGGGCGCGGCGGGCCCGAGTTCGAACTCCCACTCGCGCCAGGTGCGCTCCACCCCGGCACGCTCGTCGGTCGCGACGACGTGGTCGTCCACGAACTCCGCGACGACTCCCCCGCCCGCGTCGCGCAGGGAGTAGGCGGTGCGCTGGTTGCGGATGCGCGCGATCGGCGCGAAGTCCGATGCGCTCGCGATCTTCGAGACCGCGGCGGCCACGGCATCCGGAATCCGATCCACCGGGGTGAGCGGCCACTGCTGTTCCAGCCGGCCGCCGTCGGCGCCGCGAGGGCCCTTGATGTGCCAGCCCTCGTCGGGTCCGCCGGTGCGGTGACGCACCGCGTAGCCGGCGTGCGCGAGCGCGAGGTCGTCGCTGTCGAGGTAGACGGCGTCGAGCGCGCGGTGCTCGGCTTCACCGACGGACGCGACGCCCGGCAGCACCGACCAGTCGGGCAGCGGCGTGGCGTCGTCGACGTCGAACTTCAGCTCGACCTCGAGGGACTGCGAGCCGCCGTCGGTGGAGCCTTGGTCAGTCGTCACGACCGTCCGGGTTCGGGTCGATGTCTTCGGTGGCCTCGACGTAGACGAAGCGCGTCTCGGTCGGGCCGTCCTGGTCGCCCGTGTGGGTCTCGGCGCCCTCGCGGTGATAGACGAGCTGTCCTTCGCCGTAGGGAACGATGTACGAGTCGGAGACGGTCGGGTCGAGCGGAATGATCTGTCCGTCGAGGGGTCCGCCGTGCAGTCGTGCGATTGCCATAGCGTCAGCGTAGACCTGGTGAAGCGAAGACTGCTGTTCACCGAACCGGTGCAAGCGCTTCCAGATTATGCCCCTAGAATCGCGAGCGTGAAGGCCATCCGAACGTTCACCGTCCGCCCCGTCCTCGCCGAAACTCTCGCCCCGCTCGACCGCCTCGCCTCGAACTGGCGCTGGTCGTGGAGCCGCGCGACGTACGCGCTGTTCGCCTCGATGGACCCCGCCCTGTGGGACGAGATCGGCGCGAACCCCGCACGGATGCTGGGGGCGCTGGGCCAGGAGCGCCTCGACGAGCTCGCCCGCGACGACGAGTTCGTGGCCCGCGTGCGCGAGGAGGACGAGCGCCTCACCGCTTACCTCGAGGGTGACCGCTGGTTCCAGCAGCTCGAGGGCGACAAGCCCGTGCACATCGCGTACTTCTCCCCCGAGTTCGGCGTCGACGGCTCGCTGCCGCAGTACTCCGGCGGCCTCGGCATCCTCGCCGGAGACCACCTCAAGAGCGCGTCCGACCTGGGCGTGCCGCTCACCGGCGTCGGCCTCTTCTATCGCGCCGGCTACTTCCGCCAGTCGATCGGCGACGACGGCTGGCAGCGCGAGAGCTACCCGCTGCTCGACCCGTACGGTCTCGGCCTGACGCTGCTGCGCGACACCGACGGTGCGCCCGTCGAGATCGCGCTCGACCTTCCGGGCGACCGCCGCCTGCACGCCCGCGTGTGGGTCGCCGACATCGGCCGCATCCCGCTGCTGCTGCTCGACTCCGAGACGCCGTCGAACACCGACGAGATGCGCCGCGTCACCGACCGCCTCTACGGCGGCGGCGGCGAGCACCGCCTGCTGCAGGAGCTGCTGCTCGGCGTGGGAGGTGTGCGCGCGGTGCGCGCGTGGTCGGCGCTCACCGGCCGCCCCACGCCCGACGTCTACCACACGAACGAGGGGCACGCCGGGTTCCAGGGACTCGAGCGCATGTCGGAGCTCATCACCGACGACGGCCTCAGCTTCGACGAGGCGCTCGCGCAGGTGCGCGCGGGCACGGTCTTCACCACGCACACGCCGGTGCCCGCGGGCATCGACCGCTTCCCCCGCGACCTCATCGCGGACTTTCTCTCGAGCGGGCTCTTCCAGGGCCTCGACGCGGGCCGCGCGATCGCGCTCGGCCTCGAGACGTGGGACGGCGGCGACCAGGGCGTCTTCAACATGGCCGTGCTCGGCCTGCACCTCGGCCAGCACGCCAACGGCGTCTCGGTGCTGCACGGCGAGGTCAGCCGCGGCATGTTCGGCATGCTGTGGCCGGGCGTCGACACCGACGAGGTGCCGATCACGTCGATCACCAACGGCGTGCACGCCCCGACCTGGGTGCACCCCGCGCTCAAGGCCGTGAGCGAGCGCGCATGGGGCGACGCGCACACCGACACGCACGACTGGACCGACCGGAACGTCGTCAGCGACGCCGAGCTGTGGGGCGTGCGCCAGGAGATGAAGGGCGAGCTCGTGGCCGAGGCGCGGCGGCGGGTGGCAGCATCCGTCTCCAACGGCCACACCCCGTCGTGGGTCGAGGACCTGCTCGACCCGGAGGTGCTCACCATCGGCTTCGCGCGCCGCGTGCCGACGTACAAGCGCCTGACGCTCATGCTGCGCGACCCCGAGCGGCTGACGCGGCTGCTGACCGACCCCGAGCGCCCGGTGCAGATCGTGATCGGCGGCAAGTCGCACCCCGCTGACGACTCGGGCAAGATCCTGATCCAGCAGCTGGTGCGCTTCAGCCGCGACCCGAAGGTGCGCGGGCGGATCGTCTTCCTGCCGGACTACGACATCACGCTCGCCAAGGACCTCTACCCCGGCTGCGACGTGTGGCTCAACAACCCGCTCCGCCCGCTCGAGGCGTGCGGCACGAGCGGCATGAAGGCCGCGCTCAACGGCGCGCTCAACCTGTCGATCCTCGACGGCTGGTGGGACGAGTGGTACGACGGCGAGAACGGCTGGGCGATCCCGACGGCCGACACCGCGGCGAACGACGAGGAGCGCGACGACGCCGAGGCGGCCGCCCTCTACGACCTCATCGAGCACCAGCTGGTGCCGCGCTTCTACGAGCGTGAAGGCGGTATTCCGCTGCGGTGGCTCGACATGGTGCGCCACACCATGACCGAGCTCGGCAAGAAGGCGACGAGCGACCGCATGGTGCGCGACTACGTCCAGCGCCTGTACGTGCCGGCGGCGGCGCACGACGTCACGCTCCGCGCGAACGAGTTCCTCGAGGCGCGCGCGGTCGCCGCGTTCGTCTCGCGCGTGCGCGAGGCGTGGGGTCGCGTGTCGATCGCGAGCGTCGACAGCTCGGGCATCCCGCAGCAGGCGCAGGCGGGCGACGTGCTCGAGGTGCGCGCCGACGTGCGCATCGACGGTCTCGCCCCCGACGACCTCGCCGTCGAGCTGCTCTACGGCGCGACGAACGAGGACGACACGCTCTCGCGCGACCACTCGGTGTACCGGCTCTCCCCCACGGGCGACGCGGTCGACGGCGCGGTCGTGTTCAGCGGCATTCTCCCGCTCAGCGTGACGGGCACGTTCGGCTACACGGTGCGCGTGCGCCCCGCGCACCCGCAGCTCGTGTCGCCGGTCGAACTCGGCCTCGTCACCTACGCCTCCTGAGTTCTGATTGACGGATGCTGCGACCCGGCGTGTCGCGAGAGACCTCCGATTCTCTGCACGCCCGACGCACATTAAATCGTTCCAATGTCTTCGGCCACCCCGTTGACCGGGGCGTAGGTGGCTGACTAGGGTCGTGCGGGAAAACGTATTCCTTACGTTTACAACGATGAAGGCCCGTCCCCAGCGGGCCGCAACCTCAGGAGAGCGATTCGACGATGAATCTCCGCAGCACCTCTGTCCGCGTGCTCGTGGCCGGCTCGGCCGCGTGCGCACTCACACTCGGACTGGCGCACCCCGCGCTGGCCGTCGCGCCCGCCGCGAAACCCGCGCCGTCCCCCAGCGGCGCACAGCTCGAAGCCCTCGACCGCGGCCTCGTCGCCGTGTCGACCGACGAGGGCGTGTTCCTCAGCTGGCGCCTGCTCGGCACCGAGGCTGGCCCCGCGACCGAGACGGGCGTGAGCGGCCCGTCGTTCGCGGTGTTCCGTGACGGTGAGCGCATCGCCACGGTCGACGACAGCACGAACTATGCGGATGCGGGCGGGTCCGCAGCATCCGTCTACACCGTCGCCCCCGCGTGGCACGACGTGACCGGCGCGCAGTCCGCACCCGTGTCGGTGTGGGGCGACGGGTTCTACGACCTGCCGCTGCAGAAGCCCGCCGACGGGGTCGCGCCGAAGAGCGTGATGTTCCCCGACGGCGAGAAGTACACGTACTCGGCGAACGACGCCTCGGTGGCCGACGTCGACGGCGACGGCGCGTACGAGTTCATCGTGAAGTGGGACCCGTCGAACTCGAAGGACGTGTCGCAGAAGGGCTACACCGGCCCGGTCTACGTCGACACGTACGAGCTCGACGGCACGCTGCTGAACCGCATCGATCTCGGCGTCAACATCCGCGCGGGTGCGCACTACACGCAGTTCATGGTCTACGACTTCGACGGCGACGGCCGGTCGGAGACGATGATGAAGACGGCGCCGGGTACGAAGTCGATTCGCTACGACGCCGACGGCACGGTGGCGTCCGAGACCGGCATCACGATGCTCGCCGACGACCTCGCCGCCGGGTACACCGCAGCCGACGACTACCGCATGAGCGCCGCGGACTACCGTCAGCACCTCATCGAGATGTTCCAGGGCTGGTCGGAGCACCCCGAGGTCGTGGCGGGCCACTGGCCGGCGACCCTCGAGGAGGCGTTCGGCATTCCGGTGACGCACGAGTATCCGCTGTCGACGGCATCGGCGACCGAGCTCGTCGACTACTTCATCGGCACCTACGCGCCCGCGCGCAGTGCGCGCAACGACCTCACGACGTTCGAGGGCTTCATCCTCGACGGGCCCGAGTACCTGACGGTGTTCGACTCGGCGACGGGCGAAGAGCTCGAGACCGTGCGGTACGAGCCCGGCCGCGACGACGACGGCCTGCTGTGGGGCGACTATGCGATGGCGCGCATCGAGCCGGGCAACCGCGTCGACCGCTTCCTCGCGGGCGTCGCGTACCTCGACGGCACGCACCCGTCGGCGGTCTTCGCACGCGGCTATTACACCCGCACGACCGTCAACACCTATGACTGGGACGGCGAGCACCTCACCACGCGCTGGGCGATCGACAGCGGCCACGTGCCGATGACGAACCCGTTCAACGACGGCCCGCACGGGCGTGACGGCACCGACCCGGTGTACGGCTCGATCACGACGCAGGGCTTCCACTCGCTGAGCGCGGCGGACGTCGACGGCGACGGCAAGCACGAGATCGTCTACGGCTCGGCGACGCTCGACGACGACGGCGGGCTGCTGTACAGCTCGTTCGACGTGCTGCCCGAAGGCAGCGCAGCGCCCGGCGAGAACGTGCGTCTCGGCCACGGCGACGCGATGCACGTCACCGACATCGACCCGAACCGCCCGGGGCTCGAGATCTGGACGGCCCACGAGGGCGCGACCTTCGCGCCCTACGGCTCGGCGATGCGCGATGCCGCGACCGGCGAGGTGCTCTTCGGCGCGTACTCCGGCCGCGACACGGGCCGCAGCATGATCGGCGATGTGCGCTCCGACGTGCCGGGACTCGAGGTGTGGGCGAGCATGCCCAACGGCACCGAGGGGTCGGGCCTGCTGAGTGCGGCGAACGTGCCGCTCGCAGCATCCACTCCCGGAACCAACCAGTCGATCCGCTGGGCCGCCGACATGACGACCCAGGTCGTCGACGGGGCGCTGGAGCTCACGCCGACGATCAAGGACTGGACCCGCGGCACCGTGCTCACGGCCGACGGCACGCGCACGAACAACGGCACCAAGGGCAACCCGTCGCTCGTGGCCGACGTGTTCGGCGACTGGCGCGAGGAGCTGCTCGTGCGCACCGCCGACTCGAGCGCGCTGCGCATCTACACGAGCACCGAGGTGACCACGCACAAGCTGCCGACGCTCATGCACGACGTGCAGTACCGCGCCGAGGTGGCCCGCCAGAACACGACGTACAACCAGCCGTCGTACACGAGCTACTACTTCGCGAGCGACATGGACTTCGCGAACGTGCCCGTGCTCACGAAGCCGGCGACACCCGGTGCGCCGAAGTTCACCGACCCGAAGGGATCGAAGTCCGACCATGTCGTCGTCACGCCCGACAAGGCGTTCGACTACTACGTCGACGGGGTGAAGGCCGCCAAGCCCCTGGTCAAGGTTCCCGCCGGTTCGAAGGTGCAGGTCACCGCGGTCCCGAAGGCCGGCTTCGCCGTCGCCGCGGGTGCCGTGTCGACCTGGACGCACCAGTTCAGCAAGTAGGGATCGACGGATGCCTCGGCCCGGCGCTCTGCGCAGGGTCGGGGCATCCGTGTTCCCGCCGTAGGCTGGTGCGGTGAAGCCCTTCGTCCTCCTCGCGACCCGCGCCGAGGACGTGCCCGCCGACGAGGAGTACGCGCTCTTCCTGCGCTACACCGGCCTCTCCCCCGACCAGCTCATCCGGGTGCGGCTCGAGGCCGAGCCCATGCCGCGGCTCGAGCTCGACGAGCTCTCGGGCATCTTCGTGGGCGGCGGGCCGTTCAACGCGTCCGACCCGCTCGACAAGAAGTCGCCGACGCAGCGCCGGGTCGAGCAGGAGTTCGGCATCCTCCTCGACGAGGTGGTCGCGCGGGACTTCCCGTTCCTCGGCGCGTGCTACGGCGTCGGCACGCTCGGCGCGCACCAGGGCGCGGTGATCGACCGCACCTACTCCGAGCCGATCAGCGTCGTGCCGGTGACGGTGACCGAGGCCGGGGCATCCGATCCCCTGCTCGCCGGTGTGCCCGAGACCTTCGGCGCCTTCGTCGGGCACAAAGAGGCGATCACGCAGCTCCCCGCCTCGGCGACGCTGCTCGCGTCGTCGCCGACGTGCCCGGTGCAGATGTTCCGCGTCGGCGCGAACGTGTACGCCACGCAGTTCCACCCCGAGCTCGACGTCGAGGGCATCACGACGCGCATCCACGCCTACGCCGATTACGGCTACTTCGCCGCCGACGAGCTCGAGCTCACCCTCGCCGCCGTGCGCCGCGCCGCGGTGTCGCACCCGAGCCTCATGCTGCGCACGTTCGTCGAGCGCTACGCGCGCTAAGCGTCCTGCCACACCGTCACGATGCGGGAGACGGATGCCGCGCCCGCGGGCTCGACCGATTGCAGCGCGGAGCCGAGACCGATGTCGACGAGGACGACGTCGCCGCAGAGCTCCGGGCCGCGTCCGGTGGCGAGTCCGGCTTTCACCGCGCCGAACGTGACGGTGACGGATGCGGCGAGCACCGCGTCGTCGGCGGCGCCCGTGTCGGGGTGCAGCCCGCTGGGCAGGTCGACGGCGATGAGGCGAGGCATCCGTCCCCCTCTCCGAAGGTCGTCGCGGATCGCGGTGACGACCCCGCGGGCGCGACCGCGCAGCGCCGAATCTGCGGAGGAGCCGATGCCGACGATGCCGTCGACGACGAGCGCGTAGTGGCGCAGGTCGTCGTCGACCTCGGGAAGATCGACGCGGCGGACGCCGGCGGCGACAGCGGCGGCGAGGGCGGTTTCGTGGAAGCGCTCCGACACGAGCAGCACGTCGACGTCGGCGACGCCGGTGAGCCGGGCTGCGGCGTAGAGCGCGTCGCCGCCGTTGTCTCCGGAGCCGGCGAGAACCAGCACGCGCGGCCGGAGCGCGACCGGCGACTCGCGGATCACGGGCTCCAGCACGCCAGTGAGGGTCAGGACGGTGTCGGGCGTCGCGAGCTCGGCGCGCACGACGTCGGCGAGAGCCGCGGCCGCGCGGTGCATGAGTGGGACTCCGGCGTCGATCAGGGGGCGTTCCGCCGCACGCACCTGGTCGGCGGTGTAGGTGGGAACGCGCTCGCTCATGACTTCTCGTGGTTCTTCTCGTGCGTCCCGGCGGCGGCCTTCTCGCGCTCGGCGTCGGCGCGGGCGTGCTCGAGTTCTTCGGTGGCCACGCGCACAGCATCCTCCGCCTGACGCACGCGCCGCAAGGCGAACGTCGGCGAGCCGAAGCGCTCGCGCACGCGGTCGACGCGCTGCCGCTCGCTCACGATGATCCAGGTCGACGCGAGGAGGATCACCTGAGCCGAGAGGTTCAGCCACAGCAGCAGCGCGATGAGCGATGCGAACGACGCGAGGAGCGGGTTGGAGCCCGCGCCGGCGACGAAGAGAGAGGACAGCTGCTGCAGCACGGTCAGGCCGATCGCGCCGATGAGAGCGCCAGACCACAGCGACGCGGCATGCGCCTTGACGCCGCTGAGCGAGACGAACGCGACGGCGACGATCGCCATGTCGAGGAGGAAGACGACGACGACCGAGACGCTGCGGGTGACGAAGTCCGCCAGCCCGCTGTGGCTGATGCCGAGCCAGTCGAGCACGCCGCCGATGAATGTGGTGCCGACGAAGGTCGCACCGGCCGTCAGCACGAAGCCGCCGCCGATGGCGATGGCGAGCAGCAGGTTGCGCAGGATCACCCAGATCCAGAACACGTCGTCGTGGACCTTATCGGCGAGCGAGCGCAGCGCGACGCGCAGGGACCCGATCGCGCCGATCGCGGCGCCCACGAGACCGACGAGAGCGAGGATGCCGGCGATCGTGAGGCCGGCCGGGGCTTCGATGGTGGAGACGTCGATGAGTCCGTCGCCGTCTGTTCCGAGCAGGCCGGGGATCGCAGCATCCACCGCATCGATCAGGGACTGCCACGCGGCGGGGTTGTCGGCGAGCCAGATCGAGGCGAACGAGAATCCGAGCAGGACCCCTGCGAACACCGAGAACAGCGAACGGTACGTGATGCTGTCGGAGAGCATCGGGCCGCGGCGTTCGAGGTAGTGGAACCAGATGCGCACCGGTCGGAGGGAGAGTGCCCAGGCCGTCAGCTTCGCGATCAGGTCTGCCATGGCACGACCCTATCGAGCGGGTGGCGAGGAGCATCCCAGGGTTGACGCGCGCGCCATAGTATGTCCCTGGGGATAGGGGTATTGCCGTGAGAGGTCTTGCACAGACGCTGGTGCTCACAGGAGCAGTGAGGGCTGCCGACATGTCGGCCGCCCTCGCCCAGGTGGGCGAAGGTCCGGAGCTGCAGCGGTTGCTGGTGAGCTCGAAGCTCGTCACCGAGGGCCAGGTCGCCGAGGCGATCGCGCTGCACACCGGCCATCGCTACGTCGATCTCGCCGAGATGCCGCTCGACCCGAACGTGGTCGCGCTGGTGCCCGGCAATCTGTGCCGCAAGTACGGGCTGATCCCGGTCGACCGCCGCGGCGAACGCCTCACCGTGGGCGTGCTCGACCCGACCGACATCGTCGCGCTCGACGACGTCGCCTCGATCACGGACCTCTTCGTCGAGCCGGTCGTCGTCGCCGAAGACGCGCTGCTCAACATGTTCGAACGATTCCTGCGCTCGGACGAAGAGCTCAGCGAGCTGTCGATGACGATCGAGGAGTCGAGCGAGGCCGACCAGGCCGCGTTCACGGAGAGCCTCGAGGAGCAGGACGACACCGCCCCCATCGTCCGGTTCGTCAACCTGCTGATCGCTCAGGCCATCAACGACCGGGCGAGCGACATCCACGTCGAGCCGGGCGAGAAGCAGCTGACCGTGCGGTTCCGCATCGACGGCGTGCTGCACGAGATGCAGAAGGCCGACCGGGCGATCCAGGACGGCATCCTCTCGCGCCTCAAGATCATGTCGTCGATCGACATCGCCGAGAAGCGCAAGCCGCAGGACGGACGCCTCTCCGTCACGCACGAGAACCGCACGGTCGATCTGCGCGTGGCGACGCTTCCCACGGTGTGGGGCGAGAAGATCGTCATGCGCATCCTCGACAACACCGGTCAGACGATGAGCATGCGCGACCTGCTGTTCTCGAGCACCAACGAGAAGCGGTTCCGCGAGGCCATCACGAAGCCGCACGGCATGATCCTGGCGACGGGGCCCACGGGTTCGGGCAAGTCGACGAGCCTGTACACGGCGCTTCGGTCGATCGCGAACCCGAAGATCAACGTGATCACGGTCGAGGACCCGGTCGAGTACCGCATCGCCGGCATCAACCAGGTGCAGGTCAACAACCGCGCGGGGCTGACGTTCGCGACGGCGCTCCGGTCGATCCTGCGGTCGGACCCGGATGTGGTGCTCGTCGGTGAGATCCGTGACTTCGAGACGGCGAACATCTCCATCGAGGCCGCCTTGACCGGGCACCTGGTGCTCTCGACGCTGCACACGAACGACGCGCCGTCGGCGGTGACCCGGCTCACCGAGATCGGCTGCGAGCCGTTCCTCGTGGCGACGGCGCTGTCGGCGGTGGTCGCCCAGCGGCTGGCGCGGCGGCTGTGCATGCGGTGCCGCGAGCCGCTGGTCGAGACCTCGGAGGTGTTGACCTCGCTCGGCTTCCCCCACGACCCTGCCGATGTGCCCGAGCTCTTCAGAGCGGTGGGATGCCCCGCCTGCAGCGGCACCGGATACCGCGGACGTGTGGCGCTGCACGAGGTGATGACGCTGAGCGACGAGCTCGAGTCGCTGGTGGTGACGCGATCGACCGGTTCGGAGATCCGTCAGGTGGCGCTGGAGCAGGGCATGATCCCGCTGCGCGAGGACGGGTGGTCGAAGGTCGCACAGGGGCTGACCACTATTGAAGAGGTGCTGCGGGTCACGGTGTGAGCCGCACGTACTCGACGGCCGGCGCCCTGCGCACCGGCCGTCGAGTGGACCGCGACTCCTACGCCTGCTGCGCGAGCTCCCCGTAGAGCGTGAAGATCGGCAGGTAGAGCGAGATCACCATGCCGCCGATCACGATGCCGAGGCCGACGATGAGGATCGGCTCGATCGTGGACGACAGCTGCGACGTCGCAGTCTCGACCTCGTCCTCGTAGAAGTCGGCGATCGAGGCGAGCATGTCGACGAGCGTGCCCGACTCCTCACCGACCGATACCATCTGCGGCACCATCGCGGGGAACACGTCGGCCTTGGCGAGCGGCGCGGCGAACGAGCGGCCCTGGCGGATCGACTCCTGCACATCGCGCACGGCCTGCTCGATCTTCCAGTTGTTCGACGCCTGTCCGACGATCGCGAGCGCCTGGATGATCGGCACACCCGCGTTCAGCATCATCGAGAGGTTCCGCGCGAAGCGCGCGACGGCGATCTTGGTGGTGAGCTTGCCGAACACCGGCATCTTGAGCTTGATGGGGTCGACGAACCGGCGGTACTGCTCGGTGTGCCGGTTGGCCCGCCACCAGATCAGCGCCACGACGACCAGCAGCACGATCGCCGGAATGATCCACCACATGTTGTTCGAGACGGTCACGAGGATCTGCGTCGGCAGCGGCAGCGAAGACCCGAGGCCCGTGAACATGCCCTCGAAGATCGGCACGACGAACGTCACCATCACGAGCACGCCGATGATCGCGATCACGAGCACGATCGCCGGGTAGGTGACCGCCGCACGGATCTTGTTGTGCAGCTCCGCCTCGCGCTGGTAGTTGTCGGCGATGGAGCCGAGCGCGCTCCCGAGGAAGCCGCCCGCCTCACCCACCTTGACGATCGAGAGCATGAGCGGCGGGAACGTCTGCGGGTGCCGCGCCAGCGCCGCCGAGAACGACGAGCCCGACTCGACGTCGGCCTGCACCTGCACGAGCGCCGGCTGCAGCTTCTTGTCGTCCGTCTGCTCGATCAGGATGGCGAGCGTCCGCATCAGCGGCAGGCCGGCGTTGATGAGCCCCGCCATCTGCCGGGTGAACACCGCGAGCGTCCGCGCCGACACGGTCTTGGTGGCGCCGGGCAGCTTGATGTCGCGGTTCAGTCCGGTGTTGGACTTCAGCGTCACCTCGAGAGGGGTGAGCCCCTGCGCCTTGAGCTTGCCCGTGACGGCCGACTCGCTGGCCGCCTCGATCGTCCCCTTGACGACCGCTCCCCCGCGCGGATCGACCGCGCGGTACACGAACTCCTGCACGACGGCCATGTCAACGCTCCTCGTTCGCGGTGGTCCAGGCGTCGAGGTCGTCGACGCCACCCCATCCGACATCGCGCGCCGTCGGATCGACGCGCCCGCCGACGGTGGGCGTGCCGAAGCGCGATCCCATGCCGATGCCCGTCCCTGCCGCGGCATTGACGGTGATGGATGCTGCGGGGTCGGCCTGCCGCCACTCGCCGGCGTGGTGGGCCCACTCCTCCGCATCGAGGTCGCGTGGCTTGATGTGGACGCCGTCGAGGCTCTTCGGGTCGACCGCGAAGTCCATCGCGACGTTGCGCGCGATCGTGCCGTCGGCGACCAGGCGCCGGAGGTCCTGGTCGAGCGTGTGCATGCCGATCTCGGAGCCCGCCTGCATGGCCGAGTAGATCTGCGCGACCTGTCCCTCGCGGATCATGTTCGCCACGGCCGGGGTGTTGATGAGCACCTCGGTCGCGATCGTGCGGCCGTTGACCTGGGCAAGCGGCAACAGGGTCTGGCTGATGATGCCCTGCAGGGTGTCGCCGAGCTGGGTGCGGATCTGGTGCTGCTGATCCGCCGGGAACACGTCGATGATGCGGTTGATGCTCTTCGCCGCACCCTGCGTGTGCAGCGTGGACAGCACGAGGTGACCGGTCTCCGCGGCCGACAGTGCGGTGCGGATCGACTCGGGATCGCGGAGTTCGCCGATCAGGATCACGTCCGGGTCCTGGCGCAGCACGCGGCGCAGCGCTTCGGCGAACGAGTTCGTGTCACGTCCGACCTCGCGCTGGTGCACGAGCGACCGCTTCGACTGGTGGTGGAACTCGATCGGATCCTCGATCGTGACGATGTGCGCCGGCACCAGCTGGTTGACGATGTCGACCATCGCCGTGAGCGTCGTCGACTTGCCTGAACCCGTCGGGCCGGTCAGCAGGACCAGTCCGCGCGGACGGAGCGCCAGATCGCGCGCGATCTCAGGAGCGCCCAGCTCCTCGAGCGAGTAGACCCGATCGGGGATGTAGCGCAGGGCGATCGCGATCGATCCGAGCTGCCGGTACACGTTGGTGCGGAAGCGGCCGATACCCGGCGTCGCATGGGCGAGGTCGACCTCGCCGTGCGCGAGGAACTCGGCGCGCTGCCCTTCGGTCATGAGGTCGAACGCGGTGCGCTCCACCCACTCCTCGGCCAGGGCGCCGGGGTAGCCCGGCACGGGCACCAGGTCGCCGTCGACGCGCAGCAGCGGCGGTGCCCCGGCGGTGATGTGCACATCCGACGCGCGGTGGCGCGCGCCTCGGGCGAGGAGCGTTTCGAAGTCGAGGGTCTCCATCGTGCTCACCCTTCCGCGTCGACGTAGGTCAGGGCCGTGACGGTGATGTCGACGGTGCCTTCACCGCTCTGCGTCATCGTCACCGCCATGCTGTTCAGCAGGCGCGGGCCGGCGCGCAGCGCGTCGACGAACGCCGTCGCCTGCGCCATGTCACCGGCCGTGGCGCTGATGGTGAAGTCCACCTGCTGGCGACCGGCTGCCGTGGAGGCGTCAGGTGCGGGCGGCGTTGTTGCTCCGGTGGTCGTGTCGGTGGCAGCATCCGTCGCTTCCGGCGCCGGTGCGGGTACCGCGGCGGCCGCGTCGCCCGCGGTCGCACTGGTGCGGGTCGCGTAGGCGACCTGCTCGCCCGCAGTCGCGGAAGTGATCTGGACACCGGATGCCTCGGCTGCGTGTGCGACCACCTCGAAGACGTCGTCGAGCTCACCGGCGGCCGGGATCTGGGCGCGCAGGTTCGCCACATCGGCGTTGATCCGGTCGAGATTCTCCTGCTGAGCGGTGAGCTCGTCGACCTGCGCCTGATAGAGCGCGTTGGTGCTCGCGACGGTCGCGGTCTGACCATCCACCGCCACCGCCTGGAAGTACAGGGGCATCGCGACGAGGAACACCCCGAGCGCGATGACGCCGAGCGAGACGATGAGGCCGATCGCGGTGACGATGTGCTTGGGCATCACTCGCCCCCTTCTTCCGCCGCGTACTGGTTCGAGTACACGGACTGGTCGAACTCGACGTCGAGCAGGTAGGAGTACTGACCCGCCGACACCTGGCTCGAGGTGACCGACTGCCCGTCGGCGTAGAAGACCCCGTCGACGCCGCGGAGCGCCCGGATCAGGGGCACGATGTCGATCGGCGTCGCGCTGTCGAACGTGACGGTGCCGACGACCCCTTGCTCCGCCGTCGGGTCATCGCCCTGCGGTGCGCCGCCGACCGTGAAGTCGACACCGGTGATGGTGGTGTCGGAGGGCAGGATGCTCGAGATCTTGGCGATCACGGGCGTCCAGGCGAGGTCGGTGGCCATGGCGTCGGAACGGAAGTCCGTCAGCTCCGACTCCGTGGCCAGTGCCTGGCTCACTTCCGACAGGGAGGCGATCTCGGTCAGGAGCGCGTTCGTGCGAGCCTGCTCCGCGACGAGACGCTGGTCGGCGAAGAACTTGAACGCGAAGGCAGCGGCGATGATGAGCGCCGCCACGATGATCGCGCCGAGCACGATCCACACCCACAGGCGGACGAGCGAGTCGCGTTCGCGCCGTGCGATCTCGCTGCGCGGCATGAGATTGACGCGGGGCGCCCCCGAGAAGGGAACGGCGATGGCGGTCATTTTCCGGCCTCCCCGAGTGCGATGCCGACGGTGCCGACAAGGCTGAGCGCGACCTCACCGGCGGGCGGAGGAGTCGACATCGAGATCACCTCGCCGACCGGGACGACCTTCATCGGTGTGTCGATCGCCGAGGTCAGCGCGGGCATCACGCCCTCGACCGCCGCACCGGCCCCGGTGGCGAACACGCGCGTGAGCGGAGCCGAGTTCGGACGGCTGCCGAAGAACGCGAGAGTGCTGCGCAGCCGGGCTGCCAGGTCCGAAACGCCGGGCGGCGTCGCCGCGCGGATCGAACCGCGGGCACGACTCGGCGCACCGAGCCGGGTGGCGTTGCCGAAGCCGTTGCCTGCCGCGACCGCGGCGAGTTCGAGTTCGGGCTCGGCGATCTCGGCACTGTGGCGACGCGTGGCTGCGGTGGCGACATCGATCGGCAGCAGGCGCACGAAGAGCGGAACTCCGCCGCGCGAGATCACTACCTGCGTCGTGTGGTCGCCGATGTTCACGGTCGCCACGGTCTCGTCGGGCGAGGCCAGCGGCGCGGTGACGCGCGCGAGGCCGAATGCCGCGAGGTCGACGGCCTGCGCGCGCACCTTGACCTTGGCGAGGGTCGAGATGATGTGCTCGATGTTCTCCGACACGGCTGCGACGAGCAGACCCGAGACCTGGTCACCCTCCTGCGACAGCGGGAAGAAGTCGAGCACCGCCTGGCTGGCGGGCACCGGCAGCAGATCCTGCACCTGGTACGGCAGCGCCTCGCGCAAGAGGTCCGGCCTCATCGCCTGAGTCGTGTACTCGCGCACCAGGATCCGGCGGCTGGCGACACCGAGCACCGCATCCTTGCTCCTGAACTTCGCGCCGGTCCACAGCTGCCGAAGCGCGACCGCGACGGCGCCCGAGTCGAGCACCTCCGAGTCGCGCGCTGCCTCGGGCGGCAGCGGCACCTCGCCGTACGCGACGAGCTGAGGTTTGCGACCGAGTGAGATCTCCGCTGCGCGGACGCTCTCTTCGGTCACCTCCAGTCCCACGATGGTCTTCCCCATGATTTCCCCTTCCCCAAGACCGTCGGCGTCAGACGCCCACGAAGAGATTCACGTACCACTCGCCGACGGCTTCGCCTGCGAAAACTCCGGTCCAGGCGCCGAGGATCATCCACGGCCCGAACGGAATGGCGGTCTTTCGTCCTGCGCGCCGGAACAGCATGAGCGCGATGCCGAAGACTCCGCCGAACAAGAAGGCCGCGAACGCTCCCACAGCGAGCGCGCCCCAGCCCAGCCAGCCGAGATAGATCCCGATCACGCCGGCGAGCTTGACGTCTCCCCCACCCATGCCGCCGGGCCGAGCCGCGCGCAGCAGGAAATAAAAGAGGTACATCGCGGCCATGCCGATGCCGGCGACGAGCAGCCGTCCCCACTCACCCGTCAACCACGCGGCGAGCGTGAACAGGATGCCGGCCACGAGATAGCTCGGCAGCACGATGCTGTTCGGCAGGCGGTGGGTGTCGAGGTCGATCAGCGTCAGCACGATCGAGATCGCGGCGAAGTAGAGGTACGCGACGATCACGATTCCTGCAGCCCACGCGTGCGCGGTGGTCATGCCACCGCCGGTCGTCACGCCCGCCGACGTCAGGCCCCACCAAGCGACCACCGCGAAGGCGACACCGGTCGCGGCCTCCACGATCGGATACCGCGCCGAGATCGGAGCCTTGCAGTTCGCGCACCTGCCCCGCAAAGCGATCCACGACACCACGGGCACGTTCTGCCACGGCGTGATCGCCGTGTCGCAGTGCGGGCACCGGCTCTCGCGCAGCAGGGAGATCTTCGCCGGCACACGGTAGGCGACCACGTTGAGGAACGACCCGATCAGGAGGCCGAGCACTCCCGCCAGGACGACGAGGATGGTGATGAGCGAGTTCACTAGTCCTCAACCTGAGTGATGAGGACGGCAGGCTGCTTGGTGACGACGATCGTGCCTGAGCCCGTACCTTCGGTTTCGCCGAGCTTGCATCCGAGATCGATCAGAGGCGCCCACGCCATCGACTTGCACGTGAACACCGGCTGCACCCAGTTCACGCTGCCTGAATTGCCCGCGTAGAACTGGCCGTTGAACGGATTCATGCTTCCCGTCAGCTTGCCGACGCCGCACGGCGTGTAGAACATCAGATTCACACCGGTGGAGCTCGGCACCTTGATGTCATCTTCATCCGCGCCGCTCACGCAGTTGGGAACGGAGTTCGGATTCGCGTCGGCGTGGACGATGAAGAGTTGCGTCGTCCTCCCTGTGGGTGATGTCGGAGCACCCGTGAGATTCAACGCCATCTTGACGGCCGGCGGAACGATGAACACCGTGTCATAGGAGAGCGCGCCTGTGCGATTGACTTTGATGGTGACGTCTGACGTGCACGCCGAGTAGTCCACGCCGATCCGGGCTTTGCCCGCAGCCGGGGCCGTCGTGAGATAGGACGTGACGTCCATCGCGCATGAGCCGTTGGGCACGCTGTACCACTGGACATCGCTGCCCCAAAGACTTACATCGGCGTTGATATCCACCCATCTGGTCATCTTCTCGACCTGGTCGAGCGTCGGCGTGAACACCGCGGGGTTCGGTGAGACGCTGCCGCCCGCGGTTCCGGCGATGGTCACGCTGGAGCCCGGCTTATAGGTGCCGAATGCCCGGACGCTACCCGTGATCTCCCCTGACTTCGCCCCGGTGAAGTCGATGTTCCGCCCCGCGAGCACATCGCCGACGGCCGGCGCGACCAGGCTCTTGCCGATGCTGAACTTGTTCGTCGAGACCGTCACATCGCGTCCAGCGATGATCCGCCCGCCGACGGTGACATCGGAGGAACCGAAGGTGACGTCGTCCCGCGTGTAGACGCTCCCCATCACCGTGCAACTCGAGCTCAGAATTGCGGAACCCTGCAGCACCCAGAGATCGCCGTTGATGGTGCTGTGACTGGTCGAACAGTCGTAGTTGCCCGTGCGGATCACGACGTCGCCGCTGTACTGCGATTGGGTCAGGGTGAATGTTCCGTCGATGTACGCGAGCGACCCGCCGGGCTGGTTCGTGTAGGTCACCAGGCGGCTGTACGTGGAGGTGATCTTGCTCCGGGTGCCGTCCGAACCATAGCCGGTCGACGTCACGACGAACGTGGTCGAGTCCGTCGCACTCGGGCAGATGTCGGTCCTCGCTTCGTAGTACGGCGGGATCGCGCCAGGAGTCGTCTTGAGATTGGTGGCGCTCAATGTGCACGTCGTGGCCAGCGCATTCGACAACGCTTGATCGCGGCCGGACTCCGCGGCGATGAACGCTTGGGTGCGCTGTCTGTTTGTCGCGTTCGAGGTGAGCGCGAACATCACCGATGAGGCGATCAGAATCGCTGCGACGACGCCGACCAGCATGATGACCACGATGGCGACCAGCGCGACGCCCCGGTCGTCCGAGTTGTTCGGAGCAGTTCGGAGCACCATCAGCATCCCCCCATGTTTCCGGTGGTCGAGTTTCGCATGTATGCCGTGCCGGTGAACTTCACCGGCCCGGAATCACTGGTGGAGACGAAGGAATAGGTGACGCCCATCGTTCCCGCCGGCTTGAATGCCGGCATCGATGCGAGGGACGAGACGCGCTCCTGCCAGACCGGCCACGTGCTCGGCGCAGGAGTCGAAGTCACGCTCATCCGCAACCCGTCGGAGTTGAGAGCAAAGTTCTGACACTGTCTGTCTGCGGTGAACGAAGTGTTGACGCTGAGCGTCGTACCGTCAGGCGAAATCGTGAAGGCGATCGCATTGCGCATGGCCTTCTCGATCTCGGTGCTCACCAACTGGCCGCGCGTCGTGGCGGCAGTCTGTGAGGTGACGCCGGCCTGCGCAGACCACATGTTCACGAAGATCATCGAGATCACGCCCATGAGGATGCCGAGGAGAACGACGTATACGATCAGCTCGACAAGGGTGACGCCGGCCTCGTCTTCTGCGATTCGCTTCATCGGACGAAGACCAATGCGTCCACCGCGGCCAACGTGAGGGTCGTGCCCTGTACACCAGGCATGGTTGCTCTGAAGCTGAGCTTCATCGTCGATCCCGACTGCACCGTGCACGACGTTGCGTCGAGCGGGACGGTGAAGAGCGCCAATCCCCCCGCATCTTTCGGGATGTTGGCCGTAGCGTTCGACTTCACCAATGTGCACCAAGACGTCTTGTCTGTCGCGGTCCGGGCACTATCGCGGGCCTGGTCGATCACGCTGTTGAGGTACCGCGTGGCTGTCGCGGTGTTCGCCTGCTGCGATGAGAACGCGATGCCATTCCACATCACCGGCAGGATCGCGACCGCGATGATGCCGAGCAAGAACATCGCGATGACCACTTCGACAAGGCTGAACCCCGCAGCGTCGCTGCTGTGTCCCCTCATCTGCGCACCTCCCCAAGCCGCAGAATTCCAGGCAGATGATGCCGCGAGGGCCGGAGTATCCGCCCCGGCCCTCGCAGACGGAGCGACTACGGGCAGCCGGGCCCAGCGACCGCCGCAACCGTGGTCGGCGTCGACTTTGTGATGCCGGTCCAGCTCGTAGGCGCAGAGCCCGTATAAGCGCCGACGCAGACATCGGTCGTCTTCGTCGACTGGGTTGCACTCTGGATCAGCACCGTGTGGATGTTGCCCGATCCTGCCGAGGCCGCGGCGGATGCCGGGGTGACGCTGGCATCGCTCGCCGCGAACGCCGCGGCAGCGGCCGTGGCGCCGTTCGCAGCAGCCGCGGAGTTCGCGTTCTTCGCTGCGGTGTCCTGGATGTTGCCGAAGATCGGTATTGCGATCGCCACCAGGATCCCCAGGATCACGACGACGATGATGAGCTCGATGAGCGAGAAACCCTTCTCGTCCAGCTCCTCGCGGCGGGCCTTTTCCGCCTCGATGTAGTTCTTGATTGTCTGGCGCATTGCCGGTACTCCCCAGTTGTAGTTGACACGTATGGCACAGGCGCGCGTCCGAATAGACACACTTCTAGAACCTCATGCGTGAACGCATGTGCGCCAGTGCCTGGCGCTGGGATGCACCGACTGTGGTGAACCCCTCCCCGCGAACCATCTTGAGTACCTCGACCCGACTCGTCAACGCGTGCGCGCTCAGCATCGGCTCAAGATGCTCAGCACTCTTGCCGGGAATACTTCAGGCGTCTCCGCCGGCGCCGGGAGCACCTATTCTGCTTCGCGGGAAGAAGTATCGCTGGGGAGGGGTACCGATGGCCTGGTGGGCACTCGCGCTCGCAGTCGTCGCGGGAGCAGCTGTCGTCGCCGCGCCCGGCGCGGCGATCGCTCTCGGCCTGCGCCTGCGCGGACTCTGGTTCGCCGGCGCTGTTCCGCTCGCAGGCGTCTCCGCGGTGACGCTCTCAACATTCTTCGCGGGCTGGGCAGGAACGCCGCTTCAGGGGTGGGCGCCTTTGACTGTCGGCGTCGTCGGTGGAGTGATCTGTGCGCTGCTCACGCGCGTTGCCGGCCGGCTGCGCCCCACGCAAGCCCAGACCCCGCCGCTGGTTCCGCTCGTCGCGGTCGCACTCGGGTGCGTCCTCATGCTCGTGCGCTCGGTGCTCGTCATCGAGTCACCCGGCCTCTTCGCGCAGGTGGGCGACAACGTGTTCCACCTCAACGCCGCGCGCTTCATCTTCGAAGGCGGCGATCCTTCGCCATTGGGATTCGGGACATTCGGTGAGCCAGGAGGTTCGCCTATCGCCTTCTATCCGACGACATGGCACAGTGTGGTCGCACTCATCGCTCAGCTCTCCGGAGCGAGTATCCCGGTCGCGTCCAATGCCGCCTTGATCATTTTCGGCGCGCTGATCTGGCCATTGGCAGGCGTGCTTCTCACGAGGACTCTCTTCGGGTCGTCTCCTGCACTACTGATCAGTGCGGGTGTCCTTTCGGCCGGCTTCGCCGCCTTCCCTTTCCAGCTCATCCCCTACATGGGGACCTACCCGCTGGTCGGATCGATTCCCTTGGTCGCCATCGGACTGGCCGCGATCATCGAAACGACACGACTCGCGCGTGCCCCGATCGGCTCGGGTAGTGGGCTCCTCATCCTGCTCATCGGGATCCCCGGCATCGGCGCCATGCACCCGTCAGCTGTGGTGATGCTGGCGGTCCTCGCATTGGCACCCGTGACCATCTCCTTGGTGCGGGTCGCCCGTGAGCACAAGCCGCAACGGCTTCGAGCCGTGTCGGGAATCGTGATCGCTGTCGCGGTCGTCCTGGGGTTCGCTCTGCTGATCCGTCCTGACTATGCGCAGGAGCACTCGTGGCGCGGAACCATCGCGCAGTCGATCGGCGAGGTGCTCCTTCAATCGTGGGGGGGCGTCGCGATCTCTCTCGCGGTCGCGATCTTGCTCGCCGTCGGGCTGGTGCGGGCCGTTCGCCACGAGGACTACCGCGGGTATGCGGCGGCGACCGGATGGCTGATCGTGGGACTCGTCTACGTCGCAGCAGCCGGGACCGACGAGTTTCTGCGCATCCTCGTGGCGGGCCCCTGGTACTCGGACGCGACGCGCGTAGCGGCGTTCGCGCCGATCGTGACTCTTCCCCTCGCAGCTCTTGGCGGCAAGACGGCATGGCGGTGGATGGCGTCGGCGGCCGGTGATCGCACACCACGAGGACCATTCGCTCGCGCGACTGCATCGATCCTGGCCATCGGTCTTTTCGTCGTTCTGGTCGTGGTCAGTCCCGCGGTCCGTACGACTGACGCATGGACCAGATCTGTCTTCACGCCGACGGACAATCCGATGATTTCGCGGGCGGCAGTGGGACCCGACGAGCGCGCCGTATTGGACGAGGTCGTCAACGTCGTTCCGGAATCGGACGTCATCGCCGGGAACCAAAGAGACGGCTCCAACTTCGCCTTCGCCATCACCGGGCGGCGAGTGCTGATGCCGCATGTGCTGTCAGGGATGACACCACTCAAACAGGCCTTCTACGACGGCTTCGCGACCGCATCACCGGGCGACGCGGCGTGTACGGCGACGCGAGAGCTGGGAGTCAAGTGGATCCTCCAGTTCCACCCCGACCAACTCCTGCCGACGGTGGAGCGGTATCGCGGGCTCGAGGGCCTCGACGATTCAGCCAACGTGGAGCTGGCGTACCGCAAGGGGGATTCCTCGCTCTACCGAGTGGTCGGATGCGATGTCGCGGCATCCACGGAGGACGCTGACGCGCTCATCGATGCAGGACGACCAAGCGACGACCACTGATGGCGACCGGCATCGACTGATCCGGACGGTCTGCCATATCGCTTCCCACCGTCCGCGTTACAGCCCTGCCCCATCGTCCCGCAGCGTGATCGACCCGGCAATGAGCGAAGCTATAACCGAATGTCGGAGGCCCTCCTTAGTCTGAACATGTGAATCTTTCATCGTCGCCAGAAGTCATAGATGCGTGGGTGCTCGATCCCGATCGCTTCCTCGACGAGGTAGCGGCTCGCGACGCCGGCATCGAGCCGCCGGAGTTCGACATCGCCGAACTCGACACAAACGGCGAGTCCCACACCGCGGCGGTGGCTGCGCTCGAAGGCATCAACGCCCGCGCGCGCGTGCTGATCGCTGACGAGTACGCGGGCATCGCGGAGGTGCTGAGGGATGCCGCGGCCTGCCCTGATCCATGGGTCGGACCTGACCCGACCCTGGATCCCGCCTGGCTCGATCCGCAGGGGCGGTCGACGGCGGCGGTCCGCGCGGAGCGGCGTGACATCGCGGTGCGCGCTGCCGCGATGGATCTCGCGGTGCGGCTGGGGATGTCGGAGAACATGATCCGCACCCGCGCCGCGAACGCCGAGACACTGCAGACGCGATGCCCGAAGATCTGGGCGGCGTTCCGGTCGGGGCGCATCGTCGCGCAGAACGCGGCCACCGCAGCTGCGCAGGCGGCGACCCTTCCCGCGCGCGCGAAGGACGCGTGGGCGACGTTCGACGAACAGCTCGAGAAGTCGGCGCAGACGCTCGTGCCGGGAAAGTTCCGCGTTCGCGCCAGGGTCGTGCGTGAACGCGTGCACCCCGAGCACATCGACGATCGGCACAAGCGGGCGATGGACGAGCGGAACGTGTGGTTCCAGCCCGAAGCCGACGGGATGGCCTCGCTCACCGTCTTCGGAGCGGCCGACAAGGTGCTCGCCACCTATCGCTATGTCGACGCCCACGCCCGGCACCTGCGCGCGCAGGACGGCGAAGAACGCACGCTCGCGCAGCTGCGCGCCGACGCCGCGCTCGATTGCTTCGCTGCAGGCATTTCCGCTGAGGCCGAGGCCGACACCTCGAAGTCCCCCGCCTGGCGTTCCCGCGCGGCCGTCGCCATGACCGTCCCGGCCTTGACGCTTCTCAATGAGGGCGACGAGCCTGCGACTCTCGACGGATACGGCCCGATCGACACCGAGACCGCACGGCGGCTCGCGGGAGAGGCATCCAGCTGGGTCCGCATCCTCACGCACCCGGTCACCGGCACCGTTCTCGACGTCGACCGCACCACGTATCAGGTGCCGAACGCGCTGCGACGCTGGCTCGGTGTTCGCGACCAGGTCTGTGCCGGGCCCGGATGCACGAGATCCGCCCGGGATTGCGACATCGACCATCGGCTGGACTGGCAGTACGGCGGGAAGACCGCCGATACGAATCTGAGTCCGCTCTGCGAACAGCACCATGTGATCAAGACCAAGAGCAAATGGGTGCTCTACCGCGACGACATCACCGGTGCGAAATGGTGGGTGACACCGACGTCGTTGACACTGCCGGTCGAACCGCCACCCTTCTGACCTTCACCCGCTCAGCTCAGGATCGCGAGCGCCTGCTGCGTCGCGACGACGGCGAGCCCTGCCACGAGCCCGATCGACACGACGACGGCGATGCCCGACAGCAGCCGGCTCGTCGAACGCTGCGTCGCCACGATCAGGCCGCCGATCGCGAGGAAGAACGCGCCCGCCGCGAACGCCACGCTGATCAGGCTGACCAGGCCCGCGATCGACGCGTTCCACCCGCTCAGCCAGAACACGACCGCCAGACCGCCGAGCGCCGCCACCACGATCAGTGCGATCGACGCGCGCGCCGGGATGTTCGCCGGAGCCGCTTCTGGCAACGACGGACGCATCTCCCCCACGTACGAACTCGACACCGGCTGATACACGATCGGCGCCGGCAGCCGGTCATCGAACGGCGCCGGACGCCGGGGCATGATCTGGTCGGGGAACGTTTCGACCTGAGGCGGAGCCGCCACGCGGGGACCCGCCGCGTCCGCGTCCACCGCGTCCGCGTCCGCCGCATCGGCGTCCGCCGCGCGTCGCGCGCGCAACTGCGCGCGGCTCAACGGCGCGGCCTTCGGCGCCGATTCGGCGCCGCCGACGGCATCGATCGCAGTGGGGGCGGCAGCAGCCGTCGTCGCCGGACGGTCCTCATCCGTCCAGGCAGCGCCGTTCCACCACCGCAGGCGGTCAGCGTGCGATTCGTCCGCGCACCAACCCGGCGGCGGTCCCCCCTGAGACCCGTCCGTCATCATGCCCCCCAGCAGAATGATTCCCGAGCGCAAACATACCGGAGCGGCGTGACCGCGAGCAGTGTCACAGCGCTGCTGTTATTTCAATTGTGATGGTTACACTGAAACAGTGAGCGGCATTGTTTCAGGTCGGGGCGCTCCGATCTGGCCCGCCCATACGATCGAAGCCCGCGACTGGCGGCAGTCGATCCGTGGCGGCAGCCGGGAGGACCGGATGCTGCGCTCCGTTGCCGCGTCCATCCCTCCGCGCATCGCGCACCTGAGTCATGTGCCGAGCCCGGCGGTGACCGCCGCGGCCGAGCGAGCGCTTGTCGAGGTGGCGACGACCGACGCCGAGGCGCGAGCGCAATCGCGCGCACTCGGACGCTTCATGCTGCGCACCGAGTCGGTCGCGTCGTCGAAGATCGAGCGCATCTCGGCCAGCGCGAGCGACTATGCGCGCGCACTGGCCGGAAGCCGCGCGAACACGAGCGCGACCAGCATGGTGGCGGCCTCCGCGGCGCTGCACCGGCTCGTCGATCGCGCCGGCGAGACAGGGCGGATCACACTCGACGACCTGCTTGCCGCGCACCGCACTCTGATGGCGGAGGACGCCGGCGAGGCAGCCTGGGCGGGCCGGCTCCGCGACATGCAGAACTGGATCGGCGGCAGCGACCACAGCCCGCGCAACGCGCTGTATGTTCCGCCACCACCTGATCTCGTCGCCCCGCTGCTCGACGACCTGCTCGCGTTCGCGGGTCGCGACGACGTCCCGGTGTTCGTGCAGGCGGCGATCACGCACGCGCAGTTCGAGTCCATCCACCCGTTCACAGACGGCAACGGGCGCATCGGTCGGGCGCTGGTCAGCGCGATCCTGCGCCGACGCGACGTCACGAAGACCGCGATCATGCCGCTCGCCAGCGGCCTGCTCGCAGTGCGGGACGACTACTTCGCCTCCCTCACGGCCTACCGCGAGGGCGACCCCACAGCCGTCATCGAGATCATGGTGCGCGCCGCCGTCGCCGCGGCCGTCGAGTCGCGCAGCTCGATCGACGCGCTGCGTGAGCTGCCGGCCGAATGGCGGTCGCTCGCCGAGGCGACCCCCGGATCGGCGACCGACCGGCTCATCGGCGCCCTCCTCGACGACCCCGTGATGTCGGGCGAAGACGCGGTCGCTGCGATCGGCAGCACCCCCGCCACCGCCTACGCGGCGCTCGACCGACTCACCGAGGCGGGCGTGGTCACCGAGATCACGGGACGCAAGCGCGACCGCGTGTGGGCCGCGAACGACGTGATCGGCGAGCTCGACGACCTCGACGGCCGCATCCAGCGACGCATGCTCGAGACCCCCGGCTGATCGCCCGCGACCTCAGCCGTCGAGCACCTCGAGCCGCACCGTCACGGGTCCGCCGTCGACCAGCTTCTCGGCGTCGCGCACCGACTTCTTCAGCGGCAGCACGTACGAGCTGGTCTCCGACAGCGGGAAGATCGAGGTCGTCCATTCGGTGCCGCCGATGCGCGCCTTCACGCGCACGGAACCGAAGCCGCGATACGGACGCGGGATCTCGCGGATCTCCTCCCCCAGCTCGGGCGGAACGGTTGCGAAGAACCAGGCCGCGTCGTCACGAGCGGCCCAGCGGAAGATGTCGCCATCGAACTCGATGATCACAGGTGCTCGCCCGGGGCTCCGCCGTGGCGATCCACCAGCCGCTGCAGGCAGGTCGCCCAGCCGTCGATGTGGTTGTCGCGCTCCTCAGAGGTCGCGAAGCCGGAGTGCCTCACGATCACGCGGGTCGCAGCATCCACCGCCTCCTGCAGCTCGATCTCGACATCCGTGGTGTGCTCCTCCCCCGCCCACCGCCAGCCGAGCCTGAGCGCGCGGGGCGCGTCGAAGGTGAGCACGGTTCCTTCGACGGCCATGTCGACGGGCACCGACCGCACTTCCCACCGGCCGAGCTCGCGCAGCTCGACGACCGCGGTCGTCTCGAAGCGCGGCGGCCAGAACCACTCCGACAGCCGGCCGGCGACCGTGAATTCCCGCCAGACGACATCGACGGATGCTGCGACCAGCGCTTCCTCGGTGAGCTCATGCATGGTGCCACCGTACGCCGACCCACCCCCATAGGATCGTGCGCATGCCCACCCCGCGCCCTCGCGCTCCCCTCGCCACCACGCAGCGACCCGATCGCGACCTCTCGAAGCCGCTGCCCGCCGCGCTCAGCTGGATCACGCTGATCGTCTTCGCCGCGGCGTTCGCCGGTGCGTACGTCGTGTTCGACCTCGCGTGGTGGGTGCCGGCGCTCTACGGCGCGGCGAGCATCGTGGCGTTCGCGGCGTACGGCATCGACAAGGCGGCCGCGCGCCGCCAGGCCGACCGCATCTCGGAGCAGACGCTGCTCGTCCTGGGGCTCGTCGGCGGCTGGCCGGGAGCGCTCGTCGCGCAGCAGGCATTCCGCCACAAGACCCGCAAGCGGTCGTTCCGCCGCGCGTTCTGGGGAACGGTGGGCGTGAACGTGCTGGCGCTCGCAGCCTACGTCTACCTCACCGCTCCGGCGTTCGGAGGCTGAGCCCGCCCGTCAGCGGCCGTACTCGGGCGTCCAGTCGTCGCCGTCGGGCTCCCAATCGCTCGAGGCGGATGCCACGCGCGACGGCTCGGCGCGGCGCCACTTCGCGCCCTCGGGCCAGCTCGCGGCGAACGTCGACGCGACCCGGAAGACCCGCCGAGACAGTCCGGACAGGGACTGGACGGGACGCGCCGACACCGGCATGCGCAACTGCGGGTCGTAGCGCACGCCGTCGGATGACCGCAGCCGGATCGTGAGGTCGAGGTCGTCGTGGATGCGTGCGTTGCCGCGATCGACCTGGTCGCGCACGCGCTCCCAGACCCGCGCGCGCATCGCGAAGTTCGAGCCGAACACCAGCGGGATGCCGAGCCACTTCTTGATCCAGAAGTGCCCGCCGCCGATGTACCAGCGCTCGCCGAGGTAGTTCTGCATGGGCGTTCCGCCGTAGAACTCGGCGCCGCCGGTCAGCACGCCCAGGGTGGGGTCGGCGACGAAGGCACGCACGAGACGCGCGATCCAGTCCGGGTGCGGCCGAGAGTCCGCGTCGAGCCGGGCGATGATGTCGGCGAGAGCGAGCGCCTCGTCGTAGCCGCGGGCGACGGCGGGCCAGATGCCGATCGACGGCTCATATGCCACGACGGCGTCGTGGGCGCGGGCGACGGCGGCCGAGGCATCCGTGCTCGCGTTGTCCACCACGATCACGACGTCGGCGGGGTGCGTCTGCGCGGCGAGGGCGGCCAGGCACGCGTCGAGATACTCCGCGTCGTCGCGGCACGGAATGACCACGGCGACGCGAGGTGTGAGGGGCACAAGCCACACCATACTCCCGGCGTGTCGGCGCGCCGCGTTACCCTGCCGACATGGACGGACTGCGTTTCGCTCCTGCCAACGAGGCCTCGTGGGACGACCTGCAGGCCATCCTCACCGGCGCCGCGGGGCGGTGTCAGTGCCAGCGTCAGCGCCTCGGCGATCACGACTGGTGGTACATGCCCGAAGCGGAACGTGCCGCGATCCTGCGTGCCGAGACGCACTGCGACGACCCGCGCGCGACCGAGACGATCGGCATCGTCGCCTACCTCCGCGACGAGCCGGTGGCGTGGTGCGCGGTCGACCGGCGCGGGGTCTACGGGCGGGTGCGGGGGTCGCCCGTGCCGTGGCAGGGACGCGACGAAGACCCCGACGACGAGTCCGTGTGGGCGATCGCGTGCGTCGTCGTGCGCAAGGGCCACCGAGGCGAGGGACTGACGTACCCGCTCATCGCCGCGGCCGTTCAGCACGCCCGCGCGAGAGGCGCGTCGGCGGTCGAGGGCTATCCGATGCTCACCGACGGCAAGAAGGTGATCTGGGACGAACTGAGCGTCGGGCCCGTCGGCCCGTTCCTCGCAGCGGGCTTTCGAGAGGTCACGCACCCGACGAAACGACGGCTCGTGGTGCGGCTCGAGTTCTGAAACGAATCAGCAAGCGCTCCCCCGAAACTGACTCTTGAGACCGCTCCCACGCTTGGTTACAGTCCGGTAAGTAACCGGCACCCGCCGGGCTCACCTCAACGGAGAGGACTCCCCATGCCCTTCTCACGCCTCACGGCGCCGCCCGCACGATCGGGCCGCCGCGCCCGGCTCGTGCGCATCGGCACCGTGGTGACCGGCACCGCGCTCGTCGCGAGCGCGCTGCTGGCCACGCCCGCCGTCGCGGCGCCGCCGCGCGCGGTCGATCCGTTCCACCCGGACTTCGGCCCGAACGTCACGATCTACTCGCCCGGCACGCCGGTGGCCCAGATACGGGCCGAGCTCGATGCGCTGCACGCCCAGCAGGTCGACGCCGAGATGAGCACCAACCGCCGCGCCGTCTACTTCCTGCCCGGCGAGTACGGCTCGGCCGCCGACCCACTGCAGGTCAAGGTCGGCTACTACACCGAGGTCGCCGGGCTCGGCGCGTCGCCCGAGGACGTCACCGTCCACGGCGCCGTCGAGGTCTACAACCGCTGCCTCGAAGGCGGCGGCACGAGCAACTGCCTCGCGCTCGTGAACTTCTGGCGCACCATCTCGAACCTGTCCATCGACGTGAACAAGGCGGGCCAGGACGGCTGCCGCGCGAGCGCCGAGTTCTGGGCGGTGTCGCAGGCGGTGTCGATGCGACGCCTCGACATCTCCGGCGGCAACCTGTCGCTCATGGACTATTGCAGCGCCGGTCCGCAGTACGCCAGCGGCGGCTTCATCGCCGACTCGCGCCTGCCCGCCGTGACCAACGGGTCGCAGCAGCAGTGGCTGATCCGCAACAGCGAGATCGCGGGCTGGTCGAACGCGGTGTGGAACCAGGTGTTCTCGGGCGTCGCCGGGGCGCCCGACGACGCCGGCTTCCCGAACCCGCCGTACACGACGGTCGACCAGACGCCGGTCAGCCGCGAGAAGCCGTTCCTCTACGTCGACGATGCCGGACGCTACAACGTGCGCGTGCCGGCGGCTCAGCGCGACTCGAGCGGGATCAGCTGGGGTTCAGGTGAGACCGCGGGGCGCAGCATCCCGATCACCGATTTCTACATCGCGACCCCGTCGGACTCGGTGAAGGACATCAACAACGCGCTCGCGCGCGGACAGCACCTGATCCTCACGCCGGGCATCTACAACGTCGCGCAGTCGATCGAGGTCAAGCGCGCGAACACTGTCGTGCTCGGCCTCGGGCACGCGACGCTCACCGCGGTGAACGGTGCGGTGCCGCTCGAGGTGAAGGATGCCGACGGCATCATCGTCGCAGGCGTCACCATCGACGCGGGCACGAAGCTCTCGCCCGTGCTGCTGCGCGTCGGCAGCCCGAAGGTCGGCAAGAAGCTCGATGCGGCCGATCCGATCACGCTGAGCGACGTGTACTTCCGCGTCGGCGGCCCGCACATCGGCAAGTCCACGACAGCACTCGAGGTGAACGCCGACCACGTGCTGATCGACCACACCTGGGTGTGGCGCGGTGATCACGGAGTCGAGGGCTTCGACCCGAGCAACGGCGTGAACGGCGACACCCAGCGGTGGAACACCAACACCGGCACCGTCGGCGTCATCGTGAACGGCGACGACGTGACCGCGACGGGCCTGTTCGTCGAGCACTTCCAGACGTACAACACGCTCTGGAACGGCGAGCGGGGCCGGGTCATCCTGTACCAGAACGAGCTGCCCTACGACCCGCCCACGCAGGCCGACTGGACGCAGCCGAACGGCGCGCTCGGCTACCCGGGCTACAAGGTCGCCGACCACGTCAAGAGCCACGAGCTCGACGGCGCCGGCGTCTACGTGTTCAACCAGAACAACCCGTCGATCATCACGGCGAACGGGTTCGAGGTGCCGCAGAGGCCCGGCGTGAAGCTGCACCACATCATGACGGTGAACCTGTCGGCCGGCACGGTCCAGCACGTCGTGAACGGAGTCGGCGGCCAGGTCGACAGCACGAACACGGGTCTGCCGCAGTTCGTGGTGGACTACCCGGCCCCGTAAACCCCCCGGAACGGATGCCTCGGCCCTGCGACTTCGCGGGGTCGAGGCATCCGTGATTCAGGGTCGGCGGCGGGTCACCAGTGCGGGTGGATCGCGGCGCGGAGGTCGCGGTCGTAGACGGCGTGGACGGCGCGGTCGAAGGCGGTGAGGTCCACGTCGTCCAGGAGGGCGGCAGCTGCGGCGTTGGACTCGGCCTGGCGCACGTTGCGGGCGCCAGGGATGACGCTCGTGACGCCGGGCTGCGCCGCGATCCAGGCGAGGGTGGCCGCGGGGAGGGTCGTGCCGGCAGGGACGGCCTCCGCGAGCCGGGCGGCTGCCGCGATGCCCGTCTCGAAGTCGACGCCCGAGAAGGTCTCGCCGCGATCGAACGCCTCGCCGTGCCGGTTGTAGGTGCGGTGGTCGTCGGCGGCGAACGTCGTCTGCGCCGTGTACCTGCCCGACAGGAGCCCCGACGCGAGCGGCACGCGCGCGAAGATCGCGACGCCGGCGGCCGCGGCGGCGGGCAGCACCTCGTCGAGCGGCTTGAGCCGGAACGGGTTGAAGATGATCTGCACGTTCGTCACGTTCGGGCGGGAGATCGCCGCGAGCGCCTGCGCCGTCGTCTCGACCGACACGCCGTAGGCGGCGATCGCACCGTCGGCGACGAGCGCGTCGAGGGCGTCGAACGTGGCGTCGTCCTCGATCACCGCGGTCGGCGGGCAGTGGAGCTGCACGAGGTCGAGCGTGTCGACACCGAGGTTCGCACGGGACCGGTCGGTCCACGCGCGGAAGTTCTCGGGCGTGTAGTTCTCGGGCTCCTGTGCGAGGCGCCGGCCCATCTTCGTCGCGACGGTGATGCCGTGGCCGGGCCGCGCGGCGAGGAACCGGCCGATGATCGACTCGCTCCGCCCGTCGCCGTAGACATCGGCGGTGTCGAACAGGGTGACGCCGTGCTCGACGGATGTGGCGAGCACCGCGGTGGCGTCCTCTTCGGTGACCGCGCCCCAGTCGGCGCCGAGCTGCCAGGTGCCGAGGCCGATCGCCGAGACCGAACGTCCGGTGCGGCCGAGTGCGCGCTGCTGCATGAGGGGGGTCCTCCGAAGTAGGTGGGGCGGGCTTATGGATTGACGATGACCGGGGTTCCCAGCGGGAGCTCGGCGAGCTTCGTGATCGCGGACGGGTCGAGGCGGAGGCATCCGTTCGAGATCGCCCCCGAACGGTCATCGTGGTAGTGGAAGGCGGTGACCGCGACATCCGCTCCCCCGAAGCCGTCGAGGGTCGGCGACTGCACCGCCAGGTACACGATGGGGTGGCCGCGCGTGTAGGCGTACTCGGGCACGACGCGGGTCGTCATGATGAACGTGCGGCCGAGCGGAGTGGGCGTGCGGTCGGTGCCCCACGCGAAGTCCGTCGCGATGCGCTCGGGCACGCCGGCGCGGACGATGTCGACGGTTCGGCCCGAGATGCTCACGACGACACCGGCGTCGGTCGGGGCGAGGTCGACGTCGGCCTTGCGCATCCAGCCGGTGGTCTGCGCCGGGTTGCCCTGCGACGGCACGGCCTGCCGCCCGGTGAGCAGCACCTTGACCCAGTTCTCCTGCTCCTCGACCACGGGCACGCTCGTGCCGTCGAACGTGTACGCCTGCGGGAGGTACGCGATGGGCTCGGCGGTGGGGTCAGCCCACACCGGAGCGCCGATGCCTTTCGCCGCGGCATGCACGGGGAGCGGCGCGGCGAACGCGGCGTCATCGACCGGGAGCCCCGGGATGACGGCGAACACGTTGACCTGCGGGAGGGTCGACACGTCGTACGAACCGGTGTTGGCGGCGAAGCCCGTGGGGGTGGGCGTCGGGGTCGGGATCGGGGTCGGGGTGGGAGTCGTTGTCGGGGTGTGGGTCGCGGTTCGAGTCGGGGCCGGGGCCGCTTCGGTGGCGGGCGGGCCGACGAGCCACACGACGGTGAGGGCACCGGCGAGCAGCACGGCGACGAGCGCGACGATCGCCCAGACTTCGGTTCGGCGCTTCGCCGGCCCGACAGGCTCGACGGCCCCCGGGCCGTCGGTCTCGGCATCCCCCATTCCCCCATCGTCGGACGCGGGGACGGATGCTGCAACCCGGCGCGGCTGGCTAGCCTGGGGCCGTGAGCAGTGAGGGCGGACTCGAGCGGCCGATCCGGGTGCTCGGGATCATCGGCGCCGGGCGCGTGGGGCAGGTGCTCGCTCGACTCGCCCGCGCGGCCGGTTACCGGGTGCTCGTCGCGGGGTCGGGTGACCCGTCGCGCGTCGCCGGGACGATCGAGGCTGTCGCTCCGGGTGCGGTGGCTGTCGCAGCATCCGTCGCCGCACGTGACGCCGACGCGGTCGTGCTCGCGCTGCCGCTCCCCCAGCACCACACGCTGCCGGTCGAGGCGCTCGCCGGCACGCTCGTGATCGACGCGATGAACTACTGGTGGGAGGTCGACGGGCTGCGCGCCGACTTCGGCGACCTGCGCACCACGACGAGCGAGACGGTGCAGCGGTTCCTGCCCGGCGCTCGGGTCGTGAAGGCGTTCAACCACATGGGATACCGGGATCTCGACGAGGAGGCCCGACCCCACGGGACAGCGGGGCGGAAGGCGATCGCGGTGGCCGGGGATGCGGCGCCCGACGTCGAGGCGGTGATGCGGGTGGTCGACGACCTCGGGTTCGACCCGGTGTACGCGGGGCCGCTCGCCGCCGGGATCATGCTCGAGCCCGGCGCCGAAGCCTTCGGGGCCGACGTCGACGCTGAGGAGCTGCGGGCGATGCTCGCGCGGTTCCCCACGTCGCAGCGCGGGATCCTAGTCGCGAGGGCGCGTGCGGCGGGTTGAGACCGCATCGACGGCGGCGGCGAGAGCGATCGCCGCGACGTAGATCACCAGATCGCGGGCGTCGAAGACCGTGCCCAGCACGAGCATCACGGGCGGGAACATCGCACCCCATGCGAGCGGCAGGCCTGTGAGCTGGAACAGCTCGACGGCGACGCACCACGTGGCGGCGATCGCCCCCACGGCGAGCGGGCGAAGACGCGGGGCGATGAACACCACCGCCAGGTACGCCGCGGCCGCGTAGAGCGCATCGCCCGCGATGTCGGTCGCCGGTGTATCGGGGAGCAGCGTGTGCACCAGCAGCCCGGCCGCGACCGTGAGTGCGAGCAGTCCCGCCGCGCCGAAACGACGGGCGCGCCGCGTCGCTGCCACCGACGCTGACGCCCCGTCGCGCGTCACGCGATCACGCCCGACGCGCGTGCGGGCTCGGCGTAGGCCTCGGCCAGCGTCGCCACCGTCATGTGCGCGTTCAAGCCGCTCGGGTTGGGCACCACCCAGAGTGCAGCCCCACCGAGGCCGTCCGGCTGCCGCCACGCGACGGCCCGCGGGCGCGCGAAGCCCTGCCGGTACGCGGTGAGACCGAGGATCGCCACGACCGCGGGCTTCCACCCCGCGACGTCGCGCTCCAGCCGCTCCGCCCCTTCGCGCAGCTCCTCACGCGAGAGCTCGTCCGCCCGCGCCGTCGCGCGGCGCACGATGCTCGAGATGCCGATGCCTGCGTCGAGCAGCATGCGGCGGTCGGCCTCGGCCATGCCGTCATCGCCGATCTGCGGCATCCGCTCGATGATCCCCGCCGCGACGAGCGCCGGGTAGAAGCGATTGCCCGGGTACGCGAACGGCACGCCGGTGGCCGCCGTCCATAGCCCCGGGTTGATGCCCACGAACACCAGTCTCGGGTGCGAGGGCATGAGATCCGGGATGCTGCGCCCGCGGTACGACTCCAGCTCGGCGCGTGTGAAACCCATGCGGCCAGTCTCGCGCACGCGCGGGCGCAGCCCGGCACGCCAGCGTCAGCTGCGCGGCTGACCGGCCGGCTCGAGACTGAAGTCGTTCGACGCCGATCCGTCGGGCCGCGTGCTCTCCTGGAAGACGAACTCGAGTCCCCGCTCGTCGAACGCGCGGAACCAGTCGTCCCACGAGACCTCCTTGAGGTCTTCGAGGTCGTTGCCGAAGTCGAAGTCGAAGCGCAGCTCGCCGAGGTTCCCCTCGTGCTCGGCGCCCTCGACGGTGGCCGGGGTCGCGTGGCGATCCTCCGCCCACTGGCGGATCACGTCGTGGTCCGTCGTCGCGCTGTGCTCGACCGGCTCCGCAGGTGCGACGGGCTCGGCGGCCTCAGCCGACGCGGCGGGATCCTGAGTGCCGGCGTTCGGGCTCGCGGCGTTGCGCTCGCGCTGCTCGCGGCGGGTCGCTGCGACAGGTTCCTCGGTGCCGGTGCCGTGCTGCGGGGTGTCGTCGTGGTCTGCGTGGTGGCTCATGATCGTCCTCCTTCTGGGGTCCTCCCAGCCTGCGGCGGGCAGAACGCCCTGTGGAGGGGCTTGTCACCGGGCAGGGTGCACGCTACGACTCACCCCGCGTGGCCTCGATCTGAGCGGCCATGATCGTGACGAGCTCGTACACGACGTGGCTCGCCGCGATGCCGGTGAGCTGGGCGTGGTCGTACGCGGGCGACACCTCGACCACGTCCGCACCCACGACGTTCAGGTCGCTGAGGGCTCGCAGCATCCGGAGCAGTTCCCGGCTCGTCATCCCGCCGGCCTCGGGGGTTCCGGTGCCGGGGGCGTGGGCGGGGTCGAGCACGTCGATGTCGATCGAGATGTACAGCGGCTTCTCGCCCACGCGGCGCCGTACGCGCTCGATGGCGGCCTCGATGCCGCGCTCCTCGATGTCGACGCTCGAGACGATCGAGAAGCCGAGGCGCTCGTCGTCGTCGAGATCCTGCTTCGAGTACAGCGGGCCTCGCGTGCCGACGTGGCAGCTCGCGGTGAGGTCGATGAGACCCTCCTCGCTCGCGCGGCGGAAGGGCGTCCCGTGGGTGATCGGCGCGCCGAAGTACGTGTCCCACGTGTCGAGGTGCGCGTCGAAGTGCAGCACCGCGACCGGCCCGTGCTTCTTGTTCACGGCGCGCAGCAGCGGGAGCGCGATCGTGTGGTCGCCGCCGACGGTGACGATGCGATCCACGCGCTCGCCGAGCGCCGTCGCCGCGGTCTCGATGTCGGCGACGGCCTCGCCGATGTCGAACGGGTTCGCCGGGATGTCGCCGGCATCGACGACCTGCGCCGCCGCGAACGGCGACACGTCCTGCGCGGGGTTGTACGGACGCAGCAGCCGCGACGACTCGCGCACGTGGGAGGGGCCGAACCGCGCGCCGGGCCGGTAGCTGACGCCGGTGTCGAACGGGATGCCCACGATCGCGAGGTCGGCGCGCGGCACCTCCTCGATGCGCGGCAGGCGCGCGAAGGTGGCGATCCCCGCGTAGCGCGGGTAGACGGACGCGTCGACGGGGCCGACGGGCTCGTGGTTGTCGGTCATGACTCACCTCTCGGGGTGGAAGATGCGGTCGACGGATGCTGCGCCCCGCCGTCCTGCGGAATGTGGACGAGCTGCACGCCGCCGGCGGAGATCGCCTCGGTGATCGCCGACCCGATGTCGTCGGGGCTCGCCGCGCGCCGGCCCGTCGCCCCGAACGCGTTCGCGAGGGCGACCCAATCGGGCTGCACGAGGTCGACGCCGACGGGACGTATGCCGCGATCCACCTCGTTCTGCTTGATCTCTGCGTACCCGCCGTTGTCGACGCACACGACGGTGAGGTCGAGGCGCTGCTCGACCGCGGTCACCAGCTCGTTGACGCAGAACATGAGCGCGCCGTCGCCGACCACGGCGACGACGGGCCGGCCGCCCTCGGCGGGCTGGGCGATGCGCGCGCCGATCGCCGCCGGAAGGCCGTAGCCGAGCGTCGCGTAGGTCGGGGTGTACAGGAGAGAGTGCGGACACGACTGCCGCAGCACGTTCGCGAGCGCCATGTAGACGATCTGCGATGAGTCGCCGGCGACGATCGCGTCGTGCGGCAGCGCCGCGGCGATGGTCTCGGCGAGCGCCACCGTCTCAGGGAGGATCGCGGCGGTCTCGGCCGCGATCGCCTCCCGGTCGGCGGTCACGTCACGGGGAGCGCGAGGGCTGTCGGGAAGAGCGGCGAGCAGGTTCTCGACCACGGCGGTGCAGTCCCCCACGATGCCGATGGAGGCGTCGAGGTTCTTGTGCAGCTGCGCGGCCGAGATGTCGACGCGGATCACCGCGCCGCGCGCCTCGAGCCGCGGCGCCCACAGCTCCGCCTCGCCGAGCTTCGAGCCGAGCACGAGCAGCACGTCGGCGTCCTCGGCGACCCGGCGGGCGGCCTCGAGCCGCAGGTTCGAGCCCAGCGACAGCGGGTGGTGCTCGTCGACGGTGGCCTTGCCGTTGAGGGTCGTGACGACCGGGGCGCCGAGTCGCTCGGCGAGTGCCGTGATCGCGCGGCCGGCGTGGGTGGCGCCGCCGCCGGCGACGATCACCGGGCGCGCAGCATCCATCAGCAGCTTCACCGCGTCACGCACGGCGCTGGTGTGGCCGCGAACCGGCGCGGGAGCCGGGCGGGCTTCACGAGCTGCTGCCGGCACATTCGCCGGAGCCTCGAGCACGTCGAACGGGATCTCGATGTGCACCGGACGCGGCCGCCCGGTGCGGAACAGCGCGAACGCGTCGTGCACGGCGTCGACGGCATCCGTCGCGCTCGTGACGCGCCGCGACCACTCGGCGATCGCGCCGACCATCGCGGTCGCGTCCTTCGTCTCGTGGAGCGTGCCGACGTCGCGGAACTCGGCCCCGAGCGCCACGCCGGGCGAGATCACCAGGAGCGGCCGCGACTCGCAGAATGCGGTGCCGATCGCGCTCATCGCGTTCTGCAGGCCCGGCCCCGAGGTCGTGATGACGACGCCGGGCAGCCCGGTCTGCTGCGCCCAGCCGTCGGCGCCGTAGCCCGAGCCCTGCTCGTGGCGGTTGGTCACCGCACGCAGGCCGAGGTCGGCGAGCGGACGGTAGAGCTCGAGGTTGTGGGTGCCGGGGATGCCGAACACGGCGGTCACCCCGTAGTTGCGCACGGTCTCGAGCACGGCGCGCCCCGTGGTGTCGGCGTACTGCCCGGCGGCGTCGGCGCTCACGTCAGCGCCTCGACGCGCGCCATCGCGTACCGGCGCTCGCCCGCGACCCACGTCTCGAGCACCGGGATCTGCGAGATCTCGCTCGCGTCGACCGCCAGCGGGTCGGCCCCGAGCACCGCGAAGTCGGCGTACTTGCCGGCCTCGAGCGAACCCAGGTCGTCTTCGCGGCCGAGCGACACGGCGCCCTCGTACGTGTGCGCCCGGAGCGCGGCATCCGCCGACACCCGCAGGTTGTCGGGACCGAGCTTGTGCCCGCGGCGCGTCACCCGGGTGACCGCGGTCTGGATCGCCTCGAGCGGGATGGGCTCGGCCACCGGCGCGTCGGACGAGATCGTGAACGGCACCCCCGCCGCCTCGAACTCGCCGAGCGGGTTGAACCGCTCCCCCGGCGTGCCGATAGCCTGCTCGACGCCCTCGCCCCAGTTGAAGTAGTGCTGGGTCTGGTTGACGGGACGGATGCCGGCTGCCGCCATGCGCCGGATCTGCTCCGGAGTCGGCAGACCGCAGTGCTCGATGCGGTGGCGGGCGTCGTCGTCGGGGTGCTCGGCGAGCGCCGCCTCGATCGCCGAGACGACCATCTCGATCGCCGTCGGGGACTGCGCGTGCGTCGCGGTCTGGAGCCCTGCCGCGTGCGCCTTGCGGATGAGCGCGGTGTACTCGGCGGGCTCGTGGTACAGCTGACCGGTGCGGCAGGGGTCGCCGACGTAGCCGTCGGGGAAGTAGGCCGTCCAGCCGCCCAGCGTGCCGTCGGCGTAGAGCTTGATGCCGGCGAAGCTCAGGTGCGCGTTGCCGAACTGGCCGACGAGGCCCATCTCGAGCGCCTCGTCGAGCAGGTGCGACAGCAGGTACATCGAGACCCGCAGCTCCAGGCGCCCGGCCTCGGCGAGCCGCAGGTACATGTCGAACTCACGACGCGACACCTGCGCGTCGCCGATCGTCGTCACTCCCCCGGCGAGGAAGCGCTGCGTGGCGACGTCCAGCTGGCGCAGGTGCTCCTCCGGCTCGTCGGCGAGGTGGAAGTTCGGACCGTGGTGGCCGATCTTCACGCCGTGGACGCCGGTGAGCATGTTGCACGCGGCATCCGAGATCTCTCCCGTCAGCTCGCCGTCCGCGTCACGGAAGATCTCGCCGCCCTCGGGGTTCGGGGTGTCGCGGTCGACGCCGTTGAGCTCGAACGTGTACGAGTTCACGACGCCCCCGTGGCCCGACGCGTTCATGAGGTACACCTCGCGGTCGGTCGCGACCTCGTCCAGTTCGAATCGGGACGGATGCCGCTGCTCGGCGAGATTGCGGTGCTCGTAGCCATAGCCCCGCACGGGGCGGCCCTCGGGCAGCTCGGCCGCCGCGGCCTTCAGGAGCGCGACGATCTCGGGGATGCTCGCGGCCTTCTCGGGACCGCAGTCCACCCAGGTCATGAGCTGGCCGTACATGAGCGGGTGGGCGTGCGCATCGACGAAGCCCGGCACGACGACCGCGTCGCCGAGGTCGACGACCTCGGGGTCCAGGCGGAGGGCGGCCGCAGCATCCCGGCACTCCGCTGTCGTGCCGATCGCGACGATCCGGCCGCGGTCGGTCAGCATCGCGGTGGCGGTGCTGCCCTGCGCGTCGACGGTGTGGATGGCACCGGCGATCACGAGGCGCGGGGTCTGCTGCGCGGGGCGGTCGAAGGGGGCGAGCTTTCTCATGGCGGCGGATCTCCTCAGATCGTGCGTGCGGCTGTCGTGTCGGTGCGCGGCGTGAACGAGTCCGTCACGGGCGCCTCGTCGGAGTGCTGCGGTGCGAGCCAGGTGCAGAGGCCGGCGAGGAGGGCCATGCCGATGAACATGAAGATGACCGACCAGACGCTGCCCGTCCACGCGATGAGCATGGTCGCGAACCAGGGCGAGAAGCCGGCCCAGATCGCCGCTCCGACGCCGTACGACAGGGCGATCGACGTGTAGCGCGCCTGCGGGCGGAACATCTGCGCGAGGATCGCGGCGATGGGCGCGTAGGTGGCGCTCATCGCGATGCGCACGAGCGATGCGAGCAGGAAGATGACGGGCTCGACCTTGCCGGGGAGCACCAGCATGAACGGCACGAACGTGAGCACCGATGTCACCAGGCCGATGTACATGATGTTCTTGCGGCCCCACTTGTCGCCGAGCCACGCGACCGGGAGCGTCACGACGAACTCGATGAACGAGGCGATGGTCATGGCGTCGAGGATCAGCTGCGGGCTCATGCTGATCGGCTCGCTCGTCGCGTACGAGGTCGCGAAGGTGGTGGCCAGGTAGTAGCCGCCGGTCGAGATCGGCAGCAGGCCGATGCCGAGGAGGATCGGCTTCCAGTTGACGCGGAGTGCGAACGCGAGCGGCATGGTCTGCTTGCGGCCCTCGATCTTCTGCTCGAAGACCGGCGACTCCTCGACGCGGTACCGCACCCAGAAGCCGACGGCGACCAGCACGATCGAGAGCAGGAACGGGATGCGCCATCCGCCGTTCATGATGAAGTCGTCGCCGAAGCGCGACATGATCGCGAAGATGCCCGAGGCCAACAGCGCACCGGCGGGGTTGCCCAGCTGCGTGAAGCCGCCGTAGAAGGTCTTCTTGCCGGCCGGCGCGTGCTCGACGCTCATGAGCACCGCGCCGCCCCACTCGCCGCCCACCGCGAGGCCCTGCAGGGCGCGCAGCAGGATGAGGAGGATCGGGGCCACGATGCCGATCGCCTCGTAGGTGGGGAGGCAGCCGACGAGCACCGTCGAGACGCCCATCAGCAGGAGCGTGATCACGAGCGAGACGCGACGCCCGAGCTTGTCGCCGATGTGGCCGAAGATGATGCCGCCGAGCGGACGCACGAGGAAGGCCACGGCGAACGTCGCGAAGGCGGCGGCGGTCTCGGCGAGCGGGTCGCCGCTCGGGAAGAAGAGCGGCCCGAACACGAGCGCGGCGGCGGTCGCGTAGACGTAGAAGTCGTACCACTCGATGGTGGTTCCCACGAACGCGGCGATGCCTGCGCGCCGCGCCCTGCTGGAGGTGGAAGTCATGACCGCTCCTTTGCGGATGTATCGGGGATGCGATGAAGGCTAAGGACGAACGGATGCCGCTGGCAAGGGCAGAACTCCAGCGCTCGGCGCGTTCGACTGGGGTTCTGTCTGACGAGTTGCACAGAATCACTTGTCGCGTCCTGTTCGAGCGGTTCTAGACTCGTCTTCTGTACGCGCGGTCGTGCGTTCCCAGGGAAATCGACGAATTCGAGGATCGCGATGGATTTCGACGCCGAGCTCATCCGCGAGCTGCAGGTCGACGGCCGGGCCAGCATCCACACGCTGGCAGGCCGCCTCGGTCAGTCGCGCTCCGCTGTCTCGACGCGGCTGAACGCGATGCTCGCCGACGGCACCGTTCGGGTCGTCGCGGCGGTCGACCCGGTGTTCCTCGGGCAGCACGTACTCGCCCACGTGTCAATCCGCACCCAGGGCGGGGTCGAGCCGGTGGCGCAGCACCTGCGGGGTCTGAGAGAGACCGTGCTGGTCTCGGCCGTGGGCGGCGCGTACGACCTCGTCACCGAGGTGCGGCTCGGGTCGATGCCGGCGCTGCACGACCTGCTCGCCCAGATCCGGGCGCTGCCCGGCGTCGCCGACATCAACACCCTCATCTACACCGACGTCGTCAAGGGATTCTTCGTGTCGGAGTACCACGGCGACGTCACGATCGACGCGATCGACACCGCGCTCATCGAGCAGCTGCAGCGCGACGGCCGCAAGAGCTACCGCGCCCTCGGCGAGGCCGTGCGCCTCTCCCCGTCGGCCGTGACGACGCGCGTGCAGCGGCTCGTCGACGGCGGCGTCATCAAGATCAGCGCCGTCGAGGCGCGCGGCTTGGTGCACCGGCAGCTGTCGATGGGCGTCGGCCTCAACCTCGCCGGCACGGACGACCGCGTGACCGAGGCGCTGCGCACGTGGCGGGGCGTGGACTTCGCGGCCCGCACGCTCGGCCGCTTCGACGTGGTGACGACGCTCGTCGAACCGTCGGCCGGCGCGCTGTACGCGAGCCTCGAGCGGATCCGCGCGATCCCCGGCGTCTCGGGCGTCGAGGCGTGGTTCCACCTCGCGGTGCTCAAGGAGGACTACGCCCGCACGCTCCGACCGGCGGGCGGCGGCATCCCCCAGCCGCTCGGCTCGATCACCGGGTGAACCCGCGCTTCACCGGGCCGCGAGCGCGGTGATCAGGGCGTGTGATGCGAGGCCATCCGCCTCAGGCTCCCACGGGAGTCACCGTCCTGGCCGCGCCCAGTGCCGCGGCGGGCCCTCGCTCGGGCGCAACGGCGTGTAGGACTTCCACACCGAGGTGAAGCGGTAGCCGGCGTACCAGACCGCGCCCGCGCCGACCACGAGCCCCACGACGATGCCGACGGTCACGGCTGCCCCGATCGGCGTGCCCACCGCTGCGCACAGTCCGCCGGTGAACATGCCGGCGACGGACGCCGTGACGAGGATGCTCAGGATCGCGGACGACGCGAGCACCTGCTCCAGGGCGCCGCGGTGACGCAGGAACGAATACGTCACGCGCATCCCGAGCTCGTCGTCGTGCGTCGAGGCGAGGAACGCTGCCGCCGCGGTGGGATCGACCTCGGCGTACGCGCCGCGGATGCGGTTCATCGCGACGACGAACATCATGTCCTCCTCCGAGACGCTGAGGACGCGCATGAGGGTGAGGAGCCCGACGACGGTGAGGAAGCCGAGGATGCCGAGGGCGGCGACCGGGAACCATGACGCGAACTTCGTCGCCTGCCCGAGCAGGCCGATCGTGACGAGCCCGGCCGACACGAGGGTCAGGTAGATCGTGATGCGGGTGAGCACCTCGCTCTGCGCGGTGCTGCGGGCGGCCAGCAGCCCCCAGTGCTCGGTGGCGAGGATCTGCAGCCGGCGCGCGAGAACGGCGTCGCTCTCGGCGCCGTCCCCGTCGGCCTCGGTCGCCATGGTTCATGGTCCCACCGAGGCCGAACGGGCGGTAGGTCGCCCGACGTCGTCAGGCGGCGGCGCCTTCGGGGTTCTGTGCCCAGAGGTCCGGGCCGAAGACCTCGTAGTGGATGCGCTCGCTCGGGATGCCGCGGGCGATCAGCGTCGCGCGGGAGTTGCGCATGAACGGCCGCGGGCCGCACATGAACACCGTCGCGCCGTCGGGCAGCTCGACGTCGGCGAGGTCCATGAACCCCTCCCGCGCCGGGTGGAGGGTGGGGGCGGTCGCAGCATCCGTCTCGTACCAGTTCTGCGCCTTCGCGTCGTCCATCGCAAGCACCTGACGGCGCAGCGACGAGTAGAGCGCGTGCGTGTCGTGGGCGCGGTCGGCGTGGAACAGGCGCACGGTCCGTCGGGGCTGGCGGCGCGAGAGGTCCTCGAGGATCGCGGCGACCGGGGTGATGCCGATCCCGGCCGACACCAGCACCAGCGGCTGGTCCGAGTCGTCGAGCACGACGTCGCCGGCCGGCTGCGACACGTCGAGCACCGTGCCGGGCTCGGCGTTCTCGTACAGCCACGTCGAGACCTGGCCGTCGGGGTTGCCGTCGACGCCGCGCACGCGCTTGATCGTGACACGGAGCGAGTCGCCGCGCGGGCCCGACGAGATCGTGTACTGGCGCGGCTGGCGCGAGCCGTCGGGCAGGTCGACGGCGATCGCGACGTACTGCCCGGTGTGGTGCGACGGCACCTCGCCCGCGACCGGCGCGAGCAGGAGCGAGAAGACGTCGTCGGACTCCTCGAACCGCTCGACCACCCGGTAGCCGCGCCACGGCTGCTCGGGGTCGGTGCCGCCCTCGGCGTAGAGCTTGGCCTCCTCGGCGATGAGGGAGGTCGCGAACAGCCAGTAGACCTCGTCCCACGCGGCCTTCACCTCGGGGGTCACCGCATCGCCGAGCACCGTGCCGACGGCCTCCAGGAGGTGGTGCCCGACGACGAGGTACGAGCGCGCCTGGATGCCGAGCGAGACGTGCTTGTGGGCGATCCGGCGCATCACGGGGGTGAAGTCCGGGGCGTCCGGGTCGATGAGCTGCACCGCGAAGGCGACGACCGACGCGGCGAGCGCCTTGGGCTGCTCCCCCACGGCCTGGTTGGCGCGGTTGAAGACGCGGAGGAGTTCCGGGTGGGCGGCGAACATCGCCGGGTAGAAGACCTTCGTGATCTCTTCGGCGTGGGCGGCGACGACACCCGCGGTGGCGCGGACGATGGCTTCGGACTCCGGTGAGAGCTGCATGGGGTTCCTTTCTCGGACCGGACCGGTCGCCCTCGACTCTCGTCGGTCCGCGCGATGAGCGGAGCGCGTTCCACCGGTTTTATCCGGTCCATCCCCAGGCTCGGCCGCGACCGCCCGCCTACCCTGGAGCCATGCCCCGCCGCGCGCACGACTTCCGCGGACTCACCCAGCCCCGTCGCCTGCAGCTGCTGCGGGCGATTCAGCGCGTGCCCGGGCGCCGCGCCGGCGAGCTCGCCTCGGAGTGCGGCATCCCGCTGAACACCGTCCGCGACCACCTGCGGGTGCTCGAGGACGAGGGGCTCATCCGCAGCGAGACCCTCCAGGTCGGCGTCCGCGGGCGGCCGCCGGTGGTGTTCCACCCCGTGCGCGAGTCGGCGTCCAGCGATGCGGCGAGCGCGCGCGTCGAGGGCGCCGAGACACGGGGACGGATGCTGCGAGCCGTGACGTCGAGCGAGGCTCCGCCGCTTCCCGCCGAGGCGGCGCGGCAGCTCGACGTGCTGTACGAGCACCTCGACGACGCGGGCCTCGACCCGGCGGTGGACGAGCAGACGCTCACCTTCGACCTCGCGCCCTGCCGGTACCACGACATGATCGACGAGGACCGCGCCCTCGTGTGCGGCGTGCACGCGCGGCTCGTGCAGGACGTGCTGCTGCACACCGAGGGCCCGCTCGAACTCGAGCGCCTGGAGCCCTTCGTGACGGCGCACCGGTGCCGGCTGCTCCTCACCCAGGCGTGAGACCGGCGGCCCGCCTCATTCCGGGTCGTTGCCGGTGTCGCGGCCGAGCCGGAACGGCGTCGTCACTCCCGCGTAGGCGAGGTGGGTCATGAGCCCCTCGGACGCGTGCGCGAGGTTGTGGCAGTGGTCCATCCAGATGCCCGGGTTGTCGGCCACGAACGCCACCTCGAACGACTCGCCGTGCTGCACGTCGAGCGAGTCCACCCACCACGGGCTTCCTGTCGACGCCACGCCGTCGCGGGAGAGCACCAGCAGGTGATGACCGTGCAGGTGCATCGGGTGCACCTCGCCGCTGCCGTTCGAGACGCGCATCACCACGACGTCGCCGGCTTCGACCATGTACATCGGCACGCTCGGGACGATCCCGCCGTTGATGGTCCACCAATAGCCGGGCAATCCGTCGAGGAAGCCGGGAAGCCGGCCGATGTCGTAGTCGAAGACGCGGTCGGGGTGCTCGGCGTCGAAGCCCGCGGGCACCGGCGACCCGTACGACAGCAGATCCACCGCTTCGCGCGGCGCCGATGCGGTGGGCGCGTCAGCGCCGTCGGGCCCGATCACCAGCGACCCGCCCGGGACCTGAACGCGCACCGCGCCCCTCGCGGGAACCCGCACCTCGAGATCGGCGCGCCCCCCGGCGGTGACGCCCACTTTGAGATCCTCGACCGGCGTCGGCGCGTGCAGCTCCGTGCCGTCGACGGCGAGCACGCGGAAGTCCGACCCCGTGACCCACGCGACCGTGGGCGAGTTGTCGGTGTTGATCAGGCGCACGCGCACGACGTCGCCCGTGGCCGCCGTCTGGCGCACCTCTCCGGCCTCACCGTTGAGCGTGCGCTGACCACCGGGATACGTGTGCATCAGCGCGACCGCGTCGGCCGCAGCATCCATCTCCCCTTCCGGCTCGAGCACGAGGGCGCCGAACAGACCGCCGATGACCTGGGAGTGCGACAGCTGATGCGAGTGGTACCAGAACGTGCCGACCTGCTCGGCGACGAAGCGGTACGTGTAGGTCTCGCCGGGCAGCACGGCGTCCTGCGTGACGCCGGCGACACCATCCATCGCCCCCGGCACGTCGACGCCGTGCCAGTGCGCCGTGATCCCCTCGGGGACGTCCTCGTTGCGCAGCTCGACCTCGATCAGCTGGCCCACGGTCGCGCGGATCGTCGGCCCCGGCGTCTGCCCGTTGAGCGTGAACCCGTCGAACGGCTGACCGCCGGCCGGGGTGATCCGCTCGGCGCGCGCGACGAGCTCGACCCGCACGTCGGCGGGCCGGTCGGGGTCGGCGGTGAGAGTCGTGACGTCGACGTCGGGAGGCTCGGTCGCGTCGGGCAGCTCTTCGGCGAGGGAATCCTCGCCCGCCGCGTGCGCGGTGTGCGCGGCGGCGTCCGCATGATGGCCCACCTCGGTTCCCCCGCCGAAGTCGGGTCTTCCCATCGACATCACCGAGTACGAACCGGGGAGGATGCTCGTCCACCACGCCCACCCGACGACGAGGAGGGCGAGCACGCCCACGACCGCGCCGAGCCGACGGGCGAGACGCGCCCATCGGCTCGAGGCGGTCGTCTTGTCAGGCCGTGGCACCGGTCGTGCTGGGCACCGAGGCGACGCCGGCCGGCTCGACGGTCCGGCGCTTGGCGTTCAGCCCCGCGAGCAGCGCCGCAGTGAAGAGCAGCAGCGCGTTCATGCCGTGCAGGAATCCGAGGAACGCGACGCCGTGCCCGAGGAGCCCGAGCGTGACCTGCAGGAGGACGAGCCCGAACACGACGACCGCGTACACGACGCCGTGCGGCACCTTGGCGAAGAACGAGATGATCAGGAGGATCAGAGCCAGGGCCGGGATGACGAACATGCCGTTCATGCCGTGGATGATGAAGCCGGTGACCTCCGGGAACGGCGGCGGGCCCTCGACAGCGGTGCCGTCGACGACGCCTCCCTCCGCGAGGTAGACGCCGAGGCCGGCGGAGGCCCACGCGTGAGATGCCGCCTGCAGCGCGACGAGGCCGCAGATGACATAGGCGATGATCCGGTACGTGATGCGCATAGCTGCTCCCTTGTTGACGGGTGTCCATCGACAAAGGAGCGTCCCTTCCGCCCCTTGATACGTCCCGGGTACCGCTGCCCCCAGAGCTGTCGCGGATCGTCCCCCTCCTGTATGGCACACCATCGCGGGCGCGGCTAGGCCCCGAGTATCGAACGAGGACCGCGCATCGACCGCAGCCACCTCCCTATGCAGGGCAGCGCGCGTCTAGGCTGGGCGCTGACGGAGGAGGTCTCCCATGGCCGTCGACATCGAGGTCGTTCCGCTCGACAAGCCAGACGATGTGAATGTCATCGTCGGCCAGTCGCACTTCATCAAGACCGTCGAGGATCTGCACGAGGCGCTCGCCGGGGTCGGCGGCACGCTGCGGTTCGGGGTCGCGTTCTGCGAGGCATCCGGTGTCCGTCTCGTGCGTCGCACGGGCAACGACGACGCCCTCGTCGCACTCGCGGTCGATGCGGCGCTGGCGATCGGCGCGGGTCACGCGTTCGTGATCATGCTGCGCGACGGGTTCCCGGTGAACGTGCTCAACCAGGTGAAAGCCGTGCCGGAGGTCTGCACGATCTACTGCGCGACCGCCAACCCCGTACAGATGCTCGTCGCGGTGACCGACGCGGGCCGCGGTGTCGCGGGCGTCGTCGACGGGCAGCCGCCGCTGGGCGTCGAGACCGAGCAGGATGTCGCCGACCGCAAGGAACTGTTGCGCGCGATCGGGTACAAACTCTGACATGGATCATTTCGACACGATCGTCGTGGGTGCGGGGGTCGCGGGCCTGACCGCGGCCCGACTTCTGACCAAGGCCGGCCGCCGCGTGGTGGTGCTCGAGGCGCGCGACCGCGTCGGCGGGCGCGTCTCGACCGACCGCCACTTCCCGGGGACGGTGACCGACATGGGCGCCTCGTGGATCCATGGCATCACCGGCTCCCCCGTCGCGGCGGCAGCCGAGGCGTTCGGCATGCGCACGGTCGAGTTCACCGTCGGCGGCTACCAGCCCGACAGCCGCCCCATCGCGTACTACGGACCCGACGGGACGCGGTTGACGGATGCTGCGACCCGGGTCTTCATCGACGACATCCACGCCGTCGACAGGACGCTGCTCGACGTCGTCGCGGCCTCCGCTCGCGACGCCTCGTACCGCGACGTGACCGACGACGCGCTCGCCGCACAGGGGTGGGACGCGGAGCGCACGCAGCGCGTGCGCGAGTACCTCGAGCACCGGTCCGAGGAGCAGTACGGCGCATGGATCGAGGACCTCGCCGCCCACGGCCTCGACGACGACTCCATCGACGGCGACGAGGTCGTCTTCCCCGACGGGTACGATCGCCTGCCGCGACGGCTCGCCGAGGGGCTCGACATCCGCCTCATCCATGTCGTGACCGCCGTGCAGTGGTCGTCCGAAGGCGTGCTGATCACGACCGATCACGGCCTGTTCTCCGCCGACACCGCGATCGTCACGGTGCCGGTCGGCGTGCTGCAGTCCGACGACTTCGCCATCGAGCCGCCGCTGCCCGAGCCCGTCGCCGGGGCGCTCAGCCGGCTCACGATGAACGCGTTCGAGAAGGTGTTCCTGCGGTTCCCGGCGAAGTTCTGGGACGACGACGTCTACGCCATACGCCAGCAGGGACCCGAGAGCCGCTGGTGGCACTCGTGGTACGACCTCACGCCGCTCGACGGCACGCCGACGCTGCTGACGTTCGCCGCCGGACCCGCCGCCGTCGAGACGTGGGACTGGACCGAAGACGAGATCGTCGAGTCGATCCTCGTGCAGCTGCGGCGCCTGTACGGCGACCGCGTCGAGAAGCCCACCTACGTGCACGTCACGGACTGGCAGGACGACCCGTGGTCGCACGGCTCGTACGCGTACATGACGGTCGGCTCGACGACGGCCGACCACGACGACCTCGCGACGCCGATCGGCGGCGTGCTGCACCTCGCGGGCGAGGCGACGTGGACCGACGACCCCGCGACCGTGCCCGCCGCCATGTTGTCGGGCCACCGCGCGGCGTCGCGGGTACTCGGACGCGACGTCCCCATCGAGGGAGCCTGGAGCGAGTGACCCGCCGATCTTGTGGCGCGGTGCGCGGAGTGCGATTCTGCACCTGAGTCCACATCCGTGGACCGCATCGGCCGGGAGGACGACGAGATGGCCGCGTCCAGCTCACTGCCTGAGGGCGGCGTCGTGGTCGATCTCGCGCAGTTGTCGGCCGACGACCTCGCGAGAGTCGGCGGCAAGGCGGCGAACCTCGGCGAGCTGATCCGGGCGGGCTTCGACGTGCCGCCCGGCTTCTGCGTCACCACCGACGCGTACCGGCAGGCGGTGCGTGGATCGGCGGTGGAGTCGGGGACGCTGACGGATGCCGCGGCCGCCCGTGCGGCGGTGCTCGCGACGCCGTTCCCCGAAGAGGTGGCCGACGCGGTGCGGGCGGCGTACGCGCAGCTGGAGCCGGGCGGTGGACCGGTGGCCGTGCGGTCGTCGGCGACCGCGGAGGACCTGCCCGGCGCGAGCTTCGCGGGGCAGCAGGACACGTACCTGAATGTGACAGGCATCGACGGCGTGCTCGACGCCGTGCACCGGTGCTGGGCGTCGCTGTGGACCGACCGCGCCGTCGCGTATCGAGCCGCGCAGGGCGTCGACGGCACGGGCGTCGCGGTCGCGGTCGTCGTGCAGCGGATGGTGGACGCGTCGTCTGCCGGCGTGCTGTTCACCGCCGACCCGGTGACCGGCCGGCGGCGGCAGGCGGTGCTCGACTCGGCGCACGGCCTCGGCGAGGCCGTGGTCTCCGGCTCGGTCGACCCGGACCACTTCGTCGTCGACACGGCGACCGGGCGGATCCTGGAGCGGCGGGCGGGTGGCGGGCCGGACGACGGCCCGGCGAGCCTCACTGATGCCCAGGTGCGGGCGCTGGTGGGGCTCGGCGACCGGGTCGAGCGTTCGTTCGGGAGCCCGCAGGACATCGAGTGGGCGCTCGACGCCGACGGGCACCTGTGGCTCACGCAGTCCCGGCCCATCACCACGCTGTTCCCCGTGCCCGTGCGCGACAAGCGCCTGCCGGCCGCCGAGACCCGCGTCTACTTCTGCGTCAGCCTCGCGCAGGGACTGCACCGCCCCCTCACCCCGATGGGGATCGCCGCATTCCGCGTGATCGGTTCGGGTTTCCTCGACCTCATCGGACGCCGTCCCGCCCGCATCGTCGACGGCCCGGGCGCGTTCGCGATCGGCGGCGACCGGATCTTCCTCGACGCGACGCCCGTCGTGCGATCAGCCGTCGGCCGCGAGATCTTCCCGCGCGCGCTCGACGTGATGGAGGCGCGGTCGGCGGTGGTGCTGCGCGGGCTGTTCGGCGATCCGCGCTTCTCGGTGCTGCCCCGCTCGCGCCGGCGCTTCGCGCGCGGCTTCGTGCATCTGGCCGCCCGCATCCGTCTCCCGCTCCTCGTCGGGCAGGCGCTCTTCAGTCCCGCCGCCGCCCAGCGGCGGGTGGGGAGGCTCGCCCGGGACGTGCGCGCGAGAGAGATCCCTGCCGACGGCGACATCGCGACGCGTGTCGACGGGGTGGTCGAACTGCTGTTCGGCGCGATGCCGCTGGCGCCCCGCAGCCTTCCCGGCGCGGTCGTCGGATTCGGGATGCTGGGACTCGCGGGCCGCCTGCTGCGCGGCTCGAGCGCCCCCGGCGACCTGCAGACGGTGCTGCGCAGCGCGCCCGACAACGTCACGACCCAGATGGACCTCGAACTGTGGGACGTCGCCGTGCGCGCGCGGCGCGACCCTGCATCGGCCGAGGCGCTGCGGACCCGCGCGGCCGACGATCTCGCCGCCGCCTACCTCGCCGGTGCTCTGCCCGCCGTGCTGCAGCGCGCGATGGCGAACTTCCTCGCCCGCTACGGGCACCGCGCCGTCGCCGAGATCGACCTCGGCATGCCGCGCTGGGCCGAAGATCCCGCGCACCTGTTCGGTGTGCTGGCGGGCTACCTGCGCCTGGATCGGGATGCCGCGACCCCCGCGCAGCACTTCGCCGCCCGCGCGCGGGATGCCGAGGCGATGGTGCGCACGCTCGTCCTGCGCGCACGGGTGCGCGGCCGGATGCGCGCCGCCGTCGTCGGGTTCTGCCTGCGTCGCGCGCGGGCGCTCGTCGGCATGCGCGAGATGCCGAAGTACCTCGTGATCATCGCGATGCGGCGCGCGCGGGCGGAGCTGGTCGCCATCGGCACCGAACTCGCGGACGCCGGCCGGATCGCGGAGCCGGGCGACGTGTTCTTCCTCGACTTCGACGAGACGAAGCGGGCAGCCGCGGGCACCGACCTGCGCGCGACGGTCGCCGAGCGGCGGGAGCGCTACGACGCCGAGCTCGGGCGCCGCCATGTGCCGCGGATGCTGCTGTCGGATGGGACCGAACCGGAGGCCGTCAGCACCGGGGACGCAGCGGATCAGCCCGGTGCATTGCGAGGCACCCCGGCGTCGGCCGGAACCGTCACCGCGCCCGCGCGCGTGATCCTCGACCCGGTCGGCGCACAGCTCGAGCCCGGCGAGATCCTGGTCGCGCCGTCGACCGATCCGGGGTGGACGCCGCTGTTCCTCACTGCTGGCGGACTGGTCATGGAGATGGGCGGCGCCAACAGCCACGGCGCCGTCGTCGCGCGCGAATACGGCATTCCCGCGGTCGTCGGAGTGCCCCGCGCGACCGAGGCGATCACGACCGGAACCGAGGTGACCGTCGACGGGGCATCGGGCGTGGTGACTGTTACGACCGCACGTTGACACACTCCTCGAGATGGGCTTAGTTAGGCAAGGCAAACCTAACCGAAGGAGCCCTCCCCCGTGCTCGATCTCCTCACACGTTCCACCGCGGACACCTACCGTACCCTCATCGCCCAGGCCTCGTCCCAGGTCGCCGATCGCTTCGAGAACACGACCCAGCCGTTCTCGGGCGCCGCCCGCACCGAGCTGCAGCAGCTCGTCGACGGCGTGCGCCTGGACGGCGACGGCGTCGGCTCGGAGCGCGCCATCCGCGAGATCGACGCCCTGTTCCTCGAGCACGCGGTGTGGTTCCACCACCCCGCCTACGCCGCCCACCTCAACTGCCCGGTCGCCCTCCCCGCGGTGGCCGCCGAGACCGTGCTCGCCGCTGTCAACACGTCGGTCGACACGTACGACCAGTCCGCGGTCGGCACGCTCATCGAGCGGCGGCTCATCGCGTGGGCCGGGGACCTCGTCGGCTTCACCCACGGCAGCGGCGTCTTCACGTCCGGCGGCACGCAGTCGAACCTGCACGCCCTGCTCCTGGCCCGCGAGGCAGCGCTGGCCACGACTCCCCTGTCGCGCCCGCGCGCCCTTGCGCGGCTCGTGGTCTTCGCGACGGCATCGAGCCACTTCAGCGTCGGCAAGTCGGCGCTCCTGCTGGGCCTCGCCGACGACGCGGTCGTGGAGGTCGCCGACGACGGCGAAGGACGGATGGATGCTGCGGCCCTGGCGCTCGCGATCGCCGAGGCCGTAGCATCCGGTCGCCTTCCGATGGCTGTCGTGGCGACCGCCGGCACGACCGACCGCGGCGTGATCGACCCGGTCGCGGCGATCGCGGACGTCTGCGACGCGCAGGGCGTCTGGCTGCACGTCGATGCGGCATACGGCTGCGGACTGCTCGTGTCGCCGCGCCGCCGGCACCTGCTCGCGGGCGTCGAGCGCGCGCGGTCGGTGACCGTCGACTTCCACAAGAGCTTCTTCCAGCCGGTCTCGTCGAGCGCGATCCTCGTGCGCGAGCCCCGCGACCTCGCGGCGGGCGCGTGGCACGCGGACTACCTCAACCCGCTCGAGAACGACGAGCCGAACCAGGTCGACGTGTCGCTGCAGACCACGCGCCGCTTCGACGCGCTGAAGCTCTGGGTGACACTGCGCGCGCTGGGCGCCGACCGCGTCGGCGAGATGTTCGACACGGTCATCGATCTCGCTGTGGCGGTAGGCGATGAGATCGACGCAGACCCCGAGCTCGAGCTCGTCGGGCGGACGCAGCTCAGCACCGTCCTGTTCCGGGTGCTCCCCGCCGGCGTCGACGACGCGGCGCGCGACGCTCTCGTGGCGGGCGTGAGACGCGTGCTCTTCGAGTCGGGCCGCGCGCTCGTCGCGAAGACCGTGATCGACGGGCGCCCGTGCCTCAAGCTGACGCTGCTCAATCCCGAGACCACGCTCGACGACATCCGCCAGATCCTCGCGATGGTGAAGGATGCCGCCACCACCCTCGCCGGCATCGCGCCCGCGTTGGATGAGGCGCTCGCGGGTGCGGAGGCGTCCGCATGAGCGCGCGCGTGCACGACCTCGTCGGCGTCGGGATCGGTCCGTTCAACCTCGGGCTGGCGTGCCTGACCGCGCCGACCGGGCTCGACGCGGTGTTCCTCGACCGCGAAGACGGCTTCCGCTGGCACCACGGCATGATGATCGACGGTGCCACGATCCAGGTGCCGTTCCTCGCCGACCTCGTCACGATGGCCGACCCCACGTCGCCGTTCTCGTTCGTGAACTGGCTGAAGCAGACCGGACGGCTGTACCCCTTCTACATCCGCGAGAGCTTCTACGCCCTACGCACCGAGTACGACGCGTACTGCCGGTGGGCGGCCGCTCAGCTGCCGAACCTGCGCTGGAACCACGAGGTGATCGCGGTCGAGCACGAGCCCGCCGACGACACCTATGTCGTGCGCGCGATGCGCACCGACACCGGCGAGGTGAGCGAGCTGCGCGCCCGCCACGTCGTGCTCGGCGTCGGCACGCAGCCGGTGATCCCCGCCGCTCTGCGCGGCCTCGACGGGCCCTTGATCCACAGCTCCGAGTATCTGGACCGGCGCGACGCCCTGCGCGCGTCGGGATCGATCACCGTGGTCGGCAGCGGGCAGTCGGCCGCCGAGATCTACCGCGACCTGCTCGAGGGCGCGCGGGACGGCGGTTACCGGCTCGACTGGATCACGCGGTCGCCCCGGTTCTTCCCGATGGAGTACACCAAGCTCACGCTCGAGATGACGTCGCCGGAGTACACCGACCACTTCCACGCACTGCCGATCGGCATCCGTCAGCACCTCGGCCGCGAGCAGCGAAGCCTCTACAAGGGCATCTCGGCCGACCTCATCGACGACATCTACGACACCCTCTACCGGCTGAGCGCCGACGGCCCGGTGCCGACGACGCTCCTGACCGACACCGAGGTGACGTCCGCCGAGTGGGACGGCTCGAGCTACCGGCTGCGGCTGCGTCACTCGCAGGTCGACCGCGAGTACCAGCGGGAGACCGCGTCGCTCGTGCTCGCCACCGGGTACGCGGCGCAGACGCCGCCGTTCCTGGCGCCGATCGCCGACCGCCTCGACCACGACGTGCTCGGCCGCCTCGCCGTCGCGCGCGACTACAGCGTCGACGGCGGCCACGGCCGCGTGTTCGTGCAGAACGGCGAAGAGCACACGCACGGCCTCACCGCGCCCGATCTCGGCTTCGGCGCGTGGCGCAACTCGTCGATCCTCGCCTCGATCGCGGGCCGCGAGGTGTATCCGATCGAGCGCCGCATCGCGTTCCAGGACTTCGGGGTGCCGGCCGGGGTGCCGGTCGATGTTCCCGCGACGGTCGGGGCGGCCCGGTGACGTTCGCGACCTCGATCGTCGCGGCCGACGCGGAGCGCGACGCGATCCTGCTGCAGCGGTGGCTCGCCGATCCGCACGCCGCGTTCTGGGGCATGGCCGGACTCGACGTCCCCGCCGTGCGCGACTACCTCGCGGGCGTCGTCGCCGACCCGCGCCAGGATGCCTGGCTCGGGCTCGTCGACGGGGTTCCGGCCTTCTTCGCCGAGACGTACGACCCGGCGCAGGTGCTGCTCCGAGGCATCCATGATCCCCTTCCCGGCGACCTCGGCATGCACGTGCTCATCGCACCGCCCGCGGGCGCACCCCGGCACGGCCTGACCGACGCCGTGTTCGCGGCCGTCTTGACGTGGTGCTTCGACGAGCTCGGCGCCGCACGCGTCGTGGTCGAACCCGACACGCGCAACGAGCGCATCCGCCGCAAGAACGTCCGCGCCGGCTTCGTCGAGCTGCGCGACGTCTCGATCGACGACGGCGACCACACCAAGACCGCGATGCTCTCCGTCTGCACGCGCGACGACTTCGCCCGCTCCGAACTCGCCGCCGTCGCGGCGCCCGCATTCGCACGAACAGGGATCCCCGCATGACCGCCGCCGCCGCCCACCTCACGCCCGCGCACCTCGCCGCCGCCCAGCGCCACCTCGTCGCCAAGGCGATCGCCGAGTTCAGTCACGAACGGCTGCTGTCGCCTGAGCCCACCGCCGGTGGGGGCTGGCGCGTCGTCGTGCCGGACGCCGACGTGCAGTACCGGTTCGAGGCGGCCCGCACGGCGCTCGAGCACTGGGTCGTCGACGAGGCGAGCCTGCGTCGGCTTGTTGAGGGCGAGCCCGCCGATCTCGACGCGCAGGCGTTCATCCTCGAGCTGCAGCCGGTGCTCGGCCTGTCGGACCAGCTGCTGCCGATCTACCTCGAAGAGATCGCGTCCACGCTGGCGAGCGCGGCGTTCAAGCTCGCCCAGGGCGGCCCTTCGGCCGACGAGCTGCTCAGCGCCGACTTCCAGGCCATCGAGTCCGCGATGACCGAGGGGCACCCCGGGTTCGTCGCGAACAACGGACGCATCGGCTTCGGCGTCTCGGCGCACGCCGCCTACGCGCCCGAGGCGGATCGCCCGTTCCGCCTGCTGTGGCTCGCGGCGCGGCGGTCGCAGTCCCATCTGGCGCTCGGCGCCGGCCTGGACGAGGCATCCCTCGTCTCCGGTGAACTGTCGGCCGTCGAACGGGCACGCTTCGCCGCGCGCCTGATCGAGCTCGGCGAGGATCCGGCGGACTACCACCTGCTGCCGGTGCACCCGTGGCAGTGGGAGAACCGGATCGCGATCACGTTCGCGCCCGACATCGCGCGGCGCGATCTCGTGCTCATCGGCGAGAGCGACGACGAGTACCGCGCGCAGCAGTCGGTGCGCACGATGTTCAACGCCACGCACCCCGAGCGCCACTACGTGAAGACGGCGCTCGCGGTGCAGAACATGGGATTCCTGCGCGGCCTGTCGCCGGCGTACATGCGGGTGACCCCCGGCATCAACGACTGGGTCGCCGAGCTCGTGGCCGGCGACGCGACGCTGCGGGAGTCAGGGTTCCGCGTGCTGCGCGAGCGTGCGTCGATCGGGTACACCGGCGACGCGTACCACCGCACGCCCGCGCCGTCCGCTCACCGCAAGATGCTCGCCGCGCTCTGGCGCGAGAGCCCGGTGCCGCTCATCGCGCCCGGCGAGCGGCTGGCGACCCTGGCGTCGCTGCTGCATCGCGATGCGGAGGGGCGGTCGTACGCGACCGCGCTCGTGCGGGCATCGGGGCTGCCTGCCGAGGCGTGGGTGAGGGCTCTCCTCGGCGTGTACCTGCGCCCGCTCGTGCACTGCCTGCTCGCGCACGACCTCGCGTTCATGCCGCACGGCGAGAACCTCATCCTGATCCTGAACGGGCACGTGCCCACTGGCGTGTTCATGAAGGACATCGGCGAAGAGGTCGCGCTCCTCGCCGAGCGCGCCGTGCCGGACGACGTCCGCCGCATCATCTCGCCCGTCGACGATGAGGAGAAGGCGCTCGCGATCTTCACCGACGTGTTCGACGGCGTGCTGCGCCACCTCGCCGGCATCCTGCACACCGACGGCACGCTGCCCGAGAGCGAGTTCTGGCGCATCGCCGCCGAGATCATCGACGAGCACGGGTCGCAGCATCCGTCTCTCGGATCCCGCGTGGATCTGCGGGCCGACGCGTTCGCGCACTCGTGCCTCAACCGCCTGCAGCTGCGCAACACGCTGCAGATGGTCGACCTCGCGAATCAGTCGGCGTCGCTGCTGTACGCGGGCACGCTGGCGAATCCCGTCGCGCGCTCGCGCGCCGTGCCGCAGCCTGTGGGAGTCTGACGGCATGGCGGAGGTCTATCGCGACGACCTCGGCATCCCCCACCTCCGCGCGGCGGACGTCGGGGAACTCGCCGAGGCACAGGGAGAGGTGACCGCGCGCGACCGCGGCTGGCAGATCGAGGTCGACCGGCTGCGCGCATCCGGCCGGCTCGCCGAGCTGATCGGCGAGGCCGGCGTGGCGTGGGACGTCTTCGCGCGGCGCGCACGGCTCGACGACACCGCGCGCCGGTCGCTTGCGGGGACGGATGCTGCGACCCGCGCGTTCGTGAGCCGCTATGCGGCGGGGGTGCGGCGTGGCATGGCCGCGGTCGGTGCGGGTGCGCCCGAGTTCCGGGAGCTCGACGTGGTGTTCGGGGATGCGCGCCCGCTCGAGCCGTGGGAGGACCACGATCCGCTCGGCGTGCTGCACGTCGCGCACGCGCTGTTCTCGACGCTCCCGCTGATGCTGTGGCGCGCACACGTCGCCGCGACGCTCGGCGACGCGTGGGTCGACGTGTTCGCGGGGTACGGCGACGGCGGCGACGAGACGCTGCCGACGTCGGGCAGCAACGCATGGGCGCTGCACGGCTCGCGGACGGCCAGCGGGCTGCCGCTGCTCGCGGGCGACCCTCACCGCATCTTCGAGCTGCCCGGCGTGTACCAGCAGGTGCGGCTCGCGTGCGACGAGTTCGATGTGGTCGGGCTCGCGTTCCCGGGGGTGCCCGGCGTGCCGCACTTCGGGCACACCGGCGACGCGGCGTGGGGCATCACGAACGCGATGGCGCACAGCGTCGACGTGTTCCGCGAGCGCCTGCGACGAGTGAGCGCCGGCTACGAGGCGCTCGGACCGGACGGCTGGCGCGGCGTCGACGTCGAGCGCTCGGTGATCCAGGTGCGCGGCGGCGAGCCGGTCGATGTCGAGGCGCTTGAGACGGAGCGGGGAACGGTGGTCACCGACCTGCGTGCCGACGGCGACGAGCTCGTCGGCTGGAGCGTGCGGATGCCGGCGCGGGCGAGCGCCGACCTCGGGGCGGGTGCACTGCTGGGCCTGCTGCGGGCGCGGTCGGCCGCGGACGTCGTCGGTGCCTTCGAGGGCTGGGTGGACCCGGTGAACCGCGTGCTCGCGGCGGACCGCTCCGGTGCAGTGCTCTCGGCGACGGTGGGGGTGACCCCGGACCGGCCGCGGGGCGAGCGGCGGCTACCGGTGCTCGCCGAGTCGGCGGGGGCGGTCGCGGTGGCGGATCGAGCGGGCGGGCGCCCACTCGACGTGACCGATGTGGCGGTGGACGCAAACGAGCGGCCGGCGCGTGCGGAGATCGACCTGGGGTGGGCGTACTCGTCGCCGCACCGGGCGGACCGCATCGGTGTGCTCCTCGAGGAGCTGCGACCCGGATCGGTGGACGAGTTCGGCCCCGTGTGGGGCGACACCGCGAGCGGCTCGGCCGCGCTGCTGCTCGGGTTCGTGCCGCGCGGGCCGCTGCCGCCACGCGCCGCGTCGGTGCGGGATGCGCTCGCGGACTGGGACGGGCGGATGGACGCAGCATCCACCGCCGCCGGCATGTTCGCGGCATGGCGAGCCGCCCTCGTACGACGTGTCGCCGCCCACCTCGCGCTGGCGGCGCTGCACGCGCCCCACGGGTACGGCGCGGTGTTCGACCCGTGGCTCGGGGTGACCGGACAGGTGGCCGCGGCACTGGCCCGGCTGCTGGCGCACCCTGCGTTGCGGGACGACGTCGGGGCGCTGGTCGAGGCCGCGCTCGACGACGCCGCGGACGCGGCGGAATGGGGCGCGACGCATCGGCTTCTTCCCGTTCACGTGCTCGCCGACGTGCGCGGGGCGGTCGATCCGGGCGCGGCCCTGGACGTACCGCTGTCGGGAGACGGCGACGCCGTGCGCTGCACGGGCTCGACCCCCGGGGTCACCGACCGCTCGTGGCGGGGGTCGGTCGCACGATGGGCGTGGGACCTCGCCGACCGCGAGAACAGCCGGTGGAGCGTGCCGTTCGGCGCTGCCGGGGACCCCGCCTCACCGCACTTCGCCGATCAGCTGGCGGCGTGGGCCGAGGTGCGGCCCGCACGGGTCGTCACCGACTGGGCCCGCCTCCGCCCCGACGCCCCGACAGGAGCCGCATGACCGCCCTCACCACCGACCGCCTCGTGAGCGGGCCCGCCGGAGCCGTCGTCCACACGGCCGACGACCCCCTGCTCGGCCGCATCGAGGTCGCCGTGCTCGACCCCGTCGGCGACCTGGAGGTCGTGCACCGGTGGGTCACGGCGCCGGCCGCGCGGTTCTGGGGCCTCGGGGATCTCAGCGCCGGGGAGCTCGGCGAGGTGTACGCCTATGTCGACGGGCTGTCGACCCATCACGCGTTCGTGATCCGGCGTGACGGGCTGCCCATCGTTCTGCTGCAGACCTACGAGCCCGAGAACGACCCGCTCGGAGAGGTGTACGACGCGCAGGCCGGGGATGTCGGCATCCACTTCCTCCTCGGCGACCGCGGGGCGCCGGTGCGCGGCTTCACGACCCGCGTCGCGCACGTGATCACGGCGTTCCTGTTCTCGCAGCCGGCCGTCGACCGCATCGTGATCGAGCCCGACGTCGGCAACGACCGCGCCGTGGCGCGCGCCCGCCTTTTCGGCTTCACGCTCGGCCCGCAGGTCGAGCTGCCCGGCAAGTCCGGGCAGCTCGCATTCCTCACGCGCGAGGCGTGGGAGACGGCGGAGCGCTCGTGAGGACCTGAGTCAGGGCGATCGCCGCGTCGGGCATCGGGATGCGCTCCTGCTCGATGCGGCGGAACGCGACGTCGCCGGCGGTCGCGACGTGCGCGTAGCACGCGGACTCCTCGGCGGTGAGTTCGTGTAGCCGGCGACGGCTGGGGCCCAGCCGCGTGCCGTGCTTGTCGTGGTTCACGCCGAGATCGGCGTACGCGCTGCGGGCCTGCTCGGTCATCAGCATCGAGTCGAGCGCCTTACCGCGCTGCCGCAGTTCCGCACGGAACCGATCGAGAATAGCGAACCCGTCGCAGTCGATGTCGCCCCAGTAGACGACGCGCTCCGCGTTGGCGATCCAGTCGATCGCGGCCAACGACGACGCGGCGCTTCCCTCACCCTCCACGACGACCGTGCCGGGCATCTCGGGGAACGTCAGCCGGCAGTCGCGGTTCTCGACGACGAGGACGACGCGAGGCGTGTAGGCGAGCTGGTGGGTGTCACCCGTCGTCCACGCATCGTGTCGACGCCCACCGGTTGCGAGATACGTCGGATCGACGTACGTGAGATGCACGATCGACGGGCGAGGCTCCACCTCGTCGAGCACCGCTCGACCCGCGATCCTCCGGACCAGGGCTTCGTGGTCCGCGATCCACTTCGTATGGACGTGCGGCACGGGCAGTTGCGTCACGGTCCATTGCCCGAGATCGTCATGATCCCGGAGCCACGTAATCGCGGACAGCAGGGCGTCGAAGTCAGGCTCGGGGAGCCCGCCGACGGCTCGCAGCTCCCCGGCGGTCGCACGGGCCCCTGCCTGCGTGAGCCTCTCCCCCACCGCTCTCAGTTCGGCCACCCCGACGGCGGGCTGTGGCGCACCGAACCGGTCGAGGAGACGCAACGCCGCATCCAGATCGTCGACCTGCAGCTCGAGCGGAGCCTCGTGCGGGACACCCCGCACAGTGACCGCCGCCGACACGCACCGCACGCCGACGAGATCCGCTATCGCCGCGTGATTCCACTGCGCTCGCCACGCATGCCAGGACTCGAACCCGAGACGAGCGACGTCTGCCGACGTGCTGACGCCGGGGCGCAGTCTGCAGACGAGCGGCTGGTGGGGCTCACCTGCCAGTTCCGCCACGACACGCTCCGCCTGGCTCCGCTTCACGCTCCGCGCGATCTCGTCGACCGCCTCCTCGGGGCTGACCAGCCGGGGAGCCATCGTCACCCCTCCCGCAGACCGACCTTGGGCTTCGCCCACGAGCGGCCTCGGGTGTCCTTGAGGATGTCGTACTCGACGTCGACGTGGGGCTCGATGGCGCTGTACTTGTCGTTCGGGGCGCCGATCACGAGCTGGAAGCCGAGGCCGCGCCAGGCGCCGATCGCGCGCTTGGTGAAGTGGGCGTCGGCTTTGATGAGCGCCTCGTCCATGAACACCGGGGCGTACCGCGGGCGCTCGGCCCCGGCGTCGCCGAGCTGGTAGCGCAGGGCCGCGCCGACGATGAACGCGATCAGCTCCTGCGACTCGCCGCCGGACTTCTCGCCGATGTGGTCGTACAGCGCGACGTGCTGCTTCGTCGCTGCGTCGACACGCTCGGCGCTCACCCGCACGTGGTTGCGCACGTCGATGAGATCGCCGAAGTCGGGGGCCGAACGGCGCATGTGGCCGATCAGCTTCGACATGCGGCGGTAGACGGCCTCGCGTTCGTCGTCCGTCGATGCGGCCTCGATGAGTGCGCGTACGTCGCGCAGCTCGCGGCGGAAGCGCCGGCGGGTCTCGGACTGGTTCTCGCGCGTCGTGATCTGCAGGCGGTGGTCGTCGTCGTAGAACGGCAGATCCTGCATGATCTCGTTGATCGGCTCGATGCGCTCGCGGATCTCACGGATCGACCGGCTCAGCGTGGAGTCGAGGTTCGTGAGGTCGTTGCCCGACAGCTTCAGCAGGCTGTCGCGCCAATCCGCTTCGAGCTCGTGCAGACCACTCACCTGGAGCGCCTCCAGGATGCCCTCGAAGTCGTCGAGCGACGCGTCCGGGTCGGGCAGCAGGTTCGGGTTCGGCCAACGCTCGAGGAATCCGGTCATGATGCGGCGCACGCCGTCGCGCTGCTCGACATGCGCGCTCACGGCCGATGAGCGCTCCTCCTCCAGGCGCTGTGCGGCCGACGCGAGCGCCGCGTCGAACCGCGTGAGCACGACCGACGGGCTCGCCGCCGCCGCGGCCTCGCGCAGCGTGAACCGCGCGTCAAGGAATCCGCGCTGGTCGTCGTCGAGCGTGCGATCGTCGTCGTCGGCCGCGTCGATGATCGACTGCGTGGCATCCACGTCGTCGGTGACCTCGCCCCAGCGCGCCTCGATGCGCTCGCGCTCGGCTTCGGCGCGCCCGATCTCCTCGCGCAGGCTGGTCGCCTTGCCCTTGGCCGCGGTGATCTGCCCCTGCAGTCGGGCGATCTCGGGGTTGGACGCCGTCACGTCGTCCTGCACGGCGGTCCAGCGATCCCGCTCCGCGGTGACCGTGTCGACGTCGAGCTGCTCCCACGTCAGGTCGCCGACCTTCGCGTACACGGAGAGCCGCGCGTCGACGGCATCCAGCGCCTCTTCCGCGGTCTTCGCGGCCGTCGTCGCACGCTCCACGCGCGCCCGCGCCACCTCGAGGCGTCCGGCCAGCACGTGGAGGCGGCGCTCGTTCGAGAAGCCCAGCACGTTGTCGCGGCCGTGGCCGCCGTGTGCGCCGCGGTTGCCGTCCGACATCTGCCCGGTGATCGTCAGCGCCCGCTTGTGCTTCGACAGGTCGCGCGGTGCGTCGACGCACACGAAGCCGAAGTTGTCGTCGAGCCGGCCCTGCAGCCACCCGGTGAACGGCGACGCCTGGTAGTCGAGGCGTCCGGGCAGTGTGTCGACGTCGCGGCCCCCGTTGGCGTCGAGCCCCGTGTGCACACCCTCGTACCGCAGGCGCACCGGTGTGCGCACGGCATCGATCGCGGCACGGAATGCGCCCAGGTGCGCCACGTCGATGAGCAGCGTCGTCGCGAAGCCGCCGAGCGCGAGGTTGAACGACTCGCGCCACGGTTCGAACTCGGTGCGCACCTCGACGAGCTCGCCGACGAAGGGCAGCTCCTCGGGATCGAGTCCGGCCGCTTCGGCGAGCAGCTCGCGCGACGCGTGGAGCGCCGGCGGGATGTTGTCGCGGCGGCCCGCGGCGCGGCGGATCTCGGTCTCGAGCTCGGTCACGTCGGACTCGGCGGCCTTGAGCTCGAGGGCCGCGTCCGAGAACGCGTTGCGGGCGGTGCGCTTGGCGTCGGCATCTGCGAGGCCCGCGCGCGCCCGAGCGACGAGGCCGTCGAAGTCCGCCCGCGTCGACACCTCGACTTCGAGCGCGCGGAGGTCCTCCTCGAAACGGATGCGGTTGACCTGCACCGTCGACAGGCGCCGCTCGACCTCGCGGAGCTCACGCTGCGCGGTCTCGAGCCGGTCGCCGCCCGACTGCCGCAGCACGTCGGCCAGGCCGTCGCGCTCGATCTCGGCCGCGTCCGCCAGTGCGCGCTTCTCGCGCAGGGCCACATCGGCGGCGTGCTTGCCGTCGCGCAGCTCGCCCTCGACGGCGCGCAGGAGTTCCAGCCGCCGGTCCGCGCGCCACAGCGTGGCCAGCGAGCGAGCGTCCGAGAAGTCCCCGATCTCGTCGATCAGCCGCACGCGCTCGGCGGCGGCGGCGATCTTCTCGCGCAGGTCGCGCAGCGGCTCGAGCGTACTCACCTGCTGGCGGGCCGTGAGCATGCGCGTGCGCGTGCCCTCGAGCTCGTCGAAATGCGCCACCACCGCATCGGCGGTCGCCATCGTCTCGGGCTCCTCGAGCACGAGCCGCTTGTACAGATCGTCGACCGTCGTGATCTGCTGCCCCGCCTGGATGCGGGCGAGGAGGCTCATCGCCTTCGACCCGGCACCCGCCGCGCCGATGCCGAGCACGGCGTGCAGACGCGCCGAGAACTCCCGGTCGGTGCCGTACGGGTCGAGTCCCACCGACCGCAGCGACGTGTCGGTGAAGCGCTGGGCGACGGCCCGCTCCAGCGAGCTCAGGTCGAAGTCCGCGTCGGCGGTCGCGCGCACGCGCACGGTGTCTTCGAGCACACGTGCCCCGGCGGGGATGTACCACGCCCGCAGGGCCGTGAACCTCGACCCGTCGTGGTCGAGCCACGTCATCGCGACCGCGGTCCAGGTGTCGACGCCGTCGCCGCGCAGCACGCGCATCTTGGTGCCGTCCTCGGTGCGGGACTCGTCGAGCTTGCCGCGGCCGTACGACAGGATGTTGCGCTGCTCGTCACCGCGCGGGCGCCCCGTCACGCCGCCGTTCGAGGCGCCGTTGAACGGCGTCGTGTGCGGCATCATGAGCGCGATGTACGCGTCCATGAGCGTCGACTTGCCCGACCCCGATCCGCCGCACAGCAGCGTCGCCGTGGGCGAGAAGCGCACGCGGTGCGCACCGTCGTAGCCGCCCCAGTTGACGAGCTGCAGGTCTTCGGCCAGCCACTGCTGACCCCGCGATGCCGCCGGGATCAGCCCGAACAGCGTGTCGATCATCGTCACAGGACAGACTCCTCCAGCACCGGCTCCTCGATCTCCGCGTCGACGTCGACATCCGTGTCGACCTCGGCTTCGGCATCCGGATCCGTATCCGCGTCTTCGAGGTCGGGCAGCGACTCCTGCCGCCGCAGCCAGTCGCGCAGCTCGCGCAGCTTCTCGGCGCTCAGCACGATCTCGACCAGCGGACTGATGCGGAAGCGCCCGGCCGACTCCTCGTCGACGATGCCGTCGCGGTCGAGCCGATCCATCGCCCTGCGGATCGCACGCTGCCGGCGCGCGGTGTCGCCGTCGGACTCCGCGAAGTAGCTCAGCACGGTCTGCTCGACATCCTCGATGTCGACGCGCGCCGACGACTCGCCGGCCGCCGTCTCGCGCTGATACACGGTGCGCAGGTGGACGAGCACGAGCGTCTCGGCGCGGTTGTACGGCGAATCGCGCAGCAGGATCGGCACCTCGAACTCGTCCGAGCGCACCTGCTGCTTGTACGCGACGCCGCGGTCGTGGTCGACCACCAGGCGCACGAACAGGTCGTTCAGCCTCGCCTCGATCAGCTGCTGGTTGTCGAGCAGCACCTTCCACGTGTCACGGTGCTTGTCGGCCTGGACGAACCGGCGCTGCAGCACATGGACCAGCACGCGACGCACCTCGGCATCGAGCACGCCGCGGTCGCCGGGGAAGAGCTCGTCGGGGTCATCCTCCATCGACACCGTGTCGATGAACGGTACTTCAGTCATCATCGCTCCCTCTCGAGGTGCGGGCGGTCACGGCTCCGAACGCGAAGCGCCGGGTCGTGCCGTCGGGACGCAGGGCTTCGACGACCGACACGGTGTCGCCCTCGCTCATGCCGTTGCGGTGGGCGATCTCGAGGAGGCCCAGCAGGTCCACCGGCCGGCGCGTCTCGTCGTCCGTCCCCTCGAAGGCCGTTCCGAGGTCGAACTCGTCGCCCAGCCCCGCGACGTACGCCTCGAGCTCGACATACCTGGGCCCGCCCCAGGCGCGGGTGTCGGCATCCATGAATTCCGCGTCATCGACGCTCCCGGCCAGCGCCGCCGGCATGCCCGGAGGCCGGATGTCGCTGACGGACTGCCGGAGGTGCCCGGCGCCCGCCATCGGCAGGCTGCGCACCGGCTCCACGGCGGCATCGGACGACGAGCTGCTGGTCCACGCCTGCAGTCCCGACATGACGTCGCGCAGCAGGTCGTCGACCTGGCGGTCGCGCACCGGGTCGTGCGTCCGCACCTGTCCGGTGATCACGTGCGAGGCGCGGCGCTGGGCCGTGAGCACTTCGAGCACGCCCAGCTCCACACGGCGGCCGATGGCGTCGAGCTCGGCGCGCTGGTCGGCATCCATGAGGCGTGTGAAGGGCTGGGCCAGCACGGTGTGCAGCTGTTCGGTGAGGTCGTCGATGCGCTCCGGGTCGCCGAGCAGGCGCAGCGCCCCGGCGAACGCGCGACCCTCCGGCGTCGACTGCATGACGTGCTGGCCGCGCTCGAGGTACTCGCGCAGCACTTCGCCGGTCGGGCGGACGTCACGACGGAGATCTGCGACCACGTCGCGCTGCATCGCCTTGATCGACTCGGCGACGCGCGCGAAGTCCGCCGGCAGCTCTCTGGCCAGGTGCAGCACGTTCTCGGCCTCTTCGAGCAGCTGCTCGTCGTCGACGGGCGCGGTGCCATCGACCTGGATCCGCAGGATCTCGGCATCCAGCGCGTCGCGCTCGGCGGTGAGGCGTGCGATGCGCGCCTGCGGGTCGGTCTCGGAGTCGGCGGCCAGGCGCTCGACCGCCTCGAGCAGCGTGCGCACGCGCGAGTTCGACACGCGCGTGCGCCCGCCCCCCGTGCGTCCGGTGATCTCGAGCGCGCTCACCGCGTGCGCGGTGAGGCGGTACACCTCGACGTCGCCGTCGATCTGCGGCACCAGCCACCCCACCCGCACCCAGTGCCGGCAGATCTCGCGGGCGGTGCCCGACGGCAGCGCCCGGTCGTCCTCGTCGTAGCCCGCCGCCCGCAGCTCGTCGAGGATCTCGGCGATCTCGGCGTGCGCGTCGGCGACGGCGACCGCGGGGCGGTCCACTGTGAAGACGACGGACAGGGCGGCGACCACGAAGGGCGCATACCGTCGATGCAGAAGATCGAGGGTGGGGGTTCGGAAGGCCGCCAGCGAGCGCAGATATGCCGCTTCGGCACGAGTGTTCCCCATCCCCTCCAGCCTACCCGGGCGCCCCGCAGACCACGATTCGCTGCGGAGCACCAGAGGGTCGGGTCACCAGTCGTGGACGGTGCCGTCGAGCAGTCGGTTGTACGGGAGGTACGCCTGGGCGTACGGGTACTTGCCGGCCTCGTCGACGTCGAGGTCGACGCCGAGTCCGGGCTTGTCTCCCGGGTGGAGGTAGCCGTCGGTCCACGTGAAGGACTGCTGGAAGACCTGGTCGGTCTTCGCGCCGTGCTTCATGTACTCCTGGATGCCGAAGTTGTGGATCGCGAGCCCCAGGTGCATGGCGGCGGCCATGCCGACGGGCGAGATGTCGGTCGGCCCGTGCATGCCGGACTTGATCTGGTACATCGCGGCGTAGTCGAGCGTCTTCTTGAGCGGCGAGATGCCGCCCATGTGCGTGACCGCACCGCGGACGTAGTCGATGAGCTGGTCGCGGATGATGTCCTTGAAGTCCCAGATGGTGTTGAAGATCTCGCCGATCGCGAGCGGCGTCGTGGTGTGCTGGCGCACGAGCCGCAGCGCCTCCTGGTTCTCGGCGGGCGTGCAGTCCTCGAGCCAGAACAGGTCGTAGGGTTCCAGGTCCTTGCCGAGGCGGGCCGCCTGGATCGGGGTCATGCGGTGGTGCCCGTCGTGCAGCAGCGGGATGTCGGGGCCGAACTCGTTGCGGACGGCCTCGAACACGCCGGGCAGATGGGTGAGGTAGGCGCGGGTGTCCCAGTCCTCCTCGACGGGCTTCGCGCCGCGACGCGCCGGCTCGTGGTCGTAGCGGACCGTCGCGTCGCCGACGTCGGCGCCCTGCGCGGCGATGCCGTAGATCGCCTTCAGGGTCGGCACGCCCGTCTGCACCCGGATGGCTTTGTAGCCCTGCTCCTGGTACGCACGGATCGAGTCGAACAGCTCGGGAAGCTCCTTGCCGGACGCGTGCCCGTAGGCCATGAGCCCGTTGCGGGAGGCGCCGCCCAGCAGCTGGTACACCGGCATCCCGGCCGCTTTGCCCTTGATGTCCCACAGCGCCATGTCGACCGAGGCGATCGCGGCCATGGTGACCGGGCCGCGACGCCAGTAGGCCGAGCGGTACAGGAACTGCCACGTGTCCTCGATCTTCGAGGCATCCGCGCCGATGAGGAGGGGGACGACGTGCTCGGTGAGGTAGGCGACGACGGCGAGCTCGCGGCCGTTGAGGGTCGCGTCACCCAGACCGGTGAGGCCGTCGGCGGTCGTGAGTTTGAGGGTGACGAAGTTGCGATCGGGGCTGGTGACGATGACTTCAGCCTTGTCGATGATCATGGCCGGGTCCCTTCGGGTGAGTGAGCGTGACGCTCGGCGATCTCGTCGACGAGCTGCCGGTGCCGGGCGTCGGTGAGCGGGTAGAAGAACATGACGACGATGGCGATGAGCGCGGCGACGGCGGGCAGGAGGCCCGCGGCGGCGCGGATGCCCCACTCGGCCGCCTCGGACTGCACCTCGGCGCCGGCGGCGTAACCGCCGATCGCCAGGGCGTAGGCAGCGAGCGCGCCGCCGACCGCCTGGCCCGTCTTGCGGGTGAAGGAGAACAGCGCGTAGATGATGCCCTCGGCGCGCACGCCGGTCTTCCATTCGCCGTACTCGACGGTGTCGGCCTCGAGCGCCCACACCAGCATGTTCACGAGCACGATGCCGAACTGGCACAGCACGAGTCCGCCGAAGGCCAGCCACGCGAGGCTCGGCGGCGCGAGGAACACCACCAGCCCGCCGACGACCATGACCGCGCCGCCCGTGATGTAGCCGGCGCGCTTGCCGAAGCGGCGCACGATCGAGGGCACCGCCGCGGCGACGGCGAAGGTCAGGACGAGCTGCACGATCGACATCACCGCGTACATCGGGAGGGCGTGGAGCACGTCGCGGAGGTAGTACAGCTGCACGGTGCTGAGCGCCAGCATCCCGGTGAGGAAGACGAACGAGCTCAGGCACAGCATGAGCAGGGGGCGGTTGCTCTTGAGGATCGCGAAGCTCTGGCGCATGCTCACCCGCGGCACATCGCGCACCACGGTCTCTTTCGCGGTGAAGAACGTGAACATGTAGAGCGCGAACCCGACGACCACGAACCCGAGTGTCATGAACGTGAAGAGGGACTGCAGGTCGCGATCGGGCGTGAGGAGCGGTGCGACGAAGACGCCGAGCCCCGCACCGACGACCATCGCGCCGATCGTGCGGGCGCTGGCCAGCTTCGCCCGCTCGCCGGCGTTGCGCGTCATCGCGCCGGCGAGCGACCCGAACGGGATGTTCACCAGGCTGTACGCGAGCCCGAGCGCGGCGTAGGTCAGGTACGCGTAAATCAACACGCCCGTCTCGCCGATCTGCGGCACCGAGAAGGTGGCGACGCTCAGGAGGAGGAGCGGGAGCGACCCGAACAGGATGAACGGGCGGAACTTGCCGAACCGCTTGCTGTAGGTGCGGTCGACGACGCGGCCGGCGAAGATGTCGGCGAACGCGTCGAACACGCGCACCACGAGCAGCAGCGTGCCCGCGGCGGCGGCGCTGATGCCGGCGACGTCGGTGTAGTAGACGAGCAGGAACATCGTCGCCGTGGTGAACGCGAGGTTGTTCGCGGCGTCGCCGGCGCCGTAGCCGACGACGCTGAGTGGGCGCAGGCGATCCGACGTGCGGGGGGCGGTCTGGGTGGCGGTGGTCATCATGGGCTTCCTTGCCGGGATGGTCGGGTGGGGTCTGGTTCGGTTCAGTCCGCGTCGCGGAGGGCGCTCCAGCGCGCGCGGAGGGCGTGAGCGGCGGCCTTGGGACGGCGGTCGCGCGTGAAGACGCCCTTCTTGTTGCCGTCGACGCGGAAGATCCCGGCGGACGTCTGGAAGTCGGCGAAGTTCCACACCTGCTCCCCCACCACGGCCGGCACGCGGTCGTGGACGCGGTGGAACAGATCGAGCAGCGCGACCTGGTACTCCTCGGTCCAGGGCTGGTCCCAGACGGAGTGCAGGCCCGGCATCGTGTCGCCGCCGTACTCGGTCATGATGAGCGGGCGCGCGTACTTCTCCTGCCACTGCTCGAGCTCGGCCTCGAGTCCCGCCTCGGCCGAGGCGAGGTCGCCGGTGTCGACGTACCAGCCGTAGTACCGGTTGAGGCAGATCACGTCGAACAGGTCGGCCACCCGCTCCTTCTCAGGGGGCGCCATCATCACGTTGACGTAGGTGACCGGGCGCGACGGGTCGGCCTCGCGCGTCGCCTCGACGAGCGGGGCGAAGTACTCGCGCGCGCCCTCCTCGTTCGACGCGGGCTCGTTGGCGATCGACCACATCACGACGCTCGGGTGGTTCTTGTCGCGCGCGATCAGCTCACGGATGTGATCGGCGTGCGCCTGCTGCGCGCGGTCGTTGATCGTGTCGGGGCTGAACGTCGCCGGCCCCTTCTGCCCGCTCAGCCCGCCGATGAGCCCCAGGTTCAGGCCGACGGCGGCGGTCTCGTCGATCACGACGATGCCGTGGCGGTCGGCGTAGTCCATGACCTCCTCGGCGTACGGGTAGTGCGAGGTGCGGAACGAGTTCGCGCCGATCCAGTCGATGAGCTCGAAGTCGTGCACGAGGTACGCGTCGTCGTGGCCCTTGCCGCGGACCGCGCTGTCTTCGTGCTTGCCGAACCCGGTGAAGTAGAACGGCTCGCCGTTGATGAGGAACTCGAGCCCGCGCACCTCGACGGTGCGGATCCCGACCGGCAGCCGGTACTCGTCCACGACGACGCCCTCACCGTCGAGGGCTTCGGCCGTGAGTTCGTACAGGTAGCCGGCACCCGGCTGCCACAGCGTCGCGTCTGCGACGCGCAGCTCGCCCGTCGCAGCGTCTGCGTGCGCGACCGGCCGGGCCGCGGCATCCGTCAGCGTCACGCGTACCGCCGCCGCGCCGGAAGTCTCGACGGCATACCGGACGATGCCGTCGGCGCCGTCGATGTCGGTCGTGACCGTGATGTCGGAGACGTGCACAGCGGGCCGGCTTGCGAGCCACACCGACCGCGCGAGACCGGCGTAGTTGTAGAAGTCGTGGTAGTACCGCTGCACCTGACGGCCGTCGGCGAGTGTCTCGACGCGCCCCGGAGGCTGGGTCTCGTTCGTGAGGACGTTGCTGACGCCGATCGTCAGGCGGAAGGCGCCGCCGGCGGTGACGTGGTCGGTGATGTCGGCCTCGAACGGCAGGTACCCGCCGACGTGGCGGACGACCTCGGTGTCGTCGACGTAGACGACGCCCTCGTGGGTGGCCGCGTCGACGCGCACGACGATGCGCTCCCCCGCCCAGCCGCGCGGCACGCGCACGTCGCGCTGATACCAGACCCAGCCGACGTGGTCGCGGATCGCCGAGTCGGTGAAGAGGTCGTTGTAGCTGGACGGCACCGGCGCCTCGAGCGGGGTGTCGAGCACCGCCGCCCACGGCTGCGGCACGTCAGGGGTGTCGAGGGCGAACCGCCACAGTCCGTCGAGGCGGACGAGTTCGCGCGTCGGGGAGGTCTGCGGCTTCAGCATGGGGTTTCCTTCGGTGTCAGAGGTGGGTACGAGATTCAGTAGAACAGCGGGTGAAACGGGAGGCAATCGGTTGCCATTTGTTGGCGGCGGTCAGCGCGCGGCGAACTGCTCGGCGGCGCGCGACACGGCACGCACCAGTGCCGGTTCGTCGACGAGACGCGGGTCGATGAGCGTCAGAAGGGCGACGATCGCCGCCTCCCCTCCCCGTGCGACGGCGTCGGGAAGAGCCGGGCCGACGCGGTCGGCGGGCAGCCGGCCGCTACGTGCCGCCGCGACCCAGGCCGCGAGCGCGATCACTCCCCCGGCGCCGTCGCGCCCGGCGGCGCGCTCGGCGAGCAGCACCGGCGCGATGCGCACGCGGAGCTTCGTGGTGCCGTCCTGGCCGATCTGCGCGAGCAGGTGCTGGATGCGGGCGTTATCGAACCGCTCCCGCAGCGCCTCGCGGTACGCAGGAAGGTCGAGCCCTTCGGCCGGCAGGTGCCGCACCGCTTCGTCCCAGAACTGCGCGACCCAGCCGCGCACGGCGGCGTCGCCGATCGCTTCGGCCACGGTGGCGTGGCCACGCGCCGCGCCCGCATACGCGAGCAGCGAGTGCGCGCCGTTGAGCAGCCAGAGCTTGCGCCGCTCGAACGGGTCGATGTCGTCGACGAACCGCGCGCCCGCACGTTCCCACTCCGGGCGCCCCGCGGGGAAGGCTCCGCTCAGCACCCAGTCGTGGAACGGCTCGGTCGCCACCGGGCTCCGGTCGATCCACCCCGTCGACCGCTCGACGGCCGCGACGTCGTCAGGCGTCGCCTTCGGCGTGATGCGGTCGACCGAGGTCGTGACGAAGGCCACCTGCTCTGCGACGTAGTCGTGTGCGGCGATGGATGCTGCGGCCTCCGCGAGTGCGAGGAGGCCGGTGCGTGTGAGCTCACCGTTGCCGGGCAGGTTGTCGCACGAGACGATCGCGATGGCGCCGGCGTCGGCGCGGCGACGGGCTTCCAGTCCGACCAGGAGCCGGGCGAGCGCCGTCCGCGGCGCCGCGTTCAGGTCACGTTCCTGCAGGGCGCGACGCAGGAGCTCGACGTCGGAAGCGACCGCCTCGTTCGCGAGATCAAGACCACCGTCGCCGGCGAGGGCGTACCCGGCCTCGGTGATCGTCAGGGTCACGACCGCGGTCTCGGGAGCCGCGAGCGTGGCGGCGAGCCGGTCGACGCGGGCGCCGTCGACGGCCTCGGAGATCGCGCCGATCACGGTGACGGCGTCGCCGGTGCGGCTGCGCTCGGTGAGCGTGTACAGGCCGTCCTGCGCCGAGAGCTCGTCGGCGGCACGCGGGCTCCGGCCCGTGAACGCCCGGATGCCCCACTGCCGGCCGTCGTCGACCGCATCCGTGTACCAGGCCTGGTGCGCGCGCTGGAAGGCGCCGAGCCCGAGATGGGCGATGCGCACGGGCGCGGGGTCGTACGGGCGGCCGCTGCGCTCGGCGGCGGTCGCGCGGCTGAGGGGCACGCCGGTCACAGCTTGAACGCCTTCCGCGGGATGGCGTCGACGAGATCGACCGCGATGCGCTCGGCACGCGTGAGCGGGATGCGCCCTTCGCGCACGAGGCGTGCGAGGAAGCCGGCGTCGAGCCGGCGCGCCATGTCGTGCCGCGCCGGGATGGACAGGAACGCCCGGGTGTCGTCGATGAAGCCGGAGCCGCGATAGAAGCCCGCCGTCTCGGTCACGGCGGACCGGAACCGCCGCACCGCGTCGGGAGCGTCGAGGAACCACCACGGCGCGCCGATGAACAGGCTCGGATAGAAGCCGGCCAGCGGCGCGACCTCGCGCGAATACACCGTCTCGTCGACCGCGAACAGCACGATGTGCAGACCGGGCGTGAGGCCGTGCTTCTCGAGGAGCGGCCGCAGGTTCTCGGTGTAGGTGGTGGTCAGCGGGATGTCGTGGCCGGTGTCGGCGCCGAACCGATCGAAGGTCGTCGTCGAGTGGTTGCGGTGCACGCCGGGGTGAACCGTCATCACCAGCCCGTCGCGCGCGCTCATTCCCGCCATGCGCAGCAGCATGTTGCCGCGGAACTCGCGCGCGCCCGCCGCGTCGAGGTCGCCGGCTACCGCCTGGCGGTACAGCCGAGCGGCTTCGTCGTCGGGCAGGTCGACCGTGTACGGCTCGACCACACCGTGGTCGGCCGAGACGGCGCCGCGCGCGACGAAGTACGCGCGGCGCGCCTCGAGGGCGGCGAGGTAGCCCGTGAAGTCGTCGGCCGAGGCGCCCTGCGTCGACGTCAGTCGCTCGACGCGCTCGGCGAACCCCGGGGCGGCGGGGTCGAGGTAGGCATCCGGGCGGAAGGTCGGCAGGACGCGCCCGCTCCAGCTCTCGTCCCGCGCGAGCGCCGCGTGCGCGGCGAGGTCGTCGAGCGGGTCGTCGGTCGTCGCCAGCACCTCGATGCCGAACTGTTCGAACAGCGCACGAGGCCGGTACGCAGCATCCGTCAATCGTGTCGCGATGGTGTCGAAGATCGCATCGGCCGTCTCGGCGGACGGTTCGACGTCGATACCGAAGAGGGTCGCGAACTCGTGCGAGAGCCAATAGCCCGAGGCGGTCCCCGCGAACACATGCCAGTTCTCGGCGAACAGGCGCCACACCGCGCGGGGGTCGACCGGCGCCGCCGTGCCCGCGCCGAGGGCGGCGAGGTCGATCCCGGAGGCGTGCAGCAGCCGCGTGACGTAGTGGTCGCGCGTGATGAACAGTTCGGCGGGGTCGGAGAACGGGGCGTCGTCGAGCAGCAGCCGAGGATCGACGTGCCCGTGCGGCGAGAGGATCGGGTGGTCGGCGATCGTGGCGTACAGGTGCCGCGCGACCGCGCGCGTCTGCGGATCGACGGGCAGCAGCCGGTCGTCGTCGAGTTCGAGCGTGTCGGGCATCGTCCCATGATCCGAGCGGGCCCGATGGAGCGTCAACCGGTTGCCATTTGTGGCCATGGCGCCGTTCCGGACGATGGCTAGGGGGCGATGGCGTCCGGTTGCCATCGGCATGCCATCGTCATACGATGCGCGGGATGAGCGACAACTCCCGGCGGGCGAAGGGCGACGGCTCGCGGCCGACCATCTACGACGTGGCCGCGGCCGCCGGGGTGGCGCCGTCGACGGTGTCGCGCGCGTTCGCGCGGCCCGGACGGGTGAACGCCGAGACAGCCGAGCGCATCCGCCAGGTCGCCGCCGAGATGGGATACCGCACGAATCCGCTGGCGCGCGCCCTGCCGACGGGGCGCACGTCGCTCCTCGCGGTCATCGTCGCGGACGTCACGAACCCGTTCTTCTTCGAGATCCTCCGCGGCGCGGAGGAGGTCGCGACCGAGGCGGGCTACACGCTGCTCGTCGCCGACGTGCAGGAGTCCATGGAGGCCGAGCGGCGCGCGCTCGACCGGACGCTGCCGATGGTGGAGGGGCTCGTGCTCGCGACCTCGCGCATGTCGGACTCGTCGATCCGCGTCGCCGCGAAGCAGCGGCCCACCGTCGTACTGAACCGCGCGATGAGCGACATCGCGAGCGTCGCCACCGACAACGCGCGCGGCACGCGGCGGGCCGTCGAGCACCTCGCGGAACTCGGCCACACCACGATCACCTATCTGGCCGGTCCCGATGCGTCGTGGGCCAGCGGCGTGCGCTGGCAGGCGCTGCGCGAGGCCGCGCACGAACTCGGGCTGCGCGCGCGACGCCTGGGTCCGTTCGCCCCGACGCAGGCGGGCGGCCTCGCCGCGGCGGAGGCGTTCGTGGACTCCCCCGGCACCGCCGTGCTCGCCTACAACGACCTCATGGCGATCGGGCTCATGCGCGGGCTCACGGGCCACGGCATCCGCATCCCCGCGGACGTGTCGGTGGTGGGCTTCGACAACATCTTCGGCGCCGACTTCTGCACGCCGCAGCTCACGACCGTCGCCGCTCCGCTGCGGGAACTGGGCAAGGTGGCGGTGGCTACGCTGCTCCGCGATCTGCGGACTCCCCCGCGACCGGGACAGCGGGAGCCGCTGAAGACCGCGCTGCTGCCCGCGCGACTGGTGGTGCGCGAATCGACGGGGGCTGTGAGCCCTGCCGGCGAGGGAGCGGACGTCAGCTGGACGGGCCCCTGATCAGCTGGGGCTCGACGAAGCGCTCCCCGCCGACGGACGACGGCTCGATGACGTTGTCGGCAGCGACGGCTCCGACACGCATGAGGTCGAGGTCGATCGTCGTGAGGCGACGGAGCTTCTGATCGACGATGACCTCCTCCCAGTTGTCGACGCCGACGACGGCGACGTCTTCCGGCACCCGCATGCCGCGCGCTGCCAGCGCATCGAGCACACCGAACCCCATGTGGTCGTTGCCGCAGAACACCGCGTCGAAGTCGGTGCCGGAATCGAGGAGAACGCCCACGGCCTGCTCGCCCCATTCCTGACGCCACGAGCCGTACAGCGTCGCGACGGGCGCGACCCCGGCCTCGTCGAGCGCACGACGCATCCCGGACTCGCGGCGACGGACGGCGAGGTCCTCGCGGTCGGCGGACACGTACGCGATGCGCGTGCGCCCGCCGTCGAGCAGGTGGCGCGTGGCGAGGTAGCCGGCCTGCTCGTTGTCGGGCACGAAGACCGAGTCCTCGGGGTTGTCGGACGCCGCGAACGCGTAGGTCACCGGCACCTGGAACTGGTGGCTCAATGACGGCGTGACACGGCCGTACCCGGCGCCGACCACAAGCAGGCCGTCGATGCGCCGATCCTGGAGCGTGCGGATGCTCTCGGTCATCTCGTGATGCGCGTTGATGCGGCCGTCGAAGACGAGCGCGGCGCGCTCGCGCCGGCCCAGTTCGAGGATCGCCCCCATCACGACCGCGCGGGAGAAGGTCGCCGTCGCCCGGTGGGTCAACAGGCCCACGGTGCGGCTGCGTCCGGAGGCGAACGACTGCGCGAGGGCGTTCGGGCGGAAGTCGAGGCGGTCGGCGACTTCGCGCACGCGCGCCATCGTCGCCGCCGAGACGAGCGGGCTGCCGTTGAGCGCCTTCGACGCCGTCGCCTTCGACACCCCGGCCACCGCGGCGACGTCGCTCAGTCGCACAGCTCTTTGCGTGACCATCAGGAGATCCTACTGACCGGTCGCCGCGAACAGCGAGAGCTCGAGCCCACGGTCCGGAATCCGGGCCGCACCGAGGTGCGTGTCGAGGAACCGCACCTGAGCCGGCCAGTGCTCGGCGCCGCCGCCTTCGTGCTCGTTGAACTCGAACGCCACCATGCTCTTGTCGGCACCCGCGTACGCGTTGTAGGCCGCGAACACGGTCGACGGCGGGCACACCGGGTCCTGCAAGCCGGCCGAGAAGAGCGCCGGCGCGACCGCCCGTGCGGCGAAGTTCACCCCGTCGAAGTACGAGAGGGTGCGGAACACCTCGTCGGAACGACCGCGATGGATCGAGAGGTAGCGCGCCACCTCCTGGTACGGATCGCGGCCCGTCATTCCCACCGCCCGACGGAAGTGGCAGAGGAACGGGACGTCGACGACGGCGGCGGCAACGCCGTCGTGAACACCGGCGACGGCGAGCGCGATGCCGCCGCCCTGGCTGCCCCCGGCGACCGCGACCGCGTCGGCGTCGACCCCGTCGAGCGCGCGCACGGCGTCGACGCACCGCGCAGCATCCGTGAACACCCGCCGGTAGTAGTACGTCTCGGGCGAGCCGATGCCGCGCGTGACGAAGCCGGGAACGCTCGGCTCCGATCCGTGCGGATCCGCGGTGTCGGCGGCGGCCTGCCCGCGCGTGTCCATGACGATGTGCGCGAAACCGGCCGCCGCCCAGGTCATCCGCTGCTGCGGCATGCCGCGGCCGCCGCCGTAGCCCAGGAACTCGACGACCGCAGGCAGGGGCTCCTCGGTGTGCGCGGGACGCAGGTACCAGGCGTGGACGGGTTCCCCCGCGAACCCGGGGAACACCAACTCGGAGGCGCGGATCACCCGGAGCGGGACGGCCGCATCGCGAACGGTCGCCGCGCCGCCGGCCGCCCGCGCCTCGGTCAGCGTCGCGCGCCAGAAGTCGTCGAAGTCCTCCGGCTCGGCGACAGCCGGGCGGTAGCGCTCGAGCTCGTCGAGAGGCAGATCGAAGCGGGACATCAGGATGCCGCCACAGCAGTGTCGGTCGCCGGCTGCAGTGCTGCGGCGGCCGGCCCGAACGGGAGATCGCTCGTCTGCACCGGCAGTCCCGAGACCAGCGAGGCGTTCCCCGCGACGCCGACGGCCATCGCGCGCACCCCGTCGAGCCACGATGCCGCGTGACCGAGGGGATCGTCGCCGGCGCCGTCGAACAGGTCACGCAGAAGCGCGTCGTCCGCGCCGCCGTGGCCGCCCGCGACACGGGCGATCGGGACCTCGCGGGCCGCCCCGAAGTGCTGCTGCACGACGAGCCGCTCCCCCACCCGGCGCCCCGTGTCGTCCGCGACGTCCTGCGGGTGCGCGCTCGGGTCGACGACCTGCTGCCGGCCGGTCGCATCGAGCAGGATCGCGCCGCGCTCGACGACCGAGAGCTCCGCGCGGCCACGGGTGCCGTTCACCGCGACCGTGTAGCCCTCCCACGGCGAATGGGCGTTGAGTGCGTACGTCATGCTGCTGCCTCGTGCGTAATCGACGATCAGCGACAGGTTGTCTTCGATGGTGATGTCGTCGGCGAAGACGTCGCGGTCACGGAGGTAGCCGTCGTGCGCCTCCTGCTCGTAGTAGAGGCCGCGCAGCACCTCGTGCTCGCGCAGGTCGAGCGAGAACGGATCGCGCTCGGCGACATCGACCGTGCCCCGCGCCGGCCGCGGGCCGAGCCCCCGCCGTTCGGCGTTGCCGGCGCCGTAGAAGCGCAGTCCCCCGGTGGCGAAGACGCGCTCGGGCAGATCGTCCAGCCACCAGTTCACCAGGTCGAAGTGGTGCGAGGACTTGTGGACGAGCAGGCCGCCGGAGTTCTGCTTGAGACGGTGCCAGCGACGGAAGTAGTCGGCACCGTGCGACGTGTCGAGGAGCCACTCGAAGTGCACCGACGTGATCTCGCCGAGCTCGCCCTCGGCGATGAGCCGCTTGAGCGCCGTGTTGCGGGGCGAGTAGCGGTAGTTGAACGTCACGGTGACGGAGCGCCCGGTGCGCTCGACGGCGGCCGCGATCCGGCGCACCCCCTCGGCATCGGTCGTGAGCGGCTTCTCGACGATCGCATCAGCGCCGCCCTCGAGCGCGGCCACGACCAGATCGGCGTGCGCGAAGTCCGGGGCGGTCACGATCACGCGCTCGATCCCGTACCGGGCGATCGCGTCGGCGAGGTCTGCCGCCTCGAACCGCTCGGGGGCGGAGCGCCCGGCATCGACGAGCCGCCGTTCGTTCCAGTCGAGGCGGCCGGGGTTCGGGTCGGCCCACGCGACGAGGTGCGCGCGCTCCGCGTACGGGCCGCTGAGCGCCTCGAGATACAGCTGGGCGCGCGCGCCGGTGCCGATGAGCGCGTACCGGGTCGGTCGGGTCATGGGTGTGGTCCTCTCAGTGGTTAGTCGTCGCATGCGACCGCGGGCGCCGCGACGTCGACGGTGGCGTACGAGCCGGCGGGCGCAGCATCCGTTCCCGGCACGTAGGCGGTGACCCGGACGCTGCCCGCGGCGATCTCCGGGTCGGTGGAGCGCAGCCGGAGCACGGCCGCCGCGCCGGCGGGGACGGACGAGCGCTCCGCCTCGGCGAATCCGCTCTGCACGCTCAGGTCGCTGCGGGCGTCGCCGGCATTGCGCACCTTCACGGCCCAGAGCGGTCGCTTTCCCACGCAGAGACCCTGAACGGATGCCTCGACCGCCGCGCCGTCGGTGACAAGCGGCAGCACCGGCACGAACAGGGACGCGTTCTTCGCGGAGCCGATGCCGCTGCCCCACTCGTAGAAGCCCTCACGCACGCCGCCGTCGTTGTCGTTCACCAGGATCGAGAACGAGAACGCGCCGTCGCGGGGGTCGATGCCCAGCACCTCCCACGGGACGGTGAGGTCGTACGACGTCGTCGTGCCGGTGCGGGTCACGACCGCCGTCGCGTCGTCGACGACGCCGACGGGCGCCGTGTAGCGGTAGACGCCCGCGCCGTCGGCGCCCAGGTATGCGCCGAGTTCGACGCGCGACTGCGGGTCGGCCCCGGGGATGCCGCGTGCGACAGCGAACTGCAGCGAGTCGCCCGACCAGAGCCGGTCGATCGACGCGGCGGCAGAGTGGTCCTGATCGGTCACCGCTGACCGCACTCGCAGTCCGTCGGGGCTCCACGACAGGGCGAACGTGCCGCCGAGGTCGTCGGGGTCCGGCGAGCCGCCGGCGATCGTCACGTACGACGCGCGGTCACGCCAGGGCACGTCCACCGGGGTGGCGGGCTCGGCGGGGATCGCCGCGAGAGCTGTCGTACCCGTGAGCGTCCGCCCGCCCGACGGTGTGGACGCGGTGACCGTGAAGGGGTACGGCTGCCACGGCGCGAGACCGGGAGAGTCGATCCCGACGGATCGCGCCTCGCCCTCGGCGAGGGTCGTGGGCGGCAGCGCGCCGGTGGCGGGGCCGACCGTGTACGAGACATCCGCGACCGTGGCCTCTCCGGCCCCGGCGAGGTTCTGCATCGTCAAGGCCAGGTGCGGGCCCGCGCCCGGCGCGGATCCGACGGCGGGGCCGACCGCGAGCACGGGGTTCTCGACCACCTGCGCGACATCGTCGACGAACGCGACGACGCCGTCGTCGGCGTGCACCGTGTACGCGAGCGGCCGGGTGCCGAGTTCGCGGAGCGGTGCGAGGGTCGTTGTTCCTTCAACCGCCGCGTCGTCGCCGCTGAGTACGGTGGTGCCGCCGACGGGCCCGGAGACCGAGACGTCGCCGGTGATCGCCAGTGCGGCGCGGTCGACGTGCACCGGCACCGCGGGGGCTCCGTTCAATGCGATCCGATCCGGGGTGGCGATCACCACCGCGGGATCGGCGACGAGCGCCGGCGTCGCGACAGCGCCGCTGAGGAACACGGGGTTCGCGCCCACGGTCAGCTCGATCCGCCCGTTCGAGCGTGCCTGCCACGAGCGTCCATCGCCCTGCGTGAGCCGGGCATCGGCCGACGTCTCGACGCCGAAGGTCATCGGCTGTGCGGTCGCCCACAGCATCCGCAGCACGTCACCCGCAGCATCCGTGAAGTCCGCGATCATGGCACCGTCGAGCCGGTGCAGCTCGGTGAGCTCGCGGCCCGCGGTCAGCCGGTTGAAGACCGCCAGTGCGGGGTACGCGGGCTTCGGCGTGAGTGCCGTGCCGCCGTCGTCGGGCAGACGCGAGATGCCGAAGTTGTGCTCCTGCTCGGCCGGATTGTGACCGGAGTCGATGAGCTCGTAGTAGACGATGCGCTCGACCCCGGCGGCCTCGAGGAGGGCGGCGGAACGGACGACGTACGCGGCCTGCTGCTGCTCTGTGGTGCCGCCGGTCGTGGTCGTCCAGCCGTGCTCGCTGAGCCAGATCGGGATGCCGGAGCCCGGCGCGTACTCGTCGATCAGCGCGCGGAGGGTGGCGACGCCCGCTTCGGTGCGGCCTTCCGGCGCCACCGGGAAGTCGTACGTGTGATAGCTGACCGCATCGAGGTGCTGCAGCGCGCCGAGCGCGAACAGCTCCTCCATGAAGTCCCACTTGGCGCCCGCGCTGACGGGGCCGACCACGCGCGCACCCGGGGCGGCGGCGTGGATCGCCGCGGCCGCGGGGACGAGCAGGTCGTAATAGCAGGCGGCCGTCATGCCGCAGGCGCCGTTGTTGAAGGTGTGGTTGAACTCGTTGTAGATCTCGTAGTCGACGTCGGCCCCGTAGTGGGCGGCCGCAGCGGCCGCGTAGCTCGCGAAGGCCGCGATGCCCTCCGGCGAACTCGGCGTCTTGCCGCCGTCGTACCAGCGGCTGAAGTACGCGAGGATCACCAGCGGCCGCTCCCCCCGCGCCTTCGCTGCCGCGAGCTGCGCGTCGAAGAGCGCGGGGAACTCGTACACCCCCGGCGCGGTCTCGATCGTGTCCCACGACGGCCCTTCGCGCAGGACACCGGCGTTCAACGGCGCCATCAGCGCGTCGACCTGGTCGACCGAGTAGCGGTTGACGTGCACGGCGACGCCCACGGGACGGCGGGACTCGGCCTGAGTCGCGGACGGCGGCTGGACGATCGCCAGCGTCCCGGTCCTCGTCGCGGCGACGGGCGCGTCGACCGACAGGGTGACCGAGTAGTAGCCCGCGGGGAGCGCCGAGAGATCGATGCGCGCGGTGTCATCCGTGACAGCGGCAGAGCCGGAGTCGATGCGCTGGCCCGAGGATGCGCGGACGTCCCACGCGACGCTGTCGGCGATCGTCGTGACGCCGACCTCGGCCTCGCCCACCTCGTACACGAGCGCGGTGTCGGAGAACGCCAGCGTTCCCGGTGGCGGGTTGTGCGATTCGAACGAGGGATTGATCACGAGGTTCGTGGCGCTGCCCGGTGCCGTCATCCGCACGTCGTCGACCCACACCGTGCCGGTGCCGCGCACCAGGAACCGCATGACGAACGTCATGCTCCCGGCGGGCTGGGTGTATGTCCATTCCAGGCGGGTCCAGTCGTTGGTGCCGGCCGGCAGCTCGACCCGCTGGGAGTGGTCGCCGCTGAGTACGACGTATGCGGCGCCGGACGACGAGAGGTTCTCCGTGCGGACCCACGCGCTCATCGCGTAGGTCGTGCCGCCGTTGGCGCGGATGTTCTGGCGGAGGTCGACGTACTTGGTGGAGTAGGCGGAGGCGAACTCGATCCGCGCGGAGGCCGCGCCGTCATGCGCGGTGCCGGTGTCGGCGCGGATGACGAAATCCGGGGCGCCGGAGACGTTCGCGCTCCAGCCGTCGAACGAGTCCGACTCGGCGATGGTCGCGGACGCCCGCGGCGCGGTCGCCAGGAGGAGTCCGCCCACCATGACGAGGGCGGCGATGATCGCGAGGGCGCGCGACGATGCGCGCCGATGAGTGTGAGTCACGGCTGATTCCGTTCCGGGCGACCTTCTTCGGTCACCCCTTGATCGCACCGGCCTGGCCGGCGCTGCGGAGGAACTGACGCTGGAACAACAGGAAGAGGGCGATGGGAATGATCACCGAGATGAACATCCCGGCCATCAGCAGGCTGGTCGGCGCCGTGTCGCTGACGCGATAGAGGCCCACCGAGAGCGGCTGGAGGTCGGGCGACGGCAGCACGAGGAGCGGCCAGAGGAACTCCTTCCACGACCCGACGATCGTCAGGAGCGACACCACCCCGATGACCGGGCGCGACATCGGCAGCACGATCGACCAGAACACGCGGAACACCCCGGCACCGTCGATCCGGGCGGCCTCGAAAACATCCCGGGGCAGCCGGTCGAAGAAGCGGGCGACGAGGAGCACGTTGAAGGCGCTGGCGGCGGTCGGCAGCCACACCGCCCAGAACGTGTTGACGAGATTCACGCCGATCAGCGGCACGTCGAGGATCGTGACGTACAGCGAGATCAGCGACACGACGCCCGGGATGAAGAGCGTCGCGAGGACGGCGATGTTGACCGCCTTGGCGTACTTCGGCCGAAGGATTGCGATGCCGTACCCACCGGTGAGGGCGACGAGCAGGCCGAAGAACCAGCATCCGGCCGCCATCCACACGGTGTTGAGCAGGTACTGCCCGATCCGGATCTGCGACCACGCGTCGGGCAGGTTCTGCCATTGGATGCCGCTGGGCCACCACTCGAACGGGTACTTGAGGATGTCCTGGCTCGTCGAGAGGGCTGCTTTGAAGAGCCACAGCAGCGGACCGAACGAGACCACCACGAGCCCCGCGATCAGGACCACGGCGAGGATGCGCGTCACGATCCGCACGGTGCGGCTGCTGCGGTCCAGCGCCGAGATGTTCGACCGCTCCTCCGACTCGTCCTTGTCGCGGGAGCGCGTGACGATGGCGCGCACCGTGGTCGTCACGGACGTCATGATTCACTCCACTTCCGCGTGAGACGCAGATAGATGGCGGAGACCACGCTCAGCACGAGCGCGAGCAGCAGGCTCAGCGCTGTCGCCTTGCCGAAGTCGCCCGACAGGAAGGCGTAGTTGTAGATGAGCATCAGAAGGGTGACCGTGCGGTTCTCCGGCCCTCCGCCGGTCATGACGAACGGATCGGTGAAGACCTGCATGGTCCCGATGATCTGCAGGAGCAGCATCAGCAGGATGACGCTGCGCAGCTGCGGGAGGGTGACGTGCCACATCCGCTGCAGGATCGACGCGCCGTCGACCTCCGCAGCGTCGTACAGCTCGGCCTGGATCGACATGAGCGCGGCGAGATAGATGATCGTCGCGGTGCCCGCGGTCGCCCAGGTCGCCTGGATGACGATGCTGGGCATCGCGAGCGCGGGATCCTGCAGCCACCCGATCGGCCCGAGGCCGAACCAGCCCAGCACGGTGTTGAAGAGGCCCGATGCCGAGGGATCGTAGAACTGCTTCCAGAGCAGCACGCTCACGACCGGCGGGATGATCACGGGCAGGTAGACCAGCACGCTCGAGATCTGGCGACTGCGCCGCAGCTCGGCCATCAGCATCGCCATCAGGATCGGCAGGGGGAACCCGATGAGCAGCGCGAGCGTCGCGAACCAGACGGTGTTCCCCGCCGCCGTCCACAGCAGCGGATCGGCCAGCACCCGCTCGAAGTTGCGCAGCCCGACCCACGACGGCTCGGTGATCAGGTCCGTGCTCTGGAATGCCAGGATGAGGCTCTTCAGGATCGGCCACCATGCGAAATAGCCGAACGTGATCAGCAACGGCAGGAAGATCACCAGCGTCGAGACGCCGCCCCGGCGCACCCATGAGGTGAACGCGGCGACCGGTCCGCGGCGCCGGCGAGGATCCTTCGCCGGCGGCCGCGCGTCGGCCGGGACGGCGTCGCGCTCGGCGAGCACGGGTGGGGCGGTGGCGGTCACGGTGGTTCTCCCGTCGGGTGTGGAGTCGGGGTTTGCGTCCGGGTGGCCGCGGCACGCGGCCGCGACCACCCGGAGCGCGTCAGCCGGCGTCGACCAGGTCCTGGACCTGCGTCTGAGCGGCCTTCAGGAGCTGCGTGAAGTCGGCGTCCTCACGGGTGAGGACGGCCTGCACCACCGGGTCGAGTGCGGCGTACAGCTCCTGCGCCTTCTTCGCCGGCTCAGGCACGATCGTCGCGTTCGCGAGGCTGTCGAGGTAGGCCGTGTAGTTCTCACGCGGCACGTTGATGTACGGCTCGATCCAGCCGAGGTAGGTGTCGTACTGCTCCTCCGACACGACCGGCACCTCCGGGAGGCCGACGGGGAGGTCATCCGCCACCTGCGCCTCGGCCCAGGTCGTGGCCGCCTCCTCGTCGACGTACCGGTCGAGGAAGTAGAACTTCGTCCACTCCAGCGCCGCGCACAGCTGGTCGGGCGTCGCCTTCGGGTTGTACCACTGGATGTTGCCGCCGCCGAGCACACCGGCGGGGTCGTCGCCGACGGGGAACGGCGCCAGGCCGAAGTCCTCCTTCGGCATCCCGCGGCCGATCACCAGGCTGTTGTAGAGGTTGGCGCCGTTCAGGCTCTGCCCGATGACGCCGGCGGCGAGGTCGTCGCGGACGGCGTTGTTGTCGTACAGGTAGTTGGCGCCCGCAGCATCCTTCTCCCACCGCACGTCGTGGAGGAACTGCAGGCTCGCCTCCATGCCCGGCGTGTCGAGCGTGACGGTCGTCGTGTCGCCGTCGACCTCTTCGACGAGATCGCCGTTCGAGTACGACATCGATGTGAGCAGCCAGCCGCCCGTGTTCGCGGTGGTCGGGATGATGAAGCCGGTCTGCCCGGTCTCCTCCGTCACCGTCGCGGCGGCGTCGAGCACCTCGTCCCACGTCGCCGGCGGGGCGTCGGGATCGAGCCCCGCCTCTTCGAACAGGGCGCGGTCGTAGATGAGGCCCATCGTGTAGGCGGCGCGGACGACGCCGAAGGTGTGTCCATCGGCGTCCTGCGTGACCGCGGCCAGCTGCGGGTTCAGCTGGCTCAGCACGTCGTCGTCTTCGACGTACGCCGTGATGTCGGCCGCCTGCCCGCGCTCGATGAGGGACTGGATGTCGGTGAAAGGCACCTGGAGCGTCGTCGGAAGCGTTCCGCCGACGAGGAGGGCGGGGAACGTGGTGACGTCGTACTTCGTCTCCTCGTCGTCGATCGTGATGTTCGGGTGCGCCTTCTCGAACGCCGCGACCGCGTTCTGCCATGCTTCGAGGTTCGCCGCCTGGTCCGCTGTCGGGCGCTCGCCCACCGTGATGGTGACGTCCGCGTCGGGATCGCAGGCGACGGCCGCGGCCGACGGCGATGCCGCCGGCGCGGCTCCCCCTGCACATCCGCTCACCACGAGGCCCGCGATCGCGACGGTGGCGACCGCGCCTCCCGCGCGAAGCCAACGATGCTGCTGTGTCATCTCTTCTACTCCCTCGTAGCTCGGTTCCGTCGTCTCATATCGCTAACAACCGGTTTCAGTACTCTTGCCCAATCGAGCCCCGCTGTCAACCAGGAATCGTTTTCTCACCCAGCCGCCGGAGTCGAGCCAGCGCTCACAGGCCGCCGTCCACTCCACTCCCGGACCACCGAGGGCGCAACCATGACCGCCCACCGGGTACAGGTGCAGCTCGTGCGCCACGCGCTCGCGACGTAGCGCCTGCGAGAGGAGCAGCGAGTGGTCCGCCGGAACCTTCTCGTCGTCGAGTGAATGGAAGATGAAGAACGGCGGCGCGTCCGGCGTGACCAGCGTCTCGAGCGACAGATCCGACCGCGCGCCGCTGTCGTCCCGCCCTCCGAGCAGCACCTCACTGGACCCTTGATGGGAGTGCGATTCCAGCGAAACCACGGGGTATCCGAGGATGACGGCGTCCGGTCGCGCGTGCGGTGAGGCGGGGCCGAGTGCCGCCAGTCCCGCGGCGTGGCCGCCCGCCGAGAAGCCCACCGCGAGCACGCGATCCGCGCCCTCGCGGCGGAGCTCCGCGATCCGGGCGCCGATCGCCGCGTGCGCGGCCGGATGGGGCCGGCCGACGGGGTACCGGAAGACGCTCGCGGGGATTCCCAGCGCCTCGAGCCACTCCACCACGGGTTCCGCCTCGTGGGGCGCGTGACTGCGGTAGCTTCCTCCTGGAAGCACGAGTGCGTGACAGGGCATGACCTACACCTTTGAAACCGGTTTACAGATGGTCTAGGTTTGCATGACGGCTCAGCGATGGGCAACCCGCGATCGACGACGACGGCGGCGACAGTCGCAAGTGAGGAATGCACAGATGCACGACGACCGGACGCGCGTGGAGGCACGGTTGAGGCGGTTCATCCGCGAGCGCCTCGAGCCGGCGGTGTACACCACGCAACAGCCGCTGACGGTCGCGCACTGGCAGGTGCCCGACGAGCCGGTGCCGTTCTCGCACGCTGTCGGGCAGCGCTACGAGCCGACGACAGACGGATGGACGTGGGGGCGGGCGTGGAGCTCGACGTGGTTCCGCCTGTCGGGAACGATTCCCCCGGGCTGGGATCCCGCCGCCACCGAGATCCTGTGCGATCTCGGCTTCACCGCCGGGCAGCCCGGGTTCCAGGCGGAGGGACTCGCGTACCGGCCCGACGGCAGCGTCGTCAAGGCGGTGTCGCCCCGCAGCCACCATCTCCCGTGCTCGGTCGACGACGCCGGCGAGCTGCTGCTCTACGTGGAGGCCGCGGCGAACCCCGACGTGGCGGGCGCTTACACCTTCGCGCCGACCGGGCTGGGAGACAAGGCGACCGCCGGCCCCGCACCGCTCTATTCGCTCGGGACCATCGCGTTCGCCCTCCGCGACCAGCAGGCCTGGGAGCTCCTCCAGGACGTGCGCACGCTCGATGGCCTGGCGCGGGAGCTGCCTGCCGACTCCACCCGCCGCAGCCGCATCCTGCACGGCCTCGATCGCATGCTCGACGCGATCGACCCCGACGACGTCGCCGCCACCGCGCCGGCCGCCCGTGCCCTCCTCGCCCCCTATCTCGCCGCGCCCGCGAACGCGTCCAGCCATCGGATCGTGGCCGTGGGCCACGCGCACATCGACTCCGCGTGGCTCTGGCCCGTGCGGGAGACCGTCCGCAAGGTCGCGCGCACCTTCTCCAACGCGCTCGACCTCATGGACCACCACCCCGGGTTCGTCTTCGCCGCCTCGTCGGCGCAGCAGTACGCGTGGCTGAAGGAGCACCACCCCGGCGTGTTCGCGCGCGTGCGCGAGCGGGTCCGCGACGGCCGGTTCGCGCCCGTCGGGGGCATGTGGGTCGAGTCCGACACCAACATGCCGGGCGGGGAGTCGATGATCCGGCAGTTCGCGCACGGCAAGCGGTTCTTCCACGAGGAGTTCGGTGTCGAGACCGAGGAGGTCTGGTTGCCGGACTCGTTCGGATACTCGGCGGCGCTCCCCCAGATCGTGCGGGGAACCGGGAACCGCTGGTTCCTGACGCAGAAGATGTCGTGGAATCAGGTGAACCGCCTCCCCCACCACACCTTCTGGTGGGAGGGGATCGACGGCACGCGCGTCTTCACGCACCTGCCGCCTGCCGACACCTACAACTCGCAGCTCACGCCCGACGAGCTGCTGCACGCCGAGCGCAACTTCCAGGAGGCGGGCACGGCGACGCTGTCGCTCGTGCCCTTCGGGTGGGGGGACGGCGGCGGCGGCCCCACGCGGGAGATGATCGCGGCGGCGGAGCGCTCACACGACCTCGAAGGTCTCCCCCGCGTCGAGATCGACACGCCTCGTCGTTTCTTCGAGCAGGCGGAGGCCGAGTACCCCGGCGCCCCGGTGTGGTCCGGAGAGATGTACCTCGAGCTGCACCGCGGCACGTTCACCTCGCAGGCGCGCACGAAACGCGGGAACCGCCGCAGCGAGCAGCTGCTGCACGAGGCAGAGCTGTGGGCGACCACGGCCGCCGTGCGCGCGGATACGCCGTACCCCGCCGCCGAGCTGCGGCGGATCTGGGAGCGGGTGCTGCTGCTGCAGTTCCACGACATCCTCCCCGGCAGCTCGATCGCATGGGTCCACCGCGAGGCGGAGCGCGACTACGCCGCCCTCGCCGACGAGCTGACCGCGCTGATCGATGCGAGCCTGGCCGCGCTGACCGGCGAGGGCGAGGCCGAGCTGGTCGCGAACGCCACCGCGATGACGGTCGACGGCGTTCCGGCGCTGGGCGTCGCCGCGCCGCGCGCGAGCACGCAGGCGGTGACCTGGCATCGCACGGCGGACGAAGCCGTGACGATCGACAACGGACGCGTACGCGCGGTGGTCGATGACCACGGCCGCATCGTGTCGCTCGTCGATGCTGCCACCGGCCGAGAGGCCGTCGCGCCGGGAGGAGCCGCCAACCGGCTCGTGCTGCACCGCGACACCCCGACCGAGTGGGACGCGTGGGACATCGACGACCACTACCGCCGCACCGCCACCCCGCTCGACACCGAGGCGCCCGAAGCCGTCGAGGTCGCAGCATCCGTCGACGGCACCGTCGTCGTGACCGTCGTCCGCGCGTTCGCGGGCTCCCGGCTCACGCAGCGCATCTCGCTCGCACCGGACTCGGCTGCGATCGACCTCGCGTTCGACATCGAATGGCGAGAGAGCCAGAAGCTCCTGAAGCTCTTCGCCGACCTCGACGTCCACGCCGACGACGTGCTGGCCGAGACCCAGTTCGGGTATGTGCGCCGCGCGACCCACGAGAACACGTCATGGGATGCTGCGCGCTTCGAGTTCTGCGCGCACCGCTGGGCCTACGTCGCCGAGCCCGGCTACGCCGTGGCGATCGCCAACGATTCGACGTACGGCCACGACGCGAGCCGGATGGTCCGCCGGGGCGGGGGTCGCGCGACGACGCTGGGGCTCTCGCTGCTGCGGGCACCGAGGTTCCCCGACCCCGCGGCGGACCAGGGGCATCACACCCTGCGCGTGTCGATCCGTCCGGGAGCGGGCATCCGCGATGCCGTGGCCGAGGGGCACCGCCTGAACCTCCCGCCTCGACGCGTGTCGGGCGCACGCGCCGTCGACCCGCTCTTCGACGTGGACGGCGCCGGGGTCGTCGCCGAGACCGTGAAGCTCGCCGACGACGGGTCCGGAGACGTGATCCTGCGGCTGTACGAGTCCACCGGCGGCCGCGGCACCGTCACGGTGTCGCCTCGATTCGACGCCGTCGCCGGCGTCCGCACGGATCTGCTCGAGCGCCCGGACGGAGAGCCGTCCGACACGCTGCCGGTGGTGCTGACGCTTCGTCCCTTCGAGATCGTGACGCTGCGGTTCTCGCGGGTTCGCGGCGGGTAGGCGGCGAGGTCGGCACGCCCGACGACAACAGGCAGGGGCCCGATACACGAAGGATCCGGCCCCTGCTGTGCGGGCGGCTGCGACTCAGAAGTCGAAGTCGCCGATGTTGTCCTTGTTGAACACGTAGGGCTCGCCCAGGAGCACGACGCCGTCGGCGCCGACCTCGTAGGAGCCGAGCTTGCCGGCCTCGAAGGTGTCGCCTTCCTTGCCGGTGATCTCCTCGGTGATGAGCGCCTGCGTGGCCCACGCGGCGAGGTAGCCCAGGTCCTCCGGGTTCCACAGCGCGAACGAGGTGACGGTGCCGTCCTCGACGTACTCGCGCATCTGGTTCGGGGTGCCGAGGCCGGTCAGCGCGACCTTGCCCTTGTACTCCGAGGTCGAGAGGTAGCGGGCCGCGGCGGCGATGCCGACCGTGGTGGGCGAGATGATGCCCTTGAGCTCCGGGTAGGTCTGCAGGAGCGCCGCGGTCTTGTCGAACGACGTCTGGTCGTCGTCGTCGCCGTACGCGACCTCGACCAGCTCGATGTTCGGGTGGTCGCTCACGAGGAGCTCCTTCATCGTCTCGATCCACGCGTTCTGGTTCGTCGCGTTGGCCGAGGCCGACAGGATCGCGATCTGACCGGCGTCGCCGATCTGCGTGGCGATCTCGTCGACCTGCACCTTGGCGATGCCGTCCGCGGTGGCCTGGTTGATGAACAGGTCACGGCAGTCCGCGTTGGTGTCGGAGTCGAACGTGACGACCTTCACACCCGCGTCGCGCGCCTCGTTCAGCGCGTCGCAGATGGCCTCGGGGTCGTTCGCCGACACGATGAGGCCGCCCGCGCCCTGCTGTGCCGCGGTCTGGATGTACTGCACCTGCGAGGTGGGCGACGCCTCCGACGGGCCGACCTCGTCGATCGTGCCGCCGAACTCGTCCGCCGCCTCCGTGGCGCCCTTGGTCGAGGTGTCGAAGTACGGGTTGCCGAGGTTCTTCGGCAGCATCGTGATCGACAGGTTGGCGTCGCCGCCGCCCTCGGTCGAGCCGCCGTTGCCGCCGGTGCCGCCGCCGGAGCAGCCCGTCGCGACGAGCGCCACACCCACGGTGAGCGCCGCCGCAGCGAGGGCCATGCGGCCCTTGCGCTGAAGTCCGAACATCCTTGTTTCCCTTCGTTGTGCAGGTGCTGTGCAGTGCTGCGAGGTGGTGGTTGCAGGTGGTTACGTGGCGTCTGTCGCCTCGCCCCGCCCTTTTCTCTTCCCGATGGCGGCGGCGCGTCTGCGCTGGAGCCAGGCGAGGAGGCTGGAGGACACCACGGAGAGGATGAGGAGCACTCCCGTGATGATGTTGATGACGTCGCTGGTGACGCCGGCCAGGCGCAGGGCCGAGCCGAGCACGCCGATGAGCAGCACGCCCGCGATGACGCCGTGCAGGGCGCCGCGACCGCCGAAGATCGAGACCCCGCCGAGCAGCACGGCCGCGATGACCTGGAGCTCCATGCCCATCGCGTTGTCGCCGCGGGCGTTGGAGTACAGCAGCGTGAAGTACACGCCGGCGAAGCCCGAGACGGCGCCCGAGAGGACGAACAGCAGGAACTTCGTGCGTCCCACGTCGATCCCCGAGAACGCGGCCGCCTCCTTGTTCATGCCGATCGCGTAGAGCGAGCGGCCGAACGGCGTGAAGTGCAGCACGATCGCGAACACGATCGCGAGCACCACGAACGGGATCATGATCATCGGGATGGGCGTCCCCGGGATGTTGGCCTTCGCGAGGTCGGTCCACTCCTCGGGGAAGTCGGTGATGGCCGTGGTGCCGAGGAGCCCGACCGCGATGCCGCGGAAGAGCGCCAGCGTGCCGATGGTGACGGCGAGCGACGGCAGGCCCACGACGGTGATGAGGAACCCGTTGAAGACGCCGGCCAGGGTGCCGGTCAGGATCGCGATCAGAGCCGCCGCCGGGAACGGCAGGCCGGCCTGCGTCAGGATGCCCGTCATCACGCTCGAGAGGCCGACGATGCTCGCCACCGAGAGGTCGATCTCCTCCGTGATGATGATGAGCGTCATCGGGAGGGCGATCAACAGGATCGGCGCGATGTCGCGCAGCAGGTACGTGACCGTGAGCGGGCTGTCGAAGTTCCGCACCGTCGCCGAGGCGACGATGATGACGAGGAGCAGGATGCCGATGATCGCGGCTTCCCGGGAGACGATCACACGTCGCCAGGCGGGGCGGGTGTGAGCCTTGTACACGCGCGTGGGCGCAGCATCCGTCATGGTGGTCATCTCGTCTCCTCCCGTTGTGCGATGAGTCGTCGGTGCTGGCGGACGGCCAGCACGCGGTCGAGCACGATCGCGCCGAGGATCAGCGCGCCGACCACGGCGCGCTGCCAGAAGTCGTCGATGCCGAGGATCGGCAGTGCCCGGTTGATCGTGAGCAGCAGGAACGCGCCGATGGCCGCACCCCACACGGTGCCGACGCCGCCCGAGATCGCGACGCCGCCGATCACGGCGGCACCGATCGCCTGCAGCTCCCACCCGAATCCGGCTGCGGAGCTGACCGTGCCGTAGCGCGCGGCGTAGAGCACGCCGGCGAGGCCCGACAGCGCCCCAGAGACCACGAATGCTGTGATGACGCGGCGGTTGACCTTGAGGCCGTACAGGTGGGCGGCCGCGGGGTCCGACCCGATCGCGTAGAACTCGCGACCGCCGCGGATGTTGCGCAGATACCAGGCGGCGACGACGAGCACGACGACGGCGATGATCGTGAGGATCGGGATGCCGAGGATCGAGTCCGTGCCGAGCCCGCGGAAGTCGCGGGGCAGGTCGGACGCGTTGATGCGGTCGCTGCCCGTCCACGCGACGTTGATGCCGCGGTAGATGTACATCGTGCCGAGCGTGATGACGAGGGCGGGGACGCGGGCGAACGCGACGAGCGCGCCGTTGATCGCACCCAGCAGGCCGCCGAGCAGCACGCCGCCGACGAAGACCCCGATGATCGGGATGCCGGGCACGTCGATGAACAGGCGTCCGGTCAGATAGGCCGAGAGGCCCACGATCGAGCCCACCGACAGGTCGACGTTGCGCGTGATGATCACGACGGCCGAGCCCACGGCCACGAGCAGCAGCAGCGACGGCGTGAGGAGCAGGTCGCGGAAGCCGTCGGACGAGAAGAGGAACGTCGGGTTGGCGATCGTCGCCGCCACGACCACGAGGAGCAGGGCGATCAGGATGCCCGTCTCGCGCGCGGTGGCGAGGTGGCGCACCAGCTTCGATGCCGCGCTCGTGCCGGGCGCGACGGGAGTCGTGGTGGTGCTCATCGGGCGGCCTCCGCATCGGCGGTCGCCGCGAACATCACGGCTTCGGGCGTCGCCGCCTCGCGCGAGAACTCGCCGGTGAGGCGCCCCTCGCGCATGACCAGGACACGGTCGGCCATGCCGAGAACCTCCGGGAGTTCGGACGAGATCATGAGGATCGCCTTGCCCTGCTGCGCGAGCTGGCTGAGGAGGCGATGCACTTCGGCCTTCGTGCCGACGTCGATGCCGCGCGTGGGCTCGTCGACGATGAGCACGGCAGGCTCGGTGGCGAGCCACTTGCCGAGCACCACCTTCTGCTGGTTGCCGCCCGACAGGGTGCCGGTCTCGGCGTCGAGCGCCGCGGTCTTCACCTCGAGGCGGCTGGCCCACACCTGCGCGGCGCGGTTCTCGAGTCCGCCCCAGATGAGGCCCCACTTGGCGAGCTTCGAGCGGATGGCGAGCGTGATGTTCCGCGAGACGCCGTCGTCGAGCACGAGGCCCTGCTTGCGGCGGTCCTCGGGGACGAGCGCGATGCCGCGGCTGGTCGCGAGGCGCGGGTTGCCCTTCGGGAGCGCCGAGCCGAGGAGCTTCACGGTGCCCGACTCGTAGGCGTCCACGCCGAAGACGGCGCGCGCGACCTCCGAGCGGCCGGCGCCGACCAGTCCCGCGAGCCCGACGATCTCGCCGGCGCGGAGGTCGAACGAGATGTCGCGGAACACGCCCTTGCGCGTGAGTCCTCGCACCTCGAGCACGGTCTCCCCCACCTCGGACGGCAGCTTCGGGAACAGCTCGGTGACGTCGCGGCCGACCATCTGTCGCACCAGCTCGTCGACCGTGGTGTCGGCGATCGGCGTGGTGTCGATGTACGAGCCGTCGCGCATGACGGTGACGGTGTCGCACAGGGCGAACACCTCGTCGAAGCGGTGCGAGATGAACAGCAGCGCCCGGCCCTCGTCACGGAGGCTCCGCGCTACGGCGAAGAGGCGCTCGACCTCGACGCCCGACAGGGCGGCGGTCGGCTCGTCCATGATGAGCACGCGGGCGTCGAGCGAGATCGCCTTCGCGATCTCGATGATCTGCTGGTCGGCGATCGACAGGCCCTCGGTGACGCGGTCCGGGTCGAGCGAGACGCCCAGGCGCTGGAAGATCTCGACGGCCTCGGTGCGCATCGCCTTGCGGTCGATACGGCCGATCCGGTTCGTGGGCTGGCGGCCCATGAAGATGTTCTCGGTCACCGACAGGTCGGGGAAGAGCGTCGGCTCCTGATAGATCACCGCGATCCCGGCGGCCTTGGACTGCGCCGTGCTCGTGAAGTCGACCGATTCGCCGTCGAGCAGGAACTCGCCGGCGTCGCGGCGGTACAGGCCGGCGACGATCTTGACGAGCGTCGACTTGCCGGCGCCGTTCTCGCCGATCAGCGCGTGGATCGATCCGGCGTCCAGCGTCAGGCTTCCGGAGCGGAGCGCGACGACAGGGCCGAAGGACTTGACCACGCGCTTCAGTTCGAGTGCGGGCGGGGGCGCGGGTGGCGCGGCGGGTGCGACATCGGCTGCCACGGCATCCTCCTCGTCGAGGTGAATTGGTGTTCCTGAAAGTTCCTGAATCGATTCAGGTCAAGTTCAGGCTACTCTAAAGTTCGGAGGCGATTCGGGTCAAGTCACCCTTCCACGGTGACCGAATCGTGACCAGACGTACAGTCCCGACGAAGAAGTGGAGGCCGACGTGCCGGTGAGCATCCGCGATGTCGCGCAACGCGCAGGAGTCTCGGTCGGCACGGTCTCGAACGTTCTGAATCGCCCAGGCGAGGTGTCGGCCGAGTCCGCCGACCGCGTCACGCGTGCGATCGAAGAGCTCGGCTACGTGCGCAACGATGCGGCCCGCAAACTGCGCGCCGGTGTCAGCACGACAGTCGGCTTCGTCGTGCTCGACGGGCAGAACCCGTTCTACAGCGACGTCGTGCGCGGCGCTGAGGATGAGGCGACGAGCCACGGCATCGCGATCCTCTACGGCAACACCGACGAGGACCATCGCCGCGAGCGCCTCTACCTCGACCTGTTCGAGGAGCAGCAGGTGCGGGGGCTCCTCATCGCCCCCTACGGCGACGTCACGTCGCGCCTGAAGCGCTTGCATGACCGTGGTATCGCCACAGTGCTCGTGGACCGCTTCAGCGGCGACGGCCGCTTCTCGTCGGTGTCGGTCGACAGCGTCGCCGGCGGGCGCCTGGCCGTCGAGCACCTCATCGAGGGCGGGCGCCGGCGCATCGCCTTCGTGGGCGGGCCGTTCGACATCCGCCAGGTGAACGACCGCCTCGCCGGCGCGCGCGTGGCCGCCGAGAACGCCGGCGACCACGTCGACATCGAGGTGGTCGCGACCGCCGCGATGACCGTCGAGCAGGGGGTCGCCGCGGGCGCCCGCATCATCTCGCGACCCCGCCGCGAGTGGCCCGATGCGCTCTTCGCCGCGAACGATCTGCTGGCCCTCGGCCTGCTGCAGTCGCTCGTGATGGATGGACGGATGCTGGTACCCGACGACATCGCCATCATCGGGTTCGACGACATCGCCTTCGCGGCCGCGGCTGCCGTGCCGCTGTCGTCCATCCGCCAGCCGAGCCGCATGATCGGACGCACGGCGCTGCGCATCGTGCTCGAGGAGGCCGCCGATCCCACGAGCGTCCCACGCCAGACGGTGTTCCCCCCGGAGCTCGTCGTGCGGCGCTCGACCGCCTTCCTGCGGTGAGCGCCGCCGCGACTTTCAGCGTGTGACGGGCGCCGCTCCCGCGACGAGCGGGCACCGGGTGCCCGTGAAGATGCTGGCCGCGCACAGGTTGCAGTGGATGCATGTCGAGCGCGCGCCGGCGTCGCGGCCGATGCGCTGGATGAGGTCGGGCTCGCGCAGCAGCGCCCGTGCCATCGCGACGTACTCGAAGCCGTCGCGCATGGCCGCCTGCATCGCGTCCAGCTCGGTGATGCCGCCGAGGAGCACCAGCGGCATCGACAGCGCCTCGCGGAACTGCCGCGCGTAGTCGAGGAAGTACATCGGCTCGTACGGGTACTTCTGGAACACCGCCCAGCCGAACATCTTCATGCCGAGCTTGATGATCGGCTTCTGCGTCGCCGCCATCTCGGCGAGCGGGATGTCGCCGCGGAAGAGGTACATCGGGTTGAGCAGCGACGACCCGCCGGTCAGCTCGAGCGCGTCGAGGTGCCCGTCGGCCTCGACCAGCCGGGCGAACGAGAGCGACTCGTCGAGCCACAGCCCGCCCTTCACTCCGTCGGCCATGTTCATCTTGGCGAGCACGGCGATCTGCCCGTCGGCCGCCTCGCGCACGGCCTCGAGGATCATGCGCGGGAACCGCGCGCGGTTCTCGAGCGAGCCACCGAATTCGTCCGTGCGCTTGTTGATGTTGGGGCTCAGGAACGAGCTCGCGAGGTAGTTGTGCCCGACGTGCACCTCGACCGCGTCGAACCCCACGTCGATCGCGTGCCGGGTGGCCTCGGCGTGCTGGCGCACGATCCGCCGGATGTCGTCGACGGTGGCCTTGCGGTCGATGCCCATGGCGAGGGCGTTGGGACGCCGCGACGGGGCGAGCGACGGCAGGCCCGTCGAACGGGAGTTCGCCACGGGTCCGGCGTGGCCGATCTGGGCGGACACCTTCGCGCCGGTCGCGTGCACGGCGTCGGTCAGCTCGCGCAGGCCCGCGAGCGCCTCGGGGCGCCAGTAGACCTGGCCGAATTCGGTGCGCCCCTCCGGCGCGACGGCGAGGTACGCGACCGTCGTCATGCCCACGCCGCCCGCACCGACCTTGACGTGGAAGTCGATGAGCCTGTCGGTGACGAGCGCGTCGGGCGTCATGCCCTCGAAGGTCGCGGACTTGATGACGCGGTTGCGGAGCGTCACCGGGCCGAGCTGCGCCGGTGCGAGCGGGTCGGGGATGGTCTGGGTCATGGCGTGTTCTCCTGTGTGCGGGTGCCGGCCGCGTCTTCTGCGACGGGGCCGGGTTCGGGTTCGCCGCCGTCGTCGGCGGTGGGGGCATGCACGTCGAGCCACCGGAGCATCCGGTCGACGGCACGGTCGGGGTCTTCGCGCGAGCCGTCCTCGGCCCAGTCGGCGAGGGCGGCGAAGGCGGCCGCCTGGTAGGCGGTCGCGAGCGCGTGGCAGATCGCGGGCGGCGCATCGGGGTTGCGGTGCGCGATGAACACCGCGATCGCCCCGGTCCAGGGCGCATAGGCGCGCGGTGCCGCGACCATCAGGTCCGGCTCGTTCGCGACGACGGCGAGCCAGTCGGGCGCCGCGCGGAAGATCTGCTCGGAGTGGGTGACCGAGTCGACGATGGCGCGGCGGAGGGCCTCCCCGGTGGGCACGTCGTCGGGCATCGCGGCCAGGCTGATCGCGAGGCGCTGGGCCGCAGCATCCACTCCCGTCCACGGGATCTCGGCACGACTGCCGAAGTGGCGCATCAGCGTGCGGACGCTCACGCCCGTCGCCTCGGCGATGTCCTTCCAGCCGGTGGTGCGGTAGCCGCGCTCGCGCCACAGCGCGATCGCGGTCTCGGCGATGCGGTCGGCGTCGATGACGCTCGGCCTGCCACGGCCCCGGCCGCCCGTCTCGTCGGCGATCTCGTCGGACATGTGGCTTATTCGACCATTTTTGGCGTAATGTGTCAATAAACAGGCTTCGACAGTCGTGGACAGGATGAGGAGGCGCCCTGATGGGTGTGTACGCGGTCACAGGTTCAGCGTCGGGCATGGGCGCGGAGGTCGCCGAGAAGCTCCGCGCGCAGGGTCACACCGTCATCGGCGTCGACATCAAGGCCGCCGACGTCGTCGCCGACCTCTCCACCGCCGAGGGTCGCAAGGCGGCGGTCGACGGGGTGCTCGCCGCGTCGGGCGGAACGCTCGACGGCGTCGTCCTCGCGGCGGGACTGGGCCCGGCACCGGGCGCCGAGCGCCCGCGCCTCATCGTCGAGGTGAACTACTTCGGCGTCGTCGAGCTGCTCGACGGCTGGCACGACGCACTGGCCAGGGCCGACCGCGCGAAGGTCGTGGTCTTCGCGTCGAACGCGACCACGACCACGCCCGCCGTACCCGGCCGCGCGATCCGCGCGATGCTCGCCGGCGACTCGGCGAAGGCCGTCAAGGCGACGCGCCTCTTCGGCAAGAACGCCCCCGCCATGGCGTACGGCGCGTCGAAGATCGCGGTGAGCCGCTGGGTGCGCCGCCAGGCCGTGACCGCCCGCTGGGCGGGTGCCGGTATCCGCCTGAACGCGCTCGCGCCGGGCGCGATCCTCACGCCGCTCCTCGAGAAGCAGCTCGCGACGCCGGCCGAGGCGAAGGCGATCCGCTCGTTCCCGGTGCCGATCGGCGGCTTCGGCGCGGCCGGCCAGCTCGCCGACTGGGTGGTCTTCATGCTGTCGGACGCGGCGGACTTCCTCTGCGGCAGCATCGTGTTCGTCGACGGCGGATCGGACGCCTGGTTCCGCGCCGACGACTGGCCCCGCGCCGTGCCGGCGCGGCGCGTTCCCTGGTACCTCAAGCGCATGCGGGCCTTCGCCGAGCGAGCGTGACACGCAGTGCACCACCGGGCGGCCAGAATGGACGGATGCCCCTTCCTCGCCTGATGCGCGCCGTGCGCAACGTCGACAACACCGGACCCGCGGGACTGCAGGTCACGGAGGTCCCGGTCCCCGCACCCGCCGCCGATCAGGCGCTCGTCGAGGTGCACTGCGCCGGCGTCACCTTCCCGGACGTGCTGCAGACCCGCGGCGACTACCAGCTGCGCATTCCGCTGCCGTTCACGATCGGCTGCGAGTTCGCGGGCGTGGTCGTGGCCGCGGGGCCTGACGCCGGCGTCGTGCCCGGTCAGCGCGTCGCCGCGATCGGCGCGTCGGGGGCGTTCGCCGAGTACGCCCTCGTCGGCCACAAGCAGGTGCTGCCGCTTCCCGACGAGCTTTCGTTCGAGGATGCCGCGGCCCTGCCGATGAACGTGCTCACGGCCGATTTCGCGCTGGCGCACCGCGGCGGCCTGCGCGCCGGTGAGACGGTCCTCGTGCACGGCGCCGCCGGCGGCCTCGGCACCGCCCTCGTGCAGCGGGCGAAGCTCGTGTCGGCGCGCGTGATCGCCGTCGTGTCGTCGGACGAGAGGGCCACCGTGGCGCGTGCCGCCGGTGCCGACGAGACGATCGCGCCGGACGGGTTCCTCGAGGCGGTGCGCGCGCTCACCGGCGGCCGGGGCGTCGACGTCGTCGCGGATCCCGTGGGCGGCGACCGCTTCACCGACTCGCTGCGCAGCCTCGCCACCGACGGACGCCTGCTCGTGCTCGGCTTCACCGGGCGCAGCATCCCGACCGTCAAGGTCAACCGCCTGCTGCTGACGAACACCGCCGTCATCGGCGTCGCGTGGGGCGGGCTCATGGCGACCGGCGCCATCTCGCCGCGCGACCAGTGGGAGTCGCTCGGCGACGCGGTCGGCACCGGGGCGTTCCGCCCGCCGGCGACGACCGTTCACGCACTCGCCGACACGCCCACCGCGGTCGCCAGCCTCGACGACCGCAGCGCCGTCGGCAAGCTCATCATCCGGATGCGCGAGGACTGAGCCCCCGCCGGGGCCCGTTCCGCGCGCCGGTCAGCGGCGCGCGGCCGAGCGCGCGGCGAACGCGGCGACGCGCTCGCGCGCGTCGTCGGTGTCGAAGGCGGCGCCGATGCTGCGCGCCTCCTCGGCCAGCTGCTCGGCGAACGAGCGGTCCTCGCGCGTGCGCACCAGGCGCTTGGCCTGGCCGTACGCGCCGGAGGCGCCGTCCGCCCACTCCCGGGCGATCTCCTCCGCGCGGGCTGCGACCTCGGTGTCGGGCACGATCTCGGCGATCAACCCCCAGTCGAGGGCGTCGTCGGCCCGCAGCATCCGATCGCTCAACAGCAGCTGCAGGGCGCGCCGCTGACCGACCGCGGCGGCCAGGTGCGCCGACACCGACAGGTCGGGCGTGAGCCCCACCTGCGCGTAGCGGCTGCCGATGCGCGAGCTGTCGCCGACGACGGAGTAGTCGCTCGCGAGCAGGATGCCGAGGCCGCCGCCGGCGGTCGCGCCGTGAGCGGCGGCGACCACGGGGATCGCGGACTCGGTGAGCGCGAGGATGCCGAGGTTGATCAGCGCCGCCAGGTCTTCGAGCTGGGAGCCCTGAGTCATCGACGCCGCCATCGCGCGGACGTCGCCGCCGGCGCAGAAGGCGGATCCGGCCGCGTCGAGGAGGATGGCGCGCACGTCGTCGCGCGACACGGCCTCGGTCGTCGCCGCCACCCACGCGTGGGCCATCTGCTCGTCGAACGCGTTGAGCCGGTCGGGGCGGTTCAGGGTCAGGCGCGCGACGCCGGCCTCGACCGAGAGGCGCACCGGCGACGACGCGGCGCCGAGGTCGGCGGTCACTTCGGCGCCATCCGGATGGCGCCGTCGAGGCGGATCGTCTCGCCGTTGAGGTAGCCGTTGTCGACGATCGACATCACCAGCGCGGCGTACTCGTCGGGGCGGCCGAGGCGCTGCGGGTACGGCACCTGCTGGCCGAGCGAGTCCTGGGCGGCCTGCGGGAGGCCTGCGAGCATCGGGGTCTCCATGATGCCCGGCGCGATGGTGCATACGCGGATGCCGTAGCGGGCCAGCTCGCGGGCGATCGGCAGCGTCATCGCGTGCACACCGCCCTTGCTGGCGGCGTACGCGGGCTGGCCGATCTGCCCGTCGAACGCGGCGACCGACGCCGTGTTGACGATGACGCCGCGGCTGCCGTCGGCATCGGCGTCGGTGCGGGCCATCGCCGCGGCCGTCTGCGAGATCACGTTGTAGGTGCCGATGAGGTTGATCTGGACGATCTTCGCGAAGCCCGCGAGCGGCGACGGCTCGCCTTCGCGGTCGAGCACCTTCGCCGGCGGCGCGATGCCGGCGCAGTTCACGACGACCCGCAGCGGGCCGTGCGCGACGGCCACTTCGACGGCTGCGGCGACGGCCGCAGGATCGGTGACGTCGGCGGGGGCGAACACTCCCCCGAGCTCTTCCGCCGCGGCGGCGCCGGGCGAGGAGGGGAGGTCGACGATGACGACCTTCGCCCCTGCGGCGGCGAGCCGCTTCGCGGTGGCGAGGCCGAGACCGCTCGCGCCCCCGGTGACCAGTGCGCTGGAACCGCCGATCGACATGTGCTCTCCTTCGAGCCGCCTCGAGCGGCGGCATGACGTATGGGCCGTGCGGTGGCGAGCATATCAAAAATCAGTAAACTGGTCGGGTCGATGAGGAGGCGCCGATGTCAGACCAGGCGAACGTGCGCGTGACGGAGCCCGACGAACACGGCGTCGGCGTCGTCGAGATCCTCCGCGGGCCCGAGAACTACCTGACGGTGTTCGTGCTGAGGGATCTCCTCGCCGGACTGCGGACGCTGGACGCCGACCCCGCGTGCGGCGCGATCGTGGTGCGCAGCGCAGGCAAGCACTTCTGCGCCGGCCGCGACTGGGACACCGCCCGCGACCCCGAAGACACCGCCGAGGCGATCTACGCCGTGGCGCCGGGACTGCTCGAGCTGCGCACCCCCTGGATCGCCGAGCTGACGGGCGGCAGCATCGGCGTCGGCATGGGCCTCGCCCTGTGCGCCGACTACCGCGTCGCCGCCGACACCGCGTACCTCTGGCCGAAGTTCGTGAAGATCGGCATCCACCACGGCTTCGGTCTCACCGCGACCCTCCCCTGGCTCGTCGGCCCGCAGCGTGCCACCGAGCTGCTCTCGCTCGGCGCGCGCGTCGGCATGGAGCAGGCGAGCGCGTGGGGGCTGGTCGACAGGGTCGCGCCGCTGGAGGGGATCACGGATGCTGCGGCCACCCTCGCGGCGGAACTCGCTGCGCAGCCGCGCGAGGCGCTGACGGCGATCCGCGAGACGATGCGGGCACCGCTGCGCGCACGGTTCGCAGAGGCGATCGTGCACGAGCGTGCCACGCAGGCGACGCTGTACGAGTCGAAGGACTTCCAGCAGGCGACGGGCGGCGGGTACCGGTACGAGACGTCGTGACCTGCGGGTGTCGGCGGGTGTCGCGGTGACGCCCGCCGGCTACACGCGGTCGGCGAGGTAGGCGAGCTGGGCGCGCACCGAGGCCCGCGCGGCCGGGAGCACGCTGTCGGGCGCGTCGGTGTACACCGCCGCGATCACGCGTTCGACGACCTCGGCGTCCGCGGGATCCGGCGCGAGACCGCCGATGACGGCCTGCACCCGCTCGAGCTTGTCGTGGCGGTGCGCGATGTACGCGTCGCACACGGCGACGAGATCCGGCCGCGCCGGGCCGTGCGCCGGCAGCACAGGGAGCGGGCCCCGCGCACGGAGCCGTCCGAGGGAGGCGAGGTAGTCGGCGAGCGACCCGTCGGGGTGGGCGATGACGGTGGTCCCGCGCCCGAGGATGGTGTCGCCGGTGAGGATCGACGGCGCGGTGCCGGGCTGCCCGTCGGGCACCGCGTCGTCCGGCAGCACGAAGCACACCGAATCGGACGTGTGGCCGGGCGTCGCGACGACCTCGATCATCGTGCCGGCGGCGTGGATGCGTTCGCCGTCGACGAGCGGCTCGCCGCCGAGGCACCACCGCTCGTCGGCGGCCCGCGCGACGGCGCCGGTCTTCGCGGCGAGCTGTGCCACCGCGTCGGAGTGGTCGTGGTGGCGATGCGTCAGCAGGATCAGCTCGACGGTGCCGAACCGCTCGATCTCTGCCAGGTGGCCCTCGTCGATCGGGCCGGGATCGACCACGACGACGCGCAGCGACCCGGGCGCACGCAGCACGTACGTGTTCGTGCCGTCGAGCGTCATCGGGCCGGGGTTCGGCGCCCGCACGCAGGTGGCGAGGCGGGTGAGGCGGCGGTCGGAGCGGGGCATGGCGGGATCAGCGGCTGCTGACGGTTCCGAACAGGCGGGCGATGGGCGCGAGCACGAGCGGGCGGGCGGCGACCCAGGCCGCGGCGATCACGATGAGCGACAGGGCGAAGAGCCAGAACCCGGTCCAGTTGTCGGCGTACGCGTTCGGATCGACCGAACCCTGCGCGGCGTACATGTGGTTGAGGTTGCGCAGCGCACCCGTCGCGAAGACGAGGAAGACGTGCACCGCGATGAACACCACGAAGTACAGCATGGTCGGGAAGTGGACGGCGCGCGCCCACTCGATCGGGTACGCCTTGCTGAGCCCCGTCGCGTTCTTCGGCCAGAATCCCGACATGCGCACGCCGGTCGCGATCGCGAGCGGGGCGGCGACGAAGACGGTCGTGAAGTACGCGAGCTGCTGCAGCCCGTTGTAGTTCACCCAGCCGTTCTCGGTGGGCCAGTCCAGGGAGACGTACTGGAGTGCGGCGCTCACCGCGTTCGGGAAGACCTCCCAGCTCGTGGGGACGATCCGCATCCACTGCCCCGAGACGAACAGCAGCACGATGAAGACGAGGCCGTTCACGACCCACAGCACGTCGAGCGACTGGTGGAACCACACGGTCAGGCTCACCTTGCCCTGCGCGCCGCCGCGACGCGGCGTCCAGTACGCCGGCGGCTTCTGCTGCGTGCGCACCTGCAGCCCCGAGCGGATGATGAGCACCATCAGGAACACGTTGAAGAAGTGCTGCCACCCGAGCCACGCCGGGAAGCCCACGGGGGCGCCCTCGGGTAGGTGGTACTCGCCGGGATAGGCGGCGAGGAAGTCCACACCCCACTCGGTGCTCAGGAGCCAGCGCACCGCGAACACGGCCATCGCGGCGGCGTACAGCAGTCCGGCCCCGCCGACGATGACGGCGCCGGCCCACTGGGTTCGGGTGAACGGGCCGATCCGCTTCGGTTCCGGCTTGGCCGCCGGGTGGGTGCTGGCGGTCGCGCCCGCCCACACGGTGCGCGTGAACGGCAGCGGCCGGTCGAGCGGGGTTCCGGTCGCGGTCGCGGGGACGGCAGGAGGAACGGATGCTGCCACCTCCGCCACCGCAACCGCCGGCGCCTCCGCGCTCGGTGCGGACGCAGCATCCACCACCGCGGTCTCGGCCGCCGCGGTCGCGGTCGCGACGGTCGCCGCCGGTGCGAACCCGGCCGGCGGCCACGGCTCGCCGCCCGCCACGCGGGGCAGGCCCCGGCGCAGCGCCTTCGCGTCCGCCGACGGTGTCATCTGTTGCCCGGCCGGTGAAGGTGTCATGTCTGGGCGCGCACCGGCATCGGACGCGGCCACCGCGGCCACGTTCGTGGCGGGTGCGGCCACACTCGCGGGCGGCCACGGCTCGCCGCCGGGCACACGCGGCAGCCCCCGGCGCACCGGCCGCGTCGCGGCAGCAGCCCGCGGTTCCGCAGTCACCTTCGGCGCGTCGTCGACCTGCGCACCCGCCACAACCGACTGCGGAACAGCGTCGACGTCGGCCACCACGACCGCGGGGGTCGTGGAACCCGCGGGCGCAGCATCCACTCCCGCGGGGTGCGCCGCGTCGGCGACCGGCGCCGACGCGAGGGCAGGACCGGCGGGGGGCCAGGGGTCGCCGCCGGGGGTACGCGGCAGGCCGCGGCGCAGCGTCGAGACGTTCGTCGCCATGGCGGGCTACGCCTTCTTCGCGTCGAGGGCCTCGATGAGCTGCGGCACCACCGTGAAGAGGTCGCCGACGACGCCGAAGTCGGCGACCTCGAAGATCGGGGCGTCGGCGTCCTTGTTGATCGCGACGATCGTCTTGGCGGTCTGCATACCGGCCTTGTGCTGGATCGCACCCGAGATGCCGAGCGCGATGTAGAGCTGCGGCGACACCGACACGCCGGTCTGGCCCACCTGGTGGGCGTAGGGCACGTACCCGGCGTCGACGGCGGCGCGCGACGCGCCGACGGCGGCGCCGAGCGCGTCGGCCAGCTGCTCGACGAGCGCGAACTTCTCCGGCGACCCCAGCCCGCGGCCGCCCGACACGACCTTGGCCGCACCGCGCAGTTCGGGGCGCGTGGACGACACCACGACCTCGTCGACCGCGTCGATGCGCGCCGCCGGCACACCCGACGGCGTGACGGCGAGGGCTTCGACGGTCAGCGGGGCGGAATCCGCCCGCGCGTCGACGGCGCCCTGGCGCACGGTGATGACGAGCGGCCCGAAGGTCGCCGCGCTCGTGACGCTGTAGGCGCCGCCGTACACGGAGTGATGGGCGACGATCCCCTCGTCGTCCCGCGCGACGCCGACCGCGTCGACCGCGAGCGCCGCGCGCATCCGGGCGGCGAGGCGGCCCGCGACGTCGCGGCTCTCGGTCGAGTTCGACACGAGCACCGCGTCGGGCTGCACGCGCGTCACCGCGGCGGCGAGCGCGTCCACGACCGGCACACCGAGGGCTGACTCTTCGCGCGGGGCGGTGAGGACGGCCCCCGCGCCCAGCGCCGCGGCGGCCTGCGCGAGGGCGTCGAGCCGCCCGTCCGGGGCGACGACGAGCGCCACCGGGGAGCCCACGGCGGCGGCCGCGCCGAGGAGGCCCGCCGAGCTCTTCGCCAGCTCGCCCCCGGGCGTCACGTCGAGGAGGACCAGGATCGAATCCGCTGAGAATGCCACTGTCACGGTCCTTTCACGCCAGGCGGTTGTCGCTGAGGTACTGGGCGAGCTTGGCCCCGGCATCGCCGTCGTCGGTGATCTTGACGCCCGCGGCGCGCGCGGGCTTCTCGGCGATGCCGACGACGATGGAGGATGCCGCGGCCCCGTCGTCGGCGGCGACGCCGAGGTCGGCGAGGGTCAGGGTCTCGAACGGCTTCTTCTTCGCCGCCATGATGCCCTTGAAGTTCGGGAAGCGCGCGTCGGGCAGGGCCTCGGTGATCGAGATGACGGCCGGCAGCGGGCTCGAGACCCGCATCGTCGCGCCGTCCGATGCCCGCACGCCCGCCACGCCCGCGTCGGTGATCGCGACTTCCGACAGCCCGGTCGCGGCCGGGACCGCGAGCAGTTCGGCGACCATCGCGGGGATCACTCCCCCGGCGCCGTCGGTCGAGAGGTTGCCGCCGATCACGAGGTCGAACCCGGTGCGCTGCAGCGCGGCGGCGAGGACGCGTGCCGTCAGCCCGAGGTCGGCGCCGTGCAGCGCCGGGTCTGCGACCTGCACCGCCGAGGAGGCGCCCATCGCGAGCCCCTTCCGCACCGTGCCGGCGGCGGTCTCGGCTGTCATCGACAGCACCACGATGTCGGTGCCGGGGTGGGCGTCGGCGTGCGACAGCGCGACCTCGAGCGCGCGCTCGCCGATCTCGTCGAGCACCGCCTCCGAGGCGCCGCGGTCGGCGAGGCCGGTCTCGAGCGACAGCGTGCGGTCGCCGTACGTGTCCGGCACCTCTTTGACGAGAACCACGATCTTCATCGCGGGCTCCGGGCTGCAGCATCCCTCATCGCAACTCCTTTGTATGCTGGAATATCAAATATACGTTATCGAGGCTGAGGAGGACGCGGTGAGCGCGATGTTCCGTTCGCTGCGAGCCCGCAACTATCGCATCTGGTTCCTCGCCGGCATCGTGTCGAACGTCGGCACGTGGGTGCAGTCGACGGCGATGAACTGGTTCATCCTGACGGAGCTCACAGACGGCGATGCGACCGCCGTCGGCGTCGCCCTCGGCCTCCAGTTCGCACCGCCGCTGCTGCTCCTCCCCCTGACGGGTTGGCTGCCCGATCGCTTCGACCGGCGGCGGCTCATCATCGTGATCGACTCGCTCATGCTGCTGCTCGTCGCAGGCATGGGGGTGATCACCCTCGCCGGCGCGATGACGCTGCCCCTGATGTTCGGGCTGTGCCTGGCGTTCGGCATCCTCAACGCCTGCGACATCCCGGCGCGCCAGACGTTCGTCACAGACCTCGTGCGGCAGGACGACGTGGCCAACGCGATCGCACTGAACTCGGCCTCCTTCAATCTCGGGCGCCTCGCGGGCCCCGCGGCCGCGGGCATCCTCCTCGTCGCGGTGGGAGCGGGATGGGCGTTCGTCGCCAACGGGGCCACCTACCTCGCGCTCATCGTCGGGCTCGTGCTGATCCGCCCGAAGGAGCTGGTGCCGCGCGCGCGGCCGCCGCGACCGCCGCGGGTCTGGGGCGGTGTGCGCTACCTCGCCAAGCGCGCGGACCTCGTGTTCGTCTGCGCGAGCATGTTCGTCGTGGGCGCCTTCGCGATCAACATCCCGCTGACGTCGTCGATCATGGTCGAGACCTTCGGAGGGGATGCTGCGGACTTCGGCATCGTGAACTCCATCGTCGCGATCGGCTCACTGGCGGGCGCCCTGTACGCCGCCCGGGCGAAGCGGGCGCGGCTCGGCGTCATGGTCGCGTCGTTCGCGCTCCTCACCGTCGCGGCGATCGGCGGTGCGCTGGCGCCCGACATCCGCTGGTACACGGTCGCCGTCGTCTTCACCGGCTTCGCGGTCATCCTGGCGCTCGCGACAGCGAACGGGTACGTGCAGTCGACGACGCACGTGCTCGTGCGCGGTCGGGTGCTCGCGGCGTACATGGCGGTGCTGATGGGCAGCTCCACGGTCGGATCCCCGCTGCTCGGGATCATCGCCGACACGTGGGGCGGGCACTGGTCGGTCGCCGTCGGCGCCGTCGCGGCGGGGGCGGCGACCATCGCCGGTGCCGCGTGGCTGCGCTGGGGCCCGCGTAAGGAGCTGCCGCCGGTGACCTCCGCGCCGCCGGCGCCGGAGCCGACGGCGCCGCTGCCCGAGACGCTCATCCCCGGGTCGGCGCTGGACGCGGCGAGCCCGTTTACGGGACCGAGCAGGGTGGTCGACGGGGACGAGGATGATGACGAGGGCGACGGTGCGAGTGCTCCCCGCCCTGTTTTTGATACTTGACATTTTATCAAAAAAGACCTTTGCTGAGATCAGATGAGGATGGATTCGATGGGGAACCTTTCAGACGTGAGATACGCCGACCTGCCGCTCTTGACCGCCGACCGCGACGAACGGCATGCGTGGGAGCACTGGGGCGCGGGCGATCCGCTCGGGACGCTGAACCGCATCACGCCCGAGGTGCGCCGCGACGCCGTCGCCACCGTGCGCACCGGCGAGACGATCAACCTCGACCTCCCGCTCGACGAGCCCTACCCGACGCTGTTCGGCCGCCGGCCCTACCAGCACACCTTCACGGGCCCGAGCAAGCGCAACTTCATCGACGACCGCATCGACGACCTCTTCCCGCAGGCGTCCACCCAGTGGGACGGCTTCCGCCACCTGGTGATCCCCGATCACGGCTGGTTCAGCGGCGTGCAGATCGACTTCGAGAACGACCGCGACACCATCGGGGTGCAGCACTGGGCGTCGGGGATCATCGGCCGCGGCGTGCTGGTCGACATCTCCGAGCGCACGCTCGCCGCCCTCGCCGATGACCCGTCCGCTCCCGTCGACCCGATCGAGGCCGACGAGCTGCAGGCGGCGATCGAGGCTACCGGCGAGCCGCTGCGCTCCGGCGACATCCTGTGCGTCCGCACCGGGTGGATGCAGTACTACCACGACGCCGATGCCGCCGAGCGGGAGGCTGTCGCGGGCCGCTTCACGTGGCCGGGCCTGTCGGGCTCGAGCGAGATGGCCGAGCTGCTGTGGGACAGCGGCGTCGCCGCCGTCACGGCCGACAACCCCGGCGTCGAGGCGGCTCCGGGCCGGCGCGGGTCGGGGAGCCTCCACCGCCGCGCGCTGGCGCTCTTGGGCATGCCGTTCGGCGAGCTCTTCGATTTCGACGCCCTGCACGTCGCGCTCCGCGCGCAGCAGCGGTCGTCGTTCCTCTTCATGGCCGTTCCCCTCAACATCCCCGGCGGAGTCGGTTCGACCGGCAACGCCGTGGCGATGCTCTGATCCCCCTCGCAGACAGAAAGAAGCAAGCATGACCGACACGCCCTACAGCCAGCGCCTCCAGGGGCTGCGAGTCGTGGTCGCCGGCGGTGGCGGCGCCATCGGCGCGCCCATCGCGCTCGCGTGCGCCGCACAGGGCGCCCGCGTGGTGATCGCCGACATCTCGGAGAAGTACGCGCAGGAGACCGTCGACGCGATCACCGCCGCCGGCGGCGAGGCGCACGCCGTGCACATCGACGTGGGCGACCTCGGCTCCATCGCAGCCGGCATCGACGAGGCGAAGGCGGCCCTCGGCGGCATCGACGCGTTGGTCAACTCGACGGGCGTCAGCGGCTCGGCCAACACGCTCGAGGTGACCGAAGAGCACTGGGACCGCATCCACACCATCAACCTCAAGGGCGCGTTCTTCCTCATCCAGGCGGCGGCGCGCGTCATGGCCGAGCAGGGCACGGGCGGCGCGATCGTCACGATCACCTCGACCAACGCCGAGCGCGGCGTGCTGGGCCACGTCCCGTACGGCGGGACGAAGGGCGCCCTGCGGCAGATGGTGTTCGGCCTCGCCGCCGACCTCGCCGAGCACAACATCCGCGTCAACAACGTCGGCCCCGGCATGATGGCCACCACGATGCGCAACGACGGCGAATCCACCGAGCGCACCCACGTGCCCCGCAAGGTGCTGCGCCGTCGCCTTCCCACGGGCGCCGACGTCGCCAAGATGGTCACGTACCTGCTCAGCGACGACGGCGAGTACGTCACGGCGACCAACCTGTACGTCGACGGCGGCGCACTGTCGGGTCTGTTCTGAGACCACCGGTGAAGGAGACCCGAGCATGACCGATACCAAGAACGTCTTCCGTCAGGTGCTGGGACAGTACCCGACCGGGGTGACGGCTGTCACGGCCCGCACGGCCGAGGGGAAGCCGGTCGGCATGGCCGTGGGCTCCTTCACCTCGGTCTCGATGGATCCCCCCATCGTGGGATTCCTCCCGACCAAGACCTCGAGCTCGTGGCCCCAGATCGAGGCTGCGGGCAAGTTCTGCGTGAACGTCCTCACATCGGCGCAGGAGAACGTCTGCCGCGCGATGTCGGCCCGCGGCGACGACAAGTTCGCCGGCCTGTCGTGGACCGAGGGCGTCACCGGCGCCCCCGCCCTCGACGGTGCGCTGGCGTGGATCGAGTGCACCGTGCGCGACGTCCTCGACGCCGGCGACCACTACATCGTGCTCGGCGACGTCGTCGACCTGCGGATGGGCACGCCGGCACTGCCGCTGGTGTTCTTCCGCGGCGGCTACGGCAAGTTCAGCTCCGGCCCCCTCGTCGCCGAGGACTTCCACGACCAGCACCAGGTGCGGCTCGTGAACGCCGTGCGCGACCAGATGCAGGCGATCGCGTCGGAGCTTGGCGTCGAGGCGAGCGCCACGGCCGAGATCGACGGCCGCCTCGTGCTCGTCGCGACCACGTGGTCGCCCTTCAGCGACCGCGCCGCGGTCCGCGCCGGCGACCGGGTGCCGTTCCGCCCGCCCTTCGCCCTGCCGTTCGCCGCGTGGGGCACCCCGGAGCGACGCCAGCAGTGGCTGCAGGGCGTGCCCGACGACCAGCGCGGTGCGGCCGAGACGGTGCTCGACATCTCCGCCGAGCGGGGCTGGGCCGTGTCGGTGCGTCCGGAGCCCTCGGCCGACGCGGTGCAGCGCATGATCGCGGCGAACTTCCACGAGCCGCTGACGGTCGGCCCGGACGGCATCGACCCGCGCAACGTGAGCGTGCCGGTGCTCGGCCCCGACGGCTCGGTGCGGCTGTCGCTGTCACTGTCGGGCATGAGGGCCGACTACGCGCGCGCCCACCTCGCCGACGCGGCCGACCGCCTCGTGATGGCCGCCCGCAAGGCCGAGCGCGCCGTCGCGAGCCAGCCGTCTGGCGACTGACGACGGCTCGGCGCCGTCGCCCGCAGACACGACGAAGCGGGCCTCCCCTGAGGGGAGGCCCGCTTCTCGTTGCGCAGTGCGTCAGTCCGACGCGGGAAGCGCCTTGGCGGCCTTCACGGTGAGCTCGACGCCGTCGGCCGCGAGCACTCCCCCGCCGGCCTTGACGCACAACAGCTCGAGGTCGCCGGATTCGTCGGAGTAGCGCTTGCCGACGAGCACCTCGCCCGCGAGTCCGTCGGCGGCGGACTCGGCCGGCGCATCGGTCACGACGGCGACACCGCCGTGGGTGAGCGCGATCTCCCCGGCGCCGCGGATCACGACGAACTGGGCGGGTGAGACGGCGCTCGCGAGCTTGAGTCCGGGCTTCAGCTGCATGTGGGGTTCCTTCCTGGATCGCGCGGCGGCGGCGCCGCGCGGGGGTCTGGGTGGGCTGGGGTACGACGGGGTCAGCCGTACATCCCGACGTGGGAGGCGACATCCTTCGTGAACAGGATCTCGTTGCCGAGGTCCGCACCGTCGCGCGGCAGTCGCACCGTCGCGGTTCCCGCGGTCGTGGTGGCGTCGCCCTGGTTGACGACCTCGACGGCGACCTCGGCGACGAAGTCGTCACCGTCGGGACGGATGCCGGTCACCCGGCCCCGCACTCGATTGGTGTCGCCGACGATGTTCGGGCGGTGCAGCCGCGCCGTGAACGATTCGAGGGTGCCCTGGTCGCCCATCCAGTCTGTCACGAGCTGGATCATCCAGCAGAAGCGCTGCGGGCCGAAGTCGAAGCTGCCCTCCTGCGCGCGCTCCTTGCGCGCGTACTCGGGATCCGCACGGCCGCCGGCACCGACGTCGACGGCGCCGGGCGCGACCTTCGCGGCGCGCTTCGTGCTGAGCGCGCCGTGCGCGAAGAGGTACAGCTCGGTGCGGGTGAAGGTGCCCTTCGCGAGCTCGGGGAGCTCGTCGCCGACGGCCACCTCGTCGCCGTAGAGCGGTGCTGCACCGCGACGATCGCGCGACCACACCAGGGGGTCGGGCGCGATCTGCTCGCCGACGTCGCGAGGTGCCGCCTCGACGCCGCGCCCCTGGTTCGCGAAGCGCAGCATGTCGTTGTGCAGCGTCGCGATCTTCTCGCCGCGGTGGTTGAAGTACTCGGTGCGGCCGGTGCACACCAGCGCCTCGGGGATCTGCCGCAGCGCCTTGCGCGTGATCGACTCGGGAGTCTCGATCGCGCGCACCCGGTCGCCGACCCAGATGGGGCGGTGCCACTGGATGCGCGCGCCCCCGTAGAGGATCGTGAGCGCGTTCATCGGCACCGAGCCGGGGGCGAGATGACCCCAGATGGATGCCATGGCTCCGAAGTTGATCGAGAAGATGAAGGCCGGCGAGGCCACGAGCTGGTGGAAGCGCGCCTCGTCGGCGTACTCCTCGTCGCGGTACAGCGGGTTGTAGTCGCCGACGCCGTCCGAGAAGCGCTGCACCCACTCCGGGGTCACCGTGCGCCATGCCCGGGGCGTGAGCGGCACGCCGAGTCCGTCGCGGAACTCCCGTTCGAACTCGTCGAGCGTGGTGATGGTCGCCGTCATGCGGCTGCCTCCTTCGGTTCCGGCTCGGCCGGCTCGTGCGCGTCGTGGCGCAGGTACACCCACGGGCGCTCACCCAGTCTGATGCGGTGCCGCGCCCCGACGGGACCCGGCCGATCGGGATGGTGCTCGTCGCCCGCCCATGCCAGCACCGTCGGAGCACTGCCGACGACGTGGGAGTGGAACTCTCGCGCCGGGTCGACGTCGCCGCTCGCCATCGCCGCGAGGGTCACCCAGGTCGGCGGCATGAAGTCCCAGGTGCCGTCGGCGTGGCGCGCGAGCGCGCCCGCGGCGGTGATCCACGCGTGGTCGACGACCTCGAAGTCGTCGGTTCGCACGTCGCCCGTGACGAACGTCGCCCGGTAGAAGCTCGTACGGAACCGCGCGCGGGCCTGCGAAGGGGGAAGCCACTCCGACAGCGGCTCGAGGGCGTCGGCGTCGAGCACGAGTCCGCACTCCTCCGCGACCTCGCGGATCGCGGCGGCGCGCAGCGGATCGCCGCCGCTCGCGCGGTCGGCGTCCGACACCGTGCCGCCGGGGAACACCCACATGCCCGGGAAGGCCGGCGATCCGGGCGATCGCCGCAGCATCAGCACTTCGGTGCCGGACGGCCCGAGCCGCGTGATCACGACGGTCGCGGCCTGGCGGGCGTCATCGGTGGTCATGTCGTCACTTCGCCATCGTCAGGAAGAGACCCGAACCCCGGGCGGCGACCTCGCCGTCGACCGAGATCGTCGCGCGCACGTGCGACTTGCGGCCGTCGATGCGCTCGACGTTGGCGCGGAGGTCGAGCGGCGCGCCGAGCGGTGCGGCCGCGAGGTAGTCGATCTCGAGCCGGGCGGTGAACGACGGCCGGCCCAGGTGGAACAGCAGCGCTCCCATCGCGTGGTCGAGCAGCGTCGCGACCGTGCCGCCGTGCACGCGTCCGGGAGGACCCGTGAACGCCGGCCCGAGCGCCACGCGACCGACGTGCTCCTCGCCGTCCATCACCATGTCGACGGGCGGTGCGATCGGGTTGAAGCTCGACCACGCGCGTCCGGCGCTGTTCGACCTGTCGCCGCCGGTGAGGCGGATCAGCAACTGCTTCTGCTCGGGGTCGAGCGCGTACGACCACGGGAGCACCTCGTCGACCGTGTGCTCCTCGAGCTCCGCGACGATCGCCTCGATCTGCGCGGCCGCAGCAGCCGTGTGAGCGCCCGGCCGCGAGCGCACGGCGGTGTCGGCCAGGTGACGAAGCGCCGCCGTGAGCCGCAGCGCGTCGTCGACGTGCCCCGCGTCCAGCACCCGCTCGGCCGTCATCGCGACGCCCCTTCCGTCAGCACGCGCCCCGCCCCGGTCGGCACGCGCGCCCCGGTCTCGTGCAGCTTCGCGCCGTCGAGGTCGAGGATGGCGTCGATCCGGTCGCGGACGCCTTCGGGAGTGAGATGCGGATCGCGGATGCCGGGCGTGCGCACCGTCACCAGCCGCGAGACTCCCCCGCCCGATGCCGACAGCACCTCGCCCGTGAACGCGCAGTCGCGCGAGGCGAGGAACGCGGCGACCGGGGCGACGAGCTCGGCCGGCATGGTCTGCTTCATGGTCTCGGCGAAGCCCGACGGCAGCGCGTCGCCGGTGGCGTCGATCATGCGGGTGCCGGCGCCGGGGGCGATCGCGTTGACGAGGATGCCGCGGGCCGCGCCCGCGACGGCCAGATTGTGGGTGAGCGCCAGCACGGCGCCCTTCGCGCTGCCGTACGGCACCATGCCCGGCACGCCCCAGAGCGCCGACGACACGGTGTTCACGATGCGCGGGGCGGTGCTGCGCGCGAGGTGCGGCCACGCCGCGCGCGCGAGCTCGAGCGAGCCGAACAGGTGGACGTCGAGGAACCGTTGCACGGTCGCGCGGTCGATCTCGGGGAAGTCGTGCACCGCGAAGTTGCCGGCGTTGCAGACGAGCGCATCGATGCCGCCGAACGCGCTCACCGTCTCGTCGACGATGCGCGCGACGCCCTCGGGGTCGGCGACCGATGCCCGCACCGCGAACGCCTCGCCGCCGGCCGCCAGGATGTCGGCGACCGTCTCGGCCGCGGGATCCTCGGCCGTCTGCGAGGAGCCGTCGACGCTGGCGCCGAGGTCGACGACGCACACGCGTGCGCCGCGCTGGGCCAGGAGCAGTGCTTCGGCACGGCCGATGCCGCGCCCCGCGCCGGTGACGATGACGGATGCCCCGGCCACCCCGATCTCGTCAGACATCCGCACGCGCCTCCTCGGCCTCGGCGGCCACTCCGGCCGCCACCAGTTCATCGATCCGGTCGCCGGTCCATCCGAGGCCCGACAGCACCGCGCGGGTGTCCGCCCCCTGCGGGCGCGCGGCGTCCGGCTCGTCCAGCGGTCCGCTCGCGTAGCGCGGAACGGGCGCCGGCTGGAGGTGGCCCTCCACGCGCGGGAGCACGCCCCGGGCCGCCAGATGCGGGTGGGTCGCAGCATCCGTCAGCGTCATCACGGGGGCGACGCAGGCGTCGACGCCGGCGAACGCCTCGACCCACTCGGCCTGCGTGCGCTCGGCGAAGACAGCCGCGAAGGTCGCCGACAGCTCGGGCCAGCGCGCCTTGTCGCGCTGTGGGGCGTCGACGGGGTCGATGCCGAGCACGGGCAGGAGTGCCGCGTAGAAGACGGGCTCGATCGCGCCGACGGTCATCCAGCGGCCGTCGGACGTCTCGTAGGCGCGGTAGAAGTGCGCGCCGCCGTCGATCGTGTTCGTGCCGCGGCCGCCCCACACGCCGCGCTCGGCGAGGCCGTAGAAGAGCGAGCCGAGGTAGGCGGCGCCGTCGACCATCGCCGCGTCGACGATCTCGCCGGTGCCGGTCGCACGGGCGCGCAGCACGGCGCACACGACGCCGAATGCCAGCATCATCCCGCCGCCGCCGTAGTCGGCCACGAGGTTGAGGGGCGGCACCGGCGCGCGGCCGGGCTCGCCGATGGCGTCGAGCAGGCCGGTGAGCCCGAGGTAGTTGATGTCGTGGCCGGCCGCGAGCGCGAGCGGGCCGTCCTGGCCCCACCCGGTCATTCGGCCGACGACGAGCGAGGGGTGCGCTGCGAGGAGGTCGACGGGGTCGAGTCCCATGCGCTCCAGCACCCCGGGGCGGAAGCCCTCGAGCAGCACGTCGGCGCTCGCGACGAGCTCGCGGAGCGCGTCGACGCCGCGCGGGTCCTTGAGGTCGAGCACGATCGTCCGGCGCGAGCGGCCGAACACGTCGGAGGCTGCGTCGGCCCGCTGCGCGGCGCCCGGGCGGTCGACGCGGATGATGTCGGCGCCGTTGTCGGCGAGCAGCGTGGCGGCCAGCGGCAGCGGGCCCTGGGCCGCGAGCTCGATCACACGGATGCCGGCCAGCGGCCCGGAGCGGCCGGTCACGGGCGGGACTCCCCCGCGCCGACGGGCACCTCGGCGGCCCAGATGGATCCCTGCGCGCCGGCGACCGAGGCGTCGAAGTCCCAGACCTCGAAGCCGCAGCACACGTAGAGCGTGCGGCGGTCCTCGCCGCCGAGGCCGCACGCCGTGGTGCGGCCGCCGCGCTCGGGGTCGACGGTCACGCGTGCGGTGATCTCGCCGCCCTCGACGATGCGGATCGCCGCGCCGCCCCCGGGCTGCGCCGCCCACACCGCGCCGTCGGCGTCGAAGCAGACGCCGTCGGGCAGCAGGTCGAGCTCGGCGAACACCCGCGGCGCCGAGAGGATGCCGTCGGCCGCGCGATCGAAGGCGATGAGCCGTTTCTCGGGCGCCTCGGCGGTGACGACCGTGCGGCCGTCAGCGCTGATCGTGATGCCGTTGGGCGCGGTGTACAGGCCCGCTTCGCGGAGTTCCCGCACCGAGCCGTCGGTGTCGACGAGGAGGATGGCGGTCTGCACCGGCTCCTCCTTCTTCCAGAGGTCGTACCCCAGCTGCGTGACGTAGGCGCGGCCCTCGGCGTCGACCACCATGTCGTTGACGGGACCCGGCGCGAACGGCCGGAGGTCGGCATAGACCTCGGTGCTCTCGCCGTCCCACACGAGCACGACCCGCTCGAACATCGAATTCGCGATCAGGCGGCCGTCCGGGAGGAACCCGATGCCGACGGTCACCACACGGGCGCCGTCCAGGCCCACACGCTCGGAGAAGTCGGCGAACACCGACCACGAGCCATCCGTCTCGACGCGGATGACCCGCGCGGCGTACATGTCGGAGAAGTAGAACGCACCGTCGTGCCAGCGCGGGCACTCGGTCCAGCTGAAGCCGGTCGCGATCTGCTCCGCCGCGTAGTCCTGCACCACTTCGTGCATCTCGCTCCTGCCTTCCTGCGGGTCGGTCTTCGTTCTTCCGGTCACACCGGGGCTGTCATCTGCGCGCGGGCTCGGTGCCGATCACGCCGGCCGCGAACAGCCCGGCGATGGCGTCGTCGTCGAGTCCGAGCACCTCGGTCAGCACGAGCGCGTTGTGCTGCCCGAGCCCCGGCGGGGGCGTGCGCGACCAGCGGTCGATGCCGTCGACACGGAAGGGCAGCGTCGGGATCGGCAGCGTGCCGGCCACGTCGTGCGCGACCGCTTCGTAGTAGCGGGTCGCCTGCACCTGCGGGTCGTCGTGGGTGAACCGCGCGTCGACCGCGAACGCGACAGGGATGCCGAGTGCGCGCAACGCGTCGCGCAGCGCCGGGGCGTCCTGGGTCGCCGTCCAGGCGGCCAGCAGGCCGTCGAGCTCCTCACGGTGCGCGCGGCGCCCGTCGAAGGTCGCGAAGCGGGGATCTGCGGCCCACGGCGCGTCGCCGGCGAGCGCGACGAGGCCGTTCCACTGCGCGTCGCCCTGGACCGAGAACGCGATGCCCTGCGGAGCGCCGTCGGCCGGGTACACGCCTTGCGGCACGGCCGACGCCGAGTGGTTGCCGTCGCGGCCGAGCAGCTCGCCGGTGCGGCTGTACACGATGGCCTGCTCCGACGCGAGCACGACGGCCCCCTCGGCGAGCGCGGCCTCGACCAGCAGACCCTCGCCCCCCGCGCGCGCCGCGTGCAGCGCGGCCAGCGTCGCGAAGGCGGCGTTGAAGCCGCCCATCGGGTCGCCCGGGCCGTTCGGGTTGAGCGGCGGCCGGTCGGCGTAGCCGGTGCGGGCGCACAGGCCCGAGAACTGCTCGACGGTCTGCGCGTACGCGACCTGGTCGCGCCGCGGGCCGGTGAGGCCGTACGCGGGCATGCGCACCATGACGAGGCGCGGGTTGAGCTCGTGCACGGCGGTCCAGTCGAGCCCGGCGCTCTCGAGCACGCGCGGCGCGTAGTTCTCGATGAGCACGTCGCTCGAGCGGATGAGGTCGTCGACGAGCGCCTTGCCTTCGGGCTGCGTGAGGTCGAGCGTGATTCCGCGCTTGTTGTGGTTGTTCGCCAGGTAGTAGTGGCTCACCTCCCACCACCGCTCGGGCCGCTGCGGCATGCGCAGCGCGCCCATCATGGAGCGGGCGCCGTCCATACGGCGGGTGGACTCGACCTTCACGACCTCGGCGCCGTACGCGCCGAGCACCTCGCTCGCGAGCGCACCCGCCCACCACGAGCCGAAGTCCGCGACGCGCACGCCGTCGAGAGCGGGGTCGAACCGCGCGGGCCGGGCGTCGAGCCCGAGATCCGCGGCGGCGACGGCCGCGGCCGCGGTGCGGTTGCGGCCCGGGCGTCCGCCGGCGAACCGGTACGGCGCCACGGGGTGGACGCCCACGCCGTCGGGCGCCGGCTGGAAGAACTCGCGCGCGACGATCTGCGGGTCCTCGAGGATCGAGCGGCCGTCGTTGACGGGTGCGACGGGCACGCGGAACAGCGTCGCCGTCTCGAGGATCTCCTGCACGGTGTGCGCGCTCGTCCACGCGCGCACCATGTCGTTCCACTCGTCGCCGCTGTCGTAGCGGCCCGCGGCCGAGCGGAACCGCTCGTCAGCGAGCAGCTCGGGCCGGTCGATCATCACGAGGAAGTCCTCGAGGTTCTGCGCCGACCCCAGGTTGAAGCCCACCCAGCCGTCGCTCGCCGGCTCGACCGACGGCAGCAGCCGCCGCCGGGCGCGGGGCGTGTCGGGGGTGTCCTCCGACAGCGACGAGCCGAGGTCGATGAAGTTGTTCGTGGCGCAGATGCCGACCGCGAGCATCGAGCAGTCGGTGACGCTGGCGCGCCCGAGGGTGAGCGCGGCGAGGCTCGCGGTGGCGGCGACGGCGCCGGTGAGCCACAGGGTCTCGGCGCTGCCGCTCTGCACCGCGTGCCGGTCCTCGTCGCCGCGGAGGTGCAGCGACCCGGACTCGGCCTGCAGCGTGAACTCCGTCCACGGCTCGTGCGCACGCGGCCCGGTCATGCCGCGCGGCGTGATCAGCACGAGCGCGCGATCGGCGCCGATGCGGGCGATCTCGTCGCCCGTCGGCGGCACCGCGCACTCCCACACGACGATGTCGGCGCACGCGGCGAGCCCGGCGAACACCTCGAACGAGGGATCGTCGACGACGCGCTTGCCGGCGTCGAGATAGCCCCGCAGGTCGTCGCGCACGTCTTCGGCCCACCACGCGGGCGCATCGGGCCGCACCACGACGACGTCGGCGCCGGCGTCGGCCAGCTGCCGGCCTGCGAACGCGCCGGCGATGCCGCGCGAGCGCTCGACGACGACGAGGCCGGCGAGAGGGACGGGTGCGCTCATTCGGACGACTCCGGCCAGTCCACGAACCGCTCGCGGAAGTCGCCGGTGCGCGCCGCGGTCAGCACGGCGCCGCCGAGCTCGCGCAGCAGGTCGCGCGATGCGCCGAAGCGCAGCTTCTGCGCCTTCGTGCGGCGGTAGAAGTGGTGGAGCGGGTACTCCTTGATGAACCCGACGCCGCCGTGGAGCTGCACCGCGTTCTTCGACGCGCGCTCCCCCGTCTCGGACGCCTGCCACGCCGCCATGAGCGACGTGCGGATGACGTCGTGGCCGTGCGCGGCGCGCCACAGGCCCGACCACACCAGCAGCGAGGTCGCCTCGATGTCCATGCGCATGTCGGCCGCGCGGTGCTGAACAGCCTGGAACGCGCCGATGGGCCGGCCGAACTGGTTGCGGGTCTTCGCGTTCTGCACGGTCAGATCGAGCGACCGGCGCGACGCGCCGAGGATGTCGGCCGCGCGCAGCAGCCGGTCGACGGCCCGCCACTCCTGCCAAGCCTCGTCGCTCAGGCGCCCGATCTCGTCGCCGGCGGCGTCGCCGAGCAGCACCTCGTCGGTGCGCTCCGCGTCGAAGACCTCCACCGCTTCGATGGAGACGGATGCTGCATCCACCGCCCGCACGACGACCTCGTCGCCGTCCCGCGTGGCGACGAGGAGCACGCTCGCGACGCCGGCCCACTCGACCAGCCGGGGGCGCGCGCTGCCGCGCGTCGCGTCGACCACGACGGCGATCGTGCCCTCCTCGGAGATCTGCGCGAGCAGCGGCGCATCTCCGCCGCTTGCCCGGGCGACGAGGTTCGCCGCCGACATGACGGCGCGCAGCGGTGTCGGCACACCGAAGTAGCCGAGCCGCTCCACCACGAGCCCGAGCTCGACGAGGGTCGATTCCTCGTCGGTCTCGAAGCCGAGGAAGGTCCATCCCAGCTCGGCGAACAGGCCGTACAGGCGCTCGTCGTAGCCGCACGGCAGCGCCAGGGTGGCATCGATCGTGTCGATGTCGGCGTGCTTCTCGAGTGCGGCGTTCGCCGCGGCGACCAACTCCTGCTGGATCTCCGACAGACGCGTGTCCACGCGACTCCTTCCGTCAGCGGTTGCGCGGCAGCCCGAGGGCGCGCTGCGCGATGATGTCGCGCTGCACCTCGTTGGTGCCTGCGGCGAACTTGCGGACCGGGGACTCCCGGTAGTCGAGCTCCGGGAGGCCGTGCACCGGCGCCCCGGCCGAGCCGACCGAGCGGAGGCCCTCGGGACCGATGAGGTCGAGCGCCACGCTCGGCAGCTCTTGGAACGTCTCCGAGCTCCACACCTTGGCCATCGAGGCCTCCGACGCCAGCGGCTCCTGGCGGGCGATGAGCGACGCCACCTGGGCCGACATCAGCCGGACGATCTCGACGCGCGCGGCGAGCATGCCGAGCTCGACCCGGACGAGGTCGTCGTCCGCGGGACGCTGACCGTCAGCATCCGGCTCCTCCGCCCATTCGATGATCTCGTCGAGCTCCCGCACCTGCAGGTTGGCGTTGAGGTTGCGCTCGAGGTCGAGCGACAGCGAGATGACGGCCCAGCCGCCGTTCTCGTCGCCGACGCGGTTCGCGACCGGCACCCGCACGTTGTCGAAGAAGACCTCGTTGGTGCGGTAGTCGGCCTGCGTGATCATGGGGCGGATCGTGATACCCGGGGTGTCGATCGGCACGATGAGCAGGGTGATGCCGCGGTGGCGCGAGTCGGGGGCGCCGGTGCGCACGGCGAGCCAGATGTGCGTCGCGTACTGCGCGCCGGTCGTGTAGACCTTCTGGCCGTTGACGACGTACTCGTCGCCTTCGAGCACGGCGCGGGTCTGCAGCGCCGCGAGGTCGGTGCCGGCGCCCGGCTCGCTGAAGCCGAGGCAGAATTCGATGTCGCCGGCGAGGATGCCGCCGAGGTACTGGCGCTTGTGCTCGTCGGAGCCCGCGCGCATGAGCGTCGGGCCGATCATCGTGACCGACATGAGCATCTCGGGGAGCTTGCGCCACGACAGCTCCTCGATGACGAGCCACTGCGCCAGGTAGCCGAGGTCCCGGCCGCCGAACTCCTCGGGCCAGGCGATGCCCAGCCACCCGTCGCGGCCGAGGCGCTGGATGAAGCGGCGGCGCTCGGCGATGTCTTCGGGCGCCATCGCGTGGTCGGGTCGCACCAGTGGCGGCACGGCCGGGGTGAAGCCCTCGGCGTGCAGATCGTCGAGATACGCGCGGAACTCCGCGAGGACCTCGCGCTCGGCCTGTTCGATTCCGAATTCCATCGGCTATCGCCCCTCGTACGGTCGCGGGTCGCGCTTCTCGGCGAACGACGCCGCGGCCTCCGCGTGATCGGTGGAAAGCATGGTGAGGCTCTCGAGCGCGTACCCCTCGGAGGCGTACTGCGCCACGGCCGCCTTCACCCGGTTGTTGAGGGCGCGCTTGGTCCAGCGGAAGGCGAGCGGCGGAAGCTCCGCCAGCTGCGCCGCCTGCGCCAGCGCGCGGTCGAGCACCTCGTCGCGCGGGGCGGCCTCGTCGGCCAGCCCCCACTCGACGACCTCCTCGCCGCGCAGCAGACGCCCGGTGAGCACGAGCGAACGTGCCCGGCGCGCGCCGATGAGCTCGCCCAGGAGCACGGCCTGGGGAGCGACCAGCCCGCGCTTGACGTGCGGGTCGCCGACCTTCGCGTCGTCGGCCACGACGACGTAGTCGCACAGCATCGCGATGCGCAGCCCCGCGCCGACGGCGTGGCCGTTGACCGCGGCGACGACCGGCACGTCGACCTCGAGCAGCGCCGTCATGAAGTCCGTGGCCCGGTCGACGGGCAGACGCTTCACCCACGCGGGGTTGACCGAGGGGTCCATGCGCTTGGAGCGCTCCCCCATGACCTTGACGTCGCCGCCTGCCGAGAAGACCTTGCCCCGGCCGACGATCACGATGGCCCGGACGGTCGGGTCGTCGCGCACGATGCGGAAGAACTGCAGCAGCTCCGGCGTCATCGTCGTGGTCGGGTTGGGGCGATCCGGGTCGGCGCCGAGCGTGACGACGGCGATGCCGTCGTCGACGCCGACCTGGATCGCCTCGAACGACGGATACTCCGGAACCGGCGAATCCTCGAACACTCGGTCCAGGGGCTCACTGGCCATGGGGGCTCCTTCGTTGGTGCGTGGTGTGCGGTCGAACAGCGCGGGTCAGCGGATGGCTGTCGTCCCGAACAGGGCCGGCTGCGAGACGTCCGACACGAACTTGATCTCGCGGAACGTCACGTCGGCCGTTCCCGCCACCGCGGAGACAGGATACGTCGGCACGACGCCCCCTCGTCCCCACGCCTCGGGCACGAACGCGTCGATGCGCGGGCGGCCGAGGTCGGCGCTGTGGAACGTCCAGTCGGCGCCGGCCTGCACGAGCTTGGGTCCGAGCGGCGTGTGCGCGATGTTCACGTTCGCGTTGAGGCCGAACGACGTGCCGTTCGTCGGGGTGGGCTCGACCATCCGCACCTTGAGGATGGTCTGGCCCTCGTCCTCGACCTCGAGCACCGTCTGGTCGGCCCAGCGGCGCAGGCTCACCCGGTCGGCGACGCGGAGGCGGAAGCCCCAGCCCTCGGCGAGCGCCTTGGCGGCTTCGGCGTTGTCGGTGCGGCCCTCGACGAGGAACACGCGCGGCCGGAACCCGGCGCGGCAGACGAGGCGCGTCTCGGCGATCGTCACCGGGCCCCATGGGGTCTCGGGCAGGTGCAGACCGCGCCACGAGACGAAGCTCGGGTTGGTCGGCGCGAGCGCCGGCGGGATCTGCTCCTCGAGAGAACCCATCGGGATCTCGGCGAAGACCTGGATGAGCTCGGCCCGCTCGAACGTGATCGGCTCGACGTCGAGGTTCGGCATCACCGGCGCGTCCGCGAGCAGCAGCTCGGGGTCGAGCTTGCCGAACTCGGCGTAGTCGGCGATGTGCTTGATCGTCTCGGAGCTGCCCGTGATCTTGGGCGCAGCGGTCTCCGACATGGCTTACACCTTCCTCAGACCCGTGGCGACCGGCGCAGCCAGCTCCTCGGGGGTCTTGAACTGGGGCATGACGTACTTCGCGAAGTTGCGCAGGCTCTCCATGACGTCCTCGTGCGAGAGGACCTCGGACGCCTGGATCACGAAGTTCATGCCGTCGACGCCGATGGACTCCCAGTGCTTGACGACCTCGATGATGCGGTCGGGCTCGCCGATCGCGAGACCCTCGGGGATGCCGGTCGCGTCGCCGGGGCCGAGCGCCTCCTGGCGGAGAGTCGGCAGGAACCCGCCGATCTGGTACAGCGGCGACGGGTACACCTCCTTCACGGGCACCGTGTGCGCGGTGTTGTGGTTGAAGGTGTCGAGCATGACGCGGCCGCGCTGCGCCGCCGTCTCGTCCAGGCCGCAGTGCATGAAGTTCACGATGTGCACCTGCTCGTTCACCGCGGGGCCGATCGGCTCGCAGTTCTGGATGCGGCGGCGGTAGTTCTTGATCTTCTCTTCCTGAGCCTTGTAGTTGCCGATGCTCAGGCCGAAGACGCCGAGGCCGCGGTCGGCGGCGTCGAACTCGGTGCCGGGGCTGGTCACCGCGACCCACAGCGGCGGGTGCGGGTCCTGCAGCGGCTGGGGCACGATGGCCCGCTCGGGCATCTTGAAGAAGCGCCCGTTCGGGTTCGAGTAGCTCGGGTCGGTCCACATCTTCGGCAGCGCCCGCACGTACTCGTCCCACGACTGCTTCGTGTCGTGCGGCTCGGCGGCGTACCCGCCCAGCTCGAGCCACGTGTTCGAGCGGCCGGTGCCGACGTCGAGGCGGCCGTTCGAGACGATGTCGAGCACGGCCGCGCGCTCGGCGATGTGCGCCGGGTGGTTCACCGGCGGCGTGCACACCACGATGCCGTGGCCCACGCGGATGCGCTTGGTGCGCACCGCCGCCGCCGTGAGGAACACCTCGGGCGCCGTCGAGAACGAGTGAGGCGGAGAGAAGTGGTGCTCGACCGCCCACATGTGGTCGAAGCCGAGCTCGTCGGCGAGGGTGATCTGGTCGAGGGCGTCGTCGTAGATCTTCTTGACGTCTTCGCGGGTCGAGCCGGGAGGTCCTCCGAGCTCGAAGAGCAGACCGAACTTCATGAGTGGCCTTCTTTCTGTCGATTCAGGATGCCGGAGACGGTCACTTGCCCGCGCGCTCGTCCTGCGCGTCGAGGATCCGCTTCATGTTGGAGTACATGAACTTCTCGATCACGTCTTCGGGGAGGTCGAGGTTGCGCGCGTCCGTGACGGCCTTCGTGAGGTTGATGAGCGGGTAGTCCGTGCCGAAGATCACCTTGTCGGCACCGGCCTGGGCGTGCCAGCGGCCGTTCATGAACTCCAGCAGCTCCTTCGGGTAGCGCTTGGGCGACCACGCCGACGTGCAGATGTAGAGGTTCTGGTGCTTGGCCGCGAGGTGCGTCATCATGCCCACCCACGGGTCGCCGATGTGGTGGCCGACGACGGTGAGCTCGGGGAACGCCAGGCAGACGTCGTCGAGGTGCAGCGGGTAGTTCGGGTGGGTCGGCCACAGCGGGCCGGGCATGCCGATGTAGGTGAACACGAACAGGTCGAGCTCGACGCACTTGGCGAACAGCGGGTAGAACCAGCGGTCGTTCGGGGCCAGGCCGTAAGGGCTGGGGAGGATGTGCACGCCGCGGATGCCGTACTTCTCCTTGTGCTCCTCGAGGATGCGCGGGTTCTCCATCACGTCCCAGAACGTGGCGGGGCCCTGCTTCGGCGGGAGGATCGTGCCCGCGTGCTCGTACTGCCCGGGGAACTGGTTCATGATGTCGACGTGCTCCAGGATGCGGCTGTCCAGCTCCTGGCGCGTCGACTGGTAGTACAGCGAAGCCTGGAAGATCGCCAGCTCGACGTTGTTGTCGACGAGCTCCTGGCGGCTCTCGGCCGCCGTCGCCGGCTTCGTGACGGGCTTGTCGCCGCCCTGGTCGAAGAAGCGCATGGCGCGGGCGCGCTGGGGATCCTGGCGCCACGACTCCTGGTCGCCGAAGGTGTCGGCGGTGGTGGCCGCCCACCCCGGGTGGTAGAAGGCGTCGATGACGGGTCCGTTGTAGGGCACGTTGTCTCCTGTTCAGTGGGTCTTGATCGTGACGTCGGTGTCAGGGTCGGTTGCGGGCGGCACCGGCGCAGCGGTCTGCTGCGCCATGAGCTCGAGCACGCGCGCGAGGTACTCGCGGTACTCGCCGGAGGCGGCGGCCGCATACTGCTGGACCCCTTCGGCGCGGACGCCGGAGGTCAGGTCGCTGAGGGCGCTGGCATCCACGAGGTTCTTCACCATGCCGAGCGCTCCCGCCGGCGAGTAGCGCAGCTCGGTGAGAAGGCTCTGCACCGCCTCGTCGAGGGCGCCCGGCTCGCACACGCGTGCGATCATGCCGCGCCGGCACGCCTCTTCCGCGCCGATCCAGCGGCCGGTGAAGAGGAGGTCGCGCGCGACGGCAGGCCCGAGCAGACGAGGCAGCAGCACGGTCGTGCCCGCGTCGGGGAGGAAGCCGATGCGGGTGAAGGTGAAGCGCATGCGCGCGTCGCTCTCGACGACGACCATGTCGCTGGCGAGGGCGACCGCAGCGCCGGCGCCGACCGCCGCACCCCGCACGCCGGCGATGACGATCTGCGGCATGGCGCGCAGCGCCAGGATCGTGCCCGACATGCGCTGCCAGTAGTCGGTGACGTAGTCGTCGGGCAGGCCGTCTCGCAGTTCCCGCAGGTCGCCGCCGCTGGAGAACACGCGGCCCGCGCCGCTCAGCACCACGAACCGGAGGTCGGTGCGCCGGGCGATCTGCGACAGCACGAACGCGAGCTCGTGGTACATCGTGCGGGAGACGGCGTTGCGGGTCTCGGGGTGGTCCAGCGTGACGTGAATCGTGTCGGCGTCGGTGCGGACACGAATCCGGTCCGTGCCGACCACGGTCATCGATTCATTCACGTGTTCATCATTTCTGATCAAACATCAAATGTCAATTCTCCGCAGCCGTGGAGACGAGCGGAAAATGGCAGGCGACCGAGTGCGTGTCGGACACCGGGGTGAGGCGGGGCTCCACCTGAGCGCAGATGTCCTGCGCGAGCGCGCAGCGCGTGCGGAAGCGGCAGCCCGAGGGCGGGTTGACCGGCGACGGCGGGTCGCCCGCGATCGCCGCGCGGGGCTCGGGCGCGAACGGGTCCGGCTCGGGAATCGACTCGAGCAGGGCAAGCGTGTACGGGTGCGCCGGAGCCGCGTAGAGCGACTCCGAGTCGCCGACCTCGACCACCTTGCCGAGGTACATCACCATCACGCGATCGGAGATGTTCTTCACCACCGCGAGGTCGTGCGCGATGAACAGGATCGACAGGTCGAACTCGGCCTGCAGGTCCTCCAGCATGTTGAGCACGGTGGCGCGCAGCGACACGTCGAGCGACGACACCGGCTCGTCGCACACGAGCACCTTCGCGCCCGCCACGAGCGCGCGGGCGATCGCGACGCGCTGGCACTGGCCGCCCGACAGCTGCGTCGGCTTGCGGTCGCCGTAGTCGTCGGGGTTGAGCCCCACCGCCCGCAGCATCTCGTCGGCCCGGGCAAGGCGCTCCGCACGGGTGCCGCGCCGCCAGATGGTCAGCGGTTCGGCGACGATCTGGCGCACGGTGCGTCGCGGGTTCAGCGACGACACCGGGTCCTGGAACACCATCTGCAGCTCCGGCCGCAGCTTCCTGACCTGCTCGGGACTGAGCTTGGTGAGGTCGGTGCCCTCGAAGGTCACCGATCCCGACTTGGGTGCGGGCAGCTGCAGCACGGCGCGCGCCATCGTCGACTTGCCGCAGCCGGACTCCCCCACGACGCCGAGGGTCTCGCCGGCCTTGAGGTCGAAGCTCACCTCCGACACCGCATACACCGTTCCCGCGCGGGTGGCGTACTCGACGACGAGATCCTCGACCGCGAGACGCACCTCGGAATTCGAATCCACGCTCATGCCGGCTCCTCGATCAGCTGGTGCGCCGCCGCCGCGGCTGCGGCGACGTTCTCCTCGTCCTTCGCCGCAGCACGCGCCTCGGTCTCGGCGCGGGCGGCCTCGTACTCCGGGGTTCCGACCGGGAACCAGCACCGGTACAGGTGCTCGGCGTCGTCGTCGCTCGCGACGAGCGGCGGCTGGGTGGTGTGGCACTTCTCCTGCGCGGCCGGACAGCGCGCCGCGAAGCGGCAGCCCACCGGTGGCGCGGCGAGGTTCGGCGGGTGCCCCGGGATCGCCTTCAGCCGCGTGTGGCTGGGCTGGTCCAGCTTCGGGAGGGCATCCAGCAGAGCGCGGGTGTACGGCATCTTCACGTCGGTGAAGAGCGAGCGGGTCGGCGCGCTCTCGACGACCTGGCCGGCGTACATCACCACGATGTGGTCGGTGCGGGTCGCGACGACGCCGAGGTCGTGGGTGACCAGCACCATCGTCATCCGCCGCTCGCGCTGCTGCCGGGCGAGGAGGTCGAGGATCTGCATCTGGACGGTGACGTCGAGGGCCGTGGTCGGCTCGTCGGCGAACAGCAGTCGCGGGTTGCCCGCGAGGGCGATCGCGATGCCGACACGCTGACGCATGCCGCCCGACATCTGGTGCGGATACACCTTCATGCGCCGCTCGGGCTCGGGGATGCCGACGCTGCGCAGCAGCTCCACCCCGCGCGCGTCAGCCTGCTTCTTCGACAGCTTCGGGTCATGGCGGCGCACGGTCTCGACGACCTGCGCGCCGATCTTCTTCACGGGGTTGAGCGACGTGAGGGGATCCTGCAGCACCATGGCGATCTCGCTCCCCCACAGGCGACGCACCTTCTTGCGCGGGAGCGCCGAGAGGTCAGTGCCGTCGAAGACGATCTCGCCGCTGCGCTCGACGCGCGATCCCGGCGAGACGAGTCCCATGATCGACCGCGCGAGCACCGACTTGCCCGAGCCCGACTCCCCCACGACGCCCAGCGTCTGGCCCAGACGGGCCGAGATACTGACGTCGTCGACGGCGGTCACGGGCGCGGCGCCCGCCGTGAACACCGTGCGGAGGTGCCGCACATCGAGGATGACGTCTCCCACCGCGGATGCGGTCGCGGTCGACGTGTCGCTGGTGAGGTCGGCGGTCATAGCGTCACTTCCGTTCGTCCCGCGGTCCGGCCGCGGAGGTAGTCGCCGATGAAGTTGAAGGACAGCACGGTGAGCAGCAGCACGAGCGAGGGGAATAGCACGATGTACGGCGCCGTGTACAGCAGCGTGCGACCGCCCGCGATCATGCTTCCCCAGCTCGCGGTGGGCGGCTGGATGCCGAACCCGAGGAAGCTGAGCGAGCCCTCGGCCACCATCACCACGGCCACGACGACGAAGGCGTAGGCCAGGATCGACGGCAGCACATTGGGGAAGACCTCGCGCACGAGGGTGCGCTGCCGGCGCGAGCCGAGCACGGTCGCCGCGGTCACGAACTCGCGCTGCGTCCACACCAGGGTGTTGGCTCGCGCGAGACGCGTGAACGTCGGGACCATGACGGCGCCGAGTCCGACGATCAGCACGGGTGCACTCGAGCCGCGGATGGCGACGAGCACCATGATGAAGATGAGCGACGGGAACGCCAGCACGATGTCGACGAGGACGCTGATGGTGCTGTCGATCCACCCGCGGTAGTAGCCGGCGAGGAGTCCGAGCGCCAGGCCGAGCGTGAGCCCGAGCGCCACCGCGACGAAGCCGACCTGCAGCGACGCCTGCGCGCCCCACACCAGGCGCGACAGCATGTCGCGGCCGAGCTGATCGGTGCCGAGCGGGTGGCCGGGCATCGGCGGCGCCGCGATGTGCTCGTAGTCGGGGGTGTTCGGGTCGGGCAGCGGCAGCAGCGGCGCGAAGATCGCGGCGAGCACGATCATCGCCGACCACGCCACGGCGATCCAGACCGAGAACGGGACCCTGCTCCCCCGCCGCACCGGCTTGACGGGGACCAGGACCTCGGAGACGGGCGCCTCTTCGGCGATCGTCTCGGTGTCGGTGATGCGGGTGTCAGCCACGTCCGGACCTCACTCTCGGGTCGAGCACCAGGTAGAGCAGATCGATCACGATGTTGACGAAGACGTAGAACACCGCGATCACCGCGACGATCGCCTGGATCATGATGAAGTCGCGCGCGTTGATCGAGTCGACGAGCAGTCGCCCGACGCCCGGAAGCGCGAAGAGCGTCTCGATCACCACGGCGCTGCCGATCAGGCGGGCCGTGTTGATGCCGGCCAGGGTCACGAGGGAGAAGGACGACGGGCGGAACACCTGGCGGAACAGGATGTTGCGCGTCGACATGCCCTTCGCCTGCGCGGCGAGCACGAAGTCCTCCTTCATCGTCGACTGCATGTCGCCGCGGAGGAGCCGCTGGTAGATCCCGGCCGGCTCGAGCGACAGCGCGAGCGCGGGAAGGATCATCGTCGACAGGTTGGGCCAGACGCCGTCGCTCAACGGGATGAAGCCGGACGCCGGCAGCAGGCCGAGCGTGACCGCGAAGATGAAGACGAGGAACAGGCCCACGACGAAGTGCGGGGCAGAGATCGCCGCGAACGACCAGGCGGTGCTGATGCGGTCGACGATCCCGTTCGGGCGGTAGACCGCCCAGACGGCGAGGATCACGGCGGTCACGAGCGCGATGACCTGCACCAGCACCATCAGCTCGACCGAGACGGGGAGGCGCTGGAGGATCGCCTCGCCGACGGGCTGGCCGGTGCGGTACGAGGTGCCGAGGTCGCCCTGAAGGGCCGCGCCCACCCAGTCCAGGTAGCGCACGATGACGGGCTCGTCGAGGCGGAGCTCGGCGCGCAGCTGCGCGATCTGGTCAGGGGTGGCGTCCTCGCCGAGGATCGCCTGCGCCGGGTCGCCGGGCAGGAAGTCGAGCATGAGCGACACGAGGAAGGTCACCGCGACCAGCACGATCAGCAGGTGGCCGATCTTCTTGGCGGTGAATCCGAGCCAGCGCGGCGGCACGTACCGGCGCTTCGCGGTGCGTGTCGAAATGGTCGCAGTGGCGGGCGGGCCGCTCCTCTTCGCGCTGGGCGGCGCGATGGAGGGAGGTTGGGCTGTCATCCGTTCGACACCTCTCTGTGGTCGTGGGTGAGAAAAATATATCTGATCAATCATCGAATGTGAACGCGTTTTTGGAGTAGCGCGCGCTAGCACACTCTTCGCGAGAGCGCTACCTGGTTTTCCACGGATGCGTTGCTATCGTTCTCCCAGACAGCATTCGATACCTGATCAAGGAACGACCGATGCCCACAACCCACGCACGGCTCGATCGCCCGGCGGCACGACCCAAGCTCGCCGACGAAGTAGCCGACTCGCTCCGCCAGGCGATCCTGCAAGGCGCGTACGAGAAGGACGCGAAGCTCGGCATGGAGGAACTCGCCGAGGAACTCGGCGTCAGCATCATGCCCGTCCGCGAGGCGCTCATCGCGCTGAGCAACGAGGGACTGGTCAACGCGGAGCCTCGCCGCGGCTTCCGCGCGAACCCGCTCACGCAGGCGGACCTCGACGACATCTTCCAGATCCAGGCGCAGCTCGGCGGCGTTCTCGCCGCCCGCGCCGCCCGCGAGGCCACCCCCGAAGACGTCGAGACGCTGCGCCGGCTGCACGCCGAGCTCGAAGAGGCGAGCAAGCTGCCCGAGGGCGAAGAGCGCGCCGCGCAGCTCGAGCAGCTCAACGGCGCATTCCACCGCCACATCAACAAGATCCCCACGGGCGACCGCCTGCGGTGGTTCCTGCGCCTGACGAACCGCTTCGTCCGCCGCGACCTGTTCGACTCCGTCCCCGGCATGACCGAGGGCGCCTTGCGGGATCACCCCGCGATCATCGACGCGATCGCCGCGGGCGACGCCGAGGCCGCGCGCCACCTCATGGAGGCGCACTTCATCCAGGGCTCCGACCTGGTCGGCTACACCCTGCCCGGCACCGAGTAGTCAGCGAGCCGGCGTCTCGCCGCGCCGGCTCACCAGCCGCGGCCGCCGTTGCAGTGGATCACGGCGCCCGTCGTGTATGACGCGGCATCCGACGCGAGATACAGCACCGCGGCCGAGACCTCTTCGGGAGCGCCGATCCGCCCCATCGGGATGCCGCCGCTCTCGAGCAGCGCCCGGCCGTAGGCGAATCGCGGCTGCCCGTCCTCGGTGACGATCCCCGGGCACACGGCGTTCACGCGGATGAGTGGACCGCATTCCTCGGCGAGATGGCGCGTGAGCATCCACAGCGCCGCCTTGCTCGACGAATAGGCGGGCAAGCCGGCAGTGGTGCGGAACGCGGCACCCGACAGGACATTGATGACGGATGCTGCACGCCCGGCCTCGATCGACGGCTTGAGGAGCCGCCCGGTCAGCTCGAGCGGTCCGAACAGGTTGGTGTCGAACACCTCCTGGAAGACCTGCCGCGGGATGTCGAACGTGTGCAGGTCGCGTGTCGCACCCGTGAGGTGGGCGTTGTTGACCAGCACGTCGACCGTCTCGAAGCGCTGGAGGACGGCATCCGAGATCCGTTCCGGACCGTCCGCCGCCGAGACGTCGCCGACGACGGTGACGACCTCGCCCGCCGGCACCAGCTCGAGGAGGCCAGCGTGCGCGGCGGCGAGCTGCTCCTCCTTGCGGCCGGTGATCGCGACGCGGGCGCCCGCCTGCAGCATTGCCGCCGCGATCTCGAGCCCGATGTTCTTCGAGCCGCCCGAGATCACGGCGACGCGCCCGTCGAGCCGGAACGCGTCGGGGGCGAGGCCGCGGGGCTGATGGATGCCGGCGATGCCGGCCGAGATGTCGCTCATGCCGTGCGGCTCGTCACGGGGAGGTGCTCGATGGCCTCCGACATCGTGTCCTTCTGCGAGACCGGCTCGCCCGCGACCCGCAGGTCGGGGAAGCGGCGGAAGAGGGCAGAGAGCGACACCTGCAGCTCGAGGCGGGCGAGGGGCGCACCCAGGCACGCGTGCACGCCGTAGCTCAGGGTGAGATGCGGGTTGTTCTCGCGGGTGACGTCGAGGTCGAGCGGTCGCTCGAACACGCTGTCGTCGTGGTTCGCGGCGTTGCGGTTGACCAGCACGATCTCGTCCTTCTCGATCGTGATGTCACCGATCTCGATGTCTTCGAGCGCGACGAACGGCATGCCGATGTTGCGCACGCCGCTGCCGACCGACTGGCGGCCGTGGCGCAGCAGCTCCTCGACGACGGGCACCACGTGCCCGTCGATGTCTTCGCGGAAGTAGGCCAGCTGCGACGGGTGGCGCAGCAGCGCGAGCGCGCCGTTGCCGATGAAGTTCGCGGTGTTGTCGAACCCGGCCACCAGGATCAGCATCGCAATTGAGATCATCTCGTCGTCGGTGAGCGTGCCCTCCCCCTCGGGGATGTTCGCGAGCGCCGACAGCAGGTCGTCGCCGTCACCGCCGCGCTTGCGCGCGATCTCGCTGCGCAGGTACGCGACGCACTCCGCCTCGACCGCGGCCACCTCGGCCGAGCCCTGCGCGGCGCCGGTGCCGAAGAGCACCTGGTTCCAGCGGAGGAAGTCGGGGGCCATCGTGCGGTCGGCGCCGAGCACGCGAGTCAGCGCGAAGATCGGCACCGGGACGGCGTACTCCTCGACGAGGTCGAAGTCCTCGCCGCGCGCGGCGATCTCGTCGAGCAGCCGCTCGCATTCGACCTCGATCTCGGCCTGGAGCGCGCGGATCTGGCGCGGCGCGAACCACTTGCCCACCGAGCGGCGAAGCCGCGCGTGCTCGGGGTCGTCCTTGAACAGCAGCGTGCGCGTGAGGTACTCGGGGAACTTCGCCTTGTACGGGATGTCGGCCTGGGCGACGAGCGGCTCGCGGCCCACGCGCGGGTCGGCGAGCAGCTGACGCGCCAGCTCGTGGCTGAGGACCATCCACACGTCGCCGCCGGTCGGCACCGAGACGCGCGCCAGCGGCGCCTCGTCGAGGATCGCCTTGGCCTCTTCGGTGGTGGTCGGGGTGTCGTACACGGCACGCTGGGTCGACGTCATCGTCACTCCTGTCTCTGGGCGGGAGCCGGACGCCGCCGCCGCGGTGGGTTCTGCGGCTCAGGCCATCAGTTCGTCGCGCAGCGACGCGAGGCGCTCGAGCGTCTCGGCGTACTCCTCGACGATCTCGAGGATGATCTGGTTGCACGACTTGATCGCGTTCATGCGGCTGACGCCCTGGCCGACGGGACCGCCGACGAGCTCCCACACACCCGCGCGCCGGGCGCGGTCGGTGTACTCGGAGTAGAGCATCTGCTGCAGCGGCATCGGAAGGTTGCCGGGGCTGCTCGGGCCGTCCCACGCGTCGGTCCACGGCGTGCGGATCTGGCGGTTGTACTTGCCCGTCTGCGACTTGGAGCGCACGGTGTCGCTCGAGTTCATCTCGAGCATGTGCTCCTTGACGCGCTGGTCGGTGGACGACTCCTGCGACGTGAGCCAGATCGAGCCCGTCCAGATGCCCTCGGCGCCGAGCGCCATCACGGCCGCCATCTGGCGGCCCGTGGCGATGCCGCCCGCGGCGAGCACGGGGGTGCCTCCGGCGGCGTCGACGACGTCGGGGGTGAGCACCATCGAGCCGATGTCGCCGGTGTGCGCGGCGGCCTCGTACGACTGGGCGATGTAGACGTCGATGCCGGTGCCGGCGCTCTTGGCGATGTGCTCGGGCTTGCCGACGAGCGCGCCGACCTTGGCGCCCTTCGCGTGGGCGCGCTCGATCGTCTCCACCGGCGGGGCGCCCAGTCCGCTCACCAGGAACGGGATGTCGTGGGCGAAGACGGCCTCCAGCTGCGCGGCGCCGTACGACGCGCTCAGGCCCTTGGCGCCGAAGCGGCGCGCCGCGTCCTGCGGCACGGGCACGTGGTACTGATCCATGAGGGCCTCGGCGAACGCCCGGTGGCCCTCGGGGATGAGCTTGTCGAGGTCCTCGACGAGGCTCTCGGTGTCGGTGAGACCCTGCTCGCGGTCGGCGGTCTTGGCCGGCATGACGACGTCGACGCCGAACGGCACGTCGCCGCACTGCTCCTTGAGCCAGGCGATCTCGACGTCGATCTCCTCCGGCGACATCGCCACGACGCCGAGGACGCCCATGCCGCCGGCCTTCGACACGGCGGCGACGACGTCGCGGCAGTGGCTGAAGGCGAAGATCGGGTACTCGATGCCGAAGTCACGACTGAGCTTGTTCATCTGCGGTACATCCTCGGAACGCTGAGAGGGAGATTTGATATTCGATCATAATCGCTGGATGCGGCGGCCTCAAGCCCGTGGGCTCAGCGAGGCCGGCGGTCAGCGACCTTCGAAGCCGGGGGTGCGCTTCTCCATGAAGGCGGCGGTCGCCTCGCGATGGTCGTCCGACAGGAACGTCACGGCCTCGCTCCACAGCCCGTGGTCGAGGACGAGCTCGACCTTCTCGCGGACGATGCGGTTCAGCGTCGACTTCGTACCCTGCACCGCGAGCGGCGCGAGGGCGGCGAGCTTGTCGACGACGGCACGCGCCTCGTCGTCGACGGCGTCTGCGGCGACGGCACGGTAGACCAGCCCCCACTCCGCGGCGAGGGCGCCGGTGACCCGCTCCCCCGTCAACAGGTGGAACCGCGCACGGCCGAGGCCCGCCAGGAGAGGCCACATCACCGCGCCGCCGTCGCCGGCGACGACGCCGATGTTCACGTGCGTGTCGGCGAGCACCGCGTCGTCGGCGGCGATCACGACGTCGGAGAAGAGCGCGATCGTCGCGCCGAGCCCCATCGCGTACCCCCGCACCGCGGCGACGATGGGCTGCGGCACGGCCAGCAGCGCGTCGACGAGCTCGCGGCCGCCCATGACGGCCAGCGCGCGCTCGGCGGCCGTGGGCGGCACCTCCGGCGTCTGGAAGTCGGCGACGTCGGCGCCCGAGCAGAACGACCGGCCCTCGCCCCGCAGGAGGACGACCCGCACGGCCTTGTCGTGCCGGGCCCGCTCGAGGGCGGCGACGAACTCGCGGTGCATCCGGCCGGTGACGGCGTTGTGCCGCGCCGGGCGGTTGAACGAGATCGTCATCACCCCGTCGGCGACATCCACCAGGACGGGCTGCTCCTCGGCGTCGGTCACGGCTTCTCCTTCTCCGGGGTCTTCGACCCCATGCTCTCGACGGCGCGGGCGCGCGCGGCCGCGCGCTCGGGGTCGGACACCGCGAGCTGCTGCAGCTCGACCTCGAGGTCGAGATTCGCCGCGAGCAGGCGACGGCCCTCGGCCCACAGCATCCGTTTCGTCAATCCGTAGGCTCGCCCCGGCGCGGACGCGAGCCGGCGTGCGAGGTCGATCGCGGCGGGCAGCGGCTCGTCGATGACGGCCTCGTACACACCGCGCGCGAGCGCCTGGTCGGCGGTCAGGGGCTCGCCGCCGGCGAGCCAGCGCAGCGCCTGGGCCTCGCCGAGCACGCGCGCCGCGAGGTAGCCGACGCCCGAGTCCGGGACGAGGCCGATGGTCGCGAACGCCGGCACGAGCTTGGCCGCGGGTGCGCCGATGCGCGCGTCGGCCGCGAGCAGCAGCGCGAGCCCTGCCCCGGCGGCGGGCCCGTTGACGGCGGCGACCACCGGCTTCTCGAGCGCCGTGAGCGCGAGCACCATCGGGTGGTAGGTCGCGCGCAGGCTCTCGCGGGCGACGTCGCCGGTACGCGTGTCGCGGAGGTCGGCGCCCGCGCAGAAGCCGCGGCCGGCGCCGGTGACGACGACGGCGCGCACGTCGGGCTGCGCGGCGCGGGTGAACGTGCGGGTGAGCTCGTACGAGAGCGCCACGGACAGCGCGTTCATCGCCGTGGGGCGGTTGAGGGTCACCACGAGGACGCCGTCCTCGAGGCTCGTCAGCACGATGTCGTCGCTCATCAGCGCTCCGCCGAGAGGATCGCGGTGACCTGGCTCGACAGCTGGCCGCCGTTGCCGTGCGCGAGGGCGGTCGTCACGCCGGCCACCTGGCGCTCGCCCGCCTCGCCGCGCACCTGACGCACAGCCTCGATGAGGGCGAAGATGCCGTACATGCCCGGGTGGCAGAACGAGAGGCCGCCGCCGTTGGTGTTGACCGGCAGAGCACCGCCGGGCGCGATGCGCCCGCCCTCGACGAAGGCACCGCCCTCGCCCTTCGCGCAGAAGCCGAGGTCTTCGAGGAAGAGGATCGGGTTGATCGTGAAGGCGTCGTACAGCTGCAGCACGTCGATGTCGGCGGGCGTCAGGCCCGCCATCTCGAACGCCCGCTCGCCCGACTCGCGTGCCGAGGTCGTGGTGAGGTCGGGCATCTGCGAGATCGACCGGTGCGAATGCGCCTCGCCGGCGCCGAGCACGTACACGGGCGCCTTCGCGCGGTCGGTGTACGCGTCGGCGCGCGTCATCACGATGGCGCCGCCGCCGTCGGTCACGAGGCAGCAGTCGAGCGTCGTGAAGGGGGTCGCCACGACCCGTGCCGAGAGCACGTCGTCGATCGTGAGCGGATCGCGCTTGAACGCCTTGGGGTTCAGCTGCGCCCAGCGCCGGGCCGACACGGCGACCTCGGCGAGCTGCTCGCGGGTCGTGCCGAACTCGTGCATGTGGCGGGCGGCGGCCAGCGCGTAGCCGGTCACCGGATGCACCGGGCGCGCGGGCGCTTCGTAGTTCGGAAGCTCGGGCGGGTACGGCACGCGTCCGGGCCGCCGCGCGTCGGTGCGCGCCGTGCTGCCGTACGCGATGACGGCGACGTTGCACGCGCCCGCCTGGAGCGCGAGGGCGGCGTGGTGCACGTGGCTGACGAACGAGCTGCCGCCGATCATCGTGCCGTCGGTGAACGACGGGGCGATGCCGAGGTACTCGCCGACGTCGAGGTTCGACATCGCGCGGCCGCCGACCGCGGTGAACAGGCCGTCCACCTCGGACTTCGCGATGCCGGCGTCGGCGAGCGCGCCTGCCACCGCCTCGCCGACGAGGTCGAGCGGGTAGCGGTCGGGCCCGACCTCGCCGAGCTGGGACTCGGCCACGCCGCGGATGACCGCGGCGCCGCGCAGCGCGTGCGTCATCGCGGCCCCTCCTCGGCGAACACGAAGCGGGGCTCGCCCTCGGGGACGCCGGCATCGACCGAGCCGCGCACGCGCGAGCCGATCACGTAGTCGCCGGTGTCGTCGGTCGCCGACCCCATGACGCGGAACCCCTCGTCGAGGTCGACGAGCAGCACGTAGCGGCCACCACCTTCGCGGCCCGGCAGGAACGTCTGCGAGTACACCGTGCCGAGTCCGGCGCTGTCGCGCCACTCGAGTTCGACCGACCCGCAGTGCGGGCACAGCACGCGCGGGTAGAACACCGCGCGCTCGCACGACGAGCAGTACTGGAACGGGATGCGTCCCTCGGCCCGGCGCGCCGCGAACGCGGCCCACGGAGCGGGCTCGGCGGGCGCGAGATCGGCGGCGCTCATCGGGCCGCCTCCGCGGTGCCGGTGATGACGACGCGCCGCTCGGCGCCTCCTGCAGCCGCCTCGACGGTCACCTCGAAGGAACGGAGAGTGGATGCCGCGGCATCCGTCTCCCGCACCGTCACGCTGATCGTGTCACCGGGCCACACCTGACCGACGTAGCGCACCGCGAAGCGCCGCAGTGCGAGCGGTCCGACCGCCTCGGCCAGCGCCGCGCCGGCGAGGCCCGCGGTGTAGAGACCGTGCGCGAAGACCGACGGGTAGCCAGCCGCCTGCGCGAAGCCCTCGTCGTGGTGGATCGGGTTGAAGTCGCCGCCGGCGCCGGCGTAGCGGACCAGGTCGGTGCGGGTGACCGGGCCGAAGTCCTTCTGCAGGACGATCCCGGCGCTCATGCGCCGACCTCGTCGACGGCGCCGAACTGGATGATGTTCGACGTGTACCGCTGCACGACTTCACCGTCGCGCGAGAAGTCGGTGCGCACGCGGATGACCGCCATGGGCCCGCGGCTCCCCTGCTTCTCGACGACCGACTCGACGGAGGTGACCGCCTCGAGCTCGTCGCCGGCGACGACGGGCGCGAGGTACTCCCACTCTCCCCCGCCGGCCAGCACCCGCTTGAGGTCGAGGCCCAGCGCGGGCGACGACTCGGGACCTGCCCAGTGCGCACTCGCGGTGCTGAACGTCGGCGGCGCGAGGACGCCCGACAGGCCCGCGTCGGCGGCTGCGGCGGCGTCCCGGAACAGCGGGTCGGTCGCCTGCACGGCGCGGGCGAACTCGGCCACCTTGCCCTCCTCGACGACGAAGCGGAACGGCTGGGCGGCCGTGCCGACGAGCTCGGTGAGCCGGCTCACGACGCGTCGCCTCCGCGGTCGAACACGACGAGGGCGTCGGCGGCGACCGCGCGTCCGTCGTGGACGCGCACCGGGTTGACATCGATCTCGGCGATCTCGGGGACGTCGACGGCGAGGCGGCCGACGGCGACCGCCGTGCGCGCGAGCTCCGAGAGTTCGGCGTCGTCGAGCCCGCGGGCGGCCGAGGTGATGCGGCCGTCGAGCAGGCCCGCGATCGTGCGGACTGCCATCTCGTGCGAGAACGGCGCGTGCAGCAGCACCGCGGCGGCCATGATCTCGACGGCGACGCCGCCGAGACCCACCGCGACGACCGGGCCGAAGACCGGGTCGCGGCGCATGCCCACCGTGAGCTCGAGGCGTGCCGGCACCATCTCCTGTGCGAGCACGCCGACGATCTCGGCGTGCGGCGCCTTGCGACCGACCTCGGCGAGCATGTCGGCGGTGGCGGCCGTCACGTCGTCGGCGCGCACGCCGAGCCGGATCGCGCCGTACTCGGTCTTGTGCGGCAGGTCGTAGCTCATCGCCTTGAGGGCGACGGGAGCGGCGAGCTCGGCGGCGAAGGCCGCAGCATCCGTCGCCTCCCCCACGAGCCGTTCCCGCGTGACGGCCACGCCGTACTCGGCGAGAAGCGCCTTCGCGTCGTGCTCGAGCATCGTCGAGCGGCCCTCGGCCGGCGCCAGCAGGCGGGCGAGGTCGCCCGGCGCCGAACCCGCGGCTCCGGGCTCATCCAGCGGCGCGCGCTGCGAGTGCCGGGCAACCGCCGAGAGCGAGCGCATCAGGCGGTTCGGATCGAGGTACATCGGCACGCCCGCTGCCTGGAACTTGTCCATGTACCCCGTGGTCAGCACGAAGAACGGCTTGTCGGTCGACTGGTAGGTCTCGACGATGCGGTCGTTCGAGGGATAGTCGCCCTGCCACGTGACGACGGCCATGCAGTCGAACGTGTCGAGGTCGCGCACGGCGTCGAGCACGAGGCCGAACGAGTGCGGCGAGGCGGTTCCCTGCGCCGTGATGTCGACGGGGTTCTCGATGCTGCCGTAGAAGGGCTGCGGCATGACCGCGGCGATGCGCTCGACGGCGTCGGCCGGCGGAGGCGGAACGTCCAGACCCGAGGAGGCCGCGGCATCCGTCAGCAGCACACCCGCGCCGCCCGAGGCCGTGATGATCCCGACGTCGCCGCGGGGCGCGCGGCGTCCGTCCTGGAACGCCAGGCCGAGGTCGATCAGCTCCTCCATGGAGTACGCGATGTGGATGCCGTACTGCCGGCACACCGCATCGAGCACGTCCGCCGAGCCGGTGACCGACGCGGTGTGGCTCATCGCGGCGCGCGCGGCCTCCTCGGTGCGGCCGGCCTTCAGCAGCGCGATCGGCTTGTCGAGCTCGTGGGCGCGACGCGCGGCGCGGATGAGGGTCTCGGGCTCCTTCAGCGACTCGCTGAAGACGAGCACCGTGCCGACCTCGTCGCGTTCGACGAGGTGCTCGACGGCGTGCGCGAGCACGACGCCCGCCTCGTTGCCGGTCGAGACGAAGTAGCCGAGTCGGATGCCGGCGCGCAGCGACGCGTTGGTGAGGTACGACGCGAAGCCGCCGCTCTGCGAGACGAGCGCGACCGGGCCGGGCTCGGGGAGCTTGACCGCGCCCGACATGGCGAAGTTCGCCATCACGCCCTCGTGGAGGTTCATGAAGCCGATGCAGTTCGGCCCGAGCACCTTGATGCCCGTCGACGCGATGATGTCGGCGAGCTCGGCCTGGCGCGCGATGCCCTCCGGGCCCGACTCCGAGAAGCCCGAGCTCAGCAGCGTCACGCCGCCGACGCCCTTGGCCGCGAGACGCGCCACGGTGGGCACGGCCTGTTCGGCCGGCACCGCGACGACCGCCATGTCGACGCCGTCGGGCAGCGCGTCGACGTCGGCGACGACCGGCAGTCCCGCGAGCACGTCGGCGCGGGGGTTGACCGGGTAGATCTCGCCCGCGAACAGCCGGGAGATGTTGTCGAGGAGCTGCGTGCCGATGCGGCCCGGCTTGTCGGAGGCGCCGACGACCGCGATCGAGCGCGGCGACAGCAGGCGCGTCAGGTCGGACGCGGTCACGGTCAGGGCATCGGCGCTCATCGGACCATCATCGATCCGCCGTCGACCGACAGCACCTGACCCGTCATGTAGCTGGACGCCGAGCTCGCGAGGAAGAGGTATGCCGGGGCGATCTCGTCGGGCTCCGCGAAGCGGCGCAGCGTGCTCTTGGACGGGTCGGCGCCGAACTTCGGGTCGGTCATGACGGTGCGCGTCATGTCGGTGAGCGCCGCCGGTGCGACGGCATTCACGAGGATGTTGTAGCGGCCCAGCTCCTTCGCGGCACTGCGCATGAGTCCGAGCATGCCCGACTTCGCGGCGGCGTAGTTGACCTGTCCGATCGACCCGTTCTGCGCGGTCGACGACGACGTGAAGATGATGCGCCCGCCGCCGGCCTCGATCATGGGCTCGACGACCTCCTTGAGCCAGTAGAATGAGGCGTTGAGGTGGACATTCACCACCTGCTCCCACTGCTCGTCGGTCATCTTGCGGATCATCGCGGGGCGGGTGATGCCGGCGTTGCTGACCAGCACGCGGATGGGGCCGAGCTTCTCGGTCACGGTTGCGACCGCGGCGCGGACGCTCTCGCGGTCGGCGACGTCGCACGTGACGGCGACCGCGCGGCCGCCGGCGGCCTCGATCTCGCCCACGACCGCCTGGGCGGCGGGCTCCTGGACGTCGATGACGGCGACGTGCGCGCCCTGTGCGGCGAAGGCGAGGGCGATCGAGCGGCCGATGCCCTGCGCTGCACCGGTGATGGCGACTACAGTGCCCTCGAACTCTGACGGGGACCACGGACTCATGGGGGCAGCTCCTTCGATGCTGAATCCGATTCGGGTGGAATCGAGCAGTTCATTCGTAGTCCGTGCGGTGCTACAGTGTCAAATACTTGATCAGAAATCTGGAACGCCGGTATGGGACGAAATACATCCTGAACAGGCATATTACGTGACAGAGGTCGACGGCTGACTGCCGATCCCACGCGGGTCGCAGCATCCATCCCCTCCCGTGATCCAGAACCTCACTCATGACGAAGCCGCTTCAGAGATGAACCGGATTCATGCAACGATCACAGTCCGGCACACGCACGAAGGAGTCGCATGCAGGCCCTCATCGACGAGACGCAGCAGGAGTTCCGCGAACTCGCGGACGACATCGCCGCGTCCATCGGGATCGCGAACCCGTCCGACATCGACGGCGCCGATCCCCTGGCGGGATGGAGCACCCTGCAGTCCGCAGGACTCCTCGAGCTGCGCGAGCGCACCGACGGCGCGCCTCTCGCCGGCGGTGTCGAGATCGCACTGCTGTCGCAGGCGCTCGGCGCGGCCCTCTCCCCCGCCCCGTACCTGGCCGGCGGCGCCCTGGCCGTGGACCTCATCAGCCGCTCCGGTGACACCGGCGCGTGGCTGCCGGGACTCCTCGCCGGCACCGACCACTACAGCCTTCTGCTCGATGCGGGCCTCGACGCGCTCGGCGGCACCGGCGGTGAGAACGGCGTGCTGTGGGGCGCCTCCCGCGAGTCGGGCTTCGCCCTGACGGTGCTCCGCGACGACGACGGCGGCACGTTCGTGGCGCGCCGGCCGATCGCCGGCGCCCGCAGGCTCGACTCGATCTCCCTCACGAACGAGCTCTGGGAGCCGGCCGGTGACGGCGAATGGGAGCGCGGCGGGCGCGTGTCGCCCGAGGATCTCGACCGCTTCACCGCGCTCGCGCTCACCGGGCTCGCCGCCGACACCGCGGGGACCCTCCGCGCGGCGCTCGCGGGCGTCGTGGAGTACTCGAAGCAGCGCATCGCCTACGGCGTGCACATCGGCTCGTTCCAGGCCGTGCAGCACATCGCCGCCGAGGCGCACGTGGCCATCGAGGCGATCGCCGCCGCGGTGAACTACGCGGCCTGGTCGGTCGACGAGCTCGACGCCGGCGAGGCTCTGCTCGCCGCGCGGACCGCGAAGGCGGTCGCCGCCCGCAACGGCCGGCCTACCGCCGAGGCCGTCATGCAGCTGTACGGCGGCATCGGCCAGACCTGGGAGCACATCGCCCACTTCTACACGCGCCGCGCCATCTTCGACTCCGTGCTGTTCGGCGGCGAAGAGGCCCAGCTGCGCGCGATCGCCGACGCACGACTCGGAGGAGAGTGACATGGACTACCGCGACAGTACGGAAGAGGCCGAGTACCGCGCGACGCTGCGCGCCTGGCTGACCGAGAACGTGCCCGCGAAGCACGACGACGAGCGCACCAACGCCGAGATGGCCGCCGAGCGCCTCGCGTGGCACCGCAAGCTCTACGAGGGCGGCTACATCGGCCAGTCCTGGCCCGTGGAGTGGGGCGGCAAGGGCCTCAGCCCCACGATGGACGCGATCCTCAACGAAGAGAACGGCAACGCCGACGCCCCGTCGCTGCCGGCGATGGTCGGCTACATCGGCCGCGCCCTGCAGATGTTCGGCAACGACGAGCAGCGCGCCCGCTTCATCCCGCCCACCCTCAGCGGCGAGATCCAGTGGTGCCAGGGCTTCAGCGAGCCGGGCGCCGGCTCCGACCTCGCCTCGCTCACCACCAAGGCCGTACGCGACGGCGACGAGTACGTCATCTCGGGCCACAAGATGTGGACCTCGGCGGGCCAGTGGGCCGACTGGTGCCTCGTGCTCGCCCGCACCGACCCCGACGCACCCAAGCACAAGGGCATCTCGGCGTTCCTGGTTCCGATGGACTCGGCGGGCCTGGTGCTGCAGCCGATCGTGCTGGCCAACGGCGACCCCGAGACCAGCGAGGTCTTCTACGACGCCGTGCGCGTCCCCGCGTCGGCGCTCGTCGGCGAGGAGGGCGACGGCTGGAAGATCGCCATGACCACGGTCGCCTACGAGCGCGGCCCGTCGGACGTCGGCGCGATCTCGACCCTCAACAAGCAGCTCGCGAGCCTCGAGCGCCACGCGAAGGCGACCGGCGCGACCGCCGACCCCCGCGTGCGCCTCGAGCTCGCACGGGCCTACGTCCGCGGCGAGGTGGTGCGCCTGGTGGCGCTCGAGCAGCTCAGCTCGCGCGCGACGGGCAAGCTCGTCGGCGAGGAGGGCTCGGTCGCCAAGATCCTGCAGACCGAGGCGAGCCAGGAGCTCGCCCACCTGGCACTGGAGCTCCACGGCGCCGACATCGTCACCGGACGCGCGGCCGAGGTCGTCGGCCAGTACTTCCAGACGCGCCCGATGAGCGTGTACGGCGGCTCGGCGCAGATCCAGCGCAACATCATCTCGTCGCGCATCCTCGGCATGCCGCGCAGCTGAGCGGAGCACGACGATCGCAAACACCACCACCAGGACCGCCCCGGCCGCACCGACGACCGGGGCGGCTCTGGATGCCGCCGCCGAGCTCTTCATCGAGCACGGCTACCAGGGCGCGGCGATGTCGGACATCGCCCGCCGCGCCGGCATGAGCGTCGGCACGCTGTACAACCGGTTCCCGAGCAAGGCCGACCTCTTCCTCGAGGTGTTCCACTCCTATGGACGCCGCCAGGGCGAGCGCGTGCGCGACGCGATCGCCGGCGCCCGCAGCGCCGGGGTCGTCGACGACGTCGCGCTCTTCGTCGCCGGCACGCACGCGTACCTCCTGGGCGCGTTCCGCGAGGCCTCGCTCGGCCGGCTGTTCCAGACGATCGGCACCGCCGACATCGACGTCTCGTCGATCCGCTCGGGGCAGGAGATCTGGGTCGAGCGCAACGCCCGCCAACTCGGCCTCGAGACGGGCACGCCCCGCGCCGACGCCATCGCCGCCGCCATCACCGGCGCCCTCGGCGGCTGGGTGCGCGGCGTGCAGCTCTGCGAGAGCGACGACGAGGCCCAGGCCTACATCGCCGAGGTCGTCTCGATCGAGCGGGCCATGCTCCGCGCCGTCATGGGCTGACACGCGAACCACCGGATCCGCTACAGCGGGTAGCGCTCCAGCACGGACGCGGCCATCGCGGGGTCGACCTTGAAGAAGATGTTGATCCGCGAGATCCGGCCGTCGGGCGCGAAGGTGTACTCGAACAGCTCGTCGATCTCGCGGCGGCGGTCGCCCCGCACGAACACCTCGTGACAGCGCATGAACGCGTAGGCGCCGTCGTCCGACACGTGGATCGGACCCGGATCGAGATGCCACTCGTCGAACGACGGGATGATCTCGCGCAGCTTCTCGAGGTAGGCGTCCCGGCCGACGCGCGTGTCGGGGCCGCCGTACCAGAGCACGATGCGCTCGACGTCTTCGTGCAGCAGCGGCACCAGGTCGTCGAACCGGTGCGCGTGGACGTGGTCCCAGAAAGCGCGCACGGTGGATCGCCGCGCCTCGGCGCGGTCGGTGTCGGCCAGGGCCTCGGCGCTCATCCGGCCGCCCCCTTCGTGATCGGCAGGTGCACGACGCGCACCCGCGTGTACTCGTGGAGCCCGAGGCGGCCGTTCTCGATGCCGAGCCCGGAGTGCTTGTGCCCGCCGAAGGGCAGCGTGGGAGCGAGCGCCAGGTGCGCGTTGACCCACACCGTGCCGGCCTCGAGCCGGCCGGCGACGGCGGCCGCAGCATCCGCGTCCACTCCCCAGACCGAGGCGCCGAGACCGTAGTCGCCCGCGTTCGCGCGTTCGACGGCGTCGTCGAGGTCGCGGTAGCGGATCACCGGGAGGGCGGGCCCGAACTGCTCCTCGGTCTCGAGCCCGGTGCCGTCGGGAAGGTCGGCGACGATCGTCGGCGCGTAGAACCAGCCGGGGCCGTCGATGCGCCTGCCGCCGGTCACGATGCGCGCGCCGTCGCGCGCGGCCTCGTCGACGAGCGTCTCGACGCGGTCGCGCTGGGCCTCGTTCGCGAGCGGGCCGAGGCGCACGCCCTCGTCGAACCCGTTGCCGACGACGGTCTCGGCCGCGATCGCGCCGAGTGCGGCCACGAGCTCGTCGTAGACGTCGTCGTGGGCGTAGACGCGCTTGACCGCGGTGCAGATCTGGCCGTTGTTGGCGAAGGCGGCGGTGAACAGCCTCGGTGCGATGTCGGCGACGTCGGCGTCGCCGAGCACGATCGCGGGGTCGTTGCCGCCGAGTTCGAGGGTGACGCGCTTGAGGTCGTGGCCTGCGGCGACGGCGACCTTGCGCCCTGTGGCGACCGAGCCCGTCATCGTGACCTTGCGGGGAGTCGGATGCTGCGTCATGGCCGCCCCGAGATCGTCACCGCCCGTGACCACCGTGAGCACGCCGGGCGGCAGCACGTCGGCGACGAGCTCGCCCAGGCGTGCGGTGGCGACCGGCGTGAACGGCGAGGGCTTCAGCACCATGGTGTTGCCCGCCAGGAGCGCCGGGACGAACTTCCAGGCGGCCAGCCCCAGCGGCACGTTCCACGGCGTGATCGCGGCGATCACGCCGATGGGCTCGCGACGGAGCTCGACGATCTTGTCGTCGGTCCGCTCGAGGATCTCGGGCTCGAGGTCGTACGCCGACAGCGCCGCGATCCACCGCAGCACCGTGCCGACCTCGCCGCGCGCGTTGGCGAGGGGCTTGCCCTGCTCGTGGGTGAGCAGCGCCGCGAGTTCGTCGGTGTGCTCCTCGAGGCGGCGGCCGACGGACTCGAGCAGCGCCACGCGCTCGGCGTGCGGGCGTGCGGCCCACCCGGGCTGCGCCGCGGCGGCGGCGGCGAACGCGTCGTCGAGGTCGGCGAGCGTCGCGTCGGCGACGGTCGCGAAGACCTTCCCCGTCGCGGGATCCTCCACCTCGATGCGGCGCGCGGTGTCGCGGGCGACGCCGCCGATCACGAGCGCGGGCTCGACGAGTGAGGTCAGAGCGTCCATTCGGCGAACTCCGCTCCTGCCAGGTAGCCGCCGTCGACGACCAGGTTCTGCGCGTTGAGCCGCGATGCCGCGTCGCTGAGGACGAACCGCATCACTGCGGTGATCTCGGACGCGACGATCGGCGCCCCCACGATGTCGTTCATGCGCGCGCGCACCGCATCCGACATCGTTCCTTCGAATGCGGCCCGCAGGCGCGTGTCGACGAGGCCCGGGCCGACCGAGTTCACGCGGATGCCGCGCGCGTAGAGCTTCGTCGCGAGCACGCTCGTGTATGCCCACACCGCCTCCTTCGAGGTGGCGTACACCGGGCGGTCCTGGATCTCGTCGGTCGTGCGCAGCCACGCGAGGCCGGCCTCGAACGACCCGTCGGCGAGCAGCCGCCGGTACGCGTCGGCGCGGTCCTTCCAGCGGTGGCCGGCCATCGAGCCGATGCTGAGCACCGCTCCCCCGTCCGCGATCTTCGGCACGAGCACGTCGGTGAGCGCCCGGAGGCCCAGGAAGTTGACGGCGAACACGGTCTCGTCGGGCGCTGCACCGCCGCCGGGGATCCCGGCGCAGTTGACCAGCGCATCGAGAGAGGAGATGGCGGATGCCGCGGCCGCGATCGCCGCCGGATCCGCCAGGTCGACGCGCACGAACCCGTCCACCTCGACGGTCGGGTCGGCGACGTCGAGCGCGACGACCTCGACGCCCTCCCGTCGGACTTCACTCACGAACTGCGCACCCATTCCCGTGGATGCCCCGGTCACCACATAGCGCATGCGCGCTCCCGTCTTCTTCGTCGGTCTCGCTTCGAACGGATGCACCCGAGGGGTGCGGGGCGCCGGACGTGCCGGCGCCGCGCACCCCTCGGGTGTCAGCTCACTGCTCGAGCCACGCGCTGTCGAGGTACACCATCGTGCTTCCCACATACGGGTGCTCGGGGGTGCCGAGGTGCAGCTCCGGGCTGTGCGCCATGGCCGCGGTGTACGGCGACGTCCAGAACAGGATCGACTTGTCGTGGATGATCTCGGCGACGTCCTGCCACGCCTTGTTGCGGTCCTCGAGCGTCAGCTCGTCGCGGGCGCGCAGCAGCGCCTCGTCGAGGTCGTCGTAGGCCACCTTGCCCCAGTTCGTGCCGCCCGAGTAGTAGCGGGTCCACACGGTGGGGAAGCCGGCCGACGCCGTCGATCCGAGGAAGATGCCGTAGTCACCGGCGGCCTGCCGCGCTGCGAGGGTTGCGGCATCCACCGACGTCAGCGTCACGTTGAGGCCGATCTCGTTGAACTGCTGCTGGTAGTACGTCGCCTGGTCGGTGAGCGTCTGGAAGTAGACGAGCTCGGTGTCGGGGCTGCCGCCCTCGTCGAGGTACTCCTTGACGAGCTCCTTCGCCTTCTCCATGTCCTGGGCGTTGGTGGTGCCCTCGGCGCACGCGGGCGAGCCCGGTGCGAACGGGATGCACGACACGTCGGCGTCCCACACCTGCGTGCCGCCGAACAGCACCTGCGCGGTCACCTCCGGGTCGAGCGCCATCGTCATCGCCTCGCGCACGCGCTCGTCGCTTCCGGGCTCCATCGTGGCGTTGGGAACGAGCGCCTGGCCACCCGTGGGCACGGGGATCAGCACGATGCTCGGCAGATCCTTCACGGCGTTCCACGCGTTGCCCTGGATCAGACCGAGGTCCTTGCCGCCCGAGATCAGGTCGTCGGTGCGGGTCTGCGAGTCGACCATCACCGTGTAGACGACGCCGTCGAGGTAGGGCTTGCCCTCATCCCAGTAGTCGGGGTTCTTGTTGAGGACGAGCTTGTCGTCGGGCGTCCACGACTCGAACACGAACGGGCCGGCACCGACCGGGTTCGCGTTGAACGCGGCGGGGTCGGCGAGGGCCTTCGGGGAGCCGATGAGGCTCGCCGACGACGAGCCGGTCAGTGCCAGCGGGAACGACCCGCTCGGCTCGGCGAGCGTGATGGTGACGACGTATTCGTCCGTCGCCTCCATGCTCTCGATGCCCGACAGCATCGCCTTGGCAGTGCTGGTCGAGTCCGGTGCGATGTGGCGCTCGAGGTTGAAGATGACGGCCTCGGCGTTGAGCGGCTCGCCGTCGGTGAACGTCACGCCCTCGCGCAGTTCGAGGGTCCACACCTTCGCGTCGTCCGAGGTGATGGACTTCGCGAGCTTCGGGTACACCTCGTCGGTGAGGTCGTCGCGCATGAGCAGGGTGTCCATCACCTGCGCGGCGCGTTCGATGCCGGTGCCGACGTTCGCGAGCTTGACCGGGTCGAAGCCCGGCATCTCGCTGAGGGCGGCGATCTGCGCGACGCCGCCGGTCTGGATCTCGGCCGTGGCGGATGGCTCCGCCGGTGCGCCCCCGCTCGTCCCCGCACACGCGCTCAACGCGAGCGCGAACACTGCGGCCCCCGCCGCGAGGCCGATGCGCATTCGCTTGTTCTTCATCGAGCATCCTTTCCGCCGCCCCACGTCGCGCGGCGTGTTCCGACCGCAGCTTCGCGGCTCAGGAACCATTTCTACTGGATTTTTGATCAAAAGTCACGGGAATGCATGATAAACATCACGTAACGAATTCCGCTCGGCGGGATCCCCCGTTGTCACAGCGATCGCGGACGGTTACCGATCAGGCCTTTTTCCTCCCACGCGTCGAGCGCCTCCGCGGACACGCCGAGCAGGCCGCCGAGCACGCGGGCGTTGTGCTGCCCGAGCGTGGGTGCAGCGGTGCGGGGCGCGCACGGCGTCCGCGACAGTCGCAACGGCGACGAGGGGTACGGCCAGCTGCCGACCCACTCCCGCTCGACGACGTGGAACGCGTCCGCCAGTAGCGGATCCGAGAGCACATCGGCGGCCGATGCCACGCGCGCGGCCGGCACCCCGGCGGCGCGCAACTCGGCGGCCGTGGCGGCGGCGTCCCGCTCCGCGCAGCGCGCGGCGGCCCACGCTGTCACCTCCTCCGCGTGCGCGGCACGCGCCTCCGCATCGGTCCAGGCGGGGGCGGCGCCGCCCAGGATCCCCGCGAGCGCGACCCACTCGGCGTCGTCCATCGCCGAGAGCACGATCCATTCGTCGTCTCCCGCGGCCGCGAAGCATCCGCTCGGCTGTGCCCCCAGAACGCCGCTTCCCCGTCGTGGGGGCACGGCGCCGAGCAGCTGGGTCGCCAGCAGCTCCGCACCCACGTGGGTGACAAGGGCTTCAAGCTGGGCGACCTCGATGCACCCGCCTTGCCCCGTCAGCATCCGGTGCCGGAGTGCGAGCGCCGTCGCGAACGCGCCCACGAGGCCCGCGTTGGGATCGGCGTGCTGCTGCGCGACCACCTGCGGCACACCGTCGGGGTAGCCGCACCTGCTCGTCACACCGGCGACTGCCTCGGTCACAAGCGCAGTGGCCCGGAAGTCCGACCATGGTCCCTCCCGGCCCATCCCCGGCATCGACACGATGACGAGGTCGTGCCGCGCAGCCCGGAGTACCTCGTCCGTCAGTCCCAGGTTGCGCATCACGCGGGGGGTGAAGTTCTCGACGAGGACGTCGGCAGACTCGACGAGCCGGAGCAGGATGCCGCGGCACTCGGCATCCGTCAGGTCCAGGGTGACGCCGAGCTTGCCCTCGTTGACGCCGTTGAACATCGGTGAGGTCTCCCACAGGTGCTCGACGACATCGTCGGGCCCGGTGAAGAACCGTCGCGCCGTGCGCACCCAATCGGTGCGCCCGACGGATTCGACCTTGACGACCTCGGCGCCCAGATCCGCGAGGAGCTGCGTCGTGTAGGGTCCCGCCCACCCCGCCGTGAGATCGACGACTCGGAGACCCGCGAATGGGAGCGACGCCGCGGTCAGGAGGGCCGGGGTCGCTGTCGGGGCGGGACGCGAGCCATCCTGCCATTCGGCATCGACGGCGTCGTCGTGCGCACCAGGTGCGGGCGCGACCCCGCCGCCGGCCCACGGCAGGTGCGGGATGCGGACGGGCGCGCCAGCCGCACGCAGGACGAGGCGGTCGCCGCGTTCGCACGTCGGGATGTCGACGAACCAGTCGCGCTGGGTGAGCTGCGGAAGCTCGAGCACGTCGTACAGGGATGCGACCTCGCCCACCAGATGTCCCAGCAGCTGCGCGAGCTCCATCAGCTCGCGCTTCTCGCGCGTCGCGATGAGCGCGGCCAGTCGTTCGAGATCCTCGGCATCCGACGGCTGTCCGTCCCGCGCGAGGCGATCACCGACAGCCTGTTCGCCGAAGACCACTGCCCACAGCGAAACCCACGCACGCGCTGCGGACGAGCTGACGCTGACGTGGCCGTCGGCGGTGGCGAAGACCGCCCACGACTGCCCGGGTTCGGTCGTCCGGCGTGGGCGCAGACGCCCCGTGCCGGCATAGCCGGTGGCATCGAACATCGTCGAGCCGAGAGCGACGTCGATCGCGCGCACCTCGACGAGCTGGCCGCCGCCGCCGGCCTCGGCGACCAGCAGTGCTGCGACGGCGCCGAGCGCCCCCGCAGCACCGCTGAGGTGCGCGACATAGTCGCCGCCGGCGCCGACCGGTGGGCCGTCGGAGGCGCCCTGCACGCTCATCCAGCCGGCCATCGCCATCAGCGTGGGATCCGTGGCGGCCTCGCCTGCCCGGAGCCCCGTCACGCCGAAGGGCGTGATGGCCACGAGAGGGACGCCGGGGCACCGTGCGGCGAACTCCCGGGGCTCGACCCCCAGCGTCTGCGCCTCGGCACCCACGGCAGCTGTCACGACCAGGTCGGCGGCCTCCTGGAGCCGCCGCAATCGCTCGCGATCACGCGCCTGGCGCGCGTCGATGCGCACGCTGCGTTTGCCCGCGTCGGCGTGCAGGCGGCGCGCCCGCGCGGCAATGCCCGCCGCGTGGTCTCCGCTCGCCGCGTGCGGTTCCGCCGTGTCGGTGACGAGGTCGACGCGCACCACGTCGGCGCCGAAGCCCGCCAGCAGCCGCGCACACCACGACGCCGCGAGATCGGACCCCACCTCGAGCACGCGCACGCCCTCGAGCGCCCGCGCCGCGCCGTCGGTCACGCGCGAGCGGCCGCCGCGCCCGCGCCCCGAGCAGCCAGGAACTCCGCGTCTCCGTCGCCTCGTCGCCGTTGGATCTCGAGGCGCAGCTCGAGGGCCGCGTCGACCAGCTGCTGCGGCACCGCCGGGGCGATCTGCTTCAGCAGCGCGCGATTGTCGCGGATGACCTCGGGCGGCATCGCCGCGATCTCGCGCGCCGCGGCGAGCGCCGTGTCGAGCAGCTCGTCGTCGTCGCACACGCGGTTCACGAGGCCCATGTCGTACGCGCGCTGACCGGAGACCTTCATGCCGAACGCGAGCTCGTGCGCCGCGGCTCGGCCGAGGCCCATCCAGAACCCGGTCTGCCAGCCGTGCAGGATGCCGCGGGGCACCTCGGCGATCTGGAACGTCGCCGATCGCGCGGCAACGCTGAAGTCGACCGCGCGCGTTCCGAGATAGAACCCGGCACCTCCCGCGTAGCCGTTGACGGCGGCGACGAGCGGTTTCGGCGAGTTGTTCTCCATGAAGAGATCGGTGTTGGCCGACGTCGCCTGGTCCTGCAGCCTGGCCCCCGCCTCGGCGCCCTCCTTGATGTCACGCCCGGCGCAGAAGGCCCGCCCGGTGCCGGTGATGACGCCGACGCGCAGGTCATCGTCTTCGACGAGGGCACGGTACGCATCGCGGAGCTGGCCGAGCATCAGCGCGCCCATCGCGTTCATGCGCTGAGGCCGGTTGAGGCGGATCACGGCGACCTCGCCGTGGCGGTCGAACTCGACGAACGTCTCTTCGGCGTCTGTCATCAGGATTTCCTTTCGTCTGTGGCCGCGTGGGCCCGGGCGGACGGCCACTGCGGCGCCCGCTTCTCGAGGAAGGCGCGCGCGCCCTCGCGCGCGTCGGGCGAGCGGACGGCTTCGGTGAGGATCGGCCGCTGCCTCTCGAAGAACTCGGCCTCCGGCCAGTCGGCCGACTCGTCGATGATGCGCTTGGTCGCGGCGAGCGCCACGGGGGAATTGGCGGCGATGGCGTCGGCCAGCACGTGGGCCGCCGCGAGCGCGTCGCCGTCGTCGACGACCCGGTTGAGCACGCCCCACGTCCCGAGCTGCTCCGCCGTCGTCGTCGCGCCGGTCAGCAGCAGCTCGAGCGCGACGCCGCGCGGCGCGCGCTGCAGCAGCCGCAGGATGCCGCCGCCCCCGGCGACGAGACCGCGCGACACCTCGGGCAGCATGAAGCGCGCCGACCGCCCCGCCACGATGAGGTCGCACGCGAGCGCGATCTCGAACCCGCCGCCGGCGGCGAACCCCTCGACGGCCGCGATGAGCGGCTTCGCGCCGGGTCGCTCCACGATGCCCGCGAACCCCCGGCCGGTCATCGACGAGTCCCCGGCGATGCCGAGGCTCTTGAGGTCGTTGCCGGCGCAGAAGCCGGCGCCCGCCCCGTGCAGGATGCCGACGCTGAGCGACGGGTCCGCTTCGAGCTCGTCGAGCGCGGCGTGGATCCCCCGCGCGACCGCCCCGTTGATCGCGTTGCGCACGCGTGGGCGGTTGAGGGTGATGACGAAGGTGCGGCCGCTGCGCGCGGTGAGCACCTCGGGCTCGGACGCGGTCTCGCCGGTCACGGCTGCAGCACCTTGCCGTCGCGCGAGCCGCGGGGCTCGGTGCCGCTGACGCCGTCGGCCTCGAGCTCGTCGACCTCCCCCGCGTCGATACCCAGCCAGTCGCCGAGCACGGCGCGGGTGTCGGCGCCGAGGGTCGGTGCCGCCGTCCGCGGCACGACCGGCGACGTCGAGAGCCGGAACGGCGCCGACGGGTACGCGTGCGCGCCGACGTACGCGCGATCGGTGCGATGGAAGAATCCGGATGCTGCGAGCTGCGGGTCCGTGAGCACCTCCCGGGCGGACTGCACCGGCGCCGCCGCGACGCCCGCCGCCTGCAGCTCTGCCGCCGCAGCACGGGGATCGCGCGCGGCGATGAAGCGCGACACCGCGTCCGCAGAGGCCGAGCCGACGACGCGCGCGAGGGCCGCGGCATCCGTCGTCGACACCACCACCCATGCGTCGTCGCCGGCAGCAGGCCAGCAGCCCGACACCGTGGCGCCCGGGACGCTGTTGCCTCGCCGCGCGGGCTCCTCGCCGGTCGCTTGGAATTCGAGCAGGTCGAACGAGAGGTGGTGCGTCATCGCCTCCACCTGCGCGACCTCGATGCGCTGCCCGCGCCCCGAGCGCCGCGCCGCCCGCACGGCCGCCATCGCGGCCCACGCGGCGACCAGCCCCGCGTTGGGGTCGGCCGGGCTCATCTGGATCACCTGGGGCGGCCCGTCCGGGTGGCCGCCCCGCCCCGTCAGGCCCGCCATGGCCTCGGTGACCAGGGCGGTGCTGCGGAAGGCCCCCCAGGGTCCGCCCGCACCGAATCCCGGCATCGAGACCATGACGGCGCCCGGGTTGAGCGCGCGGATCGCGTCGTACGAGAGCCCGAACGAGCCCATCACGCGCGGCGTGAAGTTCTCGATCACGAGGTCCGCCTGCGCCGCGAGCCGGCGGATGATGTCGCGGCAGCGCGGGTCGGAGAGATCCAGCGTGATGCCGCGCTTGGACTCGTTGACGCTGTTCCACAGCGGCGACATCTCCCACAGCCAGTCGGGGTCGTCGACGCCCCCGGTGAACATGCGGCGCGCGGTGCGCCACCAGTCGGTGCGAGTGACGGATTCGACCTTGACGACGTCGGCGCCGAGGTCGGCGAGCAGCTCCGTCGCGTAGGGACCGGCCCACCCCATCGTGAAGTCCAGCACCCGCAGCCCGCGGAGCGGCGGCTCGGTGCGGGCGGGCGCGGCAACGGCCCCGGGGTGGGCGTCCCCGGTCAGCTCGGCGAGCACCTCCGCGGTGTGCTCACCGAGCGCTGGAGCGCGCAGTGCGCCGTCGGCGACCGTGCGCCACGGCGTGTCGGAGAAGCGCACCGGCGGGCCGGGCTGACGTACGCGCCCCGACGGGTAGGGCACTTCGTCGAAGAATCCGCGCGCCTCGTGCTGCGGCGACTCCAGCACCTCGGGGATGGTCAGCACCTCGCCCACGATGTGCCCGAGCAGCTGGCACAGCTCGACGAGCTCTCGCTTGTCGCGCGTGGCGACCAGGGCGCCGAGCGCTGTGCGCACCTCGTCCCCGCTCGCCGCCACCGTCGGGTCGAGCACCCACTCGGGAACCGCGTCGCCGAACACCGGGATCCACAGCTCCTCCCACGCGCTCATCGCCGACCGGGCGGCGGCGATGTGCCCGTCGCGGGTCGCGAGCACCGCCCACGGTTCGGCGGGGTCGTTGGCGCGGCGGGGGCGCTCGATGCCGGTGTACGAGTACGCGACGGTGTCGAAGATCTGGGTCGCGACGGCGACCTCGAGCGCACGCACGTCGACGTGCTGCCCACGTCCATCGCGATCGCGACCGGCGAGCGCCGCCGAGATGCCGACGACCGCGGCGTTGCCGGTGAGGTAGGCGACAGCATCCGTCCCCGTCGCCAGTGGCTCACGGTCCCGCTCCCCCTGCACCGCCATGAGGCCCGACAGCGCGGCGATGACGAAGTCGTCGGCCGCGTGGCCGGCGTACGGGCCGCGATCGCCGAACGGCGTGAGCGAGGCGTGCACGATATGCGGGTGACGGGCGGCGACCTCGTCGGCACCGATGCCCAGCGCGGCACGCTGGCCCGCGCCGGCCGAGTCGATCAGGACATCGGATGCCGCGACCAGGCGCTCGAGCGCCGCGCGGCCCTCGGGCGAATCGGTGTCGAGCAGCGCCGAGCGCTTGCCCGCGTTGCACGCGGCGAAGGCGGTCGAGATGCCGTCGCCGAGGTCGGCGCCGAGGTCGCGCAGCGGGTCGGGCCACCGCACCGTCTCGACCTTGACGACATCGGCGCCCAGCCCCGCGAACACCCGCGCGGCGTACGCGCCGGCGATGCCGGTGGAGAGGTCGACGACGCGCAGGCCGGCCCACAGACCGGGAGCCGGACTCGTCACGGGTGGATCCGCACGGTCTCGTCGAACGTCGCCCGTTCGGTGCGGAACGCGTTCGCGGGGTCGTCGAGGTCCTCGTAGCCCAGGGCGATGCCGCACACGAGGTGGCGGTCCTCGCCGATCGCGAGGACGCTGCGGATCGCCCTCGGCCGCAGCACGACGGCCGCCTGCGCGATGGCCCCGAGGCCGAGGCTCTGCGCCGCGTTCAGCACGTTCGCGACGAACCCGCCGCAGTCGACGTAGCCGTAGGGACCGAGCGCCACGGGGCTGGAGACGATCGCGACGTGGGGGGCGCCGAAGAACTCGTAGTTGCGCAGCATCTGCCGCGTACGGCCCGGACGGTCGTCGCGCGCGATGCCGAGGGCGTTGTAGAGGGCGTAGCCCGAGCCGCGGCGGCGCTCGGCGTACTCGTTCTCGTAGCTCGCCGGCGGCGGGATGTCGCTGCCGCCGGCGGGGTTCGCACGCACGTCTGCGAGAAGGGCGTCGGCGAGCAGGCGCGTGGTCGCGGTGCCGGTGAGGTCGACCTGCCACGACTGGGCGTTGCACCACGACGCGGTCTGCTGTGCGATCGCGAACACGCTCTCGAGCCGCTCGGCCGGAACGGGGTCGGGAAGGAAGGCCCTCACACTGTGTCGGGAGAAGGCGAGGTCGGCGAAACTCAGCGTACTGACGTCGTCGGCAGTGGAAGTCATGCATCCGTTATATGAGTTTTGGCAAACAGTCGCAACCGGGAAGTATGGTGGTCTCGTGCGTTCGCAGCTCAGACATCCGCTGCTGGATTACTTCCGCATCCTCGAGCTCCGGGCGCGGAGCACCGCCGTGCGCGATCGCGTCGCCGCCGAGACCGGCCTGCCGCTGACACCGCTCGACAATGCGGCGCTCGTCGTCATCGAGCGCGAGCCCGATCTCACGATCTCGCGCTTCGCGGCGGCGACCGGGGTGAGCGTGGCGCGGGCGAGTCGCCAGGCGACCAGGCTCGAGGAGTTCGGCCTCGTCGCGCGCGCGACCGCTCCGCACGACGGGCGCTCCGCCGTGCTGGCGCTCTCGGACGCCGGCCTCGATGTGCGCAGCCGCTGGGGCCACCACTGGCCGGCCGATTACGAGAACGCCATCGCCCCGCTGGACGACACCGCCCGCGAGGCGCTCTGGACCGGAATCCCGCGGCTGCACGCGGATCTCGCACAGCGGCCCGAGCTGCGGGGGCTCGGCGCGGGAGCCGCGCCGAACGTGGGCGCCCGTGACATCTCGGTGCTGGTCGCGTTCGCCCAGTGGGCGGCGCCGATCGTGTATCACCCGTCGTACGCCCGGGCCCTCATCGAGCGTGCCGGCGCGCGGCTGAGCCCGCAGTCCCTCTTCCTCCTGCGGGTGTGCGCCGGGTCCCCGCCGATGGACATCGGCGACCTCGCCGCGCGGGCGCACATCGACCCGTCGTCGGTGAGCCGTCACATCGCGAAGCTCGCCGACGACGCGCTCGTCGTGCGGTCGCCGAACCCGGCGGACGGCCGCAGCACCGTGACCGAGGCGACGATCGGCGGCCGCCACCTGCTGCAGGTGATGGAGGCCTTCGAACTCGCTCCCATCGGTCGCGCGATGGCGTCGTGGGATCCGGTCGACGTGAACGCGACGCTCACCGCGGTGGGTGCGCTGGCCGACGGCCTGTACGCGCAGTCGCTCGTGACCCCGGCGTGATTGCTCTCCATCACGTATCTCCACGGACCCGCCACACCTGATCTTTGATCAGGTAGGCTCGATCCACGCGGCCGGCGCGACGGCTCGCGACCGTCGAGGAGGAGGCGCACCGTGGCGTCACTGGAATGGCCCATCCGCCGATCGCTGCTCGCCTACGTCGGCGAGCTCGACGACGGCGAGGTGATCCTGGGCGACGGCGCGCAGGACTCCCCCGGCGGCTTCCTGTTCCCGTCCGCCGGCGCCGACAGCGACGCGCTCCGTTTCTCGGGCGCGGTGACGGTCACCGGTTACGAGGGTGCGCTGACGCTCCCGGTGGTCGAGCCGTGGATCGAGCCCGACGACCACGGCCACAAGCTCACGATCCGCGACCCCGCCACGCCGGGCGCGCGCATCCGCCTCGTGACGATCGCGCGGCTGGAACGCCGGGACGACGCGTCGGTCCTCGGAACCGGCGTCGCACTGGCATCGCCGGGTTCGCTGCTGCTGACCTTCGGGCCCTACACGGCGGGCACGCGCTTCGACGACCTGCGGATCACGGTGTGACCGCCGACCGGGCGGTCGCGCTCGACGGCATCCGCCGGCGCATCGGCCCGGTGGGCTTGTGGGCGGGCGGTCTGACCCGCGCGTCGGAGGGCGTGCCGGCTGCCGTGGCCGTGGCCGCCGAGAGCGCCGGTTTCGGGGCGGTCTGGGGCGGCGAGGTCCTCACCGGGCGCGACATCTTCGACGTCCATGACGAGATGCTTCGCGCCACGGCCTCGCTCACGACGGCGACCGGCATCGCGAACATGCGGGTCCGTGACGCCGCCACCGCGGCGCGACAGGTGCAGGCGATCCACGCGCGTCATCCCTCGAGGTTCATCGCAGGGTTCGGCACGAGCCATCGCGAACTGACGGGCGACGGGGTGCCGGCATCCGTCGTCGACACGGCCGGCGAGTACCTCCGCGCCGTGCGCGCCGTGTCCGGCACCCCGGCCTCGCCGCCGATGCTGCTCGCCGCGCTCGGCCCCCGCATGCTGCGGCTCAGCGCCGAGCAGGCCGATGGCGCGCACACGTACTTCGCGTCCGCAGCGCACACGGCCGGTGCGCGAGCCGTGCTCGGCCGGGTCCCCCTGCTCGTCCCCCAGCTGGCTGTCGTGCTGGGTGAGCAGCACAGCGTGCCCGACGCCGCGCGACGCCACACGGCGGGCCTGCTCGCCAAGCGCAACTACGCCCGGCACGTCGAGCGCATGGGGCTCGACCCCGCAGACGGCGATGCTGTGGCACGTGCCCTCGTCGCGGCGGGCGATGCGGATGCCATCGCCCAGGCCGTCGCCGAGCATCTCGCGGCGGGCGCCGATCATGTCGCGATCCAGCTTCTCGGCGTCGAGACAGACGAACTCCCCGCGCAGGCGGAGGAGCTCGCCATGCTCAGCGGCGCGGTGCGGAGCGTGGCGGCATGACCGAGGACGCGGCGCCGCTGCTGCTCGTCGAGGACGCCGGTCCCGTTCGGATCCTCACGCTCAACCGTCCGCGATCGCTCAATGCGATCTCTCGCCCGCTGGGCTACGCCCTGATCGAGCAGTTCTTCGCCGCCGACGAGGATCCGAGCGTACGCGTCGTCGTGCTGACCGGTGCGGGCGACCGCGCGTTCAGCGCCGGCGGCGACCTCAAGGAGCGCATCTCCGACAGCGAGACCGCCGCCGAACGCGAGCGGTTCGCCCACGACCTCCTCGAGCGGCGTCGCTCGACTCTCTCGATCGCGGCCGTCAACGGCCTGGCATACGGCGGCGGACTGGAGCTGGTGCTGAGCTGCGACTTCGCGATCGCCGTGCCCGAAGCCCGCTTCGCCCTGCCCGAAGCCACCCGCGGCATCCTCGCGAGCGGCGGCGGGATCGTGCGGCTGCCGCAGGTGATCGGGCGTCAGCGCGCGCTGCGGCTGGCGGCGACAGGCGACTCTATCGACGCCGACACGGCGCTCGCGTGGGGCATCGTTTCGGAGGTCGTGCCGGCCGAAGACCTCCGCGCGGAAGCACTCGGACTGGCCGATCGTCTCGCCGCCGGCGCGCCGCTGGCCGTGGACGCCACCCGGCGCATCATGCTCGCGCTCGAGAACGACGAGCGGGCGTGGGAGCTCAATTCCGAGCTCCGACGCATCGTCGGGGCTTCGGCGGACGCGCAGGAAGGCCCGCGGGCGTTCGCCGAGAAGCGGCCGCCCCGGTGGAGCGGCCGCTGAGCGGTCCCGTCACAGGGAGGCGGCGGGCAGCCGGCGTGCGCCGAGCAGACCGGTGAGCTCTGCGAGGTCCTCGATCTCGTCGAGCCGGGCCGCCGCCTCGCAGAGTCGCGCGACCTGGGCGACCCCCAGGATCGGATCCAGGAAGCCGTGCGCCTTCGCGACGACCTCGTCGTATGCCGCGGCGGGAGCGCCGCGGACAGGGTCGCCGCGCACGTAATCGCACGACGCCGTGAACACCGATCCCCGCGCGCGCACGACCACTCCCGCTCCCCCGCTGAAGGCCACGCGCCCGTGCCGCTCGGCAGCCGCCGCGTCGCGCAGCCGCTCCGACATGGCCGGATCCTCCACGACGCGCACCCGCGGCAGGAACGACACCACATCGGCCCGGGCGCGCGTGCGCGCGTCGTACCACTCGGGCCCCGGCTCGACGCCGTGCGCGACGAGCGCCGCGTGATAGGGCGCGTTGAACACGAGGTTGAGCGGGTCGGCGGCATCCGCAGGATCGGGATCGAACACCCTCGGGATCTTCGGGTTGCTCAGCGCCAGCGCGCTGACGCGCACCTCGACCGCGTCGATCTCGCCGGCACGCAGCCCCTCGTCGCGCACGATCGCGGCGAACGCGCCGATCGGACCGCTGATGAAGCGGCACCCGGGAAAGAACTTGATCGACGTCTGCGTCACCGACCACACCCGGCCGAGGTCCTCGAACGACGGGATGGGATGCTGCACCCCGGCGAGCAGCTTCTCGTCCACGCACTCGAGCCTGCCCGTGAGCCCTGCGGCGGCGCGGTGTGCCGCGTCGACGGCAGCACGGGCCTTGCTCGCGTAATCGCAGTAGTTCACGTCAGCGAGAGGAGCGACGTTGCCGCCGTCTCCCGGGGCGAGGGCCGCGGCGATCGAGAGGGCGTGCGCGACAGTGGCCTCATCCTCGCCGAGGGCGACCGCTGCGGCGACAGCCGCGCCGATCGTCATGTACTCGTTGCGGCTGGGCTGGAACTCCGCGACCGGAGTCTGCGGCGGCAGCGGCGGGCGGCGCGCGAGGTGGAGTGCTCCCGAGACCTCGAAGCCGGCGACGAACGCCTCGAGGACGTCCACGCCGCTGCGGCCCTCCTGCTCCGCCACCGCGAGGGCCGTCGCCAGATGGAGGTTGGCGGTGTGCGAGAAGAAGAGGCTCTCCTGTGCGCTCAGCGCACCGCCGAACTCTGAGTTGAGAGCCGCGGCGGTGGCAGCATCCATCCGCTCCGCCTCCCCCGCCACCGCGCTGCGGCCGACGCCCGCGGTGCGCAGCATCGCCGCGGTGAGCCTGGACGTGCGCGGCTCCACGGCGGTCCCCGCGACGATGCAGACGAGGGTATCGAGCACCAGCAGCTTCGCCGCCGCGCGGGCGTCGACCGGAAGGGACTCCCAGTCGACGCCCGCGGCGAAGCGCGCCAGGCGCTCGGCGCTCGCTACTGCGACAGCCATGCCTCGTCGAGGTAGACCATCGTGCTGCCTTCCCACGGGTGACCCGTGATCCCCAGGTGCAGATCGGCCGAGTGCGCCATCGCCATCTGGTACGGCGCGATCCACACGAGCACGGCATCGTCGCGGATGATCCCGGCGACCTCCTGCCACGCGGCGTTGCGGTCCTTCAGGTCGACGGCGTCGCGCGCCTCGAGCAGGGCCGCGTCGAGCTCGGGGATCGCCGCGCGACCCCAGTTCTGCCCGCCCGAGTAATAGCGGCTCCAGACCGTCGGGAAGCCGGACGACGCGGTCGAGCCCTGCAGCAGCTCGTAGTCGCCGTTCGCCTGCGCCTGCGTGTGGGCGGCCGTGTCGACCGCGCGCAGGTTCGCGGTGATGCCGATCTCGGCCAGCTGCGACTGCACGTACTGCGCCTCGGTCGCGAACGACGGGATCGCGTAGTGGACGTAGTCGACGACGGGCTCGCCGTGCTCCGCGGTATACTCCCCGACGAGCTTGCGTGCCTTCTTGAGATCCTGCGGGTAGGTCGCACCGTCGAGGCAGGCGGGTGAGCCGACCGGGAACGGGATGCAGTCGGTCGTGCCGTCCCAGTTCTCGGTGCCGCCGAACAGCACGCCGGCCGTGGTCTCACCGCTGAAGGTGTACAGCAGGGCCTCGCGCAGCCGCGCGTCGGCGAACGGCCCCTTCGAGGCATTGGGGATGACGGCCTCACCGCCCGTGGGGATCGGCTTCAGCTCGATCGTCGGGATGGATCCGACCTGCGTCCAGGCCGAACCCGGTACGAGGGCGAGATCGGTGCCGCCGGCGATGAGGTCGTCCGTGCGGGTCTGCGGATCGACGCGCACGTGGTACTCCACGCCGTCGAGGTAGGGCTTGCCCTCGTCCCAGTAGTCGGCGTTCTTGGTCAGCGTGAGAGTGTCGTCCCGCACCCACGATTCGAGCACGAAGGGTCCCGCGCCGACCGGGTTCGCGTTGAACGCCTCCGGGTCGGCGAGCGCCGCTGGCGACCCGATGAGGCTCGCGGGCGACGAGCCCGTCAGCGCGAGCGGGAACGAGCCGCTCGGCTGCTTCAAGGTGAAGGTGACCTCGTGGTCGCCCGTCGCCTCCATCGTGTCGATCGCCGAGAGCATCGCCTTCGCGGTGCTCGTGGAGTCGGGCGAGATGTGCCGTTGCAGGTTGAAGATCACCGCCTCGGCGTCCAGCGGGGTGCCGTCGGAGAAGTTCACCCCTTCGCGCAGCTCGAGCACCCACGTCTGACCGTCGGTGGACGAGATGCCCTTAGCGAGCTTCGGCGAGACCTCGTCGGTGAGCTCGTCGCGGTAGAGCAGGGTGTCCATGATGGCGGCTGCGCGCTCGAGCCCGGAACCGACATTCGTCACCCTCACGGGATCGAAGCCCTGCATCTCGGTCAGCGCCGCGATCTGCGCGACGCCTCCGGTCTGGATCTCGGCCGACGCGCTCGACTGTAGTGCGTCGCCAGGGCTGCCGCCGGAGCCGCACCCGGTGAGCAGGAGTCCGACGGCGGCGACACCAGCGGCGATCGAGAGGGAAAGACGTCGAGATCTGATCATTTGCGCATCCTCACGCGAGTGTGAACATCGGCGGTCACATATCTTTGATCAGATTAGCAGGTACAGCTCCGCGCCGCCCTCGATACGGAGCTCGGCGCGGCCGAGGGCCACGAGCCGCCGCAGCCGCGCGAACCCGTCGGCGAACGCGAGGAAGAGCTCGTCGCCCTCGAGGTCGGCGAATCGCGCCGCTCCCCCGCGCCACCGCATCCGCGACACGACGTCGAACGCCGTCCGGGGCGTGGCGTCGAGCGCCTCCGCGGCGGGCCGGAGCTTCGCCTCCGCATACGCCAGGTGATCGTCGATGAGCGCGCGAGGCTCGTCGACGACCGGCCCGTGGCCGGGCAGGCACACGCGGATCGAGGCGCCCTCGGCGCGCAGTCGCTCGATGCCGGCGACGTAATCCGACAGCGGATCGGGCGGCGTGAAGGCGCGCACGGTCACGTGCGGATTGCCGTGCCCGCGCGGCAGCAGCGCGTCGCCCGAGAAGAGGATGCCCGTCGTCCGCTCGAACAGGCACACATGCCCCGGAGTGTGCCCCGGCGTCTCGATGATCTCGAACACGCGACCGCCCACGCGGATCGACTCCGACCCGGTCAGCCACTGCGGATCGGGCACGTCGAACTCGCGGTCGGGCAGCTTCCCCCGCACGATCCGCCGCGCCTCGCCGGCCGGGAAGCCTTGCCCCTCGTACCAGCGGACGGCGGACGCCTCGTCGGGAAGCCCTTGATAACCCGCAAGCGATTCGACCGTCGCCCGTTCGGCCCGATGGAGCGCGACCGTCGCCCCGGTCTCGGCCGCGAGCCGCCGCGCGAAGCCGGCATGGTCGCGGTGCGCGTGGGTGAGGACGATGGTCGACACGGCGACGGGTTCGACTCCGGATGCTGCGAACAGCTCGTCGAGGTGCGCGCCGTCGTCGTGCCACCATGCGGTGTCGACGAGCGCCGCCTCATCGCCGTCGGCGATCAGATAGGCGTTGTTCGACAGCCGGTAGCGGCCGCTCACGACCTCGTTCGTGGCGCGCCAGATCCCCGGCAGCACCTCGGCCACCGGGGACACCGCTGTCGCCTCGGTCACGCGTACAGGTGCACCTTGGCGTCGAGCGACACCACGCGCCCCGTCGCGTCGATGACGAGGGGGTTGAGGTCGATCGACTCGATGCGCCCGTCGCGCAGCATCAGTGCCGACAGGGCGTCGAGCACGGCGCGGAAGCCGTCGTGATCGGCGACGCCCGGGGCGTAGCGCGCGAGCGCGACCTCCTGCTGGCGCGGCGAGAGCGGCAGCAGGCGCAGGCCCACGTCCTTGTCCTCGACGCCGGATCCACCGGGTCCGACGGCGAGGAGCACCTCGCCGTCGGCGCCGCGCGAAAGCCCGACGAAGTACTCGTCGGTGAACGCCACGCGCTCCGAGAACGTGACCGCCGAGTCGAAGAGCGCGCGGAGGTAGCCGGTCGCGGCGACGGCGGCCGCAGCATCCGGAACATGCGTCAGCACCCCGCCCGCCTTCGCACGGTGCGCAAGGCCGGCCTCGGCCTTCGCGACCAGCGGGAAGCGCGCGCCCGCGAGTGCGGCGGCAGCGTCGGCGTCGCGGGCGACGGTCCACTCCTCGGGCCACGCGAGCGGCACGTCGGCCAGGACAGCGCGCATCTCGTCGCCGAGCACGACCCGCGTCTCGGCGCCCGCGCGGGACGCGTCGCCGACGGCCGGCTCCGCTCCCGCGTCGCCGCGCGCCCACGTCGAGAGCGCCTGCAGCTTCGCGATCGTCTGGCGCATGCCGAGTCCCACCACGACGTCGTCGCCGAGCACCTGCGACGCGAGCAGCCCGCGGCGGTCGATGCCGGTGCCGAGCACGGCGAGCTTGCCCGCCTCCTGCGTGAGGCGCGCCCCCTCGGTGATCCACGCGTACTGCGCCGTCAGGTGCTGCTCGGGCACGTCGAAGATGTGCACCGCGATGTCGATGTGCGGGTCGGCGGCGAAGGTCGACACCAGGCGGCGGAACTCCTCCGGTGCGCCGAGCAGGCCCGCGCCCATGTCGAACGGGTTCAGCGGCGCATCGGCGTGGTCCTCGCCCACGAGGGCGACCGCAGTCTCGCGCGTCGGCTGCGGCACGACGATGTCGCTGCCGGCGACCTCGTCGCTGAACGTGATGCCGAGCCCGCCGCTGCCGGTGAAGACGCCCACGCGGCCGTCGCCCCAGCGGCGGAAGCCGCCGTTCTGCAGGCCCTCGAGGCTCGAGGCGAGGTCGTCGAGGTTCGTGACGAGCGTCACGCCGTACTGCTCGGCGATGCCGCGCACGAGCCGCAACGGCGTCGCGATCGCGCCGGTGTGCGACGCGGCGAGCGCCTGCCCTTGCTCGGAGCGACCGGCGAACTGCATCACGAGGGGCTTGCCGGCCTCGGCAGCGCGCCGGGCGAGCCCGGCGAAGCCGCGCAGCGACCCGATGCTCTCGACGTACAGGCCGATCGCCGACACCTCGGGGTCTTCGAGCAGCACCGTCGCAAGGGTGACGTAGTCCATGACCGCGCCGCCGCCGAGCGTGAACGCGGAGTGCAGGCCGATCTGCCGCTCGATGACGGTGTTGGTCATCTGGATCAGCACCGCGCCGGACTGGCTGACCAGCGCGATCCGGCCGGGGGTGATCTCGCCGCGCAGCGACCCGTCGAGCACGTTCACGCCGTGCACCGGCGCGAGGAAGCCGATGGACTGCGGACCGAACAGCGGGATGCCGGTGCTGCGCGACCAGTCCGCCAGGCGCTGCTGGTCGGCGACGTTGCCCTGCTCGGCGAAGCCGCCGCTGAAGACGATCACGCCGCGCGCGCCGCGCGCCGCCAGGTCGTCGAGCACGGTGAGGGCGATCTCGCGCTTGACCAGCAGCCACACGATGCCGAGCTCGCCGTCGACGTCGGCGACGGTCTCTGCCACCGGGTAGCCGTACACGGTGCCGCCACGCGGGTTGACCAGGTTCAGCGCGCCCTGCCATGGCCGGTCGAAGCGCTCGATGGAGTCGAGGATGAGGCGCGTCGTGCCCGCCGACTCGTTGGCGCCGACGATCGTGATCGCCGGGGTCTGCCACATGTGCGCGAGCGCGGCGTCCCATCCGGTCTCGACTGCTGCGGCCATCGTCATCACTTGCCTCCGTAACGCTTGAGGACGTCCTTGCCGACGATCATCTTCTGCAGCTCGATGACGCCCTGCCCGACCTCGTAGAACTTGCCCTCGCGGTACAGCCGCTCGAGCACCATCTCCTGGGTGAATCCGTACGCGCCGCACACCTGCATCGCGAGGCTCGTCACCTCGCGCGCCATGCGCGCGCAGACGATGCGAGTGGATGCTGCGATCACCTTGAGGTTCGGATCGCGCCGGTCCACCGCCTCGGCGGCGGCGTGCACGACCGCACGGGCGCCGTCGACCTGCGCGGCCATCTCGCCGAGGATCCCCTGGATCGTCGGGAACTTCTGGCCGATCGGCTCGCCGCGGTGCTCACGCCCGAGCGCGTAGGTCGCCGCCTCTTCGAGCGCGCGACGGCCGATGCCGATCGTGATGGCGCTCGCGCGCACCTTCGCCTCGGACTCGGTGCCGACCATGATGTCGAAGCCGCCGTCCTCGGCGCCGAGCAGGGCGCTCGCGGGCACCCGCACGTCGATCGAGACCGGGGCGGTGCCCTGGCCGCCGAAGGCGAGCATCTTGATGGGCGGACCCGGCTGCCAGCCGGGGTCGGTGGTGTCGACGAGGAACGCCCCCAGGCGGCGCTCGCTGGTCTTCGCGAAGACGAGGGCGACGTCGGCGTGCGGGGCGAACGACGTGAACATCTTCGAGCCCGTGATCACCCACTCGTCGCCGTCGCGGCGCGCCCACGTCTGGATCTGCTGCGGGTCGGAGCCGGTCTGCGGCTCGGTGAACGACCAGGCGCCGAGGAGCCCGCCGCTGATGAGGCCCTGACCCCAGCGCTCCTTCTGCTCGGGCGTGCCGAAGCGGTCGATCGCGGTGGCGACCTGCACGGTCGGCCCGGAGTACAGCGCGGCGCACGCGCCGTGGCTCGCGACCTCTTCGATGCCCTCGACGTACGCGCGGAACGAGCCGTCGTGGCCCGCCTCCTCGTCGACGAACGGCATGGTGGGCAGACCGAGCTCGCACAGCAGCTCCCACAGCTCGCGGGAGAACTCCTGGGTGCGGTCGACCTGGGTGGCGAGGTCGCGGATGCGCTCCTTGCCGACGTCGCGGAGGATGGCGAGCAGGTCGGGATCGAGCGGACGGGATTCGACGGTCACAGCGGGCCTTCTGCGTCGGGCCGTGTCAGAGCACGGCGATGGGAGAGAGCGGGCTGCCCGTGCCGCCGCGCAGACGCAGCGGCAGGGCGATGAAGAGGAAGGATGCCGCGTTCCTGCGGCTGAGCTCCTCCAGATCGAGGAACTCCAGGAGGTAGATGCCGCAGTCGCGGATGAGGAACTGGTGCACCGGGCACACGGTGCCGGGTGCCCACGGGATCACCTCGACGCCGCTGTTGTCGGCGCCGACGAGCGTGACGTCATGGCGGGCGAGGTACTCGGACGCGTCGAGCCCGATGCCCGGGCGGTCGCCGTGGTACTCGATGCCCTCTTCGCGGTACGCCGTGATCCAGCCGGTGCGGATGAGCACGGCATCCCCCGCCTGCAGTTCGACGCCCTGTGCGGCGAGCGCCGCGGCGATGTCGGCCGCCGTGATCTCGTAGCCGGGCTCGAGCCGCGTCACGCCGAAGTGGCGAGGGAGGTCCACCAGCACACCGCGCGAGAGGAGCGGCGGCGCCTTGTCGATGCCGAGCTTGCGCAGGCCGCCCGAGCGCACCTCGGTGTGCGGGTAGCCGTTGTAGAGCGTGTTGTCGTACCAGACGTGGCCGAGCGCGTCGAGGTGGGTGGTGCCGCCGTGCACGGCGAGGCTCATGTGATCGGTCGCGGACTGGAAGCCGCTCGGCGCCGTCATGCCGGCGAGGAAGTCCCCCGCATCGCGCAGCATGAAGTGCTGCGGCTCGGCGCCGTTGCGCGGGGCGTTCCGATCGCCGATCACCTGACCGAGCGGAACGATGTCGCCGGTCTGCGCGAGGGCGAGCGCCGCGAGCACGGCCGCCGGTGTCGAGTGGTTCGCGGCACCGCGTTGGTCGTCCTCCCCCCAGCGCCCCCAGTTGCTGAAGTCGGGGCGCGGCGGGGCTTCACCGTCGGCCGCCCGCGGCGAGAACTGCGACGTACTCACGGTGTGTCCCTTTCGTTCGGCATCGAACCTCTTCGCACGAGCATCTTATATGATCAAAGATCAAGTGTGACCGAAGGAGGTCCTATGGACATCGTCGTCGACGCAGCCGGGGTGCGCATCGCCGCCCCCGAGACGCTCACGTCTTTCTCTGTTCTCAGCAGCCTTTCGCTCGCGGAGGTCGATGCCGCGCTGCGCGCCGTGGAGCTCGGTCACGTGCACGACGGTCACGCCTGGATCTCGGCGGACCGCCTGCGCGAGCGGGCCGCGGCGCTCGTCACCGCTCCCGACTGGCACGACCAGTACGGCCGCATGGTCGACTACGCCGTCTCGAAGGGCTGGTGGGACGATGAGCAGCGGCTCATCCGGGCGCACGTGCAGTCCTCGGCCGAGTACCCGTTCTCGGCGCGACCGGCACCCGAGGCCGTCGCTCAATTCCACCGCGTGGCCGCCGACCGCCCGATGACGCGCGTCACCATGCCGTTCGGCGGCGACGTGTGGGTGGTCCACCGCAACGCCGCCGCCCGTGAGGTGCTGTCCGACGGGCGATTCGTCCGCGAGCCCTTCCGCACCGGCAGCCGCGACGTGCCCTACTTCGTGCAGTTCCCCGCCTTCCTCAAGAGCACGCTCCAGTTCGAGGACCCGCCCCACCACACGAAGCTCCGCCGCCTGGTGCAGCGCGCGATCTCGCCGGCGGCCGTGAAGAAGATGCGCGACTCGGCCGCGGCGTTCGCCGACGAGCTGCTCGAGGCGATGGCGGCGAAGGGCAACCGCGCCAACCTCGTCACCGAGTACGCACTGGCGCTGCCGATCCAGATGCTCGCGAACCTGCTCGGCGTGCCGGCCGACGACCACGAGAAGTTCGAGCGGTGGGCGTCGTCGACGCTCGCCGTGGCGGGCGCCGCACCCGAAGACATCGCGCGCGACATGGGCGAGCTGCACGCCTATCTCACCGCGCTCATCGCCGCCCGCCGCATCGACCCGCGCGAGGACCTCATCTCGAGCCTCGCCCGCGCGCAGGACGCCGACGAGACGCTCGCCGACGAGGAGATCCTGACGATCGCGATGCTGCTGCTCGTGGCCGGATTCGACAACACCGCGAACTTCATCACGATCGGGGTGTCGTCGCTGCTGCACCACCCCGACCAGCTCGCCGCGTTCCGCGAGGACCCGGCCGGCCTCGCCCCGACCGCCGTGGAAGAGGTGCTGCGCCACGGCCGGTTCTCGCTCGGCACGCCGGTCGCCGGCATCGGCGGGCTCGTGCCCTTCGTCGCGACGGAGGCCGTCGAGATCGACGGCGTCGTCATCGCCGAGGGTGAGGCGGTCCTCGTCGACCCGGCCTCGGTCAACCACGACGGCATCGCCCTCGAACACGACGACCGCCTCGACATCACGCGCGAGCAGAACACGCATCTCACCCTCAGCTACGGCCTGCACCACTGCCTCGGCGCGCCGCTCGCGCGCATGGAGATGCAGGTCGCGCTGGAGCGCCTGTTCACCCGTTTCCCGCACGTGGCGCTGGACGGCGACCCGGTCGTCAACGAGAACCACCTCAGCCGGCCGATCGTCGAGCTCAACGTGACCTGGTGACGCGGCATCCGTTCCGCTGAGCGGGAGGCCGCCCTTCGGGCGCTGCCGCGGCGATGCGAGGATCCGGGCATGACAGAAACGATCGATGGCGCTCGTTGGTCCCGCGAGGAACTCGAGGGCGCCTATCAGAACTGGTACAAGACGATCAACGAGGCGGCCTCCGGCCAGGCGAGCTGGGAGGAGTTCCTCGCCCTCTACACCGACGACGTCGTCTACCACGACCAGATCCAGGGCGATCTCGAGGGGCGCGAGAGCGTCCGCCAGTGGGCCAGCATGGCGCTCGACTCGTTCCCCGGCGACCAGTTCCGGTTCCCCGAGATCTGGCACGCCATCGACGAGACGCAGGGGCTCGTCATCGCGCAGATCAAGAACGAGATGGTCGATCCCGGCGACGGCGTCGTCGCGTGGGAGCCGCACATCAGCGTCATGACCTATGCGGGCGAGGGCCGCTTCTCGGCCCAGACCGACGCGTACGACGTCGAGAGCTTCCTCACCATGATCAAGGAGTGGGGCACGCGCGCCATGAAGGCCGGCTTCCTCGACGCCGAGCAGCGCGGCTGGTACGAGATGGTGTACCCCGAGACCGTCCCCGACGAGGTCGCCTCGTAGCACGCACCCACAGCAATCCGCACACAGCAGAAGGCGGTCACCGGCGAGGAGCCGGTGACCGCCTTCTTCAGGGATGCGGTCAGTGCATCGTCGGGATGACGAAGCTCGCGCCCTCCTTGATGCCCGAGGGCCAGCGGCTCGTGACCGTCTTGGTCTTCGTGTAGAAGCGGAACGCGTCGGGACCGTGCTGGTTCAGGTCGCCGAAGCCCGACTTCTTCCAGCCGCCGAACGTGTGGTACGCGATCGGGACGGGGATGGGCACGTTGACGCCGACCATGCCGACGTTCACGCGGACGGTGAAGTCGCGGGCGGTGTCGCCGTCGCGGGTGAAGATCGCCACGCCGTTGCCGAACTCGTGGTCGCTGGCCATCGCGAGCGCCTGCTCGTAGTCGTCGGCGCGCGCGATCACGAGCACGGGCCCGAAGACCTCTTCACGGTAGATCGTCATGTCGGTCGTGACGTGGTCGAAGAGGGTCGGGCCGAGGTAGAAGCCGTTCTCGTAGCCCGGCACGACGTGGCCGCGGCCGTCGGCGAGGAGCGTGGCGCCCTCGTCGATCCCCTTCTGGATGTAGCCGCTCACGCGTTCGACGGCCTCGCGGGTGACGAGCGGGCCGTAGTCCACGCCTGTGTCGAGGGCCGGGCCGATCTTCAGGTCCTTGACGCGCTCGGCGAGCTTGGCCGCCAGCGCGTCGGCCGTCTCGGCGCCGACCGGCACCGCGACCGAGATGGCCATGCAGCGCTCGCCGGCCGAGCCGTAACCGGCGCCGATGAGCGCGTCGGCGACCTGGTCGAGGTCGGCGTCGGGCATCACGATCATGTGGTTCTTGGCGCCGCCGAAGCACTGCGCGCGCTTGCCGTGCTGAGCGGCCGACGTGTAGATGTAGTGTGCGATCGGGGTCGAGCCGACGAAGCCGATCGCCTTGACGCGATCGTCTTCGAGGAGCGTGTCGACGGCCTCCTTGTCGCCGTTGACGACGTTGAGGACGCCGGCGGGAAGCCCCGCCTCGAGGAAGAGCTCCGCGATCTTCAGCGGCACCGAGGGGTCGCGCTCGCTGGGCTTGAGGATGAACGCGTTGCCGGCGGCGAGGGCCGGGCCCGCCTTCCACAGCGGGATCATCGCCGGGAAGTTGAACGGCGTGATGCCCGCCACGACGCCGAGCGGCTGGCGCATCGAGTAGACGTCGATGCCGGTGCCGGCGGCGGTCGTGTACTCCCCCTTCAGGAGGTGGGGTGCGCCGATGCAGAACTCGATCACCTCGACGCCGCGCTGGATGTCGCCGCGGGCGTCGTCGATCGTCTTGCCGTGCTCGCTCGAGAGCAGCCGCGCGAGCTCCTCGGTGTCACGCTTGACGAGGTCCACGAACCGCATCAGCACGCGGGCGCGGCGCTGCGGGTTGGCGGCGCCCCACTCGACCTGCGCGCGCTCGGCGTCGGCGATGGCGGCACGCACCTCGTCGGCGCTCGCGAGCGGCACGCGCGCCTGCACCTGGCCGCTCGAGGGGTCGAAGACGTCGGCGCAGCGCCCGGACGTGCCGGCGACGTGCTGGCCGCCGATGAAATGCGTGAGTTCACGGACCATGGGTGGTCTCTCCATATCCTGACCGCGGCGCGGTCGATGTCGGGTGCCGTCGGGCGTTCAGCGGTGCTGGAACACCGCCGGGCGCTTCTCGAGGAAGGCGGCCATGCCCTCCTTCTGGTCGTCGAGCGAGAAGAGCGACGCGAACACGTGCCGCTCGAACCGCAGTCCCTCGCCGAGCCCGCTCTCCTGCGACGCGCGCAGCGCCTCCTTGGCGGCGTACGCGACCGGCAGCGATCGCGACGCGACGGTCTCTGCGATGGTGGATGCTGCGCCCTCGAGCTCTGCGGCCGGCACCACGCGCGAGACCAGGCCCGCACGCTCCGCCTCGTCGGCGCTCAGCGACCGGCCCGTGAGGATCATGTCGGCGGCCTTGGGAAGCCCGATGGCCCGCGTGAGCCGCTGCGTGCCGCCGAGGCCGGGGATCACGCCGAGCGTGAGCTCGGGCAGCCCGAACGAGGCGGTGTCGGCGGCGAGGATGATGTCGCACATCAGCGCCAGCTCGCAGCCGCCGCCGAGCGCGTAGCCCGACACCGCGGCGATCAGCGGCGTGCGGACGCGCGTGAAGTGCTCGAACGCGGCGAAGGGGCTCGAGAGCGTCATCTCGACGGAGGTCTTGCCCGACATCTCGGAGATGTCGGCGCCGGCGGCGAACGCGCGCTCCGACCCGGTGATGACGATCGCGCCGATGCCCTCGTCGGCGTCGAACTGCTCGGCGGCGTCGGCGACCTCGGTGACGAGCTGCGAGTTCAGCGCGTTGAGCGCGCGCGGTCGGTCCAGCGTGATCCACCCGACCCGGCCGGTCGTGGACACGCGGATCGTCTCGTAGGTCATGGCGGGGCCTCCGGGTGGGGTGCTCAGGCGCTCACGGCGTCGCGCAGCACGACGGCGAGCTTCTCGGACGTGTCGGCGAGGCGGGCGGGGTCCACGCGCACGTCGCCGGCGAGCGCTCGGCGCACGGCCGCGAAGTCGGCGGGCGAGTTGACGCAGTCGGCGGCGATGAGTCGCCCCTCACGGAGGTAGAGGAACGTCACCCGGTCGGCGGCGGGGTCGCCGCGCACGATCACCTGGTCGTGGCCGCTCGAGAGTCCTGCGATCTGCAGCTTGAGGTCGCCCTGGTCCGACCAGAACCACGGCACGCTGCGGTACGCGACCGGGGTGCCGAGGATCGTCTGGGCGGCGTGGTTCGCCTGCTCGACGGCGTTGTTCACGCTCTCGAGCCGCACGCGCGTGAGCGTCGGGTCGACGGGGTACGGGCTCGGGAGGTTGGCGCAGTCGCCGATCGCGAGCGTCCAACCGTCCGAGGCGAGTGAGTGGTCGTCGACGACGATGCCGTTGTCGACCTCGAGGCCGAGCTGCTCGGCGAGTTCGACGCGCGGCGCGACGCCGACGCCGAGGGCGACGAGCTGGGCCGGCACGACGGTGCCGTCGGCGAGTTCGACGCCGGTGACCTCCCCATCGCCGCCGGTGCGGATGCCGGTGATGCGCGCGTCGAGCGTGACGTCGATGCCGCGGCGGCGTGTGGCGTCGAGGTAGTAGGCGCTCGTCTCGGCGCCGACGGCGCGGCCCATGAGCTGCGGAGCGGCCTCGAGCACGGTGACGTGGCGGCCGAGCTTGCGGGCGCTGGCGGCGACCTCGAGACCGATGAACCCGCCGCCGATCACGACGACGTTCTCGGCCGCGGCGAGTCGTTCGCCCAGGCGCACGGCGTCGCCGGCATCGCGGAGCGTGATGACGCCGTCGGCGTCGGCCCCGGGGATCGGCAGCCGGCGCGGCGACGCGCCGACGGCGAGCACCAGCCGGTCGCACGTGATCGCGCGTCCGGCCGAGGTGCGCACGATCGCGCCCTCGGCGGTGCGCTCGACCGACTCGACCCGCTCGCCCAGCAGCACGCCGATGCCGTTCTCCGAGAAGAAGGCGGACGAGCGGAACTCGAGCCCGCCGAGTGCCTCGTCGCCCAGCAGATAGCCCTTCGACAGCGGCGGCCGCTGGTATGGGAGGTGCGGCTCGTCGCCCACGATCGTGATCGGCTTGTCGTACCCCGCGTCACGCAGGGTCGACGAGAGCTGCACGGCGGCCTGACCGCCGCCGACGATGAGCACGCCGGTCACGAGGTCGGCAGCGGCCTCTTCTTCATGCGCCATGGCGGGCCTCCATGAGTTCGGCCTTGAGGGCGCGCCGCAGGAGCTTGCCCGTCTCGTTGTAGGGAAGCGCGTCGCGGAACAGCACGCGCTCGGGAACCCGGGTGCTGCGCAGCTGCGAGGCCACCCAGCGCTTGAGCTCGTCCTCGGTGACGTCGCGCCCGGCGACGGCGACGACCGCCGCGACGGCGACCTCGCCCCACTGGTCGTCGTGGACGCCGACGACCGCGGCCTCGGCGACCGCGTCGTGCAGGGCCAGCACCTCTTCGATCTCGCCCGGCGAGAGGTTCTCGCCGCCGCGGACGATGACGTCGTCGAGGCGGCCGTCGACGAACACATAGCCGTCGGCGTCGATCCAGCCGGCGTCGTTGGTGTGGAACCAGCCGTTCTCGTCGGTCACCGAGGAGTGGGAGTACTCCCCCGACACCTGGGGTCCGCGCACCCACAGTTCGCCGCGCTCGTCAGGGCCGAGCACGGTGCCGGCGTCGTCGCACGCGACGAGCTCGACCGACGGCAGTGCACGCCCGACCGAGCCGAGGCGGCGGCGCACCGCGGGGTCGTCCGACGCGATCGCCTGCCGGTGGTCGTCGGGGCCGAGAACGGCGATCGACGACGTGGTCTCGGTGAGTCCGTAGCCGTTCACGAAGTCGACGTGCGGGAGAAGCTCGAGCGCGCGCGTGACCACGGGCAGAGGCATCCGTCCTCCGCCGTAGGAGAGGTTGCGCAGATGCGGGAGGGTCTCGCCGGTCTGCTCGAGCACCTCGACGATGCGGGCGAGCATGGTGGGGACGACCATCGCGTGCGTGATGCGCTGCTCGCGCGCGATGCGCACCCACTCGGCGGCGTCGAAGTTGGGCAGGTACACGATGCGGCGGCCGCTGTAGAGCGCGGTGAGCAGGCCCGCGACACCCGCGATGTGGTACGGCGGCACGGCGACCAGCTGCGCCTCGTCCGGGTCGGACGAGAGGAAGTCGACCGACCCGAGCACGTACGAGGTCAGGTGTCGGTGACGGAGGATCGCGACCTTCGGCTTGCCGGTCGTGCCGCTGGTGTGAAGGAGCACGGCGGGCAGCTCGTCGTCGTCGGGCGCGTCGGCGTCGAGCGGCGCGGTGCCCTGCACCGCCGCCCGGAAGCCGGGGATGTCGAACGGCACGACGGCCTCGCCCGCGACGTCAGCGCCGAGGGCGAGCACATCGGCCTCGGCCACCAGGACGGCGGGGCTCTGCTCCTCGATGATGGCGCCCAGGGGGCCGGCGGCGAGGCGGTAGCTGACCGGCACGAAGGGGGTGCCCGCGAGCGCCGCGCCGAAGAGCGCCACCGGGTACGCCTCGGACGCGACGGTGACGTAGACGACCGGCCGGCCACCGTCGGCCTGCAGACGGCTCGCCGCGCGGCGGGCCTCGTCACGCAGGGCCGCGTAGGTCAGCCCCTCGGTGCGGTCGCCCACGATGACGCGGTCAGGATCGGTGTCCGCGAGCATGTCCAGCAGCATGAACACATTCATCCGCGTCTCCTTCTCATCCGTGAGCGGGTGGGCGATCGAACTCCGTCGGGCACGTCGTCGACCCAAACAATATCATTTATCGAATATCTGCGAGCGCTTTTCGCTCAGATGACGTCGACGTCCTCACCGTCGATCAGAACGCGTCGCGGCAGGAACGGGGATCGCCGATCCCGCACGATGCGCTCGAGTTCCGCGTCGACCACGATCACATCGGCACGCGCGCCGATGCGCGGGCCCGCGGCGAGACCTCGCAGCGCTTGCCGCCACGACACGCGCTGCTCCGGCACAGCGACCTGACCCGACGCGGTGCGCCTTTCGACCGCGTCGCGCAGCCACCGGGCCGGGTCGAGGGGGCCGTACGGCGCATCGCTCGAGTACCGCACCCGGACGCCCGCCGCGCACAGGTCGCGCATCGGGTAGAGCGACGGCAGGTCGGCGGGATCCACGTCGCTGAGGTAGGCGTCCCCGCGCTCGGACAGGAACCCCGGCTGCGTCACCACCCTCACCCGGAGCGCAGCGAGACGCTCGATCACCGCGGGCGGCAGCACCGAGCCGTGCTCGACGCGGTCGCCGCGCCGCACGCCGGCGGCCTCGAGTGCGAGCACCAGCAGGTGGGCGCTCGCGGCGGTCACGCAGTGCACGGCCACCGGGCGCCCGGCCGCGTGGATCTCGGCGATGCGCGCGGCGAGTGCGTCGAGGTCGGGCAGGTCTGCCTCGTCGAGCACGAGCTTGAACGCGCCGACACGCACCCGCGCGACCTCGGGCCGCCAGCCGAGGGGCGCCCCGAGCAGCGTCAGCCGCTGCGGCAGGTCGCCGCACCGGACCGCGTCCTCCAGCAGCCGCAGCGACGAGGCGTCGAGGTCGGGCGTGGCATCGGTCACCGCTGTGATGCCGTGCCGCAGCAGCAGTCGCCCCACCGCCGCGAGGTCGGGAGCGCGCGTCGGCACGCGCTCCCGCAGCCACGCGTCCGCGCGCCAGAGTCGTCCGGTGGGCTCGCCGCGGTCGTCGCGCTCGATGCCCTCGTGGTCGAGCGGGCCGACGCGCTCGAGCGCCGCGGTGTTGAGCGTCCACAGCATGCCGGTGCGGTGCTGCACGCGCACCGGCACATCGGCGCGCAGCGCGTCGAGCGCCCGCGCATCGAGGTCCCCGGTGAACGACTCGTGCGCACCGGTCACGCGCAGCCACCCGTCCGGGCCGACGGCGTGCCCGCGGATCGCCTCGCGCCACGCGGGCGCGGACATCTCGACAGGACAGACGACGGATGCTGCGGCCCCCGCAAGCGCGAGCAGGTGCAGGTGGCGGTCGTGAAGGCCGGCGAGCACGCGGGTGTCGGCGCGTGTTCGCGCACCGCCGTCGGCGGCAGGCAGGACGCGCGCGATGCGTCCGTCGCGGATCTCGACGTCGCAGACGCGCTCCGAGTGCGGACCCCATTTCACGGCAGTGAGCGTCGAGCGGGCGGTCATGACGGCCACTCCGGCGACGGCCGGCCGGTGCGACCGCGGAACGCGTCGCCGCCGAGCGTGGCCTCGACGATGCCGGCCATCGAGCAGTCCCACACGACGCCGCCGTCGGTGGCCGACGCCGCCAGCGCCGCCGCCGTGAGGCCGGTCAGCGGGTCGGCGATCGCGTCGCCCGCGAACACGGGTGCGCCCTCGGCGTCGACGGCGACGAGGCCCGCGGCCGCGGCGACGTCGTCGCCGAACCCGACCCGGTCGCCGGCCCGTCCCGCGGCGGTGATCGACACCCATGTGGCGCCGCGGCGCGCGTGGGCCTCGGCATCCAACCCCCACGCGCGCAGCGCGCGCGGGCGCGAGGCCTCGATGACGATGTCGGCGGCGGCGACCAGGTCTTGCAGCACCCCGCGGTGGGCGGCCGACGCGGGGTCGACGGTGCGCAGCTCGTGCCCCGCGTGCAGCTGGGCGTGGAGTCGCGGATCTCCCCGGCGCGACCCGTCGGGGCGCGCGACGGTCTCGATCGTGGTGACGTGCGCGCCGGCGCGGCCCAGCAGCCACGCGGCGAGCGGGCCCGCCCACATCGCGCTGAAATCGACGACGCGCAGGCCCGCGACGGGCCGGGCCTCGAGCGCCGCCACCGCGGACGGCACGCCGCGCCGCGCAGAAGGCTCTGGCGCATCGCGCCACCGCGTCGGGCGCACCGGCGCCCCGGCGATGCCGAACGTCTCGAACGCCTCCGCGATCTCGTCGGCCCCGCGGTCGGCCGCCCACGTCGCGACCTCGTCCCACGGCACCACGGCCTCGGTGATCGTGGCGCCGACGGCGGCGGCGAGCAGCCAGGCGTCGTCGTCGCGCGCGGCGCTGACGGCGATCCACCCGTCGCGGCTCGGCAGCAGGCGGCTGCCGCCGCCGGCCGATACCCGCCCCGATCGGCGCAGCTCGCGATACCGGCTCCGCTGACCGAGCAGCGCCGCACCGTCGAGCGACGCCGCGACACCACCGAGCGCCGCGGACTCCGCCACGCGGCGAACCATCGCGTCGGCGACGAGCGGAGCCGTCCCTGGCGGCCGCAGCGCCGGGCCGTCGGCGTGCCCTGTCAGGTGCCCCAGACCGGTGCGCTCCCACGCCGCCACGAGCTCGTCGGCGGGCGCGGCGACCCGGTGCGGTCGAGCCTCTTCCGCCACACGGCGGCTGCCGCCGTTCGACATGCCTACCATCGTAAGCACGGGCCTTCGACCAGAGGAGCACCATGCCCCCCACCGTGCAGACGGCCTCCGAGGTCCTGGCCGAGCGCCTCGCGCGGCCCGCGCCGCTGGCCTACCCGGCGACCGCGATCCGGCTCGACGACGGCGCCGACCTGCTTCCGGCGCTGGAGTCGCTCCGCGCCCGTCAGCACATCGTGATCGGCGTGCTGCGAGCGGGCGCCGCTCCCCCGGCCGAGGTGCTCGCGGCCTGCGACCTCGTCCTCGCGCCGGATGACCGGCATCCCTCCGCTGTCGGAGCCGATGACGTCGACGACGGAGCCGAGCGCGTCCTCGCGGCGATCGCACGCAACCCCCACGCCGCGACGGTGCTCGCCGACGTGCTGCGCGCGACCGAGTCCGCCTCGGTCGTCGACGCGCTGCATGTGGAGTCCCTCGCGTACTCGGCGCTGCTCGCCGGCTCGGAGTTCGCCGCGTGGCTCGAGGAGCGCCCCACCCGCCCCGTCGTCGTGCCCGACCGCCCGCCGGTGCGGGTCCAGCGCAGCGGCGACGAGCTGCGCCTCACGCTCGATCACCCCGAGCGGCGCAACGCCTACTCCGCCGCGATGCGCGACGGCCTCGTCGACGCCCTCGGCCTCGCCGAGGCGGACGACACGATCGCGCGCATCGTGCTCGCCGGCGCCGGTCCGTCGTTCTGCGCCGGCGGCGACCTCGCCGAGTTCGGCACCAACACCGATGGCGCCGAGACCCACCTGCTGCGCACGCGCGGCGGCGCGGCGGCCCCGCTTCACCGCCTGGCGAGCCGCGTCGAGGCGGTCGTTCACGGCCACTGCATCGGCGCGGGCATCGAACTGCCCGCGTTCGCGGCGACGGTGCGGGTACAGGGCGATGCCGTGTTCCGGCTGCCCGAGGTGCAGATGGGCCTCATCCCCGGCGCCGGCGGCACCGTCAGTATCCCGCGTCGCATCGGCCGTCACCGCACGTTCTGGCTCGCCGTGACGGGAACCGCGATCGACACCGCGACCGCCCTGCGATGGGGATTGGCGGATGCTGCGCTCCCCGCTCCGTGAGACCTGCACGCTGCGTCAGCCCAGCGCCGCTCGCAGCTCGTGCAGCGCGGCGGCCGTCGGCGGCGCGGGCAGCTGCAGGCACAGCGCGTCGACGTCGGAGTCGTAGCGGGCGCGCAGGGCCTTCGCCACGTCGGCCGGGGTACCGACGGCCGCGAACTCGTCGAGCACGTCGTCGGTGACGAGAGCCGTCATGGCGTCCCAGTCGCCGCGACGGGACTTCGCGTTCAGCAGGTCGCCGAGCTCGCCCCAGCCGTGCAGCTCCAGTGCGCTGCTGTACGCGGGGGTCGAGCCGTAGAACGCGAGCTGGCGGCGCACCGCGTCGCGGGCGATGCCGATCTCGTCGGCGGTGACGCCCACGCCGACCAGCGGCGAGGCGATGACGCGGAAGCCGTCGCGCACAGGCCCGCGACGCCGGCCGACCTCCAGAGCGGGCAGCGACACCTCGCGCAGGAAGCGCGCGCTCGCGAACGGATGCGCGAGGAAGCCGTCGCCGACCTCACCGGCGACGGCCGTCATGCGCTCGCCGAACCCGGCGATCCACACCGGCGGCGCGCCGTGCGCGAAGCGCTCCGGCACGAAAGCCGGCGGCAGAAGGGTGTGGCGGTAGTGCTCGCCGCGCACCGCGAGACGTGCCCCCGTCGCGTACGAGTCCCAGATCGCGCGCAGCGCCCGCACGAACTCGCGCATGCGCGGCGCGGGCGCCGACCAGGGCATCGAGTAGCGCAGCTCGACGTGCGGCTTGATCTGGGTGCCGAGGCCCAGCACGAAGCGGCCGCCCGACAGCGCCTGCACGTCGGCCGCCTGCATCGCGACAGTCATGGGGCTGCGGCCGAAAGCCACCAGCGCGGCCGTCGCCAGCGTCACCCTCTCGGTGCGGGCCGCCGCCGCCGCGATCGACACGATCGGATCGTGCGCGAGCTCGGCGACGGCGACACCGTCGAACCCCGCCCCCTCGGCGACGCGGGCGGCGTCGCGGTCGGGGGCGGGATCGATCGAGAGGAAGACCTCGGTCATACGGGTGCGGTGACCCCCGCGAGGTGATTCGCCGCGCGGTAGCCCCACACCATGCCGGTGCCGATGGGCGCGCCGGGTCCGGGGTAGATGGCGCCCGTGACGTTCGCGGCCGTGTTGCCTGCGGCGTACAGGCCCTCGATCTGCGTGCCGTCGGCGCGGACGACCCGCGCCTGGTCGTCGATGCAGAGCCCGCCCTTGGTGCCGAGGTCGCCCAGCACGATCTGCACGGCGTACAGCGGCGGCTGGTCGAGCGGGTGCAGCGCCTTGTCGCGCTCGAACCGCACGAAGAACAGGTCGTACGGGTCCTCGGCGCGGTGGAACTCGCTGTCGCTGCCGGCAGCGGCGTCGGCGTCGTACCGCTCGAGGGTCGCGGCCAGCGCGTCGGCGGGCACGCCGATCTGCTCGGCGAGGGCTTCCGCGGAGTCCGCGCTCACCCACAGGCCCGCCTCGCGGAACGCCGCCTCGTCGGGCGCCGGCTGCACGTACGACGGCACGTTCGCGTGGCGCGAATCGAGGATCCACCACACGCGCTGGTAGCCGCCGTTCTGGTCGTAGTAGTCCTTGAGCGCGTGCCCCATGCGGTCGTAGGGCTGCAGTTCGTTCGCGAACCGCTTGCCGTCGGGACCGACGAAGATGCCGTCCTGGATGCCGACGTTGAACGCCGCGCGACCGTTCGGGAACAGCAGGGCGGGCATCCACCACGCCTCGTCGAGCAGATCGGTGGCCGCGCCCAGCGCGACACCGGCCGAGATGAGGTCGCCCGTGTTGGTGCCGACGGGCCCGGCGGTCCAGTCGCTGCCCGGGATGTTGTGCCAGTCGCGGCGCGCCTGGGCATCGGACTCGAATCCGCCGGCCGCCAGCACGACGCCGCGGCGCGCGCCGATGCGACGCGGGCCGTCGGCCCCGTCGACCACGACGCCGACGACGCGGCCGTCGGCCTCGACGAGCTCGGTCACCGGCGATGCCGTCCGCAGCTCGACGCTCTCGACGTCCTGCAGGGCGCGCAGGAAGCGGCCGATGAGCGCCTGGCCGCCGACGAGCGTGTCGGCAGGGTGGCCGGCCGTCACACCGAACGTGTCGACCGCGACCGTCGCGCGCAGCTGGTCGACGGCCTCGCCGAGCTCGGCGCGCTCGACGGGCGCCGGGAAGAGGCCCCGGCCGAGGTCGAAGCGCCCCTTGCCCGGGAAGTAGTCCGGGAAGGGCGTGTGGATGAACTGCAGCCAGGGACTGGTGTCGGTGAGGAAGCGGACGAGCTCCGGTCCCGTCTCGACGTAGGTGCGCTGCAGGTGCTCGGGCGTGCGCCCGCCGACCAGCGCCGTGAGATACTCGAGGCCCAGCTCGACGGAGTCGTCGACACCGGCCTCGCGCACGACGTGGTTGCCGGGCAGCCAGATGCCCGCTCCGGAGTAGGCGGTCGTGCCGCCGAAGGCCGGGCTCTTCTCGAGCACGAGCACGTCGAGCCCGGCGCGGCCCGCGGTGTACGCGGCGCTGAGCCCCGCCGCACCGGATCCGACGACGACGACGTCGGTCTCGTCGTCCCACTCAGTTGACGTCATGGCGCTTCCTCGTTCTGCTCGGTGTCTTCGATGCGAACGTCCTCGTTCGACCAGATGGCGCGCATCGATGTGATCCGGCCCTCGGCGTCGAAGGTCATGACGTCGATGGGCGTGGTGGTGATGCGGCGTCCGGGGACGTGGACGTCGACCTCGAAGCCGAAGGCCGCGGTGCCGCCCGTGGCTCGGAAGTGCGTCAGCCGGGTGCTCCGGCTCAGGATGGCGAGCGGTCGGTAGAAGTCGACGATGGCCTCGCGCCCCTCGTGGGGCACGGAGCCGGCCGGGTCCTCGACGCTCGCATCGGGCGCGTAGAGGTCGGCGATCTGTTCGGGGGTTCCGTCGGCGACGGCGGCGAGATATCGCTCGACCGCGTCGCGCATCTGCTCCCGCGTCGGGAGAATCGTGTCGGTCATGGGCGCGGTCGCCCGGCGCGCCGAACGCGGAGGGAGCGCTGCCGCGACACCGCGGTCAGCGCTCCCGCCCGGTTCAGAGCGCGCCGAGGCGCTCCTGCAGACCGTTGATCTGCGCCTCGCTGAGCTGCCCGCCCGAAAGCTTGATGATCTGCAGCACGGGCATGCCCATGGCCATCTTGATCATCGGGTGCTTGCGCAGGTCGGGGACGAGCTCGTCGAAGATCGCCTCGGCCTCGGGGTCCTTCAGGATGTCGCCGAGCTTGGTCTTGGCGAGGTCGTACTTTCCGGCCATGTCTGGTCCTGCCTTCACATCGTCGTTGATGCGCCCCTGCGGATGCAGAGACGTTGCCGCCGGTCCCGATCGTGGTCCGGCTTCTTTCGCGATTGCAACGGGCGTTGCGGGTTCTCCCGGGGTCCGGAAGTCAGAGCTGGGTCGGAGGGATCGTCACGTGGATCCTCTGGTCGTCCCGCACCTTCACCTGGCAGGAGAGGCGCGAGCAGTCCAGGCGGTCCGCCGCGGTGGTGTCGAGCATGTCGTCCTCGAAGTCCGCGAGCGGCCCGCAGTCCTCGAGGTCCGCGTCATCGACGTAGACGTGACATGTCGCGCACGACAGAGTCCCGCCGCACTGGGCGAGGATGCCGCGCACACCGTTCTTCGTCGCCAGCTGCATCACCGACTGACCCGGCTCGGCCTCCAGCTCCCGCACCGTGCCATCCGGCTGCGTGTAGACGACGCTTCCCATCCGATTCCCTTCCCAGCAGTCCTTACCAGGCCACGGGGAGGTCCGTGACCGGAATCGTGAGCACGTGCATGTTGCGCACGATCTCGCCGTTCAGCCGCAGCGACGGCAGACGACGGAACAGCTCCGCGATGCCGACCTGCATCTCCATGCGTGCCAGGGGTGCCCCGAGGCAGCTGTGGATTCCGTAGCTGAGCATCATCTGCGGGCTGTCCTCTCGCAGAATATCAAATATCTGCGACTCCTTGAAGACCGCCGGGTCGTGGTTCACGCTGGCCGGGTCGACGTAGACCGCCTCACCCTCCTTGACCAGCACGCCGTCGAGCTCGATGTCTTCGGTGGCCACCATGGGCACGGTGCCCATGCCGCCCGCCATGGGCGAGCCGACCTCGAACATCGCGTGACGCAGGATCTCCTCGACCGCGGGGCCGATCCGGCCGTCGAGGTCCTCGAGGAGCCGCAAGCGCTGGTCGTCGTTGCGCAGGAGCGCAGACACGCCGGCGGCCAGGAAGCCCGCGGTGTTGTCGAAGCCGGCGACCAGCAGGATCATCGCGATCGGCATGATCTCGGCATCCGTCAGCGTGTCGTCCTTGTCGCGGGCGTTCGCCAGCGACGACAGCAGGTCCTCCTTCGGCTCCTCGCGGCGGGCGGCGATGAGTTCGAGCAGGTAGGAGTACAGCTCCATCCCGTTCATCATCACCTCCTCCTCGGGGGTGTCCAGCGACAGCACCGTGGTCGCCCACCTGATGAACTTCGGCTGGTCTTCGACGGGGACGCCGATGAACTCGCTGAGCACGCGGATTGGGAGCGGCGTCGCGTAGTCCTCGGCGAGGTTCGCGGTGTCGCCCTTGGCGATCATGTCGTCGATGAGCTCGTTCGCGATCTCGGTGGTGCGGTCGCGCAGTGCCTGCACGCGACGCGGCGAGATCGCGACCTGGACGAGACGGCGCAGCTTCTTGTGCTCGTCGCCGTCCGCGAACTGCAGCGTGTCGAGGAGGAACTCCGGGAACTCGAAGGCCGCCGGCACGATCCGCTCACGCCGGGCGAACGGACCCCGCACGAAGCGGGGATCGGTCAGCACCTGCTGCGCGACCTCGTACCGGTGGATGGCCCACGCCTCGTCGCCGTACTGCATGGCCACCCGCGTGAGCGGGCGGTCGACGGCGATGCGCTGCTGGTGGGCGACGGCTTCCGGAGCGGGCCGGAGGTCGAAGGGATAGGTGGTCTGGCTGTCAGACATCGGCGTCCTCTTGTCGGGTGTGGATGGTGCGGGCCGCGGGGACCGCGGTCACTCGGGGATCTCGACGAGCTGCGGGAAGTTCAGCTCGAGGTCCATGATCTGGTCGATCTGCGCAGCGACGTCCTCGACGGTCTGGTCCTGCTGCACGATGCCCATCGCCTGCGTGAACACCTGACGGGCGACCGATCCGCCCGCGGTGAAGATGATCTCCCCGGTGATGTCCTGCGCGTCGGGGTGCGCGAGGTAGGCCACCACGGGCGAGATCTGCTCGGGGAGCACCGCCTCCTTCATCCACTCGATGACGTCCTCGGGGATCGACCCGCTGGTCGCGTCGAGCATGCGGGTCGCAGCACCCGGCGAGATCGCGTTCGAGGTGATGCCGAACGGCGCCCCCTCGATCGCGAGCGTGCGCGTCAGCGACACCAGGGCACCCTTCGAGCCCGCGTACGCGACGAGCCCCGACACGCCGAGGAACGCCGGCGAGATCGTGTTGATGACGCGACCCGAACCCGACTTCTTCAGGTGCGGCCACGCGGCCTGGGTCACCAGGAAGGGGCCGAAGTAGTGGACGTTGAGGTACTTCTGCAGGTCGTCGGTGGTGGTCTCCTCGAACGAGGCCTGGGCGACGATGCCGGCGTTGTTGATGACGACGTCCACGCCGCCGAACGCGGTCACGGCCGCGTCCACGATGGCGCGGGCGCCCTCGGGCGTCGTGACGTCGGCGCGCACGGCGACGGCCGAGCCGCCGGCATCCGTGATCTCGGTGACGACGTCCGTCGCGGGGTCGTCGCCGGCGATGCCGCCGTCGATCCCCGACCCCAGGTCGGCGACGACGACGTTCGCGCCGCGAGAGGCGAACAGCAGGGCGTGTGCGCGGCCGATGCCGCGGCCCGCCCCGGTGATGATGATGTTCCGGCCGGTGAAGTCGAGCTCGGTCATGAGTGCTCCCACAAATCTCGGGTCAGGGGGATGGATGAAGGACGGCCGGTCAGGGCCGGGCCACGCCGGCGCCGACGGGGACCTGCACGGTCCAGACGGTGCCTTCGGACTCCTCGACGGACTTCTCCTTGTCCATGACCTCCTGGCCGGCGGTGATGAACAGGGTGCGGCGGTCCTCGCCGCCGAGCGCGCACGCGACGGCGATGCCGTCTTCCCACGGCAGCCGCACGACGTAGTCCATGACGCCGTCGGCCGTGATGTGCACGACGTGCTCCGAGCCAGGCAGGCCGTACCAGACGCCGCCCTGCTCGTCGACGGCGATGCCGTCGGGGCCCACTCCGGGAGAGATGGGCGGGCTCGGCGCGATCACCCGGCGGTTGACGGCCTCGCCGGCCTCGTCGAGGTCGAACGCGGCGATCTTGACGCCGATGTTCTCAGCCGTGATGACGGTCTTGCCGTCGGCGGTGATGCCGATGCCGTTGGCGCCGCCGAACTGGCCGGCCGACTCGAAGATGCGGGCGGAGCCGTCGGGCTCGACCACGATGATCGGCGAGTCCTCGGGCAGTTCCCCCGCCCACAGGTCGAAGCCCATCTGCGTGATGTACGCGCGCCCCTCGGCGTCGACGACCATGTCGTTGATCGGGCTCTGCGCGATCTCGCGGAGGTCCGCGTAGACGTCGAGCGACGTGCCGTCCCACACGAGCACGACCTTCTCGTTCATCGAGTTGATGAGCAGGCGCCCGTCGGGCAGCCAGCCGGTGCCGACCGTGACGAGCTCGGCGCCGTCGATGGTCTCGCGGGTGGTGGCATCGACGACGGTCTCGATCGAGCCGTCGTCGGAGATGCGGACGATGCGGCCGGCGTACATGTCGGACACGTACAGCGAGCCGTCGTACCAGCGGGGCGCCTCGGGCCAGCTGAGGCCACGCGGAACGAGCTGTGAGACGGGCAGAACCTCGGCGCCGTCGAACGGTCCATCGGTCATCTGGCTATTCCTCCTTGAATAGTCGAACAGGTTTGCGCAACGATCGTTGAGCAACAGTCGTTGCGACTGTAGATCCGCGTGGTTCCGGTGTCAAGCCAGGACGCGCGGTCGCACTGGCGGGCCTGGTCGAAAGGTGCCGTGTAGTGTTCCTGATGCCCGATCACCAAGGGGGACGTTTGGCCCGCACACCCAGGCCCGCCACGCTCGAGCAGGCGCGCGCGGTCGTCGACGCGGCGGCACGGCTGTTCGCCGAACGCGGGTACCACGGCACGTCGATGCGCGACATCGCCCAGGAGTTCTCGCTGAACCCGGGGAGCCTGTACCTGTACATCCGCTCCAAGGAGCAGCTCCTCCAGTCGATCTGCGAGTTCGTCCTCGACCTGCTGGAGCGCAACCTCGACGACGTCGAGTCGCTCGGCACGGACACCATGACGGCGCTGCGCCTCATCGCCCGCGGCGAGCTCGGCATCCACGTCGAGCACCGCGACTGGTACCGCGTCTACGAGACCGAGTACCGCCACCTCACGGGCGACGCGCTGGAGCGGGTGCTCAAGGGCCGGCGGACGCTGGACGTGCGACTGCAGGACATCCTGCGCGACGGCGAGCGCCGCGGGGTGCTGCGGTCGCTCGCGCCCGAGCCCATCGCGAGTGCGGCCTTCAGCGAGAACCTGCACCGCGTATACGAGCGGGTCGGGTCGACCGGTGGGATCTCGGTCTCCCAGTTCGCGGACGCCTACACCGACATGGTGCTGGAGGGCTGGCGGCCGAGAGCCGCCGAGACCCAGTGACTGGCGGCACCCCAGTCGTCCGACACGAGGTAGCCACGCGCGCGCTCGACGAGTTTCTCGACGGGTGAGAGCGGACCGCCCACCATCGACGCCACCGAGCGGATCGTGAACCCCGACAGCGGTCGCAGGGCGTCCAGCGACAGCCCTGCCTCGGCGAGGGCGGCAGCCAGCGCCGCCCTCCCCTGGGGATCGATCAGCCACTGCCTCACCGTCTGCTCGGCAGTGAGGCCGTCGGCCTCCTGATCGTGCGAGAGCGCCTCGTCGACCATCGCTCAACCCTTCTCGGATGCCGTCCCCAGCGGACAGCCCAGTCTCCATCGACCACTCGGCTCCCCCCGGAGGGGGGCCGATGCGGAACATGCTACCGCGCGCTAGCGGTCGGTGGGGGGTTTTCACAGCACCCTCGGGGCGTGCTACCGAGCGACGAGCTCGGCGCTCTCCTGCGCGAGGTTCGCGGCGATCTCGATGAGCTGATCCTCCTGGCCGCCGACCAGCCGGCGGCGCCCCGCTTCGCGCAGCACGAGCGCACCGGGAACCCCGTAGCGCGCGGCCTGCCGCTCGGCGTGCTTGAGGAAGCTGGAGTACACGCCGGCGTACCCCATCGTCAGCGCGAGGCGGTCGAGGCGGCAGTCGTCGTCCATGATCGGGCGCACGATGTCTTCGGCGACGTCCATCATCGCGATGGGGTCCACACCCGTGCGGTAGCCGAGACGCTCGGCGACGATCGCGAGGGCCTCGGTGGGCGTGTTGCCCGCACCGGCGCCCAGCCGGCGTGTGCACGCGTCGATCTGCACGGCGCCCGACCGGATCGCGATCACCGAGTTCGCCACGGCGAGCGCGAGGTTCTCGTGGCCGTGGAAGCCGACCTGCGCGTCGCCGCCGAGCTCCGCGACCAGCGCCTGCACGCGGTCGCCGACCTCGTCGAGGACGAGCGCCCCGGCCGAGTCGACGACGTAGACGCACTGGCATCCGGCGTCCGCCATGATGCGCGCCTGCGCGGCGAGGGCCTCGGGCGTCACGCTGTGCGACATCATCAGGAAGCCGACGGTCTCGAGGCCGAGTTCGCGGGCCATGCCGAAGTGCTGGATCGAGACGTCGGCCTCGGTGGCGTGGGTCGCGATGCGGCAGACACGGGCGCCGCGGTCGGCCGCGGCCTGGATGTGGTCCTTCGTGCCGAGTCCCGGCAGCATCAGGAACGCGATCTTCGCCTGCTGCGCCGTGCTGACGGCGACATCGATGAGGTCGAGGTCGAGCGAGGCGCCGAAGCCGTAGTTGAACGACGCTCCGCCGAGGCCGTCGCCGTGGCTGACCTCGATGACGGGGACGCCGGCGGCGTCGAGCCCGGCGACGACGTCGCGGACCTGGTCGGCGGTGAAGCGGTGCCGCATCGCGTGCGACCCGTCGCGCAGCGTCGAGTCGGTGATGCGGAAATCGAGGTTCTCGTTGAATGCCATGGTCACTCCGTCTCCGCCAGGACCGGCGCGGCGAGCAGGCGACGCGCGATCGCCTCGCCGGCGCTGGTGGCCGCGGCTGTCATGATGTCGAGGTTTCCCGCGTAGGGCGGGAGGAAGTCGCCGGCGCCGGTGACCTCGAGGAAGACCGCCACGCGGGCCGGCGAGCCGGTCTCGGGATCGGCCTCGAAGAACTGCGGGTCGGCACGCAGCCGGTAGCCCGGCACGTACTCGGCGACCTGGTCGACGCGCGCGCGGATCGCCGCGTCGATGGCGTCGGTGTCGGCGCCGTCGGGGATCTGGCAGAAGACGGTGTCCTGCATGAGCATCGGCGGCTCGGCCGGGTTCAGGATGATGATGGCCTTGCCGCGGCCGGCCCGCCCGATCGTCTCGATGCCCTGCGCGGTGGTGCGGGTGAACTCGTCGATGTTGGCGCGCGTGCCCGGGCCCGCCGACGGCGAGGCGACGCTCGCGACGATCTCGGCGTAGGCGACGTCCACCACATCGGACACGGCGGCGACGATCGGGATCGTCGCCTGGCCGCCGCACGTGATGAGGCTGACGTTGGGCTCCGACGCGGTGTCCTCGAGGTTCACGGCCGGGACGATCGCGGGCCCGAGGGCTGCGGGAGTGAGATCGACGGCGGGGATGCCGAGATCCTTGTACTTGGGCGCGTTCGCGATGTGCGCGTAGGCCGACGTCGCCTCGAAGACGATGTCGGGCAGCTCCTCCTGCGCGAGGAGCCAGTCCACGCCCTCGTGCGAGGCGATGAGCCCGTGGTCGCTCGCCCGGCGGAGTCCTTCGCTCTGCGGGTCGACGCCGATCATCCACTTCGGCTCGATGATGTCCGAGCGCAGCAGCTTGTACATCAGGTCGGTCCCGATGTTGCCCGATCCCACGATCGCGGCGGTGACCTTCTTCATTCCTGTCCTTTCGCCGGCCGGGGCCGGATCACTCGAAGTCCACATCGACCGAGCCGAGCCCCTCGAAGCGGGCGCTCACCCGGTCGCCGGGGCGCACGTCGATGGCGCGGGTGCATGAGCCCGACAGCACGATGTGCCCGGCCTCGAGCGGCACGCCGAACTCCCCCAGCGCGTTCGCGAGCCACGCGACAGCCTCGGCGGGGTGGCCCAGCACGTCCGCCGTCGATCCCTCGGTGACGACGACGTCGTTGATGAGCAGCGTCGCGGCGCGGGGCTCGCTGATCACGTCCGCGGGGTACTCGTGCGGGCCGAGCAGCACGGCTGCGGAGGAGGCGTTGTCGGCGATGGTGTCCATCAGCCCGATGCGCCAGTTCTCGATGCGGCTGTCGATGAGCTCGAGGCACGGCAGCACGTGGCTGGCCGCCGCCTCGACGTCGGCACGGGTGATGCCGGGACCGCGGAGCTCGGAGCCGAGCACGTAGGCGATCTCGACCTCGACGCGCGGCTGCACGAAGCCGGCCAGTGACACCGGGCGGCTGGTGTCGGGCACCATCGTGTCGAGCAGGTGCCCGAAGTCGGGGATGTCGACGCCCATCATCTGCTGCATCGCCGGCGACGTGAGGCCGATCTTGTGCCCGACGATGCGGGCGCCGCCGTCGATCTCGCGGCGGATGTTGATGCTCTGGATCTCGTAGGAGTCCGCGACCTCGAGGCCCGGCTCCGTCTCGATCAGGGGCGGGATGGGGCGCACGGCCGTGCGGGCGTCCCAGAGTCGGCCGGCCAGCTCTTGCCTCGTTGCAGCGTCGATCACGCGCTCATGCTGACACGCGGCTCGCGCCGTCTGCGCAGCGATATCCCACTGACCGGGACGGTCGCCGGAGGCCGTCCCGCGCGGGATCACGAGGCCGGAAGAGGTGCCCATTCGCTGCCTGTGACGCGTCGCGAGATCTGGGTGGCGACGTACTGCACGTTGCGCCGCACCTGGGTGATGTCGACCTGCCGGGCCGGGCCCGACACCGAGATCGCCGCCTCGACGACGCCGACGTCGAACACGGGCGCCGCGATGCAGGTGAGTCCCGGCACGGCCTCGCCGCGGTCCATGGCGTAGCCGAGCTGGCGGATCCTCGCGAGCTCGGCGGTGAAGTCGTCCGGGTCGACGATGGTGGCGGTCGTGCGCGGGGTGAGCCCGCCCCGGAGGAAGTCGGCGACGACCTTCGCCGGCGCGTGCGCGAGCATCGCCTTGCCGACGCCGGTGCAGTGCGCGGGCAGGCGCCCGCCCACGCGCGAGGGCAGGCGCCCGGCGAGGGCGCCGCCGACCTTCTCGAGGTAGACGACGTCATGCCCGTCGAGCACGGCGAGGTGCACGACGAACCGCCCGGACTCGCTGAGCTGCTGCATGAAGGGGCGCGCCGCGGCCACGATGTGGCTGCGATGGGCCACCAGCGAGCCGAGCTCGAAGATCGCGAGACCCAGCCGGTAGTCCGCGTCGACGCGCTCGAGCCAGCGCGCCGCGGTCAGCTGCTGCAGGATGCGGTGCACCGACGACCGCGGAAGGCCCGTGCGGGCGACGATGTCGGCGAGACTCTGACTCTCCCGCGACGCGAACGCCGACAGGATCAGCGTCACGCGGTCGACCATCGCCGCCGGCGTCTCGCTCACGGCGCTCTCATTCCGGCACGACCCTGGTGCGCAGCATCCGCTCCCCCGCTCCTTCAGACCGCCGGAACGGCACCCGAGGGGCGTCCGAGGAACTCGCACACCACGCGCGCGAACGCCGCGGGGCGCTCGATCATGACCCAGTGGCCGGTGTTCGAGATGACGTGCAGCTCGGAGCGGCGCAGCAGGCGCAGCGGCAGGAACGCGCTCTCGAGCGGCGTGACCCGGTCGTCGCGGCCGTAGACGAGCAGCACCTCGTTGCCGATCTCGCCCAGGCGGGCCCACAGCGGCACGGCGGGCGTGGCGCCCTTGGCCATCGCGCGCATGGCGGCGGCGTAGAAGGCGCGCGTGAACGCGAGCGCCTCGGGCGTGCTGGCCGTCTCCCACCGCGCCTGGATGCGCTCCTCGGTGACGAACGACGGGTCGCCCACCATCGAGTGCATCCACGCGACGAGCCGCTCGCGCGTCGGGTCGGTCGTGAACTCCACGAGCCGGCGGATGCCCTCCGTCGGCTGCGGGCCGAACAGCGGGAACGCCGCGCCGCCCGGCCCCATCGCGACGATGCGGTCGACGAGCTCGGGGTGCTCGAGCGTGAGGCGGAACGCGATCATGCCGCCGAGCGAGTTGCCCAGCACGTGGACGCGGTCCACCCCCTCGGCCTCGAGCACGCGGCGGATCGCCGCGATCGCGGTGAGCGAGTAGTCGCCGTCGAGCTCGGGGATGTAGCTGGTGCCGTACCCGGGCAGGTCGGGCGCGATGATGCGGTGCTGCGCGCCGATCGCCGGGAGCAGGTCGCCGAAGTTCGCCCACGCGCTCACGCCCGGGCCGGACCCGTGCAGCAGCAGCAGCGCGGGCCCGTCGCCGTAGACGTGGTAGTGGATCGGCTCGTCACCCTCGAGCGTGCGCGAGGTCGCCTCGTACGTCGCCTCGAGGGTAGCCACGGTGTCGGTCATGCAGTCACGCTCTGCGCCTCGGCGGCGACGTCGAGCCCGGCCACGTCCATCGTCTCGAGGTACGTGCTCGAGTCGGGGTTGACGTCGGGGAAGTCGCCGTACCAGGTCATGCCGTAGCCGAAGTCCTGCTGCTCCCACACCTGCGTCGGGTGGTCCGGGTCGAAGAAGGGGTAGCCGCCCGAGTACAGCTCGACGCGGTAGTTCGAGCCGGGGTCGCGCACGTACAGGTACATCGCCTGGCCGATGCCGTGCTTGCCGGGGCCGGCGTCGATCTGGATGTCGAGGTCGCGCAGCTTGTCGACGGCGGTCAGCACGTCGTGCAGGTTCTCCAGCGAGAACGCGACGTGGTGGAACTGCGAGTTCTTGCCGTTCATCGACGCGCCGATGGCGATGTCGTGCATCTTCGAGTTCACCGACAGCCACGACACCATGGGCACGTCGGGGTTGCCCGGCAGCACCATCGCCTCGCGGCGCTTCATGCCCAGAGCGCTGCGCAGCCAGCCCTCGGCCTCGGCCATGTTCTCGGGGGCCGCCTGCACGTTGAGGTGGTCGATGCGCTGCACGCCGAGGCCCCGGCGGCGCGAGCTGTTGCCGTGGAGCTTCGAGCGGATGCCCTCGGGCGCGGCGGGGCGCTCGATGTCGTAGAAGAGCTCGATCGGGTGCCCGCCGCCGGGGAGGAGGAAGCGGATCGCCTCGCCGCGGCCGGTCTCGGCGCCGGCGGTGACGTGACGCACGTCGATGCCGTCCTCGACGAACTGGTCGTGGAAGAGCTCGACGTCCTGCGGGCGGCTGACGCGCAGGCTCATCGTGTTGACCTTCGCCTCGTCCTGGCGGGTCAGCACGAGCGAGTGGTGCACGTGCTCCTGATAGCCGCGGAGGTAGGCGACGCCGTCCTCCTCGGCGGTGACCTCCATGCCGAAGATGTCGCGGAAGAACCACAGCGACTTCTCGAGGTCGGGGGTGCCGATGTTGACGCCGCCGGCGTGCGAGATCGTGGGGCCGGGGTCGTAAGAGGGGCGGGGTGCCATGAGCACTCTCCTTCGAGTTGGGGTGGTGTATGAGTCCGGGTGGCGGGTGGGGCTACATCATGACGAAGGCGCCGGCGGGAAGCTCCGCGCCGCCTTCGAGGGTCGTCGATGCCGAGAACACGCCGCCGGGCGCGTGGATCGCGTGCTGCAGCCCGGTGTTGATGTCGCGGAAGTACTGCTGCAGCGGGTTCGTGCGGCGGATCGAGTTGCCGCCCGACCGCGCGAAGATGTCGTTGGCCGCGCGTGCGGCGCGCCACGCGCAGCTCACCTGGTTGCGGCGCGCGATGGCGCGGTCGGCGAGCGTGATCTCCTGGCCCGACGCGACGAGGTCGTACATCTGCGTGACCGAGTCGATGAGGAGGGCGCGGGAGGCGGCGATGTCGGATGCTGCGGACCCGACCGCGTACGTCGTGTGCGGCTCGTGCAGGTACCCGGTGCCGTCCCAGCCGTGACGCGCCTTCTGCTGCTCGAGGAAGATGCGCAGCATGCCCTCGGCCATGCCGATCACGGCCGACGTGATGCCGATCGGGAAGATCGAGTAGAACGGCAGGTTGTACAGCGGCTCGGTGCGGATGCCGGTCGCGCCGCCCATGACGTGGGAGCCGATCGTGCGGTACGCGGGCACGAACACGTTCTCGGCGACGAGATCCTTCGAGCCGGTGCCGTGCAGACCCATGACATCCCACGACTCGTCGTCGATGCGGTAGTCGCTGCGCGGCAGCACGATGTGCATCGCGCGCGGCGGCTGGGCGGGCTTGCCCTCGGGGGTGCCGAGCATCACGCCGAGGAACGCCCACTGGCAGTGGTCGGTGCCGCTCGAGAACGGCCAGCGCCCCGAGACGGTGTAGCCCGAGCCGTCCTCCGCGGGGATCGCGAGCCCGCCGGGCGCGTAGGGCGACGCGATCCAGGTGTCCTGATCCTCGCCCCACACCTCGTCCTGCAGGCGCGCGTCCATGAGGGCCATCTCCCACGGGTGCACGCCGACGACGCCGGTGATCCAGCCCGCCGACGGCGAGTAGTTCGCGGTCGCCATGACGGCCTCGGCGAAGTCCGCCGGGTGCACCTGGAAGCCGCCGTGCTCCTCCGGCTGCAGCAGCCGGATGGTGCCGGCCTCGCGGATGATCCGCACCGCCTCGTCGGAGAGTCGTCCGAGCCGGTTGCTCTCCTCGACGGTCTCGGCCAGTGCGGGCCCGGAGTCGATGATCTTCTGCACGACGGTGTGCGTCATTGCGTGGTGTCCTCTCGCGGTGCGACGGTGCACGTCTCCCGCCGGACGGTGGCGGGATTCTCGACATTAGGGGTGGGAAGCTCCGCTTCGCGCCGAGGCGTCCCACTCAGCGGGAAGCCTAAACAGTCGTTGCGGAATCGTCAACCCATGCCGCACACTAGCAAGCGCAACGCGTGTTTTCCAACGGGATTCGGGCGCAGCATCCAACTGCATCGCTCGTTGCATTTTCCGGTCAACGGGATACGATGTTGCGCTAACGGAGCCCAGCGGGGTTGGCTTTCTGATCCCCAGGCGGCGCAGTGCACACGCGACTGCCGCCCGGTTCCGGGATCTATCGGTCGAAGGAGACGGACATGTCCATTGCTGAAGCACCGGGTGCGCGCATCATCGAGACGAAGGCGCCCCCCGCGAGGTTCGCGCGCGGCTGGCACTGTCTCGGGCTCGCCGACTCGTTCCGCGACGGAGAGCCGCACGGCATCCAGGCGTTCGGCACCAAGCTCGTCGTCTTCGCCGACTCCAACGGCGCGCTCAACGTGCTCAACGGCTACTGCCCCCACATGGGCGGCGACCTCACGATGGGCACGGTGAAGGGCGACGCGATCGCCTGCCCGTTCCACGACTGGCGCTGGGGCGGCAACGGCCGCTGCGCCGGCATCCCCTACTCCAAGCGCGTCCCCCCGCGCGCCCGCACCAAGGCCTGGACCACGCTCGAGCGCAACGGGCAGCTGTTCGTCTGGAACGACCCCGAGGGCAACCCGCCGCCGGAGGACGTCACGATCCCCGAGATCGCGGCGTACGGCGACCCGGAGTGGACGATGTGGACGTGGGACTCGGTGCTCATCGAGGGCTCGAACTGCCGCGAGATCGTCGACAACGTCGTGGACATGGCGCACTTCTTCTACGTGCACTACTCGTTCCCGACGTACTTCAAGAACGTGCTCGAGGGGCACACCGCGTCGCAGATCATGACCTCGTCGTCGCGCGAGGACGTCATGCTCTTCCCCGGCCGCAAGCCCGGCACGTCGACCAGCCGCTCCGAGGCCGCGTACTACGGGCCGTCGTACATGATCGACTACCTCTGGAGCGAGTCGCCGACCCACAAGTCGGAGTCCGTGCTCATCAACTGCCACTACCCCGTCACGCCGACGAGCTTCGTGCTGCAGTGGGGGATCATGGTCAAGAAGATGCCCGGCATGACCGACGACATGGCGAACGCCGTGGCCAAGGCGACCGCCGACGGCGTCGCGGTCGGCTTCAAGCAGGACGTCGAGATCTGGCAGAACAAGACCAAGATCGAGAACCCGCTGCTGTGCGAGGAGGACGGCCCGATCTACCAGCTGCGTCGCTGGTACGAGCAGTTCTACGTCGACGCCGACCAGGTCAGCGAGCAGATGGTGGAGCGGTTCGAGTTCGAGATCGACACCAACCGCGCGGTGCAGTTCTGGCGCGACGAGGTCACCGAGAACCTCGAGTCGCACCACCTCCTGAAGATCGGCGACGACGGCAAGATGCACGTCGTCGAGTCGTTCGAGGACGCCTGATGTCGGCCCGCCTCTCCATCGAGGAGGAGCAGTTCCTCACCTATGGCGCGGGCGGGGAGCAGCCCGACATGACGCCGTTCGCGTGCCCGAGCTGCGACAACCGGGTGCTGGTGCGCAAGAACGGTCCGGCGCAGACGTCCGTGCAGTGGACCGAGCACCTGCGGTGCCCCGTCCTGCGCGCGGCGTCGAGCGCGGCCGAACGCGCCCTGATCGACAGCTGCCCGACCCTGAACACCGCCATCGACGAGGCCGTCCTCGCGGGAGACATCCACCTCTCCGCACAGCTCGACGTGCCCAAAGAGTAAGAGACACACGCAGTGAACACGACCGCACTGGAGATTGACATCGACGAGACCGAGGAGGTGGTCCTCGCCGAAGTGGCGGCGAGCGGCCCCGGGCACAGACTGACCGTGCGCGAGGTCATCGTCGAGACCGACGATGCCCGATCGATCGTGTTCGACATCCCGGAGTCGTCGGCCGAGGCGTTCGCCTACCGGCCGGGGCAGTTCCTCACCCTGCGTGTCGTGCTCCCGGGCGGCGACGCCGTCGCCCGGTGCTATTCGCTCAGCAGCACCCCCGGCCTCGATGCGGCGCCGAAGATCACGGTCAAGCGGATCGCGGGCGGAGCCGCGTCGGGATGGCTGTGCGAGAGCCTCGAGGCGGGTGCGCAGCTGGACGTGCTCCCGCCGACCGGCATCTTCACGGTGCGCGACACCTCGCGCGACCTGCTGCTGTTCGCCGGCGGCAGCGGCATCACGCCGGTCATGTCGATCCTGCGCGACGCGCTGCGCAACGGGACCAACCGGGTGATCCTCGCCTACGCCAACCGGGACGAGCGGTCGGTGATCTTCGCCGAGGAGCTGAAGCACCTGGCGCGCGAGTTCCACGACCGCCTGCTCACGGTGCACCTGCTCGAGAGCGTCCAGGGCCTGCCCTCGGCGGCCCTGCTGTCGGGCATCGCGCGCATGGCCGACCTCGACGCGTCGACCGCGTTCGTGTGCGGGCCGGGTCCGTTCATGGACGCGGTCGAGCGCGTGCTGCGCGACGCGGGCATGCCGCGCGACCACATCGTGATCGAGCGGTTCGTGTCGCTGTCGGCCGACCCCTTCGCCGCCGTCGACATCGAAGCCGTCGCCGCGGCGGAGCAGGCAGGCGACACCGTCGCGCTGAGCGTCGAACTCGACGGCGAGCAGCACGACCTGGCGTGGCCGTCGGGCGTGACACTGCTCGACTTCCTGCGCTCCAAGCAGATCGACGCGCCCTTCTCGTGCCGCGAGGGCGCGTGCAGCGCGTGCTCCTGCCGGCTGCTGTCGGGCAGGGTCTCGATGATCAACAACCAGATCCTCGAGAAGGAGGATCTGGACGAGGGTTGGATCCTCGGCTGCCAGTCCGTCGTCGAGGGCGACGAGCCGGTCTCGGTCACCTACGACTGAGGCCCCGAGCCCGAGAGTGTCACGCGGAGCGGTTCAGCGGCGCGAGCGCGTCGACGAGCCAGTCCTCGTCGAGCGCCGCGCCGCACAGCCAGTCCTCCACCGCGTCGAACCCGCGGGAGTCGAGGCGGTGCAGCACGGAGTGCCGCTGTCGCGTCGCCGACACCAGACCCACCTCGCAGAGGATGCGGAGGTGCCGTGAGGCGGAGAATCGCGTGAGCCCCGTCGCCTCGGCGACGCGCGAGATCGAGACGCCGCCCGGCTCGTCCGCAGCCGACCCGCGCAGCATGTCGATGATCGCGATCCGGTCGGAGTTCGCCAGAGCGCCGAACACGCGCGAGAGACCGCGCTCGTCGTCGGGCGTGTGCGTCTCGTCCACCATGGCGACCCCTTCCGGGACGACTATCTGATCTTTGATCAGATTAGCGCACTCTCCGCTGCCCGCCCGGGAGATCCCGGTCAGCGGGACCCCTTCTGGCTCGGCGTTCGACGGCTCGCGCATGCTGACGTCTCATCGAGCCCGAGGAAGTGTCGATGCACCTGCCTTCACACCCCGCCGACGTCGAGGAATTCTCCGCCGACGTCGTCATCGTCGGTTCCGGCGCCGCCGGCGCCGCCGCCGCCATCGCCGCCCACGACGCCGGCGCGTCGGTCGTCGTCCTGGAGAAGACGGATGCCGCGCATGCCGGCGGCAACACCCGCGTGTCGGGCGGCTCGTGGTTCCACCACGACGACCCCGAGCAGATCGCGACGTACCTGCGCGCGCTGTCGGGCGAGCGCACCCTCCCCGAGCCCGTCGTCCGGGCCTGGGCGGACGGCACCCGCACCGTGACCGAGTGGATGCAGTCGCTCGGCATCGAGGTCGGCATCCCGGGTGACTTCGCGCCCGAGTACCCCGAGCTGCCGGGAAGCGACGCCTACGGCGGCTACCGCAGCGTCGACGGCGTCATGGGCGCCGGGCGCCTCCACCGCGCGCTCACGGGCGCGCTCGCGGAACGCGGCATCCCGATCCGGTACGACGCCCGCGCCGTCGAGCTGGTGCTCGACGCGTCGACCGGGGGTGTCACGGGCCTGCGCCTCGAGAGCGGCGACGTCGTCCACGCCCGCGGCGGCGTGGTCCTCGCCACCGGCGGATTCGAGGCGGATGCCGAGCTCGTCCGCGAGCACCTCGGCCTCGACGGCGCGTCGATCTGGGGCAGCCCCGCCTGCACCGGCGACGGCCTGCGGATGGCCCAGCACATCGGCGCCGACCTGTGGCACACCGACAACATGATGGCCGTCACCGGGATCACGCCGCCCGGAGCCCGCCACGGCCTCTTCGCGATGATGCTGCGCCGCCGAGGCTACATCTGGGTCGACGCCGCCGGCGAGCGCTTCGTGAACGAGACGGCACCCGCCGGGCATGGCCAGGCCCTCATCGACGGATGCTACGTCCTCAAGCCCGACCGCCCCACATGGGTGGTCTTCGACGAGCGCACGCGGCTGGCCGGTCCGATCAGCCCCGACGCGTCGGTGTACCCGGTGGGATGGTCGGTCGTCATGGACGGCTACGCCTGGAGCGCCGACAACACGGCCGAGATCGACGCGGGCTGGGTGCTGCGCGCCGATACGCTCGCCGGGCTCGCCGACGCGATGGGCGTGCCGCCCGCCGCGCTGGCCGCGTCGGTGACGGCGTACAACGCCGCCTGCGCCGCGGGCGTGGACGAGCGCTTCGGCCGCGCGCCGGGCACGCTCGAGCCGCTGGCCGACGGCCCGTTCCACGCGTTCCTCAGCAAGCCCGTCCTCGCGTGGACGAGCGGCGGCCCGCGCCGCGATGAGCACGCGCGGGTGGTGCGCCCCTCGGACGAGCCCATCGCCGGGCTGTACGCGGCCGGCGGCGTGAGCTCGACGTACAGCTGGGCGAAGGACGGCGGCTTCCACATCGCGGACGCCATCGTCTTCGGGCGCATCGCGGGCGGTCACGCGGCCGCGCGCGCCGGTGCGTCATCGACACCGCTCCCCCTCAGCGCCGCCGCCCGGTGACGCCACAGACCCCCTCCCACCGCCGCGTCGCCGCGGCCCCATCCGAAGGAGCGCGATGACGCGTCCCCGTTCACTCCCCCAAGGCCGCCGTCTGCTGCGAGGCTCCCTCGTGCTGATCGGCGCCGCCGCCCTCGTGCTCACCGGCTGCTCGTCTGCCGGGCAGGGCACCTCCCCCGAGCCGGCGGCCTCGGCCGACGAGATCGTCACCGGCGGCGTCGCCGAGGTGGCCACCGGCGCCGAGATGCCCGGCTTCGACCCCGTCAAGGTGCGCGGCGTCGGCGCCGGCACCGAGAAGGTCGCCCAGGTCCTCGACTTCCTCATGGACTACGACGAGGTGTCGGGCGAGATCACCCCGCGCCTCGCGGAGTCGATGACCAGCGACGACGGCATCACGTGGGTCATGACGCTGCGCGACGGCGTCACGTTCACCGACGGCGAGCCGTTCGACGCCGAGGCCGTGCTCTTCAACCTCCAGCGGCACATCGCGCCCGACTCCGTGAGCGCGGCGAAGGCGGCGCTCGCCCCCGTCCAGAAGATGGAGGCCACCGGCGAGTACGAGGTGACCTTCACCCTCGCCGCGGCCAGCGGCTCGTTCCCGCTCGCGTTCACGTGGGCCTCGTCGGCCGGCCTCATCGGCTCCCCCAAGGCGCTCGCCGACCCGGACGCCTTCAACAGCGCCCCAGTGGGCGCGGGGCCGTTCAAGGTCGAGTCGTGGACGCCGGACGACGAGCTCGTCCTGACGCGCAACGACGACTACTGGGACGAGGGCAAGCCCTACCTCGACGGGCTCGTGTTCCGGGTTCTCCCCGACCTTCAGACGCGCGCCGACGAGCTCGTGTCGGGCACGATCGACAGCGCGCTCGTGCCCTCGATCCGCTGGAACGCGATCGGCGCCAACCCCAACGTGAAGATCGTGCCGGTCGAGGGCATCGCCCAGGTGATCGTGCCCAACGCGTCCAAGGGCGCCGGCGCCGACGAGCGCGTGCGCAACGCGATGGCGATGACGCTCGACGGCGAGACCACCGCGAAGGTGCTCTTCGGCGGCACCGAGTACTGGGACGGCGACACCACGTGCCTGCCGTGGGCGACCGGGTCGCCGATCTGCGTCGAGGGCTCGGTCTACGAGCAGGACCTCGACGAGGCCAAGAAGCTGGTCGCCGACTACGTCGCAGACGGCGGGGACCCGAAGATGACGATGACCTACCACCAGGGCCTCGTCGACCAGGCGACCTACTACCAGCAGCAGTTCACCGAGATCGGCCTCGACGTCGAGCTCGACCCCGTCGACATCGCCGCGTACTTCCAGGCGGAGGCGACCGGCGACTACGACATCTTCGTCGGGTCGGGCGGGTACCCGTATCTGTTCAGCCGGCTGTACTCGGGCTCGCCGCTGCAGTGGGGCCGCGTCGCGTACCCCGAGCTCGACGAGCTGCTGCTGCACGCGCGCGACGACCTGACACTCGACGAGCGCAACAAGGCGTGGAGCGGCGCGGTCGAGTTCCTGCACGACAACGCGGTGCTGCAATGGCCCGCGCCGTACACCTCGGGCGTGGGATACTCCACTTTGCTGCACTTCGGCGAGTCCGACGACTACCACGGCTCGCTCATCGTGTACTTCGACGACGCGTGGCTCTCGTCCTGAGACGAGCGCCCGGCGGGGCCCGCACCTCTCGGGGTGCGGGCCCCACCGTCTGTCACGAGTGCGTGGCCCTGGTACCATTCTTGATCACATATCGGCTGATGCACTCCGGCGTCCGCCCGAAGGAGACACCCCCGTGAAGCGCACGATGCTGAAGTCCAAGATCCACCGCGCGACCGTGACGGGCAGCGACCTGAACTACGTCGGCTCCATCACCATCGACCCCGATCTGCTCGCGGCCGCTGACATCCGCGTCAATGAGCAGGTGCACGTGCTCGACGTCGACAACGGCGCGCGCTTCGTCACCTACGCGATCGCCGGCGCCGTCGGATCGGGCGACATCCAGGTCAACGGCGCGGCCGCCCGGCTCGTGCACCACGGCGACATCGTGATCGTGGTCTCGTACGCCGAGTACGACGATGCCGAACTCGACGACTTCCAGCCGCGTGTCGTGCACGTCGATGCGCAGAACGCCATCATCGCCGTCGACGACGCGGTCGACCGGCTGCTGACGGGCGCCCGGCGCCCGTGATCGCGGCGGCCTGCGCTGCTCAGGCCGACAGCCGGCGCAGGTCCGCCTTCAGCCGCCGCCGGACGAACATCGCCATGCCCGCCGCGCCGAGCCCGCGGTAGCCGCGCGGCGCGGCCTCCGCGAGCATCAGCAGGCAGAGGTACGCCGAGTACAGCGCGAGCCGGGTGCGGGCAGCGTCGTCGAAGCGCAGCGGCGTGCCCGACGCCTCGGCATAGCCGCGGAGGAAGTCGCGGTCGGCGGCGGGATCGCGGAACAGCGACGTCGAGACCAGATCGGCGAGCGGGTCGCCCCAGAACGCGCGCTCCCCGTCGATGATGCCGCTGACCCGCTCGACACCGCCCTGCCGCGCGACGAACACGTTGCCGTCCCACAGGTCGAAGTGAACGAGCACCGGGGTCTCGACCGCAGCCAGCGCACCGGAAGCCGCGTGCAGGATCATGCGCACCTCGCCGGGGTCGACCCCGATCGGCACCCCGTGCTCGCGGATGTCGTCGAGGACGGCAGCCGTCATCGTCCCGAACGCCTCGCGCCAGGTGGCGGCCGAGAGCTCGCCGCCGGTGCGCTCGTAGCCGAACCGCTCCCCTGTCACCCCGTGCAGCCGCCCGACGATGGCGCCGAGGTCGGCGCGCACCGCCCGGCGGGCTCCCCGGGAGAGCCGGCGGCGGGCGCTGTGCAGCGACCTGCCGTCGAGCGCCGACATGAACATGACGTCGCGGTCGACGAGGCGACGCGAGAAGTCCGTCGCCACCACGTCGGGCACCGGTGCGAGACCCTGCGCCCTTTCGTAGAAGCCGACCTCCGTCGCCATCAGCGAGCGCTCGTAGCGCAGCGAGGGCACGTCGTCGGGCGGAGCGACCTTGAGGACGAGGTCGCCCCGGCCCGGCACCGTCACACGGTACGCGGCGTTGTACATGCCCTCGGTGAGCTCGGTGACCGCCTCCGGCTCGGCGCCGATGAGCGTGCGCGTGAGAGCCGCGACCTGTTCAGCGGGCAGCGGGACCTTGCTGTCGCTGCGCACCGCGGTCAGGCGCCGTCGAGCTGCGCGAGGAAGAGGTTCTTCTCGGACTGCTGACGGTACGCCGCGCTGTCGCGCACGCACTCCGGGCACCAGTTGCCGCCGGTGAGGATGAGCCGCGGGCTGCCGGCGAACACGTGGCCGAAGGCGCAGCGCCAGATGAGCGGAGTGCCCACTGCACCGGTCTCGACGTCGTCGCTGAGGAGTTCGCCGCCCCGGAAGGCCGCTGCCTGCGTGTAGTCCTCGGCAGACCACGACGACGAGGGCTTGCTCTCGTCGTAGCCGTGGTCGAGGAGGCTGGGCGTGCGCGACGGCGCCGGAGCCTCGAACGTCGACCAGTCGCCGATGCGCTGCCACGCCTCGTACGAGCCGAAGTGGGCGGCGATCTCGGCGGACTGCTTGTGCGAGATGGCGTGCATGGTGCCGCGCGGCTTGCGTGTGATCGGCCGCATCACCATGTTCTTGACGATGAAGGGGGGCACCTTGCCGGCGTTGCGCACGGCGGACGGCAGCGTCGCGACCGCGCGCGACATGGCGGCGCCGAAGCTGTCGCGACGGAACTGCACGAGCTCTTCGAGCCGGTCGCTGTCGCTGTACCACTGGCCGTGGAAGTTGCGGGTCGCGAACCAGTTGCGGTCGTACCACCGACGCACGTCCTTGACGCCCATCGCGCCGCTGATCGCGAGCTGCAGCTCCCAGTTCGTGAGGCGCCAGCCCTCGCCGCCGCCGATGTTGTAGATGCCGTGCCAGAACTCCTCGGGCACGTCGGGCGATGCGAGGCCCACGAGGAGGCGGGCGGCGTCCTCGGCGGAGACCCACTCCATGACTCCGGTGAACGGCGAGTGCGTCATGATCGGGTCGCGGATCTCGAGCATGGCCGGGTGGAAGATGCCGGTCTGGCGCAGCCATGCCCAGCGGGGCAGCCCGGAGTCGACCAGGAGCTTCTCGGCGATGACCTTGGTCTGCCCGTACTCGTCGAACTGCGACACGCGGATCGGGTCGCCGACGCGGCCCCAGTGGTGGGGCTCCTGCCGGTCGCCGGTCTCGGCGACGGAGCCGATGCCGACCACTGCGACGGAGCTCGGGTCGGCAAGCGCCTTCACCGCGCGGATGATGTTCTGGATGCTGCCGACATTGACGCGACGCGCGAGCGCGGGGTTCGCGTCGGCCAGGGGCGACACCACGGCGCCGACGTGCAGCACGACGTCCACGCCGTCGATCGCGCGGACGACGTCGTCGTAGCGCGTCAGGTCGCCGAAGATGACCTCGAGGTTCTCCATGCCCTCGAACTCCGCCAGCACCGCCTTGTCGGCGGCGCCCGGCAGGGCGAAGGCCCGCACGATCACATCGGGCCGCTCGCGGAAGGCGCGCAGCGTCGCGCGGCCCCAGTTCCCGGTGGCGCCCGTAAGCAGAACCCGGCGTCGGTCATCCGTCATGAAGGGACCCTTTCCGTTGATGCGTTGCGCCCATGGTAGCGCGCGCTAGCTGGATGCTAGGCGCTCCGAGACCGGGAGTCCACCGAAGATCCCGTCCTTCGGGACGAGGCGCACCCGAACCTACTGCGATCGCAGTACGGCGAAGCCTGCGGCGGGCGGATGTGCGGCGGGGAGCGATCGCGGAGGCTCGAAGAGAACCGATGCGTGCGTGTGCGCGCACCCCGATCGCAAAGGACTCTGTATGGCACGGCTACTCGCCCGACTCGGGCGCTTCTCTGCTCGGCACCGGTGGGCGGTGATCATCGCGTGGCTGGGAGTGCTGGTCACCCTCGCGGTGGTGTCGCTCTCGGGCATGCGCTTCAGCGACGGGGGCTTCGACGTTCCCGGCACGTCGTCGAGCGAGGCCATGTCGGTCCTCGACGAGGAGTTCCCCTCGGATGACGACGAGTCGCGCGGACCCGGACTGCAGTTCGTGGTCGAGGCGAACGACGGGTCGATCGTCGACCCCGACAACCTCGCAGCACTCACGGACGCCCTCGACGAGGTGCGCGCCGTGGACGGCGTCACCTCGGTGAGCGACCCGCTCGACCCGGCACGCCCCTACATCTCCGAAGACCTCACCACCGCCGTGGCGTCGATCGAGGTGGAGCGCGGCGTCGACCCCGAAGAGTTCCCGCACGAGATCGAGGCGATCGCCGACGACCTGAGCGACGCGGGGTTCACCGCCGAGGTCGGCGGCACCCTGACCTCGGGCGCCCCCGAGATCCTCGGGCCGAGCGAGATCGTCGGCGCGCTGCTGGCCTTCCTGGTGCTGCTCATCACGTACGGCTCGCTCGTGGCCGCCGGCGCGAACATGCTCGGCGCCCTGGTCGGCGTGGGGGTCGGCATCCTGGGCGTGCTCGCGTTCTCGGCGATCACGCCGATCGGCTCGCTGACGCCGATCCTCGCCGTCATGCTCGGCCTCGCGGTCGGCATCGACTACTGCCTGTTCATCATCGCGAGGTTCCGCTCCGAGCTCCGCGAGGGGGCGACCGTGCTCGATGCCATCGGGCGCGCGGTCGGCACCGCCGGCTCCGCGGTCGTGTTCGCCGGCGCCACGGTGATCATCGCCCTGACCGGCCTCACCGTCGTGGGCATCACCTTCCTCGGTGAGATGGGCCTCGCCGCCGCGTTCGCCGTCGCCGTCGCCGTGCTCATGGCGCTGACGCTCGTGCCCGCGATGCTCAGCCTCATGGGCACGAAGGCGCTCTCGCGCCGCGACCGTCGCCGCCTCGACGAGGTCGTGGTCGGAGAGATCACGGAGACGGATGCTGCGCCCTCGGCCGAGAAGGGGTTCCTGGCCGGATGGGTCCGTGTGGTCACGCGTCACCGCGTGCTCAGCCTCCTCGGCGGCGCAGCGCTCCTCGCCCTGATGGCGGTGCCGGTGGCCTCGATGCAGACCTCGCTCAACACCCCGGGCGGCGAGGACCCCCAATCGACCCAGCGCGCCGCGTACGAGCTGGTCGCCGACAAGTTCGGCGACGGCGCACAGGATCCGCTCGTCGTGCTCGTCCGCGAGGACGACGTGGAGGCGGCCCTTCCCACGGTGCTCGAGCGCCTGGGCGACCTCGACGACGTCGCGATGGTGATCCCGGCCGGCATCTCGGCCGACGGCGACACCGCCATGGTGACGGTCATGTCGGAGCACGGACCGCTGGACGACCGCACGACCGAGCTGGTCAAGAACATCCGCGCCGAGAGCGGCGAGATCCCCGGCGCCGAACTGCTGGTCACCGGCGGCACGGCGATCGGCCTGGACTCCGACGAGCAGCTGCAGTCGGCCCTCATGCTGTACACCGCGCTCATCGTGGGGCTGTCGCTCATCCTCATGATCGTGCTGTTCCGCTCGCTCCTCATCCCCGTCGTCGCGACGCTCGGCTTCCTGCTGTCGCTCGGCGCGGGCCTGGGTGCGACGGTGGCGGTCTTCCAGTGGGGCTGGATGGACTTCATCGTCCCCTCGCCGCAGGGCAACCCGCTGCTGAGCCTGCTGCCGATCGTGGTGACCGGCATCCTGTTCGGTCTCGCGATGGACTACCAGGTGTTCCTGGTGTCGCGCATGCACGAGGCCCACGCGCGCGGCCTGTCGCCGCTCGAGGCGATCCGCGCCGGCTTCCGTCACTCCGCCGGAGTGGTGGTCGCCGCGGCCGCCATCATGGCGGCGGTGTTCGGCGGCTTCGCGATGAGCCCGTCGTCTCTGGTGGGCTCGATCGCCCTCGCGCTCACGGTGGGCGTCGTCGCCGACGCGTTCATCGTGCGCATGGTGCTCGTGCCCGCTGCGCTCGCGCTGCTGGGTCGCTCGGCATGGTGGATGCCGAAGTGGCTCGATCGCATCCTCCCGACGATCGACGTCGAGGGAGCCGCGCTCGAGTCCAGCACCCCGGCCCCCGCACTGGACCCCCAGCCGGTGCGGGCCCGCGAGGCGGTCGGCGCCGACCGCTGATCGCCCCGCCCCGGTGGCCGTCGACCCAGCGACGGCCACCGGGGCCCCTTCACCCGGGCGGGCTGCGCGCCTGGGGCCGCACGCGATGGGAGAATCATGCGCATGATCGCCTCACCACGGATGCTGCGCCGCACCGCCGGTCTCGGCAAGTGGGAGCTGCTGCTCGATGCGGCGGCGGCGATCGCGGCCGGCGTGGAGCTCGTGCGCATCGTGAGCACCGGCGCCTGGGTGAGCCTTCCGGTCCTGCTGCTCGCCGGCGCCGCGGTGGTGCTCCGTCGACGGATGCCGGTGCCCGCTGCCGCGGCAGCGATCGTCGCCAGCGGCATCGTGCTCTTCGAGCCCGCCGCCGCCGTGCCGATCTGGGTGCTCGCCGAGGTCGTGCTGTTCACGCTGGCGCTGCGCAGCCCGCGGCCCCTCGTGCTCGCCGCCGGCGCGATCCATGCCGTGCTCCTCTATGTCGGCGCCGTGGTCGTGTTCGATGTGCCGCCCTACGAGCCGGTGGCCCTGATCCTTCCGGTGTGGACCGCCGCGGTGATCGCCTCGGGTCTGGCGCTCCGCTCCAACGACGACTACGTCCGCGCCCTCGAGGAGCAGGCGCGGTCGGCGGTCGCGTTCCGCGACAGCGAGGTGCAGCGTCACGTCGGCGCCGAGCGGCTGCGGATCGCGCGCGACCTGCACGACTCGGTCGCCCACACCGTGTCGATCATCTCTGTGCACGCGGGTGCCGCCGAGCGCTTCCTGGAGCGCGACCCCGAGCGCGCGCGCCGCTCGCTTCAGCAGGTCCGTTCGTCGGCCCGCGCCGTGATCGACGAGCTGCAGGACATCCTCACGGTGCTGCGCGGCCAGGACGCTGTCGACGCCGCCGAGGCCGTCCCCGGCATCGAATCGCTCGACGCGCTCGTCGCGACCGCCCGCACGGCCGGCGCAGCCGTGACGCTGCAGAACTCGGCGCCGGCCGACGCCGATCGGTCGGTCAGCGTCGCCGTCTACCGCATCGTGCAGGAGTCGCTGACCAATGCCCGCAAGCACGGGGACGGGCCCATCGACATCACGATCGAGCCCGGCGGAGACGAGCTGCACCTCGTCGTGACGAACCCGATCGCACCAGACCGCCCTCCGGGCGACGGCTTCGGTCTGCTCGGCATGCGCGAGCGTGCGGCGAGCGTCCACGGAACGCTGGAGACGCGCCCCGACGGGACGCGGTTCGTCGTCACGGCGGCGCTCCCCCTCCACCCCCACCAGCGTGAGGAGGCGCGCGCATGACCACCGTCGTGCTCGTCGACGATCAGGCGATGATCCGTGCCGGTCTGCGCAGCGTGCTGGAGTCGGCCGACATCGAGATCGTCGGCGAGGCGGCCGACGGCGGCGCGGCACTCCCGCTCCTGCGTGCCACGGCCCCGCAGGTGGTGCTGATGGATCTGCGGATGCCGGGGGTCGACGGCGTCGAAGCCACACGGCGCATCCGCGCCGACGCCGCACTCGGCGCCGTGCGCATCCTCATCCTCACGACCTTCGACGGCGACGCCGAGGTCGTCGCCGCCCTCAGCGCGGGAGCCGACGGCTTCCTCAGCAAGTCCGCCGAGCCGGAGGACCTGATCGACGCCGTGCTGCGCACCGCCGCGGGCGAGTCGAGTCTGTCGCCGCGCGCCTCACGGGCTGTGGTCTCGCATCTGGCGAAGGGCGCAGCATCCGTCGATCCGGATCCGGAGCTCGCCGCACGCGTCGCCACGCTCACGCCCCGGGAGCGCGATCTCGTCATCGCCGCGGCCGCCGGCGACGACAACGCGACGATCGCGAAGCGGCTGTTCATCTCGCCGCTCACCGTGAAGACGCACCTGAACCGCGCGATGATGAAGCTCGACGCGCGCGATCGCGGGCAACTCGTCGCGATCGCGTACCGCAGCGGCCTCGTGGGCTGATCGGGCATCAGCTCTCACGGGGGCGCTCCGCGCGGATCGCGTCACGGAACGCCTGCAGCTGATACGGAGTAGGTCGATCGGCCGTCGGCCGGCTCGAAGCGGCGCCACCGTGGGCTGCGCACGGCGATCCCGCCGCGCATGAGAGGGGAGGCATGACAACGGACGCGAGATGGCGACCGAGGCCGGACCGCCGGTATCTCCTCATTCGGGCGAGGAGCCCTACCCACGTGGCCGGTGAAGAAAGGCGAGCACGCGAGCACGCTGTTCGGGATCGTCACGTGCCACCCGCTCCCAGCGCTGGGTTGCTGCAAGCGGCGTTTCATCGTCCGGACCGAGCCGATCGATGAACTCCTTGGCCGCAGCCTGGCTGATCGGCGCAAGGATCGCCAGCTTCGCCGCGAGCGCGTCAGCCGCGTGGTCTAGGTCGCCGGCAGGATGGACCCAGTCGACGATACCCGCGGCCCGCGCGTCGTCTGCCGAGAACACCTCGGCAGCCAACAGCAGTCGCTTGGCCACCGCAGGACCGCCGAGATCGGCAAGGCGCCGCACCGACGTTGCCGGGTAGACGACGCCGAATCGTGCTGGAGTCACCGCGAGGACGACATCGGCGGATGCGAGGCGGAAATCGCAGGCGCACGCGATCATCGCCCCGCCGCCGACGCATTGGCCGCGCAACACGGCCACAGTGGGAGTGCTCGCGTGCATCAGCGCCGCTTCCGCCTCCGTGGTGAGAATCGAAGGATCCACACGCTGGCCGTTCTCCCAGGCCGCGACAAGATCCACGCCGGTGGAGAAGTCTCCACCGTCACCACGAATCTCGATCACCTTCACCGCGTCGTCGTTGTCCGCACGCTTCACCTGCTGGGCCAGACCTGCCCACATCTCGGCGTCGAGGGCATTCTTGCGCGCGGGGTTGCTCAGTGTGATCCGGGCCGTCGGCCCGACTCGATCCACGAGGATGCGGCCGGTCACCCCGCTTCCCCCACGGCTCCGCGCTTGACCAGCGCATCCACCTCGACCTCGCTCCGCCCGAGTTCGATAAGGATCTCGCGGCTGGACTCGCCAAGGCGCGGCGGGTAAGCCGCGATAGGCAGCCTCTCGCCGCGGAGTCTGAAGGGCGCCGCGAGCAGCGGCCGGGGGTCCATGCCGTCGGGCGTGGGCAGCTGACGCACGAGTTCGAGGGCCGCGACCTGCTCCTGTGCAAGCGCATCGGTTACCCCGAGCACGGGACCAGCGGGGATGCCGGCCGCTGTCAGCCGCACCACCCACTGCTCGACTGTCGCACCGGCGAGCCGCGCCTCGATCTCCACCGTGAGCGCCTCACGGTGCGCGACCCGATCTGCGGGCGTCGCGAACTCCCGGATGCCAAGCAACTCTTCCGCCCCCAGGACTTCGCACAGCCATCGCCAATGCCGCTGACTGCTGGCGGCGAGAACGATCTCTCCGTCGGCGGCCCGGTACGCACCGTACGGCTGGATGGTCGGATGCATGTTGCCTTGCGGTTCGGGATCCTCCCCTGTCCGCAGACCCTTCTGCGCCTGAAAAACAAGCGAGTACAACGCCGTCTCGAGGAGCGATGTCTCAACCGTCGTGCCGTCTTCGTCGCGGGCGATCAGTGCCGCAAGGACGCCGATCACAGAGACCAGACCCGTCATGAAGTCGACAACAGGAACCCCGACTCGATACGTTTCCGCTGCGGAGGCGCCAGTGACGGACATGAGTCCGGACATCGCCTGGGCGATCTGATCGAGCCCCGGTGCATTGCTCAGCGGCCCGACCGAACCGAAACCCGTGACGCTCGTGACGACCAGCCGAGGGTTCGCCGCCTTCAACGAAGTCGCGTCGAGGCCCATCGCGCTCATGACACCAGGCCGGAAGCTCTCGATCAGAACGTCGGAGCTGCGCACGAGATCGACCAGGATGCCACGGGCGGCCTTGTCACGAAAGTCCAGCGCGAGCGCGCGTTTACCGTGATTGACCGAGGCGAAGTAGAGGCTCTCGTCGCCATCGTGCGGCCCCCAGGCCCTGGAGGGATCACCGTCGATCGGCTCGACTTTCGTCACCTCGGCGCCAAGGTCGGAGAGGAGGGTGGCACAGAGAGGTCCAGCGAGCGCCCGAGAGAGATCGAGTACACGTACGCCGACCAATGGACCTGGGCGCTCTCTAGACATCTTCTTTCTCCTTCACCGCCATCGTCGATTCTTGATCACATATCATTTCCATACCGGATGCGTCTGTCAAACGACCGACCTCTCAAGTCCCCCTTTCCGTTGGCGAAGGCCGACGTTCCCCAGCGATGTCCCGCGGCGCCTGGATGTTCGCGCTGAGCGCGACTTTCAGGGCGTCGTCACAGCTTGGAGAGTCTCCTGCGTAACTCCCGGACGTGCTCCGGTGGGATCGATCCGGCTGCCATCTCCAGAACGGTGTTCAGAGGGATGGGTCTCGCCATGGCGATCATGGGGCTGTCGGCCACACCGGGCATGACCTGATCGAAAACCCGGCGTGAGGCGGGTTCTTCCAGCAGTTCGCCGAGGGTGGTGACATCAGGGTCGATCCGGCCCCAGTCGAGCGACTCCTCTGGTGACGCGGCGGGCGCCGCATCGCGTGAAGCGCGCAGATCCGGGTACGGCGTGCGAGCAGCCGACGCGGGCGCAGCGAATGTCCACGTACTGCGACCCCCGGTCACTTCATGCGTCTCGCCATCTGCCAAGTGCACGATGCCGGTTACACCGTCCGGGATCTCGATGGTGAGGACAAACTTCTCCCCCTCGCGCTGCCAGCGGCTACTCACGGTGCCGTGACGGGTTTCGAGCGATCCTTCTGCCCATGTCAGGCGCTCGTCGAGGTGCGGGCGGATGTCGACCTTGGTGTAGCCCGGTTCGGCCGGGCTGATGCCGGCGATGTACTCGTGGAGGAAGGTGATGACCGCGCCTTTGGAGTAGTGGTTGAGCGATTCGTGGGGATTCCCTTCCGCGTCGATGCCCGACCAGGACTCCCAGACCGTCGTGGCGCCGCGGTCGAGCATCACGAGCCATCCGGGTTCATCGCTCTGGAACAGCAGGTTGTAGGCCACATCGGCGTAGCCGTGTTCTGCGAGGACGGGGAGCAGCATCCCTGTCGAGAGGAATCCGGTGCCCAGGCGCGTGCCGTTCTCTTCGATCAGCCGCACGAGGTGGTCCGCCGCCGCGGCAGTCAGCTCCGCGGGAATGAGGCGGAAGGCGAGACCGCGTGCGTAGTTCGCCTGGGTGGGCACGGCGAGGGTACCGTCGGGGTGAAGGAACTCGGTGCGCCACGCATCGATGACGTTCCCCGCGAGCCGGGCATAGTTCTCCGCGGCGGCGCCGTCGCCGATCACCCGGGCGGCGTCGGCGGTGAGCTGTGCGGAGTGAGCGAGATAAGCGGTTGCGACGATGGCGGGATCGCCCTGCGGGTTGAAGGACACGCCGGGTTCCAGCCATTCGCCCCAGTGCCAGCCGGTGTCCCAGAGGTATCGCTCGTGCGGTGCGGGCTCAGGGTCTGCGGCGATGCGAGCGGGGTGCCGGCCGTCGGCTGCCGCATCGGCGGCGTAGTCCACCCAGCGGCGCATCATGGCGGCGGTCTCGGTCAGGATGCTCGGGTCGCCATAGGCGCGGTAAAGCTCCGACGGGACGATCGTCGCGGCGTCACCCCATCCGGCAGAGCCGTCGAAGGAGATCGAGATGACCGGGTCAGTCTCGATGCCGCAATCCGGGGCGACATTCGTGATCTTGCCGTCGGCGTGCTGGTCGTCCGCCAGCGAGGTCAGCCACTTGCCGGCGAACCCGGTGATGTCGTCGAGGAACGCGGCGCTGCGGGCGAAGATCTGGAAGTCGCCGGTGTAGCCCCATCGTTCCCGTTGCGGGCAGTCGGTCGGGATGTCGAGGGTGTTCGCTCGCCAACTGGCAACCGCGATACGGTGCAGCTCGTTCAGCCGAGGGTCGCTGCAGGAGAACGTTCCGGTGTGGCGGAGGTCGGATCGCACCTGATGCGCGGTGATGTCTTCCGCGGTCAGGTCCTCCTCGAGCCCGTCGACGGCGACATAGCGGAAGCCGTGGCTGGTGTGCCGGGGTTCGAAGACGTCGGTCCGTTCCCCACGGGAGATGACGGTGTCGCGCTGTCCGACCGGCAGCTTCGGCAGGCCGGGCGCGACGGTGATGTCCAGGTGCCGGAGTGTGAGGTCCCCGTCGTGATCGAGGGCTTCCCCGTGAGCGAGGTGGACGGTGGTCCCGGTCGGGCCGAGCCGGGAGAGACGGACCCAGCCGTTAAGGATCTGCCCGAAGTCGACGATCTGCCGGCCAGACGGGAGACGCGCGATAGATGCGGGAGTGAAGCTCTCGGCCTTGCGCACCGGCGGTGCCACCGACCACACCAACCGGCCCTCGTCGCGTGTCAGCGGATCCTCCGCAGCCACGACGGGCTGCCACTCGGTGGCGCCGAGACGACGCAGGTCGATGGTCTGTCCGTCCATCAGGTCAGCCTGGATGATCGCCCCGACGCCCGTCTCCCAGGTGCCGTCAGTGACAACCGTCGTGACGCCTTCCATCGCCTCGATCGAAAGAGCGGCGACCACAGCGGTATGCGTGCCGAAGCTGTCGGGCACCCGGTGCGCGCCGACGCGCCCGCGGAACCAGCCGTCACTGAGGACGATGAGCAGTTCGTTGTCACCTTCGAGCGTCGATGCGGTCAGATCGTACTGCTGAACCTGGAGAGTCTTGCGGTAGCTGGTGATCCCGGGAGTGAGCTCGAAGTCGCCGACGCGTTGTCCGTTGAGGAATGCTTCATAGACGCCGTGCGCGGTGACGGTCAGCGTTACACTTCTCGCTGCACCAGCCACGGTGAACGTGCGCCGGAACTCGTAGGCGGGGCGCTGGCCGGCCGCCGGCGTTGCTTCGGGCGTGGTGATCCACGTCGCCCCGGCGAGGGCTGCGGCCGGTGACGTCTTCTGGAGCAATGGCATGGATGTCGTCCTTTCGTGATCAGGATCGCAAGACACGCACGACTTCATCGTGCACGCGCCGCGCTTCCGGCGTTGCCGAGCCGCTGAGGCCCACTGCGTGATTGGCGTCGGGAGCGTAGGTGAATGTGCCGGTGTTGCCGGCTCGTTTGAGGAGCCGGTAGGCGTCGAGCGCCTGGGGTAGCAGGAGATCCCGACCGCCTGACACGATGTGCACCGGCGGCAGCCCCTCGAATGGGCCGTGAATCGGGCTGATGGCAGGGTCGGAGGTCGGCAGCTCCGCTGCCCAAGCTCGACCCCATTGCCGGAGCTCGACGGGGTCGAGGATGGCGTCCCATTCCTCCAGTACGTCAGCTGCAGGGTGCGCGAGTTCGACGTCCAGCCATGGGCTCAGGAGGATGGCGGCGCGGACGCCCTCCGTGCGCCGTTGCAGCACGCTCAGCGCAAGGCCGGCGCCTGCGGAGTCTCCAGCGAGGAACACCTCCCCTGGCCCTCGCTGTGCGATCGTATCTGCGAGCACTCGGGCGACGAACTCCTGGGCGCGACGAGCGTCACCGGAGGGAGCGACCTCGTAGAGCGGTACAACGGCGTCGATCTCGGCGGCGGCCGCGTACTGGGCGACGGCTTTCCAGTGTGCCGTCGAGATCGGATGCGCGTATCCGCCGCCGGCGAGGAAGATGACCGCGCGTCCGAGCGGAGCGTTGCGACGACGGAGGGTGACGACTGGCGAACCGGCCACCCGCGCTTCGATGATGTGGAACCGCTTCTGCATCGATGGCGGTACTGCGGCGGGGATGGGTGGTCCCTGGGTGCGGCGGCGCGAGATCTCGGCGGAAACGTCCGATCTGCCGGCTCGCGCGATGAAGCGCTTGACGATGGCATCCATCGCCAGTGCTCGGATTGACATGGAATTCTCCTGGTGCTGTGCCGGCGGCGAAGGCACCGTCGTCGGAGAGGAAGGTGCCGATGCACGCGGTGACGTCAGTCGGAATGACGAACTCTCCCACAGGTGTGAGCTCGCATGGAGATGCAGAGGGTCATGCTGAGTCGGTGGGCGTGGCAGCGCAGGGCGCTCAGTGCGCGAGGCTCAGTGTGACGAGTCGATCGAGCGCTTCGTCGGAGATCTCGACGCCGGGGAATCGGGCGAACTGTGCCATCGGCATGGACTCGACCATCTTGAGCATGTTGCCGTTGCCCTCCGCGGCGGTCAACTGCTCCGGGGTGGCATTCGCCATCATGGCCTGCATGAGCGCCGGCCCGACGGTCGGGTGGCCGAACCAATCGCCGACGGTCGAGTCCAGGCTCAGCGGCTCCGGTCGATCTGTGTCGCCTTCCAACTCGACTGGGGCAGAGGCGGTGATGTCGGCGGAGGATCGACCGATCTCTACGCCGTACGTTCCCGGCTGCACGCGCCAGCGGTCCTTGACGGTGTCCCAGTAGGCGAACGCCCGACGCTCCAGCGCCAGCTCCACGGTGCGCGCTTCGCCAGGCTCCAGCTGCACCTTCTGGAACGAGGCGAGCTCGCGGACCGGGCGACGGACCGGGGAGTCGGCAGGAGAGGCATAGACCTGGACGACGTCGGCCCCGGCGACTGCGCCGGCGTTGCGGACGGTGACTCGCACGGTCGCGCTGTCGGGTCCGGTGGTGACGACCTCGAGCGCCTCGTGGACGAAGGTCGTGTACGACAGGCCGTGGCCGAAGGGGTAGCGCACGGGCTGCTCGGCGGACGCGTAGTACCGGTAGCCGACGAAGACGCCTTCGCCGTATCGGACGATCTCGTTCTCACCCGGGAAGTTCAGGAACGAGGGGGTGTCTTCCAGGCGATGCGGGATGGATTCGGCAAGCCGGCCGGAGGGGTTCACCGCGCCGGTGAGAACGTCGGCGAGCGCGCCGCCGACGGCCTGTCCGAGCGCCCAGCCTTCGACGATCGCGTCGACGCGGTCGTGCCACGGCTCCAGCGTGACCACGCCGCCGTTGGACAGGACGACCACCGTACGGCCGGCCCGCCCGGCCACCGCGTCGATCAACGCGACATGTTCGGCGGGGAGATCGATGGTGATGCGGTCGAAGCCCTCGGACTGGTCCTTCTCGGAGAGTCCGACGAACACGACCGCGACGTCCGCGGCGGCCGCCGCATCGGCGGCATCCGCGCGCAGCTGTACAGCATCCCCCTCACCGTAACCCGGGGCGTACGAGATGCTGTGGTCGCCGAGCGCGGCGCGCAGCTCATCGAGCGGGATGTCGAGCCGCGTCGGGTTGACGTGCGAGCTGCCGCCGCCCTGGTACTGCGGCTCGACGGCGAGCTCGCCGAGCACGGCGACCTTCTGCCCCGCCCGCAGCGGGAGTGTCTGGTTCTCGTTGCGCAGCAGCACGATGGCGGCTGCCGCCGCCCGGCGCGCCAGCGCGTGGTGAGCCGCCCGGTCGAACGTCGACGGCTCCTCGGGCAGACGCGTGCGCTCGACCAGCGCTGCGACCCTGGCGGCCGCCTGTTCGACGACGGCACGGTCGAGTCGGCCTTCGCGCACCGCCTGGAGGATCGCGTCGGTGCCCTCGTCACCGGTCCCGGGCATCTCGAGGTCCAAACCTGCCTGCAGCGCGTCGACGCGATCCTTGATGGCGCCCCAGTCCGACACGACGAGACCGTCGAAGCCCCACTCGTCGCGCAGGAGCTCGGTGAGCAGCCACCGATTCTCCGAGGCGAAGACCCCGTTGATCGCGTTGTACGCGCTCATCACTGACGTGGGGGCCGCCTCCTTCACAACCCGCTCGAAGGCGGGCAGGTAGATCTCGCGCAGTGCGCGCGGGTCGACCTCGGCGCTGACGCGCATCCGGTCGGTCTCCTGGTTGTTCGCGGCGAAGTGCTTCACCGATGTGCCCACGCCGGTGGACTGCACGCCGCGGACGTACTCCGTCGCGAGGATGCCGGTGAGCAGCGGGTCCTCGGAGAGGTACTCGAAGGTGCGGCCGCCGAGGGGGGATCGTTTGATGTTGATCGCCGGGCCCAGGATCATGTTCACGTTCAGCGCACGGGCCTCTTCACCGAGCGCGACCCCGACCTCACGCATCAGCGTCGGGTCCCAGGTGGAGCCCATCGCCACGCCGGGCGGGAAGCAGGTGGAGGGCAGCGAGTCGTTGAATCCCAGATTGTCGGCGGTGCCGTCCTGACGTCGCACGCCGTGCGGGCCGTCGACCATCACCATCGACGCCACTCCGGCGCTGTCGCGGGTGGACCAGAAGTCGCGGCCGGACAGCAGCGCGGCCGTCTGCTGCAGGGCGGTGTCGTCCACCGCCGGCTGCGGGACGGTGTAGATGTCGGCCGGGATCTCGTCGCCTGTGTTGAGGGCGGCGAAGCCTCGTTCGAGGTCGGCGAGCACGCCGGCGGGATCGGGCAACATGCCGGTGATCTGTCGCGGTGTGACGTCGTCCTGGCCGCGCAGGCCGCCGGACATGTGCTCGGCGGCGCCCGGCACCCACTTGGCGATGACGCCGGTCAGCACCTCGAGCGCGGGCTTGTGGTCGACGATGTCGGCCATGCGCGAGTCGACCGTGAACGTGCGCACGACTTGCTGGTCCACCTCGAACGGCTCGATCCAGTCGTGCGTGCCGGCCGACACCTCCAGCGTCCGGCCGGAGGGGAGCACGACCTCGGCGGTGACACCGACCGGCACGGTCGCGAAGATCCGTGCCTGGCCGTCGGTCAGCACCCACCCCGCCTCCGCTGCACCGTAGGGCGTCTCGAGCTTGGCGGAGGCGGACGTCAGCCCGCGCTTCGGAGGCTGCGGGGCCACGCGGATGCGGCGGTATCCCGGGGCTGCGGCCGCGAGACCCGCCACCACACGGTGCATCCAGTCCGCGACGGCGCCGAAGGCGTAGTGATTGAACGAGGTCATGCCGCTGGGATTGACCGTCCCATCGGGCAGCAGCGAGTCCCATCGCTCCCAGATGGTAGTGGCGCCCTGTTCGACCGTGTACAGCCAGGACGGGGCTTCGGTCTGCAGCAGCAGCCGATAGGCGACGTCGGCGTGGCCGTTGGCGCTGAGGGCGTCGGTGATGATCGGGGTGCCGATGAACCCGGTCGCGATCTTGTAGCCGTTGCCGGCCACGATCTCCGCGAGCCGGTCGGCGGCGCGCTGCCGCTGATCGGCGTCGTCAAGCAGATCGAACGTCAGCGCGAGGGCGTACGCGGTGGCCGAGTCGGAGAGCAGCCGCCCGGAGCCCGAGACGTACTCGCGGACGAACGCCCGCTGCACCTCGTCGGCCAGCGCGCCGTACCTGCGGGCTTCTGCTGTGCGGCCGAGCAGCGCGGCAGCCTCGGCCACGATGCGCGAGGAGCGCGCGAAGTACGCGGTGGCGACGATCTCGGGGTAGGTCTGCGCCTGTTCGGGGCGGTTGGCCGGTGCGGTCGGATCGAGCCAGTCGCCGAACTGGAACCCGGCACTCCACACCCGGTCTGCGCCGGCCGCCGCCGTGACCTCGTCGACCCACGCGACCATACTGTCGAACTGGGCCTCGAGCACACCGAGGTCGCCGTACGCCTGGTAGATCGTCCACGGCACCACGGTGGCGGCATCCGCCCACCCAGCTGTCGGGCCGGTATAACCGGTGACGATCGCGGGCACCACCATCGGCGTGCCGCCGTACTTCCTCTGCTCTGCGGCGAGGTCCTTGAGCCACGAGACCAGGAACCCGGCGGAGTCGAAGAGGTACGTGGCGGTGGGGGCGAATACCTGCAGGTCTCCCGTCCAGCCGAGTCGCTCGTCGCGCTGCGGGCAGTCGGTGGGGATGTCGAGGAAGTTGCCCTTCATCCCCCACACCACGTTCTCGTGCAGCCGGTCGACCAGCGCGTTGTCGGTTTCGAACCAGCCGGTGCGGTGCATGTCGGAGTGCATCACCTCCGCCGTGACTGCCGCGGGGTCGAACTCGCCGGGCCATCCGGTGACCTCGGCGTACCGGAAGCCGTGGAAGGTGAAGCGCGGCGCCCACGTCTCCTCGCCCGCTCCGGCGAGCGTGTAGGTATCGGTTGCTTTCGCCCCGCGCAGCGGCTCGATGGCGAGCTCGCCGTGGTCGAGCACCTCCGCGTGCCGGAGGGTGACAGTGGTCCCCGCGTCGCCCGAGACGGTGATCCGCAGCCGGCCGACCAGGTTCTGTCCGAAGTCGAGGATCGTGGCGCCCGACGGGGACGTCAGCACGTTCTGCACGGCACGGTTCTCCACGACCCGCACCGGCGGGCCGTCTGGGGCGACCAGCTCGACGTCGCCGAGTTCGCGCACCGCGACCGGCGTCCACCCCTGCGCCGCAGCATCCGTCGTCGACCATGCCGGGTCGAGGTCCCGGGCGTCGAAGTCCTCGCCGTTGTAGAGGTCGGCGGAACGGATCGGGCCGGTCCCGGCGACCCAGTCCGGGCCAGAGGCGACAGTCTGGCGGGTGCCGTCGGCATACTCGATCTCGAGCTGCATGAGCACTGCGAGGTGGGAGCCGTAGAGTGCCTTCTTGTCACCCCAGCCGAGATATCCCCGCCACCACCCGTCGCCCAGCCAGGCGCCGATGACGTTCTCGCCGGTGGTGACCCGGTCGGTGACGTCGTAGGCGGTGTAGCGCAGCCGGGACTCGTACGCGGTCCAGCCGGGGGCGAGCTCGTCATCACCGACCCGCCGGCCGTTGAGCTCGAGCTGGAACAGCCCATGACCCGTGGCGTAGACCCGCGCGCGCACGACCTCGCTGTGCCCGGCTGCGGTGAAGGAGCCGCGCACCAGCGGAGCCGCGATCGCGGAATCGGACGGTCCGACCAGCTGGGCGGTCCAGTCGGCTGCCTCCAGCAGGCCCGCCTCGACCGGTGCCCAGTCGCTCCACACGCTCGTGAACCCATCGGCGCCGTGCACGCGCACCCGGATCTCCCGGCGCTCTCGCGAGCGGAGCGCGTCGAACGGCCACGGCACCAGCACGGACTCGCCACTGTCGACGCGGACGCTCTCCCCGCCGCGCTGCTCGACCTCGTAGGCGGCCTGCGACCAGCCGTTCGGGGCATCCGTCGTGACCCACGACAGACGAGGGCGGGCATCGCCGATGCCGAATGCTTGGCGGTGGTGCTCGAAGCGGACAGGGGTGACGGTGAACGACATCTGCGAGGTGCTTTCTGCGGGACGGGTCAGCGGACGGAGCGGATGCGGAGCACGACGGCGCCCGCGAGGATCACCGAGACGGCGGCGACGATGAACAGCAGCGTGTAGTTGCGCTCATCCCCGGTGACGCCGATGAGCAGGATCCCCGACGCCACCAGCGGAGCGATGGACTGCGGGATGGACGTGGCGAACCCGGTGATGCCCATGAACCGGCCGGCGTCGGTCTCGCGCTCCGGCAGCACATCCAGCAGCAGCGCCTGGTCGACCGCGGCGAACAGCCCCAGCCCGACCGACGTGACCAGCGACCCGGTGATGAGGAAGGTGATGTCGGGGGCGAACGCCTGCAGCAGCATCCCGGCCGCCATGATCAGACCGCCCAGCAGCACGAACAGGCGGCGTCGCTTGAGACGGTCGGACAGGAACCCTCCGCCGATGGCGCCCAGCGTCACCGCGAGGATGCCACCGAGGCTCAGCGTCGCGATGATGCCGGCGACGGACTCGACTGCGATACCCAAACGGTCGGCGAAGAAGTACGCCGTGTAGGTCGTGTTCAGCGTGATGCCGGTGTAGAAGAGGAAGCGGCCGAGCCAGTTCCACGAGAAGTCGGGGTGCTTGCGCGGGTTGTAGAGGTACTTCGCCAGCAGCTGGAGGACGGTGATGGGGTCCTTGGGCAGTGCCCGACTGTCGTCCTCGTGGACGAGGGCGACGAACAGCACGACGAACAGCACTCCCACAGCACCGGGAACGAGGAAGAGCAGGAGCGGGTCGCCGGTGAAGAACTGGGCGAGGATGACACCGAAGACGGGCGCGATCTGGGTCGCGAAGCTCGTGAGGCCGGCGACCTTGCCGCGCTGCGACTCCGGCAGGCGGTCGGCGGTGGAGATCTGCAGGTTGCTGAGCGTGGTGCCCCAGCCCCACTGCGCGAGGATCCAGCCCAGCCCGACGATGAAGACGTTGGGGGCGAGTGCCATCACGATGAGCGAGAGCACGCCCACGAGCATTCCGCCGATCATGAAGGGCCTGCGGCGCCCGACCCGGGTGCGGGTACGGTCGCTCCAGATGCCCATGAACGGCGAGGTCAGCATCACGAACAGCGCGCCGGCGCCGGTGATGAAACCCAGGTACTCGGGGTGGCCCGGGGCCAGTGTGTTGACCCGGATGGTGAGCGAGATCGCCAGCGGGGTGATGAAGGCCATGAAGACGCCGAACTGCGCCAGCACCATGAACCAGATGTAGCGGGAGCCCACCTTCGGCAGCTCGGGAGCCGGATGCGCCGCTTCGTCGAGTTCCACCGCGTTCACCGACGGAGCGGGAAGGGATGCCGGAAGCGGGGTGATGAGCGGTTCGTCGTTGCTCGGGGTCATCGTGAAGACTCCATTGTCGGGCTGATTGCTAGCACGTGCTAGCGAGGTACCTGGATGCTACGGTAGATCACTAGCACGCGCAAGTCACTGAGGAGAGGGAAATGCCGGGAGCACCGACCAAGCGAGTCACCGCAGCCGATGTTGCCCGCTCGCTGGGCCTCTCCCGCGCCACGGTCGGGTTCGTGCTCAATGACACTCCCGGTCAGACCATCCCTTCCGGAACGCGCGACCGTGTGCTGGCGGAAGCGAAGCGGCTGGGCTATCGCGCGAACGCGGCAGCGCAAACATTGGCGAGCGGCAAGAGCCGGATCATCCTGCTCGTGCTTCCCGACTGGCCGATGGACTACAGCATGCGGACGCACCTCGACGAGGCGTCCCTCGCACTGGACGAAGCCGGTTATACGCTGGTCACCATGACCCCGCACCCCGGGGGCCGGGCCCGGCCATTGTGGGAGACGCTGCGCCCGGACGTCGTGATGGGCATGGTGCCTTTCACTCAAGAACAGCTCGACCAGATCCGCGGCAGTGGTGTGCCGCAGATCATTCCGCCGGTAGCGGCCGGCGAGGAAGGCGCCGTGGGCGACCTCGGATACACGGACGGCCCCCGCATGCAGGTGGAGCACCTCCTGGACCGCGGCTGCAGGCGGTTGGCCTTCGCCGCATCCGCCGATCCCCGCATCGCCGATCTCGTCGCGCAGCGACGTGCGCTCGCCCGCCACACCCTGTCGACGCTGGACGGCTCGACGCTGGCCGCCGAGGCCGCAATCACCGAATCGAACGCTGCAGATCAGCTGCGCAGCTGGATCGACCAGGGCGTCGACGGCATCGTCGCCTACAACGACGACATCGCGGCGATAATGCTCGGCGCTGCCCTGCGCTCCGACCTCGCGGTTCCCGGCCGGCTCGCGATCGTCGGCCACGATGATACGCCGCTCGCACGTCTCGTCGTCCCAGCGCTCTCCACTGTGCGCGTCGACAACGCCGGTCTGGGTCGGTATCTCGCAGAGCTCGCCCTCAGCGCAGCAACGGGTTCACCTCCCCCGCTCGCCGGCCCAGAGACCGACGCCCACCTCATCATCCGCGAGACGAGCTAGCCACCGCCGAGGAACGACGCAGGCGGATGCGTGGCCGCCCGAAGGATGCTCTGAGCGCCTCTCGGGTGGAGGCCCAGCCAGCCCGACCGGAGACGGGCGAGCGCATTCCGCGTCCGTCAGGTGGTCTCGCGGCGCACCAGCTGCACGTCGGCGGACGGCCCTGCCGACGGCCGCTCGCCGCCTTCCACCGCGGCCACGGCGACCAGGGCGAGGTAGCGGCCGAGGCCCGCAGCATCCACTCGCACGCTCGAGAGCGCCGGAACGAGAAGTCCTGCGAGCGGCGTGTCGTCGTGGCCGACGATCGCCAGCCGGCCGGGCACGTCGACGCCCTGCCGCAGCGCCGCCGCGAGCAGGCGCGCCGCGACGTCGTCGTTGTAGGCGACGACGGCGTCCACTCCGTCGGCGACCCAGCGGGCGATGACGTCGCCCGCGTTGTCGGCGTTGAACGCAGCCACCGCGGCGAGTTCGAGGCCGGCCGCGCCGAGGGTCGCAGCGGTGAGGTGCTGACGCTGCGCCGCGAGATCGGCGAGGCGCAGGTCGTCGGGTGCGGCGAAGGCGATCGTGCGCCGGCCCTGCGCCAGCAGATGCTCGACCTGCACGCGAGGTCCGTCCGCGAAGCGGAGGTCGAGTTCGAGTTCCAGCGAGCCCCTGCCCGGCACGAGCGGGATGGCCCCCGACGACGCCACTGCGGCGTAGCGCTCGTCGCTGAGGGGCGTCAGCGACAGCACGACATCGGGGCTGAGGCTCTGCCAGAGGGGCACGGCCTGCCCGTCGGGGTGGGGCGTCATCGTCACGAGCGAGTAGCCGACGCGATCAAGGGTGAGCGACGCCTCGTCGATGTTCGCGCGCATCGAGTGGTCGAGCGGCCAATCCGGGAGCACGAGGAGGACGATGCGGCTGCGGCCGCTGGCGAGGGCGCGCGCCGCGGTGTGCGGCCGGTACCCGAGGCGCTGGGCCTCGTCCAGGACGCGGCGCTTGGTGGCCTCCGAGATGCTCTGACCCGGCGTGTTGTTGAGCACGAACCCGACCGTCGCGCGAGACAGCCCGAGCGATCGAGCCACGTCGGCCGCGGTCACCCGCTTGCTTGCGCGATCCGTCTGCGCGGTCATCGTTCTCCTGTCGATCGCCTGAACTCTACCCGTCGGGCGCACGCTGCGGTCCTCGTGCAACTCGGTCGACGGCGAGTGGTCGAGCTCGAACCGAGAGCCTGCGGCCCCGGAGAAGCCTTCGCCGAGGCGGCCGCTGCCGGCCTCGCCATCGATCATCGCGTGATCGGCGGGACGACGCACGGGTTCCTCGACAAGCCCGCGTCCGACGGGTTCGCGCGCGGCGTCGCCGCCATCCACGACTGGCTCACCGCTGCGGCGGGGTTCAGCGCGCGGTGAGCGTCGGGCGCGCGGTCGCTCCCTCGATTCAGTCGGCGAGCTGCCGTGAGACGCGTGCGGAGGCATACTCGCCGGCGCGGCGGCCGCTGAACACGCAGTCCGCGAGCGACAGCCCCGACACGTAGCCGTTCGCGCAGATGCCGACGGCGTTGCGACCCGCCGCGTAGAGGCCGTCGATCGTCGACCCGTCTGCGCGCAGCACGCCGCCGGTGCGCTCGTCCACGACCAGCCCGCCGAGGGTGAGGCCCGGGAGCGGGTAGTAGATGACGTTCTGCGCCGAGATGTCGATCGCGTAGAACGGCCCGCCCTCGATGGGCGCGCAGTACTCCGGCGCCTTGTGGAACGGGTCGCCGAGTCCCGAGCTGAGGCCCTCGTTGTAGGCAGCCGTCGAGGCGCGCAGGCCCGCCGGATCCACGCCGATCTTCGCGGCCAGCGCGTCGAGGGTCGATGCCTTGCGGTACCCGAACAGGAAGAGCGGGATCAGCTGCAGGAGCTGGAACGACTGCGTCTGGGTGCGCAGCTGCGCGCGTGCCCGGCGCCACGTGGCAGCGTCGCAGACCAGCCAGCCGCGGCCGCCGTGGTGGCGCATCATGATGTCGCCGTGCGCCGCGCCGTAGAGGTCCTCGTTCGCGATGCGCGCGCCGTCCTGGCCGACGGCGATCCCCTCGAGCAGGGCGCTCGGGGGTGTCAGGAACCGCCACGCCGTGACGTTGCCCATTTTGCCCGTCGCGGCGCCGACGGACTGGCCGAGACGGATGCCGGCCCCGTCGTCGCCCGGCGTGCCGAGCGGGCTGATGTCGACGAACTCCGGCGCGTGCTCGCGGACCCATTCCGGATTGTTGATGAAGCCGCCCGCTGCCAGTACCACCGCGTCGGCGTACGCGGTGTGCGACTGCGCGCTCTTCTCCCAGAGCGCGTCGGCCCTGTCGGTGAAGAGGCGGCCGATGGGAGGCATCCAGTTCCCGATCTTCCCGCCCCACCCCAGCAGGCGTCGGTGTCGTGCCGCACCGCGGGAATCGGGCGACAGGGAGCGGAACCGCACGCCGGTCACGCGTGCGCCGTCGAGCACGAGCTCTTCCACGCGCGCCGCCGTGATCGCGGTGACGCCCTTCGCGGCGGCCGACGCGGCGAGCGCCGTGAACATGACCTTGCCCGACGAGAGGCCCTTGGCCAGTGCGCGGTGCCCCCGTGGCGCCGGCTCGGCGACGTCCTTGTAGGGGTGCGCCTTCTCGTTGCCCGAGTAGTACAGGTAGTGGTCGTCGGTGGGGTACGAGGTCTTGTACTCGGGCACACCGCCGGCGAAGCGGACGCCGTGGTCCTCGAGCCAGGTGACCGTGTCGACGCTGGTGTCGCAGAAGCGGCGCAGCGTCTCGGGCGAGACGGCATCCCCTGTCTCGCGTGCGAGGTACCGGTACATGTCGTCGACGGTGTCGTCGTAGCCCGCTGCCCGTTGATACGTGGTGCCGCCACCGGCGTAGACGACGCCGCCCGACAGCGCGCTCGCACCCCCGCCGTAGGCGCGGTCGATGACGAGCACCCGCGCTCCCCGCTCAGCGGCTTCGATCGCCGCCGAAGCGCCGGCCGCGCCGTAACCCACGACGATCACGTCGAACTCGAGACGTGCGCCCACCTCGTTGCGCTCTCCCGCGGCCGTCATGCCGGCAGCACCGACTTCATCTGGCGCGCGACGAAACGCGTCGCGCCGCCGGGGCTGATCCTGACGAGAGCTTCGAGGATCGCAGCATCCTGTCCGATGAGGATGCGGAAGCGGCCCTTCTCGATCCCCGCGATGATCTTGCGGCCCGCCGCCTCGGGCGTCGTGGCGCGGACGGCGCGCTCCCCCGCCTCGATCATCGTCACGCCCGAGTTACCCGTGAGGTCGGTGCTGACATTGCCGGGGAAGATCGTGCACACCTCGACGCCGGTGCCCTGCAGCTCGGCGTAGAGGCCCTCGCTGAACTGCTTCACCGCGCCCTTGCTCGCGCCGTACATGGTCTGCGACGCGAACGGGATCAGTGCCGAGAGGCTCGACATGTTCGCGAGCACCGCCTGCGGGCGCTCCTTCAGTGCGGGGAGGAACGCGCGGCACACGTTGACGGTGCCGTCGAAGTTGATGCGCATCACCCGGTCGGTCTCGGCCGTGTCGAGGTCGGCGACGTACGCGAAGCGGTGGATCACGCCGGCGATGTTGACGACACCGTCGACGGCGCCATGCCGCGCACGCACCTCGTCGGGCAGCGCGTCGACAGCCGCCCGGTCGGTGACGTCGACGACGTGCGTCGACAGCCGATCGCCGGCATCGGCGAGTCTCGCGGTCTCGGCGAGTCCGTCCGGCCGGAGGTCGACGGCGGCCACGGTGGCACCCTTGCGGATGAGCCCGATAGCGACCTCTCGCCCCATGCCGTTGCCCGCGCCTGTGACGACGAAGACCCGGTCGGCGATCTGCATGGCAACTCCCTCGTCGCGGCTGATCTCTGCGGCCCGCACCGCGGTTCGCGGCACGGCCGAAGCCCGTTGGCACGACCCAACCAGATCAACGCCGGGTTGAGGGCGGCGCGTTCCCGATCACCGGGATGCGACGAAGAAGGGCCGGGATTCCGTAGAATCCCGGCCCTGTCTGTCGGGATGACAGGATTTGAACCTGCGACCCCTTGACCCCCAGTCAAGTGCGCTACCAAGCTGCGCCACATCCCGTTGAACCCGCTTGCGCGTGGACAACTCCCCCATCCTACCCGCTCCGCGGAGGCCTCGCGAACCGGCGGGCGCCCGGGCGTGGCATCCGTCGATCGCTTGCCGCTGTCGGTGGCCGGCGTTAGCGTCTCGACATGGTGAACATCAGCATCGAACCGGCCACCGCAGATCGCTTCGACGATGCGCAGCACGCGCTCAGCGGCGGGGGCGACGGGCACGGCTGCCAGTGCCAGTGGTGGATGATCACGAACGCCGAGTGGCAGAAGACATCGCAGGAGCAGCGGGAGGGACTCCTCCGTGACGAGATGCACGCGCAGCCCGCGCCGGCGCTCATCGCCTACGTCGACGGCGAGGCGGCCGGCTGGGTGCGGGTCGGGCCGCGCACGAAGCAGGTGCGGCTGGGCCGCACACGCAACTTCACCGGCGCCTCGGAGGAACCATGGGACGACGACTCGGTCTGGTCGGTGAGCTGCTTCGTCGTCCGCAAAGAGCACCGCAACCAGGGCCTCAACGGGAAACTGCTCGACGCGGCGATCGACTATGCGCGCACGAGCGGCGCGCGGGTGATCGAGGCGTACCCGCTCGACCCCGCTGCGGGCAAGAAGATCCCCGTCAACGACCTGTACCACGGGGTGCTGTCGACGTTCGAAGACGCCGGGTTCCGCGAGGTGGCACGACCCAAGCCGCACCTGGCGATCGTGTCGCTCGACCTCGCCGGCTGACCCCGCACCGTGGACGAGCGCGGGAGCGCAGCATCCGTCCCCGTCACCGCACCGGTGACACGGACTCCCGGCGCACGCGGTCGACCTCGAGCACGACGACCACGCCCACGAGGAGCGCGGCGGCGACGACGTACTCCGCCGACGGCAGGAGCCCTGCGAGCCCGATCAGCACCGCGCCGCAGAGCACGGCCGCCGACGCCCAGCGCGACAGCGTCGCCCGCAGCAGCACGATCCACGAGGCGGCCACGACGATGGCGATCGGCATCGTGAGCGCGAGGCCGGCGATCGCATGCGGGATCTCGGTGTGCCCGGTGATCTCGTCGATCTCGACCTCCACTCCCGCCGACACGGCGCCCACGGCCGCGAAGATCATGTAGTGCAGGTAGCCGAAACGGAAGGCAGACTTCCTGCCCTCGAGCCGGTGCTGCTGCTCACGGGAGAAATAGACCCACCAGATGCCCGCGGTGACGACGATGCCCGAGATCGCGAGTGTGACGAGCTCCTGCGTGTGCTCGCCCTCGCTCAGCGCGTCGATGATCGCGTTCGCCGAGGCGAGCAGGCTCTCGCCGAGGAGCAGCAGCGTGAAGAGGCCGTAGCGCTCCGCGATGTGGTGCGGGTGCCACGCGGTGCGGCCCGACGACTCGCCCCACACCGGCACCAGCAGCTCGACGGCGACGAGCACGAAGAACGTCCAGAACTGCGCCGCCTCGTCGAGCAGGTAGATGCGCGCGACCCACAGCACCTGCACCACGGTCACGCCGAGCGCCATGCGCAGTGCGGTCCGACGCGATTCGGGATCGGATGCTGCGGCCCGCAGCCACTGCGCCACCATGGCCAGTCGCATGATGACGTAGCCCCACGTCACGACCAGGAAGTCGAAGTCGACCATCGCGGCGTGCACACCCGCCGCGAGCACGAGCACGCCGCCCATCTGCACGATCGTGAGCACGCGGTACAGCCAGTCGTCGGTGTCGAAGGCCGAGGCGAACCACGTGAAGTTCATCCACGCCCACCAGATCGCGAAGAACACCATGAGGTACGCGAGCACGCCCTGGCCGACGTGATCGTCGCTGATGAGGTGGTGCAGGTTCTGCGACGCCTGCGACACTGCGACGACGAAGACGAGGTCGAACAGCAGCTCCAGCGGCGTCGCCACGCGGTGCGCGGCTGTCGTGTCGCGTGCGGACATCCGGACGAGGCCCATCCGAGCCAGCACATCGGTCATGCGACGATTATGGTTGCCCTGCGTATCGAGGAGGATCATGCGTCGGCTCTGGATCGGGTTCGCGCCGTTCATCGCGGTGTCAGTCGTGCACGTCGCGGCGCTCGCTGTCGGCTCGGACGTGGTCGCCGCGCCCACGAAGCTCGCCCTGATGCCGCTGCTCGGGCTCGCGGTCGTCTGGGGCGCGTGGGGGTCCGCCTGGACGCCCGCGCACACCCTGCTCGTGGTCGCGATCGGGCTCTCGTGGCTCGGAGACGGCGCCGGCACGTTCGTGCCGTGGCTGCCGACCGTGCCGATGATGCTCCTCTTCTTCGGCCTCGCACACCTCTGCTACATCTGGCTGTTCTGGCGGGTGCTGGCCGTCCGCCGCGTGCCGTTCTGGGCCGCTGCGTACGCCGTCTGGTGGGTCGTGCTCCTCGCGGTGCTGTGGCCCCACCTCGGCGGGCTCGCCATCGCCGTCGCGATCTACGGCCTGGTGCTGGGCGGCACGGCTTTCGCGGCGTCGCGAGGCCATCCGCTCATCGTGTGGGGCGGCGTCTTCTTCCTCACGTCGGACTCGGTCCTCGCGTTCCGGCTCTTCACGCCCGACGCGATGCCCGACTGGACGAGCCCGCTCGTCATGCTCACCTACTGTCTCGGCCAGGGCCTCATCGCGGCGGGTGTGCTGGTGACCGTGCGGGCGCGCACCGCCGCGCGCACCCCGGTGGTGACGCCGTGACCGATGCCACGGCCCCGGCGAAGCCGGTGCGCGTGGACGCCTGGCTCTGGGCCATCCGCATCTACAAGACGCGGTCAGCCGCGACGACGGCATGCCGCGCCGGGCATGTGCGCGTCAATGGCGAGCGGGCGAAGGCTGCGCAGAACGTGAAGCCCGGTGACGAGGTGCGCGTGCGCATCGACGGGTTCGACCGCATGCTGGTGGTGCGGCAGACGATCTCGAAGCGCGTCGGCGCGCCGCTCGTCGCGACCGCCATGGAGGACCGCACTCCGCCGCGCGACCCCGCTCCCCTCCTCGCACAGCGCGACCGCGGCGCCGGCCGCCCCACAAAGCGCGAGCGTCGCGAGATCGACCGCCTGCGCGGCCGCGACGACGACTGGGCGCCCGGCGAGTAGAGCCGCGGGTCAGTCTCCGAGCAGATCGAGCAGCCAGCGCGCGCCGCGGACGGCGGCTCCGGCATCCGTCGCCCGCTCCGCCAGCCCGCGGTCGCTCGTGACCACCGTCACCCGGCGCCCTGCGGCGACCTCCTGCTGCGCCGCCGCGACGATCGCGTCGTCACCGGATGCCTCGGCCCGCACGACGCCGATACCCGGGGTTCCCGCCACCCCGCGTGCCTGCCCCTCGACGACCGCCGTCCACTCGGGATACCAGGTCTGCTCGGCAAGCTCGAGCGCGGAGCCCGGCACGCCGCGCGCGGCGAGCTCGTCGATGCGGCCGATCAGCCGGGATGCCGCGCCGGGGCGGTCGCGCCACCAGCCGTCGGGCACCGACCCCATGACGTTGGCGATGTCGACGACGACCGCGGGCCGCACGTCGATCAGACTCCGCAGGCGCTCCCACGAGGCGGCGAAGCCGGGGTGCAGCGGGTAGCGCGTCACCTCGTCGACCGGCACCCAGGCGAGCTCGCGGCTCTCGGGGTCGCTGATGGTGGGCTCGAAAGGGGTCACGACATCGCCGACCACGGTCGTGTAGCTCCAGTAGCCGAGATCGAAGACACTCAGCACGCGAGGCTGCACCGCGGTGCCGGGCACGCCCGCCTCCTCAGCGGCCTCGCGCAGCGCGCCCTCGGACGCCGACTCGCCCTCGTGGCGCGCGCCGCCCGGCAGCGCCCAGGTGTCGCCGAAGTGGCTCCACGAGACGCGGTGCTGCAGCAGGATCCCGCGCTGCGCGTCGATCGCGAGCAGCCCCGCCGCACCGAACCGGCCCCAGTACCGCTCCCCCGTCGGCGCCACGACCCACGCGTCCCCCGGGTTGCGGGGCCCGTGCGGACGCCGGGGCTCACCGGGGGCGGGAGGCTCGATCGTCACCCTGCCAGCCTGTCACACCCGCCGCCGCGCACGGCCGCATGACCGCGCGTGACCGCGTCGCACCGCCCGCGCATCCGACAGAATGGCGGGATGCCGGACGACCTCTACGAACTCGACGACGATCCCGCCCGCATCCAGCGGGACGCCGTGTGGGCGTGGCTCTCGACCGAGGCGTACTGGGGCGGATGGCGCACCCGCGCGCAGGTCGAGACGCAGCTCGACAACGCGTGGCGCGTGGTCGCCGCCTACCATCGCCCGACGGGCGAGCTGGTGGGCTTCGCGCGCGCCGTCTCGGACGGAGTCGGCTTCGCCTACCTGGCCGATGTCTTCGTCGTCGACGCACACCGCGGACACGGACTCGGCAAGCGCCTCATCCGCCTGATGATCGACGACGGCCCGGGCGCCGACATGCGGTGGACGCTGTTCACCGGCGACGCGCACGGCCTCTACCGGCAGTTCGGCTTCGCCGAGCCCGACGCCACCGCGATGGTGCGCCCGGCTCGCTACGGCCACGGCGAGCAGGCATGAGGGAATGACGGATGCCTCGGGCCGAGGCATCCGTCATTCACGGAACTCCGCGTCAGCGCTGGCGACGCTCGCGCACGCGCATGTTGATCACGATCGGCGAGCCCTCGAACCCGTACAGCTCGCGCAGGCGTCGCTGGATGAAGCGGCGGTAGCCGGGGTCGAGGAAGCCTGTCGTGAACAGCACGAAGGTCGGCGGGCGCGTGGACGCCTGGGTGCCGAACAGGATGCGGGGCTGCTTGCCGCCGCGCAGCGGGTGCGGGTGCTCCGCGATGAGCTCGGTGAGGAAGGCGTTGAACTTGCCCGTCGGGATGCGCTGATCCCACGACTCGAGGGCGGTCTCGAGCGCCGGCACGAGCTTGTCGAGGTGGCGGCCGGTGCGGGCGGAGATGTTGACGCGCGGCGCCCACTGCACGTGCGCGAGGTCCTGCTCGATCTCGCGCTCGAGGTAGCGGCGGCGGTCCTGGCCGTCCATGTCGTCGTCGTTCAGGCGATCCCACTTGTTGTAGGCGATGACGAGCGCACGACCCGACTCGAGGACGAGGTCGATGATGTTGAGGTCCTGCACGCTGATCGGCTGCGTGACGTCGATCACGACGATCGCGACCTCGGCCTTCTCGAGCGCGGCCGACGTGCGCAGCGACGCGTAGAAGTCGGCGCCCTGCTGCAGATGAACGCGCCGGCGGATGCCGGCAGTGTCGACGAAGCGCCAGAGCTTGCCGCCGAGTTCGACGATCTCGTCGACGGGGTCGCGGGTAGTGCCCGCGAGCTCGTTGACGACGACGCGCTCTTCGCCCGCGGCCTTGTTGAGCAGCGACGACTTGCCGACGTTCGGGCGGCCGAGGATGGCGACGCGACGCGGGCCGCCGATCTCGGCCTTGGCGACCGCCGACACGTCGGGCATGACCTTCACGACCTCGTCGAGGAGGTCGGCGACGCCGCGTCCGTGGATGGCGGAGACCGGCCACGGCTGGTCGAGGCCGAGGTTCCAGAGCGCCGCGGCCTCGGGCTCCTGGCGGGCGTCGTCGATCTTGTTCGCGACGAGGAAGACCGGCTTGTTGGCCTTGCGGAGGAGGCGCACCACGTGCTCGTCGGTCGCGGTGGCGCCGACCATCGCGTCGACGACGAACAGCACGACGTCCGACAGGTCGATCGCGACCTCGGCCTGCGCGGCGACGGAGCGGTCGATGCCCTTCGCGTCGGGCTCCCACCCGCCGGTGTCGACGAGCGTGAAGCGGCGGTCCATCCACTCGGCCTTGTACGTGACGCGGTCGCGCGTGACACCGGGGGTGTCCTCGACGACGGCTTCGCGCCGGCCGAGGATGCGGTTCACGAGCGCCGACTTACCGACGTTCGGGCGACCGACGATCGCGACGACGGGCAGCGCCGGCAGGAACTCGATGCCGTCCTCGCCGCGGACGATGCCGGCGAGCAGCGCCGCGTCTTCGTCGTCGAGGTCGTAATCGTCGAGGCCGACGCGCAGGGCGACGGCCCGCTGCTCGGCGAGCTCGTCGTCGAGGTCCGCGAGGTTCTCGGCGAGGTGGTCGTCGGCCGGCTCGAACTCGTCGAACTCGGCGTTGTCATCAGCCATCTCAGGCTCCTGTCTGCAGTGGGTCGACCGCCGGCGCGCGGAGCGCGGCCTGGATCACGCCGAGCACGGCGTCCACGGTCTGGTCGAAATCGAGGGGCGTCGAGTCGACCACCTCGACGCCGGGCGCGGCGGTGAGGAAGTCGACGACCGCCGAGTCGGAGGCGTCGCGCTGGTGCAGGGCGGCGGCGACGGCCGCGGCATCCTGTGTGGTCAGCTCGGCACTGCGGCGCGCGGCCCGGATCTCGGGCGCGGCCGTGAGGAGGATGCGCACCGGCGCGTCAGGGGCGACGACGGTCGTGATGTCGCGGCCTTCGACCACGACGCCCGGTCGCCCCGAGTGCGCCACGAGCGCACGGAACAGCGCGTTCACCGACTGCCGCACCGCGGGCACGCGCGCGACGCCGCTCACGGCGTCCGAGACGCGCGGCTCGCGGATCGCGTCGGTCACGTCGGCCTGACCGACCCGCACCCAGTACGCGTCGGGGTCGAGCGAGATCGCGTAGTCGAAATCACCCGAGACATCGAGGACGGATGCTGCGTCCGACGTGTCGATGCCGCGCTCCAGCGCGTGCCACGCCAGCGCGCGGTAGGCGGCGCCGGTGTCGAGGTAGCCGTAGCCGAGGCGCCGGGCGACCTGCTTCGAGACGCTGGACTTGCCGCTGCCGGCGGGTCCGTCGATCGCGACGACGACGGGGTCGGGCCCCGGCTTGGTGATCGCGGGGTCAGTCATTGGTGGTGCTCGCAATCTTCCAGCCGCGCGACTCGAGACCGTCGATCGCCCGGCGCACCGCGCTCGGGACGACGCTGATCTCGGCGAGGCCGAACTGGGCGCCGGGCGAATGCTCCAGGCGCAGGTCTTCCACGTTCACGTCGAGCTCGCCGAGTTCGCCGAACAGGCGCCCGAGCTGGCCGGGCGTGTCGTCGACCATCACCACGACCTGGTCGTAGCGGCGGTTCTGCCCGTGCTTGCCGGGGAGGCGCTCGACGCCGTCGTTGCCGCGGCGGATCGTGTCGGCGACGGCACGACGTGCCCCCGGCGCGTCGGGCTCGCGCAGCGCATCGGCGACGGCGGTGAGGTCGGCCGCGATCAGGTCGAGCACGTCGACGACGGGCGCGGCGTTCGCGCCGAGGATCTGCACCCACAGCTCAGGAGCCGACGCCGCGATGCGCGTCGTGTCGCGGACGCCCTGGCCGGCGAGGCGCAGCGAGCCGTCGGGCGCGTCGACGAAGCGGCCGGCGAGGAGGCTGGCGACGAGCTGCGGCACGTGCGAGACGAGCGCGACGCCGCGGTCGTGGTCTTCGGGGGTCATCTCGATCGGCGTCGCACCGAGGTCGAGCGCGAGGGCCTCGACGAGGGCGAGGTCGGCCGACGGCGTCTCTTCGTCGCGGCAGACCACCCAGGGGCGGCCGACGAAGATGTCGGCGCGGGCCGAGATCGCTCCCCCGCGCTCGCGACCCGCGAGCGGGTGCGAGCCGATGTAGTGCGTGAGGTCGACGCCGCGCTCGCGCAGCGCGCGGAGCGGTTCGAGCTTGACGCTCGCGACGTCGGTCACGACGGCGCGCGGGTAGCGCTCGAGCTCGCGCTGGATGACATCGGCCGTGACATCCGGCGGCACGGCGACGACGACCAGCGACGGCTCGTCGTCTTCGGCGGCACGGCGGCCGGCGCCGTAGTCGATCGCGAGGCGCAGCTGTGCGGGCGACGTGTCGTCGAGGGCGACATCGAGGCCGCGCGCGCTGAGCGCATGGCCGATGCTCGCGCCGAGGAGGCCGGCGCCGACGACGCGCACCGTGCCCTGCACGCGCGGAGCGAGGGAGGTCGCTGTCACTTAGTCCTCCTGTTGACCTGCGGCTTGGCGCGAAAGAGTCAGCAGAGCGCCCCGCTCCACTTTAGTCAACTCGCGGGCGCGCCCGGCTGGCAGCGTTCCCAGGTGCAGCGGGCCGAACTGGCGGCGCACGAGTTCGACGACGGGATGCCCCACCTCGGCCATCATGCGGCGCACGATGCGGTTGCGCCCCGAGTGGAGGGTGAGCTCGACCAGCGACCCGCCGCCCTCGGCCGACGACGACAGCAGCCGTGCCTTGTCGGCGGAGATGGGGCCGTCCTCCAGCTCCACGCCGCGCAGCAGCTTCTGGACGGTCTGCGGCGTCACGACGCCCTCGACCTTGGCGATGTAGACCTTGGTCACGCCGAACGACGGGTGCGCGAGCACGTGCGCGAGCTCGCCGTCGTTGGTGAGCACGAGCAGACCGCTGGTCTCAGCATCCAATCGCCCCACGTTGTAGAGGCGCTCCTCCCAGTCCTTCGTGAAGCGGCGGAGGTCGGGGCGGCCGCGGTCGTCCTTCATGGAGCTCACGACGCCGGTGGGCTTGTTGAGCATGACGTAGCGCTTGGACTGGTCGAACTGGACGGCGGTGCCGTCGACGTCGACCAGGTCGTTCTCGGGGTCGACGCGCGAGCCGAGCTCGGTGACCACCGTGCCGTTCACACGCACGCGCCCTTCGACGATGAGCTGCTCGGCGACGCGCCGCGACGCGACCCCCGCGTTCGCCAGGGCCTTCTGAAGGCGCACGCCCTCGGTGGATTCGGCGCCGGTCATCGTCGCACTCCTTCGTCCAGGTTGTCGCCGACCTCGTCCGCCCCGTCGAGCAGCGGCGAGATGTGCGGCAGTTCGTCCAGCGAGTTGATGCCGAGGTGCACGAGCAGCGCGTCGGTGGTGCCGTAATTGATGGCGCCGGTCTCGGCGTCGGCGAAGAGCTCCGTGATGAGTCCGCGCGCGAGCAGCGTGCGCACGACGGAGTCGACGTTCACGGCACGGATCGACGCGACCTGGCTGCGGCTGACCGGCTGCTTGTAGGCGATGACCGCGAGGGTCTCGAGTGCCGCCTGCGACAGCCGCGACGGCGCCTGGCCGCCGACGTACTCGCTGACGAGGTCGTCGAGCTCCTCACGGACGTAGAGGCGCCAGCCGCCGCCGACCTCGCGCAGCTCGAAGCCGCGCACGGGGCCGCCGGACTTGCCGTCGTAGTCGTCGACGAGCGTCTCGATGGCCTGCCGCACCGCGGGCACGGGCGCGCCGACGGCCGCCGCGAGGCTCACCAGGCTCTGCGGCTCCTCGACGATCAGCAGGATCGCCTCGAGCCGCCGTGCGACGTCGGTCACGGTGACGGCGGGCGGCGTGCTCTCTGCGGTGGTCGGGTCATCGGTCATAGTCGGCTCCCAAAGTGGCGAGGTTCTCGTCGCTCCAGCGCTGCGCGCTCCAGCGGAGGGTCAGCTCGCCGAGCGGCTCGAGCTGTTCGAACGACAGGGCGGCGTGGCGGTACAGCTCCAGCACCGAGAGGAAACGGGCGACTACCACTCCCGCCTGGCCGACGCCCGCGATGAGCTCGCGGAACGTCAGGGACCCGGCATCCCGCAGCAGCGTCACCACGATCGCGGCCTGCTCGCGGATGCTCACCAGCGGTGCGTGCAGGTGGTCGAACCCGATGCGCGGGATCTCCTTCGGCGTCATCGCCAGCAGCGCCAGCGCCCCGAAGTCGTCGGCGCTCAGCGACCACACGAGCTCGGGCACGGCGTTGCGGTACTTCTCGTCGAGGCGGACCGAGCGGGTGTGGCGCACCGCCTCACGGCGCAGGCACCGCTCGAACCACGTCGAGACCTCCTTGAAGGCGCGGTACTGCAGCAGCCGCGCGAACAGCAGGTCGCGTGCTTCGAGCAGCGCGACCGACTCGGCGTCGACGAGCTCGCCCTGCGGAAGCAGTCCCGCGACCTTCATGTCCAGCAAGGTCGCGGCGACGACGAGGAACTCGGATGCCTCGTCCAGCTCTTCGCCCGGACCCACCTGCCGCAAGTAGGCGATGAACTCGTTGGTCACGAGCGACAGCGACACCTCGGTGATGTCGAGCTCGTGCTTCGAGATCAGGGTGAGGAGGAGGTCGAACGGCCCGTCGAAATTCGAGAGCGCGACCCGGAATCCCTCCCCGGCCGGTGAGCCTGCCGAAGCGTCAGGCGACAGCGCCACGGGCGACCAGCTCCCGCGCCAGTCGCAGGTAGGCCTGCGCGGCGGCGTGCTCCGGCGCGAACTCGGTGATCGGCATGCCCGAGACGGAGGCGTCGGGGAACTTGACGGTGCGGCCGATGACGGTCTCGAGCACGTCGTCGCCGAAGGCGTCGACCACGCGCTCGAGCACCTCGCGCGAGTGGAGCGTGCGCGCGTCGTACATCGTGGCGAGCACGCCGTCGAGCGTGATCGTGGGGTTGAGACGGTCACGCACCTTGTCGATCGTCTCGATCAGCATCGCGACGCCGCGGAGGGCGAAGAACTCGCACTCGAGCGGGATGACGACGCCGTGGCTCGCGGTGAGCGCGTTGACCGTCAGGAGGCCGAGCGACGGCTGGCAGTCGATGAGGATCACGTCGTAGTCGCCCGTGAGCTTGCGGAGCGCCCGCGACAGCGTCTGCTCGCGCGCGACCTCGTTGACGAGGTGCACCTCGGCAGCCGACAGGTCGATGTTCGCCGGGATCACGTCGAGGTTCTCGACGCGCGAGTGCACGATGACCTCGTGCGGGTCGCGCTTGCCGTCGAGCAGCAGGTCGTAGATCGTGGGGATCTCGTGGGTCTGGATGCCGAGACCCGCCGACAGCGCCCCCTGCGGGTCGAAGTCGACCGCGAGCACCTTGCGGCCGTAGCCGGCGAGGGCGGCCGCGAGGTTGATGGTGGTCGTCGTCTTGCCGACGCCGCCCTTCTGGTTGCACAGCGCGATGATGCGAGCGGGACCGTGGCCGTCGAGCTTCGGCGGAGTGGGGAAGCCCTGATAGGGACGACCGGTGGGTCCGATGGGGACGTCAGACTCCGAGGCCTTCGCCGGTCTGGTCTTCGCCGTGCTGTCCGCCACCGTGCTCCCGCTTCCTTGTGCTCGCTCGATCCTAGTCGGCTGTTGGGCAATCGTTCAGCAAAGCGCCGCCTCAGCGGCACATGGACCTCAGGTGCCGGCGCCCGCGGAAGCGGGCGCCGGGAGGCCCGTCAGCGCGCCGCGCCGGCGAGGGTGCCGGTCAGCTGCCCCGACGGATCCCACGCGATGCACAGCACCTCGCGGTCGCCGTCGCTCCACGACCCGTCCGTCGGATACATCGGCCAGTAGTCGAGCGTCGACTCCTCGTACGCGATGCCCACGAACGTCGCGAACTCGGCCACGCAGACGTTGTCGGCTTCGGCGAGGATCGCGTCCTGACCCGGATACTCGCCGTCGGCCAGCACGTAGGCGTGGTACACCTCGTCGTCGTGCGGCTCCGCGCACGGCACGACAGGCACGTTGCTGACCTGATCGGTCGTGTCGAGGTCGGCGGTGTTCAGGCAGTCGCCGACGCGCACGGCGAAGACGTCCGCGTTGTCGACCTGCTCGGTGACCTCGCCGGTCTCGGCGTCGCGCACCGGCTGCGAGGCCGGCATGAGCTGCTCGACGATGGAGCAGCCGCTCAGCGACACCGCCGCAGCGACGACGACTGCCGCGAGCGAGAGGCGTGCACGTGTGTTCTTCATTCGATCCCCCCGGACGAATCGATGGTCCGCCCTCGTGGCGGATCCCCAGCCGCTCAGTCTGTCGGAGATCGCGGCCCGGGGTGAAATCGTCAGCGGGCGCGCGGATGCGACGTCGCGTACACGTCGCGGAGGGCGTCGACCGACACGTACGTGTAGATCTGCGTCGTCGCCACGGAGGCGTGGCCGAGCAGCTCCTGCACGACGCGGACGTCGGCGCCGCCCTGCAGGAGGTGCGTCGCGAACGAGTGCCGCAGGGTGTGCGGCGACACGTGCGCCGTGAGGTGCGCGCGCTCGGCGGCCGACTGGATGATGAGCCAGGCGCTCTGCCGCGACAGCGGTGCTCCCCGCGCGCCGAGGAAGAGCTTCGGCGTCGACCGGCCGCGATGAGAGAGTTCGGGCCGCGCGCGTGTGAGGTACGCGTCGACGGCGGCGCGCGCGTACGAGCCCACCGGCACGATGCGTTCCTTCGAGCCCTTGCCGCGTACCCGGAGCACGTCGCCGTGCGCGGCGTCGTCGACGTCGAGCTGCACGATCTCCGACACCCGCGCGCCGGTCGCGTACAGCAGCTCGAGCAGGGCGCGGTCGCGCATGCCGAGCAGGTCGCCCGCTGCCGCTCCGGGCGCCCCGGACACGTCGGCCTCGGTCGCGGGCGCCGGGCCCGAGGCATCCAACAGGCTCTCGACCTGGTCGATCGTCAGCGCCTTGGGCAGCCGCCGCGGCTGCTTGGGCGGGCGCAGGTTCGACGACGGGTCGGCGGGCTCGATGCCTTCGCGCGCGAGGAACCGGTGCAGGCCCCGCACCGACGACTGCAGTCGCGCCAGCGACGACGCCGCCATGGGCGGCTGCGCGGCGGCGCGGTCGGCGATGAAGCTCGCGAGCGTCACCGACGTGACCGCGGCCGTGTCGTCGACGTGCTGTTCTCGCAGCCAGTCGGCGTACCCGGCGAGGTCGCGCCGGTACGCCGCGACCGTGTTCTCCGACAGGCCGCGTTCGATCGCCACGTGGCGCAAGTACGAGTCCACGGCTCGAGCGATCTGCATGTCAGGCGCCTCCTGTCACGAGGGTCTCACGTTCGGCGGGCCGGTCGGCGCACTCCGGCGGGCTTGTCAGGCTCCCGGGGCGTCCGCCTGGCGGAGACGCTCGGCGGCGGCGAGCAGGCCCACCGCGAGGATGCCGTTGCGCAGCCGCCCCGCGAGGACGCCGGCCACCGCGTCGGCGAGCGGCAGCCACTCGAGGCGGATGTCGGCCTCCTCGTCCTCGCGCGCGTGCACCTCGCTCGCGGGCGTCAGCCCGCGAGCGAGGAACAGGTGGACGATCTCGTCGTTCCCGCCCGGCGTGGTGAAGATGCTCACCAGCGGCTCCCACGACGAGGCGACGAGGTCGACCTCCTCGGCGAGCTCGCGCCGAGCCGTCTCGAGCGGCGTCTCCCCCGCCATGTCGAGCAGGCCCGCCGGGATCTCCCAGTCGCGGTGACGGATCGGGTGCCGGTACTGCTGGATCAGCAGCACCCGCCCCTCGTCGTCGACCGCGACGACCGCGGCCGCCCCGGGATGATCGACGTACTGGCGCACGATCTGGCCGTCGCCGTACGCGACGGTGTCGCTGCGCACGTCCCACACCCGGCCCTCGTAGACCAGGTCGCTGTCGAGGACGGTGGCGTCGACGGGCTCGTCGGCGAGGAGTTCCGGCGTCACGTCAGTCGTTCTCGACCTCGAACAGCTCGCTCGAGCGGTGCCGCTCGAGCGCCGCGCCGACGAGACCGCGGAACAGCGGGTTCGCGTTCGTCGGGCGCGAGCGCAGCTCGGGGTGCGCCTGCGTCGCGATGTAGTACGGGTGCACGTCGCGCGGCAGCTCGACGTACTCGACGAGGTTCAGGTCGGGGTTGATGCCCGAGAACACCAGGCCGGCCTCCGCGATCTGGTCGCGGTAGCGGTTGTTCACCTCGTAGCGGTGGCGGTGGCGCTCCGACGCGCGGTCGCCGCCGTACACCTCGGCCGCGATCGATCCCTCGGCGAGGTCGGCCGGGTACAGGCCGAGACGCATCGTCCCGCCCAGGTCGCCGCTTTCGAGGATGTCGACCTGCTCCTCCATCGTGGCGATGACGGGATGCTGCGTGTCAGGGTCGAACTCGCTCGACGAGGCATCCTCGATCCCGGCGACGTGGCGTGCGTACTCGATCACGATGCACTGCAGGCCCAGGCAGATGCCGAGCGTCGGGATGCCCTGCTCGCGCGCGAACTTCAGCGCGCCGATCTTGCCCTCGATGCCGCGGATGCCGAAGCCGCCGGGGATCACGATGCCGTCGAGCGGGCCCAGCGCCTTGGCCGCGCCCTCGGGCGTCTCGCACTCGTCCGAGGGGATCCAGCGGATGTTGACGTGCGTCTCCTGCGCGAACCCGCCGGCCTTGAGCGCCTCGGTGACCGAGAGGTAGGCATCCGGCAGGTCGATGTACTTGCCGACGAGGCCGATCGTGACCTCGTGCTTCGGGTTGTGCACGGCGTTCAGCACGCGCTGCCAGCGCGACCAGTCGACGTCGGCGGCCTTCGACAGGCCGAGGGCGCGGACGATGTAGTCGTCGAGGCCCTGCTCGTTGAGCATCGAGGGGATGTCGTAGATGCTGGGCACGTCGACCGCGTTCACGACGGCGCCCTCGTCGACGTCGCACATGAGCGCGATCTTGCGCTTGTTCGACTCGGTGACGGGACGGTCGCTGCGGAGCACGAGCGCGTCGGGCTGGATGCCGATGGAGCGGAGCGCGGCGACCGAGTGCTGCGTGGGCTTGGTCTTCTGCTCGCCCGACGCGCCCATGAAGGGCACGAGCGAGACGTGCACGAAGAAGACGTTGTTGCGGCCCAGCTCGTGGCGGATCTGGCGCGCCGACTCGATGAACGGCTGCGACTCGATGTCGCCGACCGTGCCGCCGATCTCGGTGATGATCACGTCGGGCTTGGGGGTCTCGTCGGCCTGCAGGCGCATGCGGCGCTTGATCTCGTCGGTGATGTGCGGGATCACCTGCACGGTGTCGCCGAGGTACTCGCCGCGGCGCTCCTTCGCGATGACCTGCGAGTAGATCTGCCCCGTCGTGACGTTGGCCGCCTGGCTCAGCTCGATGTCGAGGAAGCGCTCGTAGTGGCCGATGTCGAGGTCCGTCTCGGCGCCGTCGTCGGTCACGAAGACCTCGCCGTGCTGGAACGGGTTCATCGTGCCCGGATCGACGTTCAGGTACGGGTCGAGCTTCTGCATCACGACACGCAGGCCCCGGGCGGTGAGGAGGTTTCCGAGGCTGGCCGCGGTGAGTCCCTTGCCCAACGAGGAAACGACACCACCGGTCACGAAGATGTGCTTGGTGGTGTCGTTCGAAGTGTCGCCGCGGGAAGAATCAGAACTCTGCATCACGGGCTTTGATCCTATCAGTCGACTTCGGTGCGAAGGCTGAGCAGCTCGCGTGCGTGCGTGAGCGCGGCGTCGGAATCGGGCATGCCCGACAGCAGGCGCGCCATCTCGGCCTCGCGGTCGGCGCCGTCCAGGCGGCGGACGTCGGATGCCGTGACCGAGCCGTCGTTCGCCTTCACGACGGTCAGGTGGTTGGCCGCGAAGGCGGCGACCTGCGCGAGGTGCGTGACGGCGATCACCTGCGACGACTCCGACAGGCGGGCGAGACGCCGGCCCACCTCGATCGCGGCGGCGCCGCCGATCCCCGCGTCGACCTCGTCGAACACGAACGTCGGCACGGGGTCGACGGCGGCGATCACGACCTCGATCGCGAGCATGACGCGGCTGAGCTCGCCGCCGCTCGCGCCGCGCGAGACGGCCCGCGGCTCGGCGCCCGGGTGCGGGGCCAGCAGGATCGCGACGTCGTCCCGGCCCGATGCGGTCTCGGCGCCGGCGGTGACGGCGACCTCGAGTCGCGCGTCGGGCATCGCGAGCGCCCGCAGTTCCGTGGTGACCGCGGCGCCCAGCCGCGCGGCCGCGTCGGTGCGCGCCGCGGTGAGCACGGCGGCGGCCTCGTCGAGGACGGATGCTGCGGCATCCCGCTCCGCGGTCAGCCGGTCGATCCGATCCGAGTCGTCATCGAGTTCCGCGAGGCGCGACGAGCCGGTGTCGAGAAGCTCGATGGCGGCGTCGAGTGTGCCGTGCGCGCGGACGAGGCCGGCGAGCACGGCGCGACGTTCTTCGACCGCCGCGAGCTCGTGCGGACCGGACTCGTCGAGATCGGCGAGGTAACCCGCCAGCGCCGCCGCGATGTCGGCGACGCGGTAGCCGACGTCGGCGAGCTGCCCGGCGAGTTCGGCGAGCACCGGATCGTGCACGCGCTCGAGCGCGCGCCGCGCCTCGGCCAGCAGGGCGCCGGCGTCGGGTTCGTCGCCCTCGCCCGAGAGCCCGTCGTGGGCGGTCGCGGCGGCGACGCGCAGCTCTTCGGCGTTCGCGAGCCGCTCCGCGCGCGTGGTGAGCTCGGCGTCCTCACCGGATTCCGGTGCGGCCTGCTCGATCTCGGCGAGTTGAACCCGCAGGTCTTCGGCTTCGCGCGCCCGCGCATCGCGATCGTCAGTGAGCTGCGACAGCTCGCGCTCGATCGCGCGCCAGTGCTCGAAGGCACGACGGTAGGTGTCGCGCGCGGTGTGGACGGTCTCGCCGCCGAAGCGGTCGAGTGCATCGCGCTGCGCGGCGGCCGACCGCAGGCGCAGCTGGTCGGACTGCCCGTGCACCACGACGAGCTCGTCGGCGAGATCGGCGAGCACGCCGGCCGGTGCGGCCCGGCCGCCCACGGACGCCCGCCCGCGGCCCTCGCTCGAGATCGAGCGGCCGATGTACAGCTCGGCACGGCCTCCGCCGATCGGTTCGACGTCGCCGCCGGCTTCGCGAACGCGCGCGGCGACGGGTCCGTCCTCCGGGACGATCCACACGCCGTCGACGGTCGCCTGCGGGGCGCCGGCGCGCACCGCGCCGGAGTCGGCGCGCTGGCCGAGCAGCAGCCCGAGCCCGGTCACCACCATGGTCTTGCCGGCACCGGTCTCACCGGTGATCGCCGTGAATCCGGCGCCGATCGGCAGCGTCGCCTCGGCGATCACGCCGAGGTCGCGCAGGCGCATCTCCTCGATCACGGGGCGACCTCGCTGCCGACCACATCGGTGCCGAGGTCCACGGCGGTGGCAGCATCCATTCCCGGCTTCTGCGTCGGCAGCACACCCGTGATGGCCGCCGGACCACGCCAGCCCTCGACCGGCAGGCGGAACTTGCGCACCAGGCGGTCGGTGAACTGCGCGTGGTGCAGGCGCGCGAGACGCACGGGGCGATCGGACCGCCGCACCACGACGCGCGCGCCCGGCGGCAGGTCGTGCGAGCGTCGCCCGTCGCACCACAGGATGCCGGTGCCGTTGGTGCGCTCGAGCACCTCGATCGCGACCGAGTGCTCGGGCCCGACGACGAGGGGCTTCGCGAACAGCGCGTGCGCCGACAGCGGCACGACGGCGATCGCCTCGACGGTCGGCCAGATCACGGGGCCGCCGGCGGAGAAGTTGTAGGCGGTCGAGCCCGTGGGCGTCGAGACGACCATGCCGTCGCAGCCGAAGCTCGACAGCGGGCGGCCGTCGATCTCGACGACGACCTCGAGCAGGCGCTCACGGCTGGCCTTCTCGACGGTCGCCTCGTTGAGCGCCCAGGTCTCGTAGATGACGGAGTCGCCGGTGTCTTTCACCCGCACCTGGAGCGCCATGCGCTCCTCGACCTCGTACTCGCGGGCGATGACACGGCGGACAGCCTCGTCCATGTCGTCGCGCTCGATCTCGGCCAGGAAGCCGACGTGGCCCATGTTGATGCCGAGGACCGGCGCGCTCCCCTCGCGCACGAGTTCGGCGGCGCGCAGGATCGTCCCGTCGCCGCCCAGCACGATCGCGAGCTCGATGTGGGTCACCGGCACATCGATGCCCAGCACGGCGACGTCGGCCAGCGACGGGCCCGCCTGCACGAGGTCTTCGCCGTCGTCGAGCGCGAGCACGGGACGCGCGCCGGCAGCACGCAGCGCGGCGACCACCCGCTCCGCCGCAGAGACGGTGTCGGCGCGATGGGCGTGCGCGACCACCAGGATGCTGCGCTGGGCCTCGGTGTCGGCGTCGTTCATCGGCTCCCCGCCAGTCGGTTCACAGTGCTCAACCATTCTGTCGGATTGCTCCCCCGCCCCGGCGCGAGGTGTGCGATGAACTCGGAATTGCCGTGCGTACCCGCGATCGGGGAGGAGACGAGGCCACACGTGCCGAGCCCCGCGTCCCACGCCGCCCACAGCACGCGCGCGACGGCATCGGCGCGGAGCACGGGGTTCGTCACGAGGCCGCCCTTCACCGCCGTGCGCCCCACTTCGAACTGCGGCTTGATCAGCAGCACGAGATCGGCATCGGATGCCGCGACCCCGCGCGCCGCCGGCAGCACATGCGTGAGCGAGATGAACGACAGATCGCCCGTGATGACCGACGGCGCCTCCGCGACGCCGCTCGCCTCGGCGAGGGTGCCGGCGGTCATGTAGCGGACGTTGAAGCCCTCGACCGCGTGCACCCCGGGATCCTGGGAGACGGATGCCGCGAGCTGCCCATGCCCGACATCCACCGCGATCACCGGCTCGGCGCCGCGCTCGCGCAGCACCTGGGTGAACCCGCCGGTGGACGCGCCCATGTCGAGCGAGACACGGCCGCTGACGTCGACGGCGAAGGCGTCGAGACCCGCAATGAGCTTGTGCGCGGCCCGGCTGACGTAGTGATCGGAAGCCGCCACCTCGATCACGGCGTCGTCCCCGACGGGGGTCGAGGCCTTGACGACGGGACGCCCGTCGACCGTGACCACTCCCTCGGCGATGAGCGTCGCGGCGTGGGTGCGGGAACGCGCGAGGCCCCGGGCGGCGAGAGCGGCGTCGAGGCGGCTCGTCATGACGAGGTGCCCGGGGTCGCCTCGAGGCGGCGGGCGAGCGTGTCGTGGAGCGAGTCGTACGCCTCGGCGCGGGTCTCCAGAGGCTGCGCCTCGATCACCTCGAGGGTCGACAGCAGGTCGCCGTGCTCGTCCTCATGCGCGTCAGGTCGATCCATGTCCTCCAGACTACGGGGGTCGCCCGACACCGCCCGGTTCGCCGCGGCGAGGATCAGGGGCGGTGGAACGGATCCGCGTACAGCCGTTCGGGCACGCGGAAGCCGAAGATCGCCCGCCCGGACGACCAGATCGCCGCCGCGCCCGCGCGCACGAGGTCGACCGGCCGGTCCCCCTCGCTCAGGATGCGGATGTCGGCGCCGTCGATCGCGACGCGTGCGTCTCTGACCGTCGCCACGCCATCCTTCACCTGCACCTCGGGGTACGGCTCATGGAGCTCCCGGAGGTCGCCCAGGATGTACGTCGGGCGCGAGTTCTCGGGGGCCGCGAGCACATGCTTCGGCCGGTCCACGCCGGTGAGCACGAGGGCGGAGGGAATGCCGGCGCGGTTGGCGCCGAGGATGTCGGTATCGAGACGGTCGCCCAGGAACAACGGATGCTGCGCCTCGAACCGTGCGACGGCCTCTTCGAAGATCGGCACCTCGGGCTTGCCGGCGACGGTCGCGAGGCGGCCGACAGCGGTGTGCACCGCGGAGACCAGGGTGCCGTTGCCCGGCGCGATGCCGCGCGACTGCGGGATCGTCCAGTCGGTGTTCGTCGCCACCCACGGGATGCCGCCGTCTTCCTCGGGCGTCTTGAGCGCGAACGCCGCCTCGGCGAGCTGGGTCCAGCCCACCTCCGGCGCGAACCCCTGCACGACCGCGGACGGCGCGTCGTCGGCGCTGCGCGTCACGACGAAGCCGGCCTTCTCCACCTCGACGACGAGCCCGTCGCCGCCGACGACCAGCACGGTCGAGCCGGGCGCGATCTTCTCCGTCAGCAGGCGCATCGCGGCCTGCGGGCTCGTGACAACATCACGCGGCGTCGTCGCGAGCCCGAGTTCGCTCAGGTGCGCCGCGACCGAGGCATCCGTGCGCGCAGCATTGTTCGTGATGTACGCGAGCGAACGGCCGTCACGGGCGCGGTTGAGGCTCTCGACCGCGTGCGGCAGCGCGCCGGCGCCGGCGTAGACGACTCCGTCGAGGTCGGCGAGAACCACGTCGACGCCGTCGAGCGGGGCAGGCGTCGCAGCCCTCCGCCCGAACAACGCCATCAGCGCTCGGCCTCGTCGTCGCCGGGTGCGTCGTCGACGCCCGCCTCCACGAGGATCTCGGCGACCTCGTCGGCGACGGAGACCTCCTCCGGCTCGGCCTCGGTGGGCGCGGACTCGGACTCGGGCGCGGACTGGCCTGGTTCCTCCGTCGTGTCCTGCTCGGCCTCTGCTTCGTCCTCGTCCTCGTCCTCGTCCTCGTCCTCGTCCTCGTCCTCGTCCTCGAAGTCCTCTTCGATGACCTCCTCGACGAAGACCGTCTCGAGGTCGTCGACACCCGACGCCGCGTCGATCGCTTCTGCGGCGATCACCGCACGGCGCTGCCACTCGGCGGCTTCGTCGGTGCGGCCGAGCTCCTCGAGCACTGCGGCGCGGGCGGCGAAGAGCGCCGGGCTCCACTCGAAGGCGCGATCCGGATCGAGCTCGGGGATGTCGAGCTCCTGCAGCGCGCGCTCCGGCTCGCCGAGGTCGAGACGGGCGCCCGACATCGCGATCGCCAGCTCGACGCGCACCGGCGTCTCGAGCGTGGCGCGGTCGACGGCACGGCCGACCTCGAGCGCGCGATCGGCGCGGCCGACACCCCGCTCACTGTCGACCATGAGCGCGATCTGGTCGTCGCGCCCCGAGATGCGCCGGTAGGTGCGCAGCTCGCGCAGCGCGAGCGCGAAGTCGCCGGTGGCATACGCCGTGATGGCGAGCGTCTCGCGCACGACGGCGATGCGGCCGGCGCGGCGCGATGCCGACAGCGCGTGCTGGTGCGCCAGCACCGGGTCCTCGTCGATGAGCTGCGAGGCCATCACGAGGTGACGCGCGACCTCTTCGGCGTTCTCCTTGCTCAGGGTCTTGAGCTCGTTGCGGGCACCGGGCGGAAGGTCGCGCCCGGTGATGTCCGCAGGGATGACCGGGTCGTCGTGCCGGGCACGGACCGGACGGATCTCGCCCTCACGCATCGCGCGGTCGGGGCGGTTCGCTCCCCCGCGCGTCGGACGCGCGGAGCGCTCGGACGGCTTGTAGTCGCCGCCGTCGCGCTTCGCGTAGGGACGGTCGCCGTCGCGCTTCGCATACGGCTTCTGGTCGCCGTCGCGCTTCGCGTAGGGACGGTCACCTTCACGCTTCGCGTAGGGACGGTCACCTTCACGCTTCGCGTACGGACGATCGCCGTCGCGCTTTGCGTACGGCTTGTGGTCGCCGTCGCGCTTCGCGTAGGAACGGTCGCCGTCGCGCTTCGCGTAGGGCTTGTGGTCGCCGTCGCGCTTCGCATACGGGCGGTCGCCATCGCGCTTGACGTAGGGACGGTCGCCGTCGCGCTTCGCGTAGGGCTTGTGGTCGCCGTCGCGCTTCGCATACGGGCGGTCGCCGTCACGCTTCGCGTAGGGCTTGTGGTCGCCATCGCGCTTCGCATAGGGACGGTCACCGTCGCGCTTGACGTAGGGACGGTCGCCGTCACGCTTCGCGTAGGGCTTGTGGTCGCCATCGCGCTTCGCATAGGGACGGTCGCCGTCGCGCTTCGCATAAGGCTTGTGGTCGCCATCGCGCCTCGCGTGAGGCTTCTGGTCTCCGTCGCGCTTCGCGTAGGGACGGTCGCCGTCGCGCTTCGGGTACGGCTTGCGGTCGCCGTCACGCTTCGCATACGGTTTGCGGTCGCTTCCTGCCGACGAGGGCTTGCCGCCGGATCGTTCGCGTGGCGCGCGTCGATCGTCGCGCGGCTCCTGCTCTGCCATTGTTCGATCCTCCTGGATGCGGTGTGCATCGGCAATCACCGTGTTAACGCGGAATGGCCACCCTGCGATGGGTGGCCATTCCGTGAATGGGTGTCCGGCGGTGTCCTACTCTCCCACAGGGTCCCCCCTGCAGTAC